>NZ_JBQTCI010000001.1:0-1313789 GCF_052380015.1 Rheinheimera sp. NSM | reverse complement strand
CCCGTGGCATGGCGCGCATTATAGGGCGTTTTAGAATACCTGCAAGCGGTTATTTGAGAAAACTTGTACTTTTAAGATCGTTCGCCGATTTATTACACAAAACGCTATAAAAGCAGACAAAATACGCTATTTTTCACTTGGTCTGATTACTACCGCAGCCTTAAGCCGGTTTTTACCGTAACTAAAAGCTTTGATAAACACGCTATGCTCTACCGGAATATATTGCCGCTCGGCGGTCGACAGCCAGGGGATATCTTCAGTATCGGGATCATTAATATAGACAAAGTGTTCATCCACTGCACATAACACCACCCAATGTGGCGCTTTGCTTTTATCAAACTGCCAGGTGCTGATAAGCACCAGCAACAAAGCACCATCCTGCAGGAGCTGTTTTATCTTACCGATACCGGGTTCTGAGCGGTGTAGCACTATGCCACTTTGTTCTACTTTTTGCCGGAATGAATCGTGCACGCGCTGCAAAATCGCTTTCTTTACCTCACTGCGCACAGTGTCAGTAAATAGCGGCCCCTCTTTATTTAAGAAAATTTCAACCGCAAAGCCCCGGCTATGTGCAGCCAACGCCAGGCCCCTTGGACCGCAGCCGCCATGGCCAGATGTCATAAAAATAGTAGTAGCCTCGCGCCAGATATCAATTTCCAGTGCCGCAGGATCAAACTTGCCGGGTTGAAAGTAATTAAACACCATTAACAAGCAAGCCGGTCCACAGGTAAAAGGTGTGGTTTGCGCTATATAAGGTACCTGACGGTTTAGCGATCCGCCATTGAATTGAATAATCTGTTTTTGCATACAGATAGCATCGGAGTGATCTTCGTAAAAGTCATGCTTAACAGCGAACTCATGGTAATTAAGTTTCTGATATAAGCGGATAGCAGCTACATTATCGTAACGCACCTCTAAACGCAGCAACACACAACGCCTGGCTGCAGCCGCTTTCTCAGCTTGCAACATCAGAAACTCTGCTATGCCCTGATTACGGCAAGCCGGGTCTACCGCCAAAGAATACAAACGTGCCAGGCTGGTACCTCTGCGGTATATAAGCAGAAAGTACCCCACCACCTGCTCTGCACGTTCAACTAACAGCAGGTCACTGCGCTTTTCCGCGATAAAACGCTTAAAGCTGCGCAGGCTGATGCGGTCAGCAGTAAAACACTTATGCTCTAATGCCACTAACGTAGCCGCATCAGACAAACTGGCATTTCTGATGGATAACATCGCCGGAGCTGCGGTTAACGCCATAACTACACTCATTATTGCCTTTATCTGGTTTTTAACTAAGTTTAGGATAACAACAGCTAAACAAATGAAAAGCCAACAAGAAATTTAACTGTTGTAGTGCAGATTTCTTCGCTGTCTTTTTTTGTCACACCACGACATGCTTTAGTAAAACTACAGGAGTGGCAATGGCCAAACTTATTATCGTAGTCGACAAAGCTCAGGATTGGGCACCTTTTCATCAATATGATGGCGTAATGACATTACCGGCCTATTTGAAATGGTCGGCGAAAAACAAACAACGTACCCGGGTCATTAACTTATGCCGCCAGGCGCAATACCTGGGGAGCGGCTACTACTGTTCATTGCTGGCAGAAGCGCGGGGCCATCACGTAGTACCTTCTGTACGGGCGTTTAATAAATTTAACCGCCATGAAATAGCGGATATTGCCGAAGAAATTCCGGGCACTATTCTGACGCAGCTAAACAAAGCCTTAGTTGATGAAACCAGCACGCAGCTTATTTTTAATATTTACTTTGGTGAAACCGAACATAAAGCGCTGAAAAAAGTGGCAGGCTACCTGTTTGAAGCCTTTCCGGTACCCATACTGCGCGTTGAACTGCAAAAGAAAGTCAGCTGGCAGGTGAAGACATTAAAAATTGGCAGTGTGCATAAACTGAATGAGCAAGAGCAAAGCTTGTTCGGTAATACGTTAGAACGCTACAGCCATAAAATCTGGCGGGTAGAACCAACTAACCGTAAATATAAGTATGATCTGGCCGTATTAGTCGACCCGAAAGAGAAGTTCCCGCCCTGCACGCCTAAATCGCTGGAACTGTTTAGCAAAGCCGCCAAAAAAGCCGCTATGGACACTGAGCAGATTGGCGCCAAAGATATTCACCGGCTGGCAGAATTTGATGGCTTGTTTATTCGTGAAACCACCGGTGTGAACCACCATACCTTTCATATGGCATTAAAAGCCGAACGCGAAGGCTTAGCCGTAATCGACGATCCTAACTCTATACTGCGCTGTGGCAATAAGGTGTATCTGCAAACTTTATTTGAGCAGCATAAAGTACCTATGCCTGATGGCATTATGCTGTTTAAGCAAGACGAAGATAATCTGGAGCGGGCCGCCGATACCTTGGGCCTGCCCTTAGTGCTGAAGATCCCCGATGGCAGCTTTTCCCGTGGGGTGGTAAAAGTAAAAACCCTGACCGAGTTACGCTCACAACTTAGCGCACTGTTTGAGCAAAGCGCGATTATTCTGGCACAGCGCTATACCTTTACCGAATACGACTGGCGCATAGGCGTACTGAACGGTATGGCTATTTTTGCCTGTAAATATTTTATGGCCCGCAACCACTGGCAAATTTATAAACATGGTAAGGCAAAAACTGAAAGCGGAGGCTTTAGCACCTGCGCTATTACTGAAGTGCCGGCGCATGTACTTGATGCCGCTATTCGCGCCTGCGCTCCTATCGGCGATAGCTTGTATGGCGTGGATGTAAAACAAGACGGTGACAAAGTTTATGTTATAGAAGTAAACGACAACCCTAATATCGATGATGGTGTAGAGGATTTATATCTGGGTAATAAACTCTATGACATGCTGGTGGATGACTTTATCCGCCGCATCGAACTAAAACGTTAAGTTTGGGGGGCACAAAAATGTCCGGAACATTTTTCACTCGCATCATCCCTAATGCTCGCCTTCGGCAGCAGAGCTGTGCAAAACGGCTATCCTGCCGTTTTGTGGACAGCCGAAGGCTGGTCCCGAAGGGATGCCTGCATGGATTGCAGGCACAAAAAAACCGGCCTGGGCCGGTTGATTTGGTGCAGATGGAGAGACTCGAACTCTCACGCCTTGTGGGCACAAACACCTGAAGCTTGCGTGTCTACCAATTCCACCACATCTGCGTTATGTCTTCGCTACCGCGTTAACATGGCGTGCAGTATAGCGACTTTATAAAACCAGTCAACTGTGAAAATGCACATTTTGTGTCGTTTTATATCGTTCGGGCAAATACTAAGCAAGGTGCTTAGTATTTCGCCTTTTTCAACAAACCAATCTCCTCTAAACGCTGCATTAAGTAGTCGTTAGAGTTAATCGGCTCAGGGTAACGATTGGGTCTGTCGGCGCTGATGCAGCTATCCAGGGTCTTTATGACATAATCCGGGTTCGGGTGCATAAAGAACGGAATTGAATAGCGCGGCTGACCAGCTGCAACACCTGCCGGATTAACCACCCTGTGCGTCGTCGATGGCAACACATGGTTAGTCAGGCGTTGCAACATATCACCGATATTCACCACTATGGTACCTTCAATAGTAGTAACCGGCAGCCAACTGCCATCTCGGCGCAGAATTTCCAGCCCGGCTTCATTAGACCCTACCAGCAAGGTAATAAGATTAATATCTTCATGCTGGCCGGCACGGATAGACGCCGTTGAAGTATCCTGAATTGGCGGATAATGAATCGGCCGTAAAATGGAGTTGCCGTAATTCACTTTATCGGCAAAGTAGCTTTGCTCCTGCCCCAGAAATAAGGCCAGGGCTTCAAGTACCCGATTGCCTAACTTTTCCAGCTCAGCATATAAGGCATAAGTTGCCTGTTTAAAACCCGGCACTTCTGCTGGCCAGACATTCGGATACAAACTCGGATGCGGTGCAGGGCCATCCAGTTCACGACCAACATGCCAGAACTCTTTTAAATCCGGGTGATTAGAGTCTTTAGCTTTTTCGACGCCAACAGCAGTATAACCGCGTGCTCCGCCCTGACCCGGTTTATGGTATTTCGCTTTAACCTCATTCGGTAAAGCGAAAAATTGCTTAATTACTGTGTAAGTATTTGCTACCACTTCGTCGGGAATACCGTGGCCACTAATGCCGCAGAATCCAAACTCAGTGTAGGCCTTGCCAATTTCGGCAACAAAGTTATCTTTGTCGGTGGCAAACCGTCTTATATCTAACGTTGGAACTTGCTGTGTCATATAAAAGACCTGTTTTTTAGCCTAAGGAAAAAAAGAACCCTGCAATAGCAGCGCTCATTAAGTTGGCTAATGTTGCTGCAAGCAAGGCTTTTAAACCCAGCTCCGCAATATCAGCCCGGCGACCCGGAGCCATACCGCCCAAGCCACCTAATAAAATAGCAATGGAAGAGAAGTTAGCAAAACCACATAGGGCGATAGTCACTATCACCTGAGTATGAGCGCTTAACTGCTCTTTCACCTGCACAAAATCGAGGTATGCGACAAATTCATTAATAACCAGCTTTTGACCAATAAAACTACCGGCAAGCCGCGCTTCTTCCCAAGATACGCCAAGGATAAACGCCAGTGGTTGAAACACATAACCAAAAATCAGCTGCAAGGTCAGGTTGTCCATGCCGAACCAACCGCCCACGCCACCTACTATACCGTTAACCAATGCGATTAAACCGACAAAGGCCAACAACATAGCACCAACATTCAGCGCCAGCTGCATACCACTGGACGCTCCGGCAGCTGCAGCATCAATCACATTAGTGTGTGGCTTGTCGGCGCTGATTTCAGTCAGCTCATTTTTAGGCTGTTCGGTTTCCGGCAAAATTAACTTTGCCATTAAAAAGCCACCCGGCGCCGCCATAAAGCTGGCAGCAATCAGATACTTCAGCTCAATGCCTAAACCGGCATAACCTGCCAATACCGAGCCGGCGACAGAAGCTAAACCACCTACCATCACAGCAAACAGTTCCGACCGCGTCATAGTAGGAATAAAAGGCCGCACTATTAACGGTGCTTCGGTTTGGCCAACAAAGATATTTGCCGCCGCAGACATAGACTCCGGGCGGCTGGTGCCCAGCAGCTTTTGCAAGCCACCACCAATGATGCGGATAACCCAGGTCATAATGCCAATGTGATACAGCACGGCAATTAATGACGAGAAGAAGATGATGATAGTAAGTACATGAATGGCGAAAATAAAGCCCTGCGAGAACCGGCCCAAATCACCGAATAAAAACTGGATACCGGCGTTGGCATAACCAATGACATTGGCCACCACCTGCGAAATGCTATACAGCACATCCTGGCCAAAAGGCACGTAAAGCACAAAAGCGCCTATCGCCAATTGAATAGCAAAAGCGCCGCCTACGGTACGCCAGTTAATACGGCTACGGTTGGCAGAGGCCACATAAGCCACCAGTAACAGGGCGAAAATGCCCACTAATCCCATCATACGTTATTCCCTGATTATTATTATTCTGCCAGTAACTGGCGAATTTTTGCTTTTATAATATCGATAGCAATCTGGTTTTTACCGCCGCGGGTCACCACCAGATCGGCATATTGCTTGGAAGGCGCAATAAACTCAAAAAAAGCCGGTCGCACTGACGTTTCATATTGCTCTGTTACCGAGCTTAAACTGCGGCCACGGTCTTCCAGATCACGCTTGATGCGGCGCAGCAAGCACACATCCAACGGCGTATCCATAAACACCGTAATATCAAACTGCTGCCGTAACTGCTCATCAGTAAGCAGCAAAATGCCTTCAACCAGGATTACTTTCGCCGGTTGCACCCTTATGGTTTCTTCTGTACGGGTGTGAGTTTTATAGCTGTATTGCGGCATTTGTATTGCTTTACCGCCACGTAGCGCACGCAAATGTGCCGCCAGTAACTCATGCTCAAACGCTGCCGGATGGTCGTAATTGGTTAAAGTACGTTGCTCAAACGATAAATGGCTCTGATCGCGGTAATAGGCATCTTCCGACAAAATAGCAATCCGCTCGCCGCCTAATTCAGCTACCAGTTCCTGGTATACCGTTGAAGCGAAAAGGCTTTTACCCGATGCAGAAGCACCGGCAATAGCAATAATAGTGTTTTTTCCCACAGAAACATTCACTTTGGCAGAAATTAGCTGGTGATTATCGCTAATAACCGCTGATTAAGAAATAAAAAAATGCCCGCACAAAGCGGGCATTTACTAATTACTCTGAAAGATTATCAGAACTTGTAGCTTAAGCCTAAGCGAACTTCCCATAAAGAAGGTTCGATACGACGGCTCTCTGCAGTCGGCTTTCTGAAATTGTAAACATACTGACCATTATCATTGATACTGGTTGTTACAGCAGCAGTTTGTGAGTTGCCTTCTTTAACAATACCCCAATCGTCGTTCAGGAAATTACCCACGTTTTCCATTACGAAATAAACACTGCCTTTGTGCTCAGCACTAAAACCAGCAAACTGTTGTTCGACGCGAATATCAAACTTGTTCCACCAGCTACCGCTAATTGCATTCCTTGGCATGATATTCCCGCGGAAACCTTCAAGTCCCTGCTCGCTAACCCACGCATTGAAATCTGCTTCGTTTTCCGGAGAGACAAAAACTACACGATTATCATTAACTTCAGGTACATACAATAACTGACGACTAGCGTCATTAAAGCCTAAACCTGAACTGGAGCGGTTAAATGTATAACCATAAGAGTTGCTCTTCACTGCCTGTCCAAACAAGCTAAAGCGAGTCTCGTAGCCAGCAAAAAATTCATGCGCATAGGTTAGATTCAGAGTCAGACGATGTGGGATCTCGTAATCAGAGGTCGCCAGCGCCAGATTTTGAGTATCCGACGCAGCTACGAAGTGATAGTTAGAGAACGCAACAGAACTGTTCATTGGGTGTACATCTTTGGCATCCGTGTAAGCATAACCTAAAGATGCAGCAATACCATTGTCATATTGCTTTGACACTGCCAGAGAAAACACCGTTGAGCGGGCATCGTCGCCCTTGCGGTTCGTCAACATAAAATCGTTGAAAGTACCACGGTTTGAAGTGTAAACAGGACGCCCATCAGGAGCTGTTGCTGTTTGTCTCAGTGCAAGATCTTGAATAATAGCTGAGTTTTTCTTACGGCTATGAATTAAATCTGCTGTCAACACATAATCATCCGGCGCAGTAAAAGTTGCACCTAATGAGTATTTCCATTCTGATGGGATCTTAAAGTTAGGATCGGTAACGTTCGTAGTAGCATCTGCGGTACCATCACCAACAGCATCATAAAGTGACTGCGGAATATCGTAACCCGGGCGTCCTTGTCCAATCAAATCAACGGCATCATCGCCAAGTAATTGGATATTTCGGAAGTTAAGCTGAATATTCCGAATACCGTCATTTGAATAGCTGTTAGAGATCCAGACATTAGGATTGCCGCCCGAATACAAACCAACACCACCACGCACTTCTAAATCATCAGTCGCAACCCAGTTAATACCTAAACGTGGTTGCAACAAGCTCTTACCATCTAAATTCTGCTGATTTGAAAAGCCATAACGCCCTTCGAAATTAGGGTTATTAGTAGGTACATCACTGCTGCTATACCAGTCATAACGTAAGCCTGCAGTAACAGTTACATCAGCATTTGGTAAGCGGTACTTGTCTTGAGCATAAACTGTGTGAATCGCGTATTTGAACTCACCGGCAGCATCAGCAGGGTTATGAGATGAGGCATTACCATAATAAACTCTTGCCAAACCATCGCGGAAAGCATCAATACCTTCAAAACGATACTGCCCTACTGAATTCTGTACAAACAGGTTATACACATCCAGATTCTCATATTCATAACCAAAATACAGCTCATGATCGTCCAGATAGTACGTGCCGGCTAATTTAAAAGACAGATTGTCATAGTTAAGCACATTAGATTGTCTTGAGTCATCAGGCCCTAAATAAACAGTGGCACCATTTACACCCAGAATTTGTACTTCACCAAAGCCGCTGGCTGCATCGATTGAAATTTGTCTGTTTTTCAGTTTGGAGTAACCAATGCGTACTTCAGTAGAAAAATCTGCAGTCCAATCAGAATACAGTGAACTGACATAAGACTCGAGCTTAGCTCCTCGTTCAAAGAAGTGATTAGATAAAGAAATCCGGTCTGAGCCAGCATCTGACTGTGATATTGAGAACCCGTCATTATAGTTATAAACAAAATTCAGACGGTGGTAATCATTAATATTCCAGTCCAGCTTGACCAGGATTTTTTCATCTTCAACCGGCATGCTCGGAATTAATGAACCAGGATCATAGTTATACAATTCTTTAGAAATGTTAACTATTTCGTCTATTTGAGACTGGGAAACTACACCATTAGCAAAGGGGGCGTAGTCAAAAATATCTGACCCTTCTAATTTTTCGTAAGCAACGAAGGCGAACAAATTATTTGCGATTAACGGGAAGCCGACGTTAAAGCCATAACGCTTTTCGTTATAAGAACCTAAATCCTGTTTATCTCCCTCTAATTCATCACCTTTTAAACTATCACTGGTGTAATCAATAAACACCCCACCGCTAAGCTTATTACCACCAGACTTAGTAACAGCGTTGATATTACAAGAGGTAAAACCACCATATTTCACATCGAAAGGAGCCAGCTCTACAGCAACTTGATCTATTGCATCAAATGAAAAAGGGATGCGCTCTGTAGGATAGCCACTTGAGTTCAGACCAAAATTATCATTCATTCTCACGCCGTCAACGGTCAGACTGTTCGAGCGAGGGCTGCCACCGGCACACTGTATGGCACTGGAACCACTTTCATTGATATAAATACGTGGGTCTATGCGAATAACATCTTTAATATCGCGATTTACCGCAGGTGATACTTCCAAAGTTTGCGCATCAAAACGGGCAGCAGGAGCATTATCTCCGGTAAAACGTGACAATGATGAGCCTGACACCTGAATTCGTTCTACACCTGAAGTTGCGTCAAGTGTTCTTACTAACTGATATGTCTCACCTAAACTTAAATATACATCGGAAACTTCTGTATCAGCAAACTGTTCGGAGTCAACCAAAATGCGGTATGGACCACCAACGCGAAGGCCTTGAGCATTAAAAACGCCATTAGCGTTAACTGTAACTGTGCTACTGGTACCGGACGGAACGTGGATAATAGTAATTTTAGTACCTTCCGCAGGTACACCTTGTGGGCCGGTAATAGTACCGCGAATAGCCGACGATGTATTCGCCAACGCAACATTACTGACGCCAAGAGCCAAAGTCACGGCTAAGGCTATATGTCTGATTTTCATATTTTCTCACCTGGTAGTTGTAGGTATTTATCTAAATCCATTTGAATACAGATGCTGCTTTCAATTTGGGAGATAATGGTAACTAAACCATATTACATTTTTCTTACGCCAATCCGATTTACGGGAACTTTTTGCTCCTCTCATTGTCATAGGCGATTGCCACATAAGTGTAACATAGCTGGTCTGAGTTGCGCACTATGCTGGCTAAAATTGGTTAAAAAACGACATCATATGCATTTTCAGCTATTTACTGGTGTTTACCTGCGAAGCCTTTTATCCTTATCGCCTGCCTGAATTAACGGTCCACTTTTAATGAAAAAATACGCTTTAACTCTTATTTTCAGTTCGCTGTTTAGCTTTGGAGCATCAAGCAATATGAGTGCAGCCGAAATTACTTTCGCCACCTTTAACGTCAGCATGGAAGCGCAAAATTATTTACCGCAGGGTGAAACCGGCGATGCCACTGTGCTGGCGAAATTGTTGCAAACCGGCAATCAGCCGCAAATTCGTAACATTGCCCACATTATTCAGCTGGTGCGGCCGGATGTGTTGCTGCTGAATGAATTTGACTACATTGCCGATGCCGATAAAGGCGTTAAGGCTTTTATTAGCAACTATCTGCAGCAGCCACAAGGCTCTGCTGCAGCTATTGATTACCCCTACTTCTACTACAGCACAGTGAATACCGGCCAGCCCAGCCCTTTTGATCTGGATAACGACGGCAAAGCAACCGGCACAGGCGCTGATGCCTGGGGTTATGGTTTTTATCCGGGCCAATACGGTATGGTACTGCTATCTAAATACCCGATAGACACAGCCAATGTCCGGACCTTCCAGCAGTTTAAATGGAAGGATATGCCTGGTTTTATGCCAACGAAAAAAGCGGACGGCCGCCCCTGGTACAGCCCTGATGCCTGGGCAGAGTTTCCGTTATCTTCAAAAAGCCACTGGGATATTCCGCTGCATATAAACGGCAAAACAGTGCATGTTTTGGCCAGCCACCCGACACCACCGGTGTTTGATGGCGCAGAAAACCGCAACGGCATCCGTAACCATGACGAAATACGTTTATGGGTAGATTATTTAACGCCGCAAAACGCCGGCTATATCTATGACGACAATGGCAAGAAAGGTGGCTTAGCTGCAGGTGCGCGCTTTGTACTACTGGGCGATTTAAATGCCTCAGCCGATGGCGAGGGTGATGCACTAAATGGCGCTATCAGTGCTTTGTATAATCACCCGCGCATTAATAATGCCATGCCACCAAAGAGCGCGGGCGGCGTTGAGAATACACCAGACAACCCCAAAGCAGCGTTCCATACCGCGGGCTGGCGTATGCGGGCAGATTATGTGTTGCCGTCTAAAGCCGGCTTTATATTAAAGGACAGTGGTGTATTTTGGCCGGCTAAGGCCGATGCGTTGTATCCGCTGGTGGGCTCACGCGGTGCCAGCTCTGATCACCGTCTGGTTTGGCTGAAGCTTGAGCTCAGCGCTGAATAATCAGCACTGAGTTAGCAAAAGAAAGATCAGAATTTCAATACCAGGTTTTGCACGTGTACCGTAACTTCTTCACGGTCATGGTACAGGTGCTTAACTTGCAAGCGGAATTTAATATCTGCATCTGCCAGGCGCTGCTCAAGCTGAGCCAATATATCCGTTACCGTTTCGTAGCGTTTTTTCATCGGCAGTTTTAAGTTAAATATTGCTTCCTGACACCAGCCGTTAATCAGCCAATCGCCCATTCGCTCCGCAACCCGCTGCGGCTGCTCAATCATGTCACAGACAACCCAATACACATTTTTCTTTTGCGGCTCAAACTTAAAACCATCTACAGTTAAATGCTTAACCTGACCGGTTTCCATCAGCGATTCCGCCATAGGGCCGTTATCGATAGCGGTAACCATCATGCTGCGCTTTACCAGTTGATAGGTCCAACCGCCCGGGCTCGCGCCCAAATCAACCGCATTTAAGCCGCCGCCAAGGCGCTTGTCCCATTCGTGTTTCGGAATAAACTGTAAAAAGGCTTCTTCAAGCTTCAAGGTACTGCGACTTGGCGCTTCATTGGGGAATTTAAGCCGCATAATGCCGTTTTCCAGCGGGCTGTTATTCTCCGGATACGACAAACCAACATAGCCCTGTTGGCCGGTTAGCAAAAATAAATGCAGCACCGGCGCGCGTTTTTGCTCTCTTGCCAGCATAACCCCGGCCTGGCGCAATGCCTGGCGCAGCGGCACAGTGAGTTTGCGTGCCAACGTCGACAGGGTTTTACCATCGTTAGTTTCCGGATACTCTACCCTTAACTCGCCGCAACCACTTAGCTCCGCTGCCAATACCGCTTCAATTACCGGCGCAATACGGTCGGCCGGCGGCAGCTCCAGCAGTTCCGCCTGTAACAGGCTCCACTGACGGATAAAAATAAACTGCTCAAACGGAAAGTCACGGTAAAACTGTGCCAGGCTGTCGGCGTCATAAGCTTCAAATATCACAAAGGCGCTGTTGGCACTGAGCTTACAAAAGCCGAACACATCGTACTGGCCGGCCTGGTGCTGAATTTCGGCCGCGCATTCTTTTTCAAAACCAGCGCGACAATACAGTAATAGTTGTTTCATGTTAACTCCGCCGCCAGGCACTGATGGCAAGCAACAGCCAGGCAGCTATAAAGAGCTGGCCGCCGATGGGCGCCAACTGTGAATAATAGAACGGCCAGGCAAATACACCTGCCAATATAGTCCAGACAAAACACCACAGCCCCAGATGCCAGATAACAGCCACTAACTTTGTCAGCTTAGCCTCGCTGTGCTGCCGGCCCAGCGCCAGTAACGCCAGGCTATGAAACGCCAGCATGGCCAGAGCACTAACTACCCTTGCTACCGCCTCTGTACTTAATTGCCCCTGCCACATATGCATTAGTACTGCACTTAAGCCCACTACAGCAGCGCCATACAGGGCTGCTATGCTGTTACTGCTTTGCCAAAAGTACTTCATCAATTTCCCTGCTGCAAAATTGGGCGGCCTGTGCGATAAGCTGCTGTTGCGTTAAGCCGCTTTTAAGCCGTGGTTTAAAATCATGATCGCCGTCGCTAAGCCAGTGTAATGTTAGCTGCGGCCAGCTTTTATCTGCCAGTTCAGCTTTACTGCCAAAAGCATCACGCTCTCCCTGGGCAATAAACAGCGGGCAAGCTAAAGCGGCAAAATGCTCAGTACGCCAGCTGTGCTTTTTCGGCGGGTGAAACGGATAACCAAAAGCGAATATGCCCTGCACCTTGTCATGCCCGCTCAGCAAACTGGCGACACGCCCGCCCATAGATTTACCGCCGGTAAACAGCGGTAAATCAGCCGGGCAGTTATCCAGCCGGCGGCTGAACTCAGCCTGCAATAGCGGCATTTTATCCGGTA
Organism: Rheinheimera sp. NSM; assembly: GCF_052380015.1. NCBI lineage: Bacteria > Pseudomonadati > Pseudomonadota > Gammaproteobacteria > Chromatiales > Chromatiaceae > Rheinheimera > Rheinheimera sp. NSM. Next base: position 1,301,091 of record NZ_JBQTCI010000001.1, on the reverse strand, counting down.
AGCTGCGCTTACCGCTGTCGATAAAGCGCTGCATATAAGCAAAGTTAAAGCGCCATACTTCTATATTAAGCAGCGCCAGTTGCTGTGCCAGTTGTTGCATAAAGTCACTATGCAAACCTGCACCAGCACCGTGGGCCAGCAATAAGCGCGCCTTTGGCAAGCCGGCGGTATCAACAATAACCTCAGTCAAGGGCAACCGCATTGGTAAACTGCTGCTCGGCAAAAGCAGCTTGCTCTGCTTCTACCATGGCTACCATCCACTGGCGGAAGGCCGTTATTTTACCCAGCTCAGTCTGACTTTCACGACAGACTAAATAATAAGCATCTTTTGAAATCAGCACATGATTAAACGGCACTATTAAGCGGCCGGAGTTAATATCCGGCCGCGCCAGCACGTTATGCGCCAGCGCCACGCCCTGACCATGAATGGCAGCCTGCAATACCATCGACGAGTGGCTGAATATCGGCCCCTGATTGACATTAAAATGCTTAAAATTTTGCGTAGTAAACCAGGCTTTCCAGGCCCGGCGTGAGCCATCATGCAATAAATTATGGTATTGCAGATCGGTTGGCTCCTGTAGCGGCTTAGTGCTGTTTAATAACAGCGGCGAACATACCGGTAATAAATACTCAGTGTGTAGCTTATCAGCATGCAAATTGCGCCAACTGCCGCGGCCATAATAAATAGCCACATCAACATCATCGGTCAGTGAACCTTCGTCCAGATCCACCGCTTTAATCCGCACGTCAATATCCGGATGTTGCTCGCTAAACTGATTCAAGCGTGGCACCAACCACTGAATAGCAAAACTGGGCTGCAGGCTTACCGTTAACGAGCCTTTAGCACCGCGCGCCAACAGCTTTTCGGTAGATTCATGCAGTTGTAAAAAGATTTCTTTAATATCAAGAAAATAGCTTTGCCCCTCTTCGGTAAGCAGCAAAGAGCGGTTTTTACGCATAAAGAGTTTAAGGCCAAGATGATCTTCCAGCGCTTTAATCTGATGGCTGATAGCGGCTTGGGTAACGTACATCTCTTCTGCCGCCTTGGTGAAACTTAAATGCCGGGCGGCAGTTTCAAAGGCTTTTAAGGCATTAAGCGGAGGCAGGCGACGCGCCATAATATCTCTTAGATAACTAAATCAGTGATTAAATTTTCTAATCCGAATTATAACGCCGCCACTACTACTTAGCCAGCACTGAGATAAGCTAAACTTATTTTTCTACCGGCTTGTAGCCTTCAATCTCAACGTCTTCGCCTTTAAACAAGAAGGCTTCCATTTGTGCTTCCAAAAACTGCCGATGCTCGGGGTTCATCATATTCAGCTTTTTTTCATTAATCAGCATAATCTGTTTTGCCTGCCATAAGGCAAAAGCTTCTTTGCTGATACTGTTAAAAATCTTTTTGCCAAGCTCGCCAGGGTACAGCTGAAAATCCAATCCGGGGGCTTCTTTGTTTAAATATTCGCAAAATACGCTACGGCTCATACCTGTTTATCCTTGTTGTCCGGGGTTGTCGCCGGCAACTGCTGAAACAGTTGTTTTGCCGGTGCTGACAAACCTACCTGTGGAATGCGGTCTATTGTAAACCAAGTTGCCGCTGATTGCTCCTGCACGTTAGCAGGCTTGCGCGCCAGCTGCACCAACTGCGGCTGGATCCACAAATGAAAATGACTGAACGTATGGCGAAAGCCAGCCAGTTCGGTGCTGCTTTTAACATCCAGCGCATTAAGGGCGATATATTGTTCACGCTCAGAGTGTGAGGAAAACTCAATAAAGCCAAACAGCCCGCCCCACAGGCCGGCAGCCGGACGCTGTGTCAATAATACTGCATCGTCATGCTGCAGCAACAGCCAAAAACTTTGCTTCTCCGGCAGGGCTTTTTTGGCTTTTTTGCCGGGATATAAGGCCTGATCACCGGCCAGGGCCGCTTTGCACTTTAATTTAAGCGGACACTCAACACAGCGTGGCTTACTGCGGCTACACAAGGTAGCGCCTAAGTCCATCATCGCCTGGTTAAATTCTGCTACGGTTTTTTCCGGCGTTAGCTGCTCTGCCAACTGCCATAGCTGCTGCTCTGTTTTTTTATCACCGGGCCAGCCGGATATAGCGGCAAAGCGCGCCAATACCCTTTTGCAGTTACCGTCTAAAATCGGATAATGCTGCCCCAGCGCTAAAGATAACACCGCACCTGCGGTAGAACGCCCTATACCCGGCAACGCCAGTACCTGGTCAAATTCGGTTGGAAAGTCGCCGTTATACTGTGCCGCCATAACCTGCGCCGCTTTATGTAAATTGCGCGCCCGTGCGTAGTAGCCAAGTCCGGTCCATAAATGCAGCACCTCATCAAGCGGGGCCTGCGCCAGGGCATTAATATCAGCAAAGTGTTCGGTAAAACGGTCGAAGTAAGGAATTACCGTGGCCACCTGGGTTTGCTGCAGCATTACTTCGCTAAGCCAGGTTTTATACGGGCTTTTATTCAGCTGCCACGGCAGTGTTTTACGGCCGTGCTGCTGGTACCAGCTAACCAACTGATTTGAAAACCAAACTGCTTCTTGTTGCGGCAACATAACGGCCCCTGCTGTGAAGATTGCGCGCAGTATAAGCAGCACTGTTTGCCTTGCCAACCATAATCGCGGTTGAGCAAAGCCGCTAATACAAGGATAATACGCGCCGTTAACGATTATGCGGAGCAACAAATGACAGACAGTACCGGCCAGCAGCAGGATCAACAGGCTGAAAACACTACCTATATGCGCAGAATTCGCTCTTTTGTGCTGCGCGAAGGCCGGCTGACCAAGGGCCAGCAACATGCACTTGATACTTACTGGACCGACTACGGTTTAACTTATCAGAGCCAGCCGCTGCAATTGGCAGAAGTATTTGGCCGCGACAACCACAAAGTGCTGGAAATCGGCTTTGGTATGGGCAAATCGCTGGTGCAGATGGCAAAAGACGCTCCGGAAAAGGATTTTATCGGTATTGAAGTACACCGCCCTGGCGTAGGTGCTTGCTTATCTGAGGCCGTAGCGCAGCAGGTAAAAAACCTCAAAGTGTTTGAACACGACGCGGTAGAAGTACTGGAGCACAGTATCGCCGATAACAGCCTGGATACAGTACAGCTGTTTTTCCCCGATCCCTGGCACAAAAAGCGCCACCACAAACGCCGTATTGTGCAGCCGGACTTTGCGCAGCTGCTGCGGCGTAAATTAAAGCCCGGCGGCGTATTTCATATGGCCACCGATTGGCAAAACTATGCCGAACATATGCTGGAAGTGATGCTGCCTGCAGAAGGCTTCAGCAACCTGTCTGCTGACAATACTTATGTTGAGCGGCCAGAGCATCGGCCACTAACCAAATTCGAACAACGTGGCCAACGTTTGGGCCATGGCGTTTGGGATCTGATGTTTAAAAAGGAAAGCTAAATGCTAGCAACAGCCAGTCAACTGGTACTACGTAACATCGACGATCTACGCGGTAAAGTGTTAATAGTTGAGCCTATGGCCGACAACCTGGCCACTGAACTGCTGCATCTGGCGCCGGAACTGGAACTAAGCTGCTACAGCACAGATGCCGGCGCAGCCCAAAGCTGGAGCCATCCTGCGGTACAGCTGTATGCTGATGTCAGCCCGCAGTTTAGCGCCGGCTTTGACACTGTGGTGCTGTTTTACCCGAAAAGCAAAGAGCAACTGGCTTTTACGCTGGCCCAACTTAAACCGGCTCTTAGCGCTACCACGGCAGTGTTTGTTACCGGCGATAACAAAGGCGGCATTAAAAGCCTGAGCAGCCACGCGCAAAAACTCGGTTTAAATGCCAACAAGCTCGATAACGCCAAACATTGTTTATGGTTTGCCTTACATGGTGATTTTCAGCAATTGCCCCAGGCTAAAGCAGTGAGCTTTAACATAGACGCGGCCGGTGAAAAGTTAACCCTGCATTCGCTGCCGGGCGTATTTAACCACGGCAAGCTGGATGTCGGCACTGCACTGTTGCTGGATAATCTGCCGGAAGTACACCAGGGTAAAGTGCTGGACTTTGCCTGTGGCTGTGGTGTTATCGGCGCTATGTTAAAGCGTAAACATCCGGCAATTGAGCTGTTTAGCTCTGACATCAGTAGCTTAGCCGTAAAGGCCACAGAGCTGACCCTGGCAGCCAATAATCTGACCGGCACTGTCGTTGCCGCAGATGGCTTACCGGCCACGCCGAAACAATTTGATTGTATTGTCAGTAACCCGCCGTTTCACACCGGCATTAAAACCGACTACAGTATTGTGGATGCTTTTATCAGCCAAAGCGCAGCCAGGCTTAGCAGCAACGGCAGCCTGACTATTGTTGCCAACAGCCATCTGTCTTACCTGGAGCTGTTACAACAGGCGTTTAAAAAGGTTACAGTAAAAGCCAAAGCCAATGGCTTTGTGGTGTACCGGGCGACTAATCAAAGTTAAAGGATAAGGCTATGCGCAAACTGTTTGCTCTGTTATTGCTGATCTGGCTCACGCCGGCAACAGCAGCTGACAATTTGCGCTGCATTGAAAACCCGAAACGGATAAAAGCCTGCCCGCACTTGCTGTACCGGGTGGCACAATTATCCGACATGGCAGCGCCTGCTGTGATTTGTATTTGCGTCAGCGACTTTGCGCAAGTGCTGGCACAGCCCAAAGATGAGGCTGAAAAGATAAGATTAAATATGACTAAACGCCAGTTGGAAGTACAACATGGCGATAAGCTGCAGCAGGTACTGGATATACTGCAACGGCGGATTTAGTCCGGCAACAACACCAGCCGCTCGCTAAAACTACCTAAGCTTTCTTCGCGCTGCTGCATTAACACCGGCACCAAAAACAGCTCGCCCTGCTCCACCCAATAAATCGCATTTTGTTCAAAGCGCAATGCCAGTTGCACGGCACAGCTTTTATCACACAACACTATCCAGCTTTTTTCCTGAAAGCTTAAATCCGGTGCACTGCCTATTACCGAGCGATAAGGCAAGCGTTGCTGATTAAGATAAGCCTGCAATTCATTGTCACGACGTAGGTTAAGATAAGGATGTTCGGTGATACCGGCGGGGTTTTGCGCACTGACAATAGCAAAATCAACATCACAAGTCAGTGCCTGGTGGCAGAGAAAAATACTCGTTTTATAACTTTCCCACAGGCTCATAACCTAACCCAAAAGCAACAAGTGCTCTTACTATAAACGGCTTTACTAATTTTGCCACTGTTGTTTGCTAAAAAGCGTTAATGTGCATAACATCAATGCAGGGCTGGCAAAACAGCCGGCCAGGGCTCAGTTTGGATGAGATAAACGAATGATTACCATAGATAAAACCACGTCGATAAAAAGCGCTTTAATTTGGGTGATCATGCTTATATGTAGTCTTACGCTGTGCCTGGCGATGGTAATATCTACCATGCAGGATGTGAAGTTACAGCGAAAAAAACTGATTTCTCAGCTGGATGGCTATGTCAGTATTATTGCTTTTAACGCCCGCAACAGCATTTTGCAGGATGATGCCGACACTGAAGACAACCGCCTCAGCTCTTTTGCGGCAGTGAATATTTTGCACAATGTGCATATTTATAAAAAACTGACAGAGCCAGACAAGCTGAGTTTTTTTTCCAGCTATAATCGCCGTGATATAGGCCCTCATCCGGTGCAGTTCGACCGTGCCCCGGCCCTGCTTAAGCCATATATCAGTGACGACTATATAGAGCTGAGCAAAGCCATTAAAGATAACGATACCCTGCTTGGTTATGTGTACCTGCGTGCCAGCCAGGAAGAACTCAGCGCTTATATTCAAACACGGATCCTGCTGGACATCTTAATTGCTCTCGTCGCACTGGGCAGCGCCTTTTTTATCAGCTCCAGGTTACAACGGCGCTTTACCACGCCGATAGATACGCTGTTAGATGTAGTGCAAAAAGTCGCCAAAGAAAAAGATTACCGCATCCGCGCGCCGATAGCACCAATCAAAGAATACAATATGCTCAGCCGTGCCTTTAATACTATGCTGGACAGAATTGAGCAGCAAATCAGTAAGTTGCAACAAGCCGAGCAGGAGAACCGCCGCTTAACATTAAGCCTGGAGCAAAAAATTGAGCAGCGTACTGACGCATTAAAAACCTCAAACCAGGAGTTACTCAATACGCTGGCAACACTGCACCAGTACCAAAACCAAATTGTCGAAACCGAAAAGATGGCCAGCCTGGGCCAGATGGTAGCCGGCGTGGCGCATGAAGTTAACACCCCGATCGGCCTTGGCGTGACAGCCTCTACCCTGTTGCAGGACAGGCTGGCTGATATCCAAAAAGCCTTTGATGAGAAAAAACTCACCTCATCGCAACTGGCTAAGTTTTTATCAGAGAGCAAAGAAAACCTTGGCATTATCTATCGCAATATGGAACGGGCAGCCAGTTTAATTTCCAGTTTCAAACGGGTAGCCGTTGATCAATCCAATGAAAACCGCCGCCAGTTTAATATGCTGCAGCTGATCAACGAGGTACTGCTGTCCCTGAGGCCTAATCTGAAGAAAACCCAACACCAGATCAACGTTAACTGTGAGCCGGAGCTGGAACTGGACAGTAAGCCCGGGCCAATTAACCAGATTTTGATCAACCTGATAATGAACAGCCTGATCCATGCCTTTGAGCATATAGAGCAGGGTGAGATACAAATCACCGTCAGCGTCGAAAACAACAACTGTAAGCTGCTGTATGCAGACAACGGTGCCGGCGTACCGGAGTCAATTAAAAAGCGAATTTTTGACCCCTTTGTTACCACCAAGCGCGGTGAAGGTGGCAGCGGCCTGGGTTTGCATTTGGTGTATAATCTGGTCACTCAGGCATTAAACGGTAAAATTCAGCTGCAAAGCACCCTTGGTCAGGGCATTCAGATCCAAATAGACTTCCCGGTAATAGTACGCAGCAATAAATCAGCTAAATCATTAACTTAGTTAAAAAATGCTTGATTAGTAGCCCTGAAAACACATTAGAAAAATCTAATTGTTAACAAAAAACTTGTTAACAATTGGACAGATGGTTATAATTGCGTATTATTTGACAAATCCAAGTCATCTATAAAACGTAAACGCATTATAAATTTCACAAAATTCACATAAGGTTTAACTCCAATGCAAACACCTGTGATTCTGATCGTTGAAGACGAAGAAGTAACCCGCCTGAACCTGGTTAGTCTGTTCCAGGGGGAAGGCTATGATGTCATTGAAGCTGTGAATGGCGAAGAAATGAACCAAAAGCTTACCGACAATAAGGTAAATCTGGTGGTTATGGATATTAATCTGCCGGGCAAAAACGGTTTAATTCTGGCGCGGGAGTTACGCCAGAGAGAAAATATCGGTCTGATTTTCTTAACCGGCCGTGACAGTGAAGTAGACCGTATTCTGGGTCTGGAAATTGGTGCTGATGATTACTTAACCAAGCCTTTCAACCCACGTGAATTAACGATCCGTGCCCGTAACCTGTTAACCCGCACAGTGGCGCAACCTGTGGTTGAAGAACACAAAAGCGTAGTGAAGTTTAACGGTTGGACGCTGGATGAAAACAGCCGCAATCTTACTTCCCCGAAAGGTGTGGCGCGCCGCTTACCGAAAGGCGAATACCGTGCCTTACGTTTAATGTTGGATACCCCGGGTAAAATTTTCACCCGTGAGCAATTAATCCGCCATATGACCGGCCGTGATTTGCGCCCGAACGACCGTACAGTAGATGTGACCATTCGTCGTATCCGTAAGCATTTTGAATCTGACATCGACAGCCCTGAGTTAATCAGCACCATTCATGGTGAAGGTTACCGCTTTGTCGGCAAGTTAGAAAAGTAGACCGTTACGCATTTTCGAATCGGCAAGTTAGAAAAGTAGACCGTTACGCGTTTTCGAGTCGGCAAGTTAGAAAAGTAGACCGTTACGCGTTTTCGAGTCGGCAAGCTGGAAAAGTAAGCCGCTAAGCCTGTTCGATGTATTCAGACAGAGCAGCCAGGTGCTGCTCTGTTTTTAAGTGAAAGTCTACCAGTTGCCGCTCCAACCCCTGCCAGTTAACCGGGTCCTGTTCAAAGCGTTTTGCCTGTTGCTGCACCCATAACAAACCAACCGATGCTGCCGCACCTTTTAACTTATGTGCCGCTTCCTGAAAGTCATGCTCCTGACGTTGCACCGCAGTTTCCATCATGCGGTTCATATAACCGGGCAGCAACTGGCTAAACAGTTGCGCACTGCGTTTTATCGCATCCTTACCAAGCGATTGGATATAGTCATTCAGTGTGGCCTGATCCAGCACCTGTTGTTCATTATCCGGCGCCACCACTTTGGGCAGTTGCAACTTCATCGCGCTGGGTGAAAACAATCGCGCCAGCACTTGATCTAACTTAGCCGTATTCAATGGTTTAGCCAGGGCGCCATCGATATGTAATCCGGCCAATTGCTGCTCTGCTTTGCGCACATTGGCGCTAAGCACCACCACCGGCAACGCACATAGCCGCGCTTCATTGCGGATATAGGCAGCAATTTGCTCACCGCTCATATCCGGCAGTTGCATATCCAGCAGTACTAAATCAATATCATCTTCGGTTTCCAGCAGTGCGATGGCATCTTCACCGGTTTCTGCATGCACCACAGTGTGGCCACGTTGCTCCAGCAAGCCAATGGCAATTTCAGCATTAAGCGGTACATCCTCTACCAGCAATATGGTTAGCTCCGGGCACTCAATTGCCTGCTGTTGTTCCTGCTGCAGTACTTCTGTTGGTAAGCTGACAGCAAAGCGGCTGCCTTGCGCCACAGCGCTGCTGACACTGATTTTTCCCTGCATGGCTTCCACCAGAGCTCTTGATACCGACAAACCTATACCCGAGCCCATAATGCTCAGGCGGCGGCCATCGTTGGATTTATAGTACATATCAAAGATGCGCTCTTGCTCCTGTGCCGCTATACCTATGCCGGTATCTTCTACCGCAAAGCTCAGCCGGTTATTGTCCAGCTCGCAGTACAGACTAACAGCGCCGTTCGCGGTGAACTTCACGGCATTATTCAGCAAGTTCCACAGCACCTGGCGCAGCCGCGTCGGATCAAGGCGTAAATAAACATCCATTCCGCCTGTGCAGCTAAGGTTAAACTGCAGGCCCTTTTGCTGGCACAATAACTCAGCGAAGTTAGCGATATCATTAATAAACTGCCGCAACGACACGCTCTGATAGACAATATCCAGGTCCTGGCGGTCAATTTTATCCAGGTCGATAATGTCATTGAAAATATTGCCCAACGTTTCGGCACTGCTGAAAATGGTGTTGGCCCAACCATGCTGCTGTTTGGTCAGCTTACTTTCAATTAAACGCCGGCTTAAGCCAACGATGCCGTTTAACGGCGTCCTGAGTTCATGGCTTAGCGTGGCAATAAATTTGCCTTTATCCAGATAAGCTTTTTCTAACGCTTGTTCAGCCAGCTTACGTGAGGTAATGTCGCGGCCAAAACCAAGTAAACCGATGTAGCGGCCGTGGCGGTCGTAAAACGGCACTTTGCGCATCTCAAACCATAACACCTGGCCGGCGTCTTTAATAAATTCGACATCCAGCGTCAACTCTGACTGCTGCATATCACTGTTGTACTCGGTCAAAATGGCAGCCTGGGCGCTGTCATCGGTATAAATATCGGCCGGATAACGGCCAATCAGTTCACCGGCCGTTTTGCCCATAATGGCTTCAAACATTTTATTGCAACTGGCGAAGCGGCCGGTTTCATCGCGGTAATAGAATAAGTCGGGGGAACTGTCAACAATAGAGCGGATCAGCAGGCTTTGTTCTTCCAGTTCAATCTGGGCTTTTTTACGTTCGGCAATTTCTTTACGCAGTTCATCTATAGCGCGGCGTTTCGCCTGGAACGCCTTTTTCCGCTCTTCAATTTCAAAGTTAAGTTGGCGAATATTGTCCTGCATGCCCTCGTTCAGCAAGCGTTCCTGATGTGCAGAGTCTTCCAGATAAGACAGTGCCGCATCTAAATGCAGCACCAGATAAAACACGAAGGCGATAAACACCGGCGCAATAATCAGCATTACCAGGGCTGCGCCCTTCACCGCTGCCCAGTCAATGCTGTTAGTCATGACAATGCTAAAGGCAGCGCTTATCGCGGCTCCCAACGCCAGCAACAACAACTGGCAAAATAATGCCAACCGCAGCTTGCCCCACTTACGGATCCAGCTTGCTACGGCTTTAACCTGTGGATGAACCGGTCCATGCATCAGCTGGTCACCTCACTAAGCGGACATTATTGTACAGGTTGAATATCCAGCATCAGGTTGCGGTAAGAGCAATACTGCACTTCTGTATCCTGCTGACGGAATACCCCCTGGCGGGTATAAGATGAATGATCTTTATACAAACTTATTTGATGGCCCTGACCCACCTTAACCGCCTTGCCATCGGCCTGACGGCTTTGTGTCAGGCAAAGTAAATGTGCCAGCTGCTTATAATTGTCGCGCTCAAACAGCTCGCCTGAGCTCAGCATAGGTGCCTGGGTATTATTAGGTGCAAACTTCCAATCGGCAAAACGGCTGCGCAGCAGGCCATCTTTTAACTCCAGGGTGTCACCACGAGTCAGATAATGGGTGCTGACCTGCGTAATCTTAGTCGCACTGCCCTCGCCTTCAGTTAGCGTTTGCTGGTTATCAACCACATAAACACCGGCAGCCCCCAACACTTCCATTTTCACCTCAGGGGCATTTTCCTCTGTACTAAAACCCACCAGTAAGGCGGTGGCTTCGTCTACGCCAAAACCAAACCGGGTTTGCGTATCATGTTGTAAGCGGATCAACCGGCCCTGGCGGCCACGCTCAGAGAAGTGGGTATCCAGTACACCCCATGGAAACAAGCCTAAACCACCGCTGGCGGTGTAGGTAAGATGATTCTCTGCCAGGCCGTTGCTACAGCTTTGATCTTTATCACAGCCCGGTTGCGGTGCCGGCAAATCAAAAGCGCCAAACTGCATGGCGTTGTAACTGTCGCCATTGCTAATCATCGGCGTATTGTGCCCCAAATAGCTGCCGCCGGACATTACCGCCGTGCCGGCGCTGGTACCGGCAACAATGATCTGGCCGGCGCTTAACATCGATTGTATTTGTTTCAGTTCAGCTGAGGCACTGCCATCGTCCAACCTGAAAGCCTGGAGTGTCAAGCTCTGGTCGCCACCATTAATAAAGATAGCGTCAGCACGGCGAATTTGCTCCACCGCAGCTGCGCTGCCCTGGCGGCAAAACTTCATTTGCTGCTGCATCAGATCCGGGTATATCCGTTCGCGTTGGTAGGTACCGTGGTACGCCGCCAAATATTGTGGCAACTGCTCACAAGAGGGTTCATTGTCAATACGGTTTTGTTGCGCGGCGCGGTATGCCGCATTGATCGGTAACCAGCTGACTTCAGCGCCTGCTTCTTCAAACAAGTTGGTATAAAAATCGACAGATGCATAAGGATCACGGCCTGAGGCGGTAACCACTAACAACCGGGGCTTACGTGCCGGCCCTGCCACCTGCTGTGCTAATTCAACAATTTTACGATACAGCTCCACTGAAAACGCATCGCGGGTCTTGGCCAGATTGGCATATTCTTTTTGTCTTTGCGCTGCACTGCGCCGGCTGGTGTTGTCTTGCGCCGTCGCCATTACCTGCAATTGGTCCAGCACGAAGTTGCGCTCGCGGTCGCTCAGTTGGTTGTAGTTGTCGCGGCCTGATACCCAGATACCGTCAATTTCTATTTCTGCTGAACGCCACAGCCTGACTAACTCGCGCTCAGTCACCCGTTCATTAGTTACTCTGCTGCGCACAAACTGCAACAGTGCCAGAGTTTGCTGTTGTTCTATAGCCCGCTCTGCACTCCAAAAGCTGTCACTGGCAATATTGTTAAGCTGAGTAGTTGACAGGCTGAACAGGTCAGCTGATTTTGCTGCCGGCGAAAAAACGTCCGGCTCTGAGCAGGCGCGGGTATTGCCTGAGCTACAACTTTGTAAACCGCCGCCAACTAACACCATTGAATAATCGGGAAATTTTTTATTACCCTCTGTGTTTGCCGCAGAAACGGAGCACGCCAACAGGCTGGCAGTGATATAAAAGCTGAGTGATCTCATTATTCTCTTTCTTATCTTAAGCGCAGAATCAGGTAACTATCGTAGATCCGGACAGAACCCAAAAATTTCAGATAGCATAGATTATCCTGTATTGACTTCTTTGCCAATTAGCAGTAATTCTATTAACGTTGTTTAATTGCTCACACATCATTTTTGGTAGCGATATGTTAAAGAAAGCCTTCGCGCTCAGCTTATATCACTACTCGTCCTACTACCTGTCGGAGTGGTTTAACGAGTAGACACACGTCAGGCACTAAACCGTGTCTGGCAGGTCTCTATTCCTGCACCACAACAACTAACATAAATAATTATAAGCACACTTATGCGGACTATACCGCAGGCTGTGCCATGTTAAGACAGGTGTATCTATGCGCAAGTTATCTCCTTTAGCGCTGGCAGTTGCCGGCAGCTTTTTCGTTAGCCCATGCCTTTTTGCCGCGGAAGAAACCGCAAAAGAACAGCAAAAAATTGAGAAAATTGAAGTTACCGGTTCGCGTATTAAAGGTGTCGACCTTGAAGGCAGCCAACCGCTGGTCATTATCTCTGCCGATGATATTAAAAACTCCGGCGCCAGCACAGTGTACGATTTACTAAAAGACGTCGGCCAGTTGCGCGGCGGTTCCGGCACTTTCTCCACATCTGAAAGCGGCACTGCATCTAACGACACGCCTGCCGGTCAGGCTGCTGCATCGTTACGCGGCTTAGGCCCTTCTTCTACCCTTACCCTGATCAACGGCCGTCGGGTTGCTGCATCATCCTTTGCAGCCGGTACCGAAAACTTTGTCGATATTAACTCTATTCCGGTATCAGCCATTGAGCGGGTTGAAATTCTGGCCACCGGCGCATCCGCCATTTACGGTGCGGATGCCGTTGCCGGTGTTATTAACTATGTACTTAAAAAAGATTATGACGGTGCTGAGCTGAACCTAAGCTATGGCAACTCGATGGCAAGCTCTGACGAAGGCAAAACCGGTATTAATTTGATTTGGGGTAAAAGCTTCGGCAACAGCAATCTCACCCTGTTTGCCGACTACTTTGATCGTAATGACTTTGCTTACAGCGACCGGGATATGACTGACGAAACATGGTCATTATCCAGCCGCGGTCAGTTTGCCAGCGTGCGTTATACCACCTCAGATTTTTTAGATCCGGTATCAGATGAATATGTTGGCTTCCCTGATCCTGCCTGTCCGGCGGAACTGGTTGTGGTTACCGACCCGGTGTTTGGCGATAGAGCCTGCGGTTATAATCCAAATCAGGATATGCTGATCCGCCCTGCGCTGGAATCAGCTTCCGGCGGCTTTATGTTTAACACTGAGCTCGATACGTTACGCTGGTCGAATGAGTTTTTTATCAGCCGTACCAAATCAACCGCACAAAGCACACCGGCTAACTTCACTAATCTGCAGGATCAAAGCAACTGGCTGTTTGCTGCCTTCGACAATCCTTTTATTCAGAACAACGCAGAATTGGTGTCATTGATTTATCCGGGCTTTGAAGCCAGCCCTAATGGTAACGACGTGGATGTTGTTGAATTACGCGGCCGCTTTCTGGCACCAAGGCAGATTGAGAATGAAACCACAGCACTGCGTTTTGTGTCCGCATTGCAAGGAGAAGTTGCTGACTTTGAATGGGAAGGTGCGGTTATGTATTCGCGCAGTGAGTCAGAGCAAAACGCACTGGCCGGCATTTACAATCGCTACAAATTTAATGCCGCCTTGTTTGGCGAATTATGTGCCGATGGCAGCACCAACTGCTCACCAGATGACGGCGGCTTGTGGTTCAACCCCTTTGGCGGCCAGACCGGCAACGACGACGTACTGGCGTTAATTACAGAAAACCCGTCGCGCAAGGGTAAATCGGAGGTACTAAGCGCCGATCTGCGTTTTAATGGTGAGCTGTGGGAGATGCCGGCAGGTGTGGTTGCTACAGCTTTTGGTGTGGAATACCGGCAGGAGAAACTGAGTGATAATCCTGATTTAATTGCCCAGTCGCGTTTTGACCGCGACTATCTGGTCGATGTTATCGGCTTCGGCTCAAGCAAGTCCAGCGCAGAGCGTAAACAGTGGGCTGCCTTTGCCGAATTGTTTGTGCCACTTACCGGCACAGTCGATTTGCAACTGGCAGCACGTTATGACAACTACGACGACTTTGGCAGTAGCGTAAATCCTAAAGTGGGCCTGACCTGGCGCCCGACTGACAGCCTGGTACTGCGCTCCTCATGGGCCACATCGTTCAGGGCACCTTCGCTAACGCAGGCCGGTGTCGAACTTCGTACTACCAGTACAACAGCGCGCTGCCTGCCGGAATTTGCTGAGCTGTTTTGTGGTGGTGACGTTGGTGGTGAAATCACCCCTAACACGCTGGAGTTTGGCAATCCTAAGCTGAAAGCGGAAGAAGCCGAATCCATCAGTGCCGGTTTTGCCTGGAGCCCGACACGCGACATCACCTTTACCGCAGATTACTGGCAATTTGATCATAAAAAGATTATCGGTACAGACTTAGAGTCGATGCTGGTACGCACTCTTACTGAATCAGACCTACGCTTCTGTGGCTTGGTACCCGCAGAGCAAACAGGTATCTCCTTTGACCCGGAAATGTGTGATGAGCTGGGCCTGGCGTCAGGCTTCACCGAAGATTTAAATCAGGTGCTTGCTGACTGGCAAGATGTTGATACCCGCGCCACCAGTCTGCCATTGTTTCGCGACCACATACTATTGCTGGAAAACACCGGCAACCAACAAACTAAAGGTATCGATTTTACCTATAGTCAGCGTTTTGACAGCGATTGGGCGGTAATCCGCTTCAGTGCCGACATTACCAAATTGATGAGCTTTACCCGCGATCGCACCGCGTTTTCCGGTACAGAACAGCTGGCCGGCAGCTTCCGTTATCCAAAACTGTTAGCCAGTATGAAACTGCGTTTTAGTGGCGATAGCTGGTTTGGTGGCATTAGTGTTAATTACACCAGTGATTACCAGGATGAAATCGCGCTGTTGGAGCCGTCAGACATAGACTTGTTAGCTGAGCAAGGGGTCGCCATTGACCGCCGTGTGCCGTCATGGACCAAAGTTAATGCCCATTTTGGCTATGATATTTCAGACAGCCTGACGGTCAGCCTGAATATCGATAATGTGCTGGACCGCGACCCACCATTTGTTTATGGCCGCTATAAAGACGTCGATTTTATTAACCATGACGTTATAGGCCGTAACTATCGCGTGCTGGCAACCTATCGCTTCTAAAATCAGCCGGGGGGAGCCATACTCCCCCCGATAATTCAAACAGATCCCAAGGCTTTTATATGTCTACCGTAACAAAAAAACCGGTATCGATGCCTGATGCCTTTGTCATCCTGTTCTTTGTGATGATGCTGGCTGCCATAGCATCGCATCTGGTACCGGCCGGTTCTTTTACGCTAACCGAACCTGCACCCGTTGCCGAAGGCGCCGCCAAACTGAAGGGCAAAATTGACCCGAACAGTTTTACCTTTGCCACAGAGACGCAACAAGGTGTACCGCTGTTTGCCGAAGGTGGTGGTATTGGCTTTTTTAACTATGCCTTTGAAGGCCTGGTGTCCGGCAATAAATGGGGCTCGGCTATTGGCGTAGTGGCCTTTATTCTGCTTACCGGCGGTGCCTTTGGCATCATTATGAAAACCGGCGCTATTCATAACGGCATCCTGGCGCTGATTGCCAAAACCCAAAGCATGCAGTTTTTGTTTATTCCGCTGATGTTTGGCTTGTTCTCTTTAGGTGGTGCGGTATTTGGTATGGGCGAAGAAGCTATCGCCTTTTGTATCGTGCTGCTGCCGCTGATGCTGGCATTGGGCTATGATGCTATCACCACAGTGCTGGTAACTTATGTCGCCACCCAAATTGGTTTTGCCACCTCCTGGATGAACCCGTTTAACGTGGCTATTGCCCAGGGTATTGCAGAAATACCGCTACTGTCGGGCAGCGATTTACGCATTGTTATGTGGGCGGTATTCACGCTGTTTGGCGTTATTTTCACCATGCGCTACGCGGCAAAAGTGAAGGCAAACCCTGAGCTGTCGTTAAGTTTCAGCACCGATCAGAAGCTCAGAGCGCAGCAAAGTGCCGATGCCAAAAACAGCTACAGCCCGCTTGACTCGATAATACTGCTGGCATTTTTTGCCGGCCTGTTATGGATCATCTGGGGCGTAACTACCCGCCAATACTATATTCCGGAAATTGCCAGTCAGTTTTTTACCATTGGTATTGTCATTGCCGTTATTGCCGTGCTGGGTAAACGCCTGAGCATGAATGAAGCCGCCGACGGCTTTAAACATGGCGCAGCCGAGTTATTGCCTGCAGCACTTATTGTGGGTATGGCTAAAGGTATAGTGTTATTGCTTGGTGGCGATAACCCTGAGTCGCCCTCAGTGTTAAACACCCTGCTGTACTACAGTGGCCAGGCTCTGGGCGATTTACCGGCCTTTTTATCAGCCTGGTTAATGCTGATTATCCAGTCAGTGATTAACTTCTTTGTCGCTTCCGGCTCCGGCCAGGCCGCACTGACTATGCCGCTGATAGCACCATTGGCCGATTTAGTCGGACTTTCCCGCCAGATTGCGGTATTAGCTTTCCAACTGGGAGATGGCTTAACCAACTGCATTATCCCCACCTCTGCCGCGTTAATCGGCTGTTTGGGTGTGGTACGGCTTGACTGGACGGTATGGTTCCGCTTTGTCTGGAAATTACAACTATGGCTGTTCGCTTTAGCCAGCGCCTTTATGCTATTGGCCGTGGCCATAGGTTATCAATAACAGCCTGCTGGCTGTTCGAGGTTATTATTTTGAAAACAGTTTTGAACACAGTTTCTAACAACATCATCCTGATAAAAAATGCCGAAGTACTGGCACCGCAGCCACTGGGCAAAATGGATGTCGTGATAGCCGGTGGCAGCATCGCCGCCGTGGGTAAAGACTTTAACCTGGCTGGCAGCAACTTACCGGTAACAGTGATTGACGGCAGCGATTTTTATTTAACGCCGGGCTTTGTCGATTCGTTAGTGCACTTTATCGGTGGTGGCGGCGAAGGTGGTTTTGCTACCCGCACCCCGGAAATGCAATTAACCGATGCCACCCTGGGCGGTGTTACCACCGCCGTTGGCGTATTGGGCACTGATGCTACTACCCGTACCCTCACCAACCTGCTGGCCAAAGCCCATGCGCTGGATATTGAAGGCATTACCACCTACTGCCATACCGGCTCGTACGAAATACCCTGTCGTACCCTTACCGGCAGCATTACTGACGATTTGATTTTGATCGACAAGTTTATCGGTGTCGGCGAAATTGCCATCAGCGATCACCGCTCATCGCAGCCCACCACCGATGAAATCCGTAAAGTGGCAGCAGCGGCGCGGGTGGGCGGTATCTTGTCGGGTAAAAGCGGTATTGTCAGTGTGCATATGGGCGCCGGCGAGCGTATTTTGCAGCCGGTTTACCAGGCGGTAGCCGGCACCGAGTTAAAGCTGAAACAGTTTTACCCCACCCATATGAACCGTAACCGCCGTGTGTTTGAAGCCGGGTTAGAGTTTGCCACTAAAGGCGGTGTAATTGACTTTACTACCAGCACTACCGACTTCGACTTAAAACACGGTGAAGTGGCCGCCGCGGCTGCACTGGCTGAAGCACTGCAGTTTGGCATTAACCCGATGCAGCTCACGCTTAGCTCCGATGGCAATGCCAGCTTACCGATATACAATGACGATGGCGTATTGCTCGGCTTACAGGTTGGTACAGTGCAAAGCCTGTATCAGGCAGCCAGAGATGCGGTAACCCAGCATAAAGTCGCAATCACAGACGCGGTTTGCAGCATTACGGCAGCACCGGCAGCCATCTTGGGCTTAACACGCAAAGGCCGTATTGCCGCCGGACTGGATGCCGATATGGTACTGCTGCAGCGCGACGATTTGGCCATCAACAGCGTTATAGCCAAGGGGAAACTGTTGGTGCAACAGGGCGAAGCGCTGGTAAAGGGTACCTTTGAACGTTAAAAGCCAGCGCGTTAAAAGCAAATAAGACAAATTCGCATAAATATGGCGCCTTCAGCCATAGCTATTGAAGCTAAAAAGCTGCTGCGGCAGCTTTTTTTATTGCTGCTGCAGGTATCATTGGCAAAAATATCGCCAATTCATGTAATTAATTTTCATTTTCGCCGGCTCTGCTTCTGCGACACTTAACCCGCATTTTGCTACAAAGTCAGCTTGCATTTTCACTAAAATAGCGGTATACATGTTCGCTCTTGAACGTTTAGATGGCTAAACATTTCCAGAGCAAATACTCTACAACGCATTGACCTCTGAAAGAGTAACCGTTATTTTCTTTCAGCAGCAGCAAAAACCAATAAAAAGAATAATAATTCATAAATAATAAATATTTATTAAATATCAGGACAAGTGTGGAGGTTAGTCATGGCGTTGTACCAGCACAGTCAGGCAAGAGAAAACTGTGGCTTCGGTCTGATCGCACATCTGGAAGGCGCTGCCAGCCACCGGATCGTCAGAACCGCAATAAACGGCCTTGACCGTATGCAGCACCGCGGCGGTATATCTGCCGACGGTAAAACCGGTGATGGTTGTGGTCTATTAATGCAAAAGCCGGACAGCTTCTTCCGCGCTATTGCCGAGGAAAATGGCTGGAATCTGGCAAAGAAATACGGTGTCGGCATGATATTTTTCAGCCAGGACCCGGTAAAAGCCGCTTTAGCAAAAAAAATTATCGAGCAGGAAATTGCCCGCGAAACCCTAACCTTAGTGGCCTGGCGCGTCGTGCCGATAGACAGCAGTGTGCTGGGCCCGCTCGCGCTTAAATCAATGCCCACCATTGAGCAGGTTATTGTTAATGCGCCGCACGGCTGGGGCGATCACGACTTAGAGCGCCGGCTGTATATGCTGCGCCGCCGTATTGAAAAACAACTGAGCGACGATGCGGACTTTTATATTCCCAGCTTCTCGTCATTAGTTACCGTATTTAAAGGACTGATGATGCCGGCAGACTTGCCGCGCTATTATCTCGACTTAGCCGATATCCGCATGGAAACCGCCATTTGCGTGTTCCACCAGCGGTTTTCCACCAATACCATGCCGCGCTGGCAACTGGCGCAGCCGTTTCGCTTTTTAGCCCACAACGGTGAAATTAATACCATTACCGGTAACCGCCAATGGGCGCGCGCACGGCAGTATAAGTTCTCCTCACCGCTGTTAAGCGATTTGCAGGAAGCGGCGCCCTTTGTCAGCCAAAGCGGCTCGGATTCCAGCTCACTGGACAATATGCTGGAGCTGTTATTAGCCGGTGGTATGGATTTATTCCGTGCCATGCGTTTGTTAGTGCCGCCGGCCTGGCAAGGCAACCGCGTAATGGACGATAACCTAAAGGCGTTTTACGAATTTAACTCCATGCATATGGAGCCGTGGGACGGCCCTGCCGGTATCGTAATGACCAACGGCCAGCATGTCGCCTGTAACCTCGACCGCAACGGCCTGCGCCCTGCCCGCTTTGTTATTACCCGCGACAAGCTGATTACGCTGGCCTCTGAAGTCGGCATTTGGGATTACACCCCGGATGAAGTGGTGGAAAAAGGCCGCGTTGGCCCGGGCGAAATGCTGGCGGTAGATACCACTACCGGCAAAATCTGGCGCTCGGATGAAATCGACAGCGACTTAATGGCGCGTCATACCTACCGTGACTGGTTAAATGCCAACGTGCAACGGCTGGTACCCTACGAGAAATACGAAACCGATTTAATCGGCAAACGGGTATTTTCTGATGATGACATGCTGGTGTACCACAAGCTGTTTAACTACAGCTATGAAGAAATTGATCAGGTAATGACAGTACTGGCCAAAGACGGCCAGGAAGCGGTCGGCTCTATGGGCGACGATACGCCGATGGCGGTATTATCGCGCAAGCCGCGTACCTTATATGATTACTTCCGCCAGCAGTTTGCTCAGGTAACCAACCCGCCTATCGATCCTTTGCGTGAATCACATGTAATGTCGCTGGCCACCAGTATCGGCCGCGAGCACAACGTATTTAAAGAAACCGCCGGTTACGCCCGTCGTATTCAGTTTGAATCGCCGGTGATGATGTACTCCGACTTAAAGCAGTTAAAACAAGCGGACGAAAAGTACTACAAGCATCAGATTTTTTCGCTGAACTTCGACCCGGCCGCCCTTAACCTGCAACAAGCGGTAGAGCAACTATGCGCCGACGTTATTACTGCAGTGCGCGATAATAACGTGGTGCTGGTAATGCTCACCGACCGCCGTATTGAGCAAGGCAAACTGCCGATCCCAGCTGCTATGGCGGTAGGCGCGGTGCAACATGCCTTAGTTAATGCGCAGCTGCGCTGCGACTCCAACATTATTGTTGAAACCGCCTCGGCGCGTGACTCGCACCATTTCGCCGTGCTCATTGGTTTAGGTGCCACCGGCATTTACCCCTTTATGGCCTATGAAACGGTAGAGCAGCTGGTAGAAAAAGGCGTAATTAACCTGACCGCCCGCCAGGCGGTGCTGAACTATCGTAAAGGCATTAATAAAGGCCTGTACAAAATTATGTCGAAAATGGGTATTTCAACAGTGGCCAGCTACCGCTGCTCTAACCTGTTTGAAGCCGTCGGCATTGATAAAACCGTAATGCAGCTCTGTTTTGCCGATATCCCGTCGCGTTTGGGCGGTGCCGGCTTTACCGACTTTGAGCAAGATGTACAGCAACTGGCCAAAATAGCCTGGTTAAAGCGTAAACCGTTGAACCACGGTGGTTTATTAAAATATGTGCATGACGGCGAATACCACGCCTATAACCCGGATGTAGTGCAAACGCTGCAAAAAGCTGTGCGCTCGGGCAAGTACGAAGATTACCAGCAGTACAGCAGCATTGTGAACCAGCGGCCGGTGGCGCATTTGCGCGATTTATTTAAACTGGCCGACAGTACGCCGGTGGCGCTGGAGCAGGTAGAGAGCAAACAAAACCTGTACCCGCGCTTTGACAGCGCCGCTATGTCGATTGGAGCCTTAAGCCCGGAAGCGCATGAGGCCTTAGCCATAGCAATGAACCGCTTGGGCGGACGGTCTAACTCGGGTGAAGGTGGTGAAGACCCTCGCCGTTTTGGCACTGAGAAAAACTCCAAAATTAAGCAAGTCGCCTCCGGCCGCTTTGGCGTAACGCCGCATTACCTGGTGAATGCTGAAGTGATTCAAATCAAAGTAGCCCAGGGCGCTAAACCCGGCGAAGGTGGCCAGTTACCCGGTGAAAAAGTCACCGCCGAAATAGCCCGGCTGCGCTACTCGGTGCCCGGCGTAACACTGATATCACCACCGCCGCACCATGATATCTACTCGATTGAAGATTTAGCCCAGCTGATTTTCGATTTAAAACAGGTGAATCCGCAGGCGCTGATTTCAGTGAAGTTAGTGTCAGAGCCCGGCATCGGTACCATCGCCGCCGGCGTAGCCAAAGCCTATGCTGACCTTATTACCGTATCCGGTTATGACGGCGGCACCGGCGCCAGCCCGTTAACCTCGGTGAAATACGCCGGTAGCCCGTGGGAGCTTGGCTTAGCCGAAGTACACCAGGCTTTAGTGGAAAACGGCCTGCGCGATCGCGTACGGCTGCAGGTAGACGGCGGCTTAAAAACCGGCCTCGACGTAATTAAAGCGGCCATTTTAGGTGCCGAAAGCTTTGGCTTTGGTACCGGCCCTATGGTAGCGCTGGGTTGTAAGTTTTTACGTATTTGCCATTTAAATAACTGCGCCACCGGCGTAGCAACCCAGGATGCCACACTGCGCCGTGATCACTTTACCGGTTTGCCGGAAATGGTAATGAACTACTTTAAGTTCTTAGCCTTTGAAGTGCGCGAGCTGATGGCACAGCTGGGTGTAACTGAGCTGACCCAACTGATTGGCCGCACCGATTTGCTGGCAATAAAAGACAGTGAAACGCAAAAACAAGCCAAACTGGATTTAACGCCGATATTGCAAGCCAGCGGCGTCAAATCAGACAAGGCGCTGTTTTGTGTGAAAAACAATACACCGTTTGATGAAGGCGCATTAAACCAGCAGTTGTTAGCGCGCTGCGAGCAAATGGTACTAAACAAAAGCGGTGGCCGGTTAAACCTGAGTATCCGCAATACCGACCGCTCAGTCGGCGCGGCGCTGTCGGGCTTTATTGCCCGCCAGCACGGTAACCAAGGCATGGCAACCGATCCTATCCGCATCCGCTTTACCGGCACCGCCGGCCAAAGCTTTGGCGTATGGAATGCCGGTGGCCTGCATATGTCACTGCAGGGCGATGCCAACGATTACGTTGGTAAAGGCATGACCGGCGGCCAGTTGGCTATTTTCCCCGCCAAGGGCGCCAGCTTTGCTAAAAACGGCTTTACCATTGCCGGTAATACCTGTTTGTACGGCGCTACCGGCGGCCGGCTGTATGCCGCAGGCCAGGTGGGCGAGCGTTTTGCCGTACGAAATTCGGGCGCTTTAGCCGTGGTAGAAGGCACCGGCGATAACTGCTGTGAATATATGACCGGCGGTGTGGTTGTGGTGCTGGGCTGCACCGGGGTGAACTTTGGTGCCGGTATGACAGGCGGCTTTGCTTATTTACTTGATGAGCAAAACGATTTAGAGCTGCGGTTAAACCCCGAGCTGGTAGAAGCGCTGGAAGTCAGCACACCGATACTGCAGGAACACCTGCGCAGCCTGTTGCACCAGCACGTGGAAGAAACCGGCAGCGATAAAGCACAGAAAATCTTAAACGACTTTAACCGTTATTTAAGTCAATTTAAGCTGGTTAAACCAAAAACCAGCGATGTAAACACCTTGCTGGGACACCGCGCACGCTCGTCAGCCGAGCTGCGGGTTCAGGCGATGTAGGGAGACGTTATGGCACAGAATGTATACCAGTTTATTGACGTAAAACGGATTGATCCGCCAAAACGCTCACATAGCGAACGCACTATAGAGTTCGTCGAAATTTATCAGCCAATGACCAACACCCAGGTGGAAGGCCAGGCTGATCGCTGCCTCGATTGCGGCAACCCGTACTGCGAGTGGAAGTGCCCGGTGCACAACTATATTCCGCAGTGGTTAAAGCTGGCCAACGAAGGCAAAATTATTGAAGCGGCCGAGCTGGCACACAAAACCAACAGCCTGCCGGAAGTATGCGGCCGCGTATGCCCGCAAGACCGCTTATGCGAAGGCGCCTGTACGCTGGATGAAGGCTTTGGCGCGGTAACCATTGGCAGTATTGAAAAATATATTACCGACAAAGCCTTTGAAATGGGCTGGCGGCCGGATTTATCGGCCGTAGTTAAAACCGAGCGCCGCGTGGCTGTGATCGGTGCCGGTCCGGCCGGTTTGGCCTGTGCCGACGTACTGGTGCGCAACGGCGTAACCCCGGTAGTGTTTGACCGCTATCCGGAAATCGGCGGCCTGCTAACCTTTGGTATACCGCCGTTTAAGCTGGAAAAAAGCGTACTTAGCCTGCGCCGCGAAATCTTTACCGACATGGGTATCGAGTTTCGCTTAAACACTAACGTTGGTGTCGATGTCAGCTTTGACAGCCTGCTAAGCGAATACGATGCGGTGTTTTTAGCGCTGGGTACTTACACACCGATGAAAGGCGGCCTGGTGAATGAAGATGCGCCTGGCGTATACGAGGCGCTGCCGTTTTTAATCGGCAATATCAATAACCTGATGGGCTGGCAAACCGAGCACCCCTATGTCAGCTTAAAAGATAAAACCGTAGTGGTTTTAGGCGGCGGCGATACGGCAATGGACTGCGTACGCACCTCCATCCGCCAGGGCGCAGCCAGGGTAAGCTGTGCCTACCGGCGCGACGAAGCCAATATGCCGGGCTCACGTAAAGAAGTACAAAACGCGCGCGAAGAAGGCGTGGAGTTTTTGTTTAACCTGCAACCGCTGGGCATAGAAGTAAACAGCGCTGGTCAGGTGTGCGGCGTTAAGGTGGTAACCACTGAAATGGGCGCACCCGATGCTAAAGGCCGCAGAAGCCCGCAGCCGGTACCTGGCTCCGAGCAGGTACTGGCCGCCGATGCGGTAGTTATAGCTTTTGGCTTCCAACCCAGCCCGCCGCAATGGTTGGTGGATATGGGGGTACAGCTGGACAATAAAGGCCGCGTTATCGCCAGTGAAAAGAGTACCTTTGCTATGCAAACCAACGAGCATAAGATCTTCGCCGGCGGCGATATGGTATTAGGCTCAGACTTGGTAGTAACTGCTATCGCCCAGGGCCGTAAAGCCGCCGAGGGTATACTGGATTATTTAGAAGTATAAAAGCCAGGAAGTATAAACAGCAGGTTTAACAACCTGCTGTTGCTTGTACCATCCGCAGCAGCGGACAAGATAAGCGAGATTAGGAGAAAGGCTCGAACCGGCTTACCCACGCCGACACGCCGTAAACCCATCCCTGGGGGCTCGTTTGTAAACTTCATCCGTGAAGTTCACCCTTCGGGCCAGCGCAGCTGTCCAAATTCGTTCCTGACGAATTTGTCAGCCCGTCCGGGGCTTCAACGGTCAGCTTAGGGTAAGCCTAATCTCGCTTTATCGTTTCCGGTTGCAGGTTCCAACAACAAGGAGTTCGTTATGCCGCCATTCACCCTACCCGACCTCTGCGACGCCCATGCGGCTTATATCCGCGTAGCAGAACCCATCTTTAGCAACTACGGTGGCAAAACCGCCTTTGGCGGGCAAATTGTTACGGTGAAATGCTTTGAAGATAACTCCAAGGTTAAGCAGTTAGTGGCCACACCGGGCCAGGGTAAGGTGTTGGTGGTAGACGGCGGCGGCTCTAAACGCCATGCGCTGCTGGGCGATATGCTGGCCGAACAGGCCGCAAGCAACGGTTGGGAAGGTATTATTATCAACGGTTGTATTCGCGATATAGACGAGATACACCAAACCCCGCTCGGCGTGCAAGCGCTGGGTATTCACCCGATGAAAACCGACAAGCGTGATTTAGGCGATATCAACGTAACAGTGACCATCGCTGGGGTAGATTTTATCCCCGGCCAGTTTGTTTATGCGGATAATAATGGGGTGTTGGTGGCGACTAAGCAGTTGATATAGCAAAGCGACTTTAAGCCTTTATACGCATCTGATGTTGCTTAATATAGGCAACTTGCCTACAATTCGGCAATGGAAGCCAGAGGTATTCAAGATGGCAAAGCGTGATTTATTCGCAGAACTGATGCAAGGTGTCAGTGAAATGGCACAGCAACGCCAGGGTAAGGTTACATTGCGCGAGGTGGCTGTGGAGGCAAAGCCTGTACCCATGGTTACAGCAGAGGAAATCGTCGCCTTAAGGCAAAAACTGCATTTATCTCAATCAGTCTTTGCTCAAAGATTACGTCTGAACCCGGAGACACTTAAAAACTGGGAGCAGAGCAAATCTAAGCCTAATGGCCAAGCAGCCCTTTTAATTAAGCTGGTCGAAAAATATCCTGACATGATAGAACGACTGGCATCTGTTTAATTAGCTACGAACCCATTTTCACTGTTACCAGCCTGAGTAAACCAGCTGCTTTATTTTGAGTAATTTCAGAATTGCTCACAGGCGGTGCCTTGATGAAAAACCATCTGCCATTTTTCACCATCAAAACGCCAGATAGAGCTGCGCACCGAGTAGCTCGGGCTTTCGTTTTCTGCACGCTGTATCGTTGCGCGGTAAGTCAGCTGCGCCAGCCCTTCAGCTAACACACGGCAGTTAAAATCTTGCTGGGTAATCACCGGTGGCGTTTCAGTTGGTAAACGCTCCAGCACATCCGTTTTACCAAAACAGCGGCCGGTAGCAGCAATTTCATAAAAATCATCCGCCAGATAGCGGTTTAGCAGTTCGGCAGATAAACGCGTAGCCGGTTGAACCAGCAATTGCTCCAGTTCCATTATTTGCTGTTTAACGGTATCGCTATGCATTTTTAATACTGCCCCCAGTTTAGTCAGTCGAACCTGTTACGTTCACCGGAGTATATTCCATCCCTGCTCAGTATTGCTATGCGGACAACAACGGCAGAATGTTGGCAACAGCAAAGCTGTTGCTGGTTTGAGTTATCCGGGTGCTGTTGCTGTGCTCCAGTCAGGTTATTTATTACGGCCAGTTTTATGATTACCGCTGAACAAATCAAACAGCTTTCTACCGCCGAAAAACTGCAGGTGATGGAAACCTTATGGCAAGAGCTAACCGCTGAAGGTGCCGAGCAGTTGGCCTCCCCCGCCTGGCATCAGCAGGCGTTGCAGCAAACCGAGCATGCCGTCAAAGAAGGTGATGAAGTCACTCACGATTGGGAGCTGGCGAAGAATAGTTTGCACAATAAATTTCGATGAAAATACAGGTTACTTACGTAGTTTTGACCTTTGCGATTTTAATTAGCTACGACTCCATTTCCTAACCCCATTTCCTATTAGCTACGGCCCCATTGTCCTTTTAATTAGCTACGACCCCATTTTCAAATTAGCTACGACCCCATTTTCATTATCGCCAGTGAAAAGAGTACCTTTGCTATGCAAACCAACGAGCATAAGATCTTCGCCGGCGGCGATATGGTATTAGGCTCAGACTTGGTAGTAACTGCTATCGCCCAGGGCCGTAAAGCCGCCGAGGGTATACTGGATTATTTACAGGTTTAATAAGTTAAAGCAGCAGGTTATTCGCCTGCTGCTTTGAAAGCTATTTTGCGGTTAAAAAATATAGTCCCAGCTTTTAGTGGTAAAGGCGTTGATATCAAAATACTCACCGCTCCAGGCCTGAAACTTCAGTGTGCCATTAAAATCCGGATAAGCCGCTTTCTGTTCATTCAACAGCCACAGCTGTACATTTTCAATCGGCTTTGAGGTCACCGTTAAATCACCTGATACCGGTGCCATATGTGGCAAAGAGTACACAGCGCGCTTTAACTGGCCGCGATAGCGATAAATCATTGGGCTACGGTAGTCTTGTGTTTTTGGCCGGTAGTATTGGTTATAACCAACAATACTGACTTCATTGCCACTAAAACTAACAAACATAAAGTTCGGGGTGTCGCTGGTAATCAGACTATGATCGGCCAGCATTTTTGAGGCATCTTCATGGCTTAACAGACTGTTATCGCGCGTATCTACACCGGTGTAAACATGAAAGCCATGCAAATCTGTCATGGCTTTTAGCAGCAGTTCCTTTGATGGCGTCGGGTGCTTCCAGCGTACTTGCCGGGAACAACCACCAGCAACCAACAACACAATCAGGCAAATAACTAACCGGCCAGCAGTGCCGGAGGTTAAATATAACGGCTTTAGCAAAACACCAGCCCCCGTTGCTGTAGTTGCAGATTCAGTTGTTCAATTTTAGCGTTATCAGTTGTGGTACAGATAAAACGCGGGTTTTCATGCAAATACATTTTTCCGTCATTTTGCAGTATGCCAAGTTCCAGTAGCTTTAATCCCACCAGCTGTAGTTGTTGCTGTAAAACCGGCAGGAAAAAACCGCCTGCATTATACATAAACTCCTCATAGCTGATGTCCTGAACAGGAGAGCCCTGTTTATCATAAAGGCTGTCTGTCGATAAGGTGATTCCGGCCTGTTTAACCGGAATTAACGCATTGAGTCTATCCACTCCCCACGGGTCAAACTCTTTCCATTCAACATAACAGAGGAAATTTTCTCCCAATAGCTGATCCAGCCAATAGACTTGCTTGTACTCTCCCTGCCGTTCATCTACTGCTGGCACAGTAACCTCTTTTGCCGAAAACCCTGGTATTGCTTGTTCCAGTGCAACAAAAAATGCTTCACTACTCATGTTTTATCCTTTTAGCAAATAATTTTATGCAGGTAATCTGTTTTGATTTTTAAACTGTGGTGGCAATTAGCCAGTGATTAGCCCCCTAATCCACTGGCTGTTTTTCACATAATTGTTAACTAAATATTACAATATTATGCCGCGTATCACAGCAGTAAATCGCTGTTTCATCTTAATTAGCCTTATCGTTTTAGTTTTTGCAATACAAGGATCAAGCCGGTAGTAAGTATACTCTCTCGGTTTTTGCCCAAAGATTACGCCTGAACCCTGAGGCACTTAAAAACTGGGAACAGAGCAAATCTAAGCCCAATGGCCAGGCTGCCCTTTTAATTAAGCTGGTGGAAAAATATCCCGACATGATTGAACGGCTGGCATCAGTTTAATTACCTACGACCCCATTTTCAGAGAGGCTAATGGGTGCCCCCGAAGCCAGGAAATTTTTAGTGAAGACTTTTTCTAGTCTTTACTCGACACGATTCTTCTCAAATTGCTTTTAATTGAGTTTTTGATATCGGTGCAATCCACTCCATTGATAGTTGATAAATACTGAACTGCTAAATTGGTATCTGAAGGTAAAAGGGCTTTTCCATTTAACTTTGCAAACGGTCCATCTGTTTCCAGTAGAATTCGATTCAAAGGCATCCAAGAAACAACCTTTCTCCCTCTAGCCGAATCCAACATTGCTGGGCCTATCGAAAAGTAACACCCCATGTCTACAGCTGCATCCACCTGTGACTTGGATCCTAGAAACCAGTGCAATATAGAAGTGCCTGCCTTGGGGTACGCTTTCAAACAAGTCAGTACTTCGTCAACCGCATTGAGGCTATGAATTGTCAGTATCTTGTCCGAGTATGATTCGCAGGACTTCAGGATATGGCTAAAAACCATCAGTTGATCAGCAAAGTGTTCTTTGAATCCTTTTGAACCATCAAGACCAATCTCTCCAATATAGCGAGTCCGTTCAATTAGCTGATCGAACAGAACTAATTCATTCTTCCTTTGGTGAGCCAATTGAGGGTGTAAACCTAACGCAGTTTTACAATTCTTCAGATGTTTAGTTAGGCCTTCCGTCCCTTCAAAAGCAGAAGGGACGGTAGTAACAGATAAGACATAAAAATTACAGCTCTGGATGTCGTTTAGAACCTCACTAAAGTCAGGATACAAATCAACATGACAGTGCAAGTCCATCATCTTATTTTCTTCCTGCTTTCAGAAATGTTTCGACTTCTGCAAGACCTCGTTTTATCGTCGACTCCAATTTGTCTCTGATCACTGAGTCCTCAGGAATGGGACCAGACTGTCGGAGCCAAGACCTGTAATTATTCGTTTGTTTTAATCTAATAATCGCTGTTTGCACTGCTTGAAGATCATCTCGTATGTCTTTTTCCTTCATCAGAGCTTCCAACCTATTTGTTTTATAAGACGCATCAACACTAAAACCTGCTCGGTAAACTGACGCCCTTCTAATAAGGCAAGGTACGCAATGCCCACACTGCTTGTGTTCTCTATGCCAGTGGCTGCAAGAAACACTAAGTGGTACAGCTTTCTTGATTGCATCCTGGTCTACACATTCAGCAAGCATTTCTCCTTTAGTTTTAAACTGATAAGGATTAACGAATTTGACGTGAAAACCGACTTCATTTAGAAGTGCTTCAAAACCATTCAAAAAATAAGGATGAGTAGTTCTTGTACTATGGCTACCAATCCGTCTTCGAGTCAAAGGAGGATTAATCGAAATATACCCATTTTCCGGAACAATTACGGTCTCAATGCTGCTATCACCGTTGGCATTACGGAGAGATACAATACCTAACACTGCCATGCTCAGGAAATTAAAACTCCGCCCTCTCATGCTGATATCAGTTTTACCTTCTAAGCACTTTATAATATGTGGCGAAATTGAATAGGATAGTTCGCCAAACGGCGAGGACAATAATGACTTTATCTCCTCTTGTTTGGATCCATCTCCCCGATAGGCGTGACTTACTAGCAGTGGTTTCAGTTCCGATTCGCCATTCAATATATCTATTGCGCCAACAGCGCTATCTAGTCCACCTGAAAAAAGGCAGACTGAATTAAGGCCTTTTAGGGACTTCGCCTTGTCTTTAGCTTGTTTACTGTTCTTGGGTTTCGGCATAGGCATCGTCGTTTTTTCAAACGTAAACGCCCACTGGTCACCTGTTAGATAATTCAAAAGCGAACTTAATTTAGGTTCGACAGAATTCCATATGTTTTCATTAGTCACAGGTACATGCAAATGCAGTTGTCTTGACCAAGCATTTTCTGCTTTTTCTCTTAGTTCGAACGTATCAGCAGCAGTAACAGCAGTAGCAATTGTTATCAAGTCAATGGCATCAGCGTCTAGGGCAATTCCTAGATCTCTGACCGTTTGAAGTAGCTGTTTTGAAGCCATGCTACGCTTGTAAGGATCATGCTGATGCGTATGAAAGAGTTGCACTGGATGACAATTTTTTGAGTAATTAGGTAGATTTGCAGGATCATGATTAAAGTAAAAATTAGTCATCAAAACTCTCCCACTCATCTACTGTTAACGTGATCGTGTCAGCTTGAACCTTGGCAATATTGTCTCTGTTTATATTAGTAGGATTACCTTGTGTAACCTTTTCTAGTTGTTGCTGCGCAATAACTTTTATCAATGCTCTCAACTCCACTTCCATTTGATGGTGCTTGCTAGCAGGCTCAACATAAAACCAAGCTTTCCCCATCCCTTCTACTACGTCTTGAAAAATTAAGTCGGTAAGATAGCAACCTATCACTTCTTGAATTACTTCATCGGTAAAACTGTTTGGATCAAATGAATTTGTAGCTGGCAGCGCTTCTTCGAGTGCATAGTCTAATGCAATACGAACGGCATCTGAGTCTGCATTATTTGGAGCAAGATGAGACGCAATTTTATCGATTACCTGGTCTGTTGAGAGACCTTTAAGATCCGCAAGCGATAAAACTTGGTTATTAACGCTGACGCTTTCGCCTCGCATTATCCCTAAAAGGCTTGAGCCAGCAGTGATACCGCTAGCTAATCGACGACTCGTAGTCTTTCCGCCACCGGATCCCTTTTTAGAGTAATGTTTGAGGGCGCGTTTTAAGTCTGAAGTATTTCCTCCCGACTGCGCATATTTCCCGAATGCTCTTCTTGCACTGGCAAACCTATTTGGAGGAGGAGCTGGTTGTCCAGGACCGTCTATTTCTTGTTGATCAGTTTCAACCTTATTACCACTTCCCTCCCCGCTCCCCGCTTGTTCACCATCAGACTCATCAGACGCCGAAGTGCTACCATCTGTGCCTGATGCAATTTCGTCCTGCGCAGCGTCGCTGCCTTGTGCCCATGACGGTATTAGCGGGCTTTGACCATTTGGTCCCGTTGAAGATGCCGATGTCCCCATCTATTTAGTTCCTTCTAAATCTTTCATTATTGGACTGAGCCACCTTTGTTTTGGTAACCCTTTTAAATAAGTTAAAAAATTTGCAGCGCATTTTTTATCTTGCTTGGCTAATAAAAGTGCACCATAAACTCCATCAGGTGTTACGCTCCAATCGCCAATAGCTTTGAAGTTGTCTATCAGTGCATCCATAACGGGCATAAACTCTTCTTTTGGCGTAACACCTATAGCGTCACTGTTAACTTTACTAACCCGAACTTTCTGCTTCATAAGCATCCCAACAAGCTTTTGAGCAGCTCCAGACATAACGGCATTCACTACTCCCATCGGGATACTTTCACGACTCAGATATGCAGCAGGAGTTAGGTTTACTCCAGAAAACTTCGGAGGGAGCTTTGACCATTTGTCGATAAAACCTAAGTCCAACTTCCATTCTTCAGGCAGGTTTATTTTCTCGAATTCAACTTCAGGGTTTTCTAAATCAGCGAGCACCTTAGGGAAGCCGTTTTCTCTATCGATTAGCTCATACAACTTATTGGTTGCTTGAGTTCCCAAACATCGTTCGAAAAGAACAAGTTTCGTAATTGTTTTTTCGTCTAGCTGCATACCTCTTCGATGAGCGGTTCTCTTGCGCATTCTGATTTGGTTCAGTAATCGCTTAACAATTCGAGGATTTCCGTTGATATTAGGAGATTCCGCAAGCAAAGGAGCTAGTTGTTCAGCAACCACAAACTTACTTCTTAATTCAGCGATATCACTAATATCTTTGCCATCCAGTAATTCATCAATCGAGATTTGAGATTGCTTCCAAGACATTCTCAACGAATTTTCGAGTAAGCCCCTTAACTCCTCCTGCTGAACTTCACCGACTCCGTGATCTTGAGCAATCAGCATCATTAAGTACGCTCTGATTTCCAGCAGCCCTGGCCTTGGCACATGTACAGGTATTTGGATTAGTTTATCCAGATAATCTGTCTGGTGACGTTGTGTAGCACCTTTGTGGTATTCCGATACAGCTAAACGAATCATGTCCTCATCAGCAGCGATCACAAACGCCGTATTTGGTAAAAATAGGAATAGTCTCATCGCTTCGAGTGTTGAAATAGCATTAAAAGGTGAACAACGGTCTAGATTGTCTACGTAAACAACTAAAGGCTTATTAAACTCCTCAAGCAATTTTGAGTAGGCTTCACGAAACTCTTTGATCTCTTTTGGCGGGGACTTAATTTTTTGAGGGCCTATTAATCCTTGTTGCTCTTTCGCAAGCTCTTTCGCACCTTCAAATCCACCCTTAATATCTTCAGCACCAAACTCACCATCGTCACCACCACTGAAGAAACTCGCCAATTTTTGCATCGCTCCCATAGTTGGGATTCCAGCCAATGCCGCGCCACCATCCATCAGTAACCCCAACATACGTATTTTATTAATACGTCCAGCGAACTCCTTGGCTTTTTTTGTAAGGCCCTTGTTACCTTCGGCTTCCTTTATTAACGTAGAAGCGATAGTTTCCAATAATGCCGCTTTTGCGTCGTCATAGCCTTGATATAGCCAGGCATCAAAATGCACTTGAATGTGGTGCTGACCTTTTTTCTCTAATGCTTTCTTGGTTAATTCAAGGACTGAAGATTTACCGGCACCCCAATCACCAAAAATCCCAACGCTTATAGGTAAAAGATGCTTCTCTGTTATTAGATCAGTTATTGATTCAGCTGTCTCATTGAAGTTCAGAAAGTCTATATTTGATTCTTTGTCCGGCCACATAACAATCCTTATCGTTTCTATTTTTAAGACTCACCGCGCATGAATCAACATGCTAATTAACACAGAGTTCTACAATACTGTTTTGGAAGCTTTAGGGTCAGGTCTTGCCTTTTGTCACCCAGATCTTTAAATGCCCAGATTGGCCCCCAAATTTTTATCACTTTTACCTTAAATCTGAACGCCGTCAAGTATTTAAATCAGCTAAGTCTTTGAATGGCACCACGACCAATGATAACAAAATCCATACTGCTATTTGGGCACCGAATAAAACTAACGAACTTCTGATTTAATGCTGATATTGCCGTTTCCTGGTTATTTTTTGCGCTAAATTTTTGTTCTGGCGTTAGTTAACCTGCTTCAATAAGAAAAGAATTTTCTGTTCCGTGTAATCTCACCTGATTAGCCAACAGCACCCCAACCAGAAAACTATTTTCTTGCTTGCTCAATGCACCTTAAAAAGTTACTATTTTTTAACTTTAATTTACAAGGATGAAGCATGAAACAAGCAAGCCACCAGTTGGCAGATCGCACATATGCCCAGTTAAGAGAACATAGCCGCACGCAAGCAATATTAAAATTGCCGTTAAATTTGCAGGAAGCAGTAAAGCTTGACGATATTACCGGTAGAACGATGGCGCAGTTATCCCGTTGGGAGGCGCATCCTGACCGCCGGGTAATGTGGTCGTGGCAGCATTGGGCCAGCCGCTACGCCGCCATTTATCCTAAGCGGTTTGAGCTCGCCATCTGGTTTCATAGTAAGCTGTGCAGTGTGTCACTAGGTCGGCCAACCTGGGGTGCCGGCAAATTGCGTTTAGATATGATTGAATCTTCTCCCGAGAAAACACCACTAACAGGCCAGACGGTACAATTAACAGTTTTAGTCGCTGAAACTTATGCCGACATTATTGGTGCTGAACAGATCAGAATAATGAACCCAATAAACAGCAAAGTACGTTCGCATTATGAAGCTATGGGCTTCACCTATGTTGGCGGTAAAAGTGATTACTGTGTGAAGGATTTACTATGAACAAACGAACTGACAGGCCTGAACCAGGCACTCCCGAGTTTGACGAATGGCTGGGTAAGCGGATAGCCAAACGCGTTAAAGAGCTGGAAAATGTACCCGAGTTAGAAGACGAATTCGGCGTATTGTCAGGTAGCTTTGAAAGCATGACAAATACCGATGCTGAAGCCTTCCCAGACGAGCCGGAAGAATATATGCCGCATGAGCGGGTGCGAATTGTGGTAGATAACGACAACAAAAAGAAGCCTTAAAAGCGAAATATGGCGATATTTAACGACAGACCAAAGCCGGGCACGCCGGAATTTGAGCTATGGCTGCGTGAAAAAATTCGCGAAGACTTCAAAAAAATGGAGAATGCGCCTGAACTTTATCAGTTGGGTATATTGTCTGGCAGACCGGAAAATCTAACCCAAACCGATGCTGAAGCCTTCCCAGACGAGCCGGCAGAATATATGCCGCATGAGCGGGTTAAAATTGTGGCAGATAACAGCAGCAAAAGAAACCCTAACTACAAAAGCTTACGCCACTGATTTGGCAATATTCTGCGCAACAACATAGGCTTTGTACTGGGCGTCAATTTTAAAAAACACCTCTACCGGCACGTTATAAACCCGCTTTATCTTGGTTGCCAGGTCAATGCTTAACTCACTTTCGCCGTTGATAAAACGGGTAATGGTCGATTTGGCTACATTAAGATCACGGGCAGCGTCGGCTGCAGTCAGGTTTTTACGCTGCAGGTAGCGTTTAAAATGTGCGCCGGCCGCTTTTGGCGGGCCAATCACCCCCATCTCACGCAGGTTTTCACTGCTTAGCAATTCAGTATTGTTTGTCATTTCATCTATTACCTTAACGTTGAAACGCGCGTTGAAATTACACGGCTAACCTTATGCAGACATAACTTAGTCATAGCGAATAACCTCTATCATCAGCATGTCCTCCCCCTCGCTTTCACCCAACAATCCCGCTACCACAAACTGAAAATTTTCCTTTATCGACACACTGAAACTGTTGCCCTCTATCACCATGTCGTCTAATAAGATTTCCTTGGCTTCCTGCAGTGACATCGCATTGACCAGAATATCAATCACGTCAGTTACTTCCTCCCTGGCAAGTGATGGCAGGCTGCCAATTGCTGCGGTTGTGCTGGCTTCTTTTCCTGGCTTAATAACTACCTGCAATAAACACCTCCCTGTTGATCATTACACAGCGATGCCATCATTCTAGACGCAAGTTGCGCAACCCGCAACTCAGTCTATTAACCTTTGCGGTATAGTTAGCTGCTGCTGATAACCCTTTTTAAACGCCTTTGACGCCAGGTTGATAAGCCCATTCGCATCGGGTGTGTTTATAGCAGTGGCACTGTTGACGGCCGTTTGCTTTACCCCCGCTATCCGCTAAGCTGCTTTACAACCTTTAACCTGGTGCCGGATTTAGCATGCGTATGCTGTTTACTCTGACAGGCTATGTGCTGGCGGGCTATTGCCTGCTGTGCTTATTGTTGTATCTGCTGCAGCGGCAGTTAATTTATTTCCCCGTGCCGGCACAGTTGCCGCCAACCGAGCCGCTGATTTTGCAGCAAGCCGATGCCACTGTGCTGGTAAGCCGCAAAGCGCGCGAAACCAGCCAGGCGCTGCTGTATTTTGGCGGCAATGCCGAGGATGTCAGTGTGTCTTTGCCGGAATTTGCCGCGGCTTTTCCCCACCATGCTATTTATCTTATGCACTATCGCGGTTACGGCGGTAGTTCCGGCAAGCCCTCAGAGCAGTCACTGGTAGCGGATGCGCTGGCGCTGTTTGACCAGCTGCAGACTAAACATAGTGACATTACCGTACTGGGCCGCAGCCTGGGTTCCGGTGTTGCCGTGCAACTGGCGGCGCAGCGTAAGGTAACGCAGCTGGTGTTAATTACCCCGTTTGACAGCCTTAGCGCCCTGGCGCGGCGGCAGTTTCCGCTATTTCCGGTTAAGTGGTTGCTAAAAGACACCTACAACTCTGTGGCCTATGCGCCGGGCATTAACAGCCCCACGCTACTCTTACTGGCGGAACAAGATGAAATTATCGGCCGTGCCCATAGCGAGGCGCTGTACCGGGCATTTGCGCCCGGCATTGCCACACTGAAAAGTTATAGCGGCAGCCACAATAGTATTCTACCCGCCAGCCAGCTTGCTGCCTGGCTTGCTACTGCAACACCTTCAGTCGCACTATCAAATTAGCCAGCCGCAAATTAGCCAACCTCAAAACAGCTGGCACTTTTACCTTAAACTTAAACAGCGCAAAGAATTTAAACCGCTTATACGGGTTTTGCCGACCCGGTGCGGTATTTACGCCAGCCTGCTACCACAGTTGCAATGACAAAACGGCTAAGCCAGGACAGCAGTGCTAACGCGGCGGCTATCATCAGCGGCAGTATGCCACCGAAGGTAAACGTCATCGCCACAACAAAGCCACTGATATAGTGCAGCCGGTAAAGCGGAAACAACACGGCACAGGGCAGTAAGCCGAAAAACAGCAGCGTGGTTAGTGTCATCTGGCCCAGCGCAAAACTGGCGGCAAACACTGCACCGTAGCAGGTAGCGCCGATAAGCCCCGGCAATAAGCTGACAGGCACTGTTGCCAAGCGCGATATATGTGCCGGTTGGCGCTGCGCATAGGTTGCCAGCGCTAAGCCCAGTAGCGGTAAAGTGATAAGTTCAAACCAGTTTGAAATGGCCGGCAGCGTGGCGTCATTTAGTAAATGATGGCTTTGTACCCCGGCTGACAAATATTCAATCGTCAGATGCATAGCTGCCAACAGTAAGGCTACCAGCGGCAACCACAGTGAAACCCGGTAGGCGCTCATTGTGCCAGCCCTTTAACGTTTGCGCCTTTTACTATCATCCACAGGCCAAGTGATAACTCCCCGACTAACACCGGCAGCATGATCCATGGGAATAACTTAGCGGCAAAATCAGGTGCAAGTAGCAGTGCCAGGGTATTCAGCAGATAACAGACACCGGCCAGGCCCAACATCAGGCCGAGTATTTTCGGGAATAGCTGCGATTTAATAATCAGATAGCCGCGGATAATACAGGCCAGCGCAAAAAACAGTAAGCCAATGGCGAAACCGTAGCCGTGCAGCTGTATCGCCAGATAAGCTGAGGCGTCGCGCTGCTCTGCAGAAAACGCGGTTAAATACACGCCACTGCCAGCCAGCAACAGCGGCACTATTAACGTAAGCTTATTGGCGACCAGTACGGCGGTTTGGATCAGGTTAAAACCGGTGGCAGTGAGGTTAAGCGCGGCATTTACCCGCTTAAATAACAGATAAAACAGCACAATGATCGGGATGTCTAACAGCTGCATACACAGATCGGCTACGATGCCGCTGCGCCAGAACGTCTGTGCCGCACCAATTTGTGCGGCGGTAGTGGCGGCATCGCCCGCGGCAACCAGGCTGCCTCGTACCAGGGTTTCAGAAAACAGACCTAAACCGATTATCAATAAATAACAGCAGCCGGCAAAACGCACATAGCGCTGCGACACCACAGCAGTAGCTGAGCTCATCTTTCACGTATCCTTGTAACCGGAGTAATTGGGTACCGCCCCGGCGGCGGCTGACATGATGCTGCGCGGAAAAACCGTTTTTGCCTACTGCCTTATTGTTACAAGGTATTTCTGCCGTGACAGCGCCAAGCTGCGGTGTTATTCACAGTTGGTAACTATTACCACCATGCAGAGTATTGACGGTTTTGTGATAGCTAATGGCAGAGCAGTTGTTGCTGTGATTTGGCTGCCCTGGATTCAACTTCTTCAATCATGCCCTGCGGGTATTCATCTTCATATAACTGGCGGAACCGGCCTTCCAGTACCAGTTTGTTTAACGCGCACTGCCACTTAAGTATTACCGCATCCTCTACCTGCTTTGAAAAGGCGATATACATTTCAATGTTTTGCAAAGGATACACCGCTTGTAAATCCAACCCGGCGTCCAAAAGCTGTGCCATGCGCTTAGGGGTAACATCGCCGTGCATGGCAATTAAATCGGCACGGCCGAGTTTGAGCATGTTGTAACAATCGCCGGACTGCAGGCTTAGGATCAGGTTTTTGTCTATCACAAAGCCCAATGACAGCAGCTCATTCACGATACTGGTATTGCGGGTTTCACAAACAACATGATTTTGCAGCAGATCTGCCAGGCTGGCATTGCCGGCGACAACGTCGCGTTTGGCGTACAGGTTTACCGCATAGATTTTAATAGGCCCCACCCATTTGAATTTATTTTCTCTGTCTGCGGTTCTGATGGTGTCATACACCGCTACATTGGCACTGCTTACGGCAATAGCATAAGCGCGCGCCCAGGGAAACACCTCAATGCTGGTGGTATCACCAACTTGCTGCTGGATCGCCTTAACCAGCTGCGTAGACATACCGTAAATATTGCCATGCTTGTCTTTTAACCGCCCGCGGCCGGCCGGTTCCGTCAGGATGCGCAACGGCACTTGTGCTGTTGTTTGTGCCTCTGCAATGGCCTCAGCGGCAAGCGGCTTAGCAAGCAAGATTGCCAACGGCATCAGCGTTAGCATAAACAACCACCGCAAACTGGTTAGTGTAGTTTTCAAGCAAGACTCCAGATGCAAAACCGCAGTAATTACCAGGCAGAACAACAAGTGTAGAAGAAAGGCAATATTCTGACCTGATATTGTTATGCTGGTGGCGGCTAAAGCCCTGCCATAACCATCTGCTTTATTTTCAATGCTTTCTCAAAATGGTCTAACCGGTGGGTTTGGATCCACCAAGTGGCCGCTTCCATCAGCAGCGCCGGGTCGTCATTTTTGTTGGCAAAAAAGGCGTAAAACGACACGCCAACTGTCTCGCCTTTAGCGAGTATTTTCTTGTCGCATATCTCAATAACTTTCTGTCTTAACGCATCGCGCATAGTGTGGTAATTCCTGCGGTTATTTTTGCATACAAGCTGCGCCTGGCAACAACGGCATAGGTTAAAGGATTGCTGAAACAAACAATAGCGGCTATTTTGGCTACAGAGCAGTATTTAGCGTTTAACCAGGCTGCATCTTAGCCGTTTACGTTTAACCGGAGAACTTATGGCAGTACAAATTATTCCCCTTATCAAAGCTCTGGCCCCTTACCTTACCGCGATAGCCACCAGCGCTATTCCGGCTTTTACCTCTAAATCTGAAGTTGCCAAGTCAGACCCGGTGGTGGCGCAGCAAATTAAAGAGTTGCAGGATGCGGCAACCAAGAACGCGCAGTCACTGCATATTATTGCCGAGCAGTTGCAAAAGGTTATCAGCTCTGCCGAAGAAGCAACATTAGCAGCGCAGCGTCAGGTTGCTACCTATAAAACTCTGGTGCTGGGCAGCAGTTTTATTTCGGTTATTGCCATCGTAGTAGCAATTTATAGCCTTATCGCCTGAGGCCGGTTAACGCTGGTCTGTGCCTTACTGAAATATCATCAGCCCTGTCGTTCGGGGCCCGGGGTTAACATGCCTTCGTCCCTGTTTATAACTGTGCCCAACCATTCAAATATTCTGCTAACTCGCGCGGTTTTTCCAGCGGCAGCATATGGCCGCAACCCGGGGTGCTGATAACCGACAGCTCAGGGTTGGCTTTACTCATCTCGTTAAGCCGCGTGGCATTGACTAAGCTGTCATCAGTGCTGTAGTAAAAACAACTATGCAGCGGCAGCTCGTTTACTCTGGCAGACAAATCTATCCGGTTTGACGTGTACTGATACTGGCTGATAAATTCGGCCCCTCCTAAGTCGCTGTCCATATCTAAGATAAGATCGGTAAGGCGCTCCGTTTGGCTGCCGGCATCCAGCAAGGTTTTCGCTCTGTGCCGGCTAATACCTTTATAGCCATATTGCTGAACCAGTTGCAGACTGTCTGCCCGCTGATCCAGCTCTGCAGCACTCAGGCTGGTAGGGCTGTTGGATATAACAAATAACTTGTTTACGCGCTGCGGGTACCGCAACGAGAAATAGGTTGCGATATAGCCACCAAGCGAAAAGCCAACCAGATTTACGCTATCGCCAGCAAATAACTTATTAAAGTGTTCAGCCAGTTGGTCGAAGCTCTTTTGCCGCGGTATCTGCAGATAAACCAGCTCAATTGAGCTATGCAAGTAAGGCAGTACCAGCGCCCATAACTTTTCGTTGCACATGGTGCCCGGTATTAAATACAGCTTGCTGGCCAAAAGCCCCTCCGCAAGTTATTACGCTCACAACCTGTCTTTGTAAATTCAATGTTTACAACATTACGCTTGTTCCTGCTTATTTTCAAATGCTTATGGGAACATGCTGTTCTGTGTTGGTGACAAACACAGCGTGTTTCTTAGCCTGCTGCCTGGCACGCTATACCCTGCAATTTTTACAATTCTTAGCCCATGGCGTGAATACCTTACCGGACCGGACTAAGGTTAAATGGGTTAAGGCACCCTGCCGGCGCGCTCTTGCCGGTGTGGAACGACTCTTGCGTCGGTATAGAAGGTATAAGGCGGAACAGATAGCTTAACCGCACGGAT
Source organism: Rheinheimera sp. NSM (assembly GCF_052380015.1). Taxonomy (NCBI): domain Bacteria; kingdom Pseudomonadati; phylum Pseudomonadota; class Gammaproteobacteria; order Chromatiales; family Chromatiaceae; genus Rheinheimera; species Rheinheimera sp. NSM. Next base: position 1,260,448 of record NZ_JBQTCI010000001.1, on the reverse strand, counting down.
AACATTCGCGTTGTCGACAACACAGCTTTTCAACGAAGGAGAACCACATGGCTATTATCAATTGGGCTACTGCAAAATATGAAGGTCTTGGCAAGGACGGCAAAGGCCAGGTTTCTACGCAATCGGGCGCGTTAAAAGACCAGCCTTACGGTTTTAATACCCGGTTTGACAACCAGCCCGGTACCAACCCGGAAGAGCAAATCGCGGCGGCGCATGCGTCGTGTTTTACTATGGCGCTGTCTTTTGGCCTGGCCAAGCTGGGCTTTAGCAAAGGCAGCTTAGCGTCTAAGGTAGAAATCACCCTGGTAAAAGAAGGTGAAGGCTTCGTTATCAGCAAGTCTGAGATAAAGTTAGATGCCAAAGTGCCCGGCATGAGTGGTGCAGATTTTGAGAAAGCGGCGGTAGAGGCAAAATTAACCTGCCCGATATCCAAATTATTAACTTGCGACGTTACCTTAGATATTACCTCGTTTGAAGGTAGTTAAGCTGAGCAGTTGAGATAGTTAATAGCGCCCGTTTTAAAGCAATAAAAACGGGCGGCTTTAAGTTAAATGGAGTGCAACTTATGACATCTGAGCAACCTGAGCAAGATTCACGCAGTTTTATGCACTATGCGGCGCTAAAAACCGCCATAGTCCGCGGTGAAACACAGTTAGTAAAAGAACTACTGGGCAACCAAAGCATGCAAGCGCTGGAAAAAGGCTACCTGCTTGATTTAGCTAAACTAAACAACAACGGCACTATTATAGCCTTGCTGGAAGCCGTGCCTGTAACAGCATAACCCCGCCGCTAAAGGCTGGTTACTTTGCTGGCTTTTGCCGGGCTCTACTATATGCCACCTACTATATGCCGGCCGCCACTATACTTTGCGCCGGAAGCCAAAAAACGTTGTGACTAATGCCACCAGCCCTGTAATACAAAAGACAGGAATAAGTAGCACCACGCCGGCAATAGCAATGCCGGTAATAACATCCGGATAGTCAAAGCGGCTTACACAACCACTATTGTTGCCACCGCCAAAACTGAGGCAAAGATCAACAAAAATAAGGGCGCAGCCTGCCCATGCAACGGCAATAAACAAGGTGAGTAACCAGTAAAAGCCGGCCGTTTTCTTTTTCTTCGGTTTAATAGATTTTCCCCTCATACCTAATGTTTCGTTTAGTCAGGCTGGTAACTCAGCAAGGCCAACAAGCAACCGGGTTAAAACAGCCAGATACTGCTGATACGCGGCCTCGTTAAAGGCTTTGGATGCCTCATTCATAAAACCATGCGCAAACGGTGTTACCACGGCGCTTAGCCCCGGTTTTTGCTGCAGTTGGCAGCAAATATCGGCTACAGCAAAATGCGGTTCGCTATCGCCAAAGATTACCTGCGTTGGCACCTGAGGGTTAAGCGCAATATGCTGATAAATCTGCCCCGGGTAAAACAATAGCGCCTGTTTTACCCGGTTTACTGTGGTATCGGCCAAAGCGCGCCACAGTGCGCTGGCGCCGGCGCTAAAACCAATTGCCAGCGCAAACGGTTGCGGTGCTGTTTGCAGTGCCTGCACAACCTGCGCGGCATAGACATCGGGGCCGCACTGAGAGCTGTAAGCAGCATAAGCCTGTTGCTCATCGGCAAAGTGTTGCGCCACGCCCTGATAAGGAGCAATAAGCTGTAGCTGCACAGCACAAGCCGCAGCCAGATCCTGCGCCAACCGGTTAAGCCCGGCACAGCGGCCAAAAATATCACTGACGACCAGTACCTGTTTGTTCACAAAATCTCCTCCTCATTCCCGGTAAGGGCCGGCATTATACCGCCTGAATACTAAATACTGCGATTGCATTCACCATCGGTGCTGTTTAAAGTAATACCATTCAACCGGTTAGAGAAAACCCCATGAGCACAGCGCAACCCGACGATAATGCCGGCATTACAGAAATAGCCCCGGATACCTTTGTCGATAACAGCGGCCAGCAGTTATCAGAGCAGCAGGTGCGCTCCGTGGTAACACCCCATGTATTTGCCGTAGCGCCGGAGCTGATTGGTCAGCCACTGGCTAAACCGGCGCGGCGTGGTGTAGCCATGCTGATAGACGGCTTTTTTATTGCCGCGCTTACCTCCGGCAGCCTGATATTTGTACTACCGATGCTGGGCTATATTGCCTGGTCGCGCTGGCGCGCGGCGAAAACCGGCCAAATGGCATTGCTGTTAAGCGCAGCATTGCTGCTGTTTGTCACTAACAGCTGGCTGCCCTCGCTGCAATCTGAGCAACGTGTGCAGCAATTCAGCGCTACCGGCGCTGTTGTCAACAGCGCACTGCAACTGGCTCAAAGCCATTGCGACAGTGCTTGCGTGCAGCAGCAGTTGGACATTGTTATACCACAACTGCAAAAAGCCAATTTAACCGTAGCTGAGCAGAAAAAAGCACTGCGTGGCCTGCTGGAGGCCAGTGATATTACCCGGCAGGAAAGATCTGCGCTGCTACAGCAAGCATTAACTAAACTGAAAACGGCGGCTAAGGAGACTGCACCAACGGCAGATGCTGGTGAGGAAAGCACAGCACAGCTGTCCTGGTGGCAGCGTTTACAACAATCAGATCACAGTATCTTGAAATGGATAAAGGGTATTCTGGCCGATTTGGGCATTGGCTTTGGCTGGGCCATAGGCTATTTCACCTTATTTATTGCCTGGAACAATGGCCAAACCATCGGCAAAAAGCTTTGCGGTATCCGTGTAGTCCAGCTGGATAACACGCCGCTGTCGCTGTGGGGCGCTTTTGGCCGCCAGGGCGGTTACAGCGCCGGTTTTGCTACCGGCTTATTGGGCTTTTTGCAGATTTACTGGGACCCGAACCGCCAGGCGATTCAGGATAAACTGGCCGACACCCTGGTACTGCGGCTGAAAAACTAAACCGGCGGCAAAGATAGCCGGCTTCGGCTTTAACGGCAAAAGCCGGTAATAAAAACCGACAACATTGCACATGGGCAGCATTTTATGCTGCCAAAACAAAAATTAGCCCTGTAAATTATGGTTTTTCCGCCAAAATAACTGCCCTATTTTGCCGCATTTTCTTTAGTATGCGCAGAGTAGATTAATGCTAACCCAGCGTTGTTGTTGCCACAGCACAGCGCCCAAGCTAAAGGCTGATTTATGTTATTTGATGCTGATTTAACCACCCACTGCCCACTGCGACAAAAGATCCGTAATTACTACCGTATTGACGAAAATGCCGCCATTGACCATTTGTTACCGCTGGCAGAAGTCGGCGTAAAAGCCCGCAGCCGGGCCTGGGAGCGGGCGCGGCAAATTGTGCATACCATTCGTAAAGATCAGGACGGCCAGGGTGGCATTGATGCACTGTTAAATGAGTTTTCCTTGTCCAGTGAAGAAGGCGTAGTGCTGATGTGCCTGGCCGAAGCCCTGCTGAGGGTGCCGGACAAAAGCACCCAGGAAGCCCTGATCCGCGACAAGTTGGCCAAAGGCGACTGGAGCTCACATTTGGGCAGCAGCGACTCGCTGTTTGTTAATGCCTCGTCCTGGGGCTTGTTAGTTACCGGCAAGATGGTGAACTACAACGACAAAACCAAGGCGCAGCAGTTTGGTGTGCTGAAAAAAACCCTTGGCCGTTTAGGCGAACCGGTGATCCGCAAGTCAGTTAACTTTGCCATGAAAATTATGGGCAAACAGTTTGTGATGGGCACCAACATTGATGATGCAATAGAGCGCGCCTTTGATACCGAGAAAAAAGGCTATGTCTATTCCTACGATATGCTGGGCGAAGGTGCCCGCACTATGGCTGACGCCGAACGTTACTACCAAAGCTACTTAAGCGCTATTCATGCCATTGGCAAAGCAGCTAACGGCAAGGGGCCGGTAAAAAGCCCCGGTATTTCGGTTAAACTCTCCGCCATTCATCCGCGCTACGAATTCAGCCACCGCGAGCGGGTAATGAGCGAGTTGCTGCCCAAGCTCAAAGCCCTGGTACTGGTAGCCAAAAGCTATGATATCGGCTTTACCGTAGATGCCGAAGAAGCCGATCGCTTAGATATTTCACTGGATATTATCGAAGCCATCTTCAGCGATGACGAGCTGGGCGATTGGGCCGGTTTTGGCCTGGCGGTACAGGCGTACCAAAAGCGCGCTATTTTTGTCATTGAATGGCTGACACAGTTGGCCCGTAAGGTTAACCGCAAGCTGATGGTACGGCTGGTTAAAGGCGCTTACTGGGACACCGAAATTAAAACCACCCAGCAAAAGGGCCTGGATCATTACCCGGTATTTACCCGTAAAGCCTCTACCGATGTGTCGTACAAAGCCTGTGCCATTAAGCTGCTGGAAGCGCGCGATGTGTTGTACCCGCAGTTTGCCACCCACAACGCCTACACCGCCGCCACTATTTTAGAAGTGGCTAAAGGTAATAACAGCGGCTTTGAATTTCAGCGCCTGCACGGCATGGGCGAGTCGTTATTTGACCAGATTGTCAGTAGCGAAAAAATCCAGTGCCGTGTCTATGCCCCGGTGGGCGAGCACGAGAACCTGCTGGCGTATTTAGTGCGGCGCTTGCTGGAGAACGGCGCTAACTCCTCATTTGTTAATGCCATTGTTGATACCAGCCAGCCGGTAGAAGCCTTACTGCCCGACCCGGTAGAAACCCTGCAAAGCCTGCGTAATAAATACAATACGCAAATTAAAATGCCGCTGGATTTATACGGCAGCGAGCGCGCCAATTCCAAAGGCCTGGATTTAACCGACGTTAACAGCCTGACGCCGTTTAAAGCTAACCTGGATACTTGGTTTGCCCGGCACTTGCTACAGCCGGACCAGGTGCCGGATGGTGCCATAGCGGTAAAAAACCCGGCCAATTTGCAGGAAATTATCGGCCATGTAACTTTGCACAACAGCGAGCAGATGCAACAACTGCTGACCAATGCCGATAACGCCTTTGGCAACTGGTCGCAAACTCCGGTTGCGGATCGCGCCAATTTATTGCGCCGCGTAGCCGATATTATCGAGCGACATCACGATGAGCTGGTGGCCATTTGTATTAAAGAGGCCGGTAAGGTCGCACAAGACGGCATAGACGAAGTGCGCGAAGCGGTCGACTTTTGCCGCTATTACGCCGCAAGGGCCGAAGAGCTGGCAAAAGACCAGCGCTTTGAGCCACGCGGCGTGGTGCTGTGTATCAGCCCGTGGAATTTCCCGCTGGCAATATTCTTAGGCCAGGTCGCCGCGGCTATAGTGACCGGCAATACCGTTATTGCTAAACCGGCCGAGCAAACCAGCCTGATTGCGCTACGCGCCATTGAACTGATGCACAGCGTTGGCTTACCGGAGCACGTAGTACAGGCGGTGATTGCCCGTGGCAGCGAAGTGGGTAAAACCATAGTGCCGGATGCGCGCATTCAGGCAGTGATGTTTACCGGCTCAACCGAAACCGGCAGCCTGATCTCGCGTACGCTGGCGCAGCGTAACGACCTGCAGGTACCGCTGATTGCCGAAACCGGCGGCCAAAACTGCATGATTGTCGACTCCACCGCCCTACCGGAGCAAGTGGTAGATGATGTTATCAGCTCCGGCTTTCAAAGTGCCGGCCAGCGCTGCTCGGCGCTTAGGGTATTGTTTATTCAGGATGATGTTGCCGATGGCATTATTGCCATGCTCAAAGGCGCATTGCAGCAGCTGCATGTCGGCGACCCGGCATGGCTTAGCACCGATATCGGCCCGGTAATTGATGAAAAAGCACTGAAAAACCTGCAGCAACATGTTGAGTACCTCAAAGATAAAGCGACCTTGCATTATCAGAGTGATATTCCGGATAACGCTGCAAACGGCGCTTATTTCTTTGCCCCCCGCTTATACGAAATCAGCGATTTGTCACTGTTAAAACGCGAAGTATTTGGCCCCTGCGTGCATGTTATCCGTTTTAAAGCCAGTAAGCTGGATCAGGTTATCGACCAGATTAACGCCACCGGTTACGGCCTGACCATGGGGATCCACTCGCGGATTGAAGATCGCTGCAACTACCTGGCTAAAATGTCGCGCGCCGGTAATGTCTATATAAATCGCAATATGATAGGCGCTATTGTCGGGGCTCAGCCGTTTGGTGGCCGTGGCTTATCCGGTACCGGGCCTAAAGCCGGCGGGCCGAACTATTTGCTGCGGCTGGTAAAAGAAAAAGCCTCGCCGGACAATGTGCAAATGACCAATTTAAGCCCGGATCAGCTGAACCTGCACCATAACCCGGATGCCGATGCGCAGGTACAACAGCTGATGGCCAACTCAGTGCGCGATGAAAAAAGCTGGCGCGCCACGCCACTGAATGACCGTGTATCGGCGGTGCGGCAGTTGCTGGCAAAAATTGCCACTGTCGATATTATCGACGAGTTAGCTGATGACTTAGCCCTGACGCTGGCCGATGCCCGCGCTCAGTTAAACCGGCTGGAAAAACATATGCGCAAATGCACTACGCTGCCTGGCCCTACCGGCGAGTCTAATACGCTGCATATCGAGCCGCGCGGTTGTGTGGTGTGCTACGCCGATAAGAGTACCTCGTTTAACTTCTGGGCCATTTCGATTATTACCGCGCTGGCGGCCGGTAATACCGTGATCACCGTCGCATCGGAGTTGTTCTATGCCGAGGCGATGGCGTTTAAAGATAAGTTTATCTCTACCGGCGTTGCCGCAGGGGTATTTCAGGTGGCTAAACCGGATCAGCTGCAGGCTATTTTGGCCCATCCGCATCTGGCCGGTGCAGTGGTAGCCGCCCGCTCGTCACGCTTAGGCTACTTCAGCCAACAGTTGGCGCAGCGCGACGGCGCTATTTTGCCGGTGATCAGCGCCGAATATTACGACACCCTGATCAAACGGCTGGTCACCGAGAAAACCATCAGTATTGATACCACAGCATCTGGCGGTAATACCTCACTGATGACGATGGTGGAAGACGACGAATAAGTTGTCCGCCATCAGCCAAAGCATAAAAGCCGGGTACTGCCCGGCTTTTTTTATCTGCCAACCCAATCTGGTTTAAGCCGGGCCGCCGCTGATGTACTTAGCATACTCAGGCCAGCGCCGGGTTTGTGATGCCGCCCCTGTTAGGGTAGACTCCCCCGGTTTTTAAACAGAATAATATCGCGCAAAACGCGTCGTTTTCAGACTAAGTGAGACTTACAGGGAGCATAAACCATGGCAAGATTTAAAGTGCCACACACCCTTACTTTGTTGTTTGGCATGATGGTACTGGCGATGATCGCCACCTGGATAGTACCGCAAGGCTTTTTTGAAACCCAAACCCTGGCCAACGGCCGCTCTGCAGTGGTGCCCGGCACCTTTGCTTTGGTAGAACAGCGCCAATACTTAAGCCCGTGGCAGCTGCTAACGGCCATACCACGCGCCTTTGCCAGTGCCCAGGATGTGATTTTCTTTGTGATGATTCTCGGTGGTGTGCTGTCTATCGCCCGCGCCACCGGTACTGTGGATGCGCTGATCGGCCGCCTGCTGACGCGGTTTGGCGAAAAGCCACATATGCTGATCTTTATGGTGGTGTTCTGTTTTGCCATGGCGTCCAGCGCTATCGGCACCGCCGGTGAATATATTCCCTTTGTGCTGATTTTAGTTGCGCTGTGTAAAGCCATGCGGCTGGATGCGATGACAGCTGTGGGCATGACAGTCGCCGGTTACGGCATTGGTTATGGCGTATCGGCTATTAACCCTTTTACGGTGATTATTGCCCAGCAAATTGCTGAAGTGCCGGTACTGTCCGGCATGGAACTGCGACTGGCGATTTTTATTCCCTTTGTACTGATTGGTTTTCACCATGTCTGGAGCTACGCCAAAAAGGTGCTGGCCAATCCGGCTAACTCAATGGTAGCCGATCTACCCTGCCCGCTGGGTGATAAAAAAACCAGCACTTACCCGCAGTTGGCGCTAAACCATAAACTGATTTTAGCCAGCTTTATCGGCACCATCGCCGTGGTAGCCTATGGTATCCGGGTGCATGGCTGGTACCTGTATGAACTAAGTGCCTGCTTTGTTGCATGGGGCCTGTTTACTGCAGTGGTTGGCCGTATTTCTGCCGACACTGCGGCGCAAAAGTTTATTGACGGCGCCATGGAGCTGACTACCACAGCGATGCTGATTGGCGTGGCGCGCGGCATTTCACTGATTATGGAAGATGGCCAGATTTTGCACTCGCTGGTGCATGGTATGTCGCTGCCGTTGTCTTATGTTGGTGCTGAAGCGGCGGCTGTGGGTATGCTGGTTATTCAAACCCTGCTGAATTTCTTTATTCCCTCCGGCAGCGGCCAGGCCTATGTCACTATGCCGTTAATGGTGCCGCTGAGCGACTTGCTGGAGATCCCGCGCCAGGTTGCGGTACTGGCGTATCAGTTTGGTGATGGCTTCTCCAATATGATTATCCCCACCAATGCGGTATTAATGGGCATTATCGGTATTGCCGGTATTCCTTACGGCCATTGGTTTCGCTTTTGTGCGCCACTGCTGTTAAAGCTAATGCTGGCGGCTTCGGTCGTCTTAGTGCTGGCGGTAGTATTCGACTACGGCGACAGCGTACAGCCCCAAGCCGCCGCAGGCGCAAGCCTGAGCCAGTCGGAATAAGCCGTGTATAGCATGTCGGTAACAGCGTTACCGGCATGCTTACTGGTAATTCAATGGTTTCCTGATTAGAGTACGCTAATCAGGCAACAACCAGAACCTTAACCGCAGGCCGCGATATGAGTCAGGCGAAACAAATTGCTGAAATAATCTTAAAAGGCTTTCGCCGCCACTTCAGCTTATTTCAGGCCATTACCGCCAAAGCCAAACAGCGTTTTGAGCTGGCCGACTGGCGCGCTTTTCAGCAGGACAGCTCAGACCGCATTTCGTTTTATGATCAGCGCGTTACCGAAGCCATTGCCCATCTGGCCACTGAGTTACCGGCACAGTGCTTAAACGAAACACTGTGGCAGCAGGTAAAGCAGCACTATATGGAATTTCTGGCGTTTCATCCTCAGGCAGAGCTGGCAGAAACCTTTTATAACTCGGTGTTTTGCCAATTATTTGAGCGTAAGTATTTTCATAATAAGAATATTTTTGTTGAGTCGACGCTAAGCAAGCAGCACTTACCGGCACCGGTGGCGTCGGTATACGACAGCTACTTTCCGGCCCAGGATGGCTTAAAGCAAACTATCCGCAATATTGTCTCCGGCTTTGGTTTTATTACGCCCTTTATTAATCTGGACCGTGATATCCGCCTGATTGTAAAAAGCTTTATGGCGCAGTCCAGCCATGGCCGTCATCCGGTGTACCAAATTCGCTTTGATATCTTAAGAGCAGTGTTTTACCGCAATAAAGCCGCTTATATAGTTGGCCGCGCAGTCACGCCGGATGGCCAGCAGCCGTTTATTATTCCGCTATTGCACCGCGAAGGGGCCGGTTTATATATCGATACCCTGGTAACAGATGCCAAGCAGATGACGATTATTTTCGGCTTTTCACGCGCTTATTTTATGGTGGCTACCCAGGTGCCATCGGCATTGGTGCATTTCTTACGCGAGCTGCTGCCGCATAAAACCCTGGCTGAGCTGTATGCCAGTATTGGCTTACACAAACAGGGCAAAACCGAATTTTACCGCGAGCTGTTAAGTCACCTGGACAACAGCAATGATCAGTTTGTTGCCGCGCCGGGTATTCGCGGCATGGTGATGATGGTGTTTACCCTGCCATCGTTTCCTTATGTGTTTAAAGTGATCCGCGACAAGTTTGCCCCCAGCAAAGAATTTGGCCGCGACACGGTAAAAGCGCGCTACCTGCTGGTAAAAAAACATGACCGCGTTGGCCGCATGGCCGATACGCTGGAATACTCTTATGTCGCCTTGCCGAAAAAGCGCTTTTCGGCTGAATTACTCGAAGAATTACAGCAGGTTATCGGCGACTCACTTAGCTTTGAAGATGAGCTGGTGGTGATTAAACACCTGTATATTGAACGGCGGATGATCCCGCTGAATATCTACCTGGAAACCGCCTCGTTGGAGGAAAAAGCGCATATTATGGACGACTACGGCCAGGCGATTAAGCAGATGCTGGCCGCCAATATTTTCCCGGGCGACATGCTGCTGAAAAACTTTGGCGTAACACGGCACAAACGCGTGGTGTTTTACGACTACGACGAAGTGCAATATATGCTGGATGTTAATTTCAGAAGCTTTCCTAAAACCGATAACTACGAAGACGCCCTGTTTGCTGAAGGCACAGTATGCGCCGCACCGGGTGATGTATTCCCCGAGCAAATGGCCACCTTTGTTACACCGCAGCCGCAGATCCGCGAGCTGCTGTTTAGCAAACATCCTGAACTGCTTGATGCCGCTTATTGGCGGCAGAAGCAGCAAAATATCCGCAATGGCGTGGTAGAAGATATTTTCCCCTACCCCGACAGCATGCGCTTTTACCATGCTTATCAGGATGACAGCAGCAGCGAACCGCACTAGCTTTATCACTATAACTTCGCTACACAGGACAGTTAATGATGAGCCCAACCACTATTTCGCCGGTTACAGCCCATTGGCTAAACCGCTTATTGCCCGCCAGGTCACCACAGGCGCATAAAGGCGACTTTGGCCATGTGCTGGTGATTGGTGGCGACCACGGCTATGGCGGCGCGGCAATAATGGCGGCGCAAAGCGCAGTGCACTGCGGGGCAGGTTTAGTCAGCTTGTTCACCCGGCCAGAGCATGTCAACGCTATGCTGTGCCGTCAGCCGGAAGTGATGGTGAGCCACCAACACATTAATGACATGATAACGCGGGCCACCGTGCTGCTGGCGGGGCCGGGTCTTGGCCTGTGCAGCTGGGGTACCGCTTTACTGGCTCAGGCATTGGCATCTGATAAACCGCTGTTACTCGACGCCGATGCGCTGAATTATCTGGCGGCAATACCTGCGGCTGAACAACAGCGCTTAAAACGCGATAGCTGGCTGCTGACGCCACACCCGGGGGAAGCCGCACGTTTGCTCGGTTGCAGCAGCGCTGATATTCAACACGACAGAGTCGCGGCTGTGCAACAACTGCAGCAACGCTTTGGCGGCACTGTATTGCTAAAAGGCCATGCCAGCCTGATCGCCGGGCCGCGGCAGCAGCTGGCCAGGCTTGACTGCGGTAATCCCGGCATGGCCAGCGGTGGTATGGGCGATGTATTGTCCGGCATTATTGCCGCGCTGCTGGCACAGGGTTTAACCGGTTTTGATGCAGCAGCATTGGGGGGTTATCTGCATGGTACTGCGGCAGACCAGCTGACAGCCATGCGGGGCGAGCGCGGCCTGCTGGCAACTGCTATACTGCCGCACCTGCAACCACTGCTAAACGGAAAATCCTGACAGATGAAAATTTACGTCGACGCCGACGCCTGCCCGGTGGTGATCAAAGACATTATTTTTCGCGCCGCTGAGCGCAAACAGATAGCCACACTGCTGGTGGCGAATCAACCAATCCGCGTACCGCCTTCAAAGTTTATCTCGGCTATTACGGTATCCAGCGGCTTTGATGAAGCCGACAACGAAATAGTACGCCGCTGCGAAGCCGGCGATTTGGTGATCACCGCCGATATTCCGCTGGCAGCCGACGTGCTGGCCAAAGGCGGCCATGCACTGAACCCGCGCGGTGAGCTATACAGCAACGACACCATTAAACAAAAGCTGACGATGCGTGATTTTATGGACACCCTGCGTGGCAGCGGTGTGCATACCGGCGGCCCGCCACCGCTAAACCAAAGCGATCGCCAGGCCTTTGCTAATCAGCTGGATAAGCTGTTACAGCAGCATGCGAAAGCTTAACCCGGCCAGGCCGACAGCTGCTGTTTACTGCTGAATTGCTGCTGTTCTTGCGTTAGCGGATCAGTAAAACTTAACTGTTTTGCCAGCAATTGCAGCGGCTGATCAAACTGCGGCGCCTGCTTCGGCTTCAGTTCAGGGTAATAAGTATCATACAAAATAGGCATCGCCAAACTGAGCATATGCAAGCGTAGCTGATGGGTTTTACCGCTGTGCGGGGTTAACTCAAACAACCCGAACTCGCCACTTTTGGCCACCAGACTGATATCTGATACTGCATTTACCTCACCGGCCACTATGGCATTAATAAAGCGCGGTGTGCTTTTCTCAATCCGGTTTGCAATATGCCAGTGCTGCGGTAACTCCGCTATGGCAGCCTGCGGTGTCAACCGCGCCAGCGCCTGATATTGCTTATGGATAGTGCCCTCACTAAACAGCCGGTAATAAGCCGGCCGGCTGTGGGCATTAACAGAAAACAGTACCAGGCCGGCGGTATCGCGATCCAGCCGGTGCAGCGGTGCAATGTCGCTTAAGCCGGTGTCGCGCTGTAAGCGCGCCAGTAAGCACTCATTAACATAGTCACCGCCCGGCGTTACCGGCAAAAAATGCGGCTTATCGGCCACCAGTATATGCTGGTCCCGGTACAGAATTTGATGGGCAAACGGGATAGCCGGCTCAGCCGTTACTTCGCGGTAATAACACAGCCGTTTGCTTGGCATAAAAGGCGTATCTGCACTAATAACTGCGCCGTTAAACCAATGCACTTTGCCTGCAGCAATACGCTGACGCCAGATGGCCTCGCTGATAAACGGAAACTGGCTGCAAAGAAACTGCAATACAGTATGCCAGCCGTTATTGACAGCAGGCAGGGTAATTTCAGAGGCTTGGCGGGCTATCGACACGGTAGATTCCGGCAGAAAAATCAGCGCGCAGTGTAGCATAAAAGCAGCTACAATAGCCGCCCTTAACCAAGCAGCCATCAGCAGATCCAGCATGTCGCATATTAATTCTGTCCTCAGGCTCCGTGCGCAGGAGCTGGCAAAAGCCACAAGGGTGTTTAACGCCCGTGGCAGCAAAGTTAAACGCTGTGAGCAGTGCCTGCTGCCGGCCAGCGACTGCATCTGCGCCAGTAAACCCGGCGTCAGCAGTAACAGCGCCTTTTGTTTTATTATGTACACCGGCGAATGTTACAAACCGAGCAATACCGGCCGCATTATTGCCGATGTTATCGCCGACAACCACGCCTTTATCTGGGACAGAACAAAACCCGATGCAGCTATGCTGGCACTGCTGGCCGATGCGCGTTATGCACCTGTAGTGGTATTTCCGCAGCAATACGCTGAAGCTGAGCGTTGTATCAACAGCCCGCTTGAGCTCAGCGCCGTGCAAAACGGCAAAATACCGCTGTTTATTATGCTGGACGGCACCTGGCGCGAAGCGAAGAAGATGTTTAAAAGCCCCTATTTAGCTAACTTGCCGGTGCTGGGTATTCAGCCACAGCAGGGCTCAAGTTATCAGCTGCGCGAAGCGGCGCATCTGCACCAGCTGTGTACTGCCGAGGTAGCCATTGCCGTGCTGCAACTGGCAAACGACAGCGCAGCAGCGCACGCCCTGGCATGCTACTTTGACGTATTTCGCCGCGCTTACATTGTCGGCAAACCCCACCTTAATTTTACTGAATCAGCAGAGTAGTCTGCCAAGGATCTGACATGCGTGATGTAATACTGAGTAAACCCGCGGTTGAACTGTATAAAATTCTGAAGTTTGAAGGCTTGATCAGCAGTGGTGGTGAAGCGAAAGCTGCCATAGATGCCGGTTTGGTTAAAGTAAACGGCGAGGTTGAAACGCGCAGACGGCGGCAAATAAACGCCGGCGATATTATTGAACTTGGCAGCGAAAAGCTGCAAATGCGCGTACTTTAACGGCCAATCATCGCTTATAACTACGCTATACCTTAGCGAGAAAAGCCGCCAGCTGTGCGCTAAGCCAGCCGGGGTCATCCAGCGCTAAATCGTGCCCGGCCCAGGGGTGCTGAATATGCGCCGCCTGCCAATAGCGGGCTAAATCAAGCGAACATTGCGGGCTTACCAGGCTATCACCCAGGCTGCTAAACAGTAAGGTTGGGCACTGCGGGGGCGGTGGTACCACAAAGCGGCTGGCCGCCCACAATTGGCGCAGGGCATTTAATTTACTTACCGGCCTTTGCTGCTGCCATAACTGCCAGTTAGCGACTACAGCGGTATGCTGTGCCGGCGTTGCGCTGGTTAGCTGTAGAATAAGCTGCTCGCGCTTTGCTGCATTGACAACCACACTGCGCAGCAATTGCGGGTAATTCTGCCAGCGTAAACGCTGATAAAACGGCGACAGCGGCCTGGCACTGCTGTTAATCAAGCTAACAGAGGCAACCTCTGCCGGATACTGCGCCGCCCAGTCAGCAGCCAGCATGGCGCCGAGCGATATTGCCACTAAATGCACCTTGCCGTTAAACTCAGCTGCCTGTTGTAACTGCGCGCGTACCGACTGGCGCAACGCGCTGATGCTGCAGGGTGAGCGTTGCTGATACAGCTCGCCGCTGCCGGCAAAATCAAAGCTCAGCACCGGGTTGGCCAGGGCGTGCGCCAGCAAAGGCCTGAAGCCGCCCCAATGCCGCTGCTCGCGGGTAAGGCCGCGGAGCAGCAATACCGGAATATCCGCCGCTAGTACCACAGACGCATCGCCTCTGTATGCAGTTGGTCTTTGCTGGCTAACGGCAACCAATTTTGATAAGACATAGTGGCGTTAATTAAAAAGTTAATCAGAATAAGATGGCTGCGCAGCACGCGTTTAACGCGATGCGGCTTTACCGGATGAAACATACCCAGGCTGGATAACAGCTGAAACGGGTTTTTCCGCACCCAGTTCCATGAACCCATTTCCAGCGTCAGCGGCAACATGGTGCTGTTATGCGCCAATGCACAGTCGTACAGGTAATCCCATAAATCGCCGTGGCACAGATAATGCTGCGATTGTGGCTCAAAAATATAGTTCTGGTGCGGATAAGTGTGTGCCAGCAATTGCCGTAGCCGGTACATCTCAGCCAGGTGGGCTATCGGTTGGCGCCGGCTTTTGGCGTAGGGAAACCACAACCGATCAGTAGTGCCAAAGCCGGAATGGCAATCCAGCACCAGCGAAAATGGCCGCGCAAATAACTCGCGCCGGACAAAATCTGCGACGGCACGGCTTTCGGTTTCCATTTTGTCGCTGCGGCCGCGGTGCCATGGAATAGCGCGGCTGATACGTTGCCCGCCAACCAGCCAGGCTGCGCCCTCAACGCATTCTACCGGCGCATTACGCATTAAATCCACGCTGTTGCCATTGGCGCGCCAACCATTGGCCATGCCGGCCGGATTAACCAGCGGAATAAAGTAAATACAGCATTGTTGCAGCGTGTGCTGCAGGCACAGGTCCCACGGCAAACGTTGCAACAGTGTTTGCAGATAAGCCAGTACCACTTGGGTGCCGATACGCTCAAGGCCGTGCACACCGCCAACCAGCAGCAGTGCCGGCGCAGCAGCACTGCGATTACCCAGCGCTAAGGCATAAACCGGCAACTGCTGTGTCATATGCGGCACTGTGGCCAATTGTTCCACCTGCAATTGCGGCGGCGCCTGGTCGATTATCTGTTGCAACTGTGCCAGTTCCGGCAGCAGGGTATCGCTATCTGGCAACAACAGTGCGACTCCGTTAGTGAACCTTGTGTGACAGCATAACCCGGCCGCGACAGACAAAAATGGCAGTTTTATGAAGATTAGCGCCGGCTTTACCCCGAATTTTCATCCGGTTATCCTGCGCTGTCGGCAAAAGCAGCTGCGTCATTTATACTCAGGGTCAGTTTAACCGGTGGGGCCGGATATGCCGTTTTTCAGTCTGGGAAAATTACTGCGCTTTAACCTGTACTACTGGTTAGCTATTTTAATGCTGGGCCTGCTCAGCTCTTTGCATGTTGCGGCTTTGTATAACAAGCCGTACGACTGGAGCTATCTGCCGATGATGCTGGCCAGCGATCTGGTAGCGATGTTATTAACGGCAGCGTTGGTAGTGTGGACCTATCAGCGTCTGGTACAGCAGGCTTTCAGTAACTGGCAATTACTGTGCGGCGTGGTGCTGGTCGCGGCGCTGTATATTCCGGCAGAGAATGCGCTGTGGATGCTGTTGTGGAACAGAGAGATTGTCGATATCCGCAAGCTGATCGGTAATCTGGATACCTCTGTACTGGCGTTTTTCGTCTGGACCGCCTGCTACCTTACTGTGCTGCTATACCAGCAGCAATTGCAGCGCCTGGCGCAAACCAATGAGTTAAGCCAAAAAATTCAGCAGCTGGAGCTGCAGGCGTTAAGCCATCAGCTCAACCCGCATTTCACCTTTAATGCGCTGAATTCTGTTTGTGCGCTGCTGGAGGCGCAGCGCTATGACGACGCTGAAACCATGTCTGAGCAATTGGCAACCTTTTTGCGTTATTCGCTGAGTAAATCACCCGACAGCCTGGTGCAGTTGGCCGATGAATTGGCGGCGATTAATGCCTATCTGCAGCTGCAGAAAACCCGCTTTGGCGACAAATTAAAGGTTAACTGGCAGATCGACGATTCACTGAAACGCCAGCGTATTCCGGCGCTGTTACTGCAGCCGTTGGTAGAGAATGCCATTAAGTACGCGGTTGCTACCCGCAAGCAGGGTGCCACTATTACCATTGGCGGTACGCGCGAGCACAACAGCCTGCATCTGAGTATCAGCGACGATGGCCCGGGCTCACAAGTATCAGCCGACTGCAGCGGCGCCGGGGTTGGCCTGGATAATATCCGCAATCGCTTACTACAACACTTTGGCGACAGCGCCAGGCTGGATATCGGTGCCAGCCCACAGGGCTTTAAAGTGGATATCAGCTTACCGTGGCAAACAGCATGATATCAGCCGGCACGCAGCAGCACCGGCTGGTTAATTTTTGGTACTGGCATCTGCTGTATTGGTTAAGCTATCTGCTGCTAAAATACACCCACCTTGCCGTGCTGGTACCGTTGCAGAACGAAGCCGTCTGGCCATATTTGTGCATCTATAGCCTGCTGACATTGATCAATATTCTGCTCACCGGCTTACTGGGCCGGCACGAATTACTGCAGCAGCGGCCATTACTGCAGCAGCTTAAGCGTTTGTTACTGGCGCTGCTGCCGCTGTGGTTGGTGCTGGTGCTGCTGCGGCAATATTTGGTCATGCAATACGCCAGCGATATGGCGCACGACTCCGCCTCGCCACTGAAGTATTTTCTGGCGTTCCCGCTGGTATTGCTGCCGCTGGCCGGTTGGCTGGCGGTGTTTATGCTGATTAAAACTAATCAGCTGCATTACGCCGGAGTGCTGCAACAGCAGCAGTTGGCAAAGCAGGCACGACAGGCCAGATTAAAAGTACTGCGTTATCAGCTTAACCCGCACTTTATGTTTAATACGCTAAACGCACTGAATGCGTTAATAGTGCAGCGCAGCGGCCAGGCCGCGGAGCAGCTGATCCAACATTTATCTACTTACCTGCGCCATTCACTGAAAAACCAACAGGATGAGTTTATTCCGCTGCAGCAGGAGCTGGACGCCCTGTCGGCTTATATGGCAATACAGCAGGTGCGTTTTGGTGAACGGCTGCAACTGTGCTGGCAACTGCCGCCGCAGCTACCCGCTCTGCGTTTTCCGCCGCTGTTATTGCAGCCACTGGCCGAAAATGCCATTCAATACAGCGTGGCGGAAATAGCAGGTAACATCTGTCTGCAGATCAGCCTGCAGTTGCAAGATGGCTATTTGCAAATTACCCTGGCGCAGCAAGGTGCCGATGCGGGCGCCGGCTGGCCCGATGCGCAGCAACCGCTAAACTTAATTAATCTCTCTGAGCGGCTACAGCTGTTGTTTGGCAATGCTGCCGCGTTAAATCTCAGCCACAGCGCCAGCGGCTTTTACGGCCGACTGCGCATAGCAACGGAGGCGCTGGATGACAGCCGCACTTAAAGTCATTATTGCTGATGACGAACCTTTGGCTATCAGTAACTTAAAAGCCAAGCTGGCGTTATATTCTAATCTGGAGATTATCAACTGCTTTGATAACGGCGATGACACCTTACAGTTTTTACAAACCACACCGGATATCGACCTGGTATTTCTGGATATTCAGATGCCGGGCATCAAAGGTATCGACATTTTGCAGCAAGCCGCTAAAGGCTCAGCCATGACCAGGCCGTTATTTATTCTGGTGACTGCTTATGAGCAATTTGCTTTTTCAGCGTTTGAACATTTCGCTTTTGATTATCTGCTAAAGCCGGTGTCACGCCAGCGCCTGGCACAATCGCTGCTGGATGCCCGTACGGCGCTGGATAAATTACCGCAGCAGGTAGCGCCGGCACCGGTTAACAAGCTGACGTTTAAAACCGGTGCCTCTACCCTGCTGCTGGACGATATTGACATCATGCTGATTGAAGCCGCCGGCAACTATATGTGTATTCATACTTTAAACGACACCCTGATAATACGGGAAACCATGAAAGAACTGCTGCAACGCCTGCCAAAACAGTTTGTTCAGGTGCACCGCTCTACCTTGCTGAATCTGCACCATGTGCACAAGCTGCAACCGCATAATAATGATTACGAATTTCAGCTTAGCAACGGCAAAAAAGTGAATGCCTCACGCCGCTACAAACTGAACTGGGCCGGCCAACTCAGCGCGCTGCCACAACATTAATCTCACCGCTTATCCCTGCCATGCGCCGGCTTATCACTTGATAACAACGGCGCCACCTCTTACCCCAACGTAGCGGCAACCTTGCGCCGCTATTGCCAAAATAGGGCTATGGCAAACGCCATATGTTAAACAACAGAGGACAGCACAATGAAAACAGCACTTTTATTGGTAATATCTGTAGCAAGTGCCGGCGTAGCAGCACCGGTAGCCGCCAATGACTATGTCAAAGGCAGCTATATACATCAGGCTTTAGTGCAGGTGTGCAGCGAAACTGCAGATGATGATCGGTTAGGCTTACATAACACGCTAAAAGCTTATCGCATCAGTAAACAAGCCGCGGTAGAAAAAGTGGTATGTAACGGTCAGCAGTTAATGGACTTTGCCCGCGCCAACCAGGCAGTTAAAGTTGCCGCTATGCTGCAGCCTTATGCAGACCGTATGAAAGGCCGCGTGACGATTCAGGACGTTGCTGCACCGGCAGCTAATTAACCAGGCAAACGGGACAGCAGCACATTGCTGTCCCGCCGTTGTGCTTAATTCGCGGCGGTATCCAGCGGCGCAAAGCTTTTGACTAAATCATCTACCGCTTTCATTTGCTGTAAATAATCTTCCAACTTGGCTAATGGTAAGGCACAGGGGCCATCGCATTTGGCCAGATTAGGCTCGGGGTGGGCTTCAATAAACAAACCGGCTAAACCCAGTGCCATACCGGAGCGGGCCAACTGCGCCGCCTGAGCACGACGACCATCGGCCGAGCTTTCACGGCCACCGGGTTTTTGTAATGCATGGGTGGCATCAAAAATAACCGGGCCGTAGTTTTTCATTTCGTCCATGCCCAGCATGTCTACCACCAGGTTGTTGTAACCAAAACAGCTGCCGCGCTCACACAGGATCACCTGTTCATTACCGGCTTCTTTAAACTTAGTGATGATATGGCGCATTTCATGCGGTGCTAAAAACTGCGGTTTCTTCACGTTTATTACTGCACCGGTTTTTGCCATCGCAACCACTAAATCGGTTTGCCGCGCTAAAAAGGCCGGCAGTTGGATCACGTCAACTACTTCGGCTACCGGCGCCGCCTGATGCGTTTCGTGCACGTCGGTAATCAACGGTACCTTAAAGGTACGTTTAATTTCTTCAAAAATTCTTAAGCCTTCTTCCATGCCGGGGCCACGGTAAGAATGCACCGACGAGCGGTTAGCCTTGTCAAATGAGGCTTTAAACACATAAGGAATACCCAGCTTAGTGGTAACTTCCACATAGTGCTCGGCAATGCGCATGGCTAAATCACGCGATTCCAGTACGTTCATGCCGCCAAACAGCACGAAGGGTAAATGGTTAGCCACTTGTGTGTTACCAACCTGAATAATTTGCGCAGTCATAATTTTTCCGTAGTAAGTTGCCGGCCGCAAGGCCGGCCATAATCAAATCAAAAAGCGGTCAAAAACACCGGTTGTTTGGTTATTGCCACCCGCAGCACCAGGCCCAACCAACCCAGCGCGCCTAAAAAGCAAATCCAGCGAATGGCAGCCGTACGGCCTTTAAACGCCATTACGCCCAGTGCTATATAGGCCAGTACCGCCAGCAGTTTTTCTGTCAGCCAGGCGTGGACAAAAGGATACTGCTGCAATGTCATCATCAGCAACACCGCACTGACCAACAGCAGCGTATCAATAACATGCGGTGCGATTTTAAAAAATTTGCGTTGTAGTATTGCTGCCGGCTTTAAGCTCATGGCGTAGCGCACTAATAAAAAACTGACACTTAACACCACCATTAACAGGTGAAAATGCTTATAAGCCATATACATAAAATTAATCCTTACTGATTAAAAAAACAGCCAGCATAAGCTGGCTTTGATTATTGTTCGCTGTCGGGGTATTTTTGCAGTATTGCCTCCAGTTTGTCGACCCGACTTTTAAATATTTCTACCAATCTGGGTTCAAACTGTTTACCGGACTCCGACTCAATGTTGGCCATCACCTGCTCCAGTGGCCAGGCTGATTTATAACAACGGCGGTGACGCAGTGCGTCGTATACATCGGCCAATGCGGCAATACGGCCGTAGATATGAATGTCTTCACCTTTTTTACCGCTTGGGTAGCCAGTGCCATCCCATTTTTCGTGATGGTCTTGTGCTATTACCGCACCGGCCTGAATAATGCTGCGTTTAGAGTCTTTCAGTATCTCATAGCCGATACTGGTATGGGTTTTCATCACCTCCCATTCCTGCGCCTGTAACCTGGTCGGTTTATTTAAAATACCGTCCGGAATACCTACTTTGCCGACATCGTGCAAGGGCGCGGCAAACATCAGGCGTTCAGCTTCTTCTTCCGGCAAACCATAGGCTTTGGCCAGGTCATAACAAATAAAAGCCACCCGCTTCACATGATTACCGGTTTCTATCGAGCGGTGTTCTACCGCTTCGCTTAAGCGATAAACAATTTCGCGCTGGGTGTCTTCAATTTCATGCTGCAGTTGCACATTTTCATAGGCTATTTGTACGTTTTGCGAGAACAGCTCAATCAGCTTTTTTTGGTTTTCTGTAATCACGCCCGGCAAGCCGGAGATATACAATAATGAGCCATGGGTAAATTTGCTGGTGCAGTACGCCACTAAATAGTTATCCCGATACACTATGCCACGTGACTTCAGCGCCACCTCAAAAGCATCCATGAGTTCGGGCGCTAACACCTCCTGCACCGGTTTACCCTCTTTGCTTTCAAACTCGCCCTGGCCGGCAAATACCACCAGTTTATGCGGATCTGACACTTCGCCACTGATATTACCGGCTACCATAGACGAGCTGACCAGCAAGGCGTCTTCATTGCAGCCTAAGATAGAGGTCAGCTGCTGCAATACGCCATCAATAAACTGCTCCATTGAATGCGAAGAGAATAAATCGGCCGAAGCATTGATAATCTTTTCCAGCCCCTTACGGCTTTGCTCCAATGATAAGATATCGCGGTACGAGCGCAGGCTGGACATAATAACGGTAAACAGTTTTTGCGCGGTCAGTTCGGTTTTCGATTTGTAATCATTAATATCGTAGTTAATGATCACCTGGCGCTCCGGTGCCTGGCCCGGTTGGCCGGTGCGCAAAATAATGCGCACATGCTCATTATGTAGTTGTTCACGAATATAGCTGGCTACCAGCAAGCCGGCGTCATCGGTTTCCATTACCACGTCCAGCAACATAATGGCGGCATCGGGATGTTGTTCAATCAGTGCTTTTGCTTCTGCGCCGGAATAAGCACTGAAAAAACTCAGATTTTTGCCCTGAAAAGTAAAATCACTGAGCGCCAGCTTGGTAACGGCATGTACTTCCGGCTCATCATCGACAATTAAAATCTTCCAACTGCCATGCGATATCGTTTCGACATGCTCCGGTTCTTCTGCAAATAAAAAATCATCACTCATCCGCTTTTCCTTAGCACTGATTCTGGTTAGAAAAGTATGGATAAGTTATATGCTGTATCGTTAACGCGGTCAAAGAAAAAGCCGTTAAAAGCCAAAATCAGTCAGCGAGGCAACCACCGCTGATACGCCAGTTATTGCCATAGTCGCGTTTTGATTCAACCTGAGTAAAACCAGCCTGTTGCAGCAACTGCTGCACCGCATCAGCCTGATCATAGCCATGCTCCAGATACAACCAGCCGGCGTCATGCAGATACTGTGGCGCCTGCTGCACTATATGCGTAATGTCGGCCAGGCCTTGTTGCTCTGAGGTCAGTGCCGTAATGGGTTCATAGCGCAGGTTGGCTAAGTGCGTATCGGCCGGATCAATATAGGGCGGGTTACTGACAATTAAATCATAGCGCTGTGCGCCCAGAGCACTAAACCAATTGCTGTGCAGTACAGTGCAATTGTGGATATGCAGCCGCCGCCGGTTCCGTTCGGCCAGTTGCACTGCCTCAGTAATATAATCCACTGCGGTAAGCTGCCACTGCGGCTTATTATGCGCCAGCGCCAATGCTATAGCGCCGGTGCCGGTGCCTAAATCCAACACTTTAGCCCGGGGCGGTAACGGCAGGGCCAGTGCATGCTCTACCAGCAATTCGGTATCCGGTCGCGGGATCAAGGTGCTGGGGGCCACCTCAAGCTGTAAATCAAAAAAGTGCCAATGGCCAAACAAGTACGCCAGCGGCCGGCCCTGTAAGCGCTGTGCCAGCAGCGCATTTAACGCAGCCAGTTCTGCTTCACTAAGCAACCGTTCGGGGTAGCTATAGATATAGCTGTTGCTGACATTCAGCACACGACACAGGCACAACCTGGCTTCAATATCCGCCGTAGGGCTGACCGCCGCCAGCTGTTGCTGGCTGAGCTTCAGCCACTGTATCAGTGTCACGGCAGCGGACACTTAGCGGTTCTCGTCGGCCAGCGCGGCTAACAAGTCGGCCTGGTGCTCGTGTTTCAGCGGCTCTAATACCTGGTCTAAATCGCCTTCCATTACCTCGTTTAAGCGGTATATGGTGAGGTTGATACGGTGATCGGTTAAGCGGCCCTGCGGGAAATTGTAGGTGCGGATGCGCTCAGAACGATCGCCACTGCCCACTAACGAGCGGCGGGTAGACTCCTCCACCAGCCGGCGCTTTTCATCTTCTGCTGCCTGAATACGCGATTGCAGCACGCTCATGGCGCGGGCGCGGTTTTTATGCTGCGAACGTTCATCCTGACACTCCACCACTATGCCGGTAGGTAAGTGGGTAATACGAATGGCTGAGTCGGTACGGTTAACGTGCTGGCCACCGGCACCGGAGGCGCGGTAGGTATCCACTTTTAAATCGGCCGGGTTTATTTCTATTGCTTCGCTTTCCGGCACTTCCGGCATAATGGCGACGGTACAGGCTGAGGTATGCACCCGGCCTTGTGATTCCGTGGCCGGTACACGCTGCACGCGGTGGCCGCCGGATTCAAATTTCAGCGTACCGTAGGCGCCCTCGCCTTGTACGCCGGCAATAATTTCTTTGTAGCCGCCGTGCTCACCGTCGCTGGCGCTGATCACTTCGAGTTTCCAGCGGCGTTTTTCGGCAAAACGGCTGTACATACGAAATACGTCACCGGCAAAAATAGCCGCTTCATCACCGCCGGCACCGGCACGAATTTCAATAAAGCAGCTGTTATTATCGTTTGGATCTTTGGGCAGCAATAAAATTTGCAGCTCCTGATCCAACTGCTCAATGCGTTCTTTAGCAACTTTGTATTCTTCCTGCGCCATTTCGCGCATATCCGCATCGCTGTCTTTTTGCATCTCTTCAGCCGAGGCTAAATCCTGCTGCGCCTGCTGATAATCAGCAAAGGCTTTGCTGATATCTTCCAGCTGACTGTACTCTTTTGACAGCTCGCGGAATTTAGTTTGATCGCTGATCACTGAGGCGTCGCTTAACAGCGCCTGCACTTCTTCGTAACGCTCAGCCAGGCCTTCCAGCTTGCGGTATACCGATTCTTTCATGGTGTTTTATATGCCTGATTACAGATCTAACAAAGTGTTGATCAAGGTTTGTTTATTCAGTTCGTCATCTTGCACTAACTGGCGAATGGCTTTGGTTGGGCTGTGCATCAGCCGGTTACTCAGTTTAGTGGAAAATTCTGCCAGCACTTTTTCGGCATCCTGGCCGGCAGCCAATTGATTGGCTGCCTTAGCTAATAATTCGCTGCGTACCTGCTCACAGCGTTGGCGGTAATCGCGCAGCCAGTCGACACTGCCCTGCAGCGTTAGCCACTGAGCAAACTCAGCTGCGCCCAGCGCTATCATCTGTTTTGCCTGTTCGGCAGCCTGCTGGCGGTTGTTCAGGTTTTGCGCCACTATCGACTGTAAATCGTCTACCGTATACAGATAAGCATCCTCCAGTTCAGCCACTTGCTGCTCTATATCGCGCGGCACGGCTAAATCGACCAGAAACATCGGCTTATGTTTACGCTGTTTCAGCGCTTGCTCTACCATGCCTTTACCGACAATGGGCAAGGTGCTGGCGGTAGAACTGATGACAATATCAGCGTCGGCCAGCATAACCGGCACCTGGGCCAGGGTAATGGCCGAGGCGGAGAATTGCTCCGCTAAGTGCACGGCACGCTCATAAGTGCGGTTAGCCACCGTTAGCTGCCCGGCGCCCTGCTCTTGCAAATGCTTTGCTACCAGTTCAATGGTTTCGCCGGCACCAATCAGCAATACCCGCACCTTGGCCAGGTTGCCGAAAATCTGTTTGGCCAGGCTCACTGCGGCAAAGGCCACCGATACTGCATTGGCACCAATATCGGTTTCCGTACGTACCTGTTTGGCCACGGCAAAGGTTTTTTGGAATAAACGCTCAAACTGCGGGTTAACAGTGCCGGCACTGCGGGCCTGGTTATAAGCTTGCTTTACCTGGCCGAATATTTGCGGCTCGCCCAACACTAAAGAATCCAGCCCCGCCGCCACCTGCATCAGGTGTTCGGTTGCGGCGTTATCCTGGTGCAGATACAAATGTGGCTGTAACTCCTGGCCATCCACGGCATGAAATTGTGCTAACCAGGCAATTACCTGTTCCGCTTGGCTGGCGCTGCCGTTAAAATACAATTCAGTGCGGTTACAGGTAGATAAAATGACTGCATCGGAAATACTGGTTAAGGTAGTCAGCTCGCGCAAGGCTTCAGGCAACTGCTCAGGCGCAAAAGCAACTTGTTCGCGCAGGGCAACCGGTGCCGTTTTATGATTAATGCCGAGTGCGAAAATGGCTGTCACCTGTATCATCAGAATTGTCAGGGGGCGAATTGTACAAAAAGCCCCAACTTAATAAAAGCTAAGAAAGCACAGTGAAGGACTTTAGTGTGATGTATCGGTTTAAGTGTGCCTGGTTGATGGTTATTTTTAGCCTGTTACTCAGTGGTTGCAGCCTGTTTCAACGCCCGGCGCTTACAGAAGCACCGCTTAGCAATAACGAGCGCGAGCAGCAAATACAAGCCCTGCAGCAGTTTTCACTGCAAGCCAGCGTAGGCATTAAAACGCCGCAGGAGTCTATCAGCGCTAATTTGCGCTGGCAGCAGCAGGATGCGGCGCATTATCAGGCCAGATTAAGTAATTTTCTCGGTATCAGCTTATTTGAGCTGAGCCAAAGCGAATATGGCAGCGAAATCCTGCTCAAAGGCGAAACCTACCGCGCAGCAGATACCAGTACTTTACTGTTGCAGCTATCCGGTTGGTCGATGCCGCTGCAGGATATGCCGCTGTGGTTACGCGGTTTACCCGGCAGCAAGGGGCGCAATATAGTGCGCGATGCACAGGGCCGTGTTACCGGCTTTAGTTTAACTGACAGCACCGGCATAGTGTGGCAATTGCAATATCAGAGCTTTTTTACCGACAGCCTGGCGTTACCCAAACGGCTGTTGCTGCAAAGCGATGACAGCCAAATTAAAATTGTGGTCCGGAGCTGGCAATGAAAAGCCTTACTCTGCCGGCAGTGGCCAAACTGAATTTATTTTTGCATATTACCGGGCGCCGTGATGATGGCTACCACAACCTGCAAACATTGTTTCAATTACTGGATGTCGGCGATGAACTGACCTTTGACCTGCGCCGTGACAGTGACATCAGGCTTGATTGCAATAACGCGCAGCTGGTAAACGAGCAAAACTTAGTCTTACGCGCGGCGCGCTTGTTGCAGCAATACAGCCACTGCAGCCGGGGCTGCGACATTTATCTGCAGAAACGCCTGCCGATGGGTGGCGGGTTAGGCGGTGGTTCATCCGATGCCGCCACTACCCTGCTGGGGTTAAACAGGTTATGGCAGCTGGGCTTATCGGTTGATACCTTGGCAGAGTTGGGGCTGAAACTGGGCGCCGATGTTCCGCTGTTTGTCCGTGGTTACACCGCCTTTGCCGAAGGCGTCGGGGAAAAATTATTACCGCTGCCAATGCCGGAGAAAGTTTACCTGGTGGTTACACCAGATTGTCATATCAGCACGGCAGAAATATTCCAACACCCTGATTTAATTCGTAATACCCCAACAATAGCTTCTGACCAGGTGTTAACAGCATCATGGCACAATGACTGCCAGCCTTTGGTAGAGCGGCTCTACCCTATTGTTGCAATAACCTTACAGTGGTTGGTAGAATACGCGCCGTGTCAAATGACGGGTACTGGCGCCAGTGTGTTCGCCGCATTCCCGGACCAGACCAGTGCTCAGCATGCTCTTGCGCAATTACCGCCGTCCTGGCGTGGTTTTATTGCCAAAGGGGTCAACCAGTCGCCTGTGTGGGCTGCGTTGGCAGATACCGAATAAGTAACCGCAGCGGTGTTGTTGCCGCTGTTAATTGATAAACCGGACTCACCACCGCCCTGAGGATCCTACCGTGCCTGACATGAAGGTTTTCGCTGGTAACGCCATACCAGAACTCGCAAGTAAAATCGCCAGCCGTCTGTATATTAAACTTGGAGATGCCGAAGTCGGCCGTTTCAGTGATGGGGAAGTTAGTGTCCAAATCAATGAAAATGTGCGTGGTTCTGATGTGTTTATCATCCAATCTACCTGCGCTCCGACTAACGATAACCTGATGGAACTGATTGTCATGGTCGACGCCCTGCGTCGTGCCTCAGCCGGCCGTATTACCGCAGTAATGCCGTACTTTGGTTATGCCCGTCAGGATCGCCGCGTACGTTCTGCAAGGGTGCCTATTACCGCCAAAGTAGTCGCCGACTTTTTATCCAGCGTCGGCGTAGACCGTGTATTAACGGTAGATTTGCACGCCGAGCAAATTCAGGGTTTCTTCGATGTCCCGGTAGATAACGTGTTCGCAAGCCCGGTGCTGCTGGACGATATGCGCAAAAAAGGCTTTACCTCGCCGGTAGTAGTATCACCGGATATTGGTGGTGTGGTGCGGGCCCGTGCTATTGCCAAATTGCTGAACGACGCCGATTTAGCCATTATCGACAAACGCCGGCCAAAAGCCAACGTTGCCCAGGTAATGCATATTATCGGTGATGTGAAAGATCGCGACTGTATTATTGTTGATGACATGATCGACACCGGCGGCACCTTATGTAAAGCCGCTGAAGCGTTAAAAGAGCAAGGTGCCAAGCGCGTATTTGCTTACGCTACCCACCCGGTATTCTCCGGTGGCGCGGCAGAAAATATCGCCAATTCAGTGATCGATGAGCTGATTATCACCGACACTATTCCGCTAAGTGCCGAAATGAAAGCGGTAGCGAAAGTTCGCCAGTTAACCTTAAGCGAAATGCTGGCTGAATGTATCCGCCGTATCAGCAACGAAGAGTCTATTTCTTCAATGTTTGATTAATTAATTCTGCAACAAATAAAAAAGCACTTTGAACGGTGCTTTTTTTATTTATCATCAAATATCTTGTTTTTATATCTTTTTAATCACACAACTGAAACATTTAAAACGTTATGTTAACTACCGCTATAGCCAGTTACCGGTTAAAGCAAAAGACAACATTCAGCTTATGTGGCGTTAGTACCTCATTGCGCCGGATGCAGCCTGAATAAAACTCACTATAACGTTGCTTTACTCTCAGTGTGGAGAAGTACATGATTAAAAAAAATAAAATTTTATTGCTACTTGGTTGTATCGGATTTCCGTTAGCAGCCTATGCAGATATTATTATTCCCGCCGACTCAACTACCCAATTTTATGAAGATAATGCGCAATTTAACACCGTAGCGCCATCAAGTGAATCTGGTTGGGGCTGGAGTCCCGCCGCATTCTGTGACCCCTACGATACAGGCTGTGATACCACGGTTGCGCCACCGGTAGATACACCACCGGCAAAACCACAACGTATTGTGGTATCAAGGACTGCAGGCTCGCCAACCGTAAAATTAAACTGGGCGGCAGCATCACAGGGCGTTGGCAGCAATTTCAGGTATGAGGTGTACCAACAGCTGAAAAACGGTGCAAATAGCAAAATATATTCCGGAACCAGCCGTTCGATTAATTATAACGCCGGCAGTAACAAAACCGCGAAGTACCAAGTCAAAGCCTGTAATAGTGCAGGATGCAGCGCATTGAGTGAAAGTGGCTATTTTGCAATAAATACAACTTATAACAACGGTGGCGCTACCACTATGTCACTGGAGTCTTATCAACTTACACTTCCCACCAATCTGAATAAATTATCAGCAACATCAGATGTGCATACGTTAACGGAGACAGATACAGCGCTATCTGTGTTGGGTAACGGCTTTGATGCTATTAAAGGTGAGGTGTTTGGCAATACTTGCTGGAGCACTGCAGGTGCCGGCAAGTTAGATACTGTGCAAAATATTAACGAGCAAAAGTACACTTTTCGTCAAGTTGACAGCTATGAATCTCTGGCTACCAGTCTGGAGCTGAAACGTTCCGGCGGTGGTTCACTGTCTTTTGGTGGATTCTCTATAGGCGGCTCTGGCAGCTCATCACTCTATAGCGAAACATCAAAAGTTACAGAAAGCTCTGTAATAGTGGCATCGTTCGTTGATAAACGGAAGAAGTTCCAGGCCAAGCAAGCCTATGAGCTGTCTATGGCCCCTCAATACACCAACTTGCTGACCTCTGGTCAGAAGCTCGAATTTCGTAAAGCATGTGGTGATACCTTTATTGACACGGTAACAACCGGTAGAAAAATATTGTTTACGATTCGCGTTGAAAGTGTATCCAGTTCTTACAGTGAAATTAAGAACAAAACCCTTGAACTAAAAGCCTCTCTTGATCAATACAGTGCAGATGGCAATTTTTCCTCCAGTGAGAAATCAGCACTGGAACAAGAATACCGGGGTTACACCTTTGAAATTATCGGCACACAAACCGGCGGATCTTCGCCGTCAAATTTGTTACGGTTAAATAGCATTACCGAACTGATGACGGTACTGAATAACTTCGCCGATAGCACTAATGATGATCTGGTGGCTATAGCCTCAACCGAGCGTGATTACCCAATCCCGTCGTCAATGGGTGGCAGCCACTTTAGTGTCTTTACTAACTATCCGGTTTATCGTGACATTTTAACCGCATGGGGTCGTTTAGACAGTCAAGTTGAGCAGCGCTGCTGGATGTTAAACAGCGACAAAGTCGGTTTCGATGTTGTTGGCAGAATTGCCGCCGCCATGGGTATGAAGTTTTTTGAAGGCAATGTGAGCCAGGAACATTTATGCAGCGCCACCAAAGATATGATAGACCGCGGCATCAACTACTGTGCTAACCAGGGTGAATGGAACAAATGTGCATTACCCACGGCATCGGCTTGTATCGATAGCATCAACCAAGGGCAATGTATGCAGCGTCCGCAGTTAATTTCATTCAAGCAATTTGCACTGGCTGAGCGTCGATTGGATTTAGCCCGTGGTGGTTGCGCTATTGGACCCTGTAAAAAAAGTGCGACGATTCAACAGTGCTTTGCTACTGCTGACACCGTGCCGGATTACTCGCGCAACAAAGTCATTAGTAACAGCTATGTTCCAACGTCCGTCCCCGGGCTGGTTGTGACGGTTGACCGTGCCTGGCAGGTGAATTACGTCCGCAACAGCATCAGCAACGGTTCCGGAAAATATTGCCTGGGCTCTTCTGCTGAAGTTTATGGCAAAGGTGGCTGGGGTTCCGGTGGTCGGTATGAGTCCAATAATCAAATGTTTGGCTTTAAGCTAATCGATAACGTCAATTACGCATTATAGCCACGTCAAAATGAAAAGAGGCAGCGGATACTGCCTCTTTTATAAGGGATTTTTTTATGTATCTTGAACGCACATGGCCGCTCAATAACGCCAAGTATAAATGCATATTGCCTGCATACTTACATAACATAGACCTTAGTAAGCTTTCGCCGTTGCCAACACTGAAAACCACTGACATAGACCAGCATTTTAATATTCGGGACTTCACTGCTCGCTATTTGGCCGGTGGCGTCTGTTTAAAAGAAGGCCGAACCGTATCAAGGCGAAGATTGGCATTATGCTCGTTAAATCTGACGTCAGAAGATTACCTCGCAACTATGGTGCATCAACAGACCAGGCAATATATTGATGCAGTAACCCGCTTTAACCAAAACGATATAAGTCTGTCACTGCTGTGCCAACTGCAGGCGCAACTAAACAGTAACGATAAGCAAAAAGGCCAAATCAGAACTGTGCAAAACTGGCTTGGCGGCCCATCGCCGGATAAAGCACACTTTGTGCCGCCTCCGGCAGAGTATCTACCGCCAATGCTGGAAGATTGGCTCAATTTTATCTGTACACACCAGCCTCCCGGTCTTGAACACATTATTGCAGCCAGCAATCAGTTGATTTTACTGCATCCTTTTGCCGATGGTAATGGTCGTTTGCATCGGGCACTCACCGACAGTTTGCTGTCGGCGCAGACTCAACACCCTGCGAGTTATATCAGCCCTTTTTTATATCGACTGGGACATTGCCACAGCGGATACCACAAAACCCCAACAGCGATACTGCATGGCGACTGGACACAGGTATTAGCATTTTGGTCTGACGCTATAAACTGGAGTAATGAAACCAGTGCCTGGCTGCTTAGCTCGATACAGCAGTTGCAAAAAGCGCTGCTACAATCACTTGCGCTTCGCGCCACAACACCGGCAATAACATCCATTTTGTTGTTATTAATCAATCAACCTATTTTAACCACCCGACATACTGCAAACTTAACTCAGTTGTCAGAAGCCGAAGTTCAATTCGCGCTCGATACCTTAGTAGAATTTGGTACTTTGCAGCGCTATCAACTTCGGCAACCAATAAACAGCATAATTTATGAGTGCAAATGGGTATTTGATGCCTATCTCGCTATGGATGAGCGCCTGTTTAACGGCACCGCGCTGCAATAAGTAAATTATTTGCTGAATACCGGGCCCGGTGGTAATATGTCGCGCCCCTGAAAAGGGCATCCAGCCTGAGACTGGTCGCGAGTCTTGGGAAACCTTAATTTTTGGAGTACACCATGTCTGATGCAATTTTTACATTAAATGCAGAAGTCCGTACTGACGCGGGGAAAGGTGCGAGCCGCCGCCTGCGTCACGAAGACAAAGTACCAGCTATCATCTACGGTGGTAGCAAAGCCCCGGTTTCTATCACTTTAGAGCATTCTAAACTGTTAAAAGCTCAAAGCTTCGAAGCGTTTTACTCTCACATCCTGACTATCAAAGTGGGCAAAGAAGACGTTAAAGCGATCGTTAAAGCTATGCAACGTCACCCGTTCAAGCCAAAAATCATGCACGTTGACTTCCAACGCGTTGAAGCCGGCCACGAGCTGCACACTATTGTTCCGATCCACTTCTTAAACGAAGATGCACCGGTTAAGAAAGGTGGCGTAGTAGTACATGGCGCGAACGAAATCGAAATCTCTTGTCTGCCAAAAGACTTACCAGAGTTTATCGAAGTTGACATGAGCGACGTTGAAGTAGGCACTACCCTGCACTTATCTGATCTGAAAGCGCCTAAAGGTGTTACTTTCGTTCAGTTAACTAAAGGTGCCGGCCATGACTTAGCCGTTGTATCTGTGAACAAACCAGCTGGTAAAGCAGCTGATGCAGAAGAAACTGAAACTGCTGAGTAATGTCTGACACTACTCAATCAGCCATTCAGTTGATTGTGGGCCTGGGTAATCCGGGCCCGGAATACAGCCAGACACGGCACAATGCCGGTGTCTGGTTTGTTCAGCAGCTGGCCCACGCCTTTAATGTCAGCTTAAAAAACGAGCCGAAGTTTTTCGGTTATACCGGCAAGTTTGTCTGCGCCGGGCAAGAATTCAAGTTACTGATCCCCTCTACTTATATGAATTTAAGCGGTAAAGCCGTGCTGGCTATGGCACAGTTTTACAAGCTGACACCTGAGCAGATTCTGGTGGCGCATGATGAAATGGCGCTGGAGCCGGGTGTGGCAAAATTTAAACTCGGTGGTGGCCATGCCGGTCATAATGGCCTGCGCGATATTATCTCCCGGCTGGGTAATAACCAGAACTTCTATCGCCTGCGCTTAGGTATCGGCCATCCGGGCCATAAAGATCAGGTTACCGGTTATGTGCTGGGCAAAGCCCCTGCCAGTGAACAAAACCTGATTGAACAAACAATAGATGAAGCAGCGCGTTGTTTTGATATTCTGGCCCGTGACGGTCTGGTTAAAGCACAAAACCGCCTGCACAGTTTTAAAGCCGGCTAAAGCAGCAGGCGCAGCAATTTCCAGCACGTAAAGGATACTAATTATGGGTTTCAAATGTGGCATCGTCGGCTTACCTAACGTAGGCAAATCCACCCTGTTTAATGCATTAACCAAGGCAGGCATTGAAGCGGCTAACTTTCCGTTCTGTACTATTGAACCGAATACCGGCGTAGTACCGGTACCGGATCTGCGGCTGGATAAGCTGGCGCAAATTGTTAATCCACAGCGCGTGCTGCCTACTACGATGGAATTTGTTGATATCGCCGGTTTGGTAAAAGGCGCATCGCGGGGCGAAGGCCTTGGCAATAAATTTTTAGCGAATATCCGCGAAACTGACGCTATCGGTCACGTTGTACGCTGTTTTGACGACGAAAATATTGTTCACGTAGCGGGCAAAATTGACCCGGCTGACGATATCGACACCATTAATATGGAACTTGTGCTGTCTGATATGGACAGCGCCGAGCGCGCCATTTTCCGTGTCAGCAAAAAAGCTAAAGGCGGCGACAAAGACGCCAAAGCTGAAATGGCAGTGCTGGAAAAAGTAAAGGCGCATTTAGAGCAAGGCCATACATTGCGCCAGCTTGAGCTGGATAAAGAAGAGAAGGCCTTAATTGCCTATATGAACTTCTTAACCATCAAGCCAACTATGTATATCGCTAACGTGATGGATGATGGCTTTGACAATAACCCTTACTTAGACATAGTACAGGCTATTGCTGACAAAGAAGGCGCTATCGTGGTGCCGGTGTGCGCTGCTATTGAATCTGAAATTGCAGAGCTGGACGATGACGAGAAAGCTGAGTTTATGGCCGATATGGGCTTAGAAGAGCCGGGCTTAAACCGCGTGATCCGCGGCGGTTATTCACTGCTTAACCTGCACACCTACTTTACCGCCGGCGTAAAAGAAGTACGCGCATGGACAGTAGCCGTAGGTGCCACTGCACCACAAGCGGCAGGGGTTATTCACACCGACTTTGAAAAAGGCTTTATCCGCGCTGAAGTGGTCGCCTATAACGACTTTGTGCAATTTAACGGCGAAGCCGGTGCCAAAGAAGCCGGTAAATGGCGCCTGGAAGGTAAAGACTACATTGTAAAAGATGGCGATGTAATGCATTTCCGTTTTAACGTCTAAACGTTTTATCGGGTGAAAAAAGCCGTTGTTTGCCGACAACGGCTTTTTTATTGCTTGTGAAACCAGCGTTTTGCATATTAATTCGGCAAACGAACTAACATTGATTTTTAAACGCAAAAAAACGGTTGACGCTATAGGGGCAGTTCTGGATAATACGCGCCACTTGCTTAGGTCAAGTTAGCGTGGCTACATAGCTCAGCTGGTTAGAGCACAGCACTCATAATGCTGGGGTCGCAGGTTCGATTCCCGCTGTAGCCACCACTTAACTTTACCTGTGCATGCGGGGATGGCGGAATTGGTAGACGCACTGGATTTAGGTTCCAGCGCCGCGAGGTGTGAGAGTTCGAGTCTCTCTCTCCGCACCACTTTTAAAGTGGTTGCACACAAGTTTTTGCAGGGGCGTAGCCAAGCGGTAAGGCAGCGGGTTTTGATCCCGCCATGCGTTGGTTCGAATCCAGCCGCCCCTGCCATTAATTCAGTGAACGTAGTTTTCGTAAAATCCTGCCAAACGACGATCACACAACAGTGTTTCAGTAGGGGCGTAGCCAAGCGGTAAGGCAGCGGGTTTTGATCCCGCCATGCGTTGGTTCGAATCCAGCCGCCCCTGCCATTAAACAGAAAAACCCAGCTTAGGCTGGGTTTTTGCTTTCTGGTTAGCCTGTTTTGGTTTGGCTTAAATTTGCCGGTTACAACTTCTTTTGTGCTCGCCACAGCAACTCGTCCTTATGCCTGCGGCAGGACTCAAACACTCTGTGGCTGCGCCAAAAGAGTTCTAACCTACTTCGAAATATTACTCTGAACCAACGGCATAGCGCGCTACCAGTGTCTTCAACATAGTACTGCGCGCCGCCACACTTAATACCAACTGGCGCAATTTACGTACTGGCTTAATATCATTACCGAATACCTGATAAAAACCATCCATCGTGCTCATCATAAGTAAATTCGCCGGCTTACGTTTACGCTGATAGCTTTGCAGCAGCTGCGCACTGCCAATATCGCTGTTGTGCCGTCTGGCGTCGATAATCAGCTCTGTCAGCAGTTTGGCATCAGCAAAACCCAGGTTAACACCCTGCCCCGCCAGCGGGTTAATAGTATGGGCGGCATCGCCTGCCAATACCACACGGCCGGCGTAATAGCGGTTAGCATCCATTCGTGCCAATGGGAACCAGGAGCTGGCGACCACTTCAACATCGCCTATCTGCGGTGGGAAGGCTTTAAGCAGTTGTTGCGTTAATTGTGCCGGACTAAGTGCAGCCAGTTGTTTTACTTTAGTGGCCTCTTCATACCATACCACTGAGCCTTGTTGGCCGCTTAGCGGTAAAAAGGCTTTTGGTCCGGTTGGCGTAAATTGCTGCCAGGTCACATCCTGCTGCGGGTACGGCGTATTCACTAAGGCGACCAAACACGCCTGACGGTATTGCCAGCCATTGCTGCCAATGCCGGCTAACTGGCGTAGTTGTGAGTTACCGCCATCGGCGGCTACCACCAGCTTGCTGCTAAGCTGCTCAGCACTGTCGAGCGTTAGTATGGCGCTATCTGCCGTTTGCTTAAGCGCCGTTACTGAGGATGGGCAAAATAGCTGCACATTAGTGCCGAACTGCTGCCACAGCGCCAGCTGTAGCAGGTTGTTCTCCACTATATGGCCCAAATGGATACGTTTAATATCTGCCGCATTAAAGGTGACAATGCTGTGCGACTGTTCAAAGGCCTGCAGGCGCTGATACGGGCATAACCGCATTTGCTCCAGGGCTGACCAGGCTCCCAGCGTTGTCAGCCAGGCTTCGCTGGCCAAATTAATTGATGATACGCGCAAATCCGGTGCGCTATTTGGCGCAAACTCCGGCGGCGCTTGTTTTTCGATCAGCGCTACCTGCAACCCAGCCCGGCTCAATGCCAGCGCAATAGCAGCGCCGACCATGCCGCCACCGACGATACTGATATCAAACTGTTGTACTGTTTTCTCGTTGGTCATAGATAAGAGTCTTATTAACTGATAAAGCATTGTACGTCAGGCGGCAATAAAAACGAAAACCGGCTTTTTTTCTGCCGCTGAAAGCAAAACCGGTTTAACCCTGTCTTTGTTAGTCAAACAACGCCACCTGACAAGGAACCACTATGAAAACTTACCTTATTGCGCTGAGTCTTTTTTTGTTCAGCATCAAACTTATCGCCGCTCCCGCCATTGCCCCCTCACCTGAGCAGGTAACTCCGCTGCTGAACGGCTTAACCATTCCGGCAGTCACCTTAACCGGTGCAGACAACACCCCCGTTGCCTTGCAGCAACTTGTGCAGCAAAAGCCTGCTGTGCTGGTATTTTACCGTGGTGGCTGGTGCCCGTATTGCAATGCGCAGCTATCTGCCCTGCGCGATATCATGCCGCAGCTTAATAAGCTGGGTTATCAGTTAATTGCCATCACGCCGGATAGCGTAGCGTCGATCAATAAAAGCTTAACCGACACCGGCGGCCAAAAGCTGAACTATACGCTGTTGTCTGATGCCAATTTCGCTGCCAGCAGCGCCTTTGGCCTGGCCTATTATCTGGATGATAAAACCGCAGCAGCTTATAAAGGTAAGCTTGGTAGCCTGATCACCACCGAAGCCGGCACAGAAAAGGTGGTGCTACCGGTACCTGCCGTCTATATCGTTAATACTAAAGGTGAGGCCGTGTTTAATTATGTGCATATTAACTACAAGACACGTCTGGAAAGCGAATTACTGCTAAAAGCAGCACAACTGGCGTTGCAATAAAGCTCTCTTTTTTCAGGTCGTCTCTCACCTGTTTACAGCAGCGGACAAAGTAGTATTTTTCGCTGCTGTTTTTTTATTAAAAAGCGTTGACGACAGGGCAAAAATACGGCATTTTTCGCGCCCTGTTTGGCAAGTATCTGTAGGGATGCTAGCCTGTTGGTTTTACCCTCTGCCGGAGATAACTGATGCGTAAAGTAACCGTTGCTGCAACCCAAATGATTGGTGGCTGGAATGTGGATGAAAACATTGCCCGTGGCGAGCGTTTAGTACGCGATGCCGCTGCCAAAGGTGCACAGATCATCCTGCTGCAGGAGTTGTTTGAGCGCAATTATTTCTGCCAGAAACAAAAACCGGATTATTTAGCCTTTGCGACCACAGTGGCGGAGAATAAAGCTGTGGCGCACTTTACTAAGATTGCCAAAGAGCTGAACGTAGTACTGCCTATCAGCATTTACGAGCGCGCCGGTAACTGCCTGTACAACAGCGTAGTGATTATCGACGCCGACGGTGAGAACCTGGGTACTTACCGCAAGAGCCACATTCCGGATGGTCCGGGTTACAGCGAGAAGTACTACTTCACGCCGGGCGATACCGGCTTTAAAGTGTTCACCACCAAATACGCTAAAATCGGTGTGGGCATATGCTGGGATCAATGGTTCCCGGAGTGCGCGCGCAGCATGGCATTAATGGGCGCCGAGCTGCTGTTTTACCCTACCGCTATTGGCAGCGAGCCGCACGACCCAACGATCAGCTCACGCGATCACTGGCAGCGCACCCAGCAAGGTCATGCCGCCGCAAACCTGATGCCGTTAATTGCCTCTAACCGTATTGGTACCGAGACAGAAGGCGATTACCACATTACCTTCTACGGCAGCTCGTTTATTGCCGACGAAACCGGTGCCAAGGTACAGGAAGCCAATGAAACAGACGAAGCCGTGCTGGTGCACAGCTTTGACTTAGACGCTGTTGCCGCTACCCGCCGTGCCTGGGGTATTTTCCGTGACCGTCGTATCGATATCTACGGCGCTGTTATGACCAAAGATGGCGAAACCAAACAACCTGTTAAACAAGGTGGTAACTAAGTGGCCTTTACAACCCTGAACAGTACACCACGTGCCGATGGCTTTAGCATGCCTGCCGAGTGGGCCGCGCATAAACAAACCTGGATGGTATGGCCGGAGCGTACCGACAGTTGGCGCATGGGTGCTAAACCGGCTCAACAGGCCTTTGTGGCGGTAATTAAAGCTATTGCCGGCTTTGAACCTGTAACTGTCGGGGCATCTGCCGCGCAGTATGCTAATGCGTTGTCGCAGCTAACCGATGTGGGCACGAAATTCCCTATCCGGGTAGTAGAGATTTCCAACAACGACGCCTGGTGTCGTGACACCGGCCCTACTTTTGTCACTAACGCCCAAGGTGAAGTACGCGGCATCGACTGGACCTTTAACGCCTGGGGCGGTTTAAACGGGGGTTTGTACTTCCCGTGGGATAAAGATGATCAGGTGGCCAGTAAAGTGCTGGGTATAGAGCAACTGCCGCGTTACCGCACTGAAGGTTTTGTACTCGAAGGCGGTGCTATCCATGTCGATGGTGAAGGCACGCTGCTAACCACCGAAGAGTGCTTGCTAAACAGCAACCGTAACCCGCATTTAAGCCGCGAGCAGATTGAACAGCAGATGCGCGACTATTTGGGCATCGACAAAGTACTGTGGTTAGAAGACGGCATCTTTAACGATGAAACCGATGGCCACATTGATAATATGGCCTGTTTTGTTAAACCCGGTGAAGTAGTATTGGCGTGGACTGATGATACAACCGATCCGCAGTATGCCCGCAGCAAAGCGGCTTTGGATTATTTAGAAGCAGCCACCGATGCCAAAGGCCGTAAAATAAAGGTGCATAAGCTACCGGTACCGGCACCTATTATTGCCAAAGCGGAAGAGTACGCCACGGTAGATGCCACCATGAGCGCCATTCCACGCGAGGCCAATGCCCGTTTGGCCGGCTCTTACATTAACTTCTATTTGTGCAACGGCGGCTTAATACTGCCTACTTTTGACGACCCGAACGATAAGGTAGCCGCAGAGATCCTGCAAAGCCTGTATCCAGAGCATAAAGTAGTAACAGTGCCCGGCCGCGAGATCTTGCTTGGCGGCGGTAATATTCACTGTATTACCCAGCAACAGCCATTAGCTTAAGCGAGCAATACTATGTCCAAAGCCTGCGCCTTACATATACTGGTTAAAACCAGAGAACAAGCAGACAAGTTAAAACAACAACTGCAAAAAGGCGCGGACTTTGGCAAACTGGCCAAGCAGCACTCACAATGCCCGTCGGGTAAAAAAGGCGGTGATTTAGGTGAGTTCCGTAAAGGCCAGATGGTCAAAGCCTTTGATGATGTTGTATTTAAAGGCCCGCTATTAGAAGTGCAGGGCCCGGTAAAAACCCAGTTTGGTTTTCATCTGATTAAAACCCTATATCGCAGCTAACAGATACAGTGATTAGCTTAAGCTGACAATCTGGTTAATGGTACTGATACTGCCGGTTTGCCAGATCATCTCATAATGCGCGCTTTGCACCATCTGTGTCACATATTGCGGGCTGAACAAGCCCCAGCACAGCGCCCCGTTGTTGCGTACCGAGCCATATTGCACCCCGGCACTGCCCTGCTCACGTAAGCTGATACCCAGTGCACGCGCTGCACTGTAATCTTGCGGATGATAAATGCTGTGTTGAGGTGCTAAGCCGGTTAGATCGGTCAGGCTAACGTCGCTGAACTCACAACTTAAAGCTTTAAAGACAAAACGCTCATACGCCAGCCCGGGCACCCTGCTCCAATACCGGCCCTGATGATATGCCACCTCGCAGATAGCGGTTTGCAAGCTATCGGCCAGATAGAGCACGCCAAAGCGGCCGTCAGAAAAACGGCTGCCCGCAGGGTTAACATGAGTAAAAGGCGCTACGGCATAGGAGCAGCCGGCAATACCAAACGGAATGCTGCTGCGGGGCAATAAACTTAAATTACCGGCCTGCGCCTGTAACCTGGGGTTGGTTAACGCCTGCAGCTCAAACAAGGCATCAAATTCATCGGCATCGGCCACATCATCAAACACTGATACCGGTGGATATTTGGAATTAATCAAACGATAGCTGCGCTGCTGCTGCAGTTTAACCTGTGGTAACTCATCCGGCTTTGCAGTTGCCTTTATTACCACATGCCACCACGCAGTGCATCAATATGTTTAAAGGTTTCGTACAGCGCAGCAAACTGGCCGCTGCTGATAATATCCAGCGGGCTGCTACCGTTAAAATACGGGTTATGGTTGGGCAGCGCCATAAAGCCATACAGGTTTTGCGGGTTATCAAACAGCAACCGCAAGCAACTGTGGATATTCAGCAGATAGCTTATGCGCTCGACCTGGTCCTGCGTCAGACTTGCACAGTAAGGATCGTGACGATACTTGTAATACGCCGCTTTGGAGATTTGCAGCATACGCTGGATTTGCTCGGGCGAGCATTGCCATTTATCCAGAATAGCAAAAACCGCTTTAAGCCCTGTTGCAGCGACTTGCCGCTGGCTTTGTCTGTCGAGCTGTACTGCCTGCATAACAACCTCGTGCCTGACTAAATTATTATCAATATAGACCATTAATTAAAATGTGTCCACATAAAGACGGCGATGCGCCTGAAAAAGCAGACACTATGGTCTGCTTCGTTTTATGCTTTACGTTTTTAATAAGGCCTTAGCGCGCAATTTAGCTTTAAGCATACCTTTCTTTGCCGGCTTTTTCGGCCCGTCACCGTGGCGTGCCTGTGCTTGCTCCGGTGAAACATAAGTAGGGTCGTGCTCGTAACCAGGCAGTATTTCAGCCGTAATCACCTGCTGAATAAGCCGCTCTATATCCTGCAGTGCTTTAATTTCTTCCGGTGTGATCAATGTTAACGCCACGCCACTGTTACCGGCACGGCCGGTGCGGCCGATACGGTGCACATAATCTTCCGACACTTGCGGCAAATCGTAATTCACCACATAGGGCAGCTCGTTTATATCCAAGCCACGGGCAGCTATATCGGTGGCAACCAGAATCCGTACGGCGCCGGCTTTAAAATCGGCCAGGGCTTTGGTGCGGGCGCCCTGGCTTTTATCGCCATGAATAGCTGCGCTTTTTAAACCGTCTTTCGCCAGCTGCTTCGCCAGCCGATCAGCGCCATGTTTGGTACGGACAAACACCAGCACCTGCGGCCAGTTATTTTTGCCAATCACATGCGATAACAGCTCGCGCTTACGATGCCGGTCGACTAAATAGGCCAGCTGCTCTACCCGCTCGGCAGTAGCATTGGTTGCGGCCACTTCAATCAACTGCGGGCTGTTTAGCAACTCGTCCGCCAGTTGCTTTATCTCATTGGAGTAGGTAGCGGAGAACAACAGCGTTTGCCGCTTCGCCGGCAATTTGGCCATAATGCGTTTAATATCAATAATAAAACCCATGTCCAGCATGCGGTCGGCTTCATCCAGCACCAGTACTTCCAGCGCAGATAAATCCACAGTTTTCTGATGCAAATGATCAATCAGCCGGCCAGGGGTGGCTACCAGGATATCCAAGCCCTGCTCTGCCTCATCATATTGCGGCCGAATCGATACGCCGCCATAAAATACCGCCGAACGCGTAGTCAGGTACTGGCTATACTTGCGCACATTGTCATACACTTGCTGCGCCAGCTCACGGGTAGGCGTTAATACCAATACCCGCACCTGATTTGGCGCTACGACCTTAGGCGCATTGAGCATCTGTTGCA
Organism: Rheinheimera sp. NSM; assembly: GCF_052380015.1. Lineage (NCBI taxonomy): Bacteria > Pseudomonadati > Pseudomonadota > Gammaproteobacteria > Chromatiales > Chromatiaceae > Rheinheimera > Rheinheimera sp. NSM. The sequence continues at coordinate 1,219,080 of NZ_JBQTCI010000001.1, read as the reverse complement.
GCAGCGGTAAAGTAAAGGCTGCCGTTTTACCGGTACCGGTTTGCGCCCCGGCTAACACATCTTTGCCGGCTAAAATAACCGGGATACTTTGCAACTGCACCGGGGTGGCCGCATCATAGCCTTGCTCTTGCAGCACACGTAATATAGGCGCCGCCAGGGCGAGAGATTGAAATGACATTAAAATTCCTGTTTTGCCAAAGCCAGCTGAATAACGCGCGCAGTATAGCAGAACAGCAAGCTACGGAGTTAGCACAGTGAGCTGCTGGTACTTGTATATGGTACAAACTGCCACTGGCATGCTGTATACCGGCATCAGCACCGACCCACAGCGCCGGCTGCGCCAGCATAGCGGAGAGCTGGCCGGTGGTGCTAAGGCGCTGCGCGGTAAAGGGCCGTTAAGCCTGGTTTACACCCAAAGCCTGAATGATAAAAGCGCCGCTGCCAAAGCCGAATACCAGCTGAAACAGTTACCCAGAAGCGTCAAACTGGCGCTGGTGGCCAGCTACAACCCAAGTGAGATTTGATGGATAACTTTATACTGGTTTTAGCCTATTTGCTGATTGGCGTGCTATTACGTCGCCTGCCAACAATGCCGGAAAACAGCGGCATCGCGCTGAATATGTATGTACTCTATGTGGCGCTGCCGGCACTGATCTTAAAAAATGTACCGCAACTGCAGTTCTCGGCAGAATTGCTTATCCCGGCTATTACGCCATGGTTTTTGCTGCTGGCGGTGGTGGCTACTGTGTTGTTGCTGAGCAAACTGCTGCACTGGTCACGCGAAGTCACCGGCGCTTTGTTAATTGTGCTGCCGCTGGGCAATACCTCGTTTTTAGGCTTTCCGATGACAGAGGCTTTATTTGGCAGCAGCGCTATGCCTTATGCCGTGGTGTACGACCAGGTCGGCTCCTTTATTGCACTGGCAACTTACGTCACTATTATTGCGGCCCTGTACAGCCCCACTGCTGCCAAACCGACGGTGAAAGGCATCACGCTAAAAATTCTGACCTTTCCCTCTTTTATTGCGCTGGCGCTGGGCTTGCTGCTGCGCGGCACTGAGTATCCTGCGCTGGCAACGCAACTGATTGATAACCTGGCCGCCACCTTAGTACCGGTGGTAATGGTCGCGGTAGGTTTCGCCTTAACGGTAAAATTTAGCAAAGCAGAAATTTCGCCTTTATTAAGTGCGTTGGGGATTAAGCTGATAATGATGCCGGCATTGGCCGCGCTGTTATGGTTTAGTTTGGGTTACAGTGGCACAGCAGTAAATATCAGTATATTTCAGGCGGCAATGCCACCGATGATCTCGGCCGGCGCTATTGCCATAATGGCGGGGCTGGCGCCCCGCCTGGTCAGCGGCATTATTGGCTTGGGTATTTTAACCGGCCTGCTTACGCTGCCACTGGTATCCTGGTTATTGCATTAGCTATTTTTTCAGGTCGCGGTCGTAGCTTAAGCGCTTGGCCGCATCCATCGTCAACATCTGCATAAACATCCGCGCTTCACTATCACTGCCGGTCGGCGTATTACCATTAGCACCAAACACATACTGCGGCACCGCGCGTTTAGCAAAGGATTCAGCCCAGATACGCTGAATTTGAATTTCCGCATCCAGCTTTTGTGCCAGGGCGTTATCAGCCTGCAGGATCACCTTCTTCTGGTAGGCTTCGGCCTCAGCCAAAGTACGCAAGGTCTGCGCTTCTATTTCGGCTTTTTCCAGGTTAATTTTTGCCGTTTCACGCTGAATATTGGCCTGTGCCTGCAGTTTTTCTGCTTCAGTTATCGCCAGTTGCTTCTGCGTGTCCGCTTCAGTAGTTGCCTGGATCTGTTCTACCTTGGCTTTAGCCTGACGTTCAGCTACTTCCCGCTCACCACGCGAAATCGCCAGCAAGCGCTGTTCTTCTTCCTGAATCCGCTGTTCGCGGGCGATAGCCCTGTCGGCCGAAGCCTTTTGTTTTAACTGCATCCGCTCGACAAAGCGCTGATTCGGGTTCATTTGGGTGATGCGGGCATCTACCACGGTAATGCCGTAATCAACAAATTTCTGCCGTTTGCGCAGCGGCTGACCTTCGCTGTCACGGACTTTGTTCACCACAAAACTGACGCGGGTTTCATCACCGAAATCTTCCTGTTCTGTTCCCAGCGCCACATTTGCCGTGCCCTTTTGCCGGCGTAGCTGAGCCAAATTCTGCTCTTCACGGCGCACCACATAGATGCCATTAGTCATCTGGTTTTCAAATTCGTTGTTAAACTCGGTACGGCCACCGGAGTAGTATTCTTCTGCGCCCATTAACGATGCATTGGCCTGCAACGTTTCCTTAAAGGCCGGAATAAGTGCAGTGCGCAGCAGGTTCTCCGGCGTGCGGTATTCATGTGCCAAACGGGTAAAGGCTACTTCATCGGTAGGAATTAAAAACCGTACTGTCGCCTGGGCATTGGCGTCGACCTGATCTAAAAACATAATATTTTGCGGCGGTAAGGCCGCGCTGTCTTCAGAATTTTCTACTTCCGCATAGTCCATAATGTCAGAACCACCGGTTACAGCCTGCACCGTTAGCGAGCGTTTCCAGGCGTTCCAGCGGCCAAAAAAGAAAAATTGATAGCCAACATCACTCACCACATGCTCGGCTCCTAAAATGGTGCGGACATGGTAAACGTAACCCGGTTCGGCATAAAACACTGACCTGCTGAGCACAAAAACCAGTGCCAGAACGGCAACCAAGGCGCCAATCAGGCTTTTACTGAGTAACTTTATCGCGGGGGGCAACTGCATTGATATCATCTCCATACTGATAGTCGTCCATAGGCGGCGCGATTATAGCGTCAGCCAAATCAGCAGGAAATCATTATTTCACATAAAAAATACAATAATCATGCTAGTTGTCCGGGTCTTTAACAGCTGTTGGCACAGATACCGTAGTATGTGCTTTGGCAGGCCCGCGGCCGGCTTTTTTCAGCGCCTCATGCAGCAGATATTCAATCTGGCCGTTTACACTGCGAAACTCATCATCTGCCCAGTGCTGTAGAGCACTGAGCATCTTTTCATCCAGACGTAACGCAAAGGCTTTTTTTGCCACAACAACTCCTACTGGTGCAAGCTACCGGCATTAATCACCGGCTGCACATGATGATCGCCACACAATACCACCAGCAAATTACTTACCATGGCCGCTTTACGCTCATCATCCAGCTCTATCACATTACGCTCTGACAACCGTTGCAGTGCGGTTTCCACCATGCCGACAGCGCCTTCTACTATTTGCTGGCGCGCTGCAACTATTGCGGCTGCCTGCTGACGCTGCAACATAGCGCTGGCAATTTCCGGCGCATAAGCTAAGTGGCTGATACGGGCTTCCAGCACCTGCACTCCGGCCTTATTTAATCGCGCCTGAATTTCCTGCTTTAGCAGCTCTGTTACTTCATCGGTACTGCTGCGCAGGCTTATGGCTTCGTCGTTGCCGGCATCATAAGCATAACTGGACGCCAGGTGACGAATAGCCGACTCACTTTGAATACTGACGAAATTCTCATAGTTATCCACTTCAAACACCGCTTCAGCACTGTCGACCACTTTCCACACAACGACAGCAGCAATCTCTACCGGGTTACCGGCATTGTCATTCACCTTCATTTTGCTGCTTTCAAAGTTGCGTACCCTGAGCGATACCTTTTGTTTGCTGTACAGCGGATTTGACCAGCGCAAGCCGTTGTTCAGATCAGTGCCGACATAGCGGCCAAACAACTGCAGCACCGCGGATTGATTAGGATGCACCATATAAAAACCAAACCAACAGATAAACACCACTATTACCAATACTAAGGCTACTATTTTCAGCAACGCCGGCAATACCGCTACCCCGGCAATGGCCGCCACCTGTAACAGTAGTAAAACGCCAATCATGCCAAAACCACCTTTGCTGTTAATCATGCGTTCCTGCAACATTGTCAAACCCTCTTAAAGTGATATTATTTTGATATCACTTTAGCGTGTTTTTTGCAAAATGCAACTATAGCTGTAATCAGTCACCAGACAACACAGAATAATGGGCGCGAACAGGCTTTTCTGCTAAGGTAAAACAATAACTTAATTTAGCCGAATAGCGGATATGACCGAAAAACTACTAAGCTGGTGGCAGCAATTTATCACGCAGTTGCAGCAAGCCGAATTATGGTACCAACTGCCGGCAATCGCCGGCTGTATTGTGTTGGCGGCAAGTATAAACCGCTTATTGCGCCATCGTCTGCTGGACAGCGGTGGTGAAGGCTTACGCCATGTTGCTCTGCGCAGCTCGCACCGCATCTTACTGCCCTTTAGCCTGGCAGCCTTACTGGCCATTTGTAACGCTCTGTTCAGCTTATATCAGCTGAGCCATAACCTGTTGCAACTGTTAATCCCTGTTGCCCTGGCACTGGGCATGATCCGGCTATTGTTGTATGGGCTGCGTAAAGCCTTTTCCGACGGCCCGCTGATGAAATCCGTTGAGCCGGCAGTAGCAGTGATGCTCTGGCTGTTGGTCGTGTTGCATTTGGCCGGTTGGTTAATGCCCTTACTTGATTTGATGGACTCGCAGGCTTTTACGCTGGGCGAAAGCAGAGTTTCATTACTGAGTGTAGTAAAACTGACGCTGGTGATTATTCTGGCCTTTACCCTGGCGCTGTGGCTGGCGGAGCTGCTAAACCAGCAAATGAAAAAGACTAAACATATCAGCCCCAGCATGCAGGTGGGTTTTAGCAAGTTCAGTAAGTTTTTATTTATTACTATCGCGTTTCTAATTGCCCTGAATGCGGTTGGCATTAACCTCAGCTCGCTGGCAGTATTTGGTGGCGCACTGGGCGTCGGTTTGGGTTTTGGCTTACAACGTATTGCCTCGAATTTTATCAGCGGCTTTATTTTGGTGTTAGATCGCAGCGTGAAACCCGGAGACGTTATTTCCGTCGGTGAAAACTTTGGCTGGGTGCATGAACTTAAAGCACGTTATGTGGTGGTGCGTAACCGTGAAGGCGTTGACACTCTGATCCCGAACGAAAACCTGATCACTTCCGAAGTAATTAACTGGAGCTATGAAGACCGTAATGTACGGGTAAAAATTCTGGTGCAGGTAAGCTATGAAGACGACCCGGAACAAGCAATGGCCCTGATGCTGCAAAGTGCCAATAAGTCCAAACGCGTGCTGGCGTCACCTGAACCAACGGTAATGCTGAAAAACTTTGCCGACAATGGCATTGAACTGGAACTGCGGGTGTGGATAGCTGACCCGGAATATGGTGCTGACACGGTAAAATCGGATATTAATGTCGCCATTTGGCGCGCCTTTAAGCAGGCGGGTATTACCATACCTTACCCGCAGCGCGACCTGCATATAAAATCCGGCCGGCTAGCGCCGCCGCCTGAGCAATAGCCGGTAAAGGCGCCTGTAACAGGCGCCTTTTACATTTTTATGCCTCGCCTATCATCCGCCGCAGCACATACTGCAAGATACCGCCGTGTTGGTAGTACGCCAACTCGTTACCGGTATCAATACGGCAATGTACATCCACCTCCTGTTTAGCACCATCGGCGTAGGTAATAATCAGCTGCAACTTTTGCCGCGGTTTCAAATTGTTCAGGCCCCGCAGCGTAAAGCTCTCTTCTCCGGTTAACTGCAGCGTTTTCCGGTCTGTACCCGGCACAAATTGCAATGGCAGCACGCCCATACCAATTAAGTTTGAGCGGTGAATACGCTCAAAAGATTCGGCCAGTACTGCCCGCACGCCCAACATCAGCGTGCCCTTGGCTGCCCAGTCGCGCGAGGAACCGGTACCATATTCTTTGCCGGCAACAACTATCAGCGGCAGTTCCTGCTGCTGATAGCGCATAGCGGCATCAAAAATGGACATTGTCTCACCTGACGGATAATGCCGTGTTACGCCACCTTCACTGCCGGGCAGCATTTCATTGCGAATGCGTACATTAGCAAAAGTACCGCGCACCATCACTTCATGGTTACCGCGCCGTGAGCCGTAAGAGTTAAAATCAGCTTTATCGATACCATGATCGAGTAAATACTGGCCGGCGGGGCTGCTTTGCTTAATTGAACCGGCCGGTGAAATATGATCTGTCGTAACAGAGTCGCCCAGCACTGCCAGCAAACGGGCACCGACAATATCGGCGACGGGTTTGGGTTGCCGGGTTAAGCCGCGGAAAAAATCCGGCTGGCGGATATAAGTCGACTCCGGCCAGGCATAGGTTTTTGCCTGCGGCACTTCTATAGCTTGCCAGCTTTCATCACCATCAAACACCTGTGCGTATTCTTTGCTGAACATACTGCTGTTTACTTTAGCTACTGCTGCAGCCACGGTTTTGCTGTCGGGCCAGATATCTTTTAAGTATACATCTTTACCATCCTGGTCCTGCCCCAATGGCTGGGTACTTAAATCAATATTGATAGTGCCGGCCAGGGCAAAAGCAACCACCAACGGCGGCGACGCCAGCCAATTCGATTTTACCAGCGGATGAATACGGCCTTCAAAATTGCGGTTACCCGATAACACGGCAGATACATTTAAATCGGCACTGCTGATAGCATTTTCTATCGGCTTTGCCAGCGGGCCGGAATTACCGATACAAGTAGTACAGCCATAACCCACCAGATGAAACCCCAGTTGCTCCAGTGGTTGCATCAGCCCTGCCTGTTGCAAATAGCGGGTCACCACCTTAGAACCGGGCGCCAACGAACTTTTAACCCAGGGCTGGCGTTTCAGGCCTTTGGCTACGGCATTTTTTGCCAGTAAGCCGGCTGCCATTAACACACTGGGGTTAGACGTATTGGTACAAGAAGTAATGGCAGCAATAACCACAGCATGGTTGTTCAGTTGTACCTGCTGGCCGTCCAACTCAAAACTGCGCTGATGCGGTTGCTCTTCTGTTTGCGCTGCACCTTCATTGACCATTTCGGCGTCGCGCACCTGACTCACTTGCGGCTCAAGCGCAATAGCATCGTTACAGTGTTGTTTAAGTCCGCTTAGCGTTACTTTATCTTGCGGCCGCTTCGGCCCGGCCAAAGACGCTACCACAGTGTCTAAATCCAAATGCAGCGTATCGGTGAATATCGGCGTAGCGCCTGTTTGCCGCCATAAACCCTGTGCCTGGCAATAAGCTTTAACCCTGGCGATAATGGCATCATCACGCCCGGTAAGTTGCATATAATCCAGCGTAATTTGGTCGACGGGAAAAAAGCCGCAGGTTGCACCATATTCCGGCGCCATATTAGCAATGGTAGCGCGATCCGCCAGTGACAACTGATCAAGGCCATCGCCGAAAAACTCAACAAACTTGCCTACCACACCATGCTTACGCAGCATTTGCGTCACCGTCAGCACTAAATCCGTGGCGGTGATGCCAGGTTGCAGTGCGCCGGTAAATTCAAAACCAACCACTTCAGGGATAATCATCGACACCGGCTGGCCCAGCATGGCGGCTTCAGCTTCAATGCCGCCGACACCCCAGCCCAAAATGCCCAGCGCATTAATCATGGTGGTGTGTGAGTCAGTACCCACCAGCGTATCCGGATAAGCCAGCACACCGCCATCGGTTTGTTCTGCCCATACGCTTTGGCCTAAATACTCCAGATTCACCTGATGGCAAATACCGGTGCCGGGCGGTACCACACGAAAATTGGCAAACGCCTTAGCGCCCCAGCGTAAAAAGGCATAGCGTTCATGATTACGTTGCATTTCAATATCGACGTTTTGTGTAAACGCCTGCTCTGTAGCATAACGGTCGACCATAACGGAGTGGTCAATCACTAAATCCACCGGTGATAACGGGTTTACCTTATCCGGGTCTTCACCCAGCGCTGCCACCGCGGCGCGCATCGCAGCTAAATCGACTACTGCCGGTACGCCGGTAAAATCCTGCATTAATACCCGCGCCGGACGAAAAGCAATTTCGCGCTCAGAGCTGCCGGTTTTTTGCCAGTCGACCAGTGCCTGAATATCAGCATCGGTTACCGTATCGCCATCCAGGTTACGCAGCAAGTTCTCCAATAATACCTTTAGCGAAAACGGTAAGCGGCTGATATCACCAAAGCTGGCAGCCGCCTTGTTCAGACTGAAAATACCATACTGCTGTTTAGCCACCGTAAGGGTATCGGCATAGGGGTTGGACGTGGTCATACATACCTCGCATTAATGGCTTTAATTAACTACAGTGTAGTTCATCAGCACAGCGGTACGAGGCTTAAACGGTGAGCGGGGCGATAAAAGAGATGCGCAACACCGGAAAAGGTGTTGCGCTAAGTACAATTAAATTAAGGTTATTTTGGCAAACTTACGCTTACCTACCTGATAAATCTGTGTACTGCCTTTGGCCACTTCCAGTTTACTGTCTTCTATTTTCGTTTCGCCGTTCAGCTTTACCGCACCTTGTTTTATCATGCGTATCGCTTCTGACGTGCTGTCTACCAGCCCGGCTTCTTTTAATAAATTTGCAATTGGCATAGCGCCACCATCACCGGTTACCGTAACCTCAGCAATATCATCCGGCAATGCGTTTTTGCTAAAGCGTTGAGTAAAATCCTGATGCGCTGCCTCTGCTGCTGCCTCATCGTGGAAGCGGGCAATAATTTCTTTTGCCAACAAAATCTTGATATCGCGCGGGTTAGCACCGGCGGCAACTTGCTGCTTTAACGCACTGACGTCTTCAATCGGCTTAAAGCTGAGTAAATCGTAGTAGCGCCACATCAGCTCATCAGAAATCGACATGATTTTACCGAACATATCATTTGGCGCATCGGTAATACCAACATAGTTGCCCAGCGATTTTGACATCTTCTGCACGCCGTCCAAACCTTCGAGCAGCGGTACCATCATGACCGTTTGCGGGCGCTGACCTTCATCTTTTTGCAGCTCACGGCCCATCAGCAGGTTAAAACGCTGATCAGTGCCGCCCATTTCAACGTCGGCCTCAAGCGCAACAGAATCCCAGCCCTGCACCAGCGGATATAAAAACTCATGGATAGCAATCGACTGATTATTAGCAAAACGCTTTTTAAAATCATCGCGCTCCAGCATCCGGGCTACCGTCTGACGCGAGGCCAGTTTAATCATACCGGCGGCGCCAAGCTCGCCCATCCACTCTGAGTTAAACGCCACCCGGGTTTTGGCCGGGTCGAGTATCTTAAATACCTGCTCTTTATAGGTTTCAGCATTGGCCAGTACATCTTCGCGGCTCAGTGGCTTACGGGTCACGTTTTTGCCGCTGGGATCACCTATCATGCCGGTAAAATCGCCAATCAGGAAAATCACTTCATGACCAAGCTGCTGGAAGCTGCGTAACTTATTAATCAGTACCGTATGGCCCAGGTGTAAATCCGGTGCTGTCGGGTCAAAGCCAGCCTTGATTTTCAGCGGCTTGCCTTGTTTTAACTTGGCAATAAGCTCTTCTTCGAGCAGAATTTCTTCGCAGCCGCGTTTTAATTCAGCTAAAGCCAGCTCCCAATTCGCCATTTTACTCTCCTGATTTTTCACCTGATTGCGCAAACAAACCGCATTCTATAGCATGTTCAGCCCGGGCGAAACGCACAAAAGTCTGGTGTCAGGCAAAAAAACCGTATATGCTCGGTTTTTGTGCATTTGTTGAATTCAGACTGGTATTATGCGTCAATTAGTCACCAAAATCCCAAAACAACACCGTGTGCTGATCGTAGCCACTACGGTGTTTTTATCTGTCGTATTACTGCTGCCATCAGAGCAGGCAGCCGCATCCAAAGGCAATAAAAGCACAGGCTTTGAAATTGGCAAACGCTACAGCTTAGACATTCCGCAAAGTGCAGAAGACTTAGCGCAGGAGCAAGCCATCGCTGAATTGCCGGCCCTGCCGGAAGAAGATGCCTCATTAAATTGGTCTACCCTGCAGGTACAAAAAGGCGATGCCTTATCTGCCTTGTTTAAAAAAGCCAATGTTAGCCAACAGGTTATGCTGGAATTGTTAGCATTGGGCCAACCGGTAAAAACCCTTACGCGGTTATTTCCGGGCGAGCAACTGGAATTTGGCTTAGATGCCGCCGGTGAATTGCAAGAATTGCGTTATGCTTTGAATCACTTAACCACCTTAAGAGTAAGCCGCAACAGCGAAGGCAGCTTTGTTGCTGAAGAGCTGAAAAAGGAAGTGGAACTACGTAGCCAGTTTGCCAGCGCAGAAATTCGCAGCAACTTCTGGAGCGCGGGCATAGAGGCAGGCTTAAGCGAAGCACAAATTATGAATCTGGCCGGCATTTTCGGCTGGGATATCGACTTTGGTTTGGATATTCGCGCCGGCGACAGTTTCAGCGTGTTATATGAAACCCAGTATGTTGATGGCGAATTTATCAGCAACGGCAATATCGTTGCCGCGCAATTTCAGAACCAGGGCCATTTGTATCAGGCCGTACGCCATACCGACGGCAATTATTACAAGCCTGACGGAGCCAGTATGCGCCAGGCGTTTTTACGCGCGCCGGTGAGTTTTCAGTATGTCAGTTCCAACTTTAATCCACGCCGCTTGCATCCGGTATTAAAAACCGTACGCGCGCACAACGGCGTAGATTATGTCGCGCCGGTGGGCACACCCATTATGGCCGCCGGTGATGGTCGCGTTATTGCTTCAGCTTACAACGACCTTAACGGCCATTATGTGTTTATCCAGCATGCGAATAACATCGTAACCAAGTATCTGCATTTGTCTAAACGTCAGGTAGCCAAGGGTGACAAAGTACGCCAGGGCCAGGCTATCGGCAAATTAGGCCGTACCGGCCGCGTTACCGGCGCCCACCTGCACTATGAATTTTTAGTCTCAGGCGTACACCGTAACCCGAGAACCGTTAAGTTACCTCAGGCGACACCACTACAGGGTGAGGAAAAACGCCTGTTCAGCCAACAAGCTGAGCCGATTATTGCTCAGCTGGTAACTAAAGAACGGGTGTTGTTAGCCAAAACGTCCGGTAGCGCTACCGCAGCGCCATAACAATACCGTTAATATAAGACGGGTTAGTTTGAGCATAAAAAAAGCCATCGCAAGGTGGCTTTTTTGTTGCAGCAGAATGCTAACCAACCAACGCCAGCAGAATACCTGCTGCCACAGCTGAGCCTATTACGCCGGCCACATTTGGTCCCATAGCATGCATCAGCAGGAAATTATGCGGGTTGGCTTCTAAACCCACCTTATTAACCACCCGGGCGGCCATGGGCACAGCAGACACACCGGCAGCACCAATCAGCGGATTAATCGGCTGTTTGGAGAACTTCGCCATCACCTTGGCCATTATCACACCAGATGCAGTGCCGATAGCAAAAGCCACCGCCCCCAGCACTAAAATACCCAGGGTTTGCATGGTTAGAAACTTATCGGCGCTAAGCCTGGAGCCTACCGCTAAACCAAGGAAGATAGTGACGATATTAATCAGCTCATTCTGCGCCGTTTTATTTAACCGCTCTACCACGCCAGACTCTCGCATCAGGTTACCCAAACAGAACATGCCAATTAGTGGCGCTGCTGTTGGCAACAACAGTACGGTCAGCAACAACACCAACAAAGGAAAAATAATTTTCTCTTTTTTGCTGACTACGCGCAGTTGCACCATTTGGATATTGCGCTCTGCTTTAGTGGTAAGTGCACGCATAATGGGTGGCTGAATAATAGGTACCAGCGCCATATAGGAATATGCTGCAACGGCTATGGCCCCCAGTAAATCCGGGGCCAGTTTTGACGCGAGGAAAATAGCCGTTGGGCCATCTGCACCGCCGATAATGGCAATAGCAGAGGCTTCCTGCAGCGTAAAGCTCAACCCCGGCACCGCGTTTAACGCTATAGCACCAAGTAAGGTAGCAAAAATACCAAATTGTGCTGCTGCACCCAAAAACAGCATACGCGGGTTAGCGATAAGCGCACCGAAGTCGGTCATCGCGCCTACCCCCATAAAAATCAGCAACGGAAAAATACCGGTGCCAATACCCACTTCGTAAATCATATACAGTAAACCGCCGGGTTCCCCCATACCGGCCAGCGGAATATTGGTTAAGATGGCACCAAAGCCAATTGGCAGCAACAACAGCGGCTCAAAGCCGCGTGCTATTGCCAGATACAACAATAAGAAACCGACCAACATCATTACAATCTGGCCGGCACTGAAATTCACCAGCCCGGTAGAGGCGATTAAAGTTGCTACTGCGTCCATGAAAATTCCTCAGCCGCGGAGTTAGTCAAAACTGATCAACACATCACCGGTGCTTACCGCATCACCGGCAGCCACGTGAATATTAACCACTGTGCCATCAGACACTGCGCGTATTTCAGTTTCCATTTTCATCGCTTCCATAATAATCACCACATCGCCGCGTTTAACTGCAGCGCCTGCCTTGGTCACTATTTTCCAGATATTACCGGCCAACGGCGCATTTAAGGTACCGCTACCGGTAACAGAAGCGCTGCCGGGGATATTTTCTGATACCACAGGTTTGACTGAACTGAGCTCTCCGGTGGGCGCCACTTCAACTTCAAATACTTTGCCATCTACCCGCACGCTGTAACTGGCCGGGCCGCTTACAGCAGGCTTTGTTTTAGCCGGTGTCGCTTTGCTTTGATCATCAACTTGTTCCGGAGCGGGTTCAAACGCGGCCGGATTATCGCGGTTTTTCAGGAACTTTAACCCCACTTGTGGGAACAAGGCATAGGTCAGCACATCATCAATTGGTTTATCAGCCAGGCGAATGTCTTCGGTTTTGGCCAGACTGGTTAACTCCTGCTGCAGCTTATCCAGTTCCGGTTCAAGCAAATCCGCCGGACGACAGGTAATGGCCTGAGCGCCTGCCAAAACACGTGCCTGCAATTCTGCATTCATTGGTGCCGGCGTCGCGCCGTACTCGCCTTTTAATACCCCTGCCGTTTCTTTGGTGATGCTTTTGTAGCGCTCGCCGGTCAGCACATTTAACACCGCTTGGGTGCCGACAATTTGCGAGGTAGGTGTTACCAGCGGCAAAAAGCCGAGATCTTCACGCACATGCGGTATTTCTTTTAACACTGCATCCAATTTATCCAGTGCGCCCTGCTCTTTTAGCTGGCTTTCCATATTGGTTAACATGCCGCCCGGCACTTGTGCCAACAAAATGCGCGCATCCACTCCTTTTAATGAGCCTTCAAACTGCGCGTATTTTTTCCGCACATCGCGGAAATAAGCCGCAATATCAGCTAACAGTTCCAGATTCAGGCCGGTGTCCCGCCCGGTGCCTTCGGTAATCGCCACCATAGTTTCTGTGGCACTATGACCATAGGTCATGCTCATTGACGAAATCGCGCTGTCGAGCATATCAATGCCGGCGTCGATGGCTTTTTGGTAAGTCGCCACACTTAAGCCAGTAGTGGCATGACAATGTAATGCTAACGGAATTTTGGTCGCTTCTTTAATCCGGGTTACCAGCTCTTCGCATTCATACGGCTTAAGTAAACCGGCCATATCTTTAATACAAATAGAATGGCAGCCCATATCTTCGAGCTGGCGCGCCATATCTACCCACATATCAATGGTATGCACCGGGCTGACAGTATAAGAAATGGTGCCCTGAGCGTGAGCGCCCACTCTGATAGCCGCCTGTACCGCAGTTTGCAGGTTGCGGATATCATTCATCGCATCAAAAATGCGGAACACGTCAACGCCGTTTTCGTGCGCGCGCTCGACAAAAGCTGTCACCACATCATCAGCATAATGGCGGTAACCCAATAAATTCTGACCACGCAGCAGCATTTGCTGTTTGGTGTTCGGCATGGCTTTTTTCAGCTCGCGGATGCGATGCCAGGGATCTTCGCCTAAATAACGGATGCAGGCATCAAAGGTTGCCCCACCCCAGGATTCCATTGACCAGTAACCCACTTTATCCAACTTAGCAGCTATGGGTAACATATCGTCCAGCCGCAACCGTGTGGCCAGTAAAGACTGGTGCGCATCGCGCAGAACTAATTCGGTTAACAGTAATGGCTTGCTCATGCCGGTTTCCTCTTATTGTTGTTGGCGATACTGGTGCACAGCCGTGGTAATGGCAGCCAGTACAGCGGGGTTCAGGCCTTTGGCTGAGGTATCTGCTATAGCCGGTTTTTCTGCCGGCTTAACCGGAAAGTAGCGCTGCATCACGCTGCTTAGCAGTTGCATCAGCAACACCAGTAGTAATAAAAACGCAAAGACTGCAGCCATACCAATCAACATCAGATTGGCAGCTTCCAGCATCAATTCTGCGACCATAGCGTTTTCTCCTTATTGTTACCCTACCCGAAGCGGTGCTGTGTCAGAATAGCGCACCGCCACAGTGTTAGCCGGTTTTTCCCAGACAGCCTGCATTATGCGCAGAACAACCGGCCTGACTTAAATAAAACTGCGTGATAGTTGGTATTTATGCTAACAATTTGCAAATTGCCCCTACATTACACGTAAAGACATTCGAATGTCTAGCCATCTGAAAAATGGGCGACTGCAGGCGATAGATTATTCAGTGCAGAAAATGCTGCTCAGCCGGCTTGCTGCAGCTGTAAACTGATCAGCGTACTAAGTTGTTGCAAGCCTTCAGCCAACGCCGTTACCAATGCAGGATAACCGTCATTGGCTAACGGCACCCGCAAAGTAAACGCCTGTGATCCGGGTTGGCTACTGATAGCAAAACGGCCACTGATCACCGCATAGCCATCGGGTTGACCATGGAAACGGGCCAGCTGCACTGTTAGCCGCGGCGTGTCTGCACCAGCCTGCAGTACCGGACTAAAACCAGCGGCCCCCGTCGCCAGCAGATCGCGTAACTGGCGCTGCAGTTGCTGATCCAGCGCTTCTGCCCACAAATGCTGCCGTGCCATCACCAGTTCCACATCCGATACCTGCAACACCAAACCGCGGCCATTTAAGTAACCGGCAACCTGCACCGGTTCAATATACAGTGGTTTGGCGTTATCGCCGGCGTTATCGGCTGCTACTGCCGGCAGTTGGTAGTAACTGATAGCGGGTTGACTACTGCAGGCACTAAGCAATAGCAGCAACAGTAGCGGAATTGTTCTCATTGTTTTGCTCTCTTCGGTTGAGGATCTGTGGGTGCATCAGCAGCAAATATCAGCGCATTGCTTTGTTGGTTTAAGGTTTGCAATATCGGTTGCAGCTCGCGCAGTACCTGGTCCAGCGTCTGTAAATTACCGTTCAATTTGTCATAAGCAGCAGATCCCGGGCTTACCCCTGCCAACATACGCTGCAGTTCCTGCAGGCTTTGTTGTAACTGCGCCGGTAACTGCTGCACCTGCGGATTAGCCACCAAGGCTTCAAGTTGAGCCACCATACGCTCAGCATTTTGCATCAACGCATCGGTGCTTTGCAGGGTTTTTTCGCTTTGCGCCAGCAACTGCTCAACCGGCAGGTTGTTAATTTTATCCAGTGCCATCAGCACCTTTTGCTCGATATTGCTCAGCCCGCTGCGCTCTGTGGGCAACATTGGATAGCCTGCGCTTTGGCTTAATGCCAGCTGCTGTTGTTGCAAAGCGCGTTGTTCCGCATTAACAGTGGCATCCGGATTAACATCCAAATCAATATACAGCGCACCGGTAAGCAGGTTGCCGGTTTTTAATGCCGCATGCATACCACCGTTGATGGCTTTTTTCAGCTCTTCGCGTAACTGTGACAAACTGAGGTTTTCGTACAAGCGCCCGGCTTCAATACGGATCAACACCGGTATACCCTGCTGCAACGACACTTCGAACGGTTTATCAATGGCAAAGAAAAACGGTACACTGGCCACTGTACCTACCCGCACGCCGCGGTATTCCACCGGCGCGCCGGCTTTTAAACCCCGCACCGATTCGTCAAAAAACAGCAGGTATTCGACAAATTCACTGTACAACCCTTCCTGAATACTTTGTTTATTCGGGAACAGCTGAAACTCAGTACCGTCTTTTACTGCGTTGCCGGCCGGCCAGCCCTGCATCAGATCAAAGCTGACGCCTCCGCTAAGCAGGGTCGTGGCAGAGCCAACATCTACCTGTAGCCCTTCTGCGGAGATATCAAATGAGAAGCCACTGCTGCGCCAGAACCTGACATTTTCTGAAATCAGCACATCAAACGGCTCGCGGATATACAGTTGATACTGTGTGCGGCGCGAACTTAGATCAAATTCGCTCAGTTCAACGGTACCTACCTCATAGCCGCGGTACAGCACCGGATCACCGGCCGCCAAACCGCCGCTATCTGCAGTGCTAAGCATAATACGCACGCCGGGCGCATCTGCCGGCGCTATCGGTGGTGCGTCCAACAATGCGTGTTCCAGTTGCTGCTGTGCAGAATCACCGGGTTGCAGCTCAATATAAACACCGGACAACAACGTATTTAACCCGGTAACGCCGCCGCGGCCAATTTGCGGCTTAACCACCCAAAACTGCGAGTCGGTATTAAGTAACGGGGTAATGGCCGGTTTCATCCGCGCTTTAATAATTACCTGAGTTAAATCATCACTCAACTCAACCGAGATCACCTGACCAACATCGACACTGCGGCTTTTTATCTGCGTTTTGCCGGCAACAATCCCTTCGGCGTTGGCCGTTAGTAAAGTGAGCATAGCGCCCTGCTGCTGGTAATGGTTGTACAGCATCCAAAGCCCGATAAGCACCGCGGCAATCGGCACCACCCAAATGGGTGACCACTGCCGGATACGGCGGATCTGCGCGCTGGTTTGTTGTTGCGTCAAGACGAGCTCCCTGTTTGTTCCGGTATCGGATCCCACAAAAGTCTGGGATCAAAACTCAGTGCGGCCAGCATGGTAAGTATCACCACTGTAGCAAACACTAAGGCCCCTGCCCCGGGATATACACTCATTAATAAATCAAACCGTACCAGGGCCGCCATAATAGCAACCACCAATACATCCACCATCGACCAGCGGCCAACCCAATCTACCCAGCGGTATATCTGGGTTGAATACTGCCGGCGCTGGCTTAGCGGCAAAGCGGTTAAATAACATAACCAAAACATAATCAGTATTTTTACCACCGGCACTATGACACTGGCGATCAAAATGATAATCGCCACCGGATAAGCGCCATCCTGCCACATCAGTACCAGGCCACTGATAATAGTAGAATCAATGGTTTCACCAAAAGACACAGTACGCATTATCGGCATTAAATTCGCCGGTATATACAGCAAGGTCGCTGCGATTAACAATGCCATGGTGTTCTGCACACTGCTACGCTGGCGCAACCGCACCTTAGTATGGCAGCGGCTGCAATGCGTTTGGGTAACCGGGATAATGGCGGTACATACCTGACACAATTTTAAATTTTGCTGCAGGCCGGTTTTGCCGGCATGAGCGGCAACCTGCGGCGCCGGACAAGGCGCAATTTTCGACCACAGTTCACGCCGGTCTATTACCTGGAAGGCGCGTAAATGCAATAAACAAAACAAGCAAAAAGCCCAGAAACTCGGCCCCAGTGAGATATCGGCATCGGCCACCAGCTTCACAAAGCTGATAATCAACCCCATCAGAAAGATATCCACCATGCTCCAGGGTTTCAGCATGTACAGCACCCGTGCCACCCAGGTGCGGGCCGGCAGCGCGTACAGCATGCCCAGCTTCAGATACAAGATGGCAGACATACAGGCCGCCGGTACGGCCTGAATAAACAACCAGATTAACACCGCCAACCATTGATGATGTTCAGTAAAGAGCACTGAAGAGGTGTCAAAAAAATTCATTTCGTTGCTGTTGCCGGCGGCAAACATACTGACAAACGGAAACAAATTGGCCAGCAGCAGCATAAATAATGCGCTACCGGCATACAGCACCGGCCGCAATACCGGCTGCGGGTGTCTGGCATCTAAATGATGACCACAGCGGCTGCAGCAGGCCTCTTCGCCGGGTACAATAGACGGCAGTTGTTGCATCAGATCACAATGCCGGCATAACATCAGCTCCGCCGACCCGGGGTCAGGTACGGTTGATGGCAAAGCTGATGTGGCGGATATGGCAGATGCTGTCACGGTGCAGGCTTACCTGTGTTGAGCCGGAAGCACGATTGTAGCAGAGCAAAGCTGAACTTAGCCTGAGTAAAACCGTGCCGTTACAGTGACAATTTATAGCACAATCACAGTAACTTAGCGATGCAGGCGGCGGATTTTTAACGCTTAAAAACTGCTGTTGCCTAACAGACAATTCGCATAAAACGTGGTAGTACCCGGCCAATCGGAGAATACCGCTTTAACCCCGACATCGCGGGCCAGCACATCAAGTACCTGCAACACTACGCCGTCATGCTTTGCCAACGTCGGCAAAGATTGATAGTACCAATCCTTGCCCTGTGCCAGCGGCGCTGAGCGCTCCAGGCTCCAGGCAATAATGTCCAACCCGGCCGCTTTTGCAGCTATAGCGTACGCCGACGGCACTATCTTGCCATTTTGTTCGGTTACCAGTACCCACAACGGCGGAGCAATAATATTCAGCCCACTGGCTTTAAGCTGTGCCATCGACGGTTGCCAACTGCTACTTTGCATCGGGTCAAAACCGGGCTGTTCATAACGGCCATCAAGCCATACCGCTTGGCGGGCAAATTCCGGCTCATGCTCCAGCCAGTACACAATATCCTGCCAGTTGAATGATTGCAGATACACTTGTGAGGGCGCAACACCTGCCGCTTTATATTCATCCACCAGTTGCTGCGCATAGTCTTGCTGACTGTAGCGGCCGTTAAACGGCATGGCTACTTCAGGCTGTTTCAGCTCGGGTGTCATCTTTACCCCTAACTGTTTAAACAGCGCCACCGACTCTTTATGCGTTACCGGCGTAGCACACTGGCTGTATAAATCGGTGCGCCAACCGGGCGTACCCTGCACATAATCCTCTGCATTTTGTGCGCGGGGGTTTACGCCATCCATTTTGGCACAAAGCCCGCTGAACTCCTGTACGGTAATATCGCTGGTGCAGCACAGTGCAGTGGCGGCTTTACCGCTTGCAGCTTCTGCCGGGCTAAAAGGCACCCTGCATTTTGCCGCCAGCTCAGGGCGTAGCAAAATATCGGTGGTCTGGTGTAAATCACACTGGGCATGGCGGCATACCAGTTGCTGATCGGCCGTAAAGGCCACATCACATTCCACTATGCCGGCGCCCATATCCGCTGCAGCCTGATACGACTGCCGGCTGTGCTCGGCAAACATCAGCGGAGCCCCGCGATGGCCAATGGAAAATTCATGCCGGTAAAACGGCTGGTTTTTACACGCCTGCAGCCGCTGCTTTAAGTCACCTTCAGGTAAGGCGCCGATTAAATACAACGGCCTTGGCCCCGGCGAAGCACTGAGCTGCAAATCCGGATTAGCGGTCGACTGGCACCCTGCCAGCACCAGGGCTACAGCTAATACCAGTGCCAAGGCTAAAACTAATAATAGTGGCTTCATAACAACTCCTGCAGTTTTGCCACAGCCTGACCAAATATTATGACAAACAAATGAAAACTGTCGCTGCAGCCAGCATAGCGTCATAAAAACAACATCTTAATCACACAGTAAATACATTTTAAAGTCACGAAATTTAAACATTGGTTCTCCACAATGGCTCGCCGTCGGCGACTCGTCCGACCATAACAACAAGATCACAACATCTGTTCGGGAGACTCATTGTGCACAATCTCAGGTTAAATAGCCTTACGCTGGCCATCGCCACTCTGCTTAGCAGTGCAGCGCAAGCAGAAGAAAACGTTACTGTCGCCGCTGCAGAAAGCGACGTTGAAGTGCTGTCTGTTGTCGGTAAACGCGTCAGCTACGCCAATAACAGCACCGATGCCAATATGGCGCAGTTTCAGGCACCTATCAGCAACGTGCTGGATTTGGTGAATAACCTACCGGGTGTTAACGTTGGCCAGGGCGATGCTTTTGGCAGCGATGACTACACCACAACCATCAGCATGCGCGGTTTTGTTATTGACCGCGCCGATCAGCAACTCGGTATCACTATAGATGGCGTGCCCAATGGCGGCTCAGCTTATGCCGGCGGCAGTAAAGCCAACCGCTATCTGGATGCGGAAAACACCCGCTACGTTGAAGTAGGCCAGGGCGCAGCTGATATTGCATCAGCATCGCTGGACGCACTGGGCGGCACGCTGAATTTTATCTCGGCTAATCCTGCAATGGAGAAAGGCGGCCGTTTTGGCTACAGCAGCGGCAGCCATAATGCACGGCGTTACTTTGCCCGCTACAACACCGGTGAAATTCTTGACCATACTACGGCTTATTTCAGCTTGTCAGACAGCTTTAACAACCGCTGGATTGGTAGCGGCAGTAACGGCTACGCTAACCGTTTCCACGTTGAGGCAAAAAGTATCACTGAGCTGGAACGTGCCCGCATTACTGCGCGCATTTCCTATGACGATGCGCACGAAGATAACTACGATTACCGCTCGCTGGCGCAGTTTAAACAAAACCCTCACTGGGACGGCCTTACCAGTGCCTGGACCGGCAATCCGGATATTGATCAAAACTTCGCTGAAGCCTGGTCGACACTGCGCGAAAATATGCTGGCGTACGTAAAAACTGAATTTGATTTAAGTGACAGCATCGACATGGATGTCACGCCCTATCTGCATTTACAAAATGGCCGCGGCGATTGGCTACCGCCTTACCAGGTATATGCCACCGATACCGAGGGTAATTTAATCAGCAAAGGCAATGGCGCTCAACGTATTACTTACAACTATGTTGATGCAAACGGCCAGCCGATTTTAGATGCCGATGCTGATACCACCGGCGCAACCAGGGTGTCGTCTTATCGCCATACCCATTATGAAAAACAGCGTTACGGCACTACGGCCAATTTACGCTGGACACTGGGTAACAACCTGCTGCGTGCCGGCCTGTGGCTGGAGCAGCAAGATCGTAATCAGAGCCGCGACTGGCACAAAGTGCTGGATCCACAGGTATATCATTACTTTGACAACACGCCATACTGGGTTCAATTTGACGATGACTACGATCAAAGTATCGTGAAGTACTATCTGCAGGATACGATCAGCTTTGGCGATTTGCAGCTTACCCTGGGCTTGCAGCAGTACCTTATTGACATTGAGCGTACTGATAACTTCGACAGCAGCAATAACGGTAAATTGAACAGTGACTCAGATTTATTACCCGGCATTGGTGTGGTTTATCGCCTGACAGAAAAACTGGAATTGTTTGCCGGCTTCGCGGAAAACTTTAAAGCCATACCGGATACTATCTTAAACACCGTTGGACAGGACTTTAACGAGCTGGAGGCAGAAACTGCCGACAATATCGATTTTGGCCTGCGCTACTTTGGTGACTCGGTTAATTGGTCTGCTACTTATTATGACGTTAGCTTTAATAACCGTATTACGCTACTGGCCTATGAAGAAATTGACGATTTGCCGGATTATTTAGCCGAGCTGGACGGCACCTTTGTTAACGTTGGTGGCGTGACATCACGCGGCATTGAAGCCAACCTTGACTGGCGCTTTGCTCCAAACTGGTCACTCACATCAGCACTAACACTTAATAGCGCCGAATACAGTGAAACCATTAACGGCTATCGTGCCGGCGATAAAGTAGCAGCAATACCGGAGAAAATGCTTAGCATGGCGCTGAATTACAACGACGGCAGCTACCGTGCCGGTATTAATGGTAAATACACCGCGGAATATTATGGCGCCGCCGGACGCGATGAAATTGATGGTGTTATTCAGTGGAACCGCGATCCGATCCCCGCTCACACTATCGTAAATGCTTATCTGGGTTATCAGTACAACCTGGCTGCTGCCGCTATGTTTAATCAAGTGGATCTGGCGCTGACGCTAAATAATCTAACTGATAAAAGTTATATCAGCGGTGGTCAGGAAGGCGCTTACTTGCTGGGTGCCGGCCGTACTGTAAGCTTTACTGTTAGTTTAGGTTTCTAAGCCTGCAGCATTACACAAGGGCGCAGCATAGCGCCCTTTTTTATTGCCTGCGTCAGCTTGCATCTCGTTCAAATGAAAAAAACCCGCTAAGGCGTTAGCCGTAGCGGGTTCTTCGTATATGGTGGACGCAGGAGGATTCGAACCTCCGACCGCTCGGTTCGTAGCCGAGTACTCTATCCAGCTGAGCTATGCGTCCATGGTGTTGCAAATTTTAGCACAATTATTTTAAAGCACAGTGCATGATGCTTGCCCAAATCAGATGGTGGACGCAGGAGGATTCGAACCTCCGACCGCTCGGTTCGTAGCCGAGTACTCTATCCAGCTGAGCTATGCGTCCGCTCTGACAAAAAATGGCGGAGAAAGAGGGATTCGAACCCTCGATAGAGTTTCCCCTATACACCCTTAGCAGGGGTGCGCCTTCAGCCACTCGGCCATTTCTCCGCTCTGTGTTGCGGCGTGTATATTAATGTCTCAGGAAAATAAGTCAAACAATTTTTGGAACTGAAAAGTGCGTTTGCCGACCTTTTAAGCAATTCAGCGCGATTAAGTCACAAAACGTACAAAATCAGCAGAATTCATCAGCAAGCCACGCTGGTAACGCGAGAATTAGTCGTCTTCGCCGTAAGTTGTATCCGGTGAACCTTTCTCGGCCTGAATACGCATATAAATCTCTTCACGGTGTACAGATACTTCTTTTGGTGCATTAACACCAATACGTACCTGGTTGCCTTTCACACCCAATACCGTTACGGTAACTTCGTCACCGATCATCAGTGTCTCACCAACACGACGAGTAAGAATTAGCATTCGTTTGCTCCTTTATCCCTGTTACCCAGCGCAAGTTACACCGGTGTATACACTAAAGCGCCGTATCATAACTCAGCTGCGCAGCTGATGAAAAGCCGGGCGTTTAAATAATTGGCGTTTATGCACAACAAAATTGTGCTAAAACGCCGGCATTGTAGCAATCTGCTGCACGCCGGCAGCAAATAATCGACATTCATACTGTACTGTACGGCAAATAACCGCTTTTGTTGATTACGCTGCGGCTAATTGGCCCGATCAGCCTGGAGGGACGACGCTACCCTCCCTGGCAGTTGGATGCAGTTTAGCTTAATTTTTGACTTACCAGGGTTTTAGCTTGCGCCAATACTGCCGCTAATGCCGCCACGTCAGTACCACCAGCCTGAGCCATATCAGGCCGGCCACCGCCCTTACCACCTAATTTTTCTGCCGCCCAGCCCACCAACTGGCCGGCATGTACCTTACCGGTTAAATCGGCAGTAACGCCGGCTATCAGGCTGATTTTGTCATCATTTACCGTTGCCAGCAGAATAACACCGCTGCTGAGTTTATTTTTCAGTTCATCCAGCATAGTGCGCAGTGCTTTAGGCTCGGTTGCCGGCAGCTGGCTGATTAACACCGTTGCCCCGGCAATTTGCTCGGCTTGATCGGATAGCGATGCACCGGCCTGGCTGGCCAGTTTAGCTTTTAGCTGTTCAATGTCTTTTTCCAGCTGCTTGCTGCGCTCCTGCGCTTGCTGTACACGCTCGGCAATACTGAACATGTCGCCCTTCAGTGCGCTGGCAACGCTTTGCGCCTGTTGCTCCAACTGTTGAATATAGCTGATGGCACCGGCACCGCTAACCGCTTCAATCCGGCGCACACCGGAGGCGATACCGTTTTCAGATACAATTTTGCACAAACCAATATCGCCGGTGCGGCTGACATGGGTACCACCGCAAAGTTCAATGGAGAAGTCACCCATGCTCAGCACACGCACTTCGTCATCATACTTTTCGCCAAACAGCGCCATAGCACCGGCCGCTTTTGCCTCGTCAATCGGCATTAACCGGGTTTGTAACGGATGATTCTGCTGAATTTGTTCGTTAACCAGCTGTTCAATAGTGCGCAGCTCTTCTGCTTTTACTGCCTCAAAATGGCTGAAATCAAAGCGCAGCCGCTCAGGGCCAACCAGCGAGCCTTTTTGCGTTACGTGTTCACCCAACACTTTACGCAGCGCTGCATGCAATAAATGCGTAGCAGAGTGGTTTTGCTTAATAGCGGCACGGCGTGCACTGTCTATCTGTGCATCCACTTTGTCGCCCACAGTTAAAGCGCCGCGTACATGGCCTTTATGCGCGAAAGCTTTAGCCAGCTTAATAGTATCTTGCACGGTAAACACCGCGCCGTTGGCCAGGGTTAAGCTGCCGCTGTCGCCTATTTGGCCACCGGACTCGGCATAAAACGGCGTTTTATCCAGAATAACCAGCGCCTGGTCGCCATCGCTGAGGCTGTTTACGGCCTGGCCATCGCGCAGTATTTCTACCACCAGCGCATTACCAAACTCCTGCTCGTAACCGGTAAAGGTAGTTTGCTGGCTTGAAGTTACTGCTGCATTGTAATCGGCGCCGAAGTTAGACGCCTGCTGTGCACGTTTACGCTGCTGCGCCATAGCAGCATCAAAACCGGCCTGATCAATGCTCAGGTTACGCTCACGCGCCACATCATTGGTTAAATCAACCGGGAAGCCGTAGGTATCGTACAGTTTAAATACCAGCTCGCCCGGCAGCTCGGTGCCGGTTAAGCCGGCCAGCGCGTCTTCCAGTATTGTCAGACCACGCTCCAGCGTTTTGCCGAACTGCTCTTCTTCCAGTTTCAGGACTTTTTCCACTACCGCTTGCTTTGCTGCCAGCTCCGGATAGGCTTCACCCATCTGCGCCACTAAAGCCGCTACCAACTGATAGAAAAACGCACCTTTAGCGCCCAGCTTATTACCATGGCGTACGGCACGGCGCACAATACGGCGCAGCACATAGCCACGGCCTTCGTTGGAGGGCTGCACCCCATCAACAATTAAAAACGCACAGCTGCGGATATGGTCGGCCACCACGCGTAACGATTTATCGCTTAAATCGGTAGCACCGGTCACCTCTGCTGCGGCTTTAATTAACGCGACAAAAGTATCAATTTCGTAGTTACTGTGTACGTGCTGCAAAATAGCGGCAATACGCTCCAGCCCCATACCGGTATCAACACTGGGTTTGGGCAGTTTTTCCATCCGGCCGTCGCTGTGGCGGTTAAACTGCATAAACACGATGTTCCAGATCTCGATATAACGATCGCCATCTTCTTCCGGCGAACCCGGCGGGCCGCCCCAGATATGCTCACCGTGGTCATAGAAAATTTCGGTACAAGGGCCGCACGGGCCGGTATCGCCCATCGCCCAGAAGTTATCCGACGCGTAAGGCGCGCCCTTATTGTCGCCGATACGGATAATCCGCTCTGCCGGCACCCCCACGTCCTTTAACCAGATGTTGTAGGCTTCATCGTCGGTTTCATATACGGTTACCCACAGCTTTTCTTTGGGCAGCTTAACCACAACGGTTAAGAACTCCCAGGCATAGGCTATGGCTTCTTGTTTAAAGTAATCGCCAAAGCTGAAGTTACCCAGCATTTCAAAAAAGGTATGGTGGCGGGCGGTGTAGCCGACGTTTTCCAGGTCGTTATGTTTACCGCCGGCACGCACACAGCGCTGGGCAGACACGGCACGGTTATAGCTGCGCGGGTCCTGACCGAGAAATACGTCTTTAAATTGCACCATACCGGCATTGGTAAACAGTAAGGTGGCATCATTGCCCGGGATCAGCGAACTGCTGGCTACTACCTGGTGCTGTTTACTGGCAAAATAATCTAAAAAGGCGCGCCTGATACCGGCCGATGTCATAGTCATGGAAAAATCCTGTCCGCTTGAGTGTTACTCTGTTTGATTAATGGCAAATTGAATTTGTTCGTTACTAAAACCACGGCGCTGCATATACGCCATGCGTTTAAACTTGTCTTTATATTCGGTTACTACGCTTTGGCCGTATTTCTTTTGGTACAGTTGCTGTGCCAGCGCAAACCAATCTATTTCCAGCTCTGCCGCGCATTGCAGCACCTGTTCACGGCTGATATTTTGCTGGCGGCATTCCTGCACTATGTAGCCCAAGCCATAGCCTTTATTTACCCGGCTACGCACTAACATACTGATAAAACGCTGCTGATCCAGGTAGTTCTCTGCCTTACACCAGGCTATTACCTTAGCAATATCGCCGGCTTCACCGCCCTGGCGGCTTAAGCGCTGGCTTAGCTGCGCTTCGCTGTAGTCGCGCCGGCTCAGCCAATTAATGGCCATGCGTTTTAAATCTGCCAGCTCAGCCAAGGCTATACTTCCAGCACCGCTTCATCAGTGGGTTTAACCTGCAACGCAAAGAACTCATTAAAAGATAAGAAAAACGCGATATTCAGCAGTGGTACCACCAGCAATAAGCCGATAAACATGGTTGGCATGGTAAGCATTATCAGCAGCAGACTCAAGAGGCCAAATACCACCAATGGCGTGATATTGCGCCAGCAGGCAATAAAGCTGGCCTGCATAATAGCCACTATACTGCGCTCACGTAAAAAATATGCGATGGCCACAGCATAAGCAAAAACCATCCAGCCAAGGATATAACCGGCCACAAACAACAATACCAGCCCGGCGCTTACCGGTTGCTCTGCCTGAAGTTGCTCTAACAGCATCATCGCCAGACTGCTTAGCGGAATAGATGCCAGCATATTCAGTGCCGCTATGCGCATAAAAACGGCCCTGCAGCCGCTCTCCTGCAGCGGTTTAAATAAATCGCTATAGCTGATGACCTGCTTTTGTTGCACTGCCACCACGCTTTTATATACCCCGGCTGTTAAGAACGGATTAAGCAAAATGCCAATCACCGCAGTAAACGGGTGCAGTTGGCTAAACAGGGCAATAGCGCCGAGGCTGACAAACATCAATATCCACACCAAAGGCGCCTGCAGGAAGATATGCCAGCTTTGCTTTAACCAGCCCAAAGAGGCCAGGGCTGCTGCGCGACGTACAATAAGTTTTACCCGGAACTGCTTATCCACTTGCTCTCCACCATTAGTAACCACAACACAGCCGTTAAACTGCCTGCGGCTATAATACTGCAAATCGACTGAAATTAAGAGAGAGGAAGGTAAAACTGCCCGTTACAGGCAGTTTTATTCAGTAACGCAGCTGCATTTCCCCCAGCAGGGTTTTGCCGGCTTCCGATTGCTGCAATTGCCAGACAATAAAACGGCTGTCAACATGCACAGAGCGGCTTTGCGCCGCATCATAGTGCCAGTCTGCCAACACATTTTCTTTTACGCCGGCGAACATCACACCGACCAACTCCGCCCGCGTATTCAAAGTAGGCGCCGCCGTGTAGCCGGCACAGCTGTCTGCGGTGCTGAGAAAATTCACCGCTAACCCGGCTTGTTCCGGTGCTACAACAGGTTTATCCCGCGTATTTAAACCGCGCAGACTGCTAAATGGCTGATGCCACACCGCATCCATAGGTTGATAGCCACGCACATGGCCAAGACTAAAGCGTAACGAGCCATTGGCCTCGGCGTAACTTGCTTTACCCCGGGCTTCGTCAAACGCCAGTAATACCTCCATCATGCCGGCTTTGGCAGCGTCCAGTTCTGCATTAAGTTGCCGGCGCTGCGTAGCCAATTGCGTAGCAGTATCGTGCATTGCCACGGCAAAGTTAATCAAGCTATCCTGACTTTGCACAAACTGCTGCGGGCGCTGCGTTAACCAGTGCAAGCGTGTATCCGCATCTGTTAGCCTGGTGCCGCGATATATCGCAGCTAGTTTATGCCGCACTATTTCGCGGTTAAAGCCATCAGCCAAAGCAAAATAATGATCTAACGCCGGCAAACGTTGTTCGGCCGGTAGCAATGAATATTGCCGCAGAAAATGCAGCGCCAGCTCCATATCCAGCCTGGCGTCAAATTGTGTATCCAATAACTGTATCTGCCGGCGTATTTGCTGCGCTTGCTGCTGCAGGCTATTTTCATCCTCTGCAGCTTCTCGCGCCAGCGCATGGCTATACAGCTGCTTGGCTAACGCCGGTAACCGGGCGTACTGTAAATAATCCAGCACCTGGTCGCGCAGTTGTGTGTTGTGATATTGCTGCTGCAACAACACAAACCGGCTTATTGCCGGCGCATACAGCTGCTGGCGCACCGGGCTGCCGTTAATCCAGTCGATCAGCTGTTGCTCTGCTTGCTGCTTTTGTGCCAGCAGATTGCTGTTACGGTACTGCTGCAGCATTGCCTGTTGCTGTTGTTCGCTTTGCTTAAGTTGGTGCAGCATAGCGGCATAGCGCTGTGCATTATGACTGCCTGGCGGCGCCAACCGCTCAATCAGCTCTATGGTGTGCTGCAGGTAACCGAGCGATGCCGGCAACAGTTGTTCAAACTGAAAACGCACCTGCTCCGCATTATGATAGCGTTGGCTGTTTTGCGGAAAGCCAGCCACTATTACCGCATCATTTTCTGCTACGCCGCGAGCCGACACCGCTAAAAAAGCCGGGCGATAAGGCACTACGGTCTGATCATTACGCTGATAAGCGCGCAGCAACACGTAGTTAGCACTGTAACGCGGCCATGACCAATTACGGCCATCAACAACCCTTTGCGGTACATGCACTAAACGCACACTGTCCAGATCCTGATACTGCAGCAGATAAAAAGCCATGCCATCATGAAAGCTTTTCAGCTCGCAGCGGTAACCACTTTGGCGCTGACACTCGCTGACTAATTGCCGGCTAAGCTGCTGCAGTTTTTCACTACGCTGTTGCGGGCTGAGCGGCTGGCTTAACTGGCGATTGAGCAGCAAGGTCACATCTTGCTGTTGCCGCATCATGGCGATACCAAGCCCGGTAAGCGGTAATTCAGTTTCCGGCGTCAGCGCGGTAAAACCGCTGTCCGACATGGCAGGCTGCAATGAATCTAACTTTTGCGCCAGGCAATGATAACTGGTTAGCAGCAAACCGTTGGCTGACACAAAAGCCGCGCTGCAGTCGCCCACTTGCGCCATAGCATTAACCGATTGCTGTAACGCAGCCACCTGGCCGGGCAATAACGACGACACGGCATCCGCCGTCAGTATTTGCGGCAACTGCTGCGGTTGCCACAAGCCTTCACCTGCCTGCACTGTACCGCTGCAAAGCGCCAGTAACACAGTCAGGCTGCGATGTATTATTCTCATAGAGCAACACTGTAGTATCATATCGCGCAGACGCTATCACATTAGCCTGCAGTCTCCAGTATGCTTGCGGTAAAACGCAAAAATATGCGGTAACTACCGGTTAACTCCTCACTGATTACCCAACACAGATAACAGATAAAAAGACTGCCGGACGCTTGACGTCTTGACCGATGACCGCATAATACAGCGGTTGGATAATACAGGTGTAGTAATGGAAAATTTTCTGGAAAAACTGATGTACTCTACGCGCTGGATCATGGCGCCTATTTATCTTGGTCTTAGCCTGGCGCTGCTGGCGCTGGGCATTAAGTTCTTTCAGGAAGTGTTTCATATCATGCCCATTATTCTGAGCATGAAAGAAGTTGAGCTGATACTGGTGGTGTTATCACTAATTGATATCGCCTTAGTGGGTGGCCTGATTGTGATGGTGATGTTTTCCGGTTACGAAAACTTCGTTTCCAGGCTGGATTTGGAAGGCAACGACGATAAATTAAGCTGGTTGGGTAAACTCGACTCCGGTTCATTAAAAAACAAAGTAGCAGCGTCTATTGTTGCTATCTCGTCTATTCATCTGTTAAAGGTGTTTATGAATACCGAAACCATCGCCAATGACAAAATTATGTGGTATCTGCTGATGCATATCACCTTTGTGTTATCGGCCTTCGCGATGGGCTACCTGGACAAAGTGCTGCGCAAATAACACTACTGCCGGCACGGTACTTGCCGGCATTGCCGACGCACAACTATGCCAAACTATGTGAACAGGGGGTGTGCATGGTAACAAGGCGGACACATTCAGGCATTATCAGTCTGGTTATACTGCTGCTGTTATGCTGCCCTGCGGTTGTTGCACAAGGGCAATATGGCACGCCGCTACTGAGCAATTTTAAACCGAAAGATTACAACGGCGGCACGCAGAACTGGGCGGTAATTCAGGATCAGCGCGGCTTGTTGTATGTCGGTAATAATGTCGGCATTTTAGAATACGACGGCGCCCGCTGGCGTATGATACCAACCAGCAATAAAGCCGTGGTACGTTCCCTGGCCTTAGCTGATGATGGTCGCATTTATGTCGGCTCAAAAGGTGAGCTGGGCTACATTGATACGAAAGATCCGGCCGGCAGCCGCTATGTTTCTTTGCTGCAGCGCATTGCACCGGAGTACCGTAACTTTCAGGACGTACGTCAAACCTTTGCCACTGCTGATGGCGCTTACTTTATCAGTCGCGACTATGTGTTTCTGATCAGCGCTGAGCAAGTTAAAGTCTGGACTACCAACAGCGCCTTTCTGAAGGCATTTTGGTTGCAGGGCCGTCTTATAGTACGTGAAGAAGGCACCGGCTTACTGGAGTTGAAACAAGGCGACTTTACCCTGCTACCGGGATCTGAGCGTTTCGCCGACACCAGCGTATTTATGTTGGAAGTATTTGATGCGACTACTCTGCTGGCCGGCAGCCGCGAGGGCGAATTGTTTTTGCTTAACAGCGAAGGCAGCGAGCGCTGGCATACCGACATTGATGACGCCTTGCCACGGGCTCTGCTTTATAGTGCGCTGCGTTTAAATAATGGTGATTTTGCGCTGGGTACCACTCAGGATGGCCTCTATATACTCAGTGCTGAGGGCAAACTAAAAAGCCATATTACCAAGCAGTACGGCCTGGTCGATCAGAATATCCGCGCCCTGTATCAGGATCATCAGCAAGGCCTGTGGCTGGCGTTGGATCATGGTTTAAGCCGGATAGACTTATCTGCCGCTATCTCTTACTACAATAACGCCAATGGCCTGCACGGCAATGTGCTGGCCCTGTATCAGCATCAGGACAGCCTGTACGCCGGTACCAGCCTGGGCTTATTTCGTAAAAACGTGCAAAACCGCTTTGAAGCTATAACGGAGTTACAAAAACAAACCTGGGATTTTATCAGTTTTGAGCAACAACTGCTGATCGCCAACAGCAGCGGCGTCTATGCTATGCAAGGACAGCAAATAAGCCTGGTACGCCCCTCTGAGCTGGCCAGTAAAGTGTTGTATCAGTCGGTGCAAAACCCGCAGCGCATTTTTATCGGCTTGCAGGACGGCCTGGCCAGTATGCGCTATGAGCAAGGTAAATGGCTGGACGAAGGCCGCGTGCCGGGGGTCAGCGGTAACCTGAACAGTATTCTGGAAACTGCCGACGGTGAGCTCTGGCTTGGCAGTCTGGCCCATGGTGTATACCGCCTTAACCTGCCGGCACGCTGGCAAGGTGGTAATTCTGTACCGCTGGCAGTAAAGCACTTTAGTAAGGCCGACGGTTTACCCAGCAACAACCGTAACTCGGTACATTGGTACAAACAACAGCTGTTGTTGGCCAGCGTAAACGGCTTTCTTCGTTTTGATGCAGCCGCGCAGCAATTCACTCTGGACCCGCAACTGGCACAAGCCTTCAGTGGCACCCAGCCTTGGGTACGTTACCCGCAAACCGATCAGCACAATAATCTGTGGCTGCTAACCTGGGATAACGACAGCGGCAGCCGTCAGGCCGGGGTGTTGTTTGCCGACGCTAACGGCCATTACCGCTGGCAGGCGTCGGCGCTACAGCCATTGCAGGACATTCCGCTGGATACGCTGCTAATCGATAAACAAAATGTGGTTTGGTTTGGTGGCGCCGAAGGTATCTTCCGCTTTGCCATTAATGAGCACAGTAACTTACCACCGAAGCTGCCGCTGGTACGGCAACTGCGAACCTTAGATGGCAAGGTATTTTATAACGGTGGCACGGTGCCGCAACGGCTGCAACTTGATGCCGGCAGCACAGCGTTGCGGTTTGACTATGCCAGCCCCAACTTCAGCCACTTATTTTTGCCACAATTCCAGGTAAAGCTGCAGGGACATGATAAAACCTGGTCTGGCTGGAGTAACGAGCTGTATCGTGATTACACCAACCTGCCCGGCGGTGACTATCAGTTTATGGTGCGCAGCCGCGACCATCAGGGCGACTCCCAACTCTCTGCCGCGTTGAATATTCATATTGCGCATCCCTGGTATGCCGGTACCGCCGCCTGGCTCAGCTATATCCTGCTGACACTGTTGCTACTGTATTTACTGTTGAAATGGCGAACCAGACATCTGTTAAAAGAAAAACAACAACTGACGGTGATGATTGAACAGCGCACCGCACACCTGCAACACACCATGGCACAGTTACAACAGGCCAAACAAGCGGCTGAAGCCGCCACCGTCGCTAAGAGTGAGTTTCTGGCCAATATGAGCCATGAGCTGCGCACCCCGCTCAATGCTGTGTTGGGCTTTGCCGAACTGGCACAACAAAATGAAGACTTTGCTACGCAGCAAAGTTATTTGGACAAAATCCGTGCGTCAGGTCGCATTTTATTAAGCATTATTAATGACGTGCTGGATTTTTCTAAAATTGAAGCCGGCAAGCTCACCCTGGAACAAGCCCCCTTCGGGCTGAGCACCTGCATCAACCGTGTGGTCGATATGTTCAGTGCACAACTGGCCGAAAAGCAGCTGCAGTTCAGGCTGCAACAGGATGCCGGGTTACCGCAGTATCTGCAGGGCGATGAACTGCGCCTGAGCCAGGTATTAATTAACCTGCTAAGCAACGCAGTGAAATTTACCGACAACGGCGAAATAACCCTGAGTGTCACTGCACTGCCGGCACCGGCAGCCGGCGTGCATCAGTTAAGCTTTGCTATCAGCGATACCGGCATTGGTATCTCTGAGCAACAACAACAGCAATTATTTACCGCCTTTAATCAGGCCGACAGCTCCATCAGCCGCAAGTTTGGCGGCACAGGGCTGGGCCTCACCATTTGCCGCCGGCTGGTCACATTAATGGGCGGCGAAATGCAGGTTAGCAGCCAACGCGGCATCGGCAGTACCTTTAGCTTTAGCGCCCGCTTTGCGCACTGTAAAGCCGCAGATATACCGGCAGTGCCCGTACAACAGCCGGCAACAGCTCAAGTACCGCCCGTGAGTGACACTGCAGAGCAAACCAGCGTATTACTGGTTGAAGATAACTATTTTAATCAGGCACTGGCGCAAATTATCTTACAAAAGCTGGGCTACACTGTGCTGACCGCAGCAGATGGCAACCAGGCGCTGCAATTGCTGGCTCAGCAACCGGTAGCGCTGATCCTGATGGATATTGAAATGCCTGGTTTAAACGGCTACGACACCACAAGCCGCTTACGCCAATTGCCCGGCTGTGAACATATTCCTGTTATTGCCATGACGGCGCATCACTCTGACGAGGTACGCCAACGCTGTATTGCCGCAGGGATGAATGATTTAGTCAGCAAGCCGATAGACAGTGCGGTGCTGGCCCGTTGTATCAGCCAGTGGTTACCGGATTAGCCGCCCCCGGCCTCCCGGCGGCATTATTCACAATAGAACTTATTCGGTAACTGCTGATTTAACTGCATAAAGTATTTTAGCTGCAATTGCTGATACCAGGTATCCAGCACCACGCTGAGCAAAGCACGGTCAAAGGCGCGTTGCAGCACCGGGTCGCGAAAAGCAGCGCGGTATAAGGTGGAGCCGAACACTTCATGCATGGTCACCGCAGCCGGAGCCGTGTTGTTTTGCTGATGAAAGGTAAAAATATTGCGATCCAGCACTATTGCCTGCACCCGATCGCTGAATAACATATCGACCTGGGCCCGCTGATCCACCGTTTCGCTATATTGGCTGTTTAATCTGATGGCATCCGTATAATCCGCGCCTAACACCTTAGTGGCACCCTGAAAGGCGATCACCGTTTTAGCTGCCAGGTCGGCCGGATGTTGCACCGTGAGTTCATCGCTGCTGCGGGTAACCACCACGTTTTGGTAGCGTATATAAGGTTGAGAGAAAAACAGGCCGGTTTCATCGGCCAGATCAGGCTGCAGACTGGCAATATCACCATTACCACTTTCCAGCAACGGCCGGATGCGGGCGTTAGGCACAAAAATAAATACTGCTTCGTGCCCCATACGCCGCACTACTTCACGCAGTAATTCTATTTCGTAACCGCTTACCGCTTCCAGCCGGATATAGGGCGGCTTATTTTGCCCCACCAGTACATTAAGCGGTGCTGACAACGCCTGGGCGCAGCATAATAAGCTGATACAAAACACAAGCCATCTGGCCATCAGGTACTCCCGCCTCACTTTTATTTAGTGTAGACGGTTTTACCTGACAGCAGCGAACTAATGCAAGCTATTTGCTAATGCAGGAACAGCAATAGCCTGAGTGATAACAAACACTTAACACAAGCTGCCACTAGCGCAGGTTAGGTGCTAACCAGCTTTGCGCCTGCTCAGCAGTCCAGCCTTTTTTCGCCGCGTATTCGTTAAGCTGATCAACGTCAATTTTGCTGACGGCAAAATATTTGCTGTCCGGGTGGCCAAAGTACCAGCCACTTACCGCTGCACCGGGCCACATGGCGTAGCTTTCAGTTAGTATGATGCCGGTTTGCGCTTCTACATCCAGCAGCTGCCACAAGGTGCCTTTTTCGGTGTGCTCCGGGCAGGCCGGGTAACCCGGTGCCGGGCGAATGCCCTGATACAGCTCGCGAATAAGCTGCTCATTATCGAGATTCTCATCGCTGGCGTAGCCCCAGTAGTCACGCCGCACTTTTAAATGCAGGTATTCGGCTAAGGCTTCGGCTAAGCGATCAGCTAAGGCCTTAACCATAATACTGTTGTAATCATCATGCTCGGCAGCAAATTTGGCAGCAAACTCATCAGCGCCAAAGCCGGTACTAACGGCAAAACCGCCGATATAATCTTTAACACCGCTATCAACCGGGGCGATAAAATCAGCCAGGCTACAATTAGCCGCGTTGTTGCGCAGTTGCAGTTGTTGGCGCAGGTTATATAAACGGACTTTTTCGACGCTGCGCGTCTCGTCGGTGTACACCACTATATCTTCGCCGTCGCTATTGGCCGGGAACAAACCAAACACCGCCTTACCTTTAACATGGCCGCCGTTAATCATGGTGTCCAGCATCGCATTGGCGTCTTTAAACAGCTTACGCGCCTCTATGCCGACTTCAGCATGGTTTAAAATCGCCGGGTATTTGCCGGATAGCTGCCAGGTTAAAAAGAACGGGGTCCAGTCGATATAATCGCGCAAAATATTGAGATCAACATCCGGCCATAAGTGCACACCGGGCTGCTTGGGTGCCGGTGCTACTTTGCTTAAATCAAGCTGAAATTTATTTGCTTTGGCATCGCTTAAACTAAGCAGCTTTTCACCGGGCCGGCTACGGGCATGTTGCTCGCGCGCCACCACATATTCCTGTTTAATCCGCGTTAAATAATCATCTTTGCTATCGGGCGTAATTAAAGATTGCACCACCGACACACTGCGCGACGCATTGGGCACATAGACTACGCCATTGGCGTAATTCGGCTCTATTTTTACCGCGGTATGGGCTTTAGAGGTGGTGGCACCGCCAATGAGCAGCGGTTGGGTAAAACCCAGCCGCGTCATCTCTTTGGCGACATGCACCATTTCATCTAAGGAAGGCGTAATCAGGCCGGATAAACCAATTACATCGACATCGCGCTCTTTCGCTACACGCAGTAACTCGGCGCAGGGCACCATTACGCCAAGGTCAATTACTTCAAAGTTATTGCACTGCAGCACCACACCAACAATGTTTTTGCCGATATCATGCACATCGCCTTTTACCGTGGCCAGCAGCACTTTGCCCTGGGCACGGCCGCCTTCTTTTTCCAGCTCGATAAAGGGCTGCAAATAGGCCACGGCTTTTTTCATTACCCTGGCCGATTTCACCACCTGTGGCAAAAACATCTTGCCTTCACCGAATAAATCGCCCACCACATTCATGCCGTCCATTAGCGGCCCTTCAATCACATGCAGCGGTTTTTCCGCTTGTTGGCGCGCTTCTTCGGTGTCGAGATCGATAAAATCAGTTATGCCTTTCACTAAGGCGTGCTCTAAACGCTTATTAACCGGCAGGCTACGCCAGGCGTCATCGATTTTTTCGGCGACGCTGCCATCACCTTTAAACTGGGCGGCAATCTCCAGCAGCCGCTCAGTGGCATCATCGCGCCGATTGAGAATAACGTCCTCTACCCGCTCCTTTAACAGCGGTGGAATATCGTCATATACCGTAAGCTGGCCGGCGTTAACAATGCCCATATCCATACCGGCCGCAATGGCGTGGTATAAAAATACCGAGTGAATAGCTTCGCGCACCGCATCATTACCGCGAAACGAGAACGACACATTGGATACACCGCCGGAAATTTTCGCATGCGGGCATAGCCGCTTTATTTCACGGGTGGCTTCAATAAAATCTACCGCGTAGTTGTTATGCTCTTCAATACCGGTGGCGACAGCAAAGATATTCGGGTCAAAAATAATGTCTTGTGGCGGAAAGCCAATTTGCTCAGTAAGGATTTTATAAGCACGCTGGCATATTTCGACCTTACGTGCTTTGGTATCGGCCTGGCCTTGCTCATCAAACGCCATTACCACTACTGCTGCACCATAGCGGCGTAATAAACGTGCCTGGTGTAAAAACGGTGCTTCGCCTTCTTTTAGTGAAATGGAGTTAACCACCGCCTTGCCCTGAATACACTTTAACGCGGCTTCGATGACTTCCCATTTCGACGAGTCGACCATAATCGGCACCCGCGAAATATCCGGCTCTGACGCCAGCAGCTGCAGATAACGCACCATGGCAGCCTTGCTGTCGAGCATCGCCTCATCCATATTGATATCGATGATCTGAGCGCCGCTTTCAACTTGTTGCCGCGCCACATCAAGCGCCGCTTCATAGTCGCCGTTTAAAATCAGCTTTTTAAATCTGGCTGAGCCGGTAACGTTAGTCCGCTCGCCAACGTTGATAAATCGGGCCTGTTGTCGCATTACCACTCCAGAGAAAAGGCTTCAAGGCCGGCCAAATGAAAACTATGACTGGCCGCTTTCGGTTGCCGGGCCGGTGCATCTTTAACCGCATCATATATGGCTTTAATATGCTCCGGCGTCGTGCCGCAGCAGCCGCCGACAATATTCAAAAAGCCCTGCTTGGCCCAATCAGCAATTTCTGCGGCCATCTCCACCGCGCCCAAATCATATTCGCCAAATTCATTTGGCAAGCCGGCATTAGGATGCACCGACACATAGGCTTCTGATACGCCGGACAGCGTTTCAACATAAGGCCGTAGTAAATCCGGGCCCAGCGCGCAGTTCAGGCCAAAACACACCGGCTCAACATGGGCCAGGCTGTGATAAAACGCTTCGGTGGTCTGGCCCGACAAAGTGCGGCCGGACGCATCGGTAATGGTACCGGAGATCATCACCGGCAGCTTAAAGCCGACTTCATCAAATACTTTTAACACGGCAAAAGCCGCCGCCTTGGCATTTAAGGTATCAAAAATGGTTTCCAGCATAATAATGTCGGCGCCACCTTCGATTAAGGCGTGGGTCGATTCGGTGTAGGCGTCTACCAACTCATCAAAGCTGACGTTGCGAAAGCCCGGATCATTTACATCCGGTGATATCGACGCTGTGCGGTTAGTTGGTCCTAACACCCCGGCAACAAAGCGCGGTTTATCTGGTTCAAGCGCAGTTACTTCATCACAGACTTTACGCGCCAGTGCCGCCGCTTCACGGTTAATCCGTGCCGATAGGCCTTCCATCTGGTAATCGGCCATCGCAATAGTCGTAGCATTAAAGCTGTTGGTTTCGACAATATCGGCGCCGGCCAGCAGGTACTGACGGTGAATATCGGCTATCAGATCCGGCTGGCTTAATACCAGTAAATCGTTATTGCCTTTCACATCACAAGGCCAGTTGGCAAATTCGCTACCGCGATAATCGGCCTCTTCCAGGCGATGCTGCTGGATCATGGTGCCCATGGCGCCATCGAGAATAAAAATGCGCTCAGATAACAGCTTACGAAAATGCTCAGGCGTCAGTCTTGCAGTCATAAAATGCTCGTTTTAATAATCAGTAACTTAGGTGTTACGACCAATCTGGCTTAGCTCAAACGGCGTGGCCTGATAGACATAATAATTCAGCCAGTTGCTGAACAGCAAAAAGGCGTGACTTTGCCACAGCTTTTGCGGCCCCTGCAAGGGGTCATTATGGCGATAATAGTTTTCGGGTAGCTTGGGTCCGGCGCCGGCAGCAACATCGCGCTGGTATTCTTCGTCCAGCGTGGTTAAGTCATACTCCGGATGGCCGGTAACAAACACCCGGCTGCCGCTGCTGTTTTGCAATAAATAAGCGCCGGTAACATCGGCTTCGGCCAGGATATGCAAATCATCGTGCTGCTGATACTTTTGCTTTGGCACCTGGGCATAACGCGAGTGCGGTACTAAAAACTCGTCATCAAAACCGCGCACCAGTGGGCACAGCGGCTGCGTTACCTGCTGCCAGTACACGCCGGATAATTTTTCGCCGCGGATTTCACGCTGCAAACCATAGTACTGATACAAGGCCGCATGCGCTGCCCAGCATAAAAATAAGGTGGAGGTAACGTTGTTATCGGCCCAGCGCAGAATATCGCCAAACTGCGCCCAGTAGGTGACATCTTCATAATCAACCAGCCCCAGCGGCGCGCCGGTAATAATTAAGCCATCATATTTTTGCTGCTGTACTTCAGAGAAGTAGCGGTAAAAGCAGTTTAAATGGCTTGGTGGCGTATTTTTGCTGACATGATCGTCAATGCGCAGCAAATCGACATCCACCTGCAGCGGGCTGTTAGCCAGCAAACGCAATAACTGAATTTCAGTGGCAATTTTATTTGGCATTAAATTTAAAATCGCAATTTTCAGCGGCCGGATATCCTGCGACTGCGCCCGGCTTTCGGTCATTACAAACACATTTTCTGCCGACAACGCTTCTACCGCCGGCAACTGATCGATCACTTTAATAGGCATAGCCACACCCGGTTAACTGACATAAGCGCTACTTTGCGCAAAATCGGCCCCAAAGTCAACTTCTATACGTTTAGACGGCTAAATAACAAAGCGCCTTTGTCAGCTTTATCCCAAATACCCGGCCGCTGATACCAGCCCGACAATGCTAATCGCAGCAATACGTTCTACTGGTTTAAACAACAAGGAAGATTTTATGAAACCATTAGTTGGTGCTTTATGTCTGCTGCTGGCCAGCGCCAATGCTACAGAGCTGCCGGTGTTATCTGCTGATGAATTAAAGGCAAAAGTGGCAGAGATTACCGCAGCGCAAAATCAGGTGATGCTGCAAGGCTCCAGCCGCGCTGATGTCGATAAACTGTTTGCACACTATACTGATGACTTTGTTTACCGCCACGATGTCTATGGCGGCAACTACAGTAAAGAAAAGCTGTATGCCAATACGGTGCGATTGTTAGACATGGGCAAATACGATAAAACCGAACCACGCTATCGCATTGTTGCCCAAATGCCGGGCTATAACGCTATCGCCGTAGAACGGCAGGAAGTGCATAAAGGCGTAGTGAAAAACCATCTGGCGGTATTTGAATTTCGCCATGATAAAGTGGTAAAGATTATTGAATACTGGAAATAATCAGCCCGAGTGTTGCCCTGTAACGGACCGACTCAGCACACTTTATGTAGCCATAACTAACCGCAGCATTGAGTAAAACCGCCGGCTCTGCAACAATAGCCAACACTGTTGTTTATGCTATCGGAATTGTTAATGCGCGTTGTTTTTTATCTGTTGCAACTGATGTTATATGCTGTGCCGGCCGGTTTAATGTTGTTAGCTCCGGTCCAGGCGCAGTGGCAACGTGAAGCCTTTGACACCCTCGGCACCCGTGCCTATATCGAATTCTGGAGCGAAGACAAGGCCAAAGCCGGGCAACTGATCCTGGATGTGCAGGCGGAGTTTGAACGGATAAATCAGTTAATGAGCCCTTATATTGACAGCAGCGAGCTCAGCCTGTTAAACCGCAGTGCCGCCAAAGCCCCGGTAACAGTGGGTAGTGAGTTTTATCAGTTATTGCAACAAGCTAAACAGATTTCAGCTTTGAGTAACGGCGCCTTTGATATTACCTTTGCCTCGGTAGGCTTTTACTATGATTACCGTGCGCGCAAAAAACCTGATGCCACCCAGTTGCGCCAAGCCAGGCAATACGTGAATTACCAAAGTATTGAATTACTGCCGGATAATAAAGTGCGTTACAGCCAGCCCGGAGTAAAAATTGATTTAGGCGGCATAGCCAAAGGCTATGCGGTGGAGCGTGGTATTGCGCTGCTGGCACAACAAGGTATTAAGCATGCCCAATTAACAGCCGGCGGCGACAGTCGTCTGCTGGGTGATAAACGCGGCAAACCCTGGCTGGTGGCCATAAAGCATCCGCGTCAGGACGATAAATATGCCGCCCAACTGCCGTTGCAGGACAGTGCGGTAAGTACTTCAGGCGACTATGAGCGTTATTTTATTGAAGATGGTGTGCGCTATCATCACATCATTGATCCGAAAACCGGCGTCAGTGCCACCGGCTTACTCAGCGTTACCGTCACCGGCGCTGACACCACTAAAACCGATGCCTTATCCACCACATTATTTGTACTGGGCCTGCAACAAGGCATGGAACTGATTGAACGCATTGACGGTTACGACGCTATCTTTATTGATGCCAACCGTAATATGCACTTCTCCAGTGGTCTGACACAATAACAGCGCCGGCATTTAACGCATGCATTAATGCTGCCGTTCAGCTACATTCAGTAACAGGAAATTTAAACCAGCCGGATATTGAATACTATGATGTCTTTGTTATACCGCCGCTGGCTGTTGCTAATGCTGCTGTTGCAGCTGTTATTTCCAACCATCGCAGCAGAGCAATGTACATTACGAATGGCGGTAGAAACCGATTTTCCGCCACATTTAATTCAACGCGATGGACAATGGGGTGGCTTAAGTGTTGAGCTGTTACAACGGCTGGCAAGTGAGGTAAATTGCCAGGTCAGTTTTATTAACAGCCCCTGGCTGCGCTCATTGCAGCAAAGCGAAAGTGGTGAGCTGGACGTGTTGAGTCATTTATCGCTTAACCCGCAGCGCAAAGCCCACTTTGCCTTTATCGGCCCACATCATATTGAAGCCATTTACCTGATTGGCGATCCTACTGTGCTGCCGGCATTGGATAACCTGCAGCAGCTGACACAAGACAAAGATTTAGGCGCTATCGCCAGCCTGCATGGTGCTTACTACGGCGAGGAATTCAGCCAGTTAAGCCAACACCCGGTACTGGCGCGCCAGTTAGTTAGTATCAGCAGCATTCAGGATAAACTGGCGCTGCTGCGCGCCGGCCGCGTTAATGCCATTTTGGAAGACTTGTCGGTACTGCATTACTGGCAACAGCACAGCTATCCGATGGCGGAAAAATACCAGCCGCTACTGTTGGTATATGAAAGTCCGGTGTACTTCGGTCTGAGTAAAACGGCGTTGTCAGCACAGCAAATTCAGCAGTTAGCCGATGCCTGGCAAGGCTTGTATCACAGCGGCGAACTGGCAAAAATTTACCGCAAATACCACTTAGACCCTGCACGCTTGATACCACAAGCAGTAACAGATTAATGCACCCTCTTGCGTTATCAGTCCGGTGCCGCCGTTTCCGGCAATACTGAACCGGGCACCGGCAGGCTGAATTGATAATGTTCCAGTTGATACCTGGCTACGATCGCTTGCAGGCTGCCATCCTGATAGCGCTTATTCCAGGCCGCAGAGAGTTGCTGCAGCTGCTCAACACTCAGCGTTTTGCGGTTAAACCCAAAATACACCAGGCTTTCATACACCTTAAACAGCGGCAGATATTGCTCTGCCGGCACGGTTGCAGCCTGCTTCCAGTAATGAAACGCGGTAATATCTTCCAGCAAGCCATGCACACGGCCGTTAAGCAGCAGCGCCAGCTTATCTTCATTGCCGCGGATAAACACGAACAGTGAGCGGTTGTTAGCATCATTTAAAATACTTTCCAGCTCATCGCCGTAGTAAGCGCCATTGAGCAGGGCAATAATGCCTTTGCTACCTTGACGCTTTAACTGACGCATATCTGTAAGCCCTTCAAAAGCCGCTGCCGAGCCCACCAGGTAGATGCTCTCTAACTGGTGCGGGCCGATAAAGGCAAACTGAGCACTGCGCTCAGTGTTGTAAGTCAGGTGGCTTAATACATCCAACTCGCCCTGCTCTATCAGTTTTAATGAACGCAACCAGGGGCTGTGAATAAACTCCACGCCGCAACCAATGTCCTGCGCCAACAGTTGCAACAACTCGACATTTAAGCCGCGCCAGCTGTCGCCTTGCTGCACTATGTAAGGCGGAAAGCTGGTTTCTATGCCCATCCGCAGATTGCAACTGTACGCGGAAAAGCTGCTTAGCAATAAAATTAACCACAGCATGCTGTATTTCATACGGCCTCCGCTACAGCGAAACAGCTGTTTACACTATATACGCAGTGCTAAAATACGCCAACGCGCAGTACTGTAGCGGAAAACTGTCGCGGAGTACGTCGCATAGTACGTCGCGTAGTACTGTCGTTAAATTATCGGTGCAAACGCCGTTAAACGGTCAATACTGGCGGCGTTGCCCAAGCCGTGAAACGGTGCCACTTCACTCAAACGCCCTTGTTCTCCGTGCAATGCCAGATAATTCAGCATCACCGTTTGCACCAATAAGTTGACGTTATTGGCAGCAACGGACGAGCCGGTTTCGACTGACGCGTCCGGTCGCATAAAACCAATTTGTTGATGCCGCGCCTGCTCTGCTGTTGTGCCCCCCAGCAAGGACGGGCGGCCGTTAGGGCTGTAAACCAACATAAAAGACGCCGCGGTGGACGAGTTATCGCCGGTCCACTCGCCTTTGCCACGGCCAAACTCTGAGTCATCTATACGGCCGTTGCTGGCTACCGAGCCATCGCTGTATACGTATATCATCAGCGGTTGGTTCATCCGTGCGGCATACTCCAGACAGGCACCAATACAGCGGCCGGCGCGTAAATCCCGCAGCTCACCGGTACCGCGCTCGCCGGTATGGTAATCATAGCCGCCGATGGTAATGGAGCCGGCACCGGCAAAGCCGTTTACCACCAGCTTCATCACCGATGCCGTTTTACGAAACTCCGCGTCGGCATTAAACTCATCGGCACTGAAAATACCGGCTGCACCGACGATATCCGGGTCTGCTGCCGGGTCCAGCGTCGCCGGGTTACCGAAACGATCTGCCAGATCAGCACTTTTAACATAGCCGCAGCGGATCAATTCTTTAATCACCGCATCGCGGCTGATATTGGTATTAACCCGGCCCAGTTTACTATCGCTGATGCGCTGCACCGATTCCATGACTGCTACGGCATCATTCTGATCTAACAAACTGAATAAATCGCCTACATCCACCAGCCCGGTAACATCCGACGGCCGGTCAATTTTGGTTGGCCTAAGTTCAGGGTTATAAAATTCCATCGGCATCATGGAGTTGGCGCCGGAGTCAGAATTACGCGAGCCAATCAGTGGCATTAACGAGCCACTGGCACCGGCTTTGGCAATAGCATACATAGGGTTATGCGGGTTATTGCCGGTATCGTTTTCTGAACGCGACGGCAACACTGCACCGTTAGTCATGGCCTGAGTGGCCATCGTGGTGCGCTCTAAAATACCGGCCAGCATTTGTGAGTCACTGTGAAACGCCAGGCCCAATTGATCGTTAACAAAGCCACCGGCCGGGTTGGCGGCATTTACTGCGGTCGGCACCATATCGGCCGGCAGCCCTAACTTGCTGTAGCCCTGCACCGATAAAAAGTCGAGCTGACCACCGGCCCCGCCCACCAGCACATTGGAACCGGCAATATTGGCGCCGCCTGCTAAATCAAAACAGATAAA
This sequence comes from Rheinheimera sp. NSM, assembly GCF_052380015.1. Classification (NCBI taxonomy): domain Bacteria; kingdom Pseudomonadati; phylum Pseudomonadota; class Gammaproteobacteria; order Chromatiales; family Chromatiaceae; genus Rheinheimera; species Rheinheimera sp. NSM. Next base: position 1,175,225 of record NZ_JBQTCI010000001.1, on the reverse strand, counting down.
CGGAATTTTACCGGCGCCCTGCACGTTAATACCACACAGCTGCTTTAACGCTTCCAGATCCGGTGACAACTGGGCATAGGCTTTACCCGGGTTGGCAAATAAACCGAATACCGACCCTGTTGTCAGCACCGCAGCGCCATAGCCCATACCGCAGGCAATAAAATCGCGCCGGCTTACCGGTTTACTGTGGCAGGCATGAAATAACGGGCTGTCCGGGTGCAAAGGTGTTTTACGTTTCATAACTCTTCTCCTACTGCACCAGCAGTTCAGCACTGGCCAGTACCGCAGTACAGGCCGCTTTGGCAATGGTTGCACTGCGATCGGCGCTGCAGGCCCCGCCACAGTTACTCAACCGCGTGATAAGCGCGTCAAGCTCAGTTTCAACATCAGCGCGCAGCGCCGACGTTTGCGGCGCCAACGGCATTAGCTGATCCAGTAAGGGTTGTATAAACAACGGCCGGTTAGCCAGGCTGTAGGTAGTTGCCGGCCCGGTACTGAAATCCACCGCAGGGAACCAGCTTTGCCGGATGCTGTTATCGCTTATCGCTGCATTACAATAGGCAATCGCCAGTTGGGTAATGCCCATTTGCTGCGCCGAGACAAAGGTGTCGATATTATCGGCAGCCGGTAACTGGCGCTGTATGGTTTGATATACCGCAGACACCGCACTTTGTTGCTGCGCCACCCCGGTCAACGCACTCATCGTGGCATGAATTTCTGCAAAGGTACGTAAGCCAATATCACTGCTTTCATTGCCGGTGGCAATAATTTGCTGCACCGGCACACTGATACCGCTGCGCACGTTTTCAAATTCACCAATCCGGCCGAAGGATAAGAAAAACTCGTCTGCCGCCGCGCCCAACTCGGTGCCGATAATGGTGCCCTGAGCGGATAAGGCGGCACCTTCTGCCAACGCAGTGCCGGCTGCCAGGTTAAATTGCTGTTTTAACCAGGCCTGACCGGTGACCACTTCCTTGCCATTCATGCCCAGCGCCATGCCGCGTATCAGTAAGTCTTGCGGCAAGCTGCGCCCTGCCAGATTCACCAGATAAGGGGCATTAAACAGGTAGGAATAGCTATCAAACTGCGCCACTTCAAACACGATATAACTGTCGGCCAGATTAATCAGCTCACCTATGCCAAACAGCAAATAGAATTTTTGCCCGACGCCAACCTCATAGTTTTGCTGAATTTGCGCCGCGCTCAGTGCTTTGTTATGCAGCGCCAACAGCCGCACTGTGCCCTGCCATTGCCGGTTACCGTTGGCCTCGTTACCGACAATCAACGCATAACTGCTATCCCAGTTACGAATAGCCTCTGGCGCCTCACGCACGCCGGTGTCCTGACCATTAACATAAATACGCCGGCCGTTCACCGGGTCCTGGGTTAGTACCACATGCTGTAACGTAGCTTGCAGCACTTGATCCGCATCCGCGGTGCTAAGGGCCGGCAAGCCGGCAAAATCACCCGCGCCGGATCGCAGTAGAAAGTCGTAGTTATACTGGCTTTGTCCCAGAGTAAAATTACGCTCACTGCTGCTGCCGGCGTAGCTGACAATAGCCGCCGGGCCTTCCTGTACTACATTGGCCGGCACCACCCAAGCTTCGATACTCATCTCACCGGTAGCACTGATCAACTGTGCCAGCTTGGCACTGTTTTGCGTACTGGCCTGAGCCCGGCCACTGTTAATTTGCAAGCCCCAGCCGGTTACCCAGCTGATATCGCCCTGCAGGCTTAAATTCGCTGCCGGCTCTACACCGGAAGTATCATAAGCAATAACGCCCTCGCCGGTTTTAAACTGGTAAAAGGCTATTTGGTTAGCTTCAAAACGACCACCGCTGGAGGCAACAATGCCGTCTTCCAGGCGCAGTGCTTTAGACGGCACTAACGCCGGGTCAAGCGCGGTCAGCTCAACGTTGTCGGCTATTTGTGTAATTGCAGCCAGCATTTGTGCCGCATCATCATCACAGTTGGACCAGCAGTTATGAAACTCACCACCAAGTCTGGCAACAAAGCGTGATAACTGCGGATTATCCAGATTAATCAGTTTACGGCTGGCTTCATAAGCCGCTGCCAGGTCGCTGTCGGCAAAAAACGGCGACTGAGTTTGCGGTGCATCTGGCGCGTGGCAATTAACGCAATGCTGGCGCAGCAGCGGATACACACTGTTGCTAAACAGCGCAGGGTCTTGCGGCAGCACTTTGCTGCTGCCGGGCTCACGCACCGGCGGTGCCACCAGAACGACAGAGGCGCTTTCGGTGTCGCTGCTGTTTGCCCAGTTACGCAGCCACTGCGCCATAGTATCAGCACAGGCTGTATCGCTGGCCAGCCAACAGTTATGCCCGCCAGCCAACTTGGTTACTAATAACGATTGCGCCGGGTCGGCCAGGTTAACCAGCGGTACGGCGGCAGCATAGGCCTGATTAATATCATCGTTGCGGGCAAAATAAGGGGCGGTATTGTTTTGCACATGGCAGGCGCCACAGCGGTTAGCGCCGGCGATATTGTCCCACAAGGTGAGTTTAAACAGCTGAATATCATCAGTTTGCGGTGCAGGCCCGGTGTAGTTGGTGTTGTCTTCTTGTACCGGCGGCGGCGGGTTTTGCTCTACCTCAGCACCGCCACACCCGGCCAATACCAGGCTCAGCGCCAGCATAGGGAGTAAAAATAACTTCATCACTAATCTCCCATACAATAGGTAGCAGTGTCAGCAAATACCTGCTTCAGCAGATAGCCGCCGGCGCGGAAAGTGTCGGTAATACTGTGCAGGGTCGTCACATCAGTCAGGCTTTGCGGTTCACGCAAACATACAGTGCGGAACACTTTTTTAACCTGACATTGCGCAAAGGCCGTGCTGTTAGCCAGCTCTTCGCCCAGGCTTTTGGCGCCGTTACCACTGCCGGGCAAACTGTTATCCCAGCCCAAAGACTGGTTTTGACCTTCACGCCAGTAGTTGCTCCAGCTGTCATCCGGGGTGCGAAAGCCGTACGGGAAACTACCGGCATTAATATGGTATTTCGGCTGCACACGGCTTTGCGTTATGTCGTTTTGCGTGCCGCTTTGCTGATAAAAAATCCGCCCGTTGCTGCCATCTTCATCAGTAAACTGATAATCATAATAAGCAAAGGCCTGCGCCAGCGGGTCCATGCCGGCATGACAGCCAACACAGCGGTTATTAAAAATACGGCTGTCGCCGCCCGGGCTGCGGCTGACATCCTGACGAATACGGTCGGTTGGCCGGGTAATATCCTGCAGCGGCTCCAAATCCGTACACAGCTGGTTCATCAGCGTAAAACGGAACATAGCCCTGTTGGTACCCAGATAAAAAAACGCTTTGGCAGCGGCGCGGCTGGTCATAACCCCGGCGGCAGCATCAGAGGGAATACCGTTTAATGTGCTTTGCGCCCTGGGCTGCAAATGCTGAGCTAAATCTACCGCCTGGCGCTCCAGTGCCAGATAATGTTCATTGTTGTTACTCTGATACGGTGGTAAGCCAAGGCTGTCGGCGCCGACATACAAAATATCGGTTTGCAATAACTGGCGAAAATCGACATCGTCCCGTACCAGGCCAATTACCGTCGCGCTGTAGTCATTTAACGGCTCAAACACGTCCTGCTCTCGGTTAGTAGCCGCAGAGGCAAACAACTTTAACGTAGTGCGGTAAAAATCCGGGTGCTGCATCGCCAGCTCTGCCGCGGCAGTGGCATTGCCGTTATCAATCAGCGTTTGCATCTGGCTCAGGGTTGCCGCATCGGCCGGTACCCCGGCAATGCGGTCGTGCAGCCGCTTGGCCTGCTCTAACGAGCCGGCCTGTGCACTGGCGCCAAACAGCAGCAGGCTGCCAAGCGCCAGCAAAGTGGCATAAGGTAAATAACGCATTTTTATCACCTCCGGCTGTTATCAGCCCGGTAAAAACTCCACCGTCCACTGCGAACGGGTTAAGGCTACTGCCCCGGCACCAAAATTGACTGAGCGTAAGCGTAGCGTTAATTGCCGCTCCAGCTTGCTGTCGTTCAGCTCACTTTGCACTATGTTGACTTCGGCCAAACTGCCGTCCGGACGGATCACTAACTCAAATACCACTTTGCCCTTCAGCAACGGATTGGCACGCAACGCCCGGCTGTACAGCGTATATAAACTACTTTTATTTGCTTCCAGTACACGACGGATAGAGGCTTCCGAGCGTCCCTGAAGCCCGCCGCCGCTATCGGCTGCACTACGGTTTTGTTGCTGCGCCGGCGCGTTGGCAGATAAGCCTTTGAGCTCAGTTTCAGCCAAACGGGTACTGCCGGTGTCGGCCAATTCTGAACGGGCAATATCACCGGCTACCGCAGCAGCTTCAGCGCTGGCAAAGCTTTTGGCGGCTTCGTTGCGCAGCAGTTTACGCTCTACCTGCGTTGCCTGCTGCTCGCCGCGGCTTTTAACCTGCGGCGCGCTGTTATTTAACTGAAAGCTTTGCCGCAGTGCCGCCAAATCATCACGCATCGCCATTAAGCCGGCTTGCTCAGCTTGCCGGCGTGCCTGTTGCGGATCAGGTTTAGCCTGCTCTGGTGTGGCCTCTACCGGCTCAGGTGCCGGTTCCGGCTTAACCGGCTCAACGACCTGTTCGGGCACCGGCTCGGGTTCAGGCGGTGGCGGCGCTTTGCGCTCTTCCAGCATCACCCGCGCTAACTGCGGTGGCAGCTGCTCCTGCAGCTGACGGCTACGCTCCGGTACAGTCAGGGCCGGTATTAGTACGGCAAACAGCAGCCAAAGCACAAAGCCCAGCCATAACAAGCGGTAGAAACGTTTATCTTCAAACTGCTGCGATTCAACGGCAGCCATGCTCAGCGTTGTCATGGTGCCTCCGCCACATTCGCCGCCGGCATCGTTTCTACTGCCAGCGATAAATCGCGGTACTCTGTTGCAGCGCAGATAGCCATCAATTGCCGTAGCAGTGCATAAGGTGTGGCGGCGTCGCCCAGTATGGTCAGGGCACGGCCATTTTGCTGCTGTGCCTCAGGCAAAGGCCCGGCACGGCCGGACAGATAATTCAGCTCTGTTGTCAGCGCGGCGGTAAGATCAGCCAGCCACAGGCTGCTGTCTTGCTGCCAGTCACCCTGCCACACCGGCTTGCCTTGCACCAGGATGCCGTTGGCGGTAATGGTTAACATCACTTTCTCGCCCGGCAACTGCTCCGACACCGAGCGCGGTAAGCTGATATCTTTGTTGCTTTGCAGCACTTTGACTTCAGACTGGTTCACCATTAAAAAGAACACCAGGATGGTAAAGATATCCATCAGCGCAACCAGGTTCAGTTTACTGCCCTGCGCCAGGCGCTGGTTTTGCCGCTCCAGCCGTTTGGCACGAAATGACATCTTCATTCTGCACCCTCCGCTGATGGCAACTGACCAAGCGAAATTTGCGGGAACAGTTCGGCATCCACCAGCTGCGCCGCCACTACGGCTTTAAATGAGCGCACGGTATCCATAGCTGTAACCAGCGTCTGATAATCCAGCTCGTCGGGCGCCAGAATAGTGATATCCTGCTTTTCAATCTGCTGTTGCTGAAACGTCAGCTTTAAATCCTGCAGATACAGGCTTAGCGCAGCAAAATCCAGGCTACCCTGCTCTGTCAGCTCAAATACCCGCAGCGGCTCGCCGGCCGGATAATTCAGCCGCAAGCGGTTGGCATGAATTTCCAGTTCCAGTTGCTGCGGTTGTTGTTGCTCTTGCTGCAATTGCTGTTCGCTTAACGGCGGCAGCTGAATATTCAGCACGCGAATTTGCGCGAACACCAGGCTGAGCAGCAATACCGGTACCAGCACGATCATCAGGTTCATAAAGGACGTGATATCAAGCTCGGCATCGGCAAGGGGTGCTTTACGCCTTTTTATCATCCGCGCCACCATCAGTTTGTTTGGCAATACTGTTCATCAGCTTAATGCCGACCATTTCCATGGTATCGATAATGCTGGCCGTTTTGCCCTGCAGTAAGGCATGGACAAATACCAGCGGAATGGCGGTGATCAAACCAAAGGCAGTGGTGTTCATCGCGACTGAAATACTCGATGACAGCAAGCTGGCTTTTTCCGACGGGTCGGCATTAGCAACCGCCGAAAATGCAGCGATTAAGCCCATAATAGTACCCAGTAAGCCGAGCAAGGTGGCCACGTTAGCCAAAGTGGCTAAAAACGGCGTACGCTTTTGCAGCCGCAGGCTGTACTCCAGCACCACTTCTTCCATGGCGTATTCCATATCTTCACGCCGTGAAGAGGAGCGCAGCCGGTTTACGCCGCTGGCTAACATCGTCAGTAACGGCGCGGCACTGTTGGCAGCTAACTGCAGAATACGCGCTGTGTCGGCCTGGCCCACTGCGGTTTGCACCTGTGCCATGGCGCGCTGGTTTACCCCATGCACGCTGCGTAAAAACCACCAACGTTCAACGGCGATCACTATGCCAAGCACCAGGATAAACGCGATGGGGTAAATAAACACACCGCCTTCCTGTAAAAACCGAACTATGCCGTTTAAAAAATCCATGAAAAACATCCTCTTATTGCTTTTGTGGGTTAACTGACTGTGTTATTGGTAACGTAGTAGTGCTTTGCTGCACCGCGATAAACCGCAAAAACTGGCTGCGATCCAGTGGCGACACTGTGGGGCTTTGCAGTTGTAACGGTTGGCCCGGAATGCGGATCAGGCTGACCGGACTTTGCCACGGCAGCACATAGATGGTTTTCGGCTGCTCCTGATTGCCGCTGATGGTGCTCTCCAGCTGCACGGTTTGTTCCCGCTGCTGCGCGCACAATCCACTGCTGAGCAACAACAAGGCTGACACTAATAACGTTTTATTCATCATCCGGCTCCTTCGCTGCCTGCGCCGGCAACTGATCCAGCTCTTGCTCCAGCAACGCCAGCCACATTTTGGCCTGGCCGTCCTGCGTTAACGCATAGTATTGCTGATAATGATAATGCGCCTGCAACGGCTCACCTAAGTACAGCTCATATAAAAAGGCGAGGTTTTTATGCGCGACGGCGTACTTAGCGTCCGCTTGCAAAGCGCGCTGAAAATGGCGCTCTGCCTGGCGAAAATTGCCTTGTTGTCTGGCTAATACGCCGGATAAATTATGCCCGTCGCTGTGCTGCGGTGTGCCAGCCAGCAGTTGCGCTAAACTTTGCTGTGCCGCAGCGATATCACCGCCCTGCCACTGGCTGAGCGCCAGGTTATAACGGATGCCCGGCAGCTTGGGTAACTGCGCCGCTAACGGCTGCAATATAGCGGTAGCAGCCGCAAAGTTACCGCCACTGAGCTGCTGTTTTGCCTGCTCAAACTGCTGTTGCTGCGCCGCGCTTAATACCGGCTGCGCTATTTGCGTCGCGTCAGTTGCCTGTTGTGCCGCCGGCTGCGGCGTTAGCGGCGGCGCTATTGGCAAACTGCAGCCGCTAAGCCACAACACAGCCACTACCAGGCAGAACTTAATTCGCATCATCGGCCACCCCGGCATAGGCTTCGGTTTTATTAAATTTGGCCGGCAGCAATACTGCCAACCGCGTAAAGCTTTGCCTGATCCAGTCATCCCATAACTGTTGTTGGGTTAAACGGGTGTTTTGCTGATAAATGGCAATGGCCTGCTCTTCAAACGGATAGGCCTGCTCTTCAAGCAGCAGCTCGTATTCTTCCAGTGCCAGCTCGTCTAACCCCTTGGGGCGGTCAGAATCGAGCAACGCTTTGGCCATCTGCTGATACAGTTCAGCCACGCGAAACTGTGCTTCACTGAGTAAACCGGCAATACCGTACTGCATGCTTTGCTCATAGCGTTTAATAGCATCAGCCATATGTAAACGTTTTTTCTTCAGGCTTTGTGCCAGCGGATGCGCCAGCCGCACCGCCGCAAACAAGCCGCTTTCATGCCGGCCCAACTCCAGCAGCGCCTGTGCCGCCAGTTGCTGCGTGCGTTCATTGCCTTCGTTGGCAAATTGCTGCTCAAAAGCGGCGATTTTGTCGCGCCAGAAATTCTGCCGGTACAGGTCTTTTTGTGTTTGATACAGCTGCACTAACTGATAGCGCGCTTCTTGCGCCAACAGATGCGGCTGCGGATAACGGTTAGCATAACTGCGCCAGTTATCCAGTGCTTTGGCGGTATCGCCGCTGCGCTGGTAATACTGCGCTGCCAGATACAGCGCTTCGCGCTGCTGCGCCGGCTCTGTTGCCGAGGTTGCAAGTTTAGTCAGTTCGCCGGCTGCTTTATCCCACTGCTCTGAGCGCTCATAGCTGTCGAGCAATTGGGCTTTGGCGGCAATGCCGCGCTCTGTTTGCGGATAACGCTGAATAAAAGCAGTTAGCAGCGGTATGGCCGCGGCCCAACTTTTAGCGCTAAGCAACAGGCTGATTTGCTGATACGCGGCGGCTTCGTGATAAGCCGAGTCCGGTAGCAAGGTCAGCAGCCGCTGCAAATGGCTCTGCACCGCCTCAGTCGTGGCATCAGCTTGTTGTGCCTGCTGATAAATAGCCGAGGCTAACTGCCCGGTGAGTAAGCTGCGACGCTCTTTATCCAACTGCTGCGTTAACAGCATACTGATACTGTGTTCTGCTGCCGCATATTGTTGTAACGCCAGCTCGCTTTGGCTATGCAAAAACTGCGCTTCCTGCACCAGCTCCGGGCGGCTTTGTGCTGCCCGCGGCCACTGTATAACGCTGTTGCTGTGTGTTAACACGCCATAGTAATCCTGCTCGTTGTAGCGCTGCTGCAACTGTTGCAGTGCCACTTGCTGCGCCGCCGGATGGCTGCTGTGCGTTGCGACAAAATCGCTTTGCTGCTGCCATAACCGCAGCGCATTGGCCTCGCTCAAGGCAGCCAGTTCGGTGCTGAGTAATAAGGCTTTATAGGCGGCGTCCTGCGCGGTAAACAAGCTGGCATCGGTCAGTGCCGGGCCATAACCCAGTTCGGTATACAGTGTCAGCGCTTGCTCTGTCATCGCCGCGCCGGCGTAAGATTCTGCCAGCAAATAGCGGATATCGGCCACAGAGTAACCCGGCGCTGTAGCCTGCTGTAACAGCGGATCCTGCAGTACCGCCAGCATTTGCAGCCATAAACCGCTAACTGCCGCAAATGCCGGTGCTGCGGTATCCGCCGGCATAGCGCCGGCAGCAGCGTACTGTTTGCGGGCAAAGTAATCCAGATACTGCAGCAGCTGCGGCTGCACTTCTGCTAACTCTTCGCGTCCGGCGCGGCGCCAGAATTCAGATTGCGGCCCAAATAAGCCGATATAGTGCTGCTGGGCACTCAGAGCCTGCTCTGCATCGGCATGGGCTAAATAATGTTGAATAATATGCAGCTGAAAACGGGCGGCAGTCAGGTTATGCGGGTAATCGGCGATAAACAGCCGGTAAGTATCAAGGCTGGCGGCAATTAAGTCTTTCGACGCCAGAAATTCTGCCAGGCCCTGATACAGCTCAGCCAGTAGCATTAGCGGCCGCTCACCACGCTGATAGCGCACCCGCTTTAACAGTGCCTGCAAGCTTTCGCCCTGTTGCTGATAACTTAACGAAATGCTTAAGGTGCGCAGCACTTCTTCGCGCAGGCTCTGTTGCGGCTGTTGCTGCTCTGTCAGCAGCAATTCGCTGTAGCTTTGATCCAGCACCTGTAAAAACTGCTCATCAGCCTGCTCAAACTGCTGCAGTTTAAAATAGCTCCAGCCGGCCATATAGCGGCCATGCTGCGCCAACGCTACGTCAGAGCCGTTTAATACCGCCAAAAAGGCCGGTAGCGCCGCATCATAATCGCCCTGGCTGTAATGAATATCGGCCTTACGAAACCAGGCTTCAGCGGCAAACCCTGAGTCGGGATACTGCTGCAGCAATATATTTAGCTGCTCAAGGCAAGCTTGTTGCTGGCCAAGCAAGTCGTAACTGCGTGCCAGCTGATAGCGGATCAGCTCGTTGTTCGGATCCTGCGGGTAGTCATTCAGCAATTGCCGGTAACGGCTTACCAGTTGCTGCAATGCCGCTTGCTCAGCGTCCGGCGGCAACTCTGCGCGCTCCAGCTGATTAGTGTGCATTTGCGACAAGCGGTATAAAATCTTTTGCCGTGTTTGCGGCTCAGGCTGCAGCGCCAAAATTTGCTGATATAAGCTGTCCAACTGTTGTTCGGTTACCGCCACATCCTGCTGCAGAATGCTGCGGTCAAACGCCGGCAAATCTGCCAGCCGTTGCCGCTTTACTGCGGTATCGGTGTTGCTGCAGCCAAACAGCAATACACTGCAGCACAGTAGCAGCATACCGGGTTGCGGTTGCAGTGCACGGCGCTTCATGGCTGGCCTCCACCGGCATTGGTATCTGCCATCAGCAATACCCGCTCCATCACCCGCGCCATTGATTCTTTATTGTGTCGTTGTAACTGTGTTAACTGCGCCAACTGCTGCTGGCGTATATGCTGCAACTGTTGATTTAACTGCGCCAACAGCTGTTGCTGCTGGCTTAGCAGCGCCAGATTAAGCTGTTGCTGTTGTTGGGTTAACTGCGCCAAGCGCTGTTGCAATTGCTGCAGCCTTGCAGCCTTACCACCGCGCTGTTGCAACGCAGCCAACTGCTGCTCCAACGCACTGAGCTGTGTGGCTAACTGTTGCTGCGCCCGTTGTAATTGCCAGCGCCGCTGTGCAGCGGTATCGCTGTACTGCCATTGCAGCAAACCGCGCAGCCGTTGCAAGCGCTGGCGGTAGGCGGCTGCCGGTTGGCCGTTTTGCTCCAGTTGTTGCAAGCGCTGCTCTGAGCGTTCTAGCCTGCTAAGTTGTTGATAAGGCTCGCCCTGCCATAACGCCAGGGCCATCGGTGCGGTGGCGGCCTCATTTATCTGTTGTTGTAATTGTGTATAGCGCTGGCTCAGTTGCTGCTTGCGGGCCACTAACAGCGGCAGCTGCTGCGTCAGCAATTGCTGCTGTTGCGTCAATTTATAAGCAGTCACTTCTTGCAACTGCAGCAGCCGCTGTTGCCGTTCTGGCGCCGCATTCAGTTGCTGTTGCAGTGCCAGCGCATCCTGCTGTAAGCGGTGCAGATTATTGTCATTGCTCAGTTGCAGTGTTTGCCATTGCGACAAGCCTTGTTGCAGTTGGCTTACCTGCAGCGGCGTGGCCTGCTGGTTAATCAATTGCGTTTGCTGCTGATAATATTGCTGCGCCCAGTGGTAAGCGGCCAGGGCATCGCGTGGCTGCAGTGAGCGCTCCAACTGCTCACCAATACGGGTGGCGGCTTGCCAGGCCGTGAGGCTGAACGGTTGTTGTTTAATTTGCTGCTGTAACACGGCCAGTAAGGCAGGTATATGCCGCTGCTCTGTCAGAATATGGCTATACAGTTGTAAGGCGCTGCTACTGAGCACACTGTCGGCGCCAAAGTTGGCTAAGATACGATCTGCACCGGCAAAATCCTGCTGTTCGATCAGTAATTGTGCTTGTGTCAGTTGTACATAGTCGTCCAGCGCCTGCTGCTCTTGCTGCGGGTACACAAAACCCTGCGGCTGTGACTGCAGCGGCCACTGGCCACTGAATAACCGTTGCCAAAAGCCTTGCGGCGCATCAACCGCCAACTGCTGTTGCAACCGGCTGAGCCACTGCAGCGCTTTTTCCGGCTGTTGTTTGGCCAGCACTAACGCCTGATTACTGATGATATAGGGCATTTCCGGCTGCTGTGCTAACGAGACAAAATCCGGTTGCGCCGGTATCTCGATATCCGGCCAGCTGATCAGCTGGCTCAGCAACTGCTGCTGGCCCAGCCAGGCACCGTCGGCGGTAATGTTCACCTGCGCCAAATACTGCCGCGCCGCGGCTTTATCACCTGACTCCAATTGGTAACGGGCAAATTGCAACAAGGCAATATTGCGCAACGCTTTGGGTAAGGCATTTTCGCTATCGTCCGGGTTGGCCAACAACGTCGACAACACTTCTGCGGCGTGTTGCGGCATCATCAGTTGCAGATATAAACCGGCTTCAAGCAACTGAGTGCGCTGATCCTGCTGTGGTGCCAACTGCAAGGCTTCCAGGGCTTGCGCCGGTTGCTGTTGATAAAACGCCCACGCCGCCTGGCGGTAGTGTTTCTCCGTTAACAGCTGCTGCTTATCGTTTACTGCCGCCTGCGCAAAGGCCGGCGTTGCATGCAGCGCCAACAGATACAACAGCGGGCAAATCAGTCGTTGGACCATGGCTGCACAATAAAGTCGGGTTGATAGTCGCTGCTGCGGTCCTTCACCTGTAGCTCCAGCAACACGGCATCGTCTGCTTTGGCAAAACGGTAATTTACCGCACGGCGGTAATCGCGGTTATCCGGGCCTTTGCCGACAAATACCGCGGTAAGATTATGCTCACCGGCTTTGACATTGCCTTTATACAACGGCTGAATAGCGCCGCGTTGCAGGGCTTCACGTTGCTGCGTGGTGTAGAGAAAAGCACCGACCGGTTTGTCGTTCAGGATCAGCTCTACACTGTCAATTTGAAAAAACTGACCGCTGTCGACCGACAAAAATACCGCCAGCTGCGTTTCCGGCGGAAACAGCAGCTCTTCTTCGAGCAAAAACAGTTCACGGTTTAACTGGATCACCTGCTGCTTCAACTGCTCTAACTGCGAGCTAACCGGCGCCGTATCGGCACTGGCTAAGGCGCTTAACCATAACAATCCACTTAGTATCAGCGTTCTCATTGGTGTGTCCCGTTAAAAGTAAATACTGAAAAACGCCCGCAACACATTGGCGTCCAGGCTATACAGGGGTTCAAGCCCGGCGCCGGCGTCAGTGATGGTGACATTGCGGAAATTTTTATAGTTAAAGCGAATATGATCCCACTGCAGGTTCAGCTCGGGCTTCGCCTGCGGCCAGAAATCCCACACTGGCAGGCGATAACCGGCGCCCAGGCCTAAGGTCAGGTTGTCAAATTCACTGAGCTCTTTGTCGCGTGCCATAAAATTCTGTTGGTTGGCAAAATCGAATAGATCGCGGTAAAACTCGGCCTGGCCCTGGCTGTACCAGCGCACCTTGGCCTCCAGCGTCCACTGATTTGTCAGCGGATGCACATATTCCACTTCCGCATCAAAGGCGCGGATGTCCCAGCTGTCCTGGTAATGCCGCAGGTTCAGGCTTAGCGCGGCGCGGTACGGCAAGTACACTTTGTTAACCAACGACACGGCAAAGCCGTTGCGGGTATCGGGATATACCTCGCGCTGATAACCGTAACCCAGCGGCTCGGTTGCATCGCGAAAACGCACACTGCGATAGGGGTTATTTAAAAAGCCTTCGTCTAAGTCGACCTGCATATTCAGCGCCGCTATCCAACTGCTGCTGAGCACCTGAGTCCAGCCAAACTTGTAATTAAACCGTTTTACATCGGCACTGAAGCTTTCATCACCGTTGCGACCGACAGTGTCATCACCCATCCCGGCTTCCAGGCTCAGTGTCGTCATACCGCCAAAAGTATCGTGCGCTATGCCGAATGACACTGACTTAGCGTTGTAATCGTCTTCATCACTTTGCGCATAATTCAGACTTAAAATGCTGTTGCCGGCCAGATAATCTACACCCAGACGTTTTTCGTGCCGCGTTTCAGTGTAGGCCGAGGCGGTGGCTTCTACGTCGATGGACGCACCGGAGACAGTGTCGATGTAGTAATAGGCTGATAACGACACCGACTGGCCAGCTTTTTTACGCAGCATCACGGCCGGGCCGTCAATAGACACGCCACCGCCCTGATAGCCGTGGTACATCAGATCAGCCCTGTCTTCGGGCAATACCGCTGCCTGGACCAGAGCGCCGCTTAGCAGCAACAAGGCAGCGGCAATGACTCTAATTACAGCCACAACCACCGCCCCCGCTGCCATTAGCACCTTTGGCCGCTTCACGTGAGTCCTGCACATGGGCCACATGTTGCAGTGCTACCGGATGGCGGCCAAACGCCATAATAGGATCGGCCAATTTGTCGCGCTCATAGGGCTTTACCCAAGGCTGAATACTGCTGCAACCACTTAGCAACACTAATGCCGCCGGTAACAACAGGCGCACAGCGGCCGGCACCGGCTTGTTAGTCCGGTTATTCGCGCTGCTATTCACGACGTTATTCGCGCTGTTATTCACGAAGTAAGGTTTTAATATCATCTTCATACTTTTTCTCATAACCCGGCTTATAGCCGCGATGCACAGTACGCACCTTGCCGTCTTTATCCAGGATCACCGTAGTGGGCATCGCTTCAACGCGGTAGTCTTTGGATACGCTGTTATCGATATCAAACAAAATCGGAAACGCTACCTGCACCTTGCTAAGATAGGCTTTGGCGGCTGAGCTGTCGTTTTCCACGTTAACGCCCCATACCTGCACGCCCATCATCTGGTACTTTTGTGCCAGTTTATCCAGCGCCGGCATTTCCTGAATACAAGGGCCACACCAGCTGGCCCAGAAGTTAATCAGCATAATGTCGCCGCGCTGTTCCGCCAGCCGCAGGTTATTACCGTCCAAAGCTTTTAACGTGAAATCCGGTGCGGTAGCACCCTGCGCCGTTACTGCTAAGCTACAGGCCAATACCAGCGCCAGTTGTTGTATCCGTTTTTTCATTACTGCCTCTGCTGTTTGCATCGCTAAAAATACACCGCCACACCCAAAGCCAGGCTGAGGTTATGCGTGGTTTTACTGCGTGCCAGAATGGTGGTTTCAAAAATGTAATCGCTGAACGTCAGCTCCAGTGCCAGCCAATCGGTGGCATATAAGCGAAACTGACTGCCCAGTTGCAGCGCAAATACTTTATCGCCGGCAAAGTCGACATTTCCGCCACCAATAAACAGCGACAGTCCGCTGTTCAAGGCGTAGTTTTCGCTTAAAAAAGCTTCACCCGGCAATACCATATAGCCCACATGGGCACCGTAATAACGCCATTGCCGCTCGCTGTCGGTTAATAGCGGTGCCGCGCCGCTTAACTCTTCAAACGAGGTGCGTCCGGCTTTAGCCTGTGCATATTCAGCGCTAAGGTAAAAGTCTTCATTAATATGGTAACTAAGCGCCAGCGCAGCCAGGGCACTGCTGCCGAAATCCTCAATACTCAGCACACCAATGCGGGCGCCAAGCAGCCAGTTTTCACTGTCGAGCAGATCTTCGCTCACTACCTCAGGCGTGATGTCCGGTTCAACCTGCTGCGCTACGGCTGCGGCAGAGGTTAAAGACAGAGCTAGAAAAATACGCTGAAACCAAGTTTCCATGTGTCAATCTCTTCATTGTCGTTACGGTCAGTGACGATAACACTGCGCCGGTATGCCGCGCGGGCGATAAAATTACGGCTCAGGTAATAGCGCAGGCCAAACTCGGCACTGGCCAGACTATTGTTGCGATCCGGTGTTTGCACTAACACAGTGCGCGGTGTGGTGCGTAGCACGCCGCCGCCAATACCAAAGTAAGGTGATAAGCGCCAATGCGGCCACGGGCTTAAATACAGGCTTAGCTCTGCGGCTAAATTATCTGCCTGGTCGCCATTGGCCTGACCAACAGAGAGCTCAGTTTGCAGATAAGGGCTGAACAGATAGGCCAACGATAGCTGATTCATACTGCTGCCGTTAAAATCGCCAAACTGTATGCCGGCCTCCAGCGTGCGCTGTTCAAAAGCCGCCATTCTGTCGTCAGACAAATCAAACTGCTGTTGTTGCGCGGTAATAACTTGTGCCAGGTCGGCGCGTGCCAGCCAGTATTGTTGTTGCTTAAACTCTACCTGCACCCAGTCATGCCGTCGGGTCAGCAGCGTTAAACGCTCGCCCTTAATGGCTACCTGCACTATCGGATAACCGCGGCCGGCACCGGAGTGCAAATTAACAAAATCGCCGCTTACGCTGACATCAACCGGTTCTGCCACAGTGACAAAGCTAAAGATGCTGATGCAGAGCAGTAAAAATCTGATCATCTATTGCTCCGGGATGGCAAAGGGCGAGTTGTAGTACTGGGCACCGATATCCAGCCACTCTGCAACCAGCTTCAACTCTGCCGCCGATAAATAGCCCTGGTGTGAACCACCGGCGCCAAACAGTCCAAAAAATGCGTTACTGCCCAGCGCATTGCCAACACGAAGGGCGGGCGCAACATTAACCGTAACCATAACCGGGATTGGATTACCGCTATCATCAAGGATTAGATCGCCGTCTTCATCGGTCAGAAACAGCAGGTTACCATCGGCATCGGAGGCCTGGATCTGCCGGTCCACCAACACGCCGCCAACTAACTCCTGTTCGTTATCCACGCTTAACAGTTCACGGTAGCTGCGATAGTGCTCTGCTTCCAAATCAGACGGCTCATTATCGAGCTCCAATTGCGCCAGCGGCACGCGGCCGTTGCCATTGGCATCAGTGCGGCTGTGGCAGCTGACACAGGTATTGTCGGCCAGCAATTCATTGCTATCGGGGTCAAAACGGCGCCGGTCCAGCTGCCATAAGGGCTGAATATGCTCAGGATAATCAATACGTAAGCGGCAACTGGCCAGCCATTGGCTAAAACAGGCCACTCCGGCCGGCAGCGGCGTGGTTAAATCCTGCAGACTGACCGTTAAGGGCGCATCTGCAGCGCGCAGTGCCGGATCAGTCCAGATATCCAGATAAACCAAGGCTTCGTTTAGCTCTGGCAGGCCATTTAGGCGCGCGGCAGCTTGCGCCATGGTTTCACCGGCCTGAGCAATAAGTTGCGGGTTAGTATTAGGGAAGGTTCCGCCGCCGGCATGGCCGGGATTGGCCGTTGGCGCTTCGCCGCTTAAGCGGCCATGCGGTGCTGTGCTTTGTGCGCTATGGCACCCATTACAACTGCGTGTTTCGCCCGGCCGCAGGGTGATCCACTGTTGGTGCAGTGGCGAAATAGCTTGGCCCTGAGCATTTAGCAGCGCCAAATTAAACGGCACATTGGCCGGGACCTTGACCTGTACCGAGCCATCCGGCTCTATTGCTACAGTGCCGAGAATTTCGCGCATCAGTTGGCGACGGCTGACACCAAAGGCAGAACCGGGTACATCCAGTACCTCTTCCGGCGGCATCGGCACGCCGCGCACCAAGCGTAAAAACCGCGCCGGGCGCTCATCCGCCGTGCTTTGCATCGGGTCGGCCAGTTGCGCTATGTTTAGGCTGGCAGTGCCGGCAAAATCGTACACGC
Organism: Rheinheimera sp. NSM; assembly: GCF_052380015.1. Lineage (NCBI taxonomy): Bacteria > Pseudomonadati > Pseudomonadota > Gammaproteobacteria > Chromatiales > Chromatiaceae > Rheinheimera > Rheinheimera sp. NSM. Next base: position 1,158,102 of record NZ_JBQTCI010000001.1, on the reverse strand, counting down.
TGCGAATATCCAGCACGGCGGCATTTTCAGCGGCTAACTCTGCATCCAGTAACGGGTTCTGTGGTAAAAACGCGCCGGCGCTGTATGCTTGCAGCACCACAGGTTCTGCTACCAGCAAGCCTTCTGTACCGGGCCGCACAGGTACCTGTGTTTGTTTTTCAGTATCAAATAACCATAAACCGTACAAAGGTGCTGCCAACTCTGATCCACTGACGTCCTCTACCTGAGCACAGCTGAAAGCCATCTCTTCTACCAACACCCGACAAGGTGACCAACTGACTAAAAAACGGCCGCTGCCATCTTTTAACGGCGCATAGCTGTGCACGGCACCGGCCGATTCAGTGCGTTCTGTGTTATCAAAAGCCCATGGAAACAGTGGCGTTTGCGCCGGCAGGTTCAGCGTTTCGCCAAACAGAGCCTGCTCATTGTCACTGGCCAGCGCCAAGGCTACTTGTTGTGGCCAGCTGTTGTAATAAGGTGCATCGTTGCCGGCCAGTGCTACGCTCACCGAACCATCGTCAAGTACTATAGCTTTAGCAAACTCCACTCTGGATAAACCGGCGCCACTGTTATGCGAATGCCAGCCATAGACTAACTGGTTTTCGCTTCCATCCGGTTGCATTTGGTACCAGTTAAACATTGAACGATCGCTCTGGTTGTCCCAGCGACTATACAAAATATAGCCATCGTCCAGCACAACCGGATACAGGTCGTGGCTTAAGTTAAAGCTCAGCTGTTCAATGCCGCTACCATCGGCATTCATCAGGTGCAGGTTAAATGCCGGTGCGTTTAAATTTTCATCCAGCGCCGTGTATTGCGGTTTAAATTCGTCCAGCAGAATTTGCCGTGCGGTGGTCTGGCGGGTAGAGCTGAAAATAATCCGGCCATCCGGTAAGAATGCCGGGCTGATATCATGGCCGCGCTGCGCCAATTGGGCATCGGCAATCAGTGGGCTGACAGTTTTACTTTGTACATCATAACGCCACAAATCCCATTTCGGTTGCAGCTCTGCAGCCACGTTGTCCAGTGCCGGTGCCCGTAAGGCAAACACTAAGGTTAAGCCATCGGGCGACGCACTGAGGTCTTTGACGTCATATAACGCACCTTCGGCAAACAGGCCGGCGGTCAGCTCTGTTTCAGCAGATTGGGCAAAGGCATTTTGTTTTAGCAGTAAACGGGCGCCCGGGTTAAAGGCTGCAGGGTCAGTCAGGTTGGTTTGATAAGATTCATCGTCGTTAATCCGCAGTGGCCGTTCAACAAAAGCCAGCGCAATTTCCTGCACCACAGGATCTGTAGGCTCATCCTGCACGCTGATATCGGCTTTACAGGCCACCAGCACCATACAGACTGCAATCAGGCATAGCCTTGTTATTATTATCATTATTCCGACACCGGCTATCGTTTACTGCTTGTTTACGTTTTCAGGCCAAATAAAATGGCGAAGTCAACAGCTTATCGCTGCATTGACAGCAGAGCAAGTTAAAATTTATGACAAAAAAAGCCAGCATAAGCTGGCTTTATTAACGACAGATGAACAGGCCTTATAAGTCGGCTTCAAATGCCTCTGGTATGCTTTCTTCAATCGGTTTTTCACCCGGCTTTAACAACAAGCGGGCGCGCAATTCTTTCTCAATTTCGTCGGCTACCGGTTGGTTATCGGCGAGGAACTTCATCGCATTGGCTTTGCCCTGGCCAATTTTATTGCCCTGATAAGCGTACCAGGCACCGGCTTTGTCCACTAAGCCCTGGGCTACGCCTAAATCAATCAGCTCGCCCAGTTTGTTAATGCCGGCACCGTACTGAATAATAAACTCAGCTTGTTTAAACGGCGGCGCCACTTTGTTTTTCACTACTTTAACGCGGGTTTCGTTACCGGTAATTTCATCACCGTCTTTTACCGAACCGATGCGGCGAATATCTAAGCGTACCGACGCATAGAATTTCAGTGCATTACCACCGGTAGTGGTTTCCGGGTTACCAAACATCACACCGATTTTCATCCGGATTTGGTTGATAAAAATACATAAAGTATTAGAACGCTTAATATTACCGGTTAGCTTACGCAGTGCCTGTGACATTAACCGGGCTTGCAAGCCCATGTGGCTGTCGCCCATGTCGCCTTCAATTTCCGCTTTTGGTGTTAATGCGGCTACCGAGTCGACTACTACGACATCTACAGCAGCAGAGCGTACTAACATGTCACAAATTTCCAGCGCCTGCTCACCGGTATCCGGCTGGGATACCAGCAGGTCTTCTACCTTAACACCCAGCTTTTTGGCATAAACCGGATCCAGCGCGTGCTCGGCATCGATAAAAGCACAGGTTTTACCGGCCTTTTGCGCTTCGGCAATAACCTGTAAGGTTAAGGTGGTTTTACCGGACGACTCCGGGCCATATATTTCGACGATACGGCCATAAGGTAAACCGCCGATACCCAGCGCGATATCCAGACCTAAAGAACCGGTAGATACCGCAGCTATATCCAGCGCCGTGCTGTCGCCCAGACGCATAATAGAGCCTTTACCGAACTGACGTTCAATTTGACCTAAGGCGGCTGTGAGCGCTTTTTGTTTGTTGTCGTCCATTTTTATATCCATGGTTGAGCCGGGCTTGCCGGACAATTAACACTGTATGCTCGTACAGTAGTCTAGTTTGCTAAAGCTGTCAACAGCTCAATGCTTTGTTTCAGGGCATAATCGATAGCCTGCTGGCGTACCTGCTGGCGATCGCCGGCCAATACCAAGCGGCTGCTGGCAACCTTGCCATTAATGCAAAAACCAAAGCATACCGTGCCCACCGGCTTATACACTGAGCCACCGTCCGGCCCGGCAATGCCGGACACGGCAATGGCGATATCGGCATTTGCAGCCTTGGCGGCACCTTCGGCCATTTCACGCACAGTCTCTTCACTTACTGCGCCAAATTGCAGTAAGGTAGCGCTGCGCACCGCCAGCAGCTGCTGCTTGGCTTTATTGCTGTAGGTAATAAAACCACGGTCTACATAGGCAGAGCTGCCGGGCACCGCGGTTAAGCAATAAGCAATGCCGCCGCCGGTACAGGATTCAGCAGTGGTGATAGTCCACTTTTTCCGTAATAATAGCTGGCCTAATTCTGTCGCCAGCTGCAGGCTGTCTGCTGCGACCGTCATATTTTATCCAACAGGGAATTCAGAACGCTATTATGCCGTCAGACCAGAAAACGGAGCAAGCCTTAAGCGCACATACCCCCATGATGCAGCAATATCTGGGCTTAAAAAGTCAACACCCCGACATCCTGCTGTTTTACCGTATGGGCGACTTTTACGAGTTATTTTACGACGATGCCAAACGGGCCTCGGCCTTGCTGGATATCTCGCTGACCAAGCGCGGCCAAAGTGCCGGCACACCGATACCGATGGCCGGCGTGCCCTATCATGCCGTAGAGGGCTATTTAGCCCGGCTGGTACAACTGGGCGAGTCTGCCGCAATTTGCGAACAAATTGGCGATCCGGCCACCAGCAAGGGCCCGGTCGAACGCAAGGTGGTACGTATTGTTACCCCCGGCACAGTTACCGATGAAGCCTTATTAAATGAGCGCCAGGACAATTTGCTCTGTGCCATCAGTGTGCTGCGCGGCCACTATGGTTTGGCGCAACTGGATATCAGCAGTGGCCGTTTTTTGCTCAACCAGGTAGATAATATTGATGACTTAGCCGCGCTGCTGCAACGGCTGAACCCGGCAGAATTATTGTATCCGGAAGATTTTGCCGACACCTACCTGGTGGAAAAGCGCAAAGGTGCGCGCCGCCGCCCGGTGTGGGAATTTGAACTGGCTACCGCTAAACGCTTATTGTGTCAGCAATTTGGTACTAAAGACTTACTCAGTTTTGGCGTTGACGACGCACCGGTAGCGTTAATGGCGGCCGGTTGTGTGATGCAGTATGTTAAAGACACCCAGCGCACTGCCCTGCCGCATATCCGCGCCGTGGCACTGGAGCGCTCGCAGGACAATATCGTACTGGACGCCGCAACACGGCGTAACCTGGAGCTGACGCAAAACCTGGCCGGTAACTATGAACATACCCTGGCCGCCGTGCTTGACCGCAGCCAAACCGCTATGGGCTCGCGCTTATTAAAACGCTGGATCCACGCACCGCTGCGCGATCAAAACCAGATCAATGCCAGGCTGGATGCCGTAACAGAGCTGGCCACAGAATATGAGCAATTACAGCCGCTGTTGAAACACATCGGCGATATAGAACGGGTAATAGCGCGGCTGGCGCTGCGCAGTGCCAGGCCACGTGATTTTGCCCGGCTGCGCCAGGCTCTGCAGCAGTTGCCGCTGTTAGCACCGGAATTAGCACCGCTTAACAGCGCCTTGCTAAAGCAAATCGGCCTGGCCGCCCAACCGCTGCCACAGCTATGCCAGCTGTTAGAGCAAGCCATAGTAGAAGCACCGCCGGTATTAATTCGTGATGGCGGCGTTATTGCGCCGGGCTACAACACCGAACTGGACCACTGGCGTGCGCTGGCCACCGGTGCCACCGATTATTTAGAACAACTGGAGCTGCGCGAACGTGAGCGCACCGGTATCGCCTCGCTTAAAGTAGGCTTTAACCGTATTCATGGCTATTACATTGAAACCGGCCGCAGTGCCGATACTAAAGTACCGCCGGAGTATGTACGCCGCCAAACGCTGAAAAACAACGAGCGTTATATTATTCCGGAGCTCAAAGAATACGAAGACAAAGTACTGGGCAGCCAAAGCAAAGCTTTAGCAGTGGAAAAACAGCTGTATGAGCAATTATTTGAGCTGACCGCGCCCTTTTTGGCGCCGCTGCAACAACTGGCGCGGGTACTGGCCGAGCTGGATGTGCTGTGCACCTTTAGCGAACGCGCCGACAGCCTAAACTACTGCCGGCCACAGCTAAGCAGCCAAACCGGCATAGTGCTGGAACAAGCCCGTCACCCGGTGGTAGAGCAGGTGTTAACCGAGCCGTTTATTGCCAACCCGCTGACATTAAACAGCCAGCGCCGCATGCTGATGATTACCGGGCCGAATATGGGCGGTAAATCAACTTATATGCGCCAAACTGCACTCATTACTCTGATGGCCTGTATCGGCTGCTTTGTGCCGGCGGCAAAAGCGCAAATAGGCCCGATAGATCGTATCTTTACCCGTATCGGCGCCTCAGATGATCTGGCCTCCGGCCGCTCTACTTTTATGGTGGAGATGACCGAAACCGCCACTATTTTGCACCATGCCACTGAGCACAGCTTAGTGCTGATGGATGAAATAGGCCGCGGTACCAGTACCTATGACGGCTTAAGCCTGGCGTGGGCCTGTGCCGACTATTTAGCCGGTAAAATTAAGGCGTTAACCCTGTTTGCTACCCATTACTTTGAGCTGACCGAGCTGGCAGAGCAGTTACCCGGTTTGGCCAATGTGCACCTGGATGCGGTAGAGCATGGTGATGATATCGTATTTATGCACCACGTGCAGGACGGCGCCGCCAGCAAAAGCTTTGGCTTACAGGTAGCCCAGCTGGCCGGTGTGCCTAAAGCTGTTATTCAGCGCGCACGGCATAAATTAACCGAGCTGGAGCAACACAGCAGCACAGCGCCGCTGAAAGCTGCGGTAAACACACAGCCACAACTGAGCTTGCTGCACGAAGAGCACCCGGTGGTGGATCAGTTACGCACTATTAACCCCGATGATTTAACCGCCCGCCAGGCACTGGAGTTGTTGTATCAGCTAAAGCAACAGCTATAACTCCGATGGGCAATCCAGCCAGAATCGGTTTGTTCTAAGCTGACCGTTGCAGGCCAGGATGCTGACAAATTCGCCGGGAGCGAATTTGAACAGCTTCGCTGATCCGTCAGGATAAACTTCATGGATGAAGTTTATAATCGAGCCTACAGGGATGTATTTACGGCGTGTCAGCGTGGACAAACCGGTTCGGGCCGCCACACTAATCTGCATCCCTTTCGCTGTAATTACTTGACAAAAAATGTATACATTTTAAATTAGGTATACTTTTTATAGTTTGAGCAAGTTCATGCTGATTAAAGATCTTAGTCTGTCGGCGGTCGTCGCGGGCTTTGTCGCCGTGCTGGTAGGCTTTGCCAGTTCAGTGGCGATTGTATTACAAGCGGCAGCGGCGGCGGGTGCCACTCAGGACATCATGGCGTCCTGGTTGCTGGCACTGGGCATCGGCATGGCCGCTACCTGTATTGGTTTGTCCTGGTATTACAAAGCGCCGGTTATTACCGCTTGGTCTACCCCTGGCGCTGCACTGCTGGCAACCAGCCTGCAGGGGTTAACCATTAACGAAGCCGTGGGCGTATTTATTTTTACTGCCGCGCTGGGCGTTGTTATTGGTATCAGCGGCTGGTTTGATAAATTAACACGGCTTATTCCACTGCCGCTGGCCAGTGCTATGCTGGCGGGCATTTTGCTGCAATTTGGCTTAAGTATCTTTACCTCACTGCAAAGCCAGTTACTGTTAGTTGGCCTGATGTGCATCAGCTACTTGCTGGCCAAACGCTTTATGCCGCGCTATGCCATTTTATGGGTATTACTCAGCGGCTTAGTCACCGTAGTGCTACAAGGCCAGTTTGACTACACCGCTGTTACGTTAAGCCTGACCACGCCGGTTTGGGTAACACCGCATTGGTCACTCAGCGCCCTGCTCGGTGTTGGCCTACCGCTGTTGCTGGTTACCATGGCATCACAAAATATCCCGGGCGTCGCCGTTATCCGCACCAGCGGTTACCAAACACCGGTGTCACCACTTATCAGCAGCACAGCCTTATCTACTCTGTTGTTAGCGCCCTGGGGCGCATTTTCGATTAACCTTGCTGCCATTACCGCGGCCATTTGCACCGGCGCTGAAGCACACCCGGATAAAGACAAACGCTACATTGCCGGTATTGCCGCCGGCGTATTTTACCTGCTGGCAGGCCTTGCCGGTGCTACTGTTGTAGCCTTATTTGCCGCTTTTCCCAAAGAGATGATTGCCGCCCTGGCCGGGCTGGCGTTACTGGGCACTATAGGGGCCAATCTGGCGGTAGCCACCGCTGAGGGCGAGCATCGCGAAGCCGCCGTCGTGACCTTACTGGTTACCGCGTCGGGGATCAGCTTTTTTGGTATCGCCGCTGCGTTTTGGGGCATTATTGCCGGTGGCTTAACCTTGCTGCTGGTTAACGGCCTGCGCCGGAGCCGCTGATGCTGAAAAAACAGCAACTGTATCAACAATTAAAACAGGATATTCAGCTGCAGCATTGGGCTCCGGGCCAGGTGCTGACGCAACAGCAACTGGCGCAGCACTACGCTGTCAGCCGTATTGTCGTGCGCGATGCGCAGCATGCCCTGATGAGCGAAGGCTGGTTAGCAGCACATGGTAAAGCCGGTATGCAGGTGCCGGGCTTTAGCGCCGCTGAAGCAGAAGAGCTGTGCATGCTGCGTTTACAGCTGGAACCGCTGGCATTAACCCTGGCGGCAGTCAATCTCAGCTTCAGCCAATTGGGCCAGGCTGAAGACTTGCTGGCCTATATCGCGGCTAATACACAGTTGGCACCTTATCAGCGCGGCGAGTTGAACTGGCAGTTTCACCGCATCTTGTATCAAAGTTGCGCCAAACCGCATTTACTGCGCTTGCTGGATCAGTTACACCAACAGGTATCGCGCTATCTGGGCTACCAGGAACAAGCCCTGGCCTATGCCGATACCAGTGCGGCGGAACATGCCGAACTGCTTAGGTTGTTGCGCAGTGGTAATACTTATCTGGCCAGCGAGCTACTGACGCGGCATATTACCGCTGCCGGTAATTTGCTGGTGCAGTGGCTGCAAAAACAACAAGGCGCCTGAGAGCGCCTTGTTTGTAGTAAGCAGAGCTTAATCCTGGAACAGGGTTTCGATATTCAAGCCCTGATGGGTAACAATTTCCCGTAAGCGTCGCAGCGCTTCTACCTGAATTTGCCGCACCCGTTCCCGGGTTAAACCAATTTCATGCCCGACATCTTCCAGTGTCGAAGGCTCATAGCCGAGCAAACCGAACCGCCGTGCCAGCACTTCGCGCTGCTTCGGGTTCAGCTCATTTAGCCACACCACCAAATGCTGACGAATATCTTCGTCCTGCAATTCAGTTTCCGGCCCCAGCTCTTTTTCGTCGGCAATAACATCCAGCAACTGTTTTTCCGACGCACCGGCCACCGGTGTATCTACTGAGGTTATCTTTTCATTTAACTTCAGCATTTTACGCACTTCTTCTACCGGCCTGTCCAGCGCGCTGGCAATTTCTTCCGGTGTTGGTTCGTGGTCCAGCTTTTGTGATAACTCACGTGCGGCGCGCAAGTAAATATTCAGTTCTTTAACCACATGGATAGGTAAACGAATAGTGCGGGTTTGGTTCATGATGGCCCGTTCTATGGTTTGACGGATCCACCAGGTAGCATAGGTTGAAAAACGGAAACCGCGCTCGGGGTCAAATTTCTCCACCGCACGGATCAGACCGAGGTTGCCCTCCTCTATCAGGTCGAGCAGCGCCAAACCGCGGTTAATATAGCGTCTGGCAATTTTTACTACTAAACGTAAATTACTTTCGATCATGCGTTTGCGCGCGGCTTGATCACCTTTTAACGCCAGCCTGGAAAAATACACTTCTTCTTCTGCCGACAATAAAGGAGAAAAACCTATTTCGCCCAGATAAATCTGCGTGGCATCCATCGTTTTCTGGCTGTCATCGCGGGCAAACACGTCATCACTACTGCTTTCTTCTGTAACGAGTGCGGCGGCATCCGGCTCCGCGTCGTCATCGAGCATCGCATCTTCATTCAGCTCGTCGTCTTTAAACTCTAAAACTTCATCATCACTACTTTTTTGTCCCATATCCTTTCTCCCACGTCTACAGGGTCAGGGGCCAGCTAAGGCGTATCGCATCCATTCCTGATATTACTTATGTTGTCGATCTTATTATTTTGGTAAGTATTTCAGCGGGTCGACCGAACTGCCACGAAAACGGATCTCAAAATGCAAACGTGGATCTGTTGCATCGGTACTACCCAATTCGGCAACCTGCTGTCCTGCAGTTACCATTTGTTTCTCTGCTACCAGTAACTTACGGTTATGCGCGTAAGCACTTAAGTAATCATCATTGTGTTTAATAATAATTAAATTGCCGTAGCCCCTTAACGCGTTACCGGCATACACCACCTGACCACTGGCAGCAGCATTAACTCTGTCGCCTTCCCGCCCGGCTACATCTATACCCTTGTTACCTTGTTGCTGATGGGAGAAACCGGAAATTATTTTACCTTTAACCGGCCACTGCCATTGCACCAAGTCCCTATTTAGGGTAGAGTGCGCGGTTTTGTTATTTTTTGCAGGCGTAGTTTGAACATAACCCTTTTGATTTTGTGGTGCAACAGGTTTAGTCGGTTTTACCGAACTATTTGATTTTGCTTGGCTTGAATTGTTCTTATTTGTGTTTTGTTTTGCCACTACTGCCGGTTTTACCGGCTTGCGCGCTACCGGTTTCGCCTTACCAGAGAAGCGAATAACCTGGCCCGGGTAAATAGTATAAGGATTGGCAATGCCGTTAATGCCGGCGAGCTCGCGCACATCTTTGCCGGCCCGAAACGCAATGGAATACAAAGTATCGCCGCGCTGTACTGTATAACTACTGGTGTTTAAAGTGCCGCGGTTACGCTGCTGGTAAAAGTTTTCCCGCAGTTCCAGCGTGGTAACCGGTGCCGGGCCGGAGCTGGAAGAACAGCCCGCCACCGCGATAAACAGCAGCAACAGCACCGCCTTGCCGGCAAATTTGGCGCGGCGGCGTAATATCAGCTGCAGATTGCGGTGGTAAGAACAACGAATACCCGACTCCTTTTTCAGTCTGCTGTCTGCTTGCGGCCAGCCGCAGGCGGGTTAAGCCATTTTTCCAAATTCAGTAGCAACAACATAATAAGGACGCCGGCTGCAGCACTAAGCAGTGCCGCTGTTATATCGGCCTGGCCGGTTTTGGCGGCATACTGCCACGGCAAATACAGATGCTGCTCCAGTTGCCATGGCCAGATGCGATACAGTGCGCCGATCACAATGCCAATCAACAGTGCCAGGCTGGCGTCGTGATAATGTTGCAGCAGCCAGTTAAGCACACGGGAAAAGCCCAGTAAACCTATAATGCAACCCAACATAAATAATGCCAACACGCCCAGCTGTAACTCGGTTACCGCCAATAATACCGGCGCATACATACCCGACATCAGTAAAATAAAACTGCCGGAAATACCGGGCAGGATCATGGCGCAAATGGCCACGGTCCCGGCGATAAAGAACATCCAGTTGGCCGGCTGCAGCTCTCTTGGCGTTAACATGCCAACCATTACCGCAAACACTATGCCGCACAAACACAGTAGCAACCGCACGGCGTTCCAACGCAGGCTACGGCACAGATGAGGTAAGGCAGTAAGAATAAGCGCGGTAAATAAGGCCCATAGCGGAATAGGCCGGTACTGCAGTAAATAACTGATCACGCCGGCCAGCGAGAATATGCTCAGTAAGATGCCGCTGAATAAACACAGCAGAAAAGTGCCGTCGATATGTTGCCACAACGCCTTAAAACGGCCATGACGCAATAAGCCTAAAGCCTGCAGGTTGCAGCTGCTGATTGCTGCCAGTAAGCGCTCGTAAATGCCCAAAATAAAGGCCAGAGTACCGCCGGATACACCGGGTACTACATCGGCAGCCCCCATAGCCAGGCCTTTAATCATCCATTGTATATACTGCATACGCTATCCTTAAATCAGGCTAATTCGCCCGGAACCAGTGGCACAAAACGCACCGCTTCAATATCTTTGCTGCTGATCTCGTCACCGTTACGCTGATACACCCGCAGCACCTGTTCATGTAAACCCACCGGGATCACTAAACGGCCGCCATCAGTCAGTTGCTGCAGCAGTGCCACCGGCACTTCCGTTGGCGCCGCGGTAACTATAATACTGTCAAACGGTGCTTTGCTGGGCCACCCCTGCCAGCCGTCACCGTGTTTCATCGAAACATTGTGTAAGTCTAATTGCTGCAAGCGGCGCTTAGCCTGAAACTGCAACGCTTTAATCCGCTCGACGCTGCAGACATGGGAAAACAGCCGCGCCAGAATAGCCGTTTGATAGCCTGAACCGGTGCCGATTTCCAACACCTTGCCCGGCGCTTTGTCTTGTAACAGCAACTCTGTCATGCGGGCAACAATATAAGGTTGTGAAATCGTCTGGCCCTGACCAATTGGCAAGGCAGTATTCTCGTAAGCTTTGTGCGCCAGCACCGCCTCAACAAACATATGGCGTGGTGTATGGGCTATAGCGGCTAATACCTGTGCATTAGTAATGCCGTCGCTTTGAAGTTTCTGCGCCAGTACCGCGGCGCTGCGTGATGTCGCGACTGCCATATTACAACCTGATCCCCTCTAACCATTGCTTTAACCGGTCCATGCTTTTATATGCAGACATATCAATTTGCAGCGGTGTTATCGATGCATAGCCATTGGCTATAGCGTGAAAATCTGTGCCTTCACCGGCATCCAGCTCCGGCCCTAACGAGCCGTACCAGTATATAGTCCGGCCCCAAGGATCGGTAGCACTGGTCATGGTTTCGGCTTTATGCCGCCGGCCCAGTCGTGTCACCTGAATACCTTTTAACTGTTCAATACTGACCGCCGGCACATTAATATTTAAAATTTGATCAGCCGGTAACGGGTGCGATTTTAATTGTTTAATCACCTGGGCTGTAACAAAGGCAGCAGTTGCAAAATGCTCTTCATCCCGTCCGGCCAGGCTAACAGCAATAGCCGGCAAGCCCAAATGGCGGCCTTCTGTAGCAGCGGCAACAGTACCGGAATACAATACATCGTCGCCTAAATTAGCGCCGTGGTTAATACCCGCCACCACTAAATCGGGGGTAAAATCCAATAATTGGCTGATCGCCAGATGCACGCAATCGGTTGGTGTGCCGTTAACCGAATAAAAGCCGTTTTCCATATGCTGCACCCGTAGCGGGTTAATCAGGGTTAACGAATTGCTGGCACCACTGCAGTTGCGATCCGGCCCTACTGTCGTTACCTCGGCAAACTGGCTTAATGCCTGTTGCAGTACCTGCATGCCTTTGGCGTGAACACCATCATCATTGCTTAGTAAAATCCGCATGTGCTACTCCATTTCTGTTGTCTTGCGGCCACAATCGCGGTACTGCAGTAATTCACGCAGTACGCTGGTGGCAAAACAGCCGGCCGGCAAGGCAAAGCTTATAACAATATCATTGCCATCCTGTTGCAGTTGTAACTGTTGCGGCACCAGCCGCATAGCACGACGCTCGGCTTTAAGCCGGTAATCCTGTAACCCCTGCAGCAACAGCGGATAAGCGGCTAACGCTGCCTGCTCTTGCTCTGCCGCCGGCCCGCTTACCATCGGCTCGCCAATGCCCGGCAGAGCTGCCGTAAGGTGAACATCGTGCTCTGCCAGGCGTTGTTGCAAGGTGGCATCCGCTTGCGGCACCCGAAATACCGACCCGGTGCCATCCAGTTGCAATACATCGCCATCGAGCACAGTATTAAACCGCCCGGCACCGATTCTGGCGCTAAGCTGGCAGTTAAATAAAAACGAGCGCGCCGCCGATAGTGCCAAGCCGCGTAGCTTGCGATCGGTGATGCTTTGGCCATTAAACAACTGCTCTGCCAGGGCTAAATTGCCGCCGTTAATACCAAAGCGTTGCTCACCGTAGTAATTAGGCACGCCACAGCGCAGCTGTTCTGCGCGCTGCAGCAGTGCTGTGCAGTCTGATACCTGGCGTAAGCGAATGTTAAAGCAGTTGGCTTTAAGTGCGCCTAAACGCAACTTACGATAATGCCGTAGCATCTGCAGTATCGTGCAGCCCTCAAGCTGCCAGCTTTGCCAGTCCAGCTCCTGTTTTATCGGCCATTTAAAACAAAACCACTGCCGCGTCACGGCATGGCGATCTTTGAGCCCGGCGTAACTGATATCACGCGCGCGCAGGCCGGTTAGCTCCGCCAGTTGTTTTGCCACATATTGGGTGTTTTGGCCGGTCTTTTCGATATACAGCAAAATATGCTCACCGGCACCGCTCGGGCTGAAATTAAGCTGTTCTTCAACAATAAAATCGTCTGCCTGCTGACGCAAAAGCCCGGTTACTGCCGGTTCACCATACAAATATTGCAACGGTTGTATAGCCGTCATACGCCAACCAGCAGCACCACGGCTTCTGCTGCTATACCTTCTTTGCGCCCGACAAAGCCCAGCTTTTCTGTAGTGGTAGCTTTAACATTTACCTGCGACAGCTCACAGTCTAAATCAGCGGCGATACAACGGCGCATAGCGGCAATGTGCGGCGCCATTTTCGGAGCCTGCGCCATCACAGTGATATCCAGATTGCCGATTCTATACCCGGCAGCAGATACATCAGCAAACACCTTGCGTAATAAAATACGACTGTCGATGCCTTTAAAAGCTGCGTCGGTGTCGGGGAAATGATGGCCGATATCGCCCAACGCTACCGCGCCCAACAAAGCATCAGATAAGGCATGCAGCACCACATCACCGTCTGAGTGCGCAACAAGGCCCTGTGCATAATCAATTTTTACGCCGCCCAGAGTTACCGGGCCTGCACCGCCAAAAGCGTGTACATCAAAACCATGGCCAATACGCATGTTCATTAAACAAATTGCTCCAGATAAAACGCCGCCAGAGCTAAATCTGCCGGCTGGGTAATTTTGATATTGTCGCTGTGCCCTTCTATCAGCAGCACATTGTGGCCGGCCCATTCCATCGCCGATGCTTCGTCAGTAACATGCACGCCACACTGCATAGCATCTTTAAGCGCTGCGCGCAGTAACGCAGTTGGGAAAAATTGCGGTGTCAGAGCATGCCATAAATGCTCACGGCTGACGGTTTCGCTTATTTGCAGCTCGCCGCGCTTCATGGTATCGCGCACCCTGCAGGCCAAAATACCGCCCTGCTCTGCAGCCAGGCAGCGCTGGATTAACAGCGCTATGTCACTGCTACGCACCAGCGGCCTGGCGGCGTCATGCACCAGCACCCACGGATACTGATGCTCATCAATAAACTGCAGTGCATTAAGCACAGAATGCATGCGTTCCGCACCGCCTTTTACGCGAATAATATTGCTGTGCGCCAGGGCCGTATCGGCAAAGTACGGATCATCGGCTGCCAGCGCCAACCAAATTTGGCTAACCGCAGGTACAGCCTGCAATCTGGCAACACTGTGTTCTAAAATGGTTTTGCCGTGCAGTTGCAGGTACTGTTTCGGCACATCAGAGTGCATCCGTTTGCCAATACCGGCCGCCGGCATTACCGCCGCGATAGCGACAGAGGTATCCTCAGTCATTAGTTTGGCCTGTCGCAGCATGTTGACTAAACAGGCGGAAAAACACCTCGTCTTGTTTAATCAGCCCCAATTCGTTGCGGGCCCGCTCTTCAATGGCTTCAATACCTTGCTGTAAATCTTTCACATCAGCTCTTAATAAGCGGTTGCGCTTTTCCAGCTCGAGGTTACTGGCCGCCTGTATATTCAGTTCTTCTTGCTGGCGAAAATAGTCGGCAATGCTGTGCTCGCCAAACCATAAACGGTATTGCAGCAGGCCAAGCACTACTACCAGCAGTACAGTGAGTATTCGCATAACGCAGCTTCGTTAAATACAATGCCGTTATTATGAAGCCTCAAAGGCTGATTGCAAAGCAGGAATAATGGCATCAGGGCAATAAGGCCGGTAACGGCCTGGCAAAATTTTGCCAGTTGAGCCGGCTGGCTAACAGCAGCTCGCGCAGAGTCAGCAGCCGTGGCGGTGTTCTGTTGCCATTTAACCACTGATGGCCGCAACACGCGGCAGTAAGGATGGCTTTAGCCGGCTTGAGTAAAAATTTGTCACTGTTTTGTTGCGATAACGGCGTACCGGCAAAAGCAAACCAGCCGTGCTCGTTACAATGCAGCCGCATGCCGGCAACATCCACCTCGTCGACACTGTCGAGCACAATTTGCTCGTGGCTAAGCAACGTAATATACACCGGTACAATAAGGCCGGGTTTGGCATGCTTGCGATAAAACGCTTCTATCGGATCGGCTTGTTGCTTGCGGGCCGGGCAAACCGCAGCCTGGCGGTGATACCAGGACGCATTCAGGCTGTCCAGTTGCAGCTCGCTGTGCTGCTGCAAAATATTCGCCGCCGCACGGCGGATATAAAACGGTAAACTGGCGAGGCGGTTTGGCAGCCGTAACAGTTGTTCGGTGCTTAGCCGCGACAAGCGTAGCAGCTCGCGCTCATACAAAGCATTACATAGCTCGGTATAAGTTTGATTCTCTCCGGACACTTGCCAGAAATGGGGTTGGTTACGGCTTGCATCAATCATGGCCAGATGTTAGCCAATCAGCGCGCGTTTGCAAAGCGAAACCCCTGGTTTAGCTGGCGTTTTTTCAGCTTAAGCCCTGATACAACGCCGGATGACGCTGGCGGTGGCGCTGAAACAGGTAACGGCGCAAGGTATCACGGTTTTGTTTACAGGCGCTGATGCGGGTAGCAAGGATATTATTCTCGCGCCGCACCGGTTCAATACCCAGGCGCAGCAGCTGACCATCCGGCAGACACAGCGTTAATTCATTGGTTTGCATCAGCTGTTCTGCTGTGTGCAGGCTGTCGGGTTGCAACGCCATGCCGCTGCTGGACAACGACAACACTTGTACCTTACCGGCGTATTGTTTATCACTCAGGCGTAATTCAGGCTCGGCCTGTAACCGCCAGCTACGCTCGGCGCCACAATATTCCAGCACTTCCGGAATGCCCAGTACGGGGTTAGGTTGGCCAAATTCGTCCAATGACATTTCCAGCGGGAACCACAGTTTGTAATTACCCACTTCGGCTAATAAGGTGAATTTGGCTTTGCCCAATAAAGAGGCAATTAACTGCGGCACTTCAGTGGTTACCGAGATCATGTGGTTCAGGCCATCCTGCACCGCAGGGGCAACCTGAATATTTTCGTCAAACAGCTCGGCAAAAAAGCCGCGCTCTGCATCAGTCAATAACACATTCCTTTGCATTTCGCCCTACATCCCTGTGTCATAAAAGTTGCACGAATCTAACATATGCCGGTTTTTTCGGCAATTATTTCTTTGATTAGCTTGATAAAATAGCAAAACTCAACTACCGCAGCATTACGGCAACCTGTAGCACTGCAGAAAAAATGCCAGCGGCACATTTTTCCTGCTCCGGTGTTGTGCTTTTCCTGCTACAGTATCGGCAATATCGCCACCTTTATGCTGTAGTGCTGAGTAACAAGATGAACCGAAGACAATTTCTGACCGGCGCCCTGTGCGCACCCGTAGTGCTGGTGCTGGGCGTTAAAAGTGTGGCTACCTTACGCCACTACCCGTTGGGGCAAATGCTGCGCGAGATAAAAGCCTTACCGGCAGACCGGCTCAGCAGCAGCGGCAATTGGAATGTCAGCGAAATTTTTCAGCACTGTGCCCAAAGCATCCGCTATTCTATGACAGGTTATCCGCAAGCTAAACCGGCGTGGTTTCAGCTAACAGCCGGCAAAGCGGCCTTTAACACCTTTGTTGCCAAAGGCAGTATGGATCACCCGCTGGATGAGGCTATTCCGGGCGCTCCGGAATTGGTAACAGAGGTGCCCAACAGCGTGGCACAAGCCGAGCTGGTGTATGTACTGGAACAGTTTATCGCCTGGCAGGGCCGGCTGGAACCGCACTTTGCCTTTGGTGAGCTGAATAAAATTGATTACTTTAAAGCGCACTATCTGCACCTGCAAAATCACTTAAGCCAAATTAGCCTTAGCTGAAACGGCATGCTCT
Source organism: Rheinheimera sp. NSM (assembly GCF_052380015.1). NCBI lineage: Bacteria > Pseudomonadati > Pseudomonadota > Gammaproteobacteria > Chromatiales > Chromatiaceae > Rheinheimera > Rheinheimera sp. NSM. The sequence goes on along the minus strand of NZ_JBQTCI010000001.1, from coordinate 1,141,236 downwards.
GACAATGTTGTATCCGGCGCCGTATCCGGCGAGCGCCTTTTATTGACAAAAATGGCCGAGCCCTGCTGTTTCTTGGCCTGCTGCTTGGCCGCTGACGCCAGCGCAGACACATCATGGTGGCTGGTGCACAGCGCTGGATCCGGCCGCGCCAGACCGATAGAAATGCTCAGCAGCGGGTAGAAAGATTCAGCCCCGAGCCGGTCTTTTGCACTAAAGCCGTTGTCCAGCAGATGCTGTGCCAAATAGTAATGCCGCACGCGCTGATCAAACTCAGCCACTATGCGCTCTGCCACTGTAAGCGGCATATCGGCGGCAAACAACACAATAAAATCGTCGCCGCCAATATGGCCGACAAAGTCCTGTGCAGGGTCCACGGCCGACTGAATAATCTGCGCCAGCAGCTCTATCACTAAGTCGCCTTTGCTGTAACCGTACTGATCGTTATAGGGCTTAAAGTTATCAATATCGATATAAGCCACGCTAAAAGCCAGATTGTGCTTCAGCAGTTGATCGATGCGGGTATTAATCGGCACATTGCCCGGCAGCAATGTTAACGGGTTAGCGTAGCGCGCCAGCTGAATTTTATTCTCGCTGAGCTGTTTCAGCACTTTGCGCACCGAGCCAATACCGTAGTACTTAGCGTTATCGGTGACAATAAAAAATAAGCCGGCCTCTTCATCTGTTTCGGCACTGAGAATGGCACTGACTTTATCAAGCGACAATTGCCGGTCGACGATTAAAGGCGCCTGTTCCATACAATGCTTAACCGGCTTTTTCTCATACAAGGCGCGGCCAAACTGGTGTGAAAAGCGCTCGTTAATCATGCTGCGGCTGACAATACCCACCGGCACATTGTCGCGATTTACCACCGCGACACAGGGCAGGTTTTTATCATAACGGAACAAGTCAGCGACCTGTTGCGCCGGGGTATTATCAGCCACGGCGGCTGTGCGGCTGATCACCGGCTCCAGCGCATCATTCAGTGCCAGGCCTTTATCATCCGTGCGCAGCAATTGCGCCAGCTGCAACGCATCGTATTTTAACCTGACATCCGGCCGGCCCAGTAAATAGCCCTGGCCAAAGTCGGCACCTAATTCTTTGCAGGTGAGCAACTCTTCGCTGGTTTCAATACCTTCGGCCACGATAACCGACTGCGTATTTTTTGCCAGTTCAATAATGTTTTTCACAAAGGCTTTTTTTATCGGGTCCAGATGCAGCTGGTCAATAAAATAGCGGTCAATTTTAACAATATCCGGTTGTAACTCTGACCAGAGTTTCAACCCGGAAAAACCGCTGCCTAAGTCGTCGATAGCAATTTTAAAGCCGAAGTCACGGTAATGTTTTACCGCACTGATAAACAGCCCGGTATCTTCTACCTGAAACTGTTCAGACAGCTCAATAACGATGCGATCCGGCTCCAACCCGGCTTGCTGAATGTATTTTTTAGTCAGGCCGGAGGGATGATCGGAGGTTAACAGCAACAGCGGATTCACGTTGAGAAACAGCAAGCCATCGACTTTGGCGGCAGCAAAAGCATTAATACTCATTTGCCGGCATAACAACTCCAGCTCTTCGAGTAAATCAAAAGCCTGGGCAGTTTTAAACAACAGTATCGGCGAGTGCAGCGCACTGTCGGACGGCCCGCGGATCAGCGCTTCATAGCCCCAAACGCTGCCGTCACTCAGGGCAACTAAAGGTTGGAACAGCGGAGTAAGCAGTTTATGCGCCAGGATGCGCTCAAGCTCGGTACGATGAAAATCACTTAATCCCAAGACAACTACTCATTTAAATACAGGTTAATAAAATCCTATCCGAAGTAATCACAGCAGCCATCCTGACAGCGCGTTATCGTAAAGCCATTGTGTGACTGAAATATGACATAGCTGCAGATGTGTAAGCGCTACCTTTAACACATAAAAAAAGCCACCCTAAGGTGGCTTTGTTGCTTTAGCTTCAGATAAAGCGACAGTCAGTGCTTACCTGCGGAAATTACTGGCCTTTAATTTCGCTGCGGCCTTTGTACGGCGCTTTAGCGCCCAGCTCTTGCTCAATCCGCAGTAACTGGTTGTACTTAGATACACGGTCAGAGCGGCACAGTGAGCCGGTTTTAATTTGACCGGCGGCAGTGCCTACGGCTAAATCAGCAATAAAGGCATCTTCTGTTTCGCCACTGCGGTGTGAAATAACCGCGGTGAAGCCAGCATCTTTCGCCATTTTAATCGCAGCCAGGGTTTCGGTTAACGAACCAATCTGGTTAAACTTGATCAGGATAGAGTTACCAATGCCCTGCTCAATACCGCGGGTTAAAATTTTGGTGTTGGTAACGAATAAATCATCACCTACCAGCTGCACTTTGCTGCCGATTTTGTTGGTTAAGTCTTTCCAGCCATCCCAGTCGCTCTCATCCAGGCCATCTTCGATCGACACTATAGGATAACGCTGGCTTAAGCCGGCTAAATAGTCGTTAAAGCCGTAAGAGTCAAAGCTCTTGTTCTCGCCGCTCAGTACGTATTTGCCGTCTTTATAGAACTCAGAAGCGGCACAGTCCAGCGCTAACGTGATGTCTTTACCCATCTCATAGCCAGCGGCTTTTACCGCTTCAACGATCACAGATAAGGCTTCTTCATTTGATTTTAAATCCGGCGCAAAACCGCCTTCATCACCCACTGCCGTATTTAAGCCGCGCTTTTGCAGCTCTTTTTTCAGGCTGTGGAAAACCTCGGCGCCCATGCGCAGTGCTTCGGCGAAGGTTTTGGCGCCCACCGGCTGTACCATAAACTCCTGAATATCGACGTTGTTATCAGCGTGCTCGCCACCGTTGATGATATTCATCATCGGCAGCGGCATGCTGTATACACCAGAGGTGCCGTTTAAATCGGCAATGTGCTGGTACAACGGGATTTTTTTATCGGCAGCTGCTGCGCGTGCTACCGCTAATGACACGGCCAGAATGGCATTGGCACCCAGCTTGCTTTTGGTTTCAGTGCCGTCTAAATCGATCATGATCTGGTCGATTTCAGCCTGGTTATACGCGTTTTTGCCTGTTAACGCCGCCTGAATCGCGCCGTCGATATTGGCTACCGCTTTAGTCACACCTTTACCTAAGTAACGGCTTTTGTCGCCGTCGCGCAGTTCTAACGCTTCGCGCGAACCGGTAGAGGCACCGGACGGGGCACAACCGCGGCCCATGGCGCCGCTGGCTAAGTACACATCAGCTTCTACTGTTGGGTTGCCGCGTGAATCCATAATTTCGCGGGCGATAATTTTTACTATCTCAGACATGCTTTAAGTCCCCTGTTAAAAACGAAAAAGCCGTGTGAGGTGACACGGCTTAGCACAAGTTATACGCGTTGCTGCTTCTGCGCTTTGTACGCGGCTGCGACAAAAGCCTGAAACAGCGGATGACCATCACGCGGTGTCGAGTTGAATTCCGGGTGAAATTGCCCGGCAACAAAGAACGGATGCGACGGTATTTCTATCATCTCTACCAGTTGATTGTCGGCCGACAACCCCGACACCACTAATCCTGCCTCTTCTAATTGTGGCCGTAAGTTGTTATTCACTTCATAGCGGTGACGATGCCGCTCCTGAATAACCGCTTTACCGTAAATTTCGCGGGCTTTGGTATTAGCAACAAGGTTACAGTTTTGGCTGCCAAGGCGCATAGTGCCACCCAAATCAGACTTATCTGAACGGGTTTCCACAGAGCCGTCGGCATCGCGCCATTCGGTAATTAAACCCACTACCGGGTAAGGTGTATCTTTGTTAAATTCGGTGGAATGCGCATGGCTCATACCTACGACATTACGGGCAAATTCAATCAGCGCCACCTGCATACCTAAACAAATACCGAGGTACGGCACTTTGTGCTCGCGGGCGTACTGCGCTGCCAGAATTTTCCCTTCAACGCCGCGCTCACCAAAACCGCCCGGCACTAAAATGCCGTCCAGTCCGGCTAAAATGCCAACGCCTTTACTCTCAACATCTTGTGAGTCGATATATTTAATATGCACGCTTACACGGTTTTTCAGCCCGGCATGGCCCAAAGCTTCGTTTACCGATTTATACGCATCCGGCAATTCAACGTACTTCCCTACCATACCAATGGTAATTTCGCCGGTAGGGTTCGACTCCTGATACAGCACCTGTTCCCACTCAACCAGGTCTGCTTCCGGCGCTTCAATATAAAAACGGCGGCAAACCAAATCGTCCAGGCCCTGTGATTTTAACAGCGCCGGAATTTGGTAAATACTGGAGACATCTTTTAACGAAATAACCGCTTTTTCTTCCACATTGGTAAACAGCGCTATTTTGGCGCGCTCGTTGGATGGAATAGCACGATCTGAGCGACACACCAGAATATCCGGTTGAATACCGATAGAGCGCAGCTCTTTTACCGAATGCTGGGTTGGTTTGGTTTTAATTTCACCGGCAGTGCCCAGGTAAGGCACCAGTGTCAGGTGCATATACAGAGTACGCTCGCGGCCCACTTCGGTACCTAACTGGCGAATAGCTTCTAAAAACGGCAGCGATTCAATATCACCAACAGTGCCGCCAATTTCGACGATAGCAATGTCGTAGCCTTCAGCACCGGCGACTACACGGCTTTTAATTTCGTTAGTAATGTGCGGAATAACCTGAATAGTAGCGCCCAGGTAATCGCCACGGCGCTCACGGCGTAATACGTCGGCGTAAATACGGCCCTGAGTAAAGTTATTACGCTTGGTCATCTTAGTGCGGATGAAGCGCTCATAGTGGCCAAGGTCAAGGTCGGTTTCAGCACCGTCTTCGGTTACAAACACTTCGCCGTGCTGAATAGGGCTCATGGTGCCCGGGTCAACGTTAATGTAGGGGTCAAGTTTAAGGATGGTGACCTTAAGGCCACGCGCTTCCAAAATAGCTGCCAGTGATGCTGCAGCAATGCCTTTACCTAAGGAGGAAACCACGCCACCCGTCACAAAGATATATCTTGTAGTCATGAGACCCCTGAGACAATGTTAATCAATAGATGAATACCAAAACAGAAAAACACCAAGCGCCCGGTGCGTAAACACTGGGGTACAACGGTTGTTCAAGAATTGGTATCAGGACGGGAGGAAAGTATAGCAAAGCGCGCATCGGCACTCAACGTAAAGCTGCTGGCTAATGTGATTTAGTCAGTTATGTTTCTCCGATACGAACCGGTTTGCTCACACCAACACGCCGTGAACCCGTCCCTGGGGGCTCGATTCGGCCATCCTGGCCTGCAACGGTTGGTTTAGAGCAAGCCGGTTCTCACTGTATTTGCATTTAACAGACACTTACTTGCTGCAAAAGTTTTTAATCCATCCCCCTTGAGTGTACCGCTTGCAGTCTCCAGATAAGTAGTAGCAGATGGAAACCATTCGACGCCGGCGGGGTCTCTAAATTGTGTATCCCGCCACTTAGTCAACCACAGGAGTAGCCTATGCAAATTCAAGTGAATACAGATCGTCATATCCAGGCCGACGAGCGGCTGGCTGAATTTATCCGCGATACCCTGCAAAGCAAACTCAACCGCTTTGCCGATCATCTAACCCGGATTGAAGTGCATTTAAGTGATGAAAATGGCCAGCAGAAAAACGATGGCAATGACAAACGCTGCCTGTTAGAGGCCCGCTTTGAAGGCTTAGACCCGGTCGCCATAACCGAGCACGCCGCCACTGTTGGCCAGGCCATCACCGGTGCAGCCGATAAAATGCAGCGTAAACTCAGTTCTGTTATTGGTAAACTACGCGACAAACACGTCCGTGCCGGTAGCACGGACTTTGCTGAACCGGACGAAGTGGTTTAACAGGAGTTGTTTAACATCTGAGGAACCCGGGGCGTAAATTTCGCCCCTTACTTCCCTTGTCTCTTCACACGCTGCCACAGTGCTTCCATTTCATCTAAGTTCGATTGCTCCGGGCTTTTGCCCTGCATCAGCAGCGCTTGCTCAACCGCGCGAAAGCGACGTTCAAATTTGCTGTTGGCGGCGCGCAACACCGCTTCGGGGTCAAGCTTGTGCTTGCGTACTACGTTAACTAAGGCGAACATTAAATCACCCAGCTCTTCTGCTAACTCCGGGCTGCCCGCAACAGTTTGTTCTACTTCGAGAACTTCTTCTTTTACCTTATCCCAGCAGCCGTCAACATTGGGCCAATCAAAACCGACATTAGCACAGCGTTTTTGCAGCTTATAAGCCCGGCTTAATGCCGGCATTGCCTGCGGAATATTATCCAGCACACTGTGCTGGCCATTATCTTTACGTTCGTTACTTTTCAGCGCTTCCCAGTTTTGCAGCACTTTGTCTGCATTGAGGGTATCAGTAGCATCCGCACTTAGGTTGCCAAATACATGCGGATGGCGCCGTTCCAGTTTGTCACAAATCGCCGCGACGCAATCATCAAATTCAAAGCGGCCGTCTTCTTTGGCAAGTTGGGCATAAAACACCACCTGAAACAGTAAATCGCCCAGTTCATCTTTTAACTCGTCAAAGCTCTCACGCGCTATGGCGTCGGCTACTTCATACGCCTCTTCCAGCGTGTACGGTACTATAGTGGCGTAACTTTGTTTTAAATCCCAGGGGCAGCCGCTTTGCGGGTCGCGCAAGCGGCTCATAATGCCCAGCAGGCGGCTTATATTATCTGACACGCTAATCCTTTATATTTTACTGTTACGGATTAATGATGGAAGCGCTTGGCTTCAACCACATCATCTATCTGGCTGATTTTGCTTAATAACTTATTCAGCGAGTCGAGGTTATACAGCTCCATCGTCATATTAATTACCGCGGTTTGCGCTTTAATATCCGAGCTGCTGCTCATTTTGGTAACGTTGGCTTTTTCATTGGCCAAAATGCTGGTGATATCGCGTAGTAAGCCGTTGCGATCGTGCGCCACGATACGGATATCCACCTCATAGCCGGAGGCGTATTTATCGCCCCAGGTGGCATCCACCACCCGTTCAGGGTGGCTGTCCTGCAGCGTTTTAAACTGATCGCAATCATCACGGTGAATAGCAATACCACGGCCCTGAGTAATATAGCCAATAATGGCATCGCCCGGCAGCGGATGGCAGCAACCGGCCATATGCGTCAGCAGGTTACCCACGCCCTGCACCACCACATCGCTTTTCGCTTTGGTAGAGGGCAACGGTTTGGTAATTAAACGTGGATCAATTTCCGGTTCATCTTTTACATACTGGCTTTGAATAAAGTGCACTACCTGGGTAACTTTAATTTCGCCGCCGCCAATACCCACCAGTAGCTCGTCCATACTGTTAACGTTAAACCGCGTCAGTACCTTGGCCGGATATTCCATTACCAGGTTCAGCCGTGTCAGTTCGGTATCAAGCAGCTCTTTGCCGGCCGCCAGGTTTTTATCGCGGTCTTGCAGGCGAAACCAATACTGCACTTTTGAACGGGCGCGGCTGGATTTCAAATAACCTAAATGCGGGTTTAACCAATCACGGCTGGGGTTAGGTTCACGCCCGGTAAGAATTTCTACCTGATCGCCGGTTTTCATCTGATAGGTAAAAGGCACAATACGGCCGGATACCTTGGCGCCAATGCAGCGATGGCCAACATTAGAATGCACATAATAAGCAAAATCCAGCGGGGTTGAGCCCATCGGTAAATCAACAATATCGCCTTTGGGGGTAAATACATAAACGCGATCTTCAATTACCTGGTTGCGCAGCTCTTCGGCTAAATCGCTGCTGTCGACCACATCTTCCTGCCATTGCAGTAACTTACGCAGCCAGCCGATTTTTTCATCGTTGGCGCCATCTTTGGTATTTGCAGCACCTTCTTTATAGCGCCAGTGTGCCGCTACGCCAAGCTCAGAGTCTTCGTGCATCTGCCGCGTGCGGATCTGTATTTCCACCGCCCGGCCCTGCGGCCCCAGCACCACAGTATGAATAGACTGATAGCCGTTTTGCTTGGGCGTGGCAATATAGTCATCAAATTCTTTCGGCAAATGCCGCCAGCCGGTGTGCACTATACCTAAAGCACCATAACAATCCTGCACCCGTTCGGTAATAATGCGCACCGCGCGGATGTCGTACAGCTGATCAAATGCCAGCTGCTTTTTCTGCATTTTTTTCCAGATACTGAAAATGTGCTTCGGCCGGCCGTACACTTCTACCGCCAGATTGGCATCGGCCATTTTCTGCCGCACTGAAGCGACAAAATCCTGCATATACTGCTCACGATCCAGCCGGCGCTCTTCGAGCAAACCGGCAATTTGTTTGTACAGTTGCGGATGCAGATAACGAAAGGCTAAGTCTTCCAGCTCCCATTTTAATTGGCCGATACCCAGCCGGTTTGCCAGCGGGGCAAAAATGGCATTGGTTTCTTTAGCGGCCAGTACCCGGGTTTCTTCGTCGGCATTTTTCACTTCACGCAGGTAACAAATTTGCGCAGCCAGTTTAATGACCACAGCGCGCACATCTTCTACCATTGCCAACAGCATACGGCGCAGATTATCGGCCTGCTGCGGGTTAACACTTTGATTCGGCCCGGTAGGGATAGTACGGATAGCTTCCATTTGCTGCACGGCACGCAACATCACCAGCACATTGGCCGGAAATGCCGGCTCTAATTGCTCCAGACTAAGCAACCCGGCCTCCAGCTGTGGAAAAAACAACGCGGCCAACAGTGAGTCGCTGTCCATGCGCAGGTCGGCCAGAATTTCGACCATTTCCCAACCGGTGCGTACGGCAGGCTCCGGCTCTACCAGCTGATGCTGTTTCAGCCACTCTGCAGCAGCCATTAAACTGCTGATCTTTTTCTCAGTCAGCCCCAGTGAGCATAACCATTCCAGCGTTTCACCACTGTTGTAATCAGTGCTGTGCGACTGGCGAACCCTTACCATGTGCTGTTCCCTCTTTTTACTACCGGCTGAACAACGCCATTAATTCCAGATGACTGGTGTGGGCAAACATATCAACACCACAGATCTTTTCCAAGCTATAGCCGCTTTGCAGCAACACTTTGGCGTCACGGGCAAAGGTGGCCGCATTGCACGACACGTACAATATCTGTGCCGGTTTTAGCTTCACAACTTGCTCTACCGCCCCCTGTGCTCCGGCACGGGCCGGGTCCAGCAGCACCTTGGTATATTCTGCTTTATTCCAGCGTGCTTTTGGCCACGCCAGATGTAAATCGGCCTGCCAGGCTTCCACGTTGCTAAGACCGTTTAACTTAGCATTGGTTGCCAGTTGTTGCACCATTTTAGCCACGCCTTCCAGTGCATGCACTGTTTTGGCACGCTGTGCCAGAGCCAGGCTAAAGTTGCCGATGCCGGCGTATAAATCCAGCACAGTGTCATTGCTGCCAAGCTGCAGCCAGTCCAATGCCTGTGTCACCATCTGCTGGTTTATAGCGGCATTTACCTGGATAAAATCGTCCGGCGAAAATTGCAACGTCAGCTGTTGCTCTGCCAGATGGTACTGCGGTGTTACTGCAGTATTCCAGTAACTAAACTCACCGGCTGTCGCCTCCCCCAACCATACCGCTTCAGGCCAGGCGGCAACAAAGCCCTGCTGTTCAGTTACCGTAAGCGGTTTAACATGACGCACTATAACAAAGGCGGTACCGCCGGCTTCCAGTACTTCGGCATGGGTTACCGCAGTGGCATCTTTTAATTGCGGCAAGGCCTGGTTTAATGCAGCAAATACCGGTGCTAACAGCGGCGATAACACCATGCAGCTGTCTACGGCAACAATCTGTTTATCGGCGTGTTGCCTGAAGCCAACACTAAAGCGGCGCTGTTTTTTATCGTACCAGATGCCAATCCGCGCGCGGCGGCGATAACCGCTGTCGGCTGCCGTTAGCATCGGCTGCCACGGTAAAGACGTTAAACCGGTTTGATGGCAAATCAGCTTATCAATACCCTGTTGCTTTAACCCGCGCTGGTTAGCCGCGCTGATATGCTGCAACTGACAACCGCCGCATTGCGCCGCATACTGACAAGGCGGCGTAATGCGTAGTGATGAAGCCTGTAACACCTTAGTGCTTAGCGCTTTGAGGTAACCGGCTTTATCTTCCGCCACCTTTGCCTGCACCCTCTCGCCCGGTAGTGCTCCACTGATAAAAGCAATTTTTTGTTCATGTTTGCTGATGCCATGCACTTCGTAGTCACTGCTATCAATGCTGAATGTCAGTGTTTTGCCGGTTAAGCTGGTTTTCGGTTTGGCTTTATAAAGGTTAAGCATGGGTTCTCTATCGGGTTGTAGGCAAGTGCGGTCTGATATGTCATTATCAGCACAACAATTATTACTTCTTTGCCTGTATCAATGACGAAAATTGGTTTGCGTTCCTGGTTATTGCTGTGCAGCCTGTTACCGGCGCTGCTGGTAAGTGTATTCTGCGCCGGCTATTTTAGCTATGTTCGCTATCAGGAGTTAGCACTTTCTTTAACCGAGCGGGCCCGCCATATTGCCCTGCCGCTGGCGATCAGTGCCGAAGACTTACTCAGCCGGCAAAATCACGCGGCGCTGCAGCAACTGATTGACAGTACACACCGGTTAAATTCACCGTTGCTGAGCAATGTTACGCTGTTTAACGCACAAAACGAGGCGCTGCTGAGCAGCAACCCGCAGCAGTTTTCCAGCAGTTTGTCGCTACCGGACCCCGGCAGCTTACCCGCTACCGGTTTAGTTGTTGCCGGCAGCGATACCGCCTTAGTCTATCAACCTCTGCTTAGCAGCCTGGCACAGGCCGGCGGCATGGCCGACAGCAGTGGCTACCTGGTGTTACAATTACCCAAAGCGCAACTGCGCCTGCAACAGCAAACCCTGCTGCTGCACATTGCCCTACTGGTGTTGCTGTGCCTGCTGGGCGTAATAGTACCCACCCTGTATTTGCTGCGCCGGCTACACCGGCCGCTGCGCGCCATGCAACACCAGTTGCAGCAGTTGTTGAACGGCCAGACACCAACAGCCGGCGTACCCGGTATAGTGCGCGAACTGGCACAGCTACAGCAGGACTTAAACCGGCTGGGCGAGCATCTGGCGCATCATGAACAGGAAGTGCAACAGCAAATTGAGCAGGTTACCAGTGACTTGCAACAAAGCATGGAGCAGTTGGAAGTACACAATATTCAGCTCGATTTTGCCAGGCGCAAAGCGCTGGAAGAAAACCGGCAGAAATCGGAGTTTTTAGCCAAAATGAGCCATGAGCTGCGTACGCCGCTGAACGGCGTGATTGGTTTTACGCGACAATTGCTGAAAACACGGCTGTCCAGCAGCCAGCATGATTACTTAACCACTATTCAAAAATCGGCCAACAGCCTATTGCATCTGGTCAATGATGTGCTGGATTTTTCCCGGCTGGAAGAAGGCCGCTTATCGATCAACCCCGAGCCGTTTTCACTGCGCGACTTATTAAACGATGCCACTGAACTGCTGGCCGCCAATGCCTTTGATAAGCATCTGGAGCTGGTGTTAATGGTGGAGCCCGGCTGCCCGGACGACTTAATCGCCGACCCGGCCCGTTTTGCCCAGGTACTGATGAATATTGCCGGCAATGCGATTAAGTTTACCGATCACGGCAGCATTGTTATCCGTGTATCGGCCAGCTTACTGAACGAAGATCAGCTGATCCTGCACTGCTCGGTACAGGATACCGGCCGTGGTATCAGTGAAGAGCAGCAGCATTTACTGTTTCAGGGCTTTAGCACTAACGAGCAGCGCAGCCATCAGTCCGGCTCCGGGCTGGGCCTGATGATTTCACAGCGGCTGGTGCAGGCGATGGGCGGCAATATCGGTTTTGAAAGCAAACCGTCTGAAGGCTCCACCTTCTGGTTTACTATCCGATGTCAGCGCCATCAGTTATCTGTTGCCGACAGCCTGCCGCTGGAGTTGTTGGAAAACAAGCAAATTCTGTACTTTGAGCCACAGCAACACTCACGCGAGGCCACACTAAGCTTGCTACACAGTTGGGGCATGCAGGTTACCGCCTGCGCCACTAAAGGCCAGTTACAACAAGCGCTGGCACATCAACAGCATTACGACATCGGCCTGATTGGCCGCACTATTGCCATTAACCAGGTTAATCAGGTGACCGCGTTAATTCGTCAGGTAAAACAGCAGTGCCGCTACACTTGCCTGTTGGTGAATACCTTATCGCCGCACTTGCGTGAAACCTTGCTCAGTTCCGGCGCTGATGCCTGCCTGTCCAAGCCGCCGCATTTGCGTAAACTGGCGATGACACTGGCACAACCCTATGTGCAGCAACAGCAGGTAGTTGAGCACAACAGCACGCCGAAAAATGCCAGCCTGAAGGTGCTGACGGTAGATGACAACGACGCTAACCTGAAGCTGATAAATACCTTACTGGCCGAGTACGTTGAACATATAGATTCGGCCCGCGACGGTGCGGAAGCCTGGCACAAAGCCACCCAGCACGCTTACGACATTATTTTTATGGACATTAATATGCCGGTGATGGACGGCGTAACCGCCTGCCAACGTATCCGGCAAAGCTCACTGAACGAGCACACGCCGGTAATTGCCGTTACTGCCCATGCCGTGGACGGCGAGCGCGCCAGGCTGTTAACCCTGGGCTTTAATGAGTTTTTAAGTAAACCGCTGGATGAAAGCATGCTGCATTGCAGCTTGCAGGAATTTTGTCCGGCCACCAAGCTGCAGAGCTTGGCCAATAACTGGCCGGCCAGTAAACTGGTAGATTGGACCCTGGCAATGGAAAGAGCCGGCGGTAAATGCAGCCTGATGACCGACATGCTGCAAATGCTGGTGGCGGGTATTACCTCAACCCGCGCCGCTATTCAGCAAGCGCTGGTGACGCATGATAACGAGCAACTGCTGCAACAAATCCATAAGTTGCACGGTGCCTGCTGCTATACCGGGGTGCCGGCGCTGAAAAATCTGGCGGAGCTGCTGGAAACCCAACTGAAACAGGGCAAAACGCCGGCAGAGCTGGAGCCGGAACTGCTGGAACTGGATGATGTGTTGCAAGCGCTGTGGCAGGAAAGCCAGCAGTGGCCGAAATGGTAACCAGGTTGCCAGGCGGCGGCTATTGCCGCTCGAGAATTACCGTAGCGGCAGCATAGGCCTGCTCGTCACTGATCGATAACCAAATATGGTTCACCCCCAGGCTTGAGGCCAACTCGGCAGCATAATCGCTCAGAGCCAGTTGCGGTGCCCCCACGGCATTGTTGCTGACACTGATATGCTGAAAGGATACGCCGCGGCCAATGCCGGTACCCAGCGCTTTGGCCGCGGCTTCTTTGGCGGCAAAACGTTTGGCAAAATAACGCGCGGCTATCGCCGGCTGTTTTTTAGCATGGTCCTGATAAATCGTTTGCTCAGCTAACGTAAGTACCCGCTTAACCAGCGCCGGGCTGCGGGCCAGGCTTTGCTCTATACGGGCAATTTCAACAATATCAGTACCAAGACCCACAATGGCCATTTAGCGGCGCGCCTCCACCATTAAACGTTTCATTTCGCGTACCGCGGCGTCCAGGCCGCTGAATACCGCACGGGCCACAATAGCATGGCCGATATTCAGCTCGTGCATTTGCGGTATCGCCGCTATTGGCTGCACATTGTGATAATGCAAGCCATGGCCGGCATTAACAATTAAACCCAGCGACGCAGCAAAAGCGGCAGCATCGCTGATCCGTTTTAGTTCGGCTGCTTGTTCAGCGCTGTCGGTACTTTCGGCGTACTTACCGGTATGAATTTCAATATAGGGCGCACCGGCTTTGGCGGCAGCTTCAATCTGGCGATTGTCGGCATCAATAAACAGTGATACCAGAATATTCTGCTCACGCATTTGCGTTACCGCATCAGTAATACGACTTAATTGCCCGGCCACTTCCAGCCCACCTTCGGTGGTCAACTCCTGACGCTTTTCCGGCACAAAACAGGCAAAATGTGGTTTTAGCTCAGTGGCGATGGCCAGCATTTCATCGGTAACCGCCATTTCAAAATTCAGCCTGGTAGCAATGGTTTGGCGCAGCACAAACACATCGCGATCAATAATATGGCGGCGATCTTCGCGCAAATGCACGGTAATACCGTCGGCTCCGGCTTGTTCGGCCACCAAGGCGGCATGTACCGGCTCCGGGTAATAAGTACCGCGCGCCTGGCGCAACGTTGCCACGTGATCAATATTAACGCCAAGAAAAATAGGGTTGTGCATGCCTGACTCCGGATGACAAAATTAAAGATTATTCTGCTGCAAATAACGCGCGGCTGGCCAGGGGTTTGCTGCCCAGCAAAGGCGCCAGCAGTTGGCGGCTCAGTTGCTTGGCACAGCGCCTGACATCGGCATTTTGCCACTGTCCCTGCCCGATGTGTAACAGCTGCGCGCCGCTGTATCCCTTAGCAGCAGGTACAAAGCCCAGCTCGGTTTGCCACTGATAACAGCTGTTGCTGCTGATAGCATTGCCGAGGGCATCGTGCTGCCAATCTATCGGTTGGCCGAGCTCAGTTAACAGCGCAAATTCAAACTCGCGTAAACACGGCTCCAGCTCTGCGCTGCCCTGCTGCACCAGGCTTAGCTGCTGCAGGCTGTGCAGATATACGGCAAATAACTGCTCTGCTGCCAGATTATCCGGCCATAAGCGGCATACCAGCTCGTTTAAATAGATGCCGCTGTACAGCACCTTGCCACTGAACATAAAGGCCGGTGCCGCTTCATCAATACTTTTTACCGTTTTCAGCTCATTACGCCCGGTTAACTGTAAGCTAAACTGCTGAAACGGCTGCAGCGCCAAACGTTGCTTGCCCTGGCGTTTGCGTACCACCGCCGACAACCGGCCCAGCTCAGGCAGTAACAGCTGCAAAATCAGCTTGTCTTCACCCAGCTGACGGCTGTGCAGAATAAAACCGGGCCATAGCTCAGCGTGCATAGGCCGCCTTAATCGTCGCCGTAGCCTAAACTGCGCAGTGCGCGTTCATCGTCAGCCCAGCCCGATTTAACTTTAACCCACACCTGCAAAAATACCGGCTGCTCCAGCATAGAGGCCATATCAATACGTGCTTCGGTGGCAATGGTTTTAATGCGCTCGCCTTTATTGCCGATAACCATGCGTTTTTGGCTTTCGCGCTCTACCAGTACCAGCGCAGCTATGTGGTAATGTTTCTCTTCCCACTTAAAGCGCTCAATCTCTACTGTTACCGAATAAGGCAACTCGTCGCCTAAAAAGCGCATTAACTTTTCCCGCACAATTTCTGCCGCCATAAAACGCATTGAGCGGTCGGTAACATAATCATCCGGAAAGAAAAATTCACACGGCGGTAAATGCTTTTGCACTACAGTGCGCAGCGCTTCGACGTTGTCGCCGGTTTCCGCCGACAACGGCACCACATCAACAAAATTCAGTTGGCTGCCAAGCCATTGTAAATGCGGCAGCAAGGTGTCTTTATCGCGGTATAAATCAACCTTGTTCACCACCAGTATTACCGGCTTCTTTGACGCGATTAAGCGGTTCAGCACCATTTGATCGTCATCGGTCCAGCGTGTGCCTTCGACCACAAACAACACAAACTCAACATCCAGAATCGAGCTGGCTGCGGCTTTGTTCATCAATCGGTTAATGGCGCGCTTTTCTTCGATATGTAAGCCCGGCGTATCAACATACACCGTTTGATAATTGTCACGGCTGTCAATACCAACAATGCGGTGGCGGGTGGTTTGCGGCTTCTTCGAGGTGATACTCACCTTCTGCCCCACCAGCTTATTCAGTAAGGTTGATTTACCCACATTGGGCCGGCCCACTATCGCCACTAAGGCGGCATAGGTCGGTGTTGTGTCGTTACTTGTCATGCTTAATTTTTTCCAGCGCCATATGAGCGGCGTCCTGCTCTGCCTTGCGGCGTGAACTGCCGGTGGCGGTAAAAGGTGTCATGCCGGCGATAGTACAACGCACGGTAAAGGTTTGCTGATGCGCTTCGCCCACAGTGGCGATAACGTCATATACCGGCAAGGCTAAGCGTAGCCCCTGCAGGTATTCCTGCAACAGGGTTTTTGAGTCTTTCTGCTCGCCGGGCATTATGGTATTCAACCTGGAGCCAAACCACAGCAGAATCCGCTCTTTGCAGGCCGCCATACCGGCATCCAGATAAATGGCGCCTAAAATGGCTTCTACTGCGTCGGCTAAAATAGATTCACGGCGAAAGCCACCGCTTTTCAGCTCACCCGGCCCCAACCGCAGGTGCTCAGATAACTGCAGCTCCTGGGCAATTTCAGCCAGGGTTACGCCCTTTACCAGCGCCGCCCGCATCCGGGTCAGATCGCCTTCGCGCGCTTTGGGGAAATGTTCGTACAGGGTTTCAGCGATAACTAAGCTGAGCACCGCATCGCCGAGAAACTCCAGCCGTTCATTGTGCTGGCCTTTACAACTGCGATGAGTAACGGCTTGCTCCAGCAGCGCCTCTTGTTGAAACTGATAGCCCAACCGGGCTTGCAGCGGTTTTAACGATTTTTGCATGTCTGTCTCTTAACGGTGAACGCTGTGCCGGCTTAGTGAATAGCACCAAGGCGGTCAAAGCGCACTCCGGTTGGGATCCAGCCGGGTAACCAGCTGTTTGGATCCTCATTAAATTCAAAGCTCATCCAGATAAACACCGCTTTGCCTACCATGTTGTGCTCCGGCACAAAGCCCCAAAAGCGACCATCACGGCTGTTGTCGCGGTTATCACCCAGCACAAAATAGTGGCCGTCCGGCACAACAAACTCATCAATGGCGGTACCACGTTGCTTAAAGAAAAACTCAGTATGTTCACGCCGCGCCGGAGTTTGCAAAATATCGTGCGCTACATCACCTAACTGTTCTGAATAACGCCGCTGCGGGTACTGATCCTGATAAAACTCACCTTCGTTTTGCAACTGCAGCGCCACCATTTCCAGCTTGCCGCACGCCGCTGCATTAACACCATCACAGGCTTTTTCAATAAACAGTTGTTTATTGCGGTAAATTATCCGGTCGCCCGGCAGGCCGATAACACGTTTAATGTAGTCCACTGTGGGCTGCTCGGGATATTTAAACACCGCCACATCACCGCGCTGCGGCTTATTGTTGCTGTACAGCGTTTTGCGCCATACCGGGTCTTTAACATCGTAGGAGAACTTCTCGACCAGAATAAAATCGCCCACCAGCAAGGTCGGCATCATCGAACCGGACGGAATCTGAAACGGCTCATAAATAAAGGAGCGGAAGATAGTGATCAGCGCTATCACCGGGAAAATCGACTTTGCCGTTTCTACCAGTTGCGGCTCTTTTACCAGCTCTTCACCAACATTGGCAGGTAAGTCGCCACCGGCAGAGGTCTGCGCCAGCGCCAAGCGTTGTTGCCGTTTTGGTGCCAGCACCAACGCATCCAGCAACCAAACTAAACCGCTGGCAAGCGTCAGCAGCACCAGAAAAATTGCAAAGTAACCTGCCATGAAAATCCCTTAATTATTTACCGACTTTCAGAATGGCAAGGAAGGCTTCTTGTGGAACTTCCACATTACCTACCTGCTTCATCCGCTTTTTACCGTCTTTCTGCTTTTGCAGCAGTTTTTTCTTCCGGCTGATATCACCGCCATAACATTTTGCCAGCACGTTTTTACGCATCTGTTTAATGGTGGTACGGGCAATAACGTGGTTGCCGATAGCGGCCTGAATAGCAATGTCGAACATCTGCCGTGGGATCAACTCTTTTAGCTTCTCAGCCAGTTGACGGCCACGGCCCTGAGCAAAGTCGATATGGCTGATAATGGCCAGCGCATCAACGCGCTCGCCGTTGATCAAAATATCTACCCGCTGCATATTCGAGGTTTGGAAGCGCTTAAAGCTGTAATCCAGTGAGGCATAACCGCGACTGGTCGACTTTAAGCGGTCGAAGAAGTCCATTACCACTTCAGCCATCGGCAGCTCATACACCACTGCCACCTGACGGCCGTGGTAGCTCATATTTATCTGCACACCGCGCTTTTCAATACACAGGGTAATAACGTTACCCAAATATTCTTGCGGCACCAGGATATGCGCTTCAACAATAGGCTCACGAATTTCGTCAATATCATTTACGGCAGGCAAGGCACTGGGATTGTCTACCATTACGGTTTCACCGTTTTTCTTCAGCACTTCGTATACTACTGTCGGTGCCGTGGTAATCAAATCCAGGTCGTACTCACGCTCTAAGCGTTCCTGAATAATTTCCATGTGCAGCATGCCAAGGAAACCGATACGGAAACCAAAACCCAGGGCGCCGGAGTTTTCCGGTTCATAAAACAACGATGAGTCATTCAGGCTTAGTTTAGCCAGCGCATCACGAAAATCTTCGTAATCGTCACTGGACACCGGGAACACCCCGGCATATACCTGCGGTTTAATACGTTTAAAACCCGGCAGTGGCTTTTCTGCACTGTTTTTTGCCAGCGTTAAGGTATCGCCTACCGGCGCACCTTTAATTTCTTTAATACCGGCGATTACAAAGCCTACTTCGCCGGTTTTTAACTCGCCGGTGTTAGTGGCTTTGGGGCTGAACACGCCAACTTTATCCACTTCATAAGTCTGCCCGGTCGACATCACTTTAATTTTGTCTTTGGCTTTAATGCTGCCATGTTTTACCCGCACCAGTGATACCACGCCCTGGTAGGCATCGAACCAGGAATCGATAATCAGTGCCTGAGTGGGCTGTTCCGGCTCACCTTCCGGCGGCGGAATTTTCTTCACAATGGTTTCGAGCACATCTTTAATGCCCAGCCCGGTTTTGGCCGAACACTGCACTGCCCCTATGGCTTCAATGCCGATGATGTCTTCTATTTCTTCTGCTACGCGGTCCGGTTCAGCCTGTGGCAAATCAATTTTATTCAGTACCGGCAGTACTTCTAAATTCATTTCCAGTGCGGTATAGCAGTTGGCTACCGTTTGTGCTTCTACGCCCTGGCCGGCATCCACTACTAACAGTGCCCCTTCACAGGCAGCCAGTGAACGGCTTACTTCATAGGTAAAGTCAACGTGGCCCGGCGTGTCGATAAAGTTCAGCTGGTAGGTATTGCCATCGTCAGCCGGATAATACAGCGTTACACTTTGCGCTTTAATGGTAATACCGCGCTCACGCTCGAGATCCATCGAGTCCAGCACCTGTTGCTGCATTTCACGATCAGATAAACCACCACAATACTGGATTAAGCGATCAGACAGCGTTGATTTACCATGGTCGATATGGGCGATGATAGAAAAATTTCTGATGTGATTAAGTTTAGGCATGTTGTCCGCAAAACTGTAGGCGTAACGCAAGGTTGAAAACTTATAGCTGCTAAGCCACAACCTCCTGCGCTAACGCGGGTTATTCCGATAAATTAGCGCGAATTGTACTCTATCCCACGTCAGCTTGCTATGTGTTATTCATCGCAAAGCGGGGATTACCGGCAGGCCGGATTTAAGTCAAAGCGTTTAGATGAGGCGTTGCAGCCCAAGCTGTGGCAGCACTTCAAGTATACTGATGTGCTCTGTGCTTTGCTGCAAACGGCCATAGCGGCGCGCCAACAGAAAACCTGCGGATACACCGGCCACAGCAGCAAGTATTACCCAGCCTTCGGCTAAACCGGCCAAACCGGCCAGCACAGCACCGGCTAACAGCAGCAATAACGGCAGCAAATACACCATAACCGCCGCCATAATAAGGTTATGCTCCTGCATACCAATTTTTACCTGCTCACCAGGCAGCAATGCCAGTGAGGTGGCAACAAAAAAGCGTTGTTGTCTTGGTGTCATAGTTTTAGCCACAATGCCGGTACCGCAATCATCACTGACATTACAGGCATTGCAACTGGCTACCGGCGTGGTGCTTAACCACACGCCGCCGCTATCAACACTGACCACAGTCGCGATTTCTTCTACCATCAGCGCACCGCCGCGGCCAGCTGACGCGCCGTTTCAATGCTTACCGGGCCGATAACCGTGATTTCCAGTTGATTATCGGTTTGCACATAAATAGTAGTAGCGCCATCACGAAAGGCTTGGGTTGGCAAGCGGTTGCTGCCTTGCACAAATACTGATACCTGGTGCAAGCCATCGCTCAGCAGCCAGTAACTCAACAGGCTGTTTGCCAGTTGCGGTAATTCGGCCGGCTCTTCTACCTGGTGGTAACCTTGTGGCAACCAGGTAAGTTTATGTGCCGATGCCGGCACAGCCTGAGCAGTAACTGCTGCCGGCTCAGGCAGCTCCGCCACTAACACCGCTTGCAGAGTTTCCGGAAATTCAGCAGAAATTTGCATATGGGTAACCAGCCAGCGCTCCAGCGCATTTTGCTGTGCCGATAAGGTATCAATACGTAGCGGAAAACCGGTTTCAGCATCCAGCCACAGCCAGTAATGATACCGCCCGCCCTCTTTTGCCGTTAAACGCAGTAATTGTGCACTGCGGCCGGACATCACTGAGCTGCTGCCGGCAACGGCATTATACAATTGCGTAATGGTGGCTTTATCTTCAAACAATAACGCCGGCAACTCCGGAATACTGTTACCGTGAGTAACAAAAGCCGGTTTGTCGGTTAGCAGGTAATACACCAGAGCATTGCGGCGTAAAATATCTACGCCGTTGGTATCGAGCGGAATTAAATGTTCTATTTCCTGCTGGTCTTTAACACCATGGATCCAGCGATAGGTATCGGCGTTACCGCCTTTTAGTACCACAAAGGAAGTATCGAAATTATACTGCTTAACAGCGTTTTGCACTTTGTCAAACAGCGCCCAACCCTCTTGCGCGGCTTGTGCCACGCCTGACACTACTACCAGTACAATGGCACTGCATAAGCCAGAGAATCGCATCATTATTGCCCGTCGTTTACTGATCCGTTATTGTCTTTAGTGTCGTGACTGGCTTGCTGCGCCTGCTCCATTACCCGCACTTGCTGGCGGTGGGCGTTAAGCAAGGCTTGTAAGCGTTTTTGCTGTTCCAGCATGGCTTGTTGCTCTTGCTCGGCAAAACGATCTTCCACTGTGGTCTGGCTTAAACTTACCGGGGTAGCAAAACCGGCCACCGGTTGAGTTTGCAACAGCGGCAGCGGCGACAAACTCTCTTGCTGTGGCGACTGCTGATATTGCTGCATACCAAACACCGCCATTAATGCAACACCCGCTGCGACAGCACCTTGCGCTACCGGTTGCAGCCAACGGCCGTTAGCCGCATAGCTTAAACCAGATTTAATCCGGCGCACTAAACCACGGTTGCTCTGTAAACGGTATTGCGGTTCATCCGCCAGTTTATCAGCAAAATCATCAGCAAAATTTACACTCAGCGCGCTTTGCGGCTCACGACGCAGCACAGCACCAATCGTATGGTATCGTTCAAGCTTGTTTTGCAGCTCAGTATCTTGCAGCAAACTGTCGAGCTGTTGCGCGCTCAGTTGCTGGTTGTCACTGGCAGCAGAGAGCCAATCCTGATGTTCTGACGACATAATGTTTCCTGTCTTAATTACTGGTTTGTGCCCTGATTGCTAGCTTATTAACGGCTTAAGCTGCAAATCAATTGCTTCACGCGCTCTGAAAATACGGCTTCTGACGGTGCCGATAGGGCATGCCATTACGTCCGCAATTTCTTCATAACTTAACCCTTCGAGTTCACGCAGCGTAATAGCAGTGCGCAGCTCGTCCGGTAATTTTTCAATGGTGCTGAACACCACGTTACGAATCTCATCGGATAACAATAGCCTTTCCGGTGAGTCCTGTTCTTTTAACGCATCGCTGCCGTCAAAATATTCCGCGTCTTCAGCATCAACATCTGTAGCCGGCGGTTTACGGCCATTAGCAACCAGATAGTTTTTTGCACTGTTTACCGCTATCCGATACAGCCAGGTGTAAAATGCACTTTCGCCGCGAAAACCGGGAATAGCCCGATACGCTTTAATAAAGGCTTCCTGCGCCACATCGGCTACGTCTCCGTGGTTAGAGACATAACGGGAAATTAAGTTCGCGATACGGTGCTGATATTTTCGCACCAATACATTAAACGCCGCTTTATCGCCTTGTTGTACACGCTGGACAATCTGCCAGTCCAATTCTTGCTCGCTCATGTTCGAGCTGATCCCCTGTAATACTAATCGTTATGCTAACTGGCGCTGGTCTAGCGTGCTGGTATGACCCTAACTGCCAGAAATAGTTCTGCTAAATGTGGCAAAAAAGCTACAATAGCCCGACATTGACTGACGGCAAGTGTATCGCATGACGCAAGCAAAAGAATATCTCTGTGACGTTTTAATTATTGGCAGTGGTGCCGCCGGCTTGTCGCTGGCATTGCAATTGGCCGACAGTGCCAACGTGCTGGTGTTAAGTAAAGGCCCGCTGCGCGAAGGCTCGACCCTGTATGCTCAGGGCGGCATTGCTGCGGTGTTCGATGAAAGCGACAGTATTGCCTCACATGTTGACGATACCCTGATTGCCGGCGCCGGCTTGTGTGAAGAAGACGCCGTGCAGTTTACTGCCGGTAATGCCAAAACCGCGATGGAGTGGCTGATTGCCCAGGGCGTGCCCTTTGATCAATATAAAGATGAAGACGGCAGCCTGAAGTATCACCTGACCCGCGAAGGCGGCCACAGCCACAGACGCATTTTACATGCCGCCGACGCCACTGGTCAGGCGGTACAAATTACGCTGGTCGACAAAGTAAAAGCGCACCCGAATATCCGCTTGCTGGAAAACTACAACGCGATAGATTTAATCAACGGCCGCAAAATCGGCAAAGATCCCAAGCATTGCTACGGCGCCTATGTCTGGAATAAAGATGCCGCCAAAGTAGAGCTGGTACGCGCCCGCTTTGTGGCGCTCGCTACCGGTGGAGCCAGTAAGGTGTACCTGTATACCAGCAACCCGGATGTTGCCAGCGGTGACGGCATCGCCATGGCCTGGCGCGCCGGCTGCCGCGTTGCCAATATGGAATTTAACCAGTTCCATCCCACCAGTTTGTATCATCCGGATGCGCCGAATTTCCTCATCACCGAAGCTATGCGCGGTGAAGGTGCATATTTAAAGCGGCCGGACGGCAGTCGCTTTATGCCGGATTTTGACGAGCGCGCCGAATTGGCCCCGCGCGATATTGTCGCCAGGGCTATCGATTATGAAATGAAGCGCCTGGGTGCCAACTGCGTGTACCTGGATATCAGCCACAAGGCAAAAGATTTTATTATTGAGCACTTCCCGACGATTTATGCCAAATGTTTAAGTGTCGGCATCGATATTACCCGCCAGCCCATTCCGGTGGTGCCGGCCGCGCACTATACCTGCGGCGGTGTAATGACCAATCTGAACGGCCAAACCGATATCAGCAACTTATATGCAATAGGTGAAGTTGCCTATACCGGCCTGCATGGCGCAAACCGTATGGCCAGTAACTCCTTGCTGGAGTGTGTGGTATTTGCTCAGGCCGCCGCCAAACATATCCTCGCGCAGCTGGACCCGTCCAGTGAGCTGCCGTTGTTACCGCCGTGGGATGACAGCCGGGTCAGTGACTCAGACGAGGAAGTGGTTATTACGCATAACTGGCACGAATTGCGGCTGTTTATGTGGGATTACGTTGGCATAGTGCGTACCAACAAACGGCTGGAGCGTGCGCTGCACCGGGTGGAGTTACTACAGCGCGAAATTCACGAATATTACAGTCATTTCCGCGTCAGCCACCATTTGCTGGAGTTGCGTAATCTGGTGCAGGTGTCTGAGCTGATTATCCGTTGTGCCATGCAGCGTAAAGAAAGCCGCGGCCTGCATTATAATCTGGATTATCCCGAATCAGCACCGGACAGCACTCCAACAGTGCTTACGCCTTAGGCAGCGTCAGGCGCCAGGAGAGGTATCAGCCGCTGCAGATTGCCAATTGCGCTGATTAATTACCCGTGCCAGGGCCCTGAAATCGGCTTCGGGGCATTGGTCGGCAAAAATCCAGCGCTGATAATGGCGTTTATCGGTTTCACCACGCCAACACAAGCGAATGGCATGCTGGCTGATTAAGCCGGCATCGCTGAGCTTACCGGGCGGCAGCGCTGTACCAAACCAGCGCAATTGCCCGTCTGCCTGCAGCGCAAGGGCAGCACTTTGCTGCAATGCTTGCCACTGGCCATAACACAGCCAATAAAACCCTGCCAACAAGGGCGCAACACCAAACCACCACAGCAGTGGCATTGGTGTGAGTGCCAACACGAATGCCGGCATAAGCGCCAATATCACTAGACCTTGCCGGCAATAGCGCGACGGCTTAAGCGCAATATTATACGCGGACACGGTCCAGAATCAGCTGTACCAGTGCCTGTAACGCCGGATCGGCAGATTTGGCATGGCCCATAAACCAGGAGAATAAATCGGGGTCGTCACATGCCAGTAAACGTTCAAAATCCTGCTTTTGCTGCAGGCTAAGTGCGTCGTAGCCTTGTTCAACAAAGGGCGCCAGTAATATATCCAGCTCTAACATGCCACGCCGGCAGGCCCAGCGTAAGCGCGGTTTTATCATTAATTCTGTCATAGTTACCTTAATTTACCGGTTACTCCGGGTCGATTCAGCGCTGATTCTAACAAATTTCCGCCTGCGGGGTTGAGCTTTTGCCGCTTTCCCCCAATGATAGCAACATTCATGGTCAGCGCAGCGACACACTACCTTATTATGCAAACATCCTGGTTAACCGCAGAACAATACGCGCAATTATCCACTCAGGTTCAGGGCGCTTTTATTGCCCCCCTGCCGGCATTTGAAACCTTGTTAGTCAGCGGTGCTGACAACCGCAAATATCTGCAGGGCCAAACCACCTGCGACCTGGATCTACTGGGCACAGATAACTTTTTGCGTGGTGCACATTGTGATGCCAAAGGTAAAATGTGGTCGCAGTTTCATTTAGTCAGCGATGGCGAACAGCTGGTTGTGTTGGCGTTTCGCGACGAGCTGAACGCCTCGGCGGCGCAGTGGAAAAAGTTTGGTGTGTTTTCTAAAGTCAGTTTTGAATCCGGCCAACAGCGCTATGCGGTATTCGGTATCGGTGGCAGCAACTGTGCACAATTGATTAGCCAACTGGGTTTCAGTTTGCCGGCGCCTGGCGCAGTAAGCCGCCAGCCCCATGCTATGCTGCTTGGTTTAGCCAGCGACCATTTTATGTTATTAATGGCGCAAGCGGATGCGCAGCAATTAATGCAGCAAAAATTGCCGTTTGCCGCGCCAACGCTATGGTTGGCACAGCATATTCAACACGGTTTCAGTTATCTGGAGCAGACATTAATTGGCGCCTTTGTGCCACAAATGCTTAACTTACAAGCGCTCGATGCTATCAGCTTTACCAAGGGCTGTTATATCGGCCAGGAAACGGTCGCCAGGTTGAAATACCGCGGTGGCAACAAAAGAGCAGCCTATATTTTAACGGCGCAGACAGACGAGTTACCCGCGGCCGGAACTGATATAGAAGTACAATTAGGTGAGAACTGGCGCCGGAGCGGCCAGGTTGTCAATGCAGCGAATATTAATAACCACTTATGGTTAATTGCTGTATTACCCAACGACACAACACCGGCAGACTCGTTACGGCTTAGCAGCGACAGTGCACCGGCACTTAGCTTATTGCCGTTACCTTATTCGATTAATTAAAGAGGTTTTCATGACCATTTCTCAGGACAAAGTTGTCGCCATGCACTACACCGTTACCGACCAACAAGGTAACGAACTGGATACTTCCGTGGGCGGCGAGCCTTTAGTCTTCTTATTTGGCCACGGTTCATTAATTCCGGGTTTGGAACAAGCCTTAGCCGGCAAAAGCAGCGGCGATAAGTTTAAAGCCGATATTGCTGCCGCCGAAGCCTATGGCGAGCGTCATGATGCGCTGACGCAAGCGGTACCAAAATCGATGTTTGAAGGCATGGACGTAGCCGTAGGTATGCGCTTTCGCGCGGCCGGCCCTGATGGCCGCGAGCAGTCCGTTATCGTGCTGGAAGTAACAGACGAAGAAGTGGTGGTAGATGGTAACCATCCGTTGTCCGGTATTGATCTTAGCTTTGATGTTGAAGTTATCCTGGTACGCGACGCCACCGAAGAAGAGCTGGCGCACGGCCATGTGCATGGCATTGACGGCCATGCCGGCCACTAAACTGTTGTGAACAAGTGCCGGCCTGTGCAGGCCGGCCTTACTCTGCCTGATGCAATCTGCCTTACCCGACAACAACCTGCTTGGCGCCGATGGCTTGCCACGCTTTGGCTATTTTGCCAGCCCGGTCACACAGTTTAACCTGCCACAATTTACCTATTACAACGTGATGGATAAGCCCGCCTCTGCGCTGGCGAAATATCTGCACTATAAACAGTTTCAGTTTGTCAGTATCAGCCATGCCGATTGGCAGATTGGTATAGCCATTGCGGATATCCGCTATGCCGCCAGTGCGTTTTGCTACTTCTACCAGCGCAGTACGCAGCAATTGGATGAAATCAGCCTGTTAAAACCGTTCAGCCTTGGCGTACAGATGAGCAGCTCACCGGTAGCCGGCAGCGCGCGCATTAGCGGCAAACAACATATTTGCCTGACACCAAAGGGCTACGACTGGCAGTTAACACCGGAGGGCGAGCTGCTAAGCGGCAACCTTATGCTGCATGGCGGCACAAACGCCCAACCGTTAGCCTTGTGTACGCCCACCGGCTACAACGGCTGGACCTATACCCAAAAACATAATGCTTTAGCCCTCAGTGGCACACTGCGTTACCGTGGTACTGAGCTGGATTTAACCAAGGCGCTGGCCGGCTATGATTTCTCCGCCGGCTATATGCGCCGTGAAACCAGTTGGCGCTGGGGCAGCATTAGCGCAACCTTGCCACAGGGCCGTTTTGGCCTGAATCTGGCCAACGGTGTAAACGAGACCGGCGCCACGGAAAATTGCCTGTGGTTAAATGGCCGCCTGCAATTATTACCGCCGGTCAGCGTCGGCTTAAACCGGCAACAACCGGCGCAGCCCTGGCTGTTCAGCAGTGCCGATCAACAGGTTTGCCTGCAATTTACGCCGCAACAATGCCGGCGCGAGCGGCTGAATCTGGGTATATTAGCCAGTAATTTTCGCCAGTACTGTGGCTTTTTTTCCGGCAGCATAGTGCTGCAAAATGGTGAAAAACTGATTTTGGATCAAGTGCCCGGGCTGGCCGAAGATCATTTTGCCAGGTGGTAACACCCTGTTAGCAGTGGCAGTAAATTCTTGACACCAACGCCAAAGCCCCCTATTTTTACCCTCTTATTTAATTGCCAACCATTGAGCGTACCCGGCCCGAATGAAAGATCGTATTATCATTTCCGTCTCGACAATCAATGGTACCCGCCATTTTAATGTCAGTAAGCTGTTCAAACGTAATGCCGTGATCGCCATGTGGTTAACGCTGTTTGGCCTGTTAATCACCGCTGCTGTTATCGACTATTTGCTGCGAAGCGTAGAGAAAAGCCAGCATGAACGCTCACAGTTGTCGCAACATGCTAACAGCCTGCGCGCCGAAATTGCCGGCCTGACCAGCAGCAAACTGCAACTGGAGCAGGAGCTTGGCGTTAAGCAAGACGAAATGCTGCAGGTGATTAACCGTGTTGGTGAAATTGAACTGGCACTGGGGTTGGAGCAGCAATACCCACAAAATTTGGAAAACCGGCTCGATACCGCTTCGGTGAACTCGTCTGCCCGTCAGGCTATGTTACAGCTGGTGCCAAATGGCTCGCCGCTGGACTTTAACCGCCGCTCGTCGCGGTTTGGTTTGCGTAGCCATCCTATTGTCGGTAAACAACAGCATCACAAAGGCGTTGATTTATCGGCTAACCGCGGCACGCCCATTTATGCCCCGGCCGACGGTGTTATTGAAGTAATACGGCCAAGCAAATCAGGTTACGGCAATTTACTTAAGATCCGCCATGCCTTTGGGTTTTCTACCTTGTACGCGCATTTAGATGAATTCAAGGTGAAAAGTGGCCATTTTGTCCATAAAGGCGAACTAATTGCCACCTCCGGCAATACCGGTTTATCAACCGCACCACATTTACACTACGAAGTACATTTCCTTGATCGGGCACTTAATCCGCAAAGTTTTATGGATTGGGATGCGACTAACTTCGATCTGGTGTTTGAAAAGGAAAGGAGCATTAAATGGGACTCTTTAGTAAGCATGCTGGAAACCAAGGCAAGCACACAATTACAACTGTCATCGCACAAGGATGCTCAATTAACGGCAACCTCCGACTAAGCTGCGATATGCAGGTCGATGGTTACGTTGAGGGCAAAATTGTCAGCGACAAAACACTGATTATCAGTGCCTCAGGCCGCATTAAAGGCGAAGTTACTGCCGACAAAGTGATTATTAACGGCTTGTTTGACGGTGAATGCTACGCTAACAACGTGGAAATTTTGCCGCAAGGCAAAGCACACGGCATTATTCACTGTGATGACTTAAGCATAGAGCGCGGTGGCAGCTTCCTGGGTAAAACCCTGCCTACCTCGTCTGAGCATGTTGTCAGCCTGCCAAAAGAAGACAAAGAACAACCGGCCAAAACCCTGGAAAATAAAACCGAAAGCGGCAAAACCGGTTAACCCACCGCCTATGCTGCCGGGCGCAAAGGCTGGTTTTTTCGCACGTATCAGGTTAGCTTAAACTTTACACAGCAACCTGATGGCAGCATAACAATGAAAAAAACCCTTCTGGCCAGCTTACTCAGCCTGAGCAGTTTTACTGCTTTAGCCGCCGCCGATTTAACCAGTGCGATCCAGCAAGATTACCAACAACATTTAGCGCCGTTATTTAAGCATTTTCACCAAAACCCTGAATTGTCACATATGGAAACCCAAACCGCGAAACGTCTGGCGAAAGAGCTGCGCGCTGCCGGCTTTGACGTTACCGAAGGTGTAGGCAAAACCGGTGTAGTGGCGATGCTGAAAAACGGCCCAGGCCCGCTGGTAATGATGCGCGCCGATATGGACGGCCTGCCGGTAGAGGAAAAATCCGGCCTGGCTTATGCGTCCAAAGCAAAACAAACCGACTGGGATGGCAATGACGTGCATGTAATGCATGCCTGTGGCCACGATGTACATATTACCAGCCTGGTGGGTACCGCGCGGCGTATGGCGGCGATGAAAGAGCAATGGTCCGGCACTCTTATGCTGGTAGGTCAGCCGGCCGAGGAACGCGTCGGCGGCGCTAAAGGCATGATGGAGGATAATATCTGGGGCCGTTTTGGTCAGCCGGATTATGCGCTGGCGTTTCATGTGTCATCCGAAATTGAAGCCGGCAAAATTGTTGCAGTAGAAGGCTCGCCCTACTCCGGTGTCGACAGCGTCGATATTATTGTACATGGCGTTGGTGCCCATGGCGCCAGCCCGCACCGCGGTAAAGACCCAATAGTGCTGGGCGCACAAATTGTCATGGCGCTGCAAACCATTGTCAGCCGCGAAATAGCACCGAAAGAGCCGGCGCTGATTACCGTTGGCGCCTTTCACAGCGGCACCAAGCACAATATTATTTCTGACAAAGCCCATTTACAGCTTACCGTGCGTAACGACAGTTGGGAAACGCGGGAATATTTAATCGCGGCTATTAAGCGGGTGGCAGAAAACCTTGGCCGCGCTGCCGGTTTACCGGAAGATAAACTACCCGAAGTACGCATTACCGATGAACCCACTCCGCCGACAGTGAATGATATTCCACTGACACAACGGCTGAAAAAGGCCTGGGCCGCCAATATGGGCCAGCCGGTGTTTGATGAGAACTACAAACGCCTGGGTATGGGCGCGGAAGACTTCCCGTTTTTTACCACCAAGCCGTATATCCCCAGTACCTACTTTGCTGTAGGCGGCACCCCGGCACACGCTTTTGCGGCCGAGAAAGCCGGAGGCCCGGCAGTACCCAGCCATCACAGCCCGTTGTTTAAAATAAGCCCCGAGCCAGCTGTGACCAAAGGCGTGGAAGCCACCGTTATCGCCCTATTGGATTTAATGCCAAAAGCCTAGCCCGTATGCAGTGGCAAAGCGGAACCGGTTCACCAACGCTAACACGCCGTGAACCCATCCCTGGGGGCTCGTCTCAGCCCGTCCGGGGCTTCAACGGTTAGCTAATGGTGAAGCGGTTCCGCCCACACTTATGGCTTACATCCAATATAAAACAGAGCTGTAACAATGGCTGCCTTGCTGAAAATTTCAGCATCAACGGATGCAAAGCCACGCCGTTCTGCTACAATGCCGCCCCTTTTGCAGGCCAAGGCCCGCAGTTTTATCTTTTGCGGAGCCGCAGCATGAGCAACACCTCGTTTTCCAGCCTGAATTTACCAGACGCTTTAGTCAGTAACCTGAACGATTTAGGCTACAGCAGCATGACAGAGATCCAGGCACAGGCTTTGCCGGCGATTTTGGCCGGCAAAGATGTTATCGGCCAGGCCAAAACCGGCTCCGGCAAAACTGCCGCCTTTGGTTTGGGCCTGTTGGCCAAATTAGACGTCAAGTATTTTCGCGTGCAAGCCCTGGTGCTGTGCCCCACGCGTGAGCTGGCCGATCAGGTTGCCGGCGAGCTGCGCAAGTTAGCCCGCAGCATTCATAATATTAAAATTCTTACTCTGTGCGGCGGTGTACCCATTGGCCCGCAAATCGGCTCGCTGGAGCACGGCGCGCATATTATTGTCGGCACGCCGGGCCGGGTTATTGACCACTTAGATAAAGACCGTTTGCGGCTGGACGATTTAACCACCTTAGTACTGGACGAAGCCGACCGCATGCTGGAGATGGGCTTTCAAGCTGATTTAGACGCCGTGATAGCCAAAGCGCCGACCGCCCGGCAGACACTGTTATTCAGCGCCACCTACCCCACTGCCATCGCTAAGCTAAGCGAGCGCTTGCTAAAAGATCCGGTGCAGGTAACCGTTGCAGAGCAACACAACACCAGCAGCATCCGGCAGCAGTTTTTTCAGGTCAGCGATAACCACGCCAGGTTAGAGGCCTTACGGGTATTGCTGCTGCAGTATCAGGGCCAAAGCAGCATGGTATTTTGCAATACCAAGCGCGAAACCCAGGACGTAGCCGATGCGCTGCACAGCTTTGGCTTTAGCGTACTGGCACTGCACGGTGATATGGAGCAAAAAGATCGCGACCAAACCCTGGTGCAATTTGCCAACGGCAGCGCCTGTATTTTAGTGGCGACCGACGTCGCTGCCCGCGGCCTGGATATCAGCAGTGTTGATGCAGTATTTAACTACCAGCTGGCGCACGATGCCGATACCCATACCCACCGCATTGGCCGCACCGGCCGTGCCGGTCAAAGCGGCATAGCGCTGAGTTTATTTACCGCCAGTGATGCCGGTAAACTTATTCCGCTGGAAGATGGCTTAGGTATTAAAATTGATGCTGCCGAACTGCCGGCAGTGGACATTGCCACGTTAAAGCCGGCTAAGCCGTTAATGGCTACCCTGCAACTGGATGGTGGTAAAAAGCATAAGATCCGTGCCGGCGATATTGTCGGCGCGCTCACCGCCAGCAAGCAGCTAAGCAATGATGACTTAGGTAAAATTCAGCTGCACGATATCTGGAGTTTTATTGCGGTAAAACGCAGCGCGGTAAAGCTGGCGCTGCAGCTGATCCAACAGGGCAAGATTAAAGGTAAAAGCATCCGCGCACGGGCATTGTGATCGCTTAATCTGACTTACTGCGGCGTGGGTCGAGTCGTCTTGCCCACGCAAACACGCCGTGAATACTTCCCTGTAGGCTCGATTATGAACTTCATCCATGAAGTTCATCCTGCGGACCAGCACAGCTGTTCAAATTCGCTCCAGGCGAATTTGTCAGCATCCATGCCTTCAACGGTTCGCTTAGGGCAAGCCGACTCTCGCTACGAAGATCCAGGCAACCTACACAGTAGGCTTCCCCTGGCGTAATGCCTTAGTAGCACCGCGCTGTTTTTTATGTTCCAGCCGCCGCTGTTGGCTGCCATAAGTTGCTTTGGTCGCCACCCGCTTTTTTGCCACCCTGGCGGCCGATTGCACCAGCTCAATAAACTGCGCCAGCGCCTGCTCGCGGTTCATCTCCTGACTACGGCTTTGCTGACATTTAATAATAATTTTGCCGCTTTGCGTAATACGATGATCTGATTTTGCCAGCAGCTTATCTTTATAAAACTGCGGCAAGCTGGATGCATTAATAGCAAAAATCAGCTGCGCCGCAGTAGACACCTTATTCACATGCTGGCCACCGGCACCACTGGAGCGGATAAACTGCCATTCCAACTCGTTGTCATTAAGGATCACGTTGCTTGAAATCTGAATTGCCATGCTGTCGCTGTAAGTTGCTACGTTAATACCGCGATCAGACCATAAGCAGCGCGCTGATACAAGTTCGCTGGCTTAGCCTTAAGTCTAAGTTCGTTAACAGCAAATTTTAGCTACAGTAATGCCATTGTGGTAAACACTTACCGACGCGAGGATGCAAGCATGACAACGACGTCTCACAGCCCCTATCAGGCAGAATATCAGCGTGCTATTACCACGCCTGAGCAATTCTGGCAGCAACAGGCCGCCAAACTAAACTGGTATAAAACACCGCATCAGATATTACAGCAAGTGGATGCACAGCATTACCAGTGGTTTAGCGACGGTGTACTGAATACCGCTTATCTGGCGCTTGATAGCCACATCGAACAAGGCCGTGGTGAGCAAACCGCGCTGATTTACGACTCTCCGGTAACCAACACCCAACAGCAGTTTTCCTACCGCGAGCTGCGCGACCAGGTCGCCGGCTTTGCCGGGGTGCTCAAAGCACTGGGCGTTGGCAAAGGTGACCGGGTGGTCATTTATATGCCGATGATCCCGCAAGCCGCCATTGCCATGCTGGCGGTGGCACGCTTGGGTGCGGTGCATTCGGTAGTATTTGGTGGCTTTTCCGCGCACGAGCTGGCGCTGCGCATTGACGATGCCCAACCCAAAGTAGTAGTCAGTGCCTCTTGCGGCATTGAAATCAGCAAACTTATTGCCTATAAGCCACTGTTAGATGACGCTATCGTTAAAGCGCAACATAAACCGGATTACTGCGTTATTTATCAGCGGCCGCAGTTGCAGGCAACCATGCAAAGCGGCCGCGATCTGGACTGGCAGCAGGCCATGGCCAAAGCCGAAAGTGCGCCCTGCGTGCCGGTAAAAGCCACCGATCCACTGTATATTCTCTATACCTCCGGCACTACCGGCAAACCCAAGGGCGTGGTACGTGACAACGGCGGCCACGCCGTAGCACTGAATTACAGCATGCAGGCGGTATACAACGCCAAACCGGGTGATGTATTTTGGGCCGCATCTGATGTTGGCTGGGTAGTGGGCCACTCTTACATAGTGTATGGCCCGCTGATTGCCGGCTGCACCAGCGTATTGTACGAAGGCAAACCGGTATTTACACCCGACGCCGGCGCGTTTTGGCGGGTCTGTGCGCAATATAAGGTGAATATTTTGTTTGCCGCGCCCACAGCGTTCCGCGCTATCCGCAAAGAAGACCCGCAGGCGCAGCTGCAACAGTACGATTTATCGGCGCTGCGTGCCATTTTTGTCGCCGGTGAACGCTTAGACCCGGCTACCTATCAGTGGGTGCATCAAAAGCTGGGTAAACCGGTGATTGATCACTGGTGGCAAACCGAAACCGGCTGGCCCATTGCCGCCAACCCGGCAGGGCTTGAATTACTGAGCGCCAAACCCGGCTCTTCAACCGTACCGGTACCGGGCTTTAATGTGCAGATCCTCGATGACAGCGGCAAGGTGCTGCGCGCCAATGAACAGGGCTATATAGCGCTTAAACTGCCACTGCCACCGGGCTGCCTAACCACTATTTGGGGTAATGATGAGCGCTTTATCGCCGGTTACCTGGATACTTTTGATGGTTACTACGCCAGTGGCGATGGCGGCTATATCGATGATGACGGCTATTTGTTTGTGATGGGCCGCACTGATGATGTGATTAATGTGGCCGGGCACCGGTTATCCACCGGCGAAATGGAGCAAATTGTGGCCAATCACCCGGCTGTAGCAGAATGCTGTGTTATTGGTATTCACGAGCCGATAAAAGGCCAGCAACCGTTGGCGCTGCTACTGATTAAAAACGGCATTACGGTGGATGAAACCATCCTGGAAGCCGAGTTGGTGGCGATGGTGCGTGAGGAAATCGGCGCCCTGGCCTGTTTTAAAAAAGCCATTATCGTCAAGCGCTTGCCAAAAACCCGCTCCGGTAAAATCCTGCGCAAGTTGCTGCGGCAAATAGCCGATGCGGCGCAATACAGCGTACCCTCTACCATCGACGACCCGGCCAGCGTGACCGAAATCGCGCAGTTAATGGCCGCCAGAGGCTTAATTAACCAGCCGTAAACAACAGCTCTGCGCCAGCAGGTAACGCAGGGCCAATTAGCCCGCCAGCCTAATCAGTGCTGTAATCGCCACGCAAAACAGCTTATGCTATCGCGCATAAGCTGAGTTGTACTTAGGCCCCTCCTGCGGGCAGTATGGAGCCGTTGCCGCCATGATATCGCCTGTAAACCTGATGCACAAAACCATTGAATTTATGCAGCGCTGGCCCGGCTTGCTGGCGCTGGCAGCCTTCGCCAGCGGCGTGGCCAGTTATATTCTGGTTGAGCGCAAAGAAGCACTGGCGCAGCTGATAGCCGTGTTTTTATTACTCAGCTGGTTATGGTTGCTGCTGGATAACTGGCTGCGCGAGCGGGTAGAACAACGTTTTGGTATCGCCATATCGCCTAATTTTCTGCGTTTTGCACTGCAAATGGTACATCAGGAAAGTCTGTTTTTTGCCTTACCGTTTTTTCTGGCCGTTACCAGTTGGCAGCACGGCCAGGCCGTTTTTACCGCGCTGCTGATCCTTTGCGCGCTGGTGTCCGTGGTCGACCCGTTGTACTTCAGAAAGCTGGCCCCACAGCGCACGCTGTTTGTGGTGTTCCATGCCTTTGCTTTATTTGTGGTGCTGCTCATTATCTTACCGGTGCTACTACAGCTTACTACCAGCCAAAGCCTGGCCGCCGCGCTGGCCATGGCAGTGCTGCTAAGCCTGCCGGCATTAGGGGCCTTGTTACCCGGTGGCCGCTGGTGGCGGGTACCGCTGCTGTTATTGTTGCTCAGTGCGCTCAGTGCCGGCTTATGGCAGTTGCGTAGCTGGGTGCCACCGGCAGCGCTGCGTCTTAACGCTATCACGCTGTCGCACGATGTCGATTACGAACAACGTAAACCCGGCCGCAGCATTCACCAACTGGACGAAAGCGCCTTGCATCATTTGGGCTTATTCAGCTTTACTGCCGTAAAGGCACCGCGTGGCTTGCACGAGCATATTTTTCATGTCTGGTTGCACAACGGCAAAGAGGTAGATCGGATAAAGCTGGATATCAGCGGCGGCCGTGCCAGCGGCTATCGCGCCTGGAGCCGTAAACAAAATTTCCCGGCCAACGCTGTGGGCAAATGGCAGGTAAAAGTGGTAACAGAGTCAGAACAGCTAATCGGCCTGGTCCGCTTTACGGTAACCCCTGCTGCAGCTGAGCAGCTGCAGGAGCCGGCTGAACCGGAGCCGGAACAGGTGGCTGTACCGGTACTGCAGGTGGATCTTTAACCGGCTGCCGGCAATGCTGTTTCAGTAATTGCTCCAACTCTTTTAGGCGTTTTTGCAACTGTTGGCCATGGCCGCCGTTATAGGGTTGGCGCAACTGCTTACGCACCTCAAGCCGCTGGGCATTCAACGTCTGACATTCAGACTGGCTGAATTGCGGCGTGGCCATTGCCATGCAAGGCAGCAAAATCAACAGTGTACTTAGTGTAAAACGCATATAAGGTTTTCCGCCCGGTGGCACATAATTGCCCCGAGTATAACCTATCTGCTTTACGGCAAATAAAAATTTGGCATGCAATTTAGTCTGCGATTATCTATTATTACCCGTAACAGGAATATAGAGGTCTTCAAATGAAAACGTTATTAACTCTGCTACTGCTGCTTCCGCTTTTCGCATCAGCTAACGTCTACAAATGTGAGAAAAACGGGGTAGTCACTTACAGCCAAATTCCCTGCAGTGAAGATGTTCAGGTTACTGATTATACAAGAGAAGAAACTGCAGCATTACAACAGCAAACTGCAAGCCTGGCCTCTGCAGAAGCAGCCGCAACCCTGAACAGACTAAGCGAATCGGTAAAAAAGCGTGATATGCGTATCACCATTAACCGGCTTAAATCTGATAAGGCCGGCAAGCTGACAGAGCGCGATAATAAGATGGAACAGCTGAAATACGCAAAACGCTATTCCGCCAATAACCTTGCCGGCTCAGCCAGGAACGAAAGCCTGTCTGAAGAAATGGCCGCTGTAGCCGCCCAGTACGACACTGATGTTCGGGCTATAGACGTTGAGATAGATCGCTTAACAGAGCAATTAAAGGGCCTGTAAAAGTGCTTTTTTCAGGCCGAAACAGGAATTTATCAAACCATAGCGAACGGTAAAAATACCTGCATCGAACCGCGCTTAGCCATTGACAGACGCAGAGGCGCGCTTTAATTTAGCGGCTCTTGTCTGCGCGGTTCAACACTGCGGGTGTAGTTCAATGGTAGAACGAAAGCTTCCCAAGCTTTAGACACGGGTTCGATTCCCGCCACCCGCTCCAGCCGCCTGCAGCAATCAGGCGGCTTAGTACGTCGTAACAGTGTGCTGCGTTTTAGCGCAGTTTGCGTAGGCGCAATGTATCGCGCAGCGCTTCCCAAGCTGGAAACAGTGCAATAATCACTAAAGTTATCATAGCACTACGCTCTAATTGCTGTAAGTTAAACACACCATACCAGCGCTCTGCAGTAAGCTGTAGCAGTGGCGAGCTACTGGCCAGATATAGCGCTATAGCGGCAATAGCAGCATTGAGCAGCACATGCGTAGCCAGCATGCTACGACTCCACAGCCGCTGTTGTAATTGCCATAATGAATGCACTATACCCAATACAATAAGCGGCGTGCTGTATTGCAGGATCAACCTGGCATTACTGCTGAGGAATAAGCTGCCCTGCGCCAGCTGCTCTGCCGATTGCCACAGTGGGTACCAAATAACCACCAGGAGAAAAATGTAGCTGGCTAAATCGGTAAAAATATCCTGCAGCGCTATATGTTGCCAGCCCGGCCCGGCAAGCGGCAAATTTTCCGGCTGCCAGTTTGCGCTACAATTGGTATTGGCCGCTGGCTGTTGGCGCGACATCAACCAAAACGCCAGCGTAATAGAGGTAAAACCAAAACAAGCTTCATCAATAAAACCACCCAACAGAACTAACACATAACTGATCAGGCCCATGTCTGCAGTGCTTAACCACCCCGTAGTTACGTCAACCATATGCAATACAAATAAAACACCCAGCACCATAAATAAGGTGTTTTTATACAAAGGCATATAGCTGGCATTAATCAGCGGCTGCACCGGCACAAATTGCCGGGCTACCGTGCGCGGATGGCCCATCAGCTTCAGTACGGCGGCAATATCCGCTTGCGTTAATGCGCCCTGTTGCTCTGCCAGCGCATCCAGTTGATCCATAATATTGGCAGTAAGCTCGCGGCCAATTTCATCGCGTTTTTCTTCAGGTAACTCACGCTGCACTGCGGCAACATAACGTTTTACTAATTCCATTATTTAATCTCCTGTGATGCAGTGCCCAGTAAGCTGCCAAGCGCACTGTTAAGATGTTGCCATTCGTCTGTTAGCTGGCTAAGCAGTTCTACACCCAGCTCTGACAGTTGGTAATAGCGCCGCTCACGACCTTCGCCCTGCTGCCATTCGCTGTCGAGTAACCCTTGCTCGGCTAAACGCCGGATCAACGGGTACAGGGTGCCTTCATCGATATCGATGCCACCGTCCTGCAGTTGTTTGCGCAGTGAATAGCCGTAATGCGGCTGCTTTAATGATGCCAGCACTGCCAGCACCAGCACGCCACGGCGCAGCTCTAAACGCATTTTATCCAGTTGTGCAGTTGTCATAACCTTTGCTTCCTATACTGTGCACCGCATACTGTGCAACACACAGCAACATACTAGGCGCCGCACAGTATAAAAGCAAGTTATCTGCGAAGATAAATGTGCGCGTAAAATAAACTGATTAATTTCAAATGGTTATATGAGATAAAGGCAATAACAATGACGATAGCAATAGTGGGAATGCAGACTAACTATGAGGATAAAGCGGAGGAACGGCGCTGAACGCGCCACAGCAACAGGGCTAAACGCCGGTTAAAATACCCACCTTAACCAGCGCAGCCCAACCATAGTACGCAAGGTTTTCACGGTAGTGTTATGCCGCATTTGAAACACCACACCGGCGCTGAAGCTGAGCATTAAACCAGGCGCAGAGCCGATAAAAGCGCCGACACGCTGGCGCAGTAACCAGGTTTCTGCCTGTAACAGTTTTTGCCGCTGCCGCCCCTGCTCTGCCAATTGTGCTACTTGCAGCCGTTGCCGGCGCAATAATTTATCTATCAGCATGATTGTCTCCGTGATTCTTTTGTTTAGCTGGCGACTCTTTGGCAAACAGCACGCGGCGTAATTGCTGCCAGGTTTCACTAAAGCCAACCTGTGACAACACATGGCCCAAACTGCGCCAACACCACAGCAGCAGTGCCGACTGTAATAGCAAGATGGCTATAGCTGCAATAATCACCGAGCCGGTTGCCTGAAACAGCAAATAGCCCAGTAGCAGCAAAATACTGCCCCAGAGCAAAATAAGCCCGGCACCAAAACTTACCACCAGGGCAGCGGCTACGGTTAAGCTGCGGCCGGTAAGTTGCCATTCTGCTTTAGCAGTTTGTCCGGTAAGTTTAAGCTGTTCAGTGTAATGCTCAGATACAGACCAGCTTAGCGCTGCCAGCTCTGACAGCTGGTCCAGCGCTTGCTCTGCCATCGGCTTTTTTGCAGTAGTTTGCTGCTGAGCTGTTTGTGGCTCAGCAGCGGCTTCAGCTCCTTCCCTATTTTGCATACAACAGCCTTAACGGCGACGCAATAAGGTGCTGACCAGGATACCGGCAGCAAAGGCAATACCGGCTGCCGCCAGCGGGTTTTGTGCGGCAAATTCACGACTTTTGCTGTAGGTACTTTGCAGCTGCTGCTTAATTTCTTCCTGCTTGTGTGCCAGAGTTTCTTGCGAGCTGGCAGCGGTTTTGCGCAGTGTATCTTCTGCTGTCGCGGCTTTTTCCGCCATGGCATCCACAGCATGGTGTGCGGCTTCGCTGGCTTTCGCTGTTACCGGCGAATTTAACCCGCCGTTGGCTGTACTGTTAGTCTGACTGGTTGAACTCTGAGAAGTAGCCATAATATGTCTCCTTGGTTAACACGATGAAAGCAGCAAAATGCTGCCATATGCCAATAAGGTTAATGCAATGGCTATACCAGTATAGAATAAAATAATGAAAACAGATACTTATTATAAAAGTGCTTGATTAGCAAACTAAAATCCACTTAAGCAAACTGTAGAAGTTACCCGCAAGCAGTAATCTTTACAGGGTACACACCGGAGCGGCACCCGGCTTATATTGGCTATTCAACTTAACGCGGCTCCGCCATAGCAGGGCCAGCAACAGCAGAATAAAGGCTGAACTACTGCCACCGCCTGAGCTACCGGCGTTGTTATTCGCTGGCGGCACGGATATTACCGCTACCGCTACGTCGTCGCTGCTGCCGGAGCCACGACTGTCAGTGGCAGTTACCTGCAACACCAGGTTGGCGCTGCCGGCCGGCGCCACAAAAGATACGTTGGCACTGGTGGCATTTTGCAGGCTGACAGCGACACCACTAAGCTGCAGCCATTGATAGCGGATGCTGTCGTTTTCTGCATCCTCTGCGGTCGCCGTTAGCGTTACGCTTTGGCCGGCATTTACCTGACGGTCTTCACCGGCGCTCACCACCGGCGCGGTATTGCGTTCATCGTCTAATATGGTTAGCTGTGCACTGCTATTAACCCCCGGCACACTGCCATCAACACTGACTAACTGCAGGCTAAAGCTTTCATCCTCCTCTTCCAGGCTGTCGTCAATCAGGGTCAGCGTAATAGTTTTATCGCTGCTGTCGGCATCAGCCCAGCTTAACCGGCCGCTGTTATCAACTACATCATCGCCGACAGTGGCGCTGCCGCTTTGCAAAATATAGTCAATGGCTATAGCACCGTCGCTGCCTCCCTGGCGCTGCACATCTAATTGCACGCTGCTGCCTTCTACCGCCTGAACACTGGTTTGCACCAAGCTAAGGCTGCCAGATCGCGCCGGCTCTGTGCCAAATGCGACAGTTGTCATGGCGGGGGCGGTCAGTGTAGCGCCGCCCTGCACATCATATAGCCTGACAAACAAGGTGCGCCGCCCTGTTTCTCCGCTGTCCAGCGTGGTTACTGTAAGAGTTTTGTCGCTGTTATCAGTAGCGGCCCAGCTTAAGCGGCCCGTTGTTGGTTCATAGTCGATGCCCTGCACCGCACTGCCGGAAAACGTTTGGTAGGCCACGCTAACCGCACCACTGCCTTGCGGGCGCTGCACTGTAACTTGCGCAACCGCACCTGGCGCAACGGTTACTGCATCGCCGGCAAATGACAGCGAGCCGGCGGCGACAGCTTTGCTGTTGTCGGCCAGAATATACAGGCCGGAATTAATATCGCTGCCCAGGATCAGCCCTGAGGGTAAGTAAGGATAGGCGCCCCACATGCCGTTAAAAGCTGCACCGTCGGACGGTAAAAACGTATCAAAAAAGCCGGCTTCAACCGGCGCCGCCGGGTTGCTGATATCCAGCACCGTTAAACCGCGCTGATAGTTTGACATGTAGTAGCGATTGCCGCGGACAAAGCCATTGTGATCTATCGCTGGCGTTGGTCCGCGCCACACCGGCTGCAGCACGGGGTTACGTAGATCATCCAGCGCATAGATCCTCAGTGTGGTATTTAAACTAAAGCTG
This sequence comes from Rheinheimera sp. NSM, assembly GCF_052380015.1. Lineage (NCBI taxonomy): Bacteria > Pseudomonadati > Pseudomonadota > Gammaproteobacteria > Chromatiales > Chromatiaceae > Rheinheimera > Rheinheimera sp. NSM. Next base: position 1,100,348 of record NZ_JBQTCI010000001.1, on the reverse strand, counting down.
GTTTCATCGAGCTCATCGTGTACAAATAAATAGCGGTTATCTTCGCTGCTCCAACCGGAATGCACATAACCGGTTTGATCATAACTAAATTGCGCAAGTCTGGCCGGTGCGGCGGCCACAGAAGCATCCCACAAGCGGATATCCTGTTCATTAAAATCAAACAACACCTGGCAAGGGCTGAGCTGGCAATCGCTGGCGGCACGGCCATCCGAAATTTGCATCATCGCCACATCGTGGCTGTAATCGGCCGCCACCGCAGTGTCTTGCTGCCATAGCGGGCTAAGTGCCGTCGGGTTAGCCAACGATAATGCCGTCACAGCACCGCGCCGGGTATTTTGCCCGGCCAGATACAGCAGCGGTGCTGCCGCACTGTTAGCGCTGTTGGAGCTGTAGTCAACTCCGCCAATAAACACATTGTGGCTTGATACTACGCCGCTGTAGGTCGCGGCCAGCGATACTGTATCGGGAAGCCGGGTTAAATCAATAATCTGAATACCATCGCCGCCTTCAGACGACACATAAGCATAGGCCTGCCAGCGCCGCAGCGTGGTATCAAAATACTGGTATACCTTAATATCGCGCCAGGTCGTGCTGCTGCCGGCTATGGTGCCGACCTCAAGCGGTTTTTGCGGATCGGCCAGACTAACCACAGCAGTACCGTTGCGCAAACCGATAAGCGCATATTCTGTACCGTTGTTTAAATCGACATGGCCCCAGATATCGCTGGCTGACGCAGGCTGCGAGCTAAACTCAGTCAATGCCATATGTGCCACCAAATCGATATTGTGGCAGCTAAAGTTGCCGGCTTTGCCGTCAACGCAAGACCGGGCCGGCTGTGATTGACTCAGGCTCTGATGTTGCGCCAGCCGTTGTTGTAAAGCAGCAGAAAAACGCGCTTTGCCGTCGCGCAGGCTGTAAAAACCACGCGGCTCCAGCGCGGCCTGCAATGGTGGGGGCACACCACTTAGCGTGGTGCGGTTTAACTCTGGTGCCTGCAGCTGATAATGATCAAACCGGCTGTAACCGCCCAGCACCGGCACAATTTCACTACTGAGGTAAAACAGCTGTTCTTCATCGGTTAATGGGTAATGGCCGGCGGCGACCAACACTTTATCGCCTTTATTGGCCTGTTTAACAGCATAGGCAATAGTTTGGCAAGGCCGCAGTGGCTGATCACAACGGCCAACATCTTTGCCATCGGTAGCGACAAAACGGGCTTTGTCATGTTCAGCATGGGCCAACACCGGTATGGGTAAGGCAAGCAGAACCAGCGTTAAGCCAGCAACGGTAAACTGTTTAAGCATTATGGCTACCTTGTCCGTCGACCAGTTTTGCAAACTACGGTATTGTTAGCCTTAATGTATTTACTATGCAAGCGTATATTCATGTTACGAGCTGGCCTGCTTTTGCTGTCGTGTATTTTGACCGGATGTAACCCGGCGCCCGGCACCACATCAACCTTAACGTTGCAATTGCGTGTCAACGCTAAGCCGGTGAGCTGTGACACAGCCTTTAGCCTTACTGAAAAAGCATGGCAGCTGCAGCAATTTCAGCTCTATGTCAGCGATTTTCGCCTGAATAATATGCCACTGCCGCTGGATACAGCGGCGTTGCACCAGCAAGCCGATATTGCTCTGCTGGGCACGGTATGTGATGGTGCCGATAATTGGCAGTTGCAGTTTGCCAAGCCACTTACTGCCGGCCAGCTGAGTTTTACACTTGGCGTACCGGCAGCGTTAAATCATCAGGATCCGCTGCGCGCGGCAGCGCCGCTTAATCAAAGTGATATGTTCTGGAGCTGGCAGCAGGGTTATAAATATTTGCGACTGGACATACACAGCACTGCCCAACCGGGCCAGCAGTGGTCATTGCATCTGGGCGCGACCGGTTGCCGCTCGGCCAGCCCGATGCGCGCACCGGAAGCAGGTTGCAACAACCCTAACCGCGTAGCTATAAACCTGGATTATCTACCCGGACAGCAACTTGTACTGGATTTAGCGCCGATACTGACAGGGGTATACCTCAGTGCCGACAACCATTGTATGTCAGATCCTAACCGCTTAAGCTGCCAAACCCTGCTGCCACGCCTGGGTATAGGCGCCAGGCCGCAGGGCTGGAGTGTGCAATGAGGTGCGCCATGGTGTTGCTGCTGGTTATGCTGGCCGGCTGCAGCGACCCCCGGCCGGCCTATCAGTGGCCGTTACCTGAGGGCTTTCCACTACCGGTAGTGCCGGTTGATAACCCCATGTCGGCGGCAAAGGTTGAACTGGGTCGCTATCTGTTTTATGACACGGCGTTATCCGCCAATCAGCAGCAAAGCTGTGCCGGTTGCCACCAGCAACAATATGCGTTTGCTCAGCCGCTTAAGGTGTCGGTTGGTAGCAGCGGTCAGGCACACCGGCGTAATGCCTCAGCGCTGGTAAATATCGCTTATAACAACACTTTGACCTGGGCGCACGATGGCCTGACGCATATTGAAAGCCAGTTGCTTATTCCACTGTTTGGTGACAACCCGGTTGAGCTCGGCGCCGGCGGCCACGAACAACAGATTTTAGCCCGTTTAACCCGGGCGCCCTACCCTGCGCTGTTCACTGCCGCCTTTGGCGACAGTCAGCCTGACTTTCACCGTGTAACAGCTGCTTTAGCCAGTTTTAGCCGCAGCTTATTGTCGTTTAACTCGCGTTTCGACCGCTACGCCTACCAGCAGGATGACAGTGCCCTTACTGAGCAAGAATTACTTGGGCTGAATTTGTTCTTCTCAGAAAAACTGGAATGCCATCACTGTCATGGCGGCTTTAACTTTACCCAGGCGACCAGCCACCAGCGCCAGCCGCTCGACCGGCGGCCATTTCATAACACCGGCTTGTATTATGTCAGCCGGGCAGATTTAGCCGACAAAGGCTATCCGCAGCACGATACCGGTTTAAGCGAGCTAAGCTTAAACCCGGCAGACGATGGCCGTTTTCGCGCGCCGACGCTAAGAAATGTCGCTTACACTGCCCCCTATATGCACGATGGCAGCCTGGCGACATTAGACGACGTGGTTAATTTTTACGCCGCCGGCGGTTTAGTCAGCCAGCTAAACGGCGAAACCAGCGATGGCCGGCAGCACCCGGGCAAAAGTGGCTTTGTGCGCGGCTTTGAGCTAACAGCTGAAGAGAAACAGGCACTGCTGGCGTTTTTACATAGCCTGAGCGACGAGCAGTTTATTACCAACCCGGCTTACAGTAACCCGTGGCTTGCAGTAAACAGCGAAAATTAATGCAGGGCCACTATGGCTGTTGCGGTGTTATCAAACAGGAGCTTACTGTGCGTTGTTCTTTTAGCTTACTACTGGCGTTTTTGGCGCTGCCCTTATCCGCGCAAACCTACTACCCGCCACGTGGCGACTGGGCTGTGGCCAGCCCGCAGGCATTAAAGGTGGATACTGAAAAACTGGCCGCGGCCGTTGACTATGCTATCGCCAGCGAAAACCCGGCGTCAAAAGACCAGGCCATAGTGCAGGCCACCACCTTTGGTGCGAAAGAGCCCTATGATCAGATAATCGGCCCAATGGGCGTGCGCGCCGCGGCCAATGGCCTGATAGTGTATAAAGGTAAAGTGATCGCCCGCTGGGGTGATGTCGACAGTGTGGATATGACGCACAGTATTGCCAAAACCTTTTTAACGACTATCACCGGTTTAGCCTGGCAACATGGCCTGATTGCCAACCTGCAGGATAAGGTTGGCCCTTATATGCCACATGGCACTGCCCTGTATGAAGGCGAGCACAACAGCCAAATTCGCTGGGAGCACTTGCTACGGCAAACCAGTGACTGGCAAGGCACGTTGTGGGGCAAACCCGATTGGGCCGACCGGCCGGAGGGCAAAACACCTGCTGACTGGCCCAACCGGCCGCTGCGCACACCGGGCAGCCATTACAAATACAATGATGTGCGGATAAACCTGCTGGCGCTATCCACCTTGTATGTCTGGCGCAAGCCACTGCCTGAGGTATTAAACCAGCAGATTATGCAACCGATTGGCGCATCAAGCACCTGGCGCTGGTATGGCTATGACAATAGTTGGATTGAACTCGACGGCCAGCAGGTGCAATCGGTATCAGGCGGCGGCCACTGGGGTGGCGGTATCTTTATCAACGCCTGGGATCTGGCTCGTTTTGGCTATCTTTTTTTACGCGACGGTAAATGGCAAGAGCAACAACTGCTCAGCAAAGATTGGATAGCGCAGGCGCGCAGCGGCGGCAGCGCCAATGCCGAATACGGTTTTGCTAACTGGTTTTTAAACCCGGGCCGCAAAGCGCTACCGAATGCCCCCGAAACTGCCGTTACTTTTCAGGGCGCGGGCCGTAATGTGGTTTATATCGATCAGGAAAATGACTTATTAATGGTCACGCGTTGGATTGGCAACGGCGACGAGCTAAACCAGCTGGTGGGTAAGGTATTAGCGGCGCTGCCGGATTAGGCGCCCCGGCGACGATATTGCAGATGGACAACAAACTGGCCGCTAACGCGGCCAGAAGAGCGGTTTTACCTATCGACTCCGGGAAGGCTCATACATGTTCTGCGTTAAAACTGATAGCCAACCTGCAAAAAACCATTAATTTTTTCATCATGCTTTGCATTTGTTGCGTGAGCAGAAATACCGAAGTTGAATCCGGGCTTATCTATCCCATTCATAAAGTAGGTATAACTAACGCCGGCACCATAATATTCATTTTCTTTAAAATTAAAGTTTTCCGTGGTCGCGTAAACCTCATGACCTGCTTTGGTTGCATAGACACCAAGGCCGTGCTTATTTGAATCAGAATCAAATAGATCAGTTACTATCCAGCCGATCCCCAAGCCGCAAGTTGAGCCATATCTTGAACTATATTCAACACAGCCGACTGAGACATACTTCATGTCAGTTTTCGATAAAAGAGCGAAGTTTGCGCCTAACCCACTGTAAGCAGCTCCCATACCAACACCAACAGAGTATTGGCTGTCAAAAGTGCTTTCCTGGGCAATTAACGAACCTGAGATAAACGATAAAACTAATACGAGCTTCTTCAAGATACATCCTTTTATATTTCATTTAATTACATGACATGGCGTTGATGTTTGCACACATAACACGGGTAACTTGCTGTGCGTCAAGCGCCGCGGTGCATTGTGCCGGCGTTTGTTAGCAACGCGCATAACTTACTTTATTGCTGAAAAAATCTGAATGAATACCAAACAATTAAGGTGACGGCTACACCAAACACCGCGCCATAGACAAAGTACTTACGAAAAGCTTGAGACGATTCATTTTGTGCCATTTTTAGATTCTCCCTATCACAAGATTCAAAAAGTTAAGATTATGCTAACGCGCGCTTAAACGGCGCGAGTTTTCGAGCGTCCGGCGACCATAGGGAGCGTAGTTAATTGTTTTGTTAAAATCACTTTGCAACAACGTGTTTTAAATCTTCAATTGTACTATTAACAGTACAAGTGTCTTTTCCACCGATCCAAACATTTTTTTGTGCTGCATAAGAAGCTAAAATTACACTCAAAGTGATTTTTCCTGATTCTGTTGAGGCATCAAAGCCATAATCATATCGCGAGCTTGCTTGACATGTAGGCACGCCAGCCGCTTTAGGGCTAATAGTGATATACACATTAGTTCCATATTCTGGACCAACTAAAACTTGAGTTATTTTAGTATCAATAATGTCAGAAGAATAAGCTGAAAATGGCACCGTAAAAATAGATGCAATAATGAATAATTTCAGTTGTTTATACAAAATTTAGCTCCATTTATTTTAACGCCAAAATATGGGGTCGGAGTGAAGGCGCAAAGCGCCGTAACGGAGGTCTCAGCCGCGTAGCGGCGACATGATTTTATTGTTAGTGCATCACTCATTTTCAATACGAATCATCGTTGCATTTACGTTATTATTGAATGTATTGCATGAAGCATCATGTCCATCAGGAAAACGAATTTTAACCTTTTTACCTGTAGCGTGGGCAGCTAAAGCTATCGATAGCTTTGCATTCATAGAAGGCTGGGTATAGTCACCCAGGCGCTGCCAATTTTGGCCTTCTAACTGAACGTATACCCGATCTTCATCGGGCTGAATGTACTTCACCGATGAGCTGGGGCAATCGACGTATGCGAATGCACTTTTTGATAAAAGCGCTATAGGGACAATAAAAATATACTTTTTCAATGAAAACCTCTATTTTTAATATTAAACACTAACGCCCGCCACAAACGCGAGCAACTTGTTGCGAGTCGAGCGCCCAAAGGGCGCGTATTTGATGGCGATTGTTAGGGTGCATTGATAAACCATGCAAATGGGTAAAGAACGGCAACCCAAATAGCACCACAAAATACGGCACCAACAATAGCAGTAATTTTAAACATAATGCCGTTAACAGGGTTTATTTTGTACCGCCTTAGCTCCAGACAAAAACCTGAAACAGAAAATACAAAGGTGATTACCAAGTAGCATAATAATGAAACCTTAAGCACACCATTGAGCTCAGCCCACCAACTTACAAGCCCGATAAATAGCAGCAAGAATATCGAAATTAGAGAGTAACGAAATGCAAATTTCAAATTGTCATCCTGACCATCTACTGGTAACCCTAACAGCTTATTCAAATGATCTAAACCCGCGAGTTGTTTGTTGTAGATCCCGCAAGTTGCAAAATTAGAATCAGTCTATTTCGCTAGTGGAATGTAAATCAAGCATTTTTATCTTGTAGCAATTTATGCTGTTGCAAACTAAGGGGTTGAAGCCGTAAGCTGCCGGTGCTAAGCGCAAAAAACAAAAAAGCCAGACACAAGGTCTGGCTTTTTCAGTTTTGCAGCTATTTACTTGTCGTGATGAATACGCATATGCGGGAACAGGATAACGTCGCGGATAGAGGCGGCGTCGGCCAGTAGCATTACCAGCCGGTCGATACCAATGCCCTGGCCTGCTGTTGGCGGTAAACCGTGCTCCAGCGCGGTAACGAAGTCTTCATCGTAAAACATCGCTTCGTCATCACCGGCGTCTTTTTGCGCTACCTGATGCCGGAAGCGCTCGGCCTGGTCTTCAGCATCGTTTAACTCGCTAAAGCCGTTACCCAGCTCGCGACCGCCGATAAAGAATTCAAAGCGGTCGGTAATTTCCGGGTTATGGTCGTTACGGCGCGCCAGTGGCGACACTTCTGCCGGGTATTCGGTAATAAAAGTTGGATGGCGCAGCTTGGTTTCTACAAGCTCGTCAAACACTTCCATTAAAATACGGCCATGGCCGTAGTTAGCTTTTACCTCAATACCCAGTGACTTGGCCAGCTCTGCTACCGCTTCACGCGTCGCCAGTTGATCTTTGGTCACTGTTGGGTTGTAGTGCAGAATAGATTCAGTCACCGACATACGTGCAAATGGCTTACCGAAGTCGAACACTTCGCCCTGGTACGGCACTTCAGTGCTGCCCAGCACGTGTTCTGCCAGGCCACGGAATAACTTTTCAGTTAAATCCATTAAGTCGTTGTAATCGGCGTAAGCCCAGTAGAATTCCAGCATGGTAAATTCCGGATTGTGGCGCGTAGACACGCCCTCATTACGGAAGTTACGGTTTAACTCGAATACTTTTTCAAAGCCGCCTACCACTAAACGCTTTAAGTACAGCTCTGGCGCGATACGCAAAAACATCTGCATATCCAATGCATTATGGTGCGTTTCAAACGGCCGTGCTGAAGCGCCGCCTGGTATCGCCTGCAGCATTGGCGTTTCTACTTCTAAAAAGCCTTCGTCGTTAAAAAAGCGACGGATATAAGCCACGGTTTTACTGCGCACTAAAAAGGTGTGGCGTGACTGCTCGTTGGAAATAAGGTCCAGGTAACGCTGGCGGTAACGCGCTTCGTTATCAGTTAAGCCGTGGAATTTATCCGGCAGCGGCCGCAGTGCCTTGGTTAGCAGGCGAATGTCGCTTAGCCATACCGTTAATTCGCCGGTCTGGGTTTTAAATAAGTGCCCGGTAGCACCGATAATGTCGCCCAAATCCCATTTTTTAAACTGGTCGTTGTACACGCCTTCTGCCAGGCTGTCGCGCGCGACATACAGCTGAATTTTGCCGCCCATATCGGCAATAGTGGTAAAGCTGGCTTTACCCATAATACGGCGCGTCATAATACGGCCGCCCAGGCTTACGGTGATCTTTTCTGCTTCGAGCTCTTCTTTAGTTAAGTGATCGTATTTGGCAATCACCTCGCTGGAGATGCTGTCACGGCGAAAATCGTTCGGAAACATAAAGCCATCTTCACGCAGTGCAGCCAGCTTATGTTTGCGCTCAGCAATCAGTTTATTTACGTCCTGAATTTCTTCTTGTGGTTGCTGTTGGTCAGACATAGTGCGTTTCCTGATTGAGAGAGAAAGTTAAAGTAAACATTACAGGCCGGCTTTTAAGCTGGCTTCAATAAATTTGTCCAGATCGCCGTCTAACACCGCCTGGGTGTTGCGTGTTTCGATGCCGGTACGTAAATCTTTTATGCGCGAGTCATCCAGCACATAAGAGCGGATTTGGCTGCCCCAACCGATATCCGACTTGGTATCTTCCAGCGCTTGCTTCTCGGCATTTTGCTTTTGCAGTTCAAACTCGTACAACTTGGCGCGCAGTTGCTTATAGGCATTGTCGCGGTTTTTATGCTGCGAGCGATCATTCTGACACTGCACCACTATATTGGTGGGTAAGTGAGTAATACGCACGGCAGAATCGGTCCGGTTTACGTGCTGACCACCGGCACCTGAGGCACGGTAAGTGTCGATACGTAAATCGGCCGGGTTAATATCAATTTCGATATCATCGTCAATTTCCGGCGAGACAAACACTGAAGCAAACGAGGTATGGCGGCGGTTACCGGAATCGAACGGGCTTTTACGTACCAGGCGATGTACGCCGGTTTCGGTGCGCAACCAGCCGTAGGCATATTCGCCGCTAAATTTAATGGTACAGCCTTTAATGCCGGCCACATCGCCGTCGGTTACTTCGTACAACTCGGGTTTGAAGCCTTTATCTTCCCCCCAGCGCAGGTACATACGCATTAAAATGCTGGCCCAATCCTGGGCTTCAGTACCACCCGAGCCGGATTGAATATCCAGATAGCAGTGGTTCTGATCATTTTTACCGGAGAACATACGGCGAAATTCCAACAGGCTCAGCTGTTTGTCTAAATCGGCCAGCTCCGCTTTGGCTTCTTCGAAGGTGTCTTCATCGTCAGCCTCAACTGCCAGCTCTACCAGGCCGGCAACGTCTTCCAGGCCGCGGTCCAGCTTGTCGATGGTGCCTACCACCTGCTCCAGTGCTGAACGCTCTTTACCCAGCGCCTGGGCTTTATCCGGCGTATTCCAGATAGCTGAATCTTCCAGCTCGCGCGAGACTTCTTCTAAGCGTTCTTTTTTGCCATCGTAGTCAAAGATACCCCCGAAGCACATTCGTGCGTTCAGTAAGATCTTTAATGCTGTTGTACACCGGATTAACTTCAAACATGCTGTGCTCGGTAACCTTGAATAGCGGAAAAAAAACAGGCGTGGATTGTAGCAAATTTATCGCTGGCAGTGCAGCCATCTGTTGCGGATTTTTCCGGCGGCTTAAATTCCGTTGCAATTTGCCACGGCTAACTTGCCCGTAACAGAGTTAAGCCGCTATGCTGTGTGACAAAAGCCCTGCAGGGGATCTGTATCTTGCTCTCTTACCTCGCCGTGCAGAAGTATCTGTTATTGCTATTGCTGCTTAGCGCCTTACGCTGCATAGCCGAGCCGGTGATCTATTCCTGGCCTGCTACTATGCTGGACGACCCGCGCGGCCATTATCCGATAGCCTTGCTGCATTTGGCGCTGGAAAAGTCCGGCAGCCATTATCTGCCGGTGCCAAGTAAACGTGACCAGGCGCAGTGGCGTACTTTACGGCAGTTGGAAAGCGGTAATGGTATGGATGTGGTGTGGACTTTTGCCTCAGCCGAACGTGAACAAAATCTGCTGCCGGTGCGGATCCCGATAGACCGCGGTTTATTGGGCTGGCGTTTGCTGCTGATCCGCCAGCAAGATAAAGCCCGTTTTGCTGACATTGCCGCGGTAGAACAATTAAAGCCTTTACGCGCCATCCAGGGCCACGATTGGCCGGATCTGCCAATACTGCAACATAATCAGTTTAATGTTATACCAAGTACGCATTATGCCGGCATGTTTGCCATGCTGCAGCTGGGTCGGGCAGATTATTTCCCCAGGTCACTCAGCGAAATACAGTCTGAATTGCAAGCCAAAGCCGGCGACCAGTTAGCTATCGCAGATAACCTGGTGCTGTATTACCCGGCACCGCTGTATTATTTTGTTAATCCCAACCGACCACAACTGGCACAGGCGATTGAACAAGGTTTACGTTTAGCAATGCATGACGGCAGCATGCAACAGTTATTTCTGCAGCATTTCGCCGACGCGATTGCACAGGCAGAGCTAACCGAACGCCGCGTTATCCGGCTTAATAATCCGTTTTTGCACCCTGATACGCCGTTGCAGGACAGTAGCCTGTGGTTTAACCCGGAGCTTGGATACTAATGCCCTACAGCTTGCCCTCTCAACCGCTGCGCCGGCATCTGGCAACCCGGGTGGTTATCACTATGGTACTGGCAGCTTTGCTGCTGTCGATTTTGTTGACAGCCGCTTTAAGCTACAGTGTCTATCGCTATGAAATTGCGACCGCGCAGCAGCAGTTTGACAATATTGAAAAAAGCTACCTGCCAAGCCTGGCCGCCGGCCTGTGGGAAGTGGATATCCATCGTATTAATACCTTGCTGGATGGTATTGCACGCTTAGAACATGTCGGCGCTGTTAACCTGACAGATGAACTGCAACAGCAGCATAGCCGGCAGCATCCGCAGTTCAGCGACGCCCTGGTCAGTAAGCACTACCCGGTGCACTATCAAATTGATGGTGAACAACATCCGGTCGGTACCTTGCAAGTGCAGTTAATGGCTGATGGCATTCAACAGCATTTATGGCGGCAAAGTCGCGATATTGCCCTGGTTACGGTCAGCGCCCTATTGCTCAGCGCAGTGCTGATGCTGCTGATTTTTCGTTTTGCGGTCAGCCGCCATCTGCGCGCTATGGCACAGTTTGCCAGCCATTTGGATTTGAACCGGCTGGAGCAACCATTGCAACTACAACGGCCGGTGCGGCACGACGAACTGGACCAGGTGGTTGACGCCATTAACCGGCTGCAACAGCGCATTAAACATGAATTGCTCAGACGCAATGAAATAGAGCAGCAACTGAATAACAACACTGCTCAGTTAGAACAGCAGGTGGCGCTGCGCACCACGGATTTACAACTTAAAAACAGCTTGCTGCAACAACAATCGGCCGAGTTAGCCAAACAAAATGAAGAGCTCGACGCCTACGCCCATACCGTAGCACATGACTTAAAACACCCGTTAACCAGCCTGATCGGCATGAGCCGTTTGCTCAATGCCACTTTTATCGAGTTGTCAGCTGAGCAAAAACAAGCCGCCCTGACCACCATTAATAACACCTCACGTAAAATGAATGACATTATCAACGCCCTGCTGTTATTAGCCAGCATGCGTGAACAGCAAAACGTGGCGCTGCAGCCGCTGGATATGGCGCTATTGGTCAGCAATGCGCTGCAGCGCTTAGAGGATTTTGCCCATCAGCATCAGGCCGCTATCGAAGTGCCCGACAGTTGGCCGACCGCAATTGGTTATCCACAATGGATAGAAGAAGTTTGGGTAAACTATCTGTCGAATGCTATTAAATACGGCGGCCGGCCGCCGGTTATACAGTTGGGTGCCGACATTACGCCGGATGCTATGGTGATATGCTGGATCCGCGATAACGGCCGTGTGCTCAGTACTCAACAGCAAGCCGGACTGTTCAGCACCTTCCAGCGTTTTTCACCGCAAAGTGCCGATGGCCATGGTTTGGGTTTATCTATTGTAAAACGCATTGTCACCCGCTTGGGTGGCGAGGTAGGCTACCGCGCGGCTGAAGATGGCGGCAGCCTGTTCTGGTTTAGTTTGCCTCAGGCACCTGCTGCCGCTTTGCCTGACCAAAGCGGAAAATCGACATAAAAGCAGGCGCCGGCACCAGCGTTGGAGCTAAAACCTATACTGCCGTGCATTGATTCTGTCAGTTGTTTTGATAATGCCAGCCCAAGGCCGGTACCGCCTTTTTGCCGCGTATCGCTGCTGTCAGCTTGAGAAAAACGCTGGAAAATTGAAGCTTTAAATGCTTCAGCTATTCCGGGCCCTGTGTCGGTAACACTGATCCGCACCTGCTGCTGATGCTGCTCAATCTTTACCAGCACGGTAGCGGCATCGGGTGAAAACTTAATAGCATTAGACAATAAGTTGGCCATAACCTGAGCAAAACGCAGACTGTCGACATTAATTAACAGTTGCTCATCACAACCGGTGTTTTGCAGTTGTAGCTGAATATTCCTGTCGCGACCGTACTGACTGTTATCAACCACACTCTGCTGCACCAGCGTCAACGCCGCTTGCGGTTGCAGCACAATTTGCATCATACCGGCAGATAACTTTTCGATATCAAGTAAATCGTCTATCAAACTGGTAAGGCGTCGGCAGTTATTGTTGGCCAGTTGTAGCAACTGCGCTGCCTGAGCAGGCAGCTTGCCGACACAGCCGGAATTGACCAGTGCTAAAGCACCGTTAATCGACGTTAAAGGCGTACGCAGCTCATGACTTACTGTAGAGACAAACTCATTTTTTATCCGTTCCAACTGGATACGTTCGGTAATATCCTGTGCCGAGGCATATAACTTGCCGGTGACAGGGTCGAGCACAGAAGACCACTGCAAGGTGACATAATGGCCATCTTTATGCCGGTAGCGGTTACAAAAGCCGGACGTTACTCTGCCTTGTTGTTGCTCTGCCACTTCGACATCGGTACTGATTAGATCCTCCGGATGGATAAAGTCCGTAAAAGGCCGGCTTAACAATTCAGCCTCGCTATACCCGGTTATCCGGCTAAAAGCAGTGTTAACCCGTTCAAAATAATTCTGCTGGTTGGCAATACAGAGAATATCGCGTGACAGTAAAAAGAACTGCTGCAGCTCGCCACTGGTTTGCTGCTGCTGAGTAACATCTTGCACTGAGCCTATCAGCCGCGCGGGTGCGCTGCCCTGCGGCGTAGTCCACTTTGCCACTTCATGTACCCAACGCAAGCGACCATCCGGCAGCACTATACGATGCACTACATTGTGCTCACCATGCTGCTGCGCTTGTTGCTCACTCAGCCGCACCAGTTCTCTGTCATCCGGATGTATCAACTGATAAAACACCCCAACGCTGGGGGAGAACTGCTGTGGGTCAACGCCAAAGATGTCATACACCATTGGCGACCACCACAGTTCGCCATTGCTGACATTGGCCTCCCAAAAGCCGATGCGGGCATTACGGCTGGCCATGTCCTGACGTTCCAGCACCAACTGGTATTCGTGCTGCAACTGCAAGTGCCGGCTAAAGGTATGCACCGTACTGGCCATCGACGCCATAGCGGCGATAAAATGTTGCTCATCCACCGACCAGCTGCGCCGGCTACTCACCTGTTCGACACAGATCACGCCGCCAAGCCCGTGTTCAGACTGAATAACAGCATCTAACATTGAACGGATACCGGCGCCCTGCAAATAGCCGTCTTTAAACTCTGCCGTCGCCGGATGGCTGGCCGCATCCGGCGCGGCGATCAGCGCATGTTGCTGTAAGGCGCTGAAGTATTTCGGGTAGTTACTGCGCTGCAAACACACGCCGCTGCTGTGGCTGTTAAGCTGGTACTGGTATAAATCGATGCACTGCAGCATATCGCTTTGACTAAACAGCCAAATACTAACGCGGTCGGCGTACAATGCCTTGCTGATTTGTTTAGTAAGAAATTGCCATGCCAGGTTGGTGTCACTGGAAAACAACAACGGCGAGGCCAGTATTTTGGCCTGAAGTGCGAGCAATTGCTGGCCCTGCCGCGCAGTAGCAGCAGAGGTTTGCGTTGCAGCTGAAGTGGAGTCCATTACTACGCCCTGCGCAATTTCCTTATCTACAACTTAAGGTTTAGCAGGGCCCGGGCTTTACAGCAAGGCTTTTGCTTTAACCGGTTAAACGGCGCTCATATGCCGCACAATTAACTGCAAACTTTGCTTGTCACGGTACTCGTTAATATCCAGCTGATACGCCAACTGCACTTTTTGCACATTGACGTCCGGCCAGGTTTTGTTATCGGCATTAAACCAAATTGCATCTACCAGCTTACCGTCCGGGGCTTGCAGCAGCATCTTTAAATGGCGGTCGGCCAGCATTTTTTGGCTGATCAGGCTGAATTCACCGTCAAACACCGGCTCGGGAAAGGCCTGGCCCCAGGGGCCGGCATTTTGCAGCAACTGCGCAAAGCCAATATCAAAGCAATCTGCCGGCAACTCGCCGTCGCTGTAGATCACGGCGGTAAGCTGCTCCGGCGTTAAATGTTTTTTCGCCGTTAGACTCAGTGCCAGCTTAAAGGTGTCAAGCCGCTCGGCGCTGATGGTTAAACCGGCCGCCATGGCATGGCCGCCGAACTTTTTAATTAAACCCGGGTATTGGCTGGAAATTTCTTCCAGCAAGTCGCGGATATGTAAGCCGGCGATAGAGCGCGCTGAACCTTTCAGCTCACCGTCATCGCCCTGGGCAAACACTATGGTCGGGCGGTTAAACTGCTCTTTGATCCGCCCGGCCAGAATACCAATTACGCCCTGATGCCAGTCATGCCGGTATAAACACAGACATTCCGGCAGCGCGTTGCCATCAAACGACAACTGGCTTAAAAATGCCTGCGCCTCCAGTTGCATACTTTGCTCTATGGCGCGGCGCTCTACGTTCAGGCTGTCCAGCTCAGCCGCATACTGCCGCGCTAAGCCCAACTGCGGTGCCAACAAACAGCTTATGCCCAGCGACATATCGTCCAGCCGGCCGGCGGCATTTAACCTTGGTGCCAGGGCAAAACCAAAGTCGCTGGCGGTCAGTTTCGCCGCCGTGCGGTTGGCCACGTCAATCAGCGCCTGAATACCGGGCCGGCATTTGCCACTGCGAATGCGCATCAGGCCCTGGTGCACTAAAATGCGGTTGTTGCTGTCCAGCGGCACCACGTCGGCTACGGTGCCCAGTGCGACTAAATCCAGCAGTTCGGCTAAATTGGGTTCAGCCAGTTGGCGCCGGGTAAAATATTGTTGCTGACGCAGTGCGGCGCGCAGCGCCAGCAATAAGTAAAAGGCTACGCCCACGCCGGCCAGCGCCTTGCTGGGAAAAGTGCAGCCCGGCTGATTCGGGTTAACTATTGCATCGGCATCCGGCAGCTCATTGCCGGCCAGGTGATGATCAGTAACCAGAACCTTAACGCCGGCTTTTTTTGCCAGTGCCACACCCTCTATAGCCGAGATACCGTTATCAACGGTAACAATAAGCTCAGCGCCCTGCGCTACAGCCAGCTCAGCCATCGGCGGTGTTAAGCCGTAACCGTATTCAAAACGGTTGGGCACCAGATAATCGACAAACTTAAAACCAAAAGCCCGCAGCCCGCTCATTAATACCGCGGTGCTGGTAGCGCCGTCTGCATCAAAGTCACCTACGATCACCAGATGTTGCTGTTGCTGCAGCGCGTCAATTAGCAAGCTAACGGCTTGTTCAATGCCTTTTAACGCACTGAAAGGCAGTAAACCGGCGGCACCGCGCTCCAGTTCATTGGCGTGGGTAATACCACGGCTGGCATATAACCTTTGCAACACCGGATGCAATACGTCCGGCAACGACGGTAAAACGCCGGGCAAAGCCCGGCGCTGAATAGTACGGCTGATAGCAGACATAAGCGCTTAAGATCCCGCCTGCAGTTGCGCCAATAATGCTTTAGCCGGCTGGTAACCCGGAATTAAGCGGCCGCTGGGCAAAATAATGGCCGGGGTGCCACTGATACCAAAAGATTGCCCCAGTTCATACTGGGCTTTTACCGGGTTATTACACATTGCCGGTTTCACATCTGCGCCGTCTTTAGCTTTATCCATCGCGCCGCGGCTGTCTTTACTGCACCAGATATGCTGCATTTGCAGATAGGTTTCAGAGCCCATACCACCGCGCGGAAACGCCATATAGCGCACGGTAATACCGGCGTTATTGTAATCTTTCATTTCATTGTGCAATTTACGGCAGTAACCGCAGCTGGGGTCGGTAAATACATTGACCACGTATTTTTCATCTTTGGCTTTATATTCAATAACGCCGCTTTTTTGCGCTTCCAGCTGTTGCTGAATATAGGGCCGCATTTGCTCATCATTCAGCAGCACCTTGTTGGTTAAATCGTAAACATTACCTTCAATAAAATAGCGGCCATCTTTCGAGGTGAAAAACAGGCCTTTATTGGTAAACACCTGCAGCAAACCCTCCATCGGCGATTCTGACACCGCCTTCACGGTTAAATTCAGCTGGCTGAACTGTTGCTGCACCTGCGCATAATCTGCATCCGGCGCCTTTAACTGCGCATTGGCAGAGGCAATCAATCCGAGGCTACAAAGGGCTAATACAAACTTGTTCATAGGGTTTCCTGTTACGGCGCCTAAGGGCGCGGATGATGTTGCTGATGCAGGCTTTGTAACCGCGCCTGCGCGACATGAATATAAATTTGTGTAGTAGACAAATCACTGTGGCCCAGCAACATTTGTACTACCCGCAAATCGGCACCATGGTTCAATAAATGGGTGGCAAAAGCATGCCGCAGTGTATGTGGCGACAACTCTGCCTGAATGTGCGCTACTTTGGCATAAAACTTAATACGGTGCCAGAAGGTTTGCCGCGTCATTTGCTGCGCGCGCGCGCTGGGAAACACCACATCCAGCATCTGGCCACCGAGCAACTGCACCCGCGCTTCGCGTAAATAACGCAACAGCCAATGCGCGGCTTCCTCGCCCATTGGCACCAGCCGCTCTTTTTCGCCTTTGCCTGTTACTCTTACCAGACCGTGTTGCAGGTTAAGTTGTTGCATCGACAAGCCAACTAGTTCGGATACCCGCAAACCACTGGCGTACAACAGCTCAAGCATAGCTTTGTCGCGAAACTGAATAAGATCGGTTAAATCCGGCGCATTCAGTAGCGCCTCAACATCCTGCTCAGATAAACTTTTTGGCAGGCTGCGGCCGATTTTCGGGTTAAGTAATTGCGTCAGCGGGTTGTCGGCTATTTTACCGGCCTGGTGCACGCTGGCATAAAAGCGTCGCAGGCTGCTAAGCGCGCGTGAGGTGCTGCGCGGGCTGTATTGTTTGTCATAGCGCTGTGCCAGATAGCGGTTTAACAGCTGGCTGTCGGCACTGAGCAAATGCTGCTGTTGTGCGGCGGCAAAAGCCGCAAATTGCTTTAAATCTGTGCCATAGGCGCTAAGTGTATGCTCACTTACGCCTTTATCCAGCCACAGCTGATCAAGAAACTGATTGATCAGCAGCAGATCTGTTGCCTCAGGTTGTACTGCTGTTGCTATCATCGCTGCCTACTCTGAAAACTCAGGCTATGGTAGCGCATGGCTGCCCCGGCGCAAAGCCGGGATTTTGCTGTATCTGCGATTCTGCTACACTGCGGCCTTGTTATTGCCCCCTGTTGTAGTGAGACCGCGATGAAAATTGGCTTATTTTATGGCTCAACCACCTGCTATACCGAAATAGTGGCAGAAAAAATTCAGGCGTTAATCGGCGCTGATACTGTTGAGTTGCATAACATCAAGCAGGTGCCGCTAAGCCGGATGGCCGACTACGATATTCTTATTCTTGGCTTATCCACCTGGGACTTCGGTGAGATTCAGGAAGACTGGGAAGCACACTGGGATGACATCAGCAGCGTAGACTTAAACGGCAAGATTGTGGCCATTTACGGCATGGGCGACCAACTGGGCTACGCTGAGTGGTTTATTGATGCCGTGGGCATGCTGCATGAGGCTATCGCAGCGCAACAGCCACGCCGCATTGGTTTTTGGCCCACTGCCGGCTACGATTTTATTGCCTCTAAAGCCTTAACTGCGGATGGCGAGCTGTTTTATGGCCTGGCGCTGGATGATGAAAACCAGTACGACTTAACCGATGCGCGCTTAAATGACTGGGTTAGCCAGATTTTGCAGGAAATAGCCGGCCTGCTGTAAATAAACCACGCTAAAACTTCAGATAAAAATCCTTTAGCAACGTGCGGTATTGGCTGCTGTAGCTACCGTCTGCCTGCTGCACCAGCAGGCTGCTGCGCTCAGTATCTGCATATTGCCGGCTTAAGCATAACAACAGGCGCTGCGCCGCTTTGGCCGGCGTAGCCTGCACCGCACAATACTGTGTTAGATACCAACCTTGTTGCTGTGCCAGGCGGCAAAAATCATCCGCGGCCAGCCGCGGTAAAACCAACGCAAAACAACCCTGCGGCAACAGCAACTGCGCGGCTTTTTGCAGCAGAGCAGCAAAGGGCAAGCTGTCGGTGTGGCGCGCCTGAGTTCGCCGCTGATCAGGCGATAACAGCGATTGTTGAAAAAACGGCGGATTAGATACAATTAAGCGGTAACGTTTGCCACTGCTATAGGTTAGAATGTCGCCCTTTATCAGCCGTATCGCGTTTGGCCACGGGCTGTTTGCCACATTCGCTGCCGCTTGCTCTGCCGCAGCAGGGTCCTGCTCTATCGCGTCTATCGCATTGGCACCTGCAGTGCGCTGCGCTAACATCAGGCTGATCAGGCCGCTGCCGGCACCAATATCGAGAATATCGCCACCCGGTGGCGGTAGCGGTGCAAAAGCGCCAAGCAATAAACCGTCAGTGCCGACTTTCATCGCGCACTGATCATGAGCAACATAGAATTTTTTACATTGAAAACCGGCTGACATCAGCACCTCCTGCCACCAGTTTACGGTGAAGCAGGCGCACTGTCACCGGGCAGGCAATTATGCTGAGGACAAGATGACAACATTCGCAGATTTTCAACTGGACGATGACATTAACCGTGCCATCAGTGAACGCGGTTTCGAACTGCCGACCCTGATCCAGGAAATGGCGATCCCATTGGCGCTGGAAGGCAAAGACTTATTGGCCAGCGCGCCAACCGGCACCGGTAAAACCCTCGCCTTTGTCTTGCCCGCTATTCAGTACCTGCTTGATTTCGGCCGCAAAGATCCGGGCTTTGCCAGGGTGCTGGTAATGACCCCCACCCGCGAGCTGGCGTACCAGGTGTATGATGAATTTAAGCATTTCAGCCAATATACCGGCTTAAATGTCGGCGTGATCACCGGCGGCATTAACTATGGCAGCCACAAAGACACGCTGGAAAAAAACAACGATATTCTTATCGCTACGCCAGGCCGCTTAACCGAATACCTGGATGAAGAAAGCTTTCAGGCCGATGAAGTAGAGCTGCTGATTCTGGATGAAGCCGACCGCATGTTGGATATGGGCTTTGTTGGTGAGATGAACCGCATAGTGCTCGAAGCACGCCGCCGCCGGCAAACCTTTTTGTTTTCGGCCACGCTGGAAGGTAACAACCTGGAGCGTTTTGCTGAGCGCGCCTTAAAAGAGCCGGAGCGGGTAGAAGCCATACCATCACGCAAAGAAAACGCCAAAATTCTGCAATGGGTGCATTTAGCCGATGATGCCCAACATAAGCTGGCACTGCTTATTCATCTGCTGAAACAGCCGGATGTAACGAAAACCATCGTATTTATTAAAACCCGCGAGCGCCTTGCCAGTTTAACCGGCCAATTGGAAACCGCCGGCCTGCGCTGTGGCTGGTTACAGGGAGAAATGCCACAGGATAAACGCATGCAGGCAGTAGAGCGTTTCAGCTCCGGCCGCGTGAATATTTTACTGGCAACCGACATTGCCGCCCGCGGTTTGGACATTGACGATATCAGCCATGTGATTAACTTTGATATGCCACGCAGTGCCGACGTCTACCTGCACCGCATTGGCCGTACCGGCCGCGCCGGCAAAAAAGGCACCGCGATATCACTGATTGAAGCGCACGATATGGGCATTTTGGCCAAAGTAGAGCGCTATGTAGAGCAAAAACTGAAACGCCGCGTAATAGAAGCACTGCGGCCGAAAAACAAAGAAGCCAAGGTGCCGGTGAAAAAGAAAAAGCCGACCAAAGCGGCGGCCAAAAAAGCCGCGAAAAAACCGAAAAAGTAAGCCTGCCTACAGCTAACCGCCGGCCGTAAAAAGTTGGCGGTTATCGCATTTCTGCCCTACCCTGTTGGAATTTTTTAGTAAAACTGCTATTGATATGCTGAATAAATTATTTAGCATGGTGGATTAAGCTATGGATAAACGCCAATTTATAAAAAACTTTACCCTGGCTGCCGCCTTGTTGCCACTGGCCGGTTGCAGCACTGTTATGGCAGCCCCAGCAACCAGCAATAAACGCCTGTTGCCGCTGCCGCTGCACAAAGGCGATACGGTAGCGCTGGTAAGCCCGTCGAAAGCCACCGATGATTTACTGGACTTGCAAATAGCGCAGGAAGTGATGCAAGCGCTGGGCTTTAAAGTAAAAACCGGTAAAAATCTGGCGGCACGCCGCGGCCATTTGGCCGGCACCGACGCTGAGCGCGCCGGCGATATTAATGCCATGTTTGCTGACAAAGAGGTTAAAGCCATTATTTGCCTGCGCGGTGGCTCCGGCGCGGCGCGGTTGCTGCCGCTGCTGGACTACAACCTAATCCGCAACAACCCCAAGGTGCTGCTGGGTTACTCTGACATTACCGCGCTGCACAATGCTATTCATGCCCAAACCGGGCTGGTCAGCTTCCACGGCCCTAACGGCACCGGCAGCTGGAACAGCTTTAATGCCGATCAGTTTCAACGGCTGTTTTTCGACCGCGAATTAATGCAATACCAAAATGTGTTGGACGCCAAAGATGAGCTGGTACCAAGGCAAAACCGTACCGTAACCATTAGCGGCGGTAAGGTGCAGGGCGAGTTGATTGGCGGTAACTTAACGGTGTTAACGGCGCTGGCCGGCTCACCTTACTTACCTGATTTCAGCGGTAAAATCTTATTTTTGGAAGACGTGGAAGAAGCACCTTACCGCATTGACCGTATGCTCAGTACCTTAAAGCTGATGGGCGCGCTGGATAAAATTGCCGGCTTTATTTTCGGTGAATGCACCGCCTGTCGGCCCACCGGTGGTTATGGCTGGCTAACGATGGACCAGATTTTTGACGACCATATCAAGCCGCTGAATATTCCAGCCTACCGTGGCGCCATGATTGGTCATATAAAGCAGCAGTTTATTGTGCCGGTAGGCGGCCGCGTTGAGCTGGATGCCGACGCCGGCACTTTCCGTTTATTGGAAAGCGTGTTTCAGAGTTAATAAACAGATAGTGATAGCGCTCGCAGGTGGGCGTCCCGATGCGCAGCCACAGAGTGTCTGAGCAAGCCAGGGATGGCTTGCGAGTTGCTGTGGCGAGCACAGTGGGATTGCCCACTGAAGCAGCGCCACACCAAACTCAATGGGCGATCATCTCTCCCAATAAGCCTCTTCCAGGCTGTCTTCCCGCTCGGGTAAGCCCTTGGATAAGCGTGGTGCGTTTTGTACCAGAATCTCGTAACTTACCCGGTTAGCGTACTTACAGATCTGTGCAAATGAGGAGTATGCCAGATACGGCTGCTCATGCTTGCCGGATAACGGCTGCACCTGCTTGTGGAAATGATTCGCCGCCATATCATGCAAAATGGCCGACAGCGCGCCATCACCGGCACCATTAGTGTTTTTAATCCGCTCCGGCCCGCCTAAGTACGGGTCGATATGCGAATACACTTTCAGCGGCTGCTGACAACAAGCGCGCAACATCGGCCGGCTGAATTCAAACTGGTTAAAGTCAGCCAGGCTGGCGGATTTTATCGGGTTGCTGCTTTCACGCTTTACGCTGTCATCGGTGTGGCCACACAGGTACAAACCTTCCGGCCCGGCGGTGATCAGCACCATATCAGTGTGATCCAATATCGCCTCAGCCGCCTTGAGTGGATCGGCAAAACCGGTTAAGGCTTCCGCTTCCAGCTCATTCATTGCCAGCACATTAACGTAGTCTTTAATAGTACTGAGAATTTGCGCACGGTTCTCTTCAACCAAATGCCGTGTGCCCAGGCTCATTACCACCGGCACATTATGCGCTTTGGCATCTTGCAGCGCTTTTAACATAGCCTGCTGAATAGGCTGATCTGTGGCACGCAGTGGGTAAGCACTGACCACAAAAGCCGCGGCCCCGGCGATAATGTCGGTAGGAATATAGTCCGGACTCAACTCATCCATATCGCTGGGGTCGATAACAAAGGTACGCTCGCCGTCCGGCGTTATCATAGTAATACCGCGGCCAATATCACCGGCCACGCCCTGCAAATGGTTCATATCCACTTTGGAGCTGGTATGGCAAACATAGTGATACGCCGGTGAGCCCAGCGCAATATTGGCTGACATTACGCCTAGCAACACTGATTTATCATCGGCCAACACGGAATAATTATGGATAGTATTACCGATAGTGCCGCCGGCAAAATGATCCGATATCGCCTGCTGCGTCACTAATTCCTGATAAATCAGATTGGCTTTGCCATGCTCAACCAAATTGGATAAGCCTTTGCGGATATTATACTTTTGCAGGAAATCATCACTAACGCTGGCGACTACATCAACAATGGTTTGATCCAGGCCAACGATATAGGTATCCAGCTCCGGCCGTACTTCGAAGCTGGGCAGCTGAGGTTTAGGCTGGGATACCGGGAAATAATGTTTGATTTTACGCAGGCCGGGAAATTTCATCTGTTATACCACTGCAAAGCCGCTACCGGCAAAGAGCGGCATTGTAACAAAAAAGCCGGCGCCGCTGCAGCGCTTATTCTGTGCTATGGCGTAAAAACACCGGTGCGTTTGCCGTTGAGTGTTCAGCACTGTAGGCATAGCCTGCCAGATCAAAGCCTTGTAACTGCTCTGCAGCGGTTAAGCGCTGCTGAATAATATAGCGCGCCATTAAACCGCGGGCCTTTTTGGCAAAGAAGCTGATAATTTTATACTGGCCGTTTTTAAAGTCTTTAAACACCGGCGTAATTAAACGGCCCTGCAGCAGCTTGGGTTTTACGGCCTTAAAGTATTCCTGCGACGCCAGGTTAACCACCACATCAATGTGTAAATCCTGCAATTGCTGGTTTAACGTTGCGGTAATGCTGTCCTGCCAAAAGGCATATAAGTCTTTACCGTTCGGGTTCGCCAGCTTAGTGCCCATTTCCAGCCGGTAAGGTTGCATTAAATCCAGTGGCCGCAACACACCATACAAACCACTTAAAATACGCAGGTGTTGCTGGGCAAAGGCGATATCATCATCAGATAAACTTTGTGCATCCAGGCCCTGATACACATCACCGTTAAAGGCAAATAACGCAGCCTTGGCGTTTTGTTCGGTAAAGGGTAACTGCCATTGGGCAAACCTGGCCGCATTTAAGCCGGCAAGTTTGTCACTGATATGCATCAGTGATGATAAATCGGCCGGTGTCAGCGTTTTGCAAATGTCGGCCAACTGCCGGCTTTGCGCCAGCATCGCCGGTTGTGTTGGTGTGATACTGCGCGGCAAAGGCTGGTAATCTAAATCTTTGGCGGGGGAAACAAGCAACAACATAATTTAATTCACTCTGTTAATCGGGGCAGCTGCAACGCTTTGGCTATCCGCTATACCTTCTGTTATTCCGTGTATAGCGGCGGCAATTGTGTTAACAGCTGCTCTAAGCGTTGTTGATTCGCATTGGTTAAATTGCTTTGCTCCAATGCGGCCAACACGGCTTTTGCCAGCGCTTGCAAGCCACGGTGCGCCGGCAGTTGCGTTAAAGTTTGCAGTAAGTTCAGCGCTAACCCGGCATTGCAAGGCATAGACAAAAATGCCTGACGTAATTTCAGCAGTGCCGCCTTTACGTTACCGCTTTGTGCTGCAGCCATACCGGCCTGGTTCCAATCGCGGATATCTGTGCGCAGCTTACTGTCTTGCTGTAATGCGCGGCTGGCAGATAAACGTTGGCAACAGCTGTACAGATCATCTGGTTCAGTCGATATTTCCCGCAGTTGCGTTAAATAGCGCTCGGCTTGTTTTAACTCACCCAGCGCAAACATCAAACGTGTTTTATCCACTAAGGTACCGACATTGCCCGCAGTGCTATCTTCTTTAATCTGTAATTCATCGGTCAGCTGTTTAGCATCGGCAATATGGCCCTGCAACAAACTCACTCTGGCCCGCAGTGCCAGAACTTCTGCTTCAGTGTCATCTGTCAGCAACTTCTGCGGCATACTGGCCAGCGCTTCACTGCATTTTTTTACCGCAGCGCTAAAGCCCGGCAGTTCAGCTTGCGTAGCGTGCGCCAGTAATAAGCGTGTAAGTTCAAAATAATAATCGGCACGGTCAAAACCGGAAAAACGAAATTGCTGGATCAGCTTCTGCCAGTAACGCAGCGCCTCGTCCGGCTGTTCACTTAGCTGTAATACCGTGGCGATGGCCATTTGTGCGCTGATATTTGTAGGCTGTAATTTTACCAGTTCAGTTAGCTGCTCCAGTGCCTGCGGCAAAGCGCCCTGCAACAAATACAACCGGCTTAACCAATCCAGCGCTTCCGGGCGCACATCGTCGGCTTCGCTCAGCGTAAGCAGCAGTTGCTCTGCTTCGGGCCATTGCTGCAATTTCACCATCGCAATAGCCGCACCAAGCCTGGTCCAGCTAAAGTCACGCTGTTGCTGAATTTTGTTATACAGCTGCGCCGCGGCATTGTATTCACGCTGCGCCAACAGCACTTCACCTTTTAACCGCAGTGCCAGCAAGGTATAGGCAGGGGCATTTTTTATCACTTCGTCCAGCTCAGCATGCACAGCAGTTAAATCGCCGGCCGGCATGGCCTGGTACACCTTTCTTAACGCCACCCGGCTTTGCCAGGCTTTCGCCAGACGTTTTTCCAATTCCAGATAAGAGAACGGCTTTAACACAAAATGGTCCGGCGTGCCCTGCAATAAGCCCATTACCGGTAAGCGCTGCGGCTCTGCGCTTATCACGACAAAACAACAGCCGGGTTTAATGGCATCCAGTGCCGACAGCTCAGCAAACAATTGCAGCGCGTCTTTGCCATCACCGAGGTTAAAATCAGCCAAAATAAAGTCGTAAGCATGGCGTTTAGCGGGCGACAAGGCTTGAACCGCATCAGCGACAGCAGTAATATCAACGAAACCTATCTGCTGTAGCATACCCTTGATCGACGCCCGAACCGGTTCGCAGTCCTCGATCAACAGAAGTTTCTTACTTTTATAAAAGCTGGCTTGAAAGATCATCGAGACCCTGTGTTCATTTACACTGATTACAAATTACAGGTCTTATAACCTGATAAAAACAGGCAATATAGTAACTTACTTTGTGCCATGCAACGCTATTGTTGTTATTTGCCAACGATACACTGGTTTTGTTGTAATATTCCTACATTAATTGCTAATTATTCGCTACATCACTAGAATGTGATCAAAAATACGGTAATAAAACTATATGAGCAACTTACTAAGCCAACTTAAAGCCGTCACTACCGTTGTGGTAGACAGCGGCGATCTGACCGCCATTGAACAATTCCGTCCGGTCGATGCCACCACTAACCCCAGCTTGTTGCTAAATGCCAGCCAGCTCGATTTTGCCAAGCCTATGCTGGACGCAGCTGTTGCTTATGCTAAAGCTAAAGCGACCACTGCCACTGCCCAACTTGAGCTGGCCTGCGATAAATTTGCCGTTGATGTGGGTACCGCTATCAGCAAACTGGTGCCGGGCCGCGTCTCAACTGAAGTTGACGCCCGCTTATCTTTCGACACCAATGCCACTATTGCCAAAGCACAACAACTGGTTGCACTGTATCAGGAAAACGGTATAGCTACAGACCGCATTCTGATCAAAATCGCCTCGACCTGGGAAGGCATTCAGGCGGCACGCCAGTTAGAACAACAAGGCATTCAGTGCAACCTTACGCTGTTATTCCATATGGCCCAGGCCCGGGCCTGTGCTGAAGCCGGTGTGTACTTAATTTCGCCGTTCGTCGGCCGTATTTTGGATTGGTACAAAGCCAGCACCGGCCGAGATTACAGCAGCGAAACCGATCCCGGCGTAGTGTCGGTACGCGAAATTTACCGCTTCTATAAGCAACATGGTTTTAAAACCGTGGTAATGGGCGCCAGCTTCCGCAACACCGGCGAGGTATTAGCATTGGCCGGCTGCGACCGTTTAACCATTAGCCCGGCCCTGTTGGCAGAGCTGAGCCAGATGCAGGGGGAGCTGACAGTACATTTAACCGATAACGGCGCCAGCAATGCAGCACCGGCACAACTGACACAAAGCCAGTTCCGCTGGGCGCTCAATGAAGATGCCATGGCCACCGAAAAACTGGCCGAAGGTATCCGTAAATTTGCCATTGATCAGCGCAAACTGGAACAACTGATCCAACAAGCACTTTAACCATTATTTTACAGGGGAGTAGAGTATGCCAGCTTCACCATGGCCTGCGCTTAAAGCGCTGGCTGCACAACAAGGTTCATTACGTCAGGCCTTTTCTGCCGATCCGGACAGGGCCCACCGCTTTCGCACTGCCGCCTGCGGTATAACGCTGGACTACTCGAAAAACCTGATTAATGAGCAAAGCTGGCAAGCCCTGCAACAACTGGCAGCCAACAGCAATATTCAACCGGTATTGCAGGCGATGCTGGCCGGCGACAAAATTAACAACACTGAGCAGCGCAGTGTTTGGCATATGATGCTGCGTAAAACCGATGTCAGCGGCCTGACATTGGACGGCGAAGATATCGGCGCGGCTATTACTGCTTGCCGCGACAAAATGACAGCGCTGGTCAGCCAGCTGCATCAGGGCGAATATACCGGCTACAGCGGTAAAGCCATTACTGATTTAATCTGGGTTGGTATCGGCGGTTCGCTGTTGGGGCCGCAAATGGCGGTTGAGGCCTTAACGCCTTATCACTGCAGCCCGGTTAAATTACACTTTGCCGGTAATATTGACGGTGCAGTGGTCGCAGATGTGGTGAAAAATCTCGACCCGGCCACCACCCTGGTATTTGTCGCCTCTAAATCGTTCGGCACCGAAGAAACCAAACAAAACGCACTGGCCGTGCGCCAATGGTTCATCGACAACGGTGCCGACGCCAAAGCCATTGCACGGCATTTTTGGGCTACCTCGTCCAATATTAAAGCCGCGGCGGAATTTGGCATAGTGGAACAAAATATCCTGCCGATGTGGGACTGGGTTGGCGGCCGTTATTCGCTGTGGTCAGCCATTGGCCTACCGGTGGCGCTGATGATTGGCAACAGCCATTTTGCGCAGTTGCTCCGGGGCGCCGAAGCGATGGATCAGCATTTTATCACTGCACCGGCAGCAGAAAATATGCCGCTGACGCTGGCGTTACTGGGTATCTGGTATATCAACGGCTTTGGCTGTCAGGCGCAGGCGCTGTTGCCGTACAGCCATTATCTACGCCTGCTGCCCTCTTATGTACAGCAGTTGGATATGGAGTCTAACGGCAAGAGTGTTGATATTAACGGTGCACCTTTAACCGATGCTACCGCACCGGTAATTTGGGGCGATGCCGGCACCAACGGCCAGCATGCTTATCATCAGTTGTTGCACCAAAGTGCATTAGCGGTACCGGCTGATTTTATTCTGCCAGTTAAACCGGCGCACAGCCTGGCGGATCATCATCAGCGCTTAGCCGCACACTGCTTTGCGCAAACCCAGGCATTAATGCAAGGCAAAACATTGCAGGAAGCCACCGACGAATGTCTGGCTGCCGGTATGACAGCAGCACAAGCCAAAGCATTAGCACCGCATAAGGTATCGCCGGGCAACAAGCCGAGCAATACATTGCTGTTGCCGGAGTTGTCTCCGTTTTACGTGGGCGCCTTAATTGCGTTATATGAGCATAAAGTATTTTGCCAGGGCGTGCTGTGGGGCTTAAATTCGTTTGATCAATGGGGCGTTGAATTAGGTAAGCAACTGTCCGGGCCGATTTATCAGGCATTAGCAGGTAAAGACGCCGGTGCACTGGACAGTTCGACTCAGGCTTTAATTACGCAATTTCTGGCGGCCCGCAACTAAACTTTTAGCCAAAACTGAATACACCGCTGTTGCTTTAGCAAAGCGGTGTGTTCGTTAATATCTGCCAAACACCAACCCGTGAGGCAGACATTTTTCTGCTAACCGTAATTGATCACCAACAGCAATTGGTAATAGTGCAGAGATCTACTACCCTCTAGTTATGCTCACTTAACAAAGATGTTCAGCCCTGTGCCGGCCTGTTGATATAACCGCCCAACTGATGCTAGCGAAGAACCCGACAGGAGGATCTGCTATCAGCATGCAAAAATCAGCCAAACAAAGACAAATTCAAGCCTCTGCAACACAACAAAACCAAGCCGCCAGCCCAAATGAAGTAGCAAAACCCATAGTATTGATTACCGGCGCAGGTGGCAATATTGGTTCAGCACTGACAAACAGCCTGCTGCCGGATTATCAGGTCGTCGGCATGGACAAGGAAGCCGCTGACGGGGTGCTGGCAGCTGATCTGACCTCAGCCGACTCACTGGCGCTGGCATTTCGTGACTTTGGTGAGCAATATGGTGAACATATTGCTGCAGTGATCCATCTGGCAGCCTATTTTGATTTCAGCGGTGAAAAGTCGCTATTGTATGAAGAAGTCAATGTTAAAGGCACTGAAAAACTTTTGGCGGCATTGGCCGGCTTTCAGGTAGAGCGCTTTATTTATTCCGGCACCATGCTGGTGCATAAACCGGTATCACCCGGCGAGGTCGTCAGCGAAGCCACACCCATTGCACCTAAATGGGCATATCCTCAATCTAAGGCAGCCACCGAAGAAGTTATTCGTCAGTGCCGCAACGGCATTCCCTGTACGTTTTTACATCTGGCCGGCATTTACAGCGACGATAGCGCTGTGCCAACACTCAGTCACCAAATGGCACGGATATACGAGCATGACCTGAAGTCGCACCTATATGCCGGCGATCTAAATGCAGGGCAATCTTTTATTCATCAAGACGACATGACCGAAGTATTCAGACGCTGTGTAGAGCGCCGTAACGAGCTGCCGGAGGATTGTACTATTCTGGCCGGCGAACCTGAGGTATTAAGCTACAGCGAGCTGCAAAACCAGCTGGGCAAGCTGATCCACGGCGAGCAGACCTGGCGTACTATAAGCTTGCCGCAACCGGTGGCCCAAGCCGGAGCCTGGTTGCAACTTAAAGCAGAACCGGTGATACCTGATGCGATTGATCATGGTGAAAAGCCCTTTATCCGGCCGTTTCTGATTGAACTGGCATCTGATCATTATGCGTTGGATATCAGTCGTGCCAGCCAGTTACTGGACTGGCAGCCCAAGCATGCCATTCAGAAAAAATTGCCGCAGATGGTCAGGCAGTTAAAAAAAGATCCGCATGCCTGGTATAAGAAGAATGGTATCCGCCCGCCAGACTGGATGATAGCGGCCAACGAACTGACCGATAATCCGGAAGCGCTGCGTAAACGTCACGAAAGCTACTACCGACAGGAATATACCCGTAATCTGTGGGGCCCGTGGTTAAATATGGCGTTGGGGTTTTGGCTGATTGCCTCTATCCCCCGGCTGGCTTACCAAACGCAGGGCATGATCTACAGTGATTTGCTGTCAGGCGCCATCATTGTTGTTCTGGCATTTTTATCACTGTCATGGCGTTTTCCGCTGGCCAGGTGGGCAACTGCTGCTGTCGGCTGCTGGGTACTCTGCGCCCCTCTGGTATTCTGGACGCCGCAGCCTGCGGTGTATCTGAACAGCAGCGTCGTCGGCACACTGGTGATTGCGCTCGCAGTGTTATTACGCCCAGCCCCCGGCGTATCGCCTGTAGCAGCCATGACTGGTCCCGACATTCCACCCGGCTGGTCTTTTTCACCTTCTTCCTGGTTCCAGCGCATACCGATTATTGTACTGGCTTTTATCGGCTTTTTTATCTCGGCCTATATGGCTGCCTATCAGTTGGGCCACATTGATACGGTATGGGATCCGTTCTTTACCGGCGCCATTGCCGATGATAATAAAAATGGTACCGCTGAGATTATAACCTCTTCAGTGTCCGAAGCCTGGCCCATACCTGACGCCGGTGCCGGCGCCCTGGTGTATCTGCTGGAAATCCTGGTAGGCGCTGCGGGGTCGACCCGGCGGTGGCGTACTATGCCCTGGCTGGTGATCTTGTTTGGTATTCTGATAGTACCTATGGGCGTGGTGTCCATTACGTTTATTATTATCCAGCCCATCGTATTGGATACCTGGTGTACATTGTGCCTTATCGCGGCAACGGCCATGTTATTACAAATCCCGTTTTCACTTGATGAGCTGATAGCGACCTGCCAGTTTTTAAACCGGCGCCGCCGGCAAGGCCGGGCTGTGTTGCAGGTATTCTTTACCGGCGATACCGATGAGGATGATGGCCGCCGGACTGCCGATAATTTTCAACAATCCCCCCTACAACTGCTTAGCTGCATTTTTAGCGGGGGGGTTAGGTGGTGTCCGGGCCTTATTAGCTGTGCAGTGATAGGCATACTGTTTATGTTTAGCCGCGTGTTAGCCGGGGTTGAAGGTGCTATGGCGGACAGTCACCATTTGCTCGGAGCACTGATTGCCACTATCTCAGTCATCGCCATGGCTGAGGTAGCGCGCGCGCTGCGCTTTATAAATCTCTTTCTGGCCCTCGCGCTGATGATATGCGCTATGGTTATCCCCGCCAATACCACCGGCATTATAGCTACCCTGATTGGCGCGGTAGCGGTAATAGCTGCCAGCATTCCGCGCGGCCCGACAAACAATGACTATGGCCGCTGGTCACGGCTGATTGTCTGAGCTGAGGTGTTTATTGTTCCGCCACAGCGTTTACCGTGCCGGACAGGTGCTACGGCCCTGTATCGCTTTTAAACTGCCTGACGATCAATTCCGCTGCTGCGGGGGAAACGGCAAAAAAGCTCCGACCTGTCATCGGTTTGTCACTTAGTTGTTTTATTTTCAGGCAAATTGTGGTAAATCCTTTGTTGAAAATAACAACAACTATTAAAGAACAACTATCAGAGAGGCCAAACTATGGAAAGCTTCGAAGACTTACTGAATATGTTGGAACGCCCTGCCGCCAAACCTCGTGCGGTAAAGCGTAAATGGCGCGAAATAGAACAGTTGAAAGAGCGCCAGCGCCTGAAAAAGGAGCTGAGCGACATCGACTGGACCATTGAACCGGAACTGGCTGATATCGAATTGTAACAAAACGCCCGCTGGCAACAGCGGGCGTTTTTTGCTTTGGCGGCTCAGTTACACCTGCCAGGTAATCGGGGTTTTACCCTGCTTAACCAGCAGCTCGTTTGCCTGTTTAAAGTGGCCACAGCCGAGAAAACCACGATGTGCCGACAGGGGTGACGGATGCGGTGCTTCCAGCACAAAATGGCGTTGCCGGTCTATCAGGCGGCCCTTTTTCTGCGCGTGCGAACCCCAAAGTAAAAATACGATGCCCTGACACTGTGCGCTGATTTGTGCAATCACCTTATCGGTAAACTGCTCCCAGCCTAAATGGCGGTGCGAGTTAGCTTGAGTTGCTACCACGGTAAGTACCGTATTAAGCAGCAGCACGCCCTGCTTTGCCCACGCCTCCAGGCAGCCATGCGCCGGGATCTGAAAGTCAGCATATTCCAGTGCCAGCTCTTTATACATATTTTGCAGTGACGGCGGCGTGCGCACCCCGGGGCGAACTGAAAACGCCAAACCATGCGCCTGGTTCGGCCCGTGGTAAGGGTCTTGCCCCAGGATCACCACCTTAAGGTTGTCCAACTCCGTCAGTTTAAAAGCATTAAACACGTCCGCTTCCGGCGGGTAGATCACCTGGCCTGCCAGCCGCGCTTGTTTCACCTGCTCCAGCGTAGCAAGAAAATATGGCTCGGTTTTCTCCTGCCCTAATAACTGCTGCCACGACATCAGGCTTGCTCCAGCTTCAGCAATTCCTGCTGCAACACGGCAAAGTCGGCCGGAATATCTTTGCTTAGCCCCTGCTCCGCTGCGCAGCGCGCTAAGGCCTCGGGCAGCGCTATCGGCGTACCGAGAATGTTTTCGACCTGCTCTTTAAATTTGGCCGGATGGGCAGTACCAAGGAAAATACCGTATTCGCCCGGCAGCAAGCTGCGTTTTAAAGCCTTGTAAGCCACGGCCGCATGCGGCTCGCTTAAATAACCCAGTTGTGACAGTTGACGCACGCCAAGCACCGTGTCATCTTCATCTACCATCACCGCTTCAATGTCATCACGGCTGATCACGCCTTGCGCCAGCAAGGCTTCAACCCGTGGCCAGTTATTCGGTGCCGCCACATCCATCGCATTCGATAAGGTGGCTACTGTGGTTTTCGGCTGCCAGTCGCCGCTGCGCCAATAGCGCGGCACAGTATCATTAGCATTAGTGGCCGCTACCATCCGTTTAATTGGCAGGCCCAGTGCCTTAGCAATTAAGCCGGCGGTTAAATTACCGAAGTTACCGCTGGGTACAGCAATCACCACCTGATCCCGCTTATCTGCCGGCACTTGCGCCACCGCTTCAAAGTAATAACAAATTTGCGCAAACAAGCGGCTGATATTGATGGAGTTGGCCGAATTAATGCTGAGCTTATCCACCAGTGCTTTATGATCAAATACTTGCTTTACCAACGCCTGACACTGGTCAAAATCGCCGTCTACCGCCAGGGTAGTGATATTTTCACCTAAGGTGGTAAACAGCTTTTCCTGCAACGGGCTTATCTTGCCTTTCGGGAATAAAATAACCACCTGTACACCGGGCTGGCGATAAAACGCATGCGCTACAGCGGCCCCGGTGTCGCCCGAGGTGGCGGTAACAATAGTGGTTTTTTTACCGGCCTGTGCTTTAGCCAGGGCTTGTGCCATAAAACGGCCGCCGAAGTCTTTAAAGGCCAATGTCGGGCCATGAAACAACTCCAGGCAAGCCACGTCATCCGCCACCGGCACCAACGGTGCAGGGAAGGTAAAGGCGTTGCTGACCATCGCACTTAGCTCTGCCGCGCTTAGCTCATCGCCAATCAGTGCCTGCAAAATGGCACTGCTGCGCTCCACCAGCGACATGTTCAGCAGCGCTGCGATATCCGGCTTTGGCCAGCTGGTGGGGAAAAACAACCCTTGGTCGCGGCCCAAGCCCTGGCGTACTGCCTGTAAAAAACTTACCTGCTCAGCAGGCACTTTAATATTGGTTAACAACATGCGTAATTCCTACAGCGCCCTGGCGCCGGCTAATGACAAGCGACAAATGTGTGTGGTCGCGTCCTGATTCTTTTCATAATGCCGTGATAAATAATCAGCGGCAAGCTGCGCCTGCGCATCATCACGACATAAGGCAAATAACGTCGGGCCGGCACCGGAGATCCCCAGATGCAAAATGCCCTGCTCTGCCAGCGCAGCTCTGATAGCCGGTAACTCCGGCAGTAACGGCGTGCGCGCCGGCTCGGCCACCAAATCCTGCAGGGCTGCGGCAGCATCATCTTCATCCTGCGCATACATGGCACTGACAAAGCGGCTTAACATACCGGCAAAAGCAATGCTGTGCGCCAGAGTCAGTTGCTGCGGCAATACGGCGCGGGCAGCTTTAGTCGACAGCACAGTGCCCGGGTAGCTTAACACCACACGCCAATGCTCAAACCACGGCAGGCTGCGGCAAATGGCGGCGCTTTGCGGCAACATCAGTTGTAAACCGCCAAAGTACGAAGGCGCTACATTGTCGTAATGTACACTGCCGCTGACGCCACCTTCGGCTTGCGCCATCAGTTGCAGCAATTCAGCTTGCGCTAACGGCTGGCCAAAGTAATCGTTAAAGGCATAACAGGCCACCACTATAGAACAAGCGCTGGAACCCAGGCCACTGCCCACCGGCAAATTTTTATGCAGCCGCAGCGCTAAGCGCGGCAGCGTACGGCCCACTTTTTGTTCAAAGGCATAAAAGCAGCTCAGCACCAGGTTATCATTGCTGTTTTGCGGCAACTGATGCACATAGCGGCCGACAATATCCAGGCTAAGCTCAGCTTGCTCAGCGACAATGTCCAGCACGTCGCCAAATAATTCACCGCTTAGCGGCTCAAAAGCCGCACCGAGCAAATCAAAGCCAACCGAGAAATTGCCGGTTGAAGCTGGGGCATAATAACGTTTCAGGTGATCCGCACGGACTAATTCAGAAGTTTGCTGCATCGTTACTACACCTGTTGTTGCCAGCTAAGGGTGCGCATAATATCGCTGAACACCCCGGCAGAGGTTACCGCGGCACCGGCACCATAACCACGCAGCACAAACGGGATCGGCTGGTAATAGCGGGTATGAATGGCCAGCGCGTTCTCACCGTCTTTCACCTTCGCCAGCGGATGTTCCGCATCCAGCGCCTTTATCGCCACCCTGCATTTACCGTCGACGATTTCGCCGATATAGCGCAGTACCTTGCCTTCGGCTTTCGCTGCGGCAATGCGTTTGACAAAGGCCGCATCTAACTGCGGCAATTGCGCGATAAACTCATCCACCGTAGCGCCGGCAGCAAAGTCACGTGGTAGCACCGACTCCACCTCTACATCACTGAGCTCCAGCGTCATGCCGGCTTCACGGGCCAGAATTAATAATTTGCGCGCCACATCCATGCCGGATAAATCATCCCGCGGGTCCGGCTCGGTGAAGCCCAGCGCTTTAGCCTTTTTCGTCACATCCGATAAGGCGACACCCTGCTCCAGCTCACCAAACATATAAGATAAAGAGCCGGATAAAATACCTTCAAAGGCCAGCAGCTCGTCGCCGGCATTGAGTAGGCCCTGCAAGGTATCAATCACCGGTAAACCGGCGCCCACGGTAGTTTCATACAGAAAACGCCGCCGGTTTTGCTGTGCCAGTTGCCGCAACTGCTGGTAATAAGCCAAAGACGCGGTATTGGCTTTTTTGTTTGGCGTAACTACATGGAAACCGGCCGCGAGAAAATCAGCATACTGCGCCGCCACCTGCTCTGAGCTGGTGCAATCAACCAGTACCGGGTTAGTCAGGTGCTGTTGCTGCACAAATTGGCTGAGCAACTCCACCGAAAACGGCGCTTTTGCCTGTGCCAGCTGTGACTGCCAGTTTGCTAAGTCGATGCCATCGTTCTGTAATAAGGTCGCCGAGCTGTTGGCAATACCGTAGACATTCAGCTTTACCTGACGGCTGTGTAAAAACGCCTGTTGGCGCTGAATTTGCGCCAGCAGCTCACTGCCCACCACACCGCAGCCAACCAAAAACACATCAATGCTAGGGATATGGCTGAAAAAGT
The DNA here is from genome assembly GCF_052380015.1 of Rheinheimera sp. NSM. Lineage (NCBI taxonomy): Bacteria > Pseudomonadati > Pseudomonadota > Gammaproteobacteria > Chromatiales > Chromatiaceae > Rheinheimera > Rheinheimera sp. NSM. The sequence goes on along the minus strand of NZ_JBQTCI010000001.1, from coordinate 1,064,924 downwards.
TTTCATGACATACCTTTACTGCATTTTTACAGGCGGCCTGCTCGATAACAGCAGAAATAGAGCGCTCGCTGCTGTCCTGAGCGATGGCGACCACGTTGACCCGCGCTTGGGCTAAGGAGGCAAAAAACTTGGCGGCTACGCCACGGTGCTGTCGCATGCCATCACCAACCAGGCTGACAATTGCCATATCAGATAAAATGCTCAGCTCGCGCAATAAACCGGTTTGCAGCTCCAGTTCAAACTCCTGCTGCAGCGCTTTTTTTGCTGCAGCTAAATGCAGCTGTGGTACACAGAAGCTGATGCTGAACTCAGACGATGACTGGGTAATTAAACTGACCGAAATTTGTGCCCGCGCCATCGAAGCAAATACGCGGCTGGCCATCCCGACTACGCCTTTTAAACCGGGGCCGGATACTGTGATCAGCGCCAGATGCTCGAGGCTGGAAATACCTTTTACCAACGCATCACCCTCACCGTTGTTGTCGATACAGGTGCCTGGCGCCGCCGGGTTAAGCGTATTTTTGATATAGCAGGGAATATTGTAACGTGCCAGCGGGCCTATGGTTTTCGGGTGCAGTACCTTGGCACCAAAATATGACAACTCCATCGCCTCGTCGTACGACAGTTTATCAATCAGTTTGGCGTTTTTTACCTGGCGCGGATCAGCACTGTACACACCATCGACATCGGTCCAAATTTCGCAGGCTGCAGCACGGATACTGGCTGCGACTATAGCGCCGGAATAATCAGAGCCATTGCGGCCCAATAAACAGGTTTCGCCCTGAGCATTGCTGGAAACAAAACCGGCAATCACATATACCTGAGCGCTGTGGCTGGCAATGGCGTGTTGTAAGGTTTGCTCTGAGGCGGCAATATCGGCGCTGGCATTTAAATAGTCGCCGCTGCTTTTTACCAGGCTGATGGCATCCAGCGCCACGGTTTGCAACTGCTTGGCATTTAACAACGCCGTCATCAGCGCTACACTGAATTGCTCACCCAAGCCCAGGATCTGCGCTTTTATATGGTCCGGGCAATGCCGCAACAGCTGAATCCCGGTAAGTTGTGCCTGTAATTGTGTCAGCTGCGCCTCTGCTACCTGCTGTAAACCAGCCAGCTCTGCTGAGGGAAACAACTGCGCCGCTTCAGATGCCAGCGCCTGATAGCGGTCAGCCAACTGCTTGAGCAACGCACTGAAATCAGATCCCAGATAAGCCAAATCGGTCAGCTCAACCAAGGTGTTGGTCACCCCTTGCGGCGCTGACAACACCAGACAAATACGGTCGGTGGTTGTCAGTTGTTGCACTATTTGTGCAACCCCGGCAAAACGGTCAACTGATGCCAGCGACGAACCGCCAAATTTGAGCACCCTCATGTTAAAACTCCTTGCGCATTAATTACTGTAGTGGTCAGTTATCGCGACTCTTTGTTGGTTTTTTAGTGGCTCTGAAATAACAGAGCCAAAAAAAAGACCCGTGACATTTGAGGTCACGGGTCTTTTTTAAGACAACACACCGCCGACCTCCTACCCCGAAGGGTTGGTGGTAATAATAATGGTGGTGAGTACAGTCGTTTTTATTTTCATGGCATTCACTATGCACAGACTTATAGACGTCTGTCAACGGCTAATTTTGTTGTCGGGGTTTAAATTAAACCATACTTATTCATCACAGCCGCCAGCTTCTCTGCAGAAGCCGGTTTATGCACAAAAGCCAAAGCCCCTAATTCGGTAACACGCTTTTGCATTTCCGGTTGAATATCTGCCGACACCACGATAACAAAACAATCTATGGCCTCGGCTTTTATCGCCTCAAGTACCCCTATGCCATCCAGCTCCGGCATGGTCAAGTCGAGAAAAACCACACCAATATCTTGAGAGCGCAACAAATCAATAGCTTCCAGGCCGTTGCTGGCAGTAACAATAGTGGCATCAAAATCAACCGGAAGGGATTTTTTCAACTGATTACGTGCCAGCAGGGAGTCATCACAAATTAACGCAGTGAACGCCATGTACTACAGCCTTTAATTGTTGTGCTTTTTGACACGGTTTGGTTAAAAAATATATACAGCACACTACTATAAAGCAATATCTGCGCTATAAATAGCTCAGATCCACTCAGGCTATTTGCAAACTGCCGGTTATTGGTTATGGTAGTGTGATAAGCAAAAATCATCTCGTCACACAAGGCTACTTCATGCAGCGTAGAAGCTTATCCCGTAAGCTGTTAACCAAAGTTTTGTCAGTGTATTTTATTCTGACCTTCGTGGTAACGCTGGGGCAAATTGTTGCGGAATACTTTAATACCAAAAACCATATTAATGGCGAGCTGGAAACGCTGCAGCAAACCTTTTCCGGCAGCCTGACACGGGCCATTTGGGAGTTAAACACCCAGCAAGCGTTAATTATTGCCGATGGCTTACTGGCGATCCCGGCCATTGAAGGTATTATCGTGCGTGACGACAGCGGCGCCGTTATTACCCAACTGGGCCGTTACCTTAATATTCAGGAACGTTTCAGCACCCAACTGGTGCGTGAAGGCGTACGCCTGACAGAGCAACAATCCGGTATTTTCGGTTACACCTTTCCGCTGATCTTTGAGTTTTCCGGCCGCGCCACCCAGGTCGGCGATGTCACGCTGTTTTCCAGCCGCGCCGTGGTAATAGACCGGATAAAAGTGGGCATTTACTTCCTGGTCGGTAATGCCATGTTAAAAACCACTTTTCTAATCATTCTGTTTTTATTGGCCTTTCGCAAACAACTTACCTTGCCGCTGACAGAGCTAACGCAGCAAATTGAAGATCTGGAGCTGGATCAACTCGACGGCGCCAAAGTAGAAATTCAGCATGACGACACCTCAGAGCTGAGTGTAATGGCGGATGCCTTCAACCGCTTGATCAGCCGGGTGCAGGATTACAAAACCCAGTTGGAAACCACACAAAAGCAGCTGATGTTGTCGAATGAAAAACTGGACCAGCAAAACCTGATGCTGGAGCAGGAAGTGGCGCGTAAAACGTCCGGCTTAAGCCAGGCTATGATGGACTTACAACAACAAAAGCAAGAGTTAGAAGTAAAACAGCAAAGCTTGCGTGAGGAAATAGAACGCCGCCGTCACACTGAAGATGCCCTGCGCAGCAAACAAACCGAGCTGGAAAAAATTGTTGATGATCTAAAGCAAGCACAAGACCGGCTGGTACAGTCAGAGAAAATGGCCGCACTTGGCGGTCTGGTTGCCGGTATTACTCATGAAGTAAATACCCCGGTAGGTATTGGTGTTACCGCCACCAGCTTCCTTGCTGAGAAAATAAGCACCCTGGCGCAAGCCTATAAAGATAAAACCTTGTCGCCAAAAAATCTGGAGCATTTTATTGAAGAGGCGACCCAAGGCGCCGAGCTGTTACAGTCTAATTTAATTCGTGCATCTGAGCTTATTGCCAGCTTTAAGCAAATTGCCGTAGACCAAACCAGCGAAGCGGTTCGCACTATTAACCTGGCAGACTACCTGCACGAAGTGATCCGCTCACTACAGCCCAACTTTAAGAAAACCCGCCATCAAATTGAAGTAAATTGTCCGGATAACATTATGCTGAACTGCCCGGCGGGGGCGATATCACAAATCTTTACCAACCTGCTGATGAACTCGTTAATTCACGCCTTTGAAGATATTACAGAAGGCCAGATCCGCATTACCGTATTAGATGAAGATGACAATGTTGACATCAAGTACAGTGACAATGGCAAAGGACTGACTCCGGAGCAGTTAGAAAAACTATTCCATCCGTTTTTTACTACTAAGCGCGATCAGGGCGGCAGCGGTTTGGGTACGCATATTACCTATAATCTGGTGCGCCAGACGCTGGGCGGCAGCATTACTGTCAGCAGCGAGCCGGGCAAGGGTCTGCATTACCATATTTGCTTTCCAAAAAATCTGAAAATTCCGACCTGATCCACGTTATACTGCCGGTCGGTTTTTTTCGATTTGAGTGAATTATGTGGTTTAAAAATGTTCGCGTTTATAAGCTCAGCGCCCCCCTGAGCACCGATGTTGCGGCTTGGGAACAAGCCTTGGCTGAATTCAAGTTTACCCCGTTAAGTGCCCAGGAAGCGGTAAAAACCGGCTTCAGCTTTCCGCTGCATCCCAGTATTAAGCAGTATTGCCATGCCTGTGGGCATTTGCAGTTTTTTGCCGTTAAACGCCAGGAAAAAATTCTGCCGGCTGCGGTGATAAATGAAGAAATGCAGCCCAAAGTAGAAGCGATGGAGTTGGAAAAAGGCCGGCCGTTAAGCCGCAAAGAAAAACAAAGCCTGAAAGAAGAGCTGCAACTGAGCCTGTTGCCCAGAGCCTTCAGTCGCTCCTCGCTAACTCAGGGCTACTATGACCCGGAGAACCAGTGGTTAGTGATTAACAGCGGCAGTGCCGGTAAAGCTGAAGATGTACTGGCCCTGCTGCGAAAAGCGTTAGGTTCGTTACCGGCCTTACCCTGGCTGGACAACCATAAGCTGAATGCCAATTTGCAGCTATGGCTGCAAAACAAAGCGCTGCCGCAAGGCTTTGTACAAGGTAGTGATGCTGAGCTAAAAGCGCCGGATGAAGAAGGCGCTAAAGTGAAATTCAGCAATCATTTGCTTACGGCCGATGAAGTGCAAAGCCACCTGCAGGATAAACTGGTTACCAGTATTGGCCTGGAACAAGCCGAAGGTCTGTCACTGCAAATCACTGATGACGGTGCGCTTAAGCGGCTGAAATTTCATGATCTGCTGACCGGGCAAAACGACGAGCTGGGTTGGGAAGATTTAACCGCCAGGCTCGACGCTGATTTACTGCTGATGGCATCAGCATTAAATCTGGCGTTACTCAGCATTAGCCGGCAACTGGCCGCAGCTGAGTAATCTTTAACTGAAGATAGTACGCACATCCTGATATACCGTTTGTATTTCAGGATGCTGCATAAAATCGTCCTGCGGCACCATTTTCATCGCTACATAATATTGTAGCAGCCGTTGCTGCAGTTCTTTATCGGCATAACCGTCTCTGGCAATTACCGCCAGACGGATAAAATCGGTATAACCCGGCCCCGGTTTATCCGGTTGCAGCTTTTTCCATTGCAGTGCCGCCTGATAAAATTCGTCGGCAAAGCCCCAGGCATACAAAATCCGCATGCTGACTTCTGTCGACAGCTTGGTTGCCAATTGGTATAAAAAGCGCGGATCGCCCAATAAGGCCTGCTCCCGCTCCGCCTCAGCAATAACCGGCAAGGCGCCGATATTATGCACCAGGGCAACCAGGGTCATAACGTCTTTGTTCAGGCCACTGCGCGCCTCGCGGCTGTTGTAATACGCCAAACAAGATGCCGCTACACTGGCCACCTGCACGCTGCTTTGCCACAAGGCATCAAGCTGTTGTTGCACCTGCTTATGTTTAGACACAAACACCTGCTCCAACGCCATGGCAATGGCAATATTACGAATTTGACTCAGGCCTATACGGGTAACCGCCTGATTCAATGTATTCACTTTAATGGAGCGGCCCATAAAGGCGCTGTTTGCTACTTTGATCATCCTGGCGGCCAAAGCCGGGTCTTGTGCTATCACATCGGCCATATCCAGCAAGCTGATATCGGCTTCTGCAGAGCGTTGCCGTACTTTTAACGCCACGTCAGGTAAGGTTGGCAGCAGCAGCTTATCCTGCTGTATTTTCTGCTCCAGTATCTGAATTAACTGCTGTTGTGCAGACATAAATCTCCTTGCCGAGGCTGTTAATCATTCAACGCGCGCTGAGGCGTCAACACTGTGCTGCACTATAGTCTGTATTTTCAGCAACAGCTCAGCACAAGTAGCGGTTTGTTCATTATTAGCACAACGTTCCAATTCACCGGCCAGAGTGGTCAGTTCAGGATAGCCCATGCTACCGGCACTACCCTTTAAACTATGTGCAGCAAACGCCAGCTCGCGCCATTGCACGGCATCATAATAACCTTGCAAATCGCTGCACAGAGCCGGCAACTGGGCACTGAATTGTTGCTTCAGTGCCTGCATTTGCGGATCTTGCGCTAACTGCTGCTCTAATAATTCAACCGCCGTTAAAGATGTCTTAGCGCCATATTTGCTTAAGATATTAAGTAAATCGCTCTGCATTACCGGTTTTGGCAGCAAACTTTGGCAGCCGGCGCTTTTATAACGCTCCAGGTCTTCCGTCATCACATTAGCGGTAACCGCGATAACCGGCGTCTCAATACCGGCGTGGCGAATTAAACGTGTGGCTTCTTCTCCGCCCATCAGCGGCATTTGCATATCCATAAAAATCAGGTCAAAGTCTTCTGCCAGGGCACGCTCAACGGCTTTATGGCCATTATCAACCAACACACAGCTGGCGTTGGCTTTGGCCAGCATTAACTTCAACAGCAGTTGGTTATCCGGGTTGTCCTCGGCCACTAAAATATGTAGTTGCTGCGCCGGCGTTTCAGCGGTATCGGAGCATGCCTGGCCGGGCTCTTTACTGAAGCTGTCAATTAACTCAGGTTGCTGCGCGGCGCAGTTAAAATGCAGTTCAAAACAACTGCCGATGCCCTTTACACTTTCTACCTGGATGTCGCCGTCCATCTGTTGCATCAATTTTTTTGAAATACAAAGCCCCAGCCCGGTACCGCCAAAATGCCGGGTGACAGTGGCATCGGCCTGCACAAAAGGCTGAAAAATCCGGCTGAGTTCTTCCGGTGTCATCCCTATACCACTGTCTTTTACTTTAATAGTCAATTGCTGGCGCAGCACCTCATAGGCTACGCTGATCACTATCTTGCCCTTTTTAGTAAACTTTACCGAGTTGCTGGTTAAGTTCAGCAGCACCTGGCGAAAACGCAATGCATCATTGTATAGTTGCAGCGGCAGTGGGAATTGCAGCTCTAAAGTACATTGCAGGCCCTTGGCTTCAGCCTGGCTGCGGGTTAACTGAAACACGTCGTCAATTAACGCCAGACAGTTAAAAGCTTCGTAATTAAGCTCCAGCTTTTCTGCTTCTATTTTAGACAGGTCGAGAATGTCATTGATTAGACCCAATAAATGATCGCCGCTTTTCAGCACCCGCTGTAAGTAGTTTTGCAGTTTCTCATTGTCATGCTCACTTTGTGCCTGCTCAGAAAAGCCGATAATCGCGGTTAACGGCGTGCGGATCTCATGACTCATATTGGCAAGGAACACGCTTTTTAAGCGGTTCGCCTGCTCTGCCGCTTCCCGCGCCAGGATCAACTCCTGGTTTGCGGCAGCTAAATCGTCATTAGCCCGGGCTAAGTCCTGGGTGCGGCGCAGCACCTTGTCTTCCAATTGCTGCTTATAAGCCCGCTCCCGCTCTCGGTACACCCGCAGTTGACGCACCATAACATTGAAGGCGGCAAACATATCACCCAGTTCATCCTGCTTTTTCACTTCCAGCAAGGTAGACAAGTCACCCCGCCCCACCGCCGTTTTAGCCGCGGTTAGTTGTTTAATCGGCTCAAAGACGTTGCGGATCAACAACCAATACACCAGCAAAGGCAAAATCAGGCACACCAATAACGTTAGCAACACCAATACCAGAGACAGCAGCCGTTGTTGACGTAATAATTCCGATTTATCAATACCATACAGTAACTGGTAGGCGCCGGGCAGGCTTTTTCCCAGCAACAAGCGGCTTTGCCCTAATAACAATTCTGTTGAGAAGCTGTCGGCATCGATACTTTGCTGAATGGCACGAAAATTAGTCGGTGCAAAAGCACTGCCAATCAAGGCCATATTATCGGCGTACGTAACCGTGGCTGCCTTGCTGATCAATAAAGTGACACTGTTGGGGGTGTGACGGTAACTGACTACCTGAGCAAATAAATCCGGGTTTACCATAACCACCAGGTAACCCCATAGCCGGCGCGACTCGGTGACCGAACTGGAATACAACTTATGGGCAAAAAACAACTGTAAGGTGCTGCTGGCAGTGTCTTCAGCAAGGAAATAGCCCGCTTCATCCACCTGAGCCTGTAATGAGGAAAAATATTCATTGCGAAAGCGGTTCGGCACGCCGGAATAATCGGCAACCGGTGGTAGTTGCGTTTCGTAGTCGCCGTTCAGGGTAAGCAGCTTTAGGCTGCGGATGCTGCTGTCTGCCTGCATAAAGCGGCTGAATTGTTGCTGCAGTGCGCTAAGCACGTCCGGTTGCGGCTGCTGAATATGTTGTTGCAACAGCGGGCTTTGGGCCAGCATCGCCAGCCGGGTTTGTTGCTGTTGCAAGAATGTCGTTAACTGTAATTGTTGCTGATATAAGGCTTGTTCCACCTCATAATAGGCTTTTTTTTGCAAATGCTGTTTGCTGAATTCGTAGGCCAGATAGCCAAATGCCATTACCGGCAGCACCAGCAATGGCAGCATATAGGCCACCAGAGTTTCGCGTAACCTCATCCTTGACCTGACTCCGCAGTAAAGCCTTGCCGGCTCTGTATATTTTTCATTACTACAGCATAACCAGCATCCGCGCAGGCGACAAGAACTAGTTTATATCGGCATGATACAGCGTCTTAATCCAGCGCTCTTCAGTGATAAAATTCCAGTGCCAACTTTGCCATTGCTCACCCAGGCCTTGCTCTACCGCCTGTTGCTCCGTCATACCAGCGGCTTTATAGCCCTGCACTATGGCCAGGGTTGCTTCCATCATCTCCAGTGAACGCTGCACACCGGCTTTGTCCGTCAGTTGGCCATGGCCCGGGATCACTTGAGTCTGCTCGTTCAACATGCCAATAAGTGTGCGGGTATTGTCGATATAGCCTTTAACCGAGCCACCATTACTGACATCAATAAACGGAAAGCGACCTTCAAACAGTAAATCGCCGAAATGCACTGCATTGGCCTGTTCAAACCAAACCACAATATCACCATCGGTATGGCTTGGCGGCATATAGTTCAGCCTTACAGTTTGACCATTTAAATGTAAGCTAAGTTGGTCACTGAAGGTGGTTTTTGGTAAGCCATTACGCGGAAATTTTGCATCCTGCAACAAGCGGCTTAGCACCTTGTTGTGGGCAATAATATCGATATCTGCTGCCAGCGCACTGTTGCCGCCAACATGATCGCCGTGTAAATGCGTATTCACCAGGGTAGTTAGCGCAGTATTGTTGCTTAACTGCTTTAACTTTGCCTTAATTTTGTCTGCCATTTCGGCATACTGCGCATCAACCAACAGTACTTTATCGCCAGCTATTAAGCTGGCCATATTGCCTCCGGCACCGGACAGCATATACAGGTTGTCTGCCAGTTTAGTTTCCTCTACCTGCACATCTTTAAAGCGGTCTGCCTGTAACGGCGCAGCTGCCAGCAACAATGCCAGCATAGTGGCTAAGCTCAGTTTCATTGGTGATTATCCCCAGATAAATTTGGCCAGAAATACCAGCGCCAATATCCAGACGCTGACAGTAGTGTGTTGCAGCTTACCTGTTAGCAAACATAGCACAGCGTAGCTGATAAACCCCATACCAATACCGTCTGAAATCGAAAACGTCAACGGCATCATAATCAACACAACGCACACCGGTACCGCCTGGATCACCTCGTCCCACTCAACATGCTTCAGGCTGGCAAGCATTAGCGTAGCAACATACAGCAAAGCGCCGGCGCTGGCATAAGATGGCACCATGGCGGCCAGCGGTGAAAACCACAGCGCGGCCAGAAACAATAAGCCGGTGACTACGGCCATTAACCCGGTGCGACCGCCTGCTGCCACACCACTGGTACTTTCTACGTAGCTGGTGGTTGTGGATGTGCCCAGCATAGCACCGGCGATAGTGGCACTGCTGTCTGCGATCAGCGCTTTACTCAGATCCGGCACTGTACCGTTTTTCTGCATTAATCCGGCTTTGTGTGTCACAGCCACCAGGGTGCCGGAGGTGTCAAACAGGTCCAGAAACAGCAGGCTTAGAATAACCGGTAACATGCTGAGCTTTAACGCGGCAGCAAAGTCCAGTTGCATAAAGGTGGGTGTAATAGCCGGCGGCATTGCTACCACGCCGTTAAATTGGCTATCACCAAGCCACCAGGCTAATGCGGTTACCAACAAAATACTGATTAACACCGCACTGTGCCAACCGCGGTGCACCAAAGCAAAAATAATAAAAAAGCCGGCCAGCGCCAGTAACACTTGCGGGCTGTGTAAATCGCCCAGCGTTACCAGCGTAGCCGGGCTGGCCACAATAATATTGGCGGTTTTAAGAGCAATAAGCGCCAGAAACATACCGATACCTGCGGCTATGCCCATCTTCAACGGCAGCGGTATGCTGTTGATAATCCATTCGCGAATTCTAAAAATACTCAACAGCAAAAATAAGCAACCGGAGAAAAACACACAAGCCAGCGCTGTTTGCCAGCTATGGCCCTGCTCCAGCACGATAACGTAAGTGAAGAACGCGTTCAGCCCCATGCCGGGCGCCAGCGCCACCGGTAAATTAGCCAGTAGCCCCATCAACAGACAACCTAACGCCGCCGCCAGGCAGGTGGCGACAAATACTGCGCCCTGGTCCATCCCGGTCTGTGCCAGCATGGCCGGGTTAACAAACAACACATAGGACATCGCCATGAAGGTAGTAAAGCCGGCAACCACTTCGCGTTTTACTGTGGTGCCACGTGACTGTAGCGCAAACAATCTGTCCAGCAAGGTCTGGTGCTCCTGTTAAAGTAGAAAAGCCGGCATCAGGCCGGCTTTAATTATTCTGCTTAAGATATAACGGTCAGATAATTTTATTCTGCTGCCAGAACTTCTCTTTATCCAGCCGTTTCTGTCGTTTTTCACAAGGCTTATCGCAATCGCAGGCCTTTTCAATACCAATTTCGCCTAAGCCACCGCAGCTGCCGGCGATAGTTTTACGTTGCACCAGATAACCGACAGCCATAGCCACAACCACCAGTAAAAACAAACCGAAGGTAAACAAGAAAACCGTCATACAAACTCCGTTATTCGGTTAAGTAAGGTTTAAAAGCAGACGATGTCAGCTCAGTATAGCCATCGTCCGTTTTCACCACCAGCAACGCAGCAATACCATGTTGCTCGGCAAATGCCAGCGCTTCCTTCTCGTTCATCACGTTCAGTGCGGTAGCATAGCCATCTGCTGTCATGCACGACGGGTGCAACACTGTTACGGACACGGTACGGTTGCTAATCGGCTTGCCGCTGCGGGGGTCAAGTAGATGCGAGTAACGTATACCGTCTTCTTCAAAATAGTTGCGGTAATCTCCCGAGGTGGCCACACCCATATTGCCGGGCACCAAAATACGCTGCACCGCACGCTCGGTAGTGACCGGTTTTTCAATCGCAATTTTCCACGGCTGTTGCTCAGGTTTATTGCCCTTCAACCGCATTTCACCGCCTATCTCAACCAGATAATTGTCGATACCGTTTTGCTCCAGCAGCGCAGCAACCTGATCGACGCCAAAACCTTTGGCAATCGTTGATAAGTCTACTGCCAACACCGGCTCTGTTTTGCTTAAACCCTCTGTATTCAATGTTAGCTTGTTATAGCCTACCACTGCACGGGTTTGTTCAATTAACGCATCATCAGGGGCATGCTCTATGCGGCCACGCGCGCCAAAGCCCCACAGTTCAACCAACGGCCCTACGGTAACATCCAACACACCTTGTGTCTGCTGTGCGATGCGCAATGCTTCGGCAACCACAGTGCGCGTTTGACTTGACAGCGGGAATGCACTGCCATCCGCGTGACGATTAAACCGCATCAGTTCCGACTCTGGCCGGTAGGTCGACATTAAATCGTTAACCAGCTCCAGCTCAGCATCAATTTGTTGCTGTAACTGCGTACTGTCTACCGCTGTGTCGCTGTAAAATTTGACCACATAGTAAGTGCCCATAGTATTGCCGTTTAACTGATACTGCTCAGTTACCGGTTTGGCAGGGCTGCAAGAAACTAAAATGGCCAGCCCGATAAGAGCCAGCCAGTTTTTCAGCAAAGAAACACCAGACATAAGAGTTCCTGATAGCAGAAGGGGCAACCTGTTACGGTGCCCCTGCCGGTTTACTTTAACTGTTAGCCGCCGAAGTCGTCTAACAGAATGTTGTCATCTTCTACACCCAGATCTTTGAGCATATTGATAACGGCTTTGTTCATCATCGGCGGACCGCACATATAGAATTCGCAGTCTTCCGGTGCTTTGTGGTTTTTCAGGTAATTTTCATAAATGACGTTATGAATAAAACCGGTGTAACCTGTCCAATTATCTTCCGGTTGCGGATCAGACAACGCAACATGCCACTCAAAGTTATCGTTCTCTGCTGCCAGCATGTCGAAATCTTCAACGTAGAACATTTCGCGCTTAGAGCGGGCACCGTACCAGAAGGTAATTTTACGCTTCGATTTTAACCGACGCAGTTGGTCGAAAATGTGCGACCGCATTGGCGCCATACCGGCACCACCACCGATAAACACCATTTCGGCTTCGGTTTCTTTGGCAAAGAACTCACCAAAGGGGCCGGAAATAGTCACTTTATCGCCTTCTTTCAGGCTCCAGATAAACGAAGACATCTTACCGCAAGGCAGCGTCAGGTTATTTGGCGGCGGCGTAGCGATACGCACGTTCAGCATAATAATGCCTTCTTCCGACGGATAATTCGCCATTGAGTAAGCGCGGATAGTTTCCTCGTCTACTTTTGACTCCAGGCTGAAGAATTTAAAGCGCTCCCAGTCACCACGGAACTGTTCAGGGATATCAAAATCCTTGTACTTAACATGGTGTGCCGGAGCCTCAATCTGAATATAACCACCGGCACGGAACGGCACAGATTCGCCATCCGGGATCTGCAGTTTTAACTCTTTGATAAAGGTGGCTTTGTTATCATTAGAGATAACGGTACAGTCCCATTTTTTGATACCGAAGATTTCTTCTTCAACTTCAATTTCCATGTCAGATTTAACGTTAACCTGACAAGATAAACGGCAACCTTCGCGTGCTTCACCTTTAGTAATGTGACCCAGCTCAGTTGGCAGTATCTCACCACCACCCGATTTCACGTGCACCCTGCACTGACCACAAGAACCGCCACCGCCACAAGCTGACGATAAGAAAATACCTTTGTCTGCCAAAGCTCCCAGCAGTTTGCCACCGGCTTTGGTTTTAATCGCCTTGTCCGGATCACCATTGATACTGATGGTAATGTCACCAGAGGCCACCAGCTTGGACTTAGCTGCCAGAATAATTACCACTAATGCCAGAACCACCAGGGTAAACATGCCAACGCCAAGAAATATGTCTAAATTTTCCATCTTCTGTGCCTTTACCCCTTACAGTGAAACACCGGAGAAAGACATAAAGCCTAACCCCATTAAACCAACCATTAAGAAGGTAATACCCAGACCACGTAAACCATGTGGAATATCTGCGTACTTCAACTTCTCACGAATACCGGCCAGCAAGGTAATCGCCAGGGCCCAGCCTACACCGCTGCCCAAACCGAATACCACGCTCTCACTGAAGGTATAATCACGTTCAACCATAAAGGCTACCGCACCGAAAATCGCGCAGTTTACCGTGATTAACGGCAGGAAGATCCCCAGTGCGTTGTACAGTGCCGGGAAAAATTTATCTAACGTCATTTCCAGGATCTGCACCAGAGCAGCGATAACACCGATATAGGTTAAAAACCCCAGGAAGCTTAAATCCGCATCAGGGAAACCGGCCCATGATAAGGCGCCCGGCGCCAGCAGATTTTGGTACACCAGGTTATTTACCGGAACCGAAATACCCAGTACCACAATAACGGCAACACCCAAGCCAAAAGCAGTGGTGATTTTTTTCGATACGGCAATAAAAGTACACATACCGAGGAAGAAGGTCAGCGCCAGATTTTCAATAAATACGGCGCGAACAAATAAGCTTATATAATGTTCCATCTACAGCTCCTTATGCCTTCTCGATCTGTTCAGTACGGAAAGTACGCAGTAACCAAATCAGGCCGGCAATAATGATAAAGGCGCTTGGTGGCATTAACAGCAAGCCCATTGGCTGGTACCAGCCGCCATCTTTCACCAGTGGCATAATTTCAATACCAAACAAGGTACCTGAGCCGCCTAATTCACGAATAAAGGCCACCGTCAATAACACCACGCTGTAACCTAAACCGTTACCGATACCATCAAGGAAACTGATGCCGGGCGCGCTTTTCATTGCAAAGGCTTCAGCACGGCCCATTACGATACAGTTGGTAATAATCAGACCAACAAACACTGACAGCTCCTTGGCCACGTCATAGGCAAAAGCTTTCAGCAATTGATCCACCACTATTACCAAAGAAGCAATAATGGTCATTTGCACGATAATACGCACACTGGATGGAATGTGATTACGAATTAACGAGATAAAAAAGTTAGAAAAAGCTGTAACCAAAGTTAGTGCAATACACATAACCAGGGCTTTATCCATCTTGGTGGTTACCGCCAACGCAGAACAGATACCCAGTACCTGCAACGCGATAGGGTTGTTGGCAAATACCGGGCCAAACAGAACCGTTTTAATTTCTTTTGCATTAGCCATTGTTTAATGCTCCGTCGCGAACTTTAGCCAGGAATGGGGCAAAACCCTTAGCACCAGCCCAGAAATCGAAAGTGTACTGTACACCGTTGCTGGTTAACGTAGCACCAGACAGGCCATCTACTTCAAAAGCAGAGTCAGCATCGGCATTGCCGGGTTTAACCACTTTAATAGCCGGCGCGCCGGATTGGTCCAGTAACTTTTTACCCTCAAATTGCGCTACCCATTTCGGATTCTGCACTTCACCACCTAAGCCGGCTGTTTCGCCCTGCTCATAGTAATTCAGACCTTTAATGGTAGTACCATCAGCACCCAGCGCCAGAAACGCATGCATGGTTGACCATAAACCATAGCCGTGGATCGGCAGCACTATTGCCGACAGCTCACCGGACTCTATGCCATTGTCGTAGGCCAGGTATACCGGTGCAATATTGGCGCGGCTTTTAATCGAGGCAAGATCTTCTTCGCCGGACAAACGTACGCTTTGCTCCGGATCTTTCATAAACTTGCGGTAATCATAGTTCGCCGGCTTCTCTACAAAGCTGCCGGTATCCAGGTCAACAAAGCGCTCTTCAATATGCTTGCTGTACAACTGCTGAATATCGCTACCGGACAATAAGCCGGTTACCGCCAGTACGTTCTTCTGCGAGTCCAGCAGCTTGTTCGCTGTTTGCTGCGGCCGCAATTGCACGGCTGCAGTAGACACAATAACTGCACAGACTAAACATAAAGAGATGACTACTATCAGCGTTTTGCTGATGCTATCGTTATTACTAGACATTACGTGCCAGCCTCCGCTTGATATTGGCCTGAGCCACGAAGAAATCGAATAATGGTGCGAACAGGTTCGCAAACAGTATGGCTAACATCATACCTTCAGGGTATGCTGGGTTAACGACACGGATCATCACCACCATAAAGCCAATCAGAATACCGTATGCCCATTTACCACTGTCGGTAAAAGACGCAGATACCGGATCGGTTGCCATAAAGAACATACCAATAGCAAAACCGCCCAGCACAAGGTGCCAATGCCACGGCATAGCAAACATGCTGTTAGACTCTGAGCCTATAGCGTTGAACAGATAAGCCGACAACACCATACCCACCATGACACCTAACACGATGCGCCAGGATGCAATACGGAAATAAATCAAGGCCAGACCGCCAATTAGCAGTGCCAGTACAGAGGTTTCACCTACTGAACCGGGAATAAAGCCATAGAATGCGTCCAGCCATTGCTGCGAACTGGCCGCCCAGCTGTAGTCCAGCTCGCCGGAGGCGGCTTTACTTAACCAGGTTGCGCCGGAATAACCATCTGCAACTGTCCATACCGCATCACCGGAAATTTGCGCCGGATATGCAAAAAACAGGAAAGCACGGCCAGCCAGCGCCGGGTTCAGGAAATTACGGCCGGTACCACCAAACACTTCTTTAGCAATTACCACACCGAAAGTAATACCTAAGGCGACCTGCCACAGCGGAATAGTGGCCGGCAGAATTAACGCAAACAGAATTGAGCTGACAAAGAAGCCTTCGTTCACTTCGTGCTTACGCACAGAAGCAAACAACACTTCCCAGAAGCCACCAACGATAAAGGTCACAGCATAAATAGGCAGGAACCAGACGGCGCCATACCACATTTTACTGCCCCAGCCGGATTCTGCCGTCAGCTCACCACCGAACAGTTGATAAATAGCCACCTGCCAGGTATCAGGCGTACCAAAACCGGCCTGCAGCGCAACAACCGCCTGATGACCAATATTGTACATACCGAAGAATAAAGCCGGGAATAATGCCAGCCAGACAAAGATCATGATGCGTTTTAAATCGATACTGTCACGTACGTGAGTACCATTTTTAGTTACAAGACCGGGGGTATAAAGTACAGTGGCAACAGCTTCATACAGCGCATACCACTTCTCATATTTGCCACCCTTTTCAAAGGACGGCTCAATGCGCTCTAAAAAATGCTTTAAACTCATAATTAGCCTTCCTTCTGAATGATCGTCAGGCAGTTACGCAAAATGGTGCCATAGTCGTACTTGCCCGGGCAGACAAAGGTACACAGCGCCAGATCTTCTTCATCTAACTCCAGACACCCCAGCGATACAGCACCGTCGGTATCACCGGATACTATGTCACGCAACAGCAGCGTGGGCAGAATATCCAAAGGCATTACGCGCTCGTAGTTGCCGATAGGTACCATGGCACGGGCAGAGCCGTTGGTGGTGGTGGTCATGTTAAACAGTCGTTTCGGGCTCAGATGCGATAAGTACGCACGGGTTACTGAGAACTTCGTTGCGCCAGGCGCAATCCAGCCGAGGAATTCTTTATCGTAGCCTTCAGCCAGCACCGACACCTGAGTGTGGAAACGGCCGATATAACCATGTACGCCATGCGCTGTAGAACCGGATAACACTGAGCCTGAAATGATACGGTTTTTACCGTCACTCAGTTCACCTGCTGTCAGCTCGCTGGTAGAGGCACCCAATACCGTTTTCACTAAACGTGGGTTTTTCACTGCCGGGCCAGCCAGCGCTACGACACGCTCGCTGTGCAATTCACCTGTGGTGAACAGCTTACCGATAGCAATAACGTCCTGGTAACCGATATGCCATACCACCTTCTTCGCGCTGACAGGATCCAGCAGGTGAATATGGGTACCCACCAGACCAGCCGGGTGCGGGCCGTCAAACTCAGCCACTTCCGCTTTGCTGATAGCAGGCACAGCTACACCGGCTTTTTTGCTCAGGTACAGTTTACCGTCGGTTAACGTCGCTAATACTGTTAAGCCCTGAATAAAGGCGTCGCTGTCAGCAGCAATCACTACCGCAGGGTCTGCTGCTAATGGGTTAGTGTCCATGGCATTGACGAAAATAGCACGTGGCGTGCTGTCAATAGCAGGCGTCTGACTGTACGGACGGGTGCGCAGAGCCACCCATAAACCGGAATCAACCAAATTCTGCGTCACTTGCTCACGGCTTAAACCGGCCAGCTGTTCGGCAGAATATTTGCCAAACTGCACCGCATCGCTACCTGCAGCTTCAATCACTACAGATTGCAATACCCGCTTGGCGCCGCGGTTAATTTCTTTTACAGTTCCGGCCAGTGGTGCAGTAAATTTAACGCCCGGGGTTTTCTTGTCTTCGAAAAGCACCTGGCCTTTTTTTACCGTATCGCCAACTTCAACTGACATAGTCGGACGCATACCAATAAACTCTTCGCCTAATACAGCGACAGTGTTAATGGTATTGCCCGCACTGATCTCTTGTTTAGGACTGCCCGCGAGGGGAATGTCCAAGCCTTTTTTGAGTTTTATCATACGTACTTGCACTACTATTTTGGGAAGAAACAGGGCCTGGTTTTTCAGCTACGCAGCGCGCAGCGCATCAGGTGGTTATTATCAGAACAATGCCTGTTTATTTTTACACCGGATACACGTATTAAAGTCGCGGATTCTAGCATTAATACAGCCGCCTATCTATGCTATTGAACAAATTTTCCGGCAAACCAGCCGATGAATACTGCACTTTAGCTTACCGGCTAACTAAGCGACACAATTGGCATATAGCTGCAAATTTTAGTCAACTTTAGCTAATTTGCGAATACCGCCTAAACAAAAGCCGCCAGATGGCGGCTTTGCAATTTTAAGGCGCGATATTGGCCAAAGGTACCAAAGGCGAAACGTCAGCATCATAGTCTACATGGGCATAGCCAAAACCAAACAAGCGTAAAAACTCGTTATGATAACCTTTGTAGTCGGTTAAGGTATCAATGGTATCGGTGGTGACCTGGCCCCACAGCTCTTTTACTGCTTGCTGGATATGAGCACTAAGTTCTTTCCCGTCCATACGTAAACGGCCGGCGTCATCCATAACAGGCGCATCACTGTACAGCCCCTGGCGGAACAAGCCATTAATCTGTTCAATACAGCCCTCATGCGTACCTTCTTCTTTCATTACGCGATATAACAAAGAGATATACAACGGCATAATAGGAATGGCAGAACTGGCCTGAGTTACCAGCGCTTTTAACGACGCTACATAAGCTTTACCTTTTTTATCAGCCAGTTGCGCGGTAATAGCAGCAGCAGCGCGGTCAAGGTCTTCTTTGGCTTTACCGATAGTGGCTTTGCCGTAGATAGGCCAGGTTAACTCTTTACCAATATAAGTGTATGCCACGGTTTGGCAGTTATCGGCCAACACGCCGGCTGCATTTAACTGACCTAACCAACGCTCCCAGTCTTCGCCACCCATCACTTTTACAGTTTGATGAATTTCATCATCATTAGCCGGTTCTACTGATACTTCTTCAATTTCCCGCTTGCTGGTATTCAGTGTTCTGGCGGTATAAGACTGGCCGATAGGTTTCAGTACTGAGCTGAATATTTCACCGCTTACCGGGTCTTTACGCCGCGGTGCTGCCAAGCTGTATACTACTAAATCAATTTTACCCATTTCGCTGCGGATAATATCAATGGCTTGTGCTTTTAACTCATCAGTAAAGGCGTCACCGTTAATATGTTTGTTCCACAAACCGGCAGCATTGGCAGCTTGCTCAAACGCCGCAGTGTTATACCAGCCGGCTGATGCCGTTTTGCTCTCTGTGGGTTCCTTTTCAAAGAAAATACCCAGGGTTTTCGCGCCGGAGCCAAAGGCGGCAGTAATACGCGACGCCAGGCCATAACCGGTAGAAGCACCAATGACCAGCACATTCTTCGGACCATTAGCCACCGGGCCGGCGTTTTTGACATAGTCAATTTGTTCTTTTACATGTTCGGCACAGCCGACAGGATGAGCGTTAGTACAGATAAAACCACGAATTTTCGGTTGAATAACCATGACAGCTCCTGCTGTTGTCTCGACAAAATTGACGCTAGTGTAAAACTTTACCGCAGAAAACAGGTCTGATCAGCCGTTTTTGTTTATTTAATAGCAGCACACAGAAAAAAAGCGTCACACGGACGCTTTTTCAGTTTTGTCGGTTTTGCTGCCACCATAGCAGCGTGGTGACGCCGGTGGCTTTTCGGCATAGTACTCATACCACTCTGACGGAGTATAAGTGTGTAACGCCAGGGCATGAATTTTCTCTGCCAGCTCCTCTGCCACCACAGCATTAACGGCGCGATGACGCTGTAATAAGCGCATGCCATCAAATTGCGGTGTAACAATCACCACCTTAAAATGCGACTCTGAACCTTGCGGCACATTGTGCAGATGGCTTTCGTTTACCACATCAAGGAACACAGGATCAAATGCACTAAGTAACTTCTGTTCAATAGCGGTATGAATCAACATAGCCTTTATCCTTTTTTATTCCTTCAATTAACTCTAGTTGTCGCCAATAAAGTTGCCAGCGGCTTTTCGTGTCAAGAAAAATAACACCGGCTAACGGGCTGGCCGGCTTACAAAAAATAATTTTGTCTAACCCGCACTCTTAATATAACGAAACGTCAAATTTACCCGGCTGTCCGTTACCCGACTTTGCTTGGGCAACCTATGCAGCCAGTGCTGCTGGCAACCGTCCGCCATTACCAGCAGGCTACCCGGGGTTAAATCCAGTGCCAGCTGCCAGGCCTGGTGGCGGTGTTTCAGCTCAAAGCGCCGGGTTGCGCCCAAACTCAGCGATGCAATATATGGATCCGGCCCCAGCTCCGGCTCGTTGTCGGCATGCCAGCCCATATGCTGAGCACCGTTTTGGTACCAGTTAAGCAACACGCAATTCAACGGTAGCTGCAAAAAGGCGCTGAGCTGTTGTGCTAACAGCTGTACCTCTGGCTGCCACGGCTGCGGCACAAAGGTAGTACCGGAATAACGGTAGCTGCAATGTGCATCGCCCATCCATACCTGAAGCCGCGGAATAGTAACCGCTTTGCCAAACATCATAATGCTGTCTTGTGACCAATTCAGTTGTTGCTGCAATTGCCGCTGTAAATCACAGCTTTGTTGCCGGCCAAGCCAGTCCGGCCACAACATTACCGTTGCATCCGGCAAACTGAACTGCTGTGCCTTGCTTTGCCGGTTGTCGCTATGCCAGTGTCGTGTCAAAATGCTCATCTTATTTCACTATCCGTGCCACTATGAATACCACTTTTACTTACGCTCATGGCAGTTTGCAATTATACCGCTGGCCGCTTAATCAACCCAACAGCAGTTTGCAAGCCTGGGATGCCGCTGACGAATTGTTGCTTCAGCATACGCAGGAAGCCGCCACACAGTTTAGCCGGCAGCATAAACGTGAACCTAAACTACTGATAATCAATGACAGCTTTGGTGCATTATCCTGTGCTTTGGCGCAGTATGCCCAGGTGCAGGTTAACGATTCACTGCTGGCACAACAAGGCACGGTTTATAACCGCCGGCAAAATGGTCTGGATTTAACCACACTGCAGCAGCAATCCAGTTTGGCACCTTATCCGCAGGCACCCGACATTGTACTGCTGAAACTACCGAATAATCACAGCTATCTGCAGTATATTTTGCAGCAACTGGCCGGCGTTGTAACAACAGACAGTATTATTCTGGCCAGTGCCAAAGCTAAAGACATTAACCGCAATGTGTTAGCGTTGTTTGAACAAACCTTAGGACCGGCCAGCGCGTCATTAGCAGTTAAAAAATGCCGGCTGATAAGTTGCAGCTACAATGGCGCAGTGCAGCAACAGGCAAAGAGCAGTTTCCCGCTACGCTGGCCGCTGGAGCAGAGCAGTTATAGCGTAGTAAACCACGCTAACGTGTTTTCACGGGAAAAACTGGACCAGGGTGCGCGTTTTTTTCTGCAGCATTTGCCAACGCTGAGCGCAGAGCAAACCGTGATTGATCTAGGCTGTGGCAATGGCGTACTGGGTTTACCCCTGCTAAGCAAAGACACCGCCATAACTATGCTGTTTTGCGATGAATCTTATATGGCGGTTGAATCGGCCAGACAAACCATCAGCGAAAATTTACCGGATAAACTGGCACAGTGCCGCTTTGTTGTTGATGATTGCCTGAGCCAACAAGCTGATAAAAGTGCTGATTATGTGTTGTGTAACCCGCCGTTTCATCAGCAGCACGCCGTTACCGGACATATTGCCAGCCAGATGTTCAGCGACGCCAAACGGGTATTAAAGCAAGGCGGCCACTTGCGTATTGTGGCTAACCGTCACCTTGGTTATGCCGACAGCTTACAACGCTTATTCGGCAATTGCCGTCAACTGGCTGCTGATCCTAAATTTGTTATTTTAGAAGCTATCAAAAGGAGTTAATCATGCGCTATTTAGCTATGCTGGCACTGGTATTTTTGGCCGGCTGCAGCAGCACGAGGCCGGGCTTTATTTTGGCACCGCAGGTGTTTGTGCCGCAGTCCAACCAATTACAACAAAGCCGTTTTGCCTTTACGGTCAGTGACGAGCGCGGTATACCCTACACCTTGCGTATTCAAAACGGTGGCAAGGTTGAGCAAATTGCCACCAGTAACAACCTCACCGGCCAACTACAGCAAAGCTTAGCGCAAGCTTTGCAGGAGCAAGGTGCTAATCTGGATGCCGGTAGCGACGTGCAGGTGACAGTCAAGATTGCTCAGTTACAAGCCCTGGTTAACCAACGCACCCTGGAACATGCGGTAACAAACCAGGTTGCTTTGACCGTTCAGGTGCTGCACCCGCAAGGTAGTTTCAGCAAAACCTATTCCGGTGACAGCAGCTTTACAGCACCGTTTAAGATGGATATTGCCGCCGTTGAGCGTGAACTACGCGTGCTAACCGAGCAAGTGATCACCCAGCTGTTACAGGACAACAGCTGGCACCAGGCTTTGCGGGGGTAAAATGCGTTATTATCTGTACGGCTTAATCTTACTGCTGAACCTTACTGCGGCGCACGCGGGGCAATTTTTACAACCGAACAATCTGTTTCCTAAAGTGCGTATTGTTACCTCGCACGGCGACATTGAGGTTGAGCTGGACCGCAGCCGAGCCCCGCTTAGCGTGAATAACTTTCTCAGCTACGTAAAACACAAACGCTATAACAATACCGTGTTTCACCGTCTGGAACCGGAGTTTGTGCTGCAAGGTGGCGGTTATGATGCCAACTATAAACCGATTGAAGAATTAAAACCGGTGTTTAATGAATCCGGTAATGGCCTGAAAAACCAGTTTGGCACTATTGCCATGGCACGCTTAAACGATCCGCACAGTGCTACCAGCCAGTTTTATTTTAATTTGCAGGATAACCCCAGTCTGGATCCGGGCCGGCGTTGGGGTTATACCGTGTTCGGCCATATTAGCGCCGGCGAAGAGGTTATTGAAAAAATTCGCGCAATTCAAACAGATACTTCGGTTGAGTTAGGCTGGCCTAATGTGCCGGTAGAACAAGTGCTGATAAAAACTGTACTGCTGCTGCCAGAGCAATAAAACCCGCTATACTTGGCCTAACAGTGTTAACTCAAAGGTGCTGTTAAGTCAGGTTATGGCAGACAAATTTATTGAACAAAAATCACAGCAGTTGGTTTTTTACATCTCCCGTTATTTCCGTGGCCGCTTACCACACAGTGAGCTGCATTTGTTTGTTTGGGACACGCTGGAAGAATGGGCACAGCTGAGCAGCGGACTGCAACTGCCGTACAGTCCCCGCGAACGCGTGTTCTGGCATTTAATTCATCAGCTGGAGTTTTGGCCGGACAGCACCTTACGCGAAGATAAGCTGCTACGCAGAAATATCCAGGATTGCATCTGTTACCTTAAAGGCCACGGCGTAGTGCCACCGAACTGTGTTGGCGTGCGGCCATAAACACTTGACCCAAACCCACTGACAGGTAAGCTACTGCAACTTGCCGCTGTTTTCGGGTGTCGCTTTGCCTCATTACCTTGCCTGGCTGAAAAGCCTGAATATTTATTGCCAACGCCGGGTGTTAGCTATTTTTGTGCTCGGTTTTTCCAGCGGTTTGCCACTTATGCTGGTGTTTGGTGTGTTGTCGTTTTGGCTGCGTGAAGCCGGCGTGTCACGCGCCGACATCGGTTATTTCAGCTGGGTCGCACTGGCGTATGCTATCAAATGGTTATGGTCGCCATTGGCGGATCATCTGCAAATCCCTTTTTTACATCACAAGCTTGGCCGACGCCGCAGCTGGCTACTTGCATCACAATTGGCGGTAATGCTGGCGGTGCTGTGTATGGCCGGCATGGACCCACAGCGTGAGTTGGCACTGATGGCGGCTTTTGCCGTACTGTTAGCCTTTGCCTCCGCCACCCAGGATATTAATGTTGATGCCTTTCGCATTGAAAGTGCACCGGAGCAACTGCAGGCAGCATTGGCTGCAGCCTATTTAACCGGTTATCGTTTGGCGATGATATTAGCCTCTGCCGGTACACTCTGGTTAGCGGCTCTGTTCTCAGGCAAGGATGGCTATGATTTGGCCGGCTGGCAACGGGCATATCTGATAATGGCGCTGTGTATGTTACCGGGCATCTTAACAACCATACTCAGCAAGGAACCCTTAAGTAATTTGCAACAACACAGGGCAACACAGGGCTCAGTGCTGCAACGCTTTGCCGCTTGGTTACGGCAAGCAGTAGTGGCACCTTTTACCGATTTTTTCAGTCGATATAAATGGCATGCTTTGCTTATTCTGGCACTGATCGCTTGTTATCGTCTTACGGATATCGTGATGGGCGTAATGGCCAACGCATTTTACGTTGATATGGGTTACAGCAAGGAGGAAGTGGCCAGTGTATCAAAAATTTATGGCGTGATAATGACACTGATAGGTGCGGCCTTGGGTGGTGTGTTAATCAACCGCTTTGGTACGGTACGGATCCTGTTTATCGGTGCTTTACTCAGCGCAGTTACAAATCTGCTGTTTGCCGCGTTAAGTCAGATTGGCTATGACCTGGCTTGGTTAACCTTAATTATTTCTGCCGATAATCTCAGTGCCGGTATCGCTACCAGCGCCTTTATTGCTTATTTATCTTCCTTAGTTAATCTGGCTTTTACCGCAACACAGTACGCTATGTTCAGCTCATTGATGCTGTTACTGCCTAAGTTTACCGGGGGCTTTTCCGGCCATTGGGTAGAGCAAATGGGCTATGGGCCGTTTTTTGTTATGACGGCTCTACTGGGGATCCCAGCATTACTGCTGATAATTGTGTTGGCAAAGTACAAGCCGATAAAACAGAACGCCGCTGATTAGCGGCGTTCTGTTATAAGTCAGGCTGACAAAACCTGCTTTAACCCTTCCGTGGGGTCTACACCCAGAGCCTGGCAATAGCGAACGTATTCAATCACGTCCAACCGGCGCTCCTGGTTTTCAACTTTGCCGATAAATGAATGCGGTGTCCCTAAAATTTCTGACAGACTTCGCATGGTATGCCCTTTTTCCTGGCGCTGACGCTTCAGCCAAACACACAGGCGTTTATTTTCATCAGAAATTACGCTTTTTGTACCTTTCATGTTTTTTTCTTCTCCCAGCGTGTTACGCTTTTATTATGTATAAATACTTCCTGCAAAAAAATCCAAACCTTATTGCCAGCGCAATAAGCAATAAAAAACGGTTAATTAAACCACAGGATGCGACGAGCGTACAGCTACAAGCGTTAAAATCTGTAATCAGACTTTACAGTTGATTTTAGTGGCTGGCCCGGCGATAAAATCTGTCCGCTGTACCACTACGGCAGTGACGAGCAAACCGATGAGAGAAAAATGATTAAATTACTGTTCTTAGTGCCCTTAGTGATGTGTACAGCCTGGTATTGGTACTTACAACAGCATGGCTGGAGTTTAAAACAAGGCCGTAAGGGCTTTGCTTATATCATTGGCTTTAATGTGGCAATTGCACTGAGTTTGTGGGGAATTATGCTGCTGACTCAGCGTTAAACAGAGCACAGCAGCAGGATATACGCAGCGATGTAAAGGCTTTCATGTATTTTTATATTTACAAAAAACACATGAATTTAAACAGAAAATGATGAACCGCAGCCACAAGTGGTAGTAGCATTCGGGTTTTGCACAATAAAGCGGCTACCCTGTAAGCCTTCGGTGTAATCTACCACGCCGCCCATCAGATACTGCAGGCTCATGGGATCTACTACCATCGACACACCTTGCTTTTCTACTACAAAGTCACCTTCATTAACTTTTTCATCAAAGGTGAAGCCATACTGAAAACCGGAACAGCCGCCACCGGTGATATAAACCCGCAGTTTCAGCTCAGGGTTTTCTTCTTCACTCACCAGTAACGCCACTTTTTTTGCTGCGGCTTCAGTAAATTCAATTGGTACAGCTGGTTCTGACATAATAACTCCGCAGGTTTAACTAAGGCGCAAATTATCTAATACCTGACTGTTTTATTCAAGTATTAGCCGTGTTTGACGCTTAATAGTTATGACTTATTACAATTAAGCTGAATAGTCAGCAACTTATGTTAAACTCTTAGTTAATTATCACAGGTACTATGGCTTATGCAGCGCTGGCAGAAATGGCTTCCGTCTTTGCAACGTCGTTTGGCGCTGCCACAAACCTCACTGCAGCTGTGCATACTGGGCATGCTGGGTGGCCTTGCCGCCGCTATTTTGATTATTCTGTTTCGCCTCGCCATTGTCGGTATCCAAAGTATCTTCTTAGTTCGCAGCGACGATTTTTCCACTGTTAGTGCCGATATCCGCTGGATGTTACCACTGGGCGGCGCTTTGCTTATCGGCCTGATAGCCTGGATTACCGGCTATAAACATTACCGGCTGGGTATTCCTTTTGTGATCCATCGCATCAAACTGAAATACGGCATGATGCCCACCCGCAATACCATTAACCAGTTTTTCGGCGGCATTCTGGCGTTGGCCAGCGGTTTCTCTGTTGGCCGTGAAGGCCCTTCTGTGCATTTGGGGGCCTATGGCGCCAGCACCCTGGGCAAGTACCTTAAACTGCCCTACAACAGCATCCGCATTCTGGCCGGCTGCGGCATCGCCGCCGGTATTTCTGCATCATTTAATACGCCGCTGGCAGCGGTTATCTTTGTGATGGAGGTGGTACTGCGGGAATACCGTGTGCATGTGTTTATTCCTATTATGCTGTCCTCTGTGGTTGGGGCTTTGGTCACGCAAAGCGTATTTGGCAGTGACAAAGAGTTAGCCTTGCTGAATATTGTTGCCATCAGCGGTTGGCATCTGCCCTACCTGGTGCTGTGCGGTATCGTATTTGGTGCTATCGCCTTTGTGTTTAACAAGAACATGATGCGTTTAATCAGGTTGTTTAAAAACTGGCCGTTGTTACTGCGCTTAAGCCTGGCCGGAGTGGTGACTGCAGCTGTAGGTTACTTAATTCCACACGCGATGGGGGCGGAAACCGGCGCTATCTTTTATGCGGTGAATGCGCCGAACGACGTGGCTCTGCTACTGACTATCTTTATCGGTAAAATGTTGCTGACACTATTCGCTCTGGGTTTGGGTGTGCCGGGCGGCGTAATAGGCCCGGTCTTTGGTATCGGCATAGTGCTGGGAACCTTATTGGCCATTATACCGTCAGCCATTATGGGCGATAACAGCATAGCCGGCACCTATGCCGTATTGGGTATGGCCGGTTTAATGGCCGCTACCATGCATGCCCCGCTGGCGGCATTAGTTGCGGTGATGGAGCTGGCGCATAACCCGGGCATTATAGTGCCGGCGATGCTGGTGATCACCACGGCTTATATCACCGGGGTACAGTTTTTTAATAATAAATCGATTTTCCTGCTGCAGCTCGACTTCCTGCAAATGCCGTACAAACTGTCCCCTGCCGATGATGTGTTGCAAAAAGTAGGCGTGCTGGCATTGCTGGATAACCAGTATCAATTGCTGGATAATCCGGACGAGCAGCAGGTGCTGCAGGCGCTGGATAAACTGGAGCCGCCACAACAGTTGTTGGTACAACGCCAAACCGATGGTAACAATGAGTATGTGTTGGCCAGTTACGATGTGCAGTTATCCATGACCGGTGCCAGCGCTGTACAATATTTGCCGCTGCAGGGGCTGAACCATCAGGCCACCATGGCAGAGGTATTCGCTATTTTGGAAGATAAGCGTGAAGGCGCGGTATATATTTACCGTGAAGAAGAACCGTCGCAGCTGATAGGTATTATCCGCTGGGACCAGGTACGCAGTTTATTGGTCAAACAGAACAACTTATTATGACAAGCATTCTTGTATACAAAGCCTTACATGTGTTTTTTATGGTGGCCTGGTTTGCCGGCATTTTTTATCTGCCGCGGCTATTTGTCTATCACGCTTCAACGACAAGTCCCGACTGCGATGCAGAGTTTAAAGTGATGGAGCGCCGTCTGCTGTACTTCGTTACCCCCTTCGCCATTTTAACGCTGCTGTTTGGTGTGTTGCTGATTTACAGCTATGGCGCTGCCTGGTTTAAAACCAGCAGTTGGCTGCACTACAAGTTGCTTTTGGTGCTGCTGCTGTACGTTTACCATGCCTGGTGCTTTAAACTGTTGGCCGATTTTAAACACAACCGTAACCGGCGCAGTCCACGCTTTTACCGCATTTTTAATGAAATGCCGGTACTGATTTTATTGGCCGTAGTGTTGCTGGCGTATTTGAAACCGCTATAGCGCAGCATTCGCTTTTAGCGGCTGTTTTCGCGTATAATGCTGCCGTTTATTGCCGGTTCCGGGCCGGATCCGGCCCGGGTTAACTCTCAGCGAAAAGAGCACTGACTATGAGCTTTAAAGGCGAACACATCCTCTCGGTAAGCCAATTTGATCGCGACACCATTCAACATGTTTTTGATATTGCCCGTAAGATGCAGCCTTATGCCAGCCGGCAAAAACGTACCAAAGTGCTTGAAGGCGCTATATTAGGTAACCTGTTTTTTGAACCCAGCACCCGCACCCGGGTCAGTTTCGGCTGTGCGTTTAACTTGCTGGGCGGTGAAGTGCGTGAAACCACCGGTATGGAATCGTCTGCGTTATCTAAAGGTGAATCGCTGTTTGATACCGCCAGGGTGATCAGCAGCTACAGCGATGTTATCGCTATGCGCCATCCGCAAGCCGGTTCGGTAGCCGAATTTGCCTTAGGTAGCCGTGTACCGGTGCTAAACGGCGGTGACGGTGCCAACGAACACCCGACCCAGGCCCTGTTGGACTTGTTTACCATAGAACGCGAGCTGGCCTCGTCCGGCCAGAGTATTGATGGTATGCATATCGCTATGGTGGGTGATTTAAAGTTTGGCCGCACCGTGCATTCGTTATCCAAGCTGTTAAAGCTATACAAAAACCTGCGCTTCACGCTGATCGCCCCCAAAGAGCTGGCAATGCCGGACGACATTGTCAGTGCCATAGAAAACGCCGGCCATCAGGTCACCATTACTGATGTACTGGAAGGCAACCTGAACGCTGATATTGTCTACCAAACGCGGATCCAGGAAGAGCGCTTCCCGTCGAAGGCTGAAGCCAACTTATACCGCGGTAAATTCCGCTTAAACCAGGAAATTTATACCCGCTATTGCAAATCCAATACGGTGATTATGCATCCGCTGCCGCGTGATTCACGGGTAGAGGCCAACGAGTTGGATAACGATTTGAACCTGAACCCTAACCTGGCTATCTTCCGCCAGGCCGACAACGGTATTCTGGTGCGGATGGCCTTGTTTGCCTTAACCCTGGGGGTAGACAATATTATCAGCAACTACGAATGCGCCGTGCCCTGGTACAGCAATAAACACAGCGGCTAACACGGCCGCCGGCTGTTTCTTCTTAATTATCGGAAACTGATTTATGTCTTTATCTGCAGAACTGTTCCAACGTGCCCAGCACACTATTCCCGGCGGTGTAAACTCCCCGGTGCGCGCTTTTAAAAGCGTGGGTGGCACCCCGGTGTTTATCGACCGTGCCGACGGCGCTTATCTGTTTGACGTTGATGGCAAGCGTTACATTGATTATATCGGCTCCTGGGGCCCGATGTTGCTGGGCCACAACCATCCGGCCATCCGCAATGCGGTAATTGAGGCTGCCGCCAAAGGTTTAAGCTTTGGCGCGCCCTGCCCGGCTGAAGTAACCATGGCCGAACTGGTGAGTAAACTGGTGCCGTCGATGGAAATGGTAAGGATGGTGAGCTCCGGCACCGAAGCTACCATGAGTGCTATTCGCCTGGCGCGTGGCTACACCGGGCGTAATACCATTGTGAAATTTGAAGGCTGTTATCACGGTCATGCCGACTCTTTACTGGTAAAAGCCGGCTCCGGCGCTTTAACCCTGGGCGTACCGAATTCGCCCGGCGTGCCGGCCGATTTTGCCAAATATACCCTTACCAGTGAATTTAATAATCTGCCACAGTTAGAGCGACTGTTCGTACAGCATGGTAATGATATCGCCTGTATTATTGTTGAGCCGGTAGCCGGTAATATGAATTGTATTCCGCCTACAGAAGGCTTTTTACAAGGCTTACGCCAGCTGTGTGATCAGTACGGTGCAGTATTAATTTTTGATGAAGTGATGACCGGCTTTCGTGTGGCACTGGGCGGGGCTCAGGCGGTGTACAACGTGAAACCGGACTTAACTACCTTAGGTAAAATTATCGGCGGCGGCATGCCGGTAGGCGCCTTTGGTGGTAAACGTGAGATTATGCAGCAGATAGCGCCGCTGGGGCCGGTATATCAGGCCGGTACCTTATCCGGTAACCCTATTGCAATGGCGGCAGGCCTGGCGGCACTGACCGAGATCAGTAAAGCCGGCGTCTATGAAGCCTTGACTGCAAAAACAACGCAACTGATCCAGGGTATCAGTGCTGTCGCAGCGAAACATGGCGTGCCACTGGCAACCAATCAGGTGGGCGGCATGTTTGGTTTGTTCTTTACTAAAGAAGCAACAGTAACCAACTTTGCCCAGGCAACACAGTGTGATACCGATGCCTTTAAGCGCTTCTTCCACCTGATGCTGCAACAAGGTATTTATCTGGCGCCATCTGCTTATGAAGCCGGCTTTTTATCGCTGGCGCACAGTGATGACGACCTGGCGCAAACCATCGCCGCCGCAGAGCATAGCTTTAAACAGCTTTAACGGCGGTTTTGCAACCAGACGATATCAGTATCGTACGGCCGTTGCCGTACGATATAACCCGGGCCATTACCGTTGCTGTAAATAGCCAGCAGCATTTCCGGCGCAGCGCTCAACAACGGCATCGTTTGCTGCGCTAACCAGTCAAAACGATAAATCGTGTTGTTATCTCCCAGCCAGTAAATACCACTGTCATCGCTGAACCATTGCTCAGCACTGCTGCTGTGCCAATCAATATACACCGGCAACGTCAGCAGTTGCTGTGTTGGTGTTAGCAGCGCCAGTGCAGTGGAATCAGCAAATTGCACAACTAACGCCTGCTGCGGCCCACAGCGCACATCGGTTACGCCTTCCAGCAAGGCGGTGTTGCTGCTCTCCGCCATCAACTGCCAACCATTGTCAGTCAGCGTGGTCCAGTACAGTACATTATCGCAGCTGGCATAACGCCCTACCGCTGTGTCCGGGGCCTGCGGATAAGGCGTTAGCACGCCGGAATCTGCGTCAAGCCGGTATAACATGGCATTGATCAGCACCAGCAATTGTTGCCGGTGCCAAAACAATTGCTGCACATATTGCTGCTCGGTTAAATGACTAAGCTGCCTGCTGTCGCGCCCTTGCGCCAACCAAATTTGATTATGCCCGGCGCGTTCTGACACATAAGCCACCTGACCGCGCTCACTTATCGCCGGTAGGCGCTCGTTACGGTTACTCATGTGCCAGGGCACCAGGCGAATGCCGGCATGGGTTGTATCATTTACGACACGCAAAATATCGGTGGTGTAATCTAAAAACTGTGTGGCTAACACCTGCCCCGGGTGGCGCGATGCCTGTGTCAGATCCCGCGTTAACCGGCCCAGGCTCTGCATATTTTTCGATTTAAGGTCAACAATCTGCAGTTCTTGTTGTTCACCGGAGAGCAGCAATTGTTTGTTGTCCCACCAACTGAATTGAGTAACAACATAAGGCAAGCGCATTAACACATGCGGCAGGCCATCAGGTAGTTTTAATTGTAACAATGCAGATTGATTGACCGTTTCTTCAGCCACCAAATACAGCGTGTCCTCCCGCAACAGCAGGTGGGTGATATCACGCCAATTACCGCGCAATGTCAGCAGCTGTTCCGCCGCTTCGCCCCAACGGCCTCGCATCAACTGCAACTGGCCCGTTGTGCTGTCTCTGTCAAGCCACAGCAGGCTATCTTGCCATAAGGCCGCACCTTGTGGCATAACCTGCCGGCAAGGCCACAGCTGTTGTGGTGGCTCAATCACAGGGATAAGTGCCTGACGATAAAAATAACAGCCCTGTGTTTCACCTTGCGCGCGAAATACTATGTGTTTGCTATCGGGCCACAACGCCTGAGATAAACGACGGTACTGTTGTGCCAGGTGTTCAACCCGCAGATCAGCCAGATTTTGCACGCTCCAGTTCAGTGTGTCTGCGCCTATGGCTTTATGCTGATATAACACGTGGGATTGATCAGGATACAACACCGGCCAATATTCCTGGCCGCTAAGTGCACTGACCGGCGTTATGGTATCCGGTAACTTTAGCAGCGGGGCTGCGGTATAAGTAGCCAGCACGTAAGCCAAACTGGCCCCGCCAACAATTAAAGCCGCTGCAGTTGCCGCGATAAAGCGCCACGCTTTGCGCGGTTTCACTATCAAGCCGGTATTGTTGTTGTCAGCCGCATCGCTGGCGTCAGTTGCGCTAATCAGGCCGATATCCTGCAATCTGGCCGGCGTAATCTCAGCCAACCAGCGGTAGCCTTTTTTGGAAGAAGTTTCAATATAAACCGGCGCCCGTACATCGTCGCCCAGCACCTTACGCAGCGCCCCCACAGCGCGCATTACCGCTGCATCTGTGCCTTCATCAGCGGGCCAGACTTTTTCAATTAAGGTATCTTTTGCCAGTAAAATATTCGGGTGTAATAGAAAATAATTCAGCAGACTGTGCAGCCTGGGTTCTAAGCGGATCATGGATTCAGCCCGCATAGTGGCATCAACCGGCCACAGCTGACCGTAAATCACCTGATAATACCAGTTTCCAATTTGTACCACAGGGTCCAGATGTGACATTAAGGTCCGCCCGACAATTGACTGTCGGGTCGGATTATACCCTAACTATAAGAAATGTTTAGTGTTGCGGTTTAAACCACTAAAGTCAGGCTACCTTTTCTTCCTTAACGCTACGTACATCTCTGGTAGCGTCTTTTGGCTCTAATGCAGGGCTGTATATATCAGGGTCGCCACAAGCAGGGAACCATACACAAGCTATATAGTCGGTGGCATCCCATACTTTCTGCTCCGCTTTGAGCTCAGTATCAGCATTTACTCCAAAATAACCGGCGGCAACGACAAGGGTGGTGGCAGCTAATGTCAGCTTTTTCATGTTTTTCGCTCTCTGGTTTGGCTAAAGACGAATAGACATTAGGCGGCTGACAATTAATTATCTCGATGATTTCAGTATAAAATAATTACAAATTCCCTACGGTAACGCTATATACGCAACGTCAAAATCCCCTCTTACGGCTTCAAGGATATAGATATAATTCTCATCAGGTGTCAGGCTAAACCGGCTGTGATACAAGTAATCAACTGCTACCGCGTCGCTGATTTTTTTGCTGTCAAAAGCATAATATTTTAGAGAATACTTAATATCCTCTAACAAGTACGTAAAATAAATTCCATTTGCGGTAGTTTGAACTTTTAACCACAGTTGGTTCTCTGGCAAAGCAATAGGAATTTCCTCCACCTGCTGTGTATCAGACCATAGAATATAAAACTTTTTCGATATAGCATCGCGCCAAAGGCTGTATTTACCATCATAACTTTCAATATACAGCTCACGATCAACAGCAAATACCCCAGGCATTAGCATATTATCGCTAATCTCGTGGCTGACAATATTCCAGCGGCCATTTTTAGACTCTGCATAATATACCTTCAGGCCATCATGGCTCCAGGCAGGCGAAGCTATAACGTTGTCGCTGGTATCAGACAGTCGGATTGGCGGCACTACGTCTGATAACAACCAGATTTCATTGTTTATTTGCGCTAACAGTTTCTTCCCGTCAGGAGAAAACACCAAGCTGCGAAAGCGTTCATTTTTATCAAAATAAGTGATTTGCTTCTGCTCACCATTTGGGTAAAACAGCCAAACCTGAGGTAAACCGGAGCGACGTGACACAACCGCCGTTGGCCCTTGCGCTACAGGATTAGCCTCTGCCAGAGTTTCATTTCTGTTCGAGCTGAACACGGTACTGCTTTCTTGCGATGGGTTAGTGATCTGGTTCGACACTTTCTTAATATTAACGTGAGCAAAATTACCAATGGAGGCATAAACCCGGTTGCTTTTGACTATCTGTATTTCCAAAGCATTAAAATCTGTATAAGCAACAACACTGGTTATACCGGTACTGACTTCTACACGGTTTATCGCAGTAGGTGCAGAGGGATACACAATATATTTATCATCATTGGTCCAGTCTATGTTGCCTGGCAATACATCAGTTACCTTCACCAACATTGATGTTTCGCGACTGGATAAATCCAACACCCATATTTGGGCCGACCCCGCAGCTTCCCGCAGAAAAGTTATTTTGTTGCCGGAGTTAGAAAATCTTGCTACATAATCACCAAAACTTGTAGGCGGAGGCGTTGTAAGCACTTCAGCAGCGCCACTGGCAACGCGCTTCAACATCAAAACTGTTTGTCTGTTATCGCTCATCGTTGGATAAACAATATAAGTGCCATCAGGTGACCAGGTGATACGGGAAGAAATTGAGTTATCACCACACGCCAACAGTTGTCTATCGTTGGCTACAGAGAACGTATCACTATTGAAATCCAGTATTCTTATATCACACTCACCGTTCGGATAGACCCTCTGGTAAATAATCTGACTCCCATCCGGACTAAATGCGGCACCGAAGCTACTATAAGCCGATTCAGTAAGCTGTGCCCGTTTATGCTCCTTCAGATCCTCCAGCATGAGCACAGTAACATTTTCTTCTTCCGGGCTGGCATAACTGTAAACCAGATAGCGCTCGTCTTCCGACACATTATGGTAAAACTCCAAACCATCCAGTGAAGTAACCGGCGAATACCTCAACATCGGTATCGTATCAGCATTATCGCCCACAGTATCTGCCGGCCAGAACCACCAACTCAGTAACATCACCAGTAGCGCAACAGCTGCGGTGCCAAGTAACAAAGGTTTATTACTGCGTTTTTTAACCTGTGGTGCAGTATTGCTGGTTAGCGGTTGAGCAGCGTCCTGTGATTCCGGCGGTACTATTGCCGACACCGGCGCAATAAAGCGATAGCCGCGTTTGGGAATGGTTTCGATATAGCGTGGTTCGCGGGTGTCATCGCCCAGTGCCACCCGCAATACGCGGATAACCCGGGTTACACGACCGTCCGACACATCACGAATGCCCCATACATCAAGCAGTAACTCGTCTTTGGTGACCAGCTTACCGGCATGCACAATAAAATAATTTGCCACCTTTTGTGACAAATTATCCAGGTCAGCCGTGGCAATAATCTTACCGTCAGGGTCAAACTGCACCAGTTTGTCCTGCTCGGGTAAATATTGCCAGTCTCCTACCTGTAACGGGCTGTCGGGTTTTAGCGCCATAACGTCAGACAATCGCTGTTATTCTTCTGTGCATTGAGTCATTACAGGCATTTCAACTGAAATCGCAGGTAATAACAATATGTTAAGACAATTTTGTGCTTCTGCATAACCGCTGTTAAGCGAAAATGCCTGTAAACTTACCTGTTCAGGCATAGCGCGGATCAATGAATCCGGTGGCTGCAGGCTGTAGTAACGGCTAAACACCCCCAAGGCACCGGTGGCCCCGGTCAGGCCGATAGTTTTGTTGTCATCACGGCCTAACCACACTGTGGTCAGCGTTTGCTGATCAAAACCACTAAACCAGCTGTCACGGTAATCACTGGAGGTGCCGGTTTTACCCGCCAGAATCACACCGGGGAATTGACGATTCAGCATTTTAGCAGTGCCGGTTTTTGCCGCCTGCATTAAGGCGTACTGCAACAAATATATTTCTTCATTGTTGTAGCGCTGGGTCAGCTGATGATCGCGCATATGCAAAACATGACCGTTACTGTCGGTCACCGCATATAAGGTGGTTAACTGCTGGTGCCTGCCATTATTAGCCAGCGTTTGATATAGCTGAGTCACTTCCAGCGGGCTTAGCTCTATTGCACCGAGCAAGGCAGCCGGGTGCAATTTTACTTTGCGGTTCAAGCCCAGCTTGCGCAGCCCGTCGTTAATAGCCGGCAAGCCTAACTGCAAACCCAGCCGCACCGTAGGAATATTCAAAGAGTCGGCCAATGCATCAATCAGGCTGACATTGCCGCGGTACTGCTTGTCGAAATTCTGCGGTTGCCAATCCTGGTCATTGCTGCGCAGCCGTATCGGATTATCCTCCAACCGGCTGGCCAGGGTATAACGGCCACGCTGCGCTAAGGCCTCCAGATAAATTACCGGCTTGATGATACTGCCAATTTGCCGCCTGGCATCAATAGCGCGGTTAAAGCCCCCCTGGACACCATCTTTGCTACCCACCATGGCAATAATTTCTGCCTGCTGATAATTTGCCACTATCATGGCAGCCTGCAGCTCGCTATCCAGCGGCGCCAGCTGCGTTTGCAGGGCTTGCTCTGCTGCGCGCTGCGCCTGCGTATCCAGATAGGTAAACACTTTAATGCCCTGGTCGCGGTATTCCGGGCTGATGCTAAGCTGACGTAACTCTTTTTTGACGCCATCCAGGTAGGCGGCATAACCGGAATTCAGATACTGGCCGCGCGGGAGCACTGTTACCGGCTGTTGCACAGCGTGTTCATACTGCTGCCGGTTTAACAAATGCTGCTCAAACATCAGCCGCAGTACAACATCCCGGCGCTGCTGCGCCCGCTGCGGATGGCGGCGCGGGTCAAAATACGACGGCCCCTTTAACAGGCCTATCATCAGCGCATATTCTGCCGGCTGCAGCTCGGTCAGCGGTTTACCAAAGTAAAACCTGGCACCCAGACCAAAGCCATGCACCGCATTGGCGTAATTCTGTCCGACAAAAACTTCGTTAATATAAGCTTCGAGGATCTGATCTTTGTTAAAACGATAATCCAGCACCAGTGCTATTAAGGCTTCATTGGCTTTACGCCATAAAGTGCGGTCACTGCTGAGGTACATGTTTTTTGCCAGTTGCTGGGTCAGCGTAGAGCCGCCCTGCACAGTTTTACCGGCGGTAATATTGACCCACAATGCACGCAGCACCGACAACGGTGATACGCCATGGTGATGATAAAACT
Source organism: Rheinheimera sp. NSM (assembly GCF_052380015.1). Lineage (NCBI taxonomy): Bacteria > Pseudomonadati > Pseudomonadota > Gammaproteobacteria > Chromatiales > Chromatiaceae > Rheinheimera > Rheinheimera sp. NSM. The sequence continues at coordinate 1,028,042 of NZ_JBQTCI010000001.1, read as the reverse complement.
CGCGGTCTTCTACCAGTAGCAAGGTGTCTTTAAATAATTCCGGCACCTGCTCCAGGCGAACTAATTCGCGGTCTTCCTGCTGCGCTGCTACCAGATGTTCAATCAGCTGCGGCTCCAGCCTGGCAAAATTCACTGCATCCTGTTGCTGGCGTTGCGTAATACGGTTAATACCACTGCGGTTAAACTCGACGCTGAACAATAAAGGCGCTTCATAGCCATCTACATAGGTAAAAGGCCGGCGATAAATGCTGATGTGATTGCGTGACACGCTGTACTGCCCGGGCGCATTCAGCGCCGGGTTGCGCTGATATTGCAGCGCATCTAACTGTGCCATCAGCTGCTGCTGCGTAATCACTTTGCCCGGCACCAACTCGACACTGCGGGCATAAATTTGCGCCGGCACCTGCCATTTTTGGCCGCTGAATTTTTTGCTGATTTTGCTATCAAGGTAAATCAGGTAAAACGTCAGTATTAACAACAGCAATAAAGCAAGTTTACCCAAGAATAGCGCGCTGCGTTTCAGCCGGTAACCCGGTGAGGATCGCCCGGCCGCAGCTGGTTTAGCGCGCCTGGTCGGCGCCGCTGGTTTTCTGCTCATTTAAGCATCGCCTTTTTCGTTTTTGTTGTTGGCATCGCTTGAGCCGGATCTTCCGGCCAGTAATGTTTCGGGTAGCGCCCGCGCATTTCTTTTCTTACCTCTTGCCAGGCGTTTTGCCAGAAACTGGCTAAATTCTGTGTCACCTGCAGCGGCTGCCGTGACGGTGACAGCAAAGCAATGGTGATATTTACCTTGCCCTGTAATAAGCAGGGCGAACTCATCTGACCATACATTTCCTGAACCCGCACTGAAAGCGCCGGCCCGCCGTCGGCCAGATAATCAATGCTAAGCCGTGAGCCGGTAGGCGCTTGCCAATGCGTGGGTAACAGCTGATTCAACTGCTGTTGCTGCTGATAACTTAAGCATTGCAGCAAGGCGTCATACAAGGGTAACTGTGCCAAAGCCGCACTTTTACTCAGCGGCGCTAAATAAGCACCAAGCCAGTCCGGTAAGGTGTTTAACAAGGCAGCGTCGGAAAAATCCGGCCAGCCGGCATCAGGTTGATGCTGCTGCAATAGCGCTACTCTGGCCCGTAATTGCAGCACAGTGTCGCTCCAGTTCAGACAGCTTAAGCCTTTGTTACGGATATAAGCTTGCCACGCTTGCTGCTTTTGCTCTGCTGTCAGTTGCAACGGCGCCGGCTTGGCATCAAGCAGGCACTGGCCGAAATTAAGTTGCTGCTCGGTAAAAAAGCGACCGTTTTTGTCATCCCAGGACGTTTGCGTGTGCCAGCCAAGCTCTGCCTGCCAGTCTGTCACTATGACATCGCTACTGATACCAAGCGCATGATAAATGCGGTTATCGCGGCCAAACTGCTGCATATGCAGCACCACCAACCAGGCTTGTCCGGTTAAGCTGTGGCCCTCCTGCAATACGGCGCCAATGCCGTTGGCTAACTGATAACCCTGGCCACGGCGTTTGGCTAAACGATCCGGGAAAGCCCGCAGTGCCAGCACCGGCGCTAACTCCAGCGGTAGCGATTCTGTCAGCTGACAGCCTAGCAAACGGGCGAAACTTTGTGCCTGTTGCCACTGCAGTGGCAGTGTTTGCTTCACGCGGCCAAGCAGGCTGTATAGATCGCCCTGCAGCACCCGCGTATCTTCCAGCAAGGCTGCCAGTACACATGCCAGCGCCGGTGCATGCCGGTGCCCCTGCTGCGCCAGTTGCTGCGCATGTAACAACATGGCCGCCAGCCTGGGCTCGGTGCCCAGTTTATGCGCCAGCCGCCCCGTGGCCGTAATAACGCCGCGGCTGTCAATAAACCCCAGTTGCTGCAGCAATTGCTCTGCCACCGCTAAAGACGCGGCTGGTGGCGGCGTTAACCAGTGTAAATCATCTACCTGACAACCCCAGGCAGCTACCTCAAGCCGCAATGCGGTTAAATCACTGATCTCAATCTCCGGCGCCTCAAACCGTGCTCTGCGCTGCCATTTCTCTGCTGTGTCCAGCCGGTAGCAATGGCCGGGTAATAACCGGCCGGCGCGGCCGGCACGCTGAATAGCCGACGCCTGGCTGATAGCGGCGGTTTCCAGCACACTTAAGCCCTGGCGTGGATTAAACCTGCTTTGCCGGCACAGGCCGCTGTCGATCACTACGCTGATGCCGTCGATGGTTAAACTGGTTTCGGCCAGATTGGTCGACAGTACCACTTTGCGCATACCGGCCGGCGGTGGCGCAATAGCAGCTTGTTGCTGTGCCAATGTCAGGCTGCCCAGCAAACGATGTAGCTGCACATTGGCGGCGAAACCCTGTTGCTGCAACAGCTGGGCACTTTGGTTAATTTCCGCCTGGCCGGGTAAAAACACCAGAATATTGCCGTCATGTTTACTCAGCGCCATCTGCACTAAAGCGGCAATTTGCTGCGCCAAAGGTTGGCTGCCCGGCAGCACATACTCTACCGTTACCGGATAACTGCGACCTTCACTGGCCAGTACCGGCGCGTCCAGCCTGCTGGCTAGCTGCGCCATGTCCAGGGTGGCTGACATAATCAGCAATTGCAACTGTGGCCGCAGTTGCTGCACTTCCAGACACAGCGCCAGGGCTAAATCTGCATGTAATGAACGCTCGTGGAATTCATCAAACAGCAGCAGATCCACTGTGCTCAGTTCAGGGTCCTGCTGTAATTTACGGGTTAATATGCCTTCGGTAACAATAAGCAAACGGGTGTTGCTGCTGTGTTTTTGTTCCTGGCGGATCTGGTAACCCACACTGTCGCCTACGGCTTCGCCCAGTTGTGCCGCCAGATAGGCCGCAATACTTTTTGCTGCCAAGCGGCGCGGTTCCAGCATTAACAACTTTTTGCCGGCAAAATCGGCGTGCTGCAATAAATACAGCGGCAGATAGGTCGATTTGCCGGCACCGGGCGGCGCCGACAAAATCACTTTATTATGCTGCTGTAACAGTGACAGCAACTGCGGAACAATTTCAGCAACAGGTAACACTACTTAACCCACACAAAATTATATTAGCGCCAGTTTACCCTGTTTTCTGCTGACGCCCCAGCCTTGTGCCGTTTCAGGCTTCGCCAAGTAAGGTAGCACTGAGGGTACGAATGCCCTGGCCGGTGGCACCGGCAGCCCAATAAGCGTTATTGCTGTTATTAAAGGCGGCCGCTAAATCAAAATGTAACCAGCCTTTGCCGTCGTTAGGCACAAAGCGGCTTAAAAAACCGGCGGCGTTGCTGGCGCCACCGGCACCACCGCCTTTTACCGGCCGGCTGTTGGCGGTATCGGCATAAGCCGACGGACATTGTTGCTGATGCCATAGCTCCAGCGGTAACTGCCAGGTGGGCTCCTGCGCTTGTTCGGCGTAGGCCAGGGCTTTTTGCGCCAGCGCTTTATCCAGCGCAAACAGCGCATTGTATTCGCCGCCCACCGCCGTCATGGCAGCACCGGTTAAGGTAGCGGCATCAATAATCAGCCCGGCGCCGCTTTCTGCCGCACACATCAGGCCATCAGCCAGTACTAAGCGACCTTCGGCATCGGTATTAACAATCTCAACCGTAGTACCGTTTTTATAGGTAATAATATCACCCAGCTTATAGGCGTTACTGCTGATCAGGTTTTCTGCACAGCATAAGATCAGCTGTACACGCTTATTCAGCCCCTGCAGTATCGCCAGCGCCAGCGCGGCCGTTACCGTAGCAGCACCGCCCATATCGCACTTCATCGCCAGCATGCTTTCAGTAGCTTTAATCGAGTAACCGCCACTGTCAAAGGTAATGCCCTTACCTACCAGTGCCGCACTCACCGGCGCTGCAGTATTGCCGGTGGGGTTATAGTCCAGTACCAACATGGCCGGCTTACGCGCACTGCCACGTCCAACAGCGTGCAAGCCATGCCAACCCTGAGCCAGCAGTTGTTCATCGAGCAATATATGGCTGCTGACCGTGCCTGCTGCTGCCACACTGTTAATAAAGGCCGCGGCCTGTTTCGCCAGTTGTTCGGGGTACAGTTCATCCGGAGTTTGGTTAATCAGCTGCTTGGCCCAGCTGAAACACTGTGCCAGTTGTTCAAGTTGGGCAATGGTGGTGGAGTCGCCACAAAATTGCACCCCGGTTTGTTTTTTTGCACTGCAAAAGCCCTGATAAAACGCCCATTGCAGCTCTAATGTCCAGTTATCACCACTTAACTGTAGCTGTGTCAGGCCTAAGCCGTCTAAGCTGCGGGCGGCTTTTTGCACACTGCGCTGTGCATCAGCGCCGTTAAGATGAATTTGAAAACCATTCACGGTGGGCGTAAGCGCTGCTTTGCCCCATTTGCTTGCGGCGCTTGCTGTTTGAAGCTGAATTTGCACAACGTCTGCCATGTTTAATCCTTTTTAATCAGTGCTGTTGCTAAGTGATATGCTGTGCTACTGAGTGTACCACAAGGCTTTACGCGCAAAAGCTCACCGCGTTATTTTGTCACTTTGCTACGCTAAACTGCACGGTCTTGCACAGCGAATTAAATAAGATGACGGCTTGCTGTGCAGTCTGTATACTGCCGCGTCTTTTTAAATCTGATTGCGATGCCGGCAATATTCTGCTATCTATAGCCGCCATATTTTTTGCCAGGCATTATACAGGAGATGATTATGCCAGAGGGTAAGACTACCAAAACGCTGGGCTTACTGGCCCTTGCAGGTGTAGCGCCATACCAGGAAGCGGTCGGGGAAGAGTATATGAACCCGAAGCAACTGGAACATTTCCGCCGCATTCTTGACGCCTGGCGTCAGCAGTTGCGCGAAGAAGTTGACCGCACCAAAAACCATATGGCGGATGAAGCCGCTAACTTCCCGGATCCGGTAGATCGTGCCGCCCAGGAAGAAGAATTCAGCTTAGAACTGCGCGCCCGTGACCGTGAGCGTAAGTTGCTGAAGAAAATTGAGAAAACCTTGCAGAAAATCGAAGATGAAGACTTTGGTTACTGCGATACCTGCGGTATTGAAATTGGTATTAAGCGCCTGGAAGCCCGTCCTACGGCAGACATGTGTATCGATTGCAAAACCTTAGCAGAGATTAAGGAAAAGCAACTGGGCGGCTAAGATGCCCGCTAAGATGCCAATTGTTCCCCCCGCTTATATCGGCCGGTTTGCGCCCTCGCCTTCCGGCCCGCTTCATTTTGGCTCCCTTATTGCTGCGGTTGGCAGCTATCTGCAGGCAAAAAGTCAGCATGGCCGGTGGCTGGTGCGGATGGAAGACATCGACACACCGCGTATGCAACCGGGCATGGACAGCGATATTCTGCGCACCCTAGAACAATTTGGCTTACTGTGGGATGGTCAGGTGCTGTATCAAAGCCAGCGCCAGACGCGCTACCGCGACATGTTCAGCCAGTTGCAACAGCAACAACTGATTTACGCCTGTCAGTGCAGCCGCAAGCAAATCAGTGCTATGGGTGGCACTTACGACAACCGCTGTAACGCATTGCAGTTAACTGCAGATAACCTGGCATGGCGCCTGCGCAGCAATAACGTCAATACGCAGTTTACCGATCTGGTATTTGGCGCTCAGCAGATAAGCATGCCGCTGGCACAGGAAGATTATATTATAAAACGCCGTGATGGCTTATTTGCTTATCAGCTGGTAGTGGTAGTGGATGATATCGACCAGGGCGTAACCGAGGTGATCCGCGGTGCTGATTTACTGTCAATGACACCGCGGCAACAAGCCTTGTGTAGCTTGCTTGGTGCACCTGTGCCGCGCTATGGCCACTTACCGCTGGCAGTGCTGCAGCCAGGCTTTAAGCTCAGCAAACAAAACCATGCTGCGGCTATCAGCCAATGGCCGCAGGCAGAGGTCATGTATAAAGTGCTGAGTTTTCTTGGCCACCCGCCACCGCCTGAATTAAAACACGCCGCGGTAGCAGAGCAGTTAAGCTGGGCCACTGCATGCTGGCAATTGACTAAGGTACCGCGGCAAATGGAAATAAGCAGCACAGAATTTCGTTAAGCCGGCGCGGTTTAATTCTTTTTTTGCTTCGGCTGCGGTATTATTAGCCGGTTTTTTTAAAATGCAGCTCAAGGCTGCTTTGGAATACAGCTCAGAGCTGTTTCAGAATGCAGCTCAAGGCTGTTTCAAAATACAGCTCAGGGCTGTATTTGTCAGGAGAATTATCATTATTTCGCGAGTGTTAGATTTTTGCCGCCGCACCTTTGGCACTAAGGCCAAAGCCCCTAAGGCAGGCAACCCTAAAAGCAAAATCAGCGGCAAAGCAGCACAGGCGCCACGCCCTGCCGCCGCTGCCAGCCTGTTACCACAAGTACAGCGTTTAAGCCGCGACCAGCATGCTATTTCGCGTAAAGATATCAGCCCAAACGCGCTTAAAGTGTTGTACCGCTTAAAAGATGCCGGCTTTGATGCCTATCTGGTTGGCGGCTGTATCCGCGACTTACTGCTGGGTATCAAACCGAAAGACTTTGACGTGGTCACCAACGCCAAACCCGAGCAGGTAAAACAAGTGTTTCGTAACTGCCGGCTGATTGGCCGCCGTTTTCGCCTGGCACATGTGGTATTTGGCCGTGAAGTAATAGAGGTGGCAACCTTTCGTGGCCACCACAGCGGCACTGATGATGAAGCCGACACCGCACCAAAGCTGAAAACGGCCAGTTTAAGCGATCATGGCCAAATTTTGCGCGATAACGTGTACGGCACTATTGAAGAAGATGCCGAGCGACGCGACTTCACCATTAACGCGTTGTATTACTCGGTCAATGACTTCTCTGTGTACGATTTTGCCAACGGTATTCAGGCGATTGCAGAGCGTAAAATCGAACTGATTGGCGACCCGGACACACGCTATCGCGAAGACCCGGTACGCATTTTGCGCGCCATTCGTTTTGCCACCAAATTAAATATGCAGATAGCACCGGCCACGGCAGCCCCTATCCCGCAACTGGCAGTCATGCTGAAAAACATTCCGCCACCGCGTTTATTTGACGAGCTGGTTAAGCTGCTGCTGGCCGGCAAAGCCTTTGATAACTTTATGCTGATGCGCGACACCAGGGTGCTGAAGCAACTGCTGCCGCAACTGGACAAACTGTTAAAGCAAGAGCCGGAAGGCAAGGCGTTCCAGTTAGCCACCAAAGCGCTGCAAAACACCGATGAGCGGGTTGATGCCGATAAACCGGTAACGCCAGCCTTTATTTTCGCGGCCCTGCTATGGTACCCGGTAGAGTTGCGTAGCCAAACCCTGGTGACCGATGGCTTAAGCGAAATTGATGCAATGAATATCGCCATGACCGAAGTGCTGGACGATATACAGCGTACTATCGCTATCCCTAAGCGCTTTACGCTGTCGATGCGGGATATTTGGGCACTGCAAAGCCGTTTAACCAAACGCGCCGGCCGCCGTGCCTTTAAACTGCTGGAGCAACCTAAATTTCGTGGTGCCTTTGACTTTCTGCAATTGCGTGCTGAAGCCGAAGGCGGCAGCTTAGTTGAGCTGGCCCTGTGGTGGGAAAGGTTCCAGTTTGCTGACGAGCCAGACCGGTTACAGCTGATCAACCAGCTGGGCAAAGACGGCATCGACAAAGGCCCGCGGCGCCGGCGCAGCTATAAACGTAAACCCACGGCAGAATAATGACACCGCTACGCTGTTATATCGGTTTAGGTGCTAACCTGGATCAACCAGTAGCGCAACTGCAGCAAGCTGTGCAGGCGCTTAAGCAGTTAACCCACAGCAAGCTGGTGGCAGTATCCGGCTTTTACGGCTCCAAACCTATGGGGCCGCAAGACCAGCCGGATTACGTTAATGCCGTAGCCGCTATCGACACCACGCTAAGTGCAGAGCAATTACTGGACGCCCTGCAACAGATAGAACAACAGCAAGGCCGTAAGCGCAAGGCTGAGCGTTGGGGGCCGCGCACGCTGGATTTAGACATTCTGCTGTATGGCGACCAGGTTATTGCCACTGAACGCTTAACAGTGCCGCACTATGGCCTGCGCGTACGCGAATTTGTGCTGTATCCGCTGCATGACATTGCCCCGCACCTTAGCCTGCCGGACGGTACTGTATTATCCTCTTTACTGGCGCAGGTACCGCTTAACGGCCTGCAAAAACTTCACAGCAGTTGCAGCTAATCGCACTTTGTGCGATCTTGCGCGTCCTGCGTTAATGGTCGGATGAGAAGATTATGGCTAAGATCACCACTGCCGTATTACAGAAAATGAAGCAGCAAAGTGACAAGATCACCATGCTGACGGCCTATGATGCCAGCTTCGCTAAATTATTTGCCGAACAAGGCGTCGACGTACTGCTGATTGGCGATTCCTTAGGTATGGTGCTGCAAGGCCACGGCGACACCCTGCCGGTTACCGTTAATGACATTGCTTACCATACCCGCGCCGTACGCGCCGGAGCGCCGGATGCGTTCGTTATCGCCGATATGCCGTTTATGAGCTACGGCACCCTGGAACAAGCACTGCAAAGTGTAGTGCCGCTGATGCAGGCCGGTGCCAATATGGTGAAACTTGAAGGCGGCGACTTTTTATTGCCCACCGTAAAGGCGTTAACCGAGCGCGGTGTGCCGGTATGCGGCCATTTAGGTTTAACCCCGCAGTCGGTGCATATCTTTGGTGGCTATAAAGTACAGGGTAAAACCGATGCCGCAGCAGATGCCATGGTAGCCCAGGCCAAAGCGCTGCAACAGGCCGGTGCACAGTTGCTGGTGTTAGAGTGCATTCCCACTGCCTTAGCTAAACGCATCACTGACGCCCTGAGTATTCCGGTTATCGGTATTGGTGCTGGCAATGTTACCGACGGTCAGGTGCTGGTAATGCACGACTTACTCGGCATCAGCAGTGGCTATATTCCGAAATTCTCCAAGAACTATCTGGCCCAAACCGGTGAAATAAGAAGCGCAATTGCTGCTTATGTCAGCGAAGTGAAAAGCCAGACCTTCCCTGCCAGCGAACACAGTTTTTAAGCCAGATGAAAATACTCAACTCTATTGCTGCGCTGCGGGCGCAAATCAGTGCGTGGCGGCAAAACGGCGAGTGCATCGCCTTTGTGCCCACCATGGGCAACCTGCATAACGGCCACTTAAAACTGGTTGATGTTGCCAAAAACCGCGCCGACCGGGTGATTGTCAGCATCTTTGTTAACCCGATGCAGTTTGGCAAAAATGAAGATCTCGACAGTTACCCGCGTACGCTGGAGGCAGATTGTGCCGGGCTAACCGCCCATGGCGCCGATGCAGTCTTTACCCCTACGCCGGATATGATGTACCCGCGTGGCCTCGACGTACAAACCTTTGTTGAAGTGCCTTTGCTTGGTGATTTGCACTGCGGTGCCAGCCGCGCCGGCCATTTCCGTGGTGTGTCTACCATCGTATGTAAGCTGTTTAACCTGGTGCAGCCGGACATAGCCTGTTTTGGCCAAAAGGATTATCAGCAACTGGCCATTATCCGCCAGATGGTAACCGATTTATCCTTACCCATTGACATTATCGGCGTGCCGACCGAGCGTGCCGCCAATGGCCTGGCGCTGAGCTCCCGCAATGGTTATTTAACGCCGCAGCAATTGGCAATAGCCCCGAAGCTGTATCAGCTGTTACAACAACTGCGCGCACAAATTCTGGCCGGTAACCATGATTACCGCAGCTTAGAGCTGCAAACTAAACAGCAGCTTAGTGCTGCAGGCTTTACGCCGGATTATATTGATATCTCTGACCAAACCGATCTGACGCTGGCCAGCACAGCACAGCAGCCTAAAGTAATTTTAGCCGCCGCCTGGCTGGGCAGCACCCGGCTGATTGATAATCTGGAAGTCTGAGCCGCAAGCTTAACCCTTATCTAACCTAACCATGGCTTAGCGGCCAAAACAGCGGCAGCAACGCCATGGTTATTACAAACAATAATAAACTAAGCGGCCCACCCACTTTTAAATAATCGACAAAGCGATAGCCACCCGGGCCCATTACCAGCGTATTGGCCGCATGCGATACCGGGCTGGCCAGGCTGGTAGCCGCTACCGCCACTATCATCATCGCGCTCTGGCCGTTCACCCCCAGCGCACTGCTGAGCATTAAACCAATCGGCGCCATAATCAGCACCAGCGCAACGGTTGGCACTACCAGGGTGCCCAGTGCGGTAACCAGATACAAGCCTGCCATGACCGCCAGCGGGCCAAACTGTCCGGACCCTGCCAATACTGCTTCGGCCAGCCAGGCGGCAGTACCGGAGTGTTGCATTGCCGCCCCGAGCGGCAACATACCGGCGATCAGAAAAATGGAACGCCAGTCAATGGCAGCATAAGCCTGCTCCATGCTTAAACAGCGGCTGGCAACCATTAACGTTGCTGCCAGAATGGCCGCCAGATAAACCGGTAATACGCCGGCCACCGTCAGGGTAATCATCAGCAGGATTAAGCCGGCGGCCAATGGCGCCTTGCTGGCATTAACCGGCTTTACCTGTACCGGGTTTAGCACAATCAGATGCTCGCTTTCGGTCAGCATTGCCAGCCGCGGACGCGGCCCTACAATTAACAGCGCATCTCCCGCCTGCAACAACATACTGCCCAGCGCCGAGCGATACGCACGACCTTCGCGCCAAATGGCCGCCACTTCAACTTTATAACGTTTATCAAGTTGCAGCGCATTAACACTCTTGCCGATGTATTTACTACGCGGGTGCAAAGTGGCTTCTACCAGCTCCAGTTTACCCTTCGCTAATAAGTCCAGATACGGCGACATATCATCCAGCCGCTCCAGCTGTTTAAAGCCGCGCAGAATGTCCAGGTCTTCCTCCCGCCCCTGGATCAGCAGCAGGTCGCCGGCTTGCAGTGTATCGTCGGAGTGAAACTGCTGGATAATCTCGCCCTGGCGGAACAACCCCAGCAAACGAAAATCAAAGGCGTCACCCAGGCGGTTATCCGCAAAGGTGCTGTCAACAAGCGGGCTGTCCTCCGGTAAACCCAACACAAATAAGCGCTCTTCCAGTTTATAGTGCTGGATCACATCATCAGGGCTCAGCAATTGTACTGCGCTGAACGCCGCTTGTTTTTGCATAGCGTCCAGCGCACTTTTGCTGCCCTGTACCAGAATTTTATCACCGGCGGCCAGAGACAAATCGGCCAGCCGCGTACGTAAAGTCTGGCCTGCACGTTTTACCGCCAGCACATTCACCTGGTAGTGTTCCCGGAAGCGGTGATGCTGCAATACTTCGCCCACCAGCACGCCGTCAGGCGCCACTTCCAGCTCAGCCAAACCACTGGCAGCCAGCAATTTCTCGTGCAACATAGGTGCTTCACGTTCAATGGTTAACGAGTTCCAACTGCGCAGCCGTTCAAAGCGGCTGAATTTGCCCTGCGCCAGCACTATATCGCCGCCCTGAAGTGCGGTATGGCGCGATGGCAGGGTAAAGGTTTCACCACCGCGGGTCAGGGCGATAACGATCAGCCCGGCGGTATTAATTAAGCCCGACTCGTCCAGCGTGCGTCCGGCCAGTAAAGAATCATGAGGTAAACGCAGCGCAAAAATCCGCTCCTGCAGGCTGTATTGATCGCTAAGGTTTTTGCTGCCCGCCAGGCCAGCGCGGCCGGGATCGGTCTCCGGTAACAAATGACGGCCAATAAAAGCGACAAACAAGGTGCCGGCCAGTAAAACCGGTAAACCTATCAGAGCGAAATCAAACAACTTAAAGCCGCTGCGGCCGCTTTCTTCCAGCGCAATATTGACCAGTAAATTGGGCGGTGTACCAATTAAGGTTATTAAACCACCGAGCATGGCGCCAAAGGCCATTGGCATCAGCACTTTAGCCGGTGATATACCGCAGCGCCTGGCTGCTTCTACCGTCACCGGCAGCAACAAGGCAACCACACCTATATTGCTCATAAAAGCCGATAACAAACCGGCAACCAGCATAATAACGATGATCATCCTGGTTTCACTACTCCCGGATAAGCGAATAACCTGTCGGCCAATACCCTCGGCAATACCAACGCGGGTTAAACCTTCACTCATGATAAACATGGCCCAGACAGTAACAACCGCCGGGTTACTAAACCCGCTTACCGCCTCGGCCGGCGATACCAGGCCCAGCAAGGCCAACGTACACAACACCAACAAGGCGACCACATCCATCCGCAGCCAGCCGGTAACAAACAACACCAGGGCTGCCAGCAGGATCAATAATACCAGGGCGATATCCGGCGTCATAACAGCCACATCAGCAAGGCCGTCACCCGGGCTTGCCTGCGATGCGACAAGCAGATGCCGCCGCTCAATGGTAAGTTCAGAATCATAGTCTCTTGTGCCATGGTTAGAGTCAGATCTCCCGGTTGATTAGGGTTTGCGGCATAGCCGGCTGAACAGCCTCAATGTTAATTCATTATCAGTTTACAACATCAAGACAGAAAAAATGTTCTGGATCAAGCTATAACCCCGTTGATAGCTATACTCTGTAGCAAAGATGTTTAAAGGATACTTTTTTTGTTGAAACAACTTTGCGGCGTCGCCCGGATAAACTTTCTCAGTCTTACTCTGGTATGTATTGCTCTGGCAGCCGGGGCAAGCTGGCAGGCAGGGCATGTTTTACACCCGGCCACACTTGCACTGGTAACAGCGGTAGGATTATGCGCTCATCTTAGCGTAAATGCCTTTAATGAATACTTCGACTTTAAATCCGGGCTGGACTTTCTCACTGAACGCACGCCTTTCAGCGGTGGCAGTGGCACCCTTGTACGCTATCCGGCGGCCGGCACGGCAGCCTTAACCCTGGCAATCGTCAGCCTGGTGCTAACCATTGGCGGCGGTCTGTACCTTAGCTACCAATTGCACTGGCAACCCTTAGTGCTTGGTATTCCCGGCGTGCTGCTGATTTATGCTTACACGCAGTATGTTAACCGCTGGCCACTGCTGTGCCTGCTGGCCCCGGGGCTCGGCTTTGGTGTTTTTATGACGTTAGGTGCTTACTGGGTATTGGCTGGCAACATTAGCGCCAGCGCCTGGGTGCTGGCTGTTATTATGCTGCTACTGGTCAGCAATCTGCTGCTGTTAAACCAGTTTCCGGATGCAGACGCAGACCGCCGCGTGGGCCGGCGCCACTTGCCTATTGTAATTGGCCGGCGGCACAGTGCCAGCGTTTACACCCTGCTGCTGTTACTCAGCTACCTGTTGTTGTTAGCTGCGGTGGCCGGTGGCCTTTTACCCTGGCAATGTCTGTTGGCACTGCTCAGCCTGCCATTGGTAATAAAACTGTTGCCGGGCCTGTTTCGTTATGCTGATAAACCCCAACAACTAACGCCCTATCTGGGCCTGAATGTACTGTTGTGCCACCTTTATCCGTTGCTACTGCTGGCAGGGCTGCTCTGGGCCGGCTATCGCAATCTTTGACTACATTTGACAACGGGAACACGAATGCAACAACTACAGCAGGATATTATCGTTGTCGGCGGTGGCGGAGCCGGTTTAAGGGCCGCCATTGCCGCCGCAGAAGCAGCACCGCAGTTAAGCATTACTTTGCTGTCAAAAGTATACCCAATGCGTTCGCACACGGTAGCTGCCGAAGGGGGAGCTGCAGCAGTAACCTTAAGTAGCGACAGTGCAGCAGCGCATTTTCAGGATACCGTCAGCGGCGGTGATTGGCTGGCTGATCAGCCGGTGGTGGAGTTCTTTGTTAAGCAGGCCTATCGCGAGCTGGTACAACTGGAACATTGGGGTTGCCCCTGGAGCCGCCGGCAAGATGGCAACGTTGCTGTGCGCCGTTTTGGCGGCATGAAAACCGAGCGTACCTGGTTTGCTGCTGATAAAACCGGTTTTCATATTTTGCACACCTTATTTCAAACCAGCCTGAAATACCCGGCTATTAAGCGGCTGGATGAATATTTTGTGCTGGATTTACTGCGAGCCGGCGACCAGGTGGTGGGGGTATTAGCGCTGGCACTAAACAGCGGTGAGCTGGTGCAAATTCAGGCTAAAAGTGTCATTTTGGCCACCGGCGGTGCCGGCCGCGTATTTCATTACAATACCAACGGCGGCATTGTTACCGGTGATGGTATGGCGCTGGCCTATCGCCATGGCGTAGCGCTGCGTGATATGGAGTTTGTGCAGTATCACCCTACCGGCCTGCCGGGTTCAGGCATTTTAATTACCGAGGCCTGCCGCGGCGAAGGCGCCGTGCTGCTGAATAATCAGGGTTACCGTTATTTACAGGACTATGGCTTAGGCCCGGAAACACCATTGGGGCAGCCGCAAAATAAACAGATGGAATTGGGCCCGCGAGACAAACTATCGCAGGCATTCTGGCACGAGCAGCAAGCCGGCCGCTGTGGTGACTATAACGGCCACGCTGTGGTGTATTTAGACTTACGCCATCTTAGCCGCGCACATTTACAGCAGCGGCTGCCGTTTATCTGTGAGCTGGCCAAAGCCTATGTCGATATTGACCCGGCGCTGGCGGCCATTCCAATTCGCCCGGCAGTGCATTACACCATGGGCGGTATTGCTACCGACATTAACTGCCAAACCTCGCTGCCGGGTTTATATGCGGTGGGCGAATGCGCCTCGGTTGGCCTGCATGGCGCCAACCGGCTGGGGTCCAATTCGTTATCTGAGCTGCTGGTATTTGGCCGCGTTGCCGGCGAGCAGGCCGCGCAACATGCTATGCAGTGCGGTGCTGCAGATAGCAAAGCGCTTAGTGTGCAAAGCGAAATGCCACAGCGCTGGCTTAACCGTCGTTTTGGTACTAATACCACTGATTCAGTGGCACAGCTGCGCCGGGATATGACGCTGGCGATGGAGCAAGGCTGCGGTATTTACCGCACAGGCGAAGGCTTGCTGCGTTGTCAGCAACAGTTGCAAGCGCTGCAGCAGCGTTATCAGCAGCTTAAAGTCACCGACCACAGCAAGGTGTTTAACTCTGAGCTGCTGCAATATCTGGAGCTGGGCTTTGGTCTGGATGTCGCACTGGCCATTTGCACGGCGGCTATGGCCCGCACCGAGTCACGCGGCGCGCATCAGCGGCTCGACATCGGTATGACGCAGCGTAACGACGCACAGTTTCTCTGTCATTCTCTGCTGCATTATCAGGCTAACACCTTACCACAGCTTAGCTGGCAAGCCGTGCAGATCAGCAGCCTGCCACCGGCACAGCGCAGCTATGGTGCAGATAATGCCTCTGCAAATAATAGTGCTGATAGCACACCAGGAACGCAGCCATGACTGAATATCAACTGTTGATCCAGCGCTATGATCCGGAGCACGACAACGAACCTCGGCTGCAGCGTTTTACTGTACCTGGCGATCACACCACCTCAGTGCTCGATGCGTTGCTGTATGTGCAGCAACAGCTGGACCCGACACTGGGCTTGCGCTGGTCGTGCCGGATGGCCATTTGCGGCTCTTGCGGTGTAATGGTTAACGGCATACCCAAACTGGGTTGCAAAACCTTTTTGCGCGATTACCACGGCGAGATCATTATTGAACCGCTGGCGCACTTTGCGGTGGAGAAAGACCTGATTGTCGATATGACGCAGTTTCTGGCGCATTTATCGGCGGTCAAACCCTATCTGATTAACGACTACAGCGGCACACAGCCGCATAAGCAAACGCCGGCGCAGCTGGCAAAGTATCAGCAATTTTCTAACTGCATTAATTGCGGCCTGTGCTATTCAGCCTGCCCGCAATTTGGCTTAAACCCGGAGTTTTTGGGCCCGGCAGCTATTACGCTGGCACAGCGCTATAACCTGGATAGCCGCGACAACGGCAAGGCAGCACGTATGCCGCAGTTAAACGCTAAAAACGGCGCCTGGGGCTGCACCTTCGTTGGCTTTTGCTCAGATGTTTGCCCTAAGCAGCTCGACCCCGCGGCGGCAGTGAATCAGGCCAAGGTGGAATCGGCGAAAGATTTTATTATCAGCATGTTTAAACCCTAAGGAGCACGGCGATGAACACCCCCGTTTCTGCGCGTAAACCTTATCAGCCCAAACTTAGCCGCAGCTGGTGGCTGCAACATAACTATTACCGGCTGTATATGCTGCGCGAAGCCACAGTGCTGCCGCTGCTGTTTTTCCTCGGCTGTTTACTCTACGGCCTGTATTGCCTGACACAAGGCGCAGCCCATTGGCAGAGTTTCCAGGCCTTTATGCAACAAGGCTGGGTAATAGCGCTTAATCTGCTGGCTTTTGCTGCCAGCCTGTTTCATGCCAAAACCTTTTTTGCCTTATTCCCGCGGGTCATGCCGCTGGCACCGGCCTGGTCGATGATCAGTGGCCAATGGCTGGCAACACTATTGGTTGCAGCGGGTTTGCTATTACTGTTTGGTGGCTGGTTATGAACAGCCCGAAACGTTCAGATGAACCTATCTGGTGGGCACTGTTCAGCGCCGGAGGTGTGTGCTTTGCGGTATTTCTGCCGGGGTTAATACTGACACTGGGGTTGTTGTGGCCGCTGGGGCTGCTTAACCCACACTGGCTTACGTATTCAGCTCTGACAGAGCTTAGCCGCAGCACTTACAGCATACCGGCTCTATTGCTAACAGGCGCTGTGGTATGCCTGCCACTGTTGCATGCCGCGCACCGCATACACCATGGCTTACACGATTTGAAATTCGGCTTTAGCCAAGCCGGTAAACTGCTATGTTATGGCCTGGCAGTATTACTTAGCCTGCTGGCGCTGGTTTTAGTGGTAGCAGTTTAGGCGTAAGGCTTAAATTTTGCCGCATCAATAATCGCCCAAAGGTGGGCAATAGCAGCAATAATACCAGGCACAACCAGCCACCAGGTAGCATAACCGGCAACACATACCACGAAAAATAATAGTGCAGCTAAAATACGCCCTTGCACTAACTGGCCTAAACCGGGAATAAATACATTACATAGTGCTGCGATAACATTACCGCCGGAACCCTGACCTGCCATAAGTTGTCCCTCTGTTACTGACTTTCGTTATTGTTTTAGCGTAGCGACAAATTGCTCAGACTGGGCGATAGCGCTATTCATCTCAGCTATCAGCCGGTTAATATCACGCTGCACTGAGTTAAACTCACCCTGCAGCGCGCCTATGGCCTTAGCATTTAAGTTATGCTTTAAATACAACGTATTATCTTTAAGTGATGACAACACCGGTTGCATACTTTGCTCGGCGCGGCGCATGGTTTTCAGCAGGCTGTTGTATTGTTTTTTGGTACTGGCTAACTTGTTGGCGCTGTCTTGTTTCAGCTTGGCATTACTGTACTGGTCCAGCTCATCCTGCCATTCGTCAAACAGCGCATCAGCGACCGCCTCAATACTGTTAATGCGCTTACTCACCTCTTCAGCTGCGGCACTGCAGGCTTGATATTCACTGTCGGTGGCTTCATACACACGCTGCAAGTCACCGCCATCAAATTTAATCAGGCTGCTAAACTGCTCCAGCGCCGATTTAAACTGTTTCTGTGCATCCTGCTGCGACTCCTGCGCTTCTTCTACCCGGTCGACCAGAATATCGCGTTTATGTACACCAACCTTTTCCATCGCCGAATAATAAGCGCTCTGACAGGCCGTAAGGCTGAGTACCAAAGGGAGTAAGAACAAAGCATAGCGCATAAAATCAGTCCGTTGCCGTAAAGGTAATGCCTGATAATAGCCTGTCATGCCGCACAGAACAAACCGGAAGTATCAGGCCGCCAGCTCTTTGGCCAGTTGCAGCAGCTTGGGGTAAAACTCTTTATCCAACTGCGCTAACTGATCCTGCTCTACCAGCACATCATGCAAAATTTGCTCGGTGGTTAGCGGGTTTGCCAACACCACACGGAACACTATAGTTTCCTGACGTTGATAGCGAGCCGGGGTTAAGCGGGTACGCGACACAAAAGACTTACCCTCTTCCCGTTGGCGCTTCTGAATAAACTTAGTCAGGCCGTTTAGCAACTCGTTAAAACGCTGCAGTTGTTCCGGGTTGGCGCTAGCCATGGCTTTTTGCACCTGTGCCGGTACGTAGCGGTAAGTTAGCAGACACAGTTCAGGCTCGGTGATCAGCTCAAAATCAATATTGTGTGCAATTAAGGTGGCAAAATAACGTGCTTTTTCCAGACTGCGGTTGATCAGAATTTCATAACCATCGCGGCCAATAACCTGCAAACAGGCATGCACCAGCATCGCCATGCCCGGGCGCGAGCCTTCCAGCGTCTGGCTGCCTAAATCTTTGGAGCCTTTACGCAGGATATACTCGGCATGGTGTTCAATGGCGTGCGCGGCAGAAGGGTGCTTAAACACCACCATACCGGCGCCCATCGGCACATACATTTGTTTGTGCGCATCTATAGTTACCGAATCAGCGCGCTCTATACCGGCCAGCAAATAACGGTATTTGTTGGATAACAAGGTCGCCCCGCCCCAGGCTGCATCAACATGGAAGTGGCATTGATACTGCTCTGCCAAATCGGCCAGCTGATGCAAGGGGTCTACGTTACCGGTTTCGGTAGTACCGGCCACGCCAACGATAGCCAGCACGCGAATATTGGCAGCGCTAAGCTCCGCCATTTTTTCTGCCAGCGCAGCGATGTCAATTTTATTGTCAGCGTCAGTTTTTATCGAAATCAGCGACTCGCGGCCTATACCCAAGACGTCGGCGGCTTTACCCAGTGAGTAATGGCCGCGCTCAGATACCAGTATGGCCAGCCCCTCATAGCCGTAATGCTTCATCGCCTTAAACAGACCTTCGCGGGCGATGCCTTTAAAGTCGCCGTCGGCTTTTAACAAACGGTTACGCGCTATCCAAAGTGCGGTGATATTGGCAATGGTACCGCCGGAGCAAAAAGCGCCCAGCGAGTGGTTAGCACTGTGCATCCATTTTTTATAGAAGCCATCGCCTTCGCCATACACCAGATGATGCATCATGCCCAGCACCTGGCGCTCCATTGGCGTAAAGGCTTTGGAGGTTTCAATTTTTACCAGGTTCTGGTTTAACCCCACCATCATTTTTGACAGTGATAAGACAAAGTACGGCAGTGCCGACGTCATATGACCGATAAAGCTCGGCGCCGCAGTATGCACCGAATGCGCCACCAGCTTTTGCATCAGGCTCTCGGCATAATCGGAGACAAAGTTTGGCATTTGCGGAATTTGGTGCGTTTGAAAATCACGCTCTATTTGCCACAGCGGTTTTTCTACCGCGACAATACTTTCGCGCAAAAAGCCGGCCAGGTTCTGTGACAGGTTTTGTTCAATAATACTCAGCGTTGAGTCTGGCGCTTCCGGCACCGTGAAAATGCGCCATAGTGCTTCCTCTGAAGCGGTGGCCTGGCGTTTACTGGATTCTGTCATGCGCTTGCTACTCTGCATACGGTTTCAGCGGTTACTAAAACGGCCGGAAAATGGCGCTCACTTTACTGCAAGCGCCGAAAAATGTCTGCAAAAAAATAGCCGCAGACATGGTAGAAGGACCGGTTTGCCCTAAGCCAACCGTTGAAGGCATGGATGCCTGAGTCGAGCCCCCAGGGACCGGGTTTACGGCGCGTTGGCGTGGGCAAATCGATCCGCTACTTTTATACCGGACGAAAATGTCAGCTACGCAGACCAATACCTCGGCTGATCAGATACATGGCATAGCTAAACAGTACCACGATAAAGCCCAGCACCACGGCCAAAGCCAACCACAGGCTGACATCGGTAATACCAAGGAAGCCGTAGCGAAAGGCATTAACCATATACACCACCGGATTAAGCGCAGCCACATGCTGCCAAAAGCCCGGCAGTAAGGTTAACGAGTAAAACACGCCGCCCAAATAGGTCAGTGGCGTAAGTACAAAGGTTGGAATAATGCTGATATCGTCAAAGGTTTTCGCATACACAGCGTTAATCAGGCCGCCCAGGGAGAACAGCATCGACGTTAGGGTAACGGTAACAATAATAACCAGCGGGTTATGAATTTGAATAGTGACAAAAAACAGCGACAAAATAGTGACTATCAGCCCCACAAGCATGCCGCGCGCCATACCGCCACCAACAAAACCTAACACGATAATGTAGTTAGGCACCGGTGCTACCAGCAGCTCTTCCACATTGCGCTGAAACTTTGCACTGAAAAATGACGAGGCCACATTGGCATAAGAGTTGGTGATCACCGACATCATAATCAGCCCCGGCACAATAAACTCCATATAGCTGAAGCCGCCCATATCGCCGATGCGTGAGCCGATTAAGCTGCCGAAGATGACAAAATATAACGTCATGGTAATGGCCGGCGGTACCAGAGTTTGCACCCAAATCCGCAAAAAGCGGTTGGTTTCTTTATCCCAAATACTTTTTAACGCTACCAGATAATTGGCCCGGCTCATTTTGCACCTCCGCGGCCATTTTCCACTAAGGAGACAAACAGCTCTTCCAACCGGTTGGCTTTATTACGCATTGATAACACCTTAATATCTTGTGCGCTGAGCTGAGCGAAAATTGCATTTAAGCCCTGCGCCTTTTCCACATCCACTTCAATACTGTGGCCATCCAGCACGCGCCAGCTAACCCCTTCCAGCTTAACCGACGCCGGCTCTGCGGCTAAATCCAGCACAAAGGTTTCAACGGTCAGCTTGGCCAGCAGTGTCTTCATGTTGGTGTTTTCAATAATCCGCCCTTTGTCGATAATGGCGATATTGCGACACAGGCTTTCGGCTTCCTCCAGGTAATGGGTGGTGAGAATAATAGTAACGCCCTGCTGGTTAATCTGGCGCAAAAACTCCCACATCGAGCGGCGCAGCTCTATATCAACACCGGCGGTAGGCTCATCCAAAATCAGCAGCTTGGGCTCGTGCATTAAAGCCCGCGCTATCATTAAACGCCGTTTCATGCCACCTGATAACTCGCGTGCACGCGCAGTACGTTTTTCCCATAGCCCGAGCTGGCCGAGGTATTTCTCCGCCCGCTCCAGCGCCAGCTTTTTTGGCACGCCATAATAGCCGGCCTGATTCACCACTATCTGCAGTACAGTTTCAAACTGGTTAAAGTTAAATTCCTGCGGCACTAAACCAAGCTGGCTTTTTGCCGCTTCAAGCTGAGTATCTATATCGTAATCAAATACTTTAACGCTGCCTTGAGACTTATTCACCAGGGAGCTGATAATGCCGATAGTAGTACTTTTACCGGCGCCGTTAGGCCCCAACAGGGCGAAAAAATCACCCTGCTTCACCTGCAAATCGATACCGCTTAATGCCACAGTACCGCTTTTATATACTTTATGCAGGTCTTTGATATCTAAAGCTAAACTCAAGGTTGTTCTCCTGTTTTTGCTGCGTCACCACTGTAGCCCCAACGGTTGAGCAACTGATGCGGCAGCTTAAGATGATCTAAAATGCGCGCCACCATAAAATCGACTAAATCACTGATCTGTTTCGGCTGATGATAAAACCCCGGCGCTGCCGGCATAATAGTCACGCCCAAGCGTGCCAACTTAAGTAAATTCTCCAGATGAATAGCGCTGAGCGGGCTTTCGCGCGGCACCAGGATCAGCTGGCCGCCTTCTTTAATTACCACATCAGCGGCACGCTCTATTAAGTTATCACTGGCACCGGTCGCAATTGCAGATACCGTGCCGGTTGAACAGGGGCAGATCACCATTTGCCGTGGCGCCGCCGAGCCGGACGCCACCGGTGAAAACCAGTCATCCTTGCCGTACACTTTAAGCAAGGCGGCATCACAACCAAAATGCGCCAGCAACATGTCAGTACACTTATCCGGTGCTGCCGGCAGTTTAATGTCATGTTCGGTCGCAAATACCACCCTCGCGGCACTCGATACCAGCAAGTGCACCTTAATACCCTGCGCCAGCAATAACTCAAGTAAACGCCAGCCATAAGGCGCGCCCGAGGCACCGCTAAACGCCAGCGTGATCTCTTTTGTAGTTGTCATCTGTATGCCCACATCAGTGTTCCCGTTTGCGTTTTAATGCGCTAATCAGCTTATCGTGAATGCCGCCAAAACCGCCGTTACTCATAATCACAATGCTGTCGCCGGGTTCTGCCTGGTCACTCAGCAGCGTTACCAGGGCATCAATATCATGCGACAAGATCGCTTTAGGGGCTAAGGCCCGCGTTAAGGCATCCAGCGACCAGTTGGCGTTAGCCGGTTCATACAAAAACACCAGGTCTGCCAGTGCCAGTGACAGTGGCAGCGCCGCCTGATGCACGCCCATACGCATAGTATTAGAGCGTGGCTCCAGTACGGCCAGCACCCGGCTTTGGCCTACTTTATTGCGAATACCCTGTAAGGTAGTGCTGATAGCGGTAGGGTGATGGGCAAAATCGTCATATACCCTCACGCCTGCCACGTCCGCTTTTAGTTCCATCCGCCGTTTCGGTGCGACAAAGCGCATTAATGCCTCCAGCGCCACGTCAACCGGCACCCCGGCATGGCGCGCCGCCGCAATCGCCATTACGGCGTTATCAACATTATGCTGGCCGCTCAGCTGCCAGTTCAGTTCACCGAGCAGTTTATCCTGATAATACAAGGCAAAGTGGCTGCCATCGTTGCTAATCAATTCGGCGCGCCAATCAGTACCGTAGCTTTGCCGCTCACTCCAACAGCCCATATCCAGCGTTTGTTTAACTGCCGGGGTATCTTCCGGCGCCAGCACTAAGCCATTGGCCGGCACCATGCGCAGTAAATGATGAAACTGGCGCTGAATAGCCGCTAAATCCGGGAAGATATCGGCGTGATCATATTCCAGGTTATTCATTACCAGGGTGCGTGGCCGGTAATGTACAAATTTGGATCTTTTATCAAAAAAGGCGGTGTCGTACTCGTCGGCCTCAATAACAAAAAACGGCGACTCGCCAAGCCGGGCTGAGCAATCAAAATTCTGCGGAATACCGCCAATTAAAAACCCGGGCTTTAAACCGGCGCACTCTAAAATCCATGCCAGCATAGTACTGGTGGTGGTTTTACCATGGGTACCGGACACTGCCAGCACCCAGCGGTCAAACAAAACCTGCTCTGCCAGCCACTGCGGGCCTGAGGTATAACGCAAATTGGTGTTCAGTACATATTCTACTGCCGGGTTACCGCGCGACAAGGCGTTACCGATAATGACTAAATCCGGCGCCGGCTCTAACTGCTGCGGGTCCCAGCCTTGGGTTAATTCGATGCCCAATTGCTCCAGTTGCGTGCTCATTGGCGGGTAGACATTCGCATCGGCGCCGGTTACTTTGTGGCCCAGCGCTTTGGCAATAGCAGCAATGCCGCCCATAAAGGTGCCACAGATACCGAGAATATGAATATGCATAAGTTGTCCTGAAAATTAGCCTGCGCCATTGTAGCAAATAGCAACAGCAACGCAGTAACACCTGCAATTTGCGCAGAAATTCTTTAAAATACGCCAGCCTCTATCGCATTAGCAAAAATAATTACTGAAAAGGAACCACCAGCATGCGCCGCATCTCGCCAGTATTGCAACAGGACGGAGTCGACAGCGACCTGATTTCACTGCTTAAAACTATCCTCGCCGCCTGCCGGGAAATATCGTTTCGCGTCAGTCAGGGCGAACTGGCCGGGGTATTAGGTTCTACCCTGGGTGAGAATATTCAAGGGGAAACGCAGAAAAAACTCGATATTATTGCCAATGAATTGCTAAAAGAAGTGATTTTAGAAACCGGCGTCGTTAAAGCGATCAGCTCAGAAGAAGAAGACGACACCGTTGCCGGCAACCCGAACGGTAAATATCTGGTGACCTTCGACCCGCTGGATGGCTCGTCTAACACTGATATCAACAGCTTAATTGGTACCATTTTCTCCATTTTACCGGCACAAGCCGATAAAGCCGCCGATGATGCCAGTCAGTTTTTACAGCCCGGCAGTGCACAACTGGCCGCAGGCTATGTGCTATATGGCCCTTCTACCATGCTGGCATTAACCACCGGCAAAGGTACCAGGCTATACACTTTGGATAAAACTTATGGCGGCTTCTTACTTACCGAAGAGCAGGCTGCCATTCCGAAATACACTGCTGAGTTTGCCATCAATATGTCGAACCAGCGCTACTGGCAGCCGGCCATGCAAGCCTACATTGCGGATCTGCTTAAAGGCAAAGAAGGCCCGCGCGGTAAAAACTACAATATGCGCTGGATAGCTGCCATGGTAGGTGATGTGCACCGCGTATTATGCCGCGGTGGTATTTTTGCTTACCCGCGCGACACTAAAGATGCCAACAAGCCGGATAAACTGCGACTAATGTATGAAGCCAACCCGATGAGTTTTCTGGTAGAACAGGCCGGCGGTATGAGTTCTACCGGTTATGAGCGCATTATGGACATTATGCCCGGCGATATTCACCAGCGGGTGGCGGTGATACTGGGCTCGAAACACGAAGTAGAAAGCTGCGTTGCCTATCATCAGCGATAGCCATTTTTATTACCGGCGCTATAATAAGCGCCACTTTTAACCAAGCTTTTATCATTTAAGGACCAGGCCATGAGCTTAAGCGATGTTGCAGCAGGTAAGAACCTGCCGGAAGAAATTAACGTAATTATTGAAATTCCGGCCAATGCCGACCCCATCAAGTATGAAGTAGACAAAGACACCGGTACTGTTTGGGTAGACCGTTTTATGGCCACGCCAATGTTTTATCCATGCAACTATGGCTTTGTAAACCACACCTTATCACTGGATGGTGACCCGGTAGATGTATTAGTACCAACGCCCTACCCGCTGGTACCCGGCGCTGTAATTAAATGCCGCCCGGTCGGCGTGCTGTTTATGTCGGATGAGTCCGGCGAAGATGCCAAAGTGATTGCCGTACCGGTAAGCAAGCTGACTAAGCTGTATGATCATATTCAGGATATCAACGACGTGGATGAGCTGCTGAAAAAGCAAATTCAACACTTCTTTGAGCGTTACAAAGAATTAGAAGCCGGTAAATGGGTAAAAGTAAACGGCTGGGGCGATGCCGCTGCGGCCAAAGCTGAGATTATGACCTCGTTTGAACGGGCAAAAAAATAACCTACAGCCAGCATTATCTATAAAGCCCGACACTGTTCGGGCTTTTTCTTTGCAGCTCTACCGACAAACATAACAACAGCAAGCATTTGCACAAATAAGCCTCTATACTGCGCTTAAACCTATTCTAATATTACTCAGCATTTCAATGCACAGGGGCCTGCGATATGGATGTACTAAGACGTCTTTCTATTGCCAAAAAAATCTACCTAATTCCGCTTATCGGCACCATCAGCTTTATGATTTACCTCGCTTTGGCCAGTAACACCGCGCTGAATAACGTCAATACGTTGGAGCAAACCCGCGATATACAATTTCCGGTACTGCAAGCAGCACAGAGTTCGCTGGTGTTGCTGGAGCGGGTAAAAGATTCGCTCGCCAGTGCCGTTACTACCGGTGATGAAGAAGCTCTGGCCGGCGCTGCCGTGTTCAGCACTCAGCTGACACAGGATTTGGATAAAATCAGCCGGTTAAACCGCGATTACACCACTGAAGTGCAAAACATCCTGCAAAGTTATAGCGCTTATTATCAGGTGGCATATAAGGTATCGCAGGAAATGATCAACAACACCGCCGATTTCAGCACCCTGGCGCAGCGCTCAGAAAAAATGAATGCCGATTACGATAATACCGCGCGTTTACTGGGCCAATTTCGCGACACCAGGCTGCAAGCCTTTACCAGCGCCATAGATGATGCCAGTGAACAAGCCGGCACGCTGATCACTGTCGGCATTATTATGGGCTTAATCACCACTTTGGTGCTGTTTGGTACCGCCTATCCGGTAGCCCGCGGCATTCAAAACAGCCTTGGCAGCATGATCCGCTCATTGCAGGACCTGGCCAAAGAAGACGGCGACCTGACGGTTCGCATTAACACCGGCAGCAAAGATGAACTGGGTGATTTAGCCTACTGGTTTAATACCTTTATGCAAAAGCTGCAGCATGTGGTTAAAGATATCGTCAATACGGCTATTCCGTTGTCAGCGCTGGCAAAAGACTTACATGAGCTGACCGACGACACCAACAAAACCATTGCCGTGCAACGCCAGGCAGCGAATAAGGCCAGAACGGCTGTCGCCGATATGAATGCCAGTGTTGAAGCAGAAGTGCACAGCGCCAATGAAGCCGCAACCGCAGCCAACCAATCCAGCGATGCTGCCGGACAAGGGCAGAAAACGGTAATTTCAACAGTAGATAATATTCGTCAGTTGGCGGGTAATGTGCAGGAAGCCGCCGATGTCATTATGCAACTGGAGAAAGATGCCAACCAGGTCGGCACTGTGCTGAGTGTGATTAAAGGCATAGCTGAGCAAACCAATCTGTTAGCACTGAATGCTGCAATTGAAGCCGCCCGTGCCGGTGAACAGGGCCGTGGCTTTGCTGTGGTAGCCGACGAAGTACGTACCCTGGCTTCACGTACACAAAAATCGACAGAAGAAATTCAACGCACTATTGAGCAACTGCAAAGTGCTGCCCGCTCGGCGGTGCAAAAAATGCAGCAAAGCACCGCCCAGGCTGATAACAGCGTGCAATCAGCCAACCAGGCCGGCGATGCACTGCAGCTGATCACCAGGAGCATTGCGCAAATTCGTCTGATGAACCAGCAAATTGCCGATGCTACCGATGAGCAGCAAAAAATGGCCGGCAATATAGTGCACCATGTTGACGAAATTTTTACCAACACCGGACACAGCTCAGAAAGTGCCGGCAATATTGCCAAGGCCAGTAGTGAGCTGGCTTCTCTGGCACAGAACCTGGAAAATATCACCCGCTTGTTTAGGGTCTGAGAAGTACCCGCTTTGCTTAAACAACAATAGCCGTTACAGACAAAAAAGCCGGTTTATAACAAACCGGCTTTTTTCTGCGTTGAAATAACCTGATTGTGCTTAGCTGTAGTAGTTATCCGGCAGCTCCAGCCGCGCTACACCGGAGGCTACGGCCGCTTCGGCTACCGCTTTGGCAACCCGTGGCAATAAACGTGGGTCCATCGGCTTGGGAATAATATAGGTTTTACCAAAGCTCAGCTCATCTACCTTGGCCGCCGTTAACACTTCCTGCGGTACCGGCTCTTTAGCAATGCCGCGAATCGCGTTTACTGCCGCCAGTTTCATTTCATCGTTAATCACACTGGCACGAACGTCCAGCGCGCCGCGGAAAATAAACGGGAAACACAGCACGTTATTAACCTGATTCGGGTAATCAGAACGGCCGGTCGCCATAATAATATCGTCACGCATCGCATGCGCCAGCGCTGGTTTAATTTCCGGATCCGGATTAGAGCAGGCAAAAATAACCGGCTTAGCCGCCATCAGTTTCAGTGCCTCCGGCGGCAGTACATCGGGGCCGGATACGCCAACAAATACATCGGCACCGGTTAAGGCATCTTCCAGCGTGCGTTTATCGGTATTATTGGCAAACAGCAGCTTGTATTGGTTTAAGTCATTGCGCCGCGTATGGATCACGCCTTTGGTATCCAGCATATAGATATGCTCACGCTGAGCGCCGCACTTTATTAACAGTTCCATACAGGCAATAGCGGCCGCACCGGCGCCCATACAAACGATAATGGCGCTTTTAATATCTTTGCCCTGAATTTCCAGCGCATTCAGCATCCCGGCGGCGGTTACAATGGCCGTGCCATGCTGATCATCATGAAACACCGGAATTTTGCAGCGCTTTATCAGCTCTTTTTCAATCTCAAAACATTCCGGCGCCTTGATATCTTCCAGGTTAATACCACCGAAGGTATCAGCGATATTGGCAACGGTATTGATAAATTCTTCCGTAGTGCGGTGCGACACTTCAATATCAATCGAATCCAGATTGGCAAAGCGTTTGAACAACAGTGCCTTACCTTCCATCACTGGCTTGGATGCCATAGGGCCCAGATTGCCCAGGCCTAAAATAGCGGTACCGTTGGTGATCACTGCCACCAAATTGCCTTTAGCGGTGTACTTGTACACATTGTCGATATCAGCCGCTATTTCACGTACCGGCTCAGCCACACCGGGGCTGTAAGCCAATGCCAGATCTGTCACGGTTTCGGCCGGCTTGCTGATCTCAATACTGATTTTGCCGGGCTTGGGTTCTGCGTGGTAACGCAGCGCTTGTTCTCTGAAATCTGACATCTGTTTTATCCTGCCGTTTGTGTTGTAGGGTCGGGCGCAATGTTATTGTTATGCGGTTAAACCTGAAGGTGGCATATTCTACGGAGCTGCTCCGGAGAAGAGAACCGCAATCAGTCTGATCGTACCAGCGTAAACAGCTGCCGGATGCTATACCACTTTAGTCGTAACCGGACATTGTTATAGCAAGTTCCGCCGGTAGCGCCAAGCCCTGCCAAACTCTGTCCGTTCCAATAGTGGAAAATATTGTCGGCAGTATGCATAACCATCTGCACATCACTGCAAAAGCATGCAGATAAATACGCACACTTAGTGGCTGATTATGGCAGCGCTTAAAACCGCTGATGCCGGCTAACGCACTGAAACTACAGGCGTATAGCCGTCTACACTGAATCAGATTGCTGTGCATAAAAGCTAAATACAGGATTTAAAACTATTTTTTTTAGTAATACCGGCTATTTGCTTAAAAAAGCACCAAAGCTGAATCGCAGGCAGAAAAAAAGCACCCGCAGGTGCTTTTTTCAGTTTCGCAGTAGCAATACCGCTTAACGGTTGCCCAGTACAGAGAAACGTTTTTTGAAGCGATCTACACGGCCGCCTACGTCTAACACTTTTTGCTTACCGGTATAGAACGGGTGGCAAGCTGAGCAAACGTCCAGGTGGATGTCTTTGCACAGTGCAGATTTTGTTTTGAATGAATTACCGCAAGTACAGGTAGCAGTAATTTCTTTGTATTCCGGGTGAATGCCTGGCTTCATGGGTTACCTCGTTAGGGCCGTATCGCTATCCGGTCAAATTGTTGCCGGACACCATACGTAATTACAGTTAATTAAGGGCGCGTAGCTTAATAGATAGCCGGCTAAGTTGCAACAGCTTCAATGCTTGCCGGGATAAATTTTGTTTTACTTGGCATTTCAGCGACCGGTCCTTACACTTGAATGCTGCGTTATAACGGGAACTTGCTGTGATTGTAGTGCGTGTGGCCCTGCCGGTGCCGCTAAGACAACATTTTGATTACCTTATCGACACTGAGCAGCAACCTCAGGTGGGCTGTCGTGTGCTGGTGCCTTTTGGTAACCGCAAACTGGTAGGTATTATTTGGCAGGTTGCGCCGCAAGACCAATTTAACGGCGCTAAATTAAAGGCGGTACTCAAACTGTTGGATAGCGCCCCGGTACTGCCGCCGTTACTGTGTCAGCTGTTAAGCTTTGCCGCCGAATACTACCACCACCCGCTGGGCGAAGTGTTAATCAGTGCCCTGCCCGCCCTGCTGCGCGAAGGCCGCGATCTAACTGACTACCAGCCCAAAGCCTACCGTCTGACAGCCACAGGCCGGCAGCTTGAAGCAACAGCATTAAAACGCGCAGCCAAACAACAAGCACTGTGGCAGGCGTTGCAGTTGCATCAACTGACCGAGTCGGTACTGTTGCAACAACACAGCCGCGCTACTTTAAAGCAACTGCTGGACAAACAGCTGGCTGAAGAAGTTATTGTGCCACCAACGCCTTACACGGCACCAACCAAAGCAGCAGACGGCTTAAAGCTTACTGCCGCTCAGGCGCTGGCCGTCACTGCCGTGGATCAAGCCTGTGGCCGCTTTGAGCGCCTGCTGCTTGAAGGCGTGACCGGCTCGGGTAAAACCGAAGTGTACCTGCAAAGTATTGCCAAATTGCTGCAGACACAGCAGCAGGTATTGTTGATCGTGCCGGAAATTGGCTTAACGCCGCAAACCCTGGCACGGTTTCAGGCACGCTTTGATGTACCGGTACTTTGCTGGCATTCAGCCCTAACCGATAGCGAGCGCTTACATTGCTGGTTACAGGCCGGTAGCGGTGCAGCGGCCATTATTATCGGTACCCGGTCGGCGCTGTTTCTGCCGTTTTGGCGCCTCGGCCTGATTATTATTGACGAAGAGCATGACCAATCGCTGAAACAGCAAGACGGCTTTCGTTACCATGCGCGCGATTTAGCCATTAAACGTGCAGCCTTACAGCACTGCCCTATTCTGCTGGGCTCTGCCACCCCCAGCCTGGAAAGCCTGCACAATGCGCTGAATAAGCGCTTTATTCACCTGCCACTGCCGGATCGCGCCGCCGGACAAGCGCTGCCTAAATTTGAACTGGTCGATTTAAAGCAGCAGGTACTGCAATTTGGCCTGGCCAGCCAGACATTGGCGCACATTAAACAGCAACTGGCGCTGGGGCTGCAGGTGATGTTGTTTTTAAACCGCCGCGGTTTTGCCCCCGCACTCAGTTGCCAGGAATGCGGCTGGTTAACCGAATGCCACCGCTGCAGTGCCTTTACCACTTATCATAAACAAAGCCGCCAGCTGGTATGCCATCATTGTGGTGCCAGCAAAGCCGTGCCGCGCCAATGCGGCGGCTGTGGCAGTACACAGTTAAAACCACTGGGCCAGGGCACTGAACAGTTAGAAGAAAACCTGCAGCAGCTGTTTGCCGACACGGCCATTACCCGGCTGGACCGCGACAGCACGCGACGTAAGGGCGCTTTACATCAGGCGCTGGATGATATTCATCAACATGGCGCCCGCTTAATTGTCGGCACGCAAATGCTGGCGAAAGGCCATCACTTTCCCAATGTCAGCCTGGTGGTGATTGTCGATGTCGATGGCGCACTGTACAGCAGTGATTTTCGCGCACCGGAGCAATTGGCGCAGTTGCTGACCCAGGTAGCCGGCCGTGCCGGCCGGGGCAGCAGCGGCGGCACCGTATTACTGCAAACCCATTATCCGGAACACGCCTTGTTGCAGGACATTATTCAAAATGGCTACGCCTCTTTTGCCCGCAGTGCGCTGCAGGAACGTGAACAAACGCGGTTGCCACCGTTTCAGCACCTGGCGTTATTCAGTGTAGAAGCGCATCAATCTGAGCTTTGCCAACAGTGGCTGCAGCAGCTGGCTGACGCTGCCCGCCAGTTTGCGCAGCTACAATTATTGGGCCCGATACCGGCTCCGCTGGAGCGGCGCGCCGGTAAGTTTCGCTGGCAACTGCAACTGTACAGCCCGGCGCGGCCGGCGCTGCACCATGCTCTGGACGCAGTACTACACCTTATTGCGCAGTGGCCGCTTAGCCGCAAAGTTAAATGGCAACTGGATGTCGACCCAACCGACTTAACTTAAACACAGTGCCGGCAAAGCATTTCCGGTTCTCACTGCCGGCACTAATGCGGTTATGTTTCTTTTTCTGTCTAACCTGGTAGAATAGCGCCACACCGCGTAGTAAGAGTAACCACAAAACCTTATGCCACAAAAAGACTATGTTAAAGCCGCCAGGCCCAAAGCCAATGCCGCTAACCGCAGGCCTGCCCGTAGCAGCGCCAAAGCAGCCGCTCAGGCACCGGGTAAACCCTGGTTGTTGTTAATTGTCACCTTTGTGCTGATCAGCGGCTTTGTGTATTTTTTATGGTTTTTAAATCAACAACCCGCTGTTACTGCACCAACGGCAAAACCGCCGGCCAAAACCGTGAAAAAAGATGAGCTACCGGCCAAGCCAACCGAGGAACCGTACCAATATATCAAAGAGTTGGAAAATAAAGAGGTGAAGGTCGAGGTAGCAGAGCAACAGCAAAGCAGCGGTCCGTACCAAATGCAATGCGGTTCATTCCGTGAACAACAGCAAGCTGAAACCATGAAAGCCCAGATTGCTTTTGCCGGTTTTACCTCAGAAGTACGCCGCACCGAGGGTGAGCGCGGTGTCTGGTATCGTGTAGTGTTAGGGCCTTATGAGTCAAAACGCCAGGCCACGGCCGATCGAAACCGTTTACGGCAACAAAATATTAATACCTGCCAAATCTGGAACTGGTCTTGAAATAACGTCGGCGCAGCCACACTTAAGCCCTGAGTTAATTACGCCACAGGGCAATTTATGACCACTATAGTTTCTGTTCGCCGCGATGGCCATGTCGCCATCGGCGGTGATGGCCAGGTCTCACTTGGCAATACCGTAATGAAGGGCAACGCCCGCAAAGTCCGTCGTTTGTACAACAACAAAGTGATTGCCGGTTTTGCCGGCGGCACCGCCGACGCTTTCACCTTATTTGAACGCTTTGAAGCCAAATTAGAACTGCACCAGGGCCATTTAATGCGTGCAGCGGTTGAGTTAGCCAAAGACTGGCGTACCGATCGTATGCTGCGCAAGCTCGAAGCCCTGCTGGCCGTGGCTGATGCTAATACTTCGCTGATCATTACCGGCAACGGCGATGTGATACAACCCGAGCATGATCTGATCGCCATAGGCAGCGGCGGCCCTTACGCCCAGGCTGCGGCTACTGCACTGCTGCACAATACAGAACTGAGTGCCCGCGACATAGTGGAGAAAAGTCTGACCATCGCCGGTGATATCTGTGTTTACACCAATCAGCATCAGACCATTGAAGAATTATAGGCAGGTAAATTATGTCTGACATGACGCCAAGAGAAATTGTTCACGAGCTGGACCGCCACATTATCGGCCAGAATAAAGCTAAACGCGCGGTGGCCATTGCACTGCGTAACCGCTGGCGTCGCATGCAACTGGAGCCGTCGCTGCGCCAGGAAGTTACGCCGAAAAATATTCTGATGATAGGCCCGACAGGGGTCGGTAAAACCGAAATTGCCCGGCGTTTGGCCAAACTGGCCAACGCGCCCTTTATCAAAGTAGAAGCCACCAAATTCACTGAAGTGGGCTATGTCGGTAAAGAAGTGGAAAGCATTATCCGTGACCTTACCGACAGTGCAGTAAAAATGTTCCGCGAGCAGGCGATTGAGAAAAACCGTTTTCGCGCAGAAGAAGCTGCCGAAGAGCGCATTTTAGATGTGTTGCTGCCACCGGCGAAAGAAGCCTGGGGCGAAACAGACAACAAGCCGGCAACTGACAGCAGTACACGGCAGGTGTTTCGTAAAAAGCTGCGTGAAGGCCAGTTGGATGACAAAGAAATTGAGCTGGATTTAGCTCAACCGAATATCGGTGTAGAAATTATGGCACCGCCCGGCATGGAAGAAATGACGTCTCAGCTGCAAAGCATGTTTCAGAGCCTGGGCAGTGAGAAAAAGAAAAAGCGTAAGCTTAAAATTAAAGATGCTTTGAAGCAGTTGATAGAAGAAGAAGCCGCTAAACTGGTGAATCCGGAAGAGCTGAAAGCGCTGGCATTAGACGCGGTAGAGCAAAACGGCATAGTGTTTCTGGATGAAATCGACAAAATTTGTAAGCGCGGCGAAACCAGCGGTCCGGATGTATCCCGCGAAGGCGTGCAACGTGATCTGCTGCCGCTGATAGAAGGCTGTACAGTAAACACCAAGCATGGCATGGTAAAAACCGACCATATCCTGTTTATCGCTTCCGGTGCCTTTCAAATGAGTAAACCGTCCGATTTAGTGCCGGAGCTGCAAGGTCGTTTACCTATTCGTGTTGAGCTCGAAGCCCTGAGCGCAGCCGACTTCGAACGTATTTTAACCGAGCCCAAAGCCTCACTTACCGAGCAGTCTATTGCGATGCTGGCCACGGAGGGCGTTAAGCTTAGTTTTGACGCCGAAGGTATTAAAAGCCTGGCCGCGGCCGCCTGGCAGGTAAATGAAACCACCGAGAACATCGGCGCCCGTCGTTTGTACACGGTGATGGAACGTCTGTTGGAAGAAATTTCCTACGACGCGGCAGACCACGCCGGTGAACATATTGAGGTTAACGCCGCTTATGTAGAAAAACACTTGGGCGCCCTGGTTAAAGATGATGACTTAAGCCGGTTTATTCTGTAACCATGACTAACTCAGAGCACAGCGCACAAGCTACTCAGCTGCAGGTGAGCAGCCTGCATTACCACCGCCACAGCCGGATGCTGGACGTCACGTTCAGCGAGGGCTCTGTGGTGACTTTTAGTGCAGAGTTTTTGCGCGTGTTCTCGCCCTCGGCCGAGGTGCGTGGCCACGGTAAGCCCAAGCTGGTGAGCAATAAAAAGCAGGTTGGCATCAGCAAACTGCAACCGGTTGGCCATTATGCGGTAAAGCTGGTGTTTGACGATGGCCATGACAGCGGCATTTACAGTTGGCCCTATTTACACCAGTTGGCACAACAACAAAGCAACTTATGGCAGAACTACTTACAGCAACTGGCCAATGCCAACGCTAACCGGGAAGCGTTAATTCCGGTTAGCGTGCGGCGCTAAAAAGCTCAGGCCTGAAAACGGTCGACTGATTGATGTAACCGCGCGGCTTGCTGCGCAACCTCTTCGCTTATCGCCGCATTGTGTTTGGCATGGCCGTAGGTTTCGTCTGACAAATCGCGAATTTTCACCACGTTTTTATTCACTTCAGCGGCAACATGGCTTTGCTCTTCAATGGCAGCCGCTATTTGCGTGGTCATATCCATAATATTGGTAACATCCTGGGTAATTTCGGTCAGCAGTTGCATCGCCACATTAGCTTGCTCTGCACTTTCACTGCCCTGCT
Organism: Rheinheimera sp. NSM; assembly: GCF_052380015.1. Lineage (NCBI taxonomy): Bacteria > Pseudomonadati > Pseudomonadota > Gammaproteobacteria > Chromatiales > Chromatiaceae > Rheinheimera > Rheinheimera sp. NSM. The sequence goes on along the minus strand of NZ_JBQTCI010000001.1, from coordinate 993,503 downwards.
GACGACAGCCCTGAATAACCTGCACTATTTCATTGGTGCGCCCCTGTAAGCCCCCTACTATGCTTTCTATTTGCCGCGTCGACTCCTGAGTTCGCATCGCCAGGTTACGCACCTCGTCGGCTACCACGGCAAAACCACGGCCCTGCTCGCCGGCACGTGCAGCTTCAATGGCGGCATTTAACGCCAGCAAATTTGTCTGTTCAGCAATACCGCGGATCACATCCAGCACTGAACCGATAGTTTTGCTGTCTTTTTCTAACTCAGAAACAACATTGGTGGCATTTTGCAATCGTTCTGACAGTGTATTGATGCGCTGCACGGTTTGCTGCACTTCGGCACGGCCGCTTTGCGCGTTCTGATTGGTCGCTTCGGCTTTTGCGGCAGTAGTCTCGGTGTTGCTGGCAATTTCATTGATAGTAGCGCCCATCTCAGTGACGGCTGTAGCCACCATATCGGTTTCGTTTTGCTGCTGTTGCATGCCGCGGCTGGTATCAGCGGTAGAGCGTGCCAGCTCATTGGTAGCGGTATCAAGCATTTCCAGTGCCTGGTTTACCGTTTTAATTAAATCCTGAAAATCGCCCAGCATGGCGTTGAAGTCTGTGGCCAGAGTGGTCATTTCATCTTTACCGTCTACTGCCACCCGCATGCGAAAATCGTTGTTAGCGCGGATCAGACCTATGGCTTCACACACTTCCATTACCGGACGCAAAATACTGCGGCTGGTTAGCCCCACTAACAATAATACAACCGCTAACACCAGCACAAAAACCGCGATGGCTAAACGTTCTGTTGCATTAACGGCTGCCGTTATCGCTAAACCGGTTTGTTCAGACAGCTGCTTCAGGCTGGTTTCCGTGCTGTGGATAGCTGCGCGCATCTCACCGGTAGCGCCTTCTGTTTCACTCAAACCAATTTGCTGCGTAGCCTGCACCAAAGCCATAAAACGTTGGTTGTAACTATCGGCCAGAGTTTTACTGGCAGGGTCTGCCGCCAGCCCCTGCGATAACTGCGCAAAGGTGTCGGCAAAGCGCTCACTGTAAGCCAAATCTTTACGCAGTAAAAAATCTTTCTCAGCCCGGCGCAGCTGCAATACTAATACCATTAGATCGTCGCGGTTTAATTGCTCAAAGCGCTGTTCCAACTGCTGCACAGTCTGGCGCAGCTCGCCCATTAAGCCTGTCTCAGGCGTTAAGCCCAGCCGCTGTTGTGCACTGACCAACTGATTAAAGGTTTGCTGATAGCTGGCTGTCAGCGTAAGAAAGCTCTGCAGCGGTTCCCGCGCAATACCGTGCTGCAGTAATAACGCATCAAGCTCTGTCGCACGTTGCTGCATCTGCTGGTAATGGTCATTCAGCCGCTGCTGATAGCGCAGCTCGGTGCGCATAACAAAGTCTTTTTCGTGGCGGCGGAACATCAGCACATCGGTGCTGATTTGCTCAACCAACTGCTGGGTTCGGGCCAGGCTGGTCAGTTGTCCGCCCTGATAAAACAGAATAAACAACATAATGCCCATCGCCACAACAAGGGCACCGCCATTAATAAACAAACGCTGCTTTATCGACAATCGTCGCAACTGACTCATTTTTCTACCACCGGTAATTGTTAACAGTTTTCTTGAGAATAGCCCGGCATGAGAAAAAAGCTGCTGTTTTTTACTGATAAATGTTTAGTTGCATAACGAATAGGCAATCAGGCAGCTAACTGTCCCCAATGCCGCACCAGCTATAACATCCAGCGGGAAATGCACCCCCAACATTATGCGTGACATGCCAATACAGACAGCCCAACACAACGCCAAAGGAAAAAACAGCGGAAAGTACAACGCAACGGCGGTAGCAACGACAAAGGCGCCAGCCGTATGGCCGGACGGTAAGCTAAAGCGGTCGGACGGGGTAATATGCGCACAAATAAAAGCGGTAAGCGTATCTGCCGGCCGTGCCCGTTTGATGCTGTTTTTCAGCATCAGGTACAGCGGTAATTCCACCGCGAAAGCAGCCAGCAACAGCAAAGTGAAATCGGCGGCAGCCAGCACTTCAAAGCAAACCAACAGCACAGCCAACACCAGATAAAGCGGGCCATCCGCAGTTTTTGATAACCAGTAACTGCTGATAAACATCTGCCGCGACGTACTGCGGCTGAACAGTCGGCAAAAAAAGCTGTGGTCCCATTGTTCCAGACGTTTCAGTAGCATGCTTGTGCCTCGTCATCTGCTCTGACTCAACACAGCCTAACCCCGCTTTGTGACGCTACAATGACAATTGGCGCCGGCAAAATGCTAACGCATCGGCCTCAGATAACGGCTTGGCAATATAGTAGCCCTGTACGGCATCACACGACATATTTTTCAGCAACTGCAACTGCACAGCTGTTTCCACGCCTTCGGCTAAAATACGCTTGCCCAGACCATGCGCCAGTTTAATCATGGTTTTAACTATCATCATGTCGGAATCATTACCGGCCATGTCCATAACAAAACTGCGATCAATTTTAATCTTGTCTATCGGCATGCGGCGCAAGTATGCCAACGAAGAATAGCCGGTGCCAAAATCATCAATAGAGACCCGAATGCCCATTTGCTGCAGCTCCATCACGTGATTCGAGCCTTTTTCCATATCATGCATAGCCGTGTTCTCGGTGATCTCCAGCTCCAGCAGCTCAGGCGATACCTGATATTGCTGCAATAACTGGCGGATTTTTTGTTTTAAACCATCTTGCTGAAAATGTAACGATGACATATTCACTGCAAAAGGGATCTGTAACTGCTGCTGTTTCCAACGGCTCAGCGTCGCCACCGCTTTGTGCAGGATCCAAAAATCCAGTTGCCGGCTTAACCCCAACTGCTCGACAAAAGGCAAAAACTGGCCGGGCATTAAAAAGCCCCGGCCGGGATGCTGCCAACGCACCAACACCTCAAATGCATCCAATTTGTTGTCACGAACATTCAACTGCGGCTGGAAATACAGGACAAATTCATCGTTTTGCATGCCGGCCAGCAGCTCAGTTTCCCAACTGATTAACCGCGCCGATTCATCTTCCATGCCGGTTTGATAGGCCAAACACTTTTGCTGTATGCGTTTGGCCTGATGAAAAGCAATGTTGGCTTTTTGCAGCAAACTGTCTGCAGTCTTGCCATCTTGCGGCGAACAAGCCAGGCCAATGGTGCAACTCAGTTTCAGCTGGCCGTTTTCCAGCATAAAAGGCTTTTCGACCAGTTGCTGTAAATGACGCAACGCGAACTGCAGTTGGATGTCATTGCTGATATCAGTCAGTACCAGGGCGAAAATATCGCCACCGGTGCGGGCAATTAAAGCCGGTTTTAAAATACTGTTGTCAAAACGCAGGTTAAGCTGGCGCAGTATTAAGTCGCCTTGCTTTAAACCAACAGATTCATTGACGGTTTTAAATTTATCCAGCCCCAGCATCAACAAATAAATCGGCCCGGGCTGCTGAGCCAAGGCCTCTTCCAGCCTTACTAATAAGGCATCGCGGTTCAGCGCGCCGGTTAACTGGTCGTAATGGTTCAGGTAGCGGGTTTTTTCGGTAAGTTGCAAATTAGTATTGCGCTCATGTTCCTGTAACCAGATCAGCAGCGCCAGGCCTAAGCAACATAACAGAAACAATTCTGCGCATTTGTACACTAATACCCATGCCAGAGCGGGCACATTTTGCTCCGCCAACAGTTGCCACAAGGCAAAGCTGATATACAGCATGCCCCACAGTGTCATGCTGATCACCGCCAGCTTTTGCCCTAAAGAATGCTCAACACGTGGCAATAAGCCGACGGCGGCACTCAGTAAGATGATACCCATTAACAGCAAGCGGATTGACACGCGAAAATACAGTTGCCAATCGCTCAGTGCATCTGTCAGGGCAAAAGGCAACACACAAAGTAATGATAAGACGCTGAATATCAGCAACAGTTGGACGCCGGACAACTGCAGCAACATATGCTTGCTGTTGTCGCGGGTCTGCAACATGCCGCGCAACAAAAACACCGCAAATACATAACTGCTACAGATAACAACGAAGTACAGTAGCGCATCAAGCACAGCGTTGCTGTTACCTGCACCATGTATTATCGCGCCAAGCTGATAAACCGCAAAAGCCAGCAAGGCCATAAACCAGGATCTGATATAGGCTTGTTGATATATACGGCTGAAATTCCACAACAGATAACTCAGAAGCAGTGCCACACCCAGTTGGGTGAAGTAAATAGCAATTCTGGCAAATAGTTCAGGCGCCACAGCAGTTACCTGTTGAGTATCAGACCAACACCTTAACAAATAATCTGTTGCAGCGACAATAAGCTCCCCAACAGAAAAGTATGAAAAGCCAATAATAATAATAGTTTGAGCTTAGCCGGGTCGGCGCTATACTGTGAGGCACATCCCTACCCTGCCGGAGCGCACCATGGAATACAACACATCTGAATTATGTGATCTATACGCCGATTTAGTCGATGTGGTTGAACCGCTGTTTGCCAGCTACGGTGGCCGGCGTTCTTTTGGCGGCCAGATCCACACGGTAAAATGCTTTGAAGATAACGGCTTAGTGCGGCAAATGTTAGCAGACCCCGGCGTTGGCAAGGTACTGCTGATTGACGCCGGCGGCTCAGCCCGCCGTGCCATTATTGATGCCGAGTTAGCCTCTGTTGCTGCGGCTAACGGCTGGGAAGGCATTGTTTGCTATGGCAGTGTGCGTGACCTGGACCTGTTAGAAGACTTCGATATTGGTATCCACGCCGTTAATGCCATTCCGGTTGGCGCCGACGATAAGGGCTTTGGCGAAACCGAAGTACCGGTAAACTTTGCCGGTGTAACCTTTTTGCCAGGCGACCACCTGTACGCCGACAGCACCGGCATTATTATGTCGCCGGATGCGCTGGATATCGAATAAGCTGCAGCCTGGTTATGCTGAATCTGATTACACAACAGCAACTTAGCCGTTACTGCAGCAGCCGTAGCGGCGAAACCCGGCTTGGCGAAGCCATACAGCTGGCACAACCCCGGCTGGATTTAGCTGAGCAATTGGCGCAGGCCAGGGCCAGCGGTTGCCGTTTTGTATTACTGGGCATACCGGAAGATATCGGCCCCAGAGCCAATTTGGGCCAACCCGGTGCCGATGCCGGTTGGCAGGCGTTCTTAACTAAATTTCTCAACTTGCAAAGCAACAGCTTTATCCGCGCCGCGGACATTTTGTTGCTCGGCAATATCCGCTGTGATGATCTGCAACAAAGCGCGCAGAACGCTGATGTGCACCAGCTCAGGCAACTGGTTGAAACTTTAGACAGCCGTGTTAGCGCGGTAGCAGAGGCCATTTTTGCCGCAGACCTGTTGCCGGTGGTAATAGGCGGTGGCCACAATAACAGCTACCCGCTGCTGAAAGCTCTGGCAAGCGTAAGCGGCCACAGCGCCAATAGTGCCAACCTGGACCCTCATTCCGATTTTCGCCCGTTAGAAGGCCGTCACAGCGGTAATGGCTTTAGCTATGCACAGCACGCCGGCTACCTGCAACATTACTTTGTGCTGGGCTTACATGAATTAAAAAATTCGGCTGCCACCTTGGCTCAGCTGCAACAAGCCGGTGCAGAATATTGCAGCTATCAGCGTATTTTTGTGCGGCAGGAGCTAAGTTATCAGCAAGCGTTAGAGCAGTGTATCGACTTTGTGGTGCAAGGCCACGGCGATATTGGTATTGAACTGGATACTGACAGCATCAGCCTGATGCCGGTCAGTGCTTTTACCAATTGCGGTATCAGCGTACAAGCAGCTGAGCAGTTTGTTTATCAACTGGCTAAGTTACCGCGCAGCCGCTATCTGCATTTGGCAGAAGCCGCACCGGCACAACATCCGGCGGGTTTGGCTGCCGGTAGTAATGAAGCCGGCCAGGTATTAGCCGCGCTGGTTTATGCCTTTGTGCAAGGCAAGCAAGATCAGGCTACGGCGCTGTAGTTTCATTTTGTTGCCACTGTTTTAGCCATACAGCAAAACCGCTTAACTCAAAGGGTCGGGAATACAAAAAGCCCTGGCCACGGCTACAGCCCATGCGCAGTAGTTTTTGCTCAACCTCTACCTCTTCCACCCCTTCAGCAATAACCCCTAAGCTGAGGTTACGCGCCATATCTATAATAGCGCCGGTAATAGCCGAATGCATATCAGACTTGTGCAACTCGTTAATAAAAGAACAATCTACCTTTACATGCTGAATGGGCAGTTGCCGTAAATAAGCCAGCGACGAAAACCCGGTGCCAAAGTCGTCAAGCGCTAATTCCACGCCAAGCCGGTGCAAACGTTGCATCATGCTCATGGCTTTTTCCGGATTAGCCACCAGTGCACTTTCTTTCAGCTCCAGCATCATTTGCTGTGGTTTAACCTGATACTTTTCAAACAGCTGCTCCAGGCTGTCAATTAATTCGTCATGCAGCAAATCTTTACTGGAAATATTAACCGCAATTTTGCAGTCAAGCTGCGCCTGATTCAGCGTTGCCAGCATGGCAACGGCTTCATTTAATACCCATTGGGTTAGCGAATATATAACGCCCATCTCTTCTGCCAGTGCTAAAAACACATCGGGGGTCAGTAAGCCTTTCGTCGGATGACGCCAGCGCAGATACACCTCACCGGCTAACACCTGGCGGCTTTGCATATCAATTTGCGGCTGCACATATAACGCCAGTTGGCCGTCAGTGATCGCCTGACGTAACCCGGCCATCAGCGCCAAGCGGTCACTGGTGTAGTGCAGCATGTCAGCAGTAAATACCTGGCTCTTACCCTGCAGCACGCTGTGATGCTGTTGTGCCAGATAAGCGCGCTCCAGCAGTTCACTTAATTGGCTGCCATGCTCCGGGTAGTGCGCAATGCCGCACAGCAAGCGGTAGTCCACTGCACAACCATGTACTATCATGGCTTCCGGCACATTTTTTTCCAGATTGTCGGCCAAATACTCCGCCAGGTGCGGCTTATCGCTACTGTCGAGCCAAACGGCAAAATCTACCCCGCCTAAATGGCACAGCCGGACAGGATCTTGCTGGCGAAACTCAAAGGTCAGCGCCTGCTCTGCAGGTTTTAGTTGATCATTAATACGCTGCGCTATCTGCGCCAATACCAGATTACTGTTACTGTGCCCCAGCAACTGGTTAATGTGCTCAAAGCGACTTATTTTAATCAGCAGCAACGAGTATTGCTGTTCCGGCGCACGCAGCAACAGCTGCTCTAATTGTTGTTGCAGGAAGAATTTATTTGGCAAACCACTGATATCGTCATGCAGCGAATAAAATCCCAACGGACCGGCTTTCTTTGCCTGGCGGCTTTTGCGCAGTTTATGTAAATCAAATTTCAGCTTAAACAGATAAATAAAGCTCAGCAGCAACAAGCCACTGAGCAAGCTGATAACCGACACTGCGGACGACTCTGTTTGAGCAGCCAGCGGAAAACTAAACAGGGTTAAACTAAGCAGCCGATAATGCACAGCGGGACTCCAGCGTAATTTATGTTATCAGCTTAATCTAAAATAACCCGATGTAAAGCGGCTTAACGGCGATAGCTAACCTCTTTACCATTAATAATCAGCTGTTTAAGTGAATTTACACCAAATTGGTAGCATAACTCTGCCGGGCGGCTTATGGCATAACAGGCAAAGTCAGCCCGCTGCCCTACCGCCAGAGTACCACGGTCTGATAAGCCAAGTGCGGTGGCTGCATGCCGGGTTACGCCCAGTAAAGCTTCTTCCGGGGTTAAACGAAACAGCGTGCAGGCCATATTCAACATTAACGGTAAGGAGCACAGCGGCGAGGTGCCGGGGTTTAAATCGGTGGCCACTGCCATCGGCACGCCGTATTGACGCAGCAGTGCAATCGGCGGCAGCTGAGTTTCGCGTAAAAAGTAAAACGCGCCGGGTAGTAGTACCGCAACGCTGCCGGCTTTGGCCATGGCGGCAACACCTGCTTCATCCAGAAACTCGATATGATCCGCCGACAAACCGCCAAACTGTGCCACTAAGGCACTGCCACCCAGGTTAGATAATTGCTCGGCGTGGGCTTTAACCGGCAACCCCAGTGCTGTAGCAGCAGTAAATACTTTGCGTGTTTGTTCAAGGCTAAAACCTATACCCTCGCAAAATACGTCCACGGCATCGACCAGCCCAAGTGCATGCAACTGCGGCAACATCTGACACACGGCTTCAATGTAGCCATCAGCATCATTGTTAAATTCGGCCGGCAAGGCATGGGCGCCTAAAAAGGTTTTTTGTACGCTTGCCGGATGGTGCTTATCCAGCTCAGCGGCAACTTCAAGGATTTTTTGCTCACTGGCCAAATCGAGGCCATAGCCGGATTTTATTTCTACCGTGGTAACGCCTTGTGCCAGCAAGGTATTCAGCCGGTCTTTGGCTAACACAAATAAGTCGGCATGGCTGGCTGCGCGCGTCGCCGCTACCGTCGCTTTGATACCGCCGCCGGCCGCAGCAATATCCTGATAACTGGCGCCATTCAGGCGCATTTCAAACTCATTGGCACGGTTACCGGCGTATACCAAATGCGTATGGCAATCAATAAAACCCGGCAGCAGCCACTGCCCCTGTGCGTCATACAGCGGAGTAGCCAAAGCATCAAATGGCGGCAAATCAGCTTTACTGCCAACAAAAACAATTACGCCATCTTTAACGGCCAGGGCGTCGTTTTCTATGCTGCCATAGGCAGTGCCGTTGTCAGTCATGGTGGCGATATTGGCGTTAATCCAGATGGCATCAAACTGCTGCATAAGGGCATCCTGTAAGTGGTTTTAAAATAATTTTACACCAACAACTTGTATATACAACCAAATTAGCTTATTTTTTATTTAGTAAAACCAGGGGGTGTTATGGCTGTTGCCAAATTTGCCGAAATTAAAGAGTACATGCTCAGCCAGATTGAAATTGCCGCCTGGCCGGAGCACAGCCGTGTGCCATCAGAAAACGAGCTGGCAGTGCAGTTTAGTGTCAGCCGGATGACAGCACGGCGCGCGCTGCAGGAGCTGACCGAACAAGGCATTTTGTATCGCACCCAGGGCGTAGGCAGCTTTGTTGCCGCGCTTAAATCGCAGTCGTCGTTACTGGAAATCCGCAATATTGCTGACGAGATAAGCAGCCGCGGCCATGCCTACAGTGCGCGTTTATTACAGCTGACCGAACTGCCCTGCCCGACCATTATTGCTGCCGCGCTGGGATTAAAGCGCAATGAAGCGGTGTATTTCTCCCTGATAGTGCATTTAGAGAACAACCAGCCACTGCAGTTGGAGGCGCGTTACGTAAGCCCGCAACTGGTGCCGGATTACGTAAAACAAGACTTTAACCAGCAAACACCGCACCAGTATTTAAGCTTTATTGCGCCGCTGACTGAAGCCGAACACACCGTTGAGGCCATTTGGCCGGACGATTTTACCTGTAAGCATTTAGTGCTGAAAAAAGCCGAACCCTGCCTGCGTTTGACCCGCCGCACCTTTAGCCGTGAAGGCGCGGTCAGCCTGGCGTATTTAACTTCACCGGGTAGCCGCTATCGTTTAGGCGGCCATCTGAACTTTTCCTTACCCAGCAGCAGAGAGACTATCTGATGACAGACCCACGTATTGATAACAGCCGGGTGATCCGCGCTGATCGCGGCAGCAAAATCACCGCTAAAAGCTGGCAGACTGAAGCCGCCAAACGCATGTTAATGAATAACCTCGACCCGGAAGTGGCTGAGCACCCGCAAGCCTTAGTGGTATACGGCGGTATTGGCCGTGCAGCGCGTAACTGGCAGTGCTATGACAAAATTGTTGAAGTATTAAACCGGCTGGAAGATAACCAAACGCTGTTGGTACAAAGCGGTAAGCCGGTTGGTGTATTTCCGACCCACCCGGACGCCCCACGTGTATTGATTGCTAACTCTAACCTGGTGCCCGCCTGGGCCAACTGGCAGCACTTTAACGAATTGGATCGCAAAGGCCTGATGATGTACGGCCAGATGACAGCCGGTTCGTGGATCTACATCGGCACTCAGGGCATAGTGCAAGGCACCTATGAAACCTTTGTTGCCATTGCCAAACAACACTTTGACGGCCTGGCAGCCGGTAAATGGGTATTAACCGGTGGTTTAGGTGGCATGGGCGGCGCCCAGCCATTAGCGGCAACTATGGCCGGTTTTCATATGCTGGCTTGTGAAGTAGATGAGAGCCGTATCGATTTTCGCTTAAAAACCCGTTATCTGGATAAAAAGGCCCGCTCACTGGATGAAGCCCTTGCCATGCTGGCAGCGGCTAAAGCGGAAGGTAAGCCCACCTCTATCGGCCTGTTGGCCAATGCGGCTGATGTGTTTGCTGAGTTAGTCGCGCGCGATATTACACCGGATGTAGTAACCGACCAAACGTCTGCCCACGACCCGTTAAACGGCTACCTGCCACAGGGTTGGAGCTTGGAAAAAGCGGCGGAGCAGCGTAAAACCGACGAGGAGGGCGTTGTTAAAGCCGCTAAACAATCGATGGCGGTGCAGGTACAAGCAATATTAACCATGCAGCAACGTGGCGCCGTCGCCACCGATTACGGCAACAATATCCGCCAGATGGCCAAAGACGAAGGCGTAACGAATGCCTTTGATTTCCCCGGTTTTGTACCGGCTTATATCCGGCCGCTGTTCTGCGAAGGCATAGGGCCGTTTCGCTGGGTCGCCCTGTCGGGCGATGCCGAAGATATTTATAAAACCGATGCCAAAGTAAAAGAGCTGATTCCGGATAACCCGCACCTGCATAACTGGCTGGATATGGCGCGCGAGCGCATTCAGTTTCAGGGCTTACCGGCGCGCATTTGCTGGATTGGTTTAAAAGACCGCGCCCGTATCGCGCTGGCCTTTAACGAAATGGTAAAAAACGGCGAGCTGAGCGCACCGGTTGTCATTGGTCGCGATCACCTCGACTCAGGCTCTGTTGCCAGCCCGAACCGCGAAACCGAAGCCATGCTCGATGGCTCTGACGCCGTATCAGACTGGCCATTGCTAAATGCCCTGCTTAACACTGCCGGTGGCGCTACCTGGGTATCACTGCATCATGGTGGTGGTGTAGGTATGGGCTACAGCCAGCACAGCGGCGTGGTGATAGTGGCCGATGGCACCGATGCCGCCGCGGCGCGCCTGGGCCGCGTATTATGGAACGACCCGGGCACCGGCGTTATGCGCCATGCTGATGCCGGTTATGATATTGCGGTTAATTGTGCGACAGAACAAGGTTTAGACCTGCCAATGGTAACGGAGTAACAACATGAGTTTTAAACTGAATTTAGTACCGGGCACCCTGACACTGGCGCAATTACGCCAGGTACAACAAGGCCCGGTGGAGCTGAGCCTCGACAACTCTGCCATAGCCGGGATTGAAAAATCGGCAGCTTGTGTCGCCGATATTATTAAGCAAAACCGCGTGGTGTATGGCATTAATACCGGTTTTGGCTTGCTGGCCAATACGCGGATTAAAAACGAAGAGCTGGAGTTGCTACAACGCTCTATCGTGTTATCCCACGCTGCCGGCTTTGGCGACATTATGGATGACAGCACAGTGCGCTTATTAATGGTGCTGAAAATTAACTCGCTGGCGCGCGGCTTTTCCGGCATCCGGCTGTCTGTCATTGAAGCGCTGATTAAGCTGGTCAACGCCGAAGTTTACCCCTGCATTCCGAAAAAAGGCTCGGTGGGTGCATCCGGCGACTTAGCGCCGCTGTCACATATGGTATTGCCACTGATTGGCGAAGGCGAAGTCAGTTACAAAGGCCAGATCTATGATGCGCGTGAAGGTTTAGGCTTTGCCGGTCTTGAGCCGGTAACCTTAGCAGCCAAAGAAGGCCTGGCGCTGCTTAACGGCACCCAGGCGTCTACCGCGCTGGCACTGGAAGGCTTATTTAAAGCAGAGGACTTATTTGCCGCAGGTAGCGTTATTGGCGCCATGAGTGTAGAAGCGGCCATGGGCAGCCGCTCACCGTTTGACGATCGCATTCATCAGGCCCGTGGCCAGCGTGGCCAAATTGATGCGGCCGCCATTTATCGCCATCTGCTGGGCACAACGTCAGAAATCGGCGAAGCGCATCATAACTGCGAAAAAGTACAAGACCCTTATAGCCTGCGCTGTCAGCCACAGGTAATGGGCGCCTGTTTAACGCAGATCCGTCAGGCGGCAGAAGTCTTAGCAGTAGAAGCTAACGGCGTTACCGACAACCCGTTGGTGTTTGCCGATGACAACGATATTTTGTCCGGCGGTAACTTTCATGCCGAGCCTGTCGCTATGGCAGCAGATAACCTCGCGCTGGCGATTGCCGAAATCGGCGCTATATCTGAGCGGCGCATGGCGCTGTTAATCGACGCGACGTTAAGTAAGTTACCGGCGTTTTTAGTGCCCAACGGTGGCGTAAACAGCGGCTTTATGATTGCCCAGGTCACCGCAGCGGCACTGGCATCGGAAAACAAAAGCCTGGCCCATCCGGCCTCGGTAGACAGCCTGCCCACATCCGCAAACCAGGAAGATCATGTGTCAATGGCGACCTTTGCGGCACGGCGTTTAGCCGATATGGCAGAAAATACCGTGGGTGTATTGGCGGTAGAATATCTGGCTGCAGCCCAGGGCCTGGATTTTCGCGCCCCGCTGAAATCGACCCCGGCTATCGAGCAAGCCAAACATTACCTGCGCGAACAGGTAAGTTTTTATGGCGAAGATCGCTACTTTGCGCCGGATATTGAACAAAGCGCCAACTTACTGCGCCAGCGTCAGTTAAATACCCTGTTACCACAAAAGCTGTTATGTAGCTTCTGAGTTATACGGCAGCACCATTTTGGTGCTGCCGCCCTCTTTTCGTTCATGTACCTCTTTACTGGCTGGACCAGTACCGCTTTCTTTGTTAACTTCAGCTTGTTTATCAAGCAGCTGCTGTCTATGGTTAAGGCTCAGCGACAGTGCGGAGTTCAGCTCAGTGATCAAATTAAAAGTTGCGCATAAAGTCATTATTGGTTTTGGCTTTATAGCTATATTACTGTTGTTGTCCAGTGGCTCGGCGTTATTCAGCTTCTCGGCTATCAGCCAGTCCGGAGATCAGGTTAATCAACTGGCCGTGCCGGTGCAGCAACACAGTAACGCCGCACAAATTCAGTTATTAAAGCTGGCCAAGCTATCAGCGCTGGGCTATACCGCAGAAACTGACGACGATATAAGCAGCTATCAGCAGCAATTTAATACCGGTAGCCAAACTTTACGTCAGCAATTGGCCACCTTAGCCACTCTCACCGGCAGCAGCCAGACCTTTAGCCAAACCCTCCGCGATACAGACAGCCGCTATCAGCAATATGCCGCGGCGGTCAGCAACATGTTTAATGCCAGGTTGCAAAGCAATGCTTTGCAACGCCGCGTGCTGACGGAATTTTCACAGTTAGAGCAGACTATCGATAATATAGGCGCCAATTTGCTGGACATTTCTTATCTGGAGCTGCCCGGCAGCGAGCAGCAAATGGAGTTAATTGCCGGCACAGCTAACCGTATTGACGGCCAGCTGCTGGGGTTGCTGAATACCTTAAAAGAGGTGAGCAATTATACTGAGCAGGCCGCAGCAGAAGCCGGGCAGGAAAATATTGGCTTTGCCTTAAGCGATATGCAAGTCAATATCGACTATATGGCCAATTTGGTCGCCAGCCGCGATACCGGCGGCTTATGGCAAGATGTTACCGCACAGTTAGCCGAACTCACCACACAATTGCAGGCCAGCGAAAGCCTGGCCAGCCTGAAACTGCAACAGGTTGCTGCGCAACAGCAAGCGCGCAACCAACTCAGCCAGTCTGAGCGCAGTGTAGAGCAGGTTATTTCGGCGCTGGATCAGCTCCTTGCAGCTGCTGATGCACAATTTAATGCTTTGCAGCAGAAAGTATCTGATGCGGTCAGCTCCGGCAACACCCGTACCCTTAGTCTGATGTTGGTATTGATCATACTGGCAGTGGCAGCCGCTTACCTGACAATTAACGCCATGCTACGCCCGCTGGCCGGCATAAACAAAGTACTGGGTGATATCGCCAAAGGCGATTTAAGCCGCAAGCTAACCATTACTCATCAGGATGAATTCGGCGCCCTGGCCGCCAAAGTAAACAGTTTGACCAACGCCTTAAGCGCACTGATTGTAAATATTCAGCATAACGCCGGAGAACTGAACGGTAATGCCAAACAATCTGCGTATGAAGTTGGTGAAATTAATGACTCGTTGCAACATCAACAGCAACAAATAGAACTGGTGAATGACGTGACGCGGCAATTAGCCGACAGCACCCGCGATATTGCCATGCAATCGACCGAAAGTACCCGGGCCATGCAGCAAGCTTTGGAGCAAGGTACGCAAATAGATGCCATTGCCGGTCAAAACAAGCAGCTGATTACAAAGTTAGCAGGGCAGCTAACCGAAACAAGTGCAGTGATGAGCAGAGTAAATGATGAAGCCAATAACATCGGCGGCATATTGGCCACCATTCGCGGCATTGCCGAGCAAACCAATTTACTGGCACTTAATGCTGCAATAGAAGCTGCCCGTGCCGGAGAGCAAGGCCGTGGCTTTGCCGTAGTAGCCGACGAAGTGCGCTCTTTAGCCGGACGCACCCGGCAAGCCACGGATGAAATACGCCAAATGATAGAAACACTGCAGTTGCAAAGTAAACAGGCTGTCGCTGCCATTACAGACGGCAAAGCAGATGCCGACAGCTGTGTAGCGCAAACACTGGACTTAGTTGCCTCATTAAGCTTGGTTAATCAGGCGTTGGCGCAAACCCGCGATATCAGTAGCCGCGTTAGTGCAGCAACAGAAACGCAGCTGAAACTGGGTAATGATATCAACAGTAATATGCAACAGATGATCGAAGTTGCTCAGGTTAGCAGCGAAAAAGCCCAGCGTACTTTACAGCATAGCGATGGCGTATCCACTCTTGCTACAGGGCTGACAAAAGCCGCCAGCGCCTTTAAAGTTTCCTGAGCAATGTTCTGATACTTTTGATGCCAGTCACTTGTCACTTGTCACTTGTCACTTAAGTTATAACAAAGAAAAAGGCTGGACAAAGTCCAGCCAGCAGGAAGTATTTTCTCATCCCAGTGTTTTTTGTTGATTCCTTTCGCTATCCATAGTGCCAAAACAGCAACAAAAAACCCGATGAAAAGATGATATCGACATTAAACCATAGCAAATTGTTGTTGGCGCTGTAACTTTTGCTGTTTCTTTAAACTTCTGGCGTCCAGTAATTCAATATTGGCTTCGCGGGCAAAGATCCACGCCTGACTGCTGAAACCGGCATAGCTGACAATAATACCGCTGCTGAAATCTGCTGCCAGCATCTGCTGAAATAATGCTCTGATCTGATTAATGTCTACTGCCTGGTCGTCTTGCTGCAGATAAACCAGCTTCTCCTGCTCAGCTTGCAAGCAGCGGTATTCCGGGCTGACTCTGGACGAATGAGACAATTTACCTAAGCGCTGCAAAAAGTGCTCTGCGTCCTGCAAGAACTGCTGTTTTTTGTCCGCCGAAGACAGAAACGCCCGCAGTGGCAATGCCAGACCAAACAGTTTGTGCTGTTCATCCAGTTCAAAAAATGCCAACACATTAAATAAAAGTGCGACAACGAACATCAGCACAAAGCTCCACAGCATAAAAGCAGACCAGAATGCCGACAGTACCCAGCTATTGTTGCTTTGCAGCAAAGAGTGCTCAGCGAAGAACAGGTAGACAGTGCCGGCAACAATTCCCAGTGCGGTACTGACAGAAGAAACAAGCAACCATTTATTTTTCATAACAACCTCAACGCCCTTTTGTTGAGCGTTCAGTATCAGCGCAGTGCCGGAATTTTTCTTAACAGGAAGCTGATAAATGCATTATAAAAACATTGGCTGCTGTTTATATCAGCAATCGCAGTCTGCTAAAGCGTCGCAAGCTGATTGATAACAGTAGTGAAAACCGTACTGTGCAATAAAACGCTGCGGATTAACCCGCCGCTGAGTGTCGGTGTAAACTGCAAACTCTACCTCACTACCAGCCAGCGCCGCAGCCTGCTGATAGAACACCCGCCTGGATACAGGCACAGGGCAACACAGGTTATAAATAGCGGGGCTGAGCGCCGGCAGCGCTAATATACGCTGTACTGCTGCGATTATATCATTGCTGTGCAGCATATTAACCGGTGCATCGGGGTCCGGCAGAGTTTTACCGGCGACAAAATGTCCGGGTTGGCGGCCCGGCCCCATTAAGCCCGCCAGACGCAATGTGATACAACCGCCAAATTGCTGCAAGGCTTGTTCACCGCCGGCCAGTAACTGCACCCTGGGGTGCTGCAATTGCAGGTCAGCAGTTTCATCCGCATCACCATCCAACCCCTGATAAATACCACTGGAGCTAAAATGCAGCACGCCACGGCTACCGGCCTGTTGCATCACTGCGCTTAACCGCTGTAGTGATTGGATATAATTATTGCCCGGCTGCTGACGGCCAGGGGCAATAGCACAGATAACAATCGCATCGTTAAAAATTGCATTTAACGCCTCATCGGCGACCAGTGGAGTGTTAAGATCCAGCGCTATTCCCGCTACGCCTGCCGGCAAATCTGCCAGGGCAGCGACAGAACGTCGGGTAGCAGTTACCTGATACCCTGTGCGGCACAGCACTGCTGCCAATTGCTGTCCTAACCAACCACAACCAACAATAATCACTTTCATACAGTTTCGCTTTTTTGCGGCAGTACCGCATAGCGGCCATTGAATTCCGCCGCCAGCTCGCCGGCAGAAAAAATCTGTACTTTGATTTGCTGCACCACTTTGCGCCCCTCCGCCAACGCGGTTAAAGCCCCACTGCAATGCTGCAATGCACAACGCGCTTGCGGCTCAGCTGCAACCGGTCGTAGATATCTGATACCGGCGTCTGCCAGGACCTGGTCGCCGTGCAGTCCCAGCGCCTGCAATTGCAAATACAGCATGCCCCAACCGGTTAAAGTCGCCAGCGCATAAATGCTGCCGGCAAACATGGTCTGATGCAGGTTAATGTTTGGCGCCAATGGCGCAGCACAGCGTAGTTCATTGCCGTCAAAACTGCTGATAGCAAGCTGCATATAGTGGCTTAGCGGTATCGTTTGCTGCCAGGTGTCTGCCAGTTGTTTGCACCACAACTGATGCTGCTCAGCTGTACCGGCCAGCCGGATGTGTTTTTGCATCACAACATGCGCAATACCATATAACTGCGGGGCAGCACCGGTTTGCTGATACCCCAGGCGTTGGTAGAACTGCAGTGCCGTGTCCCGCGCATTTAAGCTGATATAACTGCAGCCCCATTGCACCGCCTGCATCTCCAGCGCCGCTAACACCTTGCTCCCGGCACCTTTGCCCTGATACTCAGCAGCTACCGCCATATAACGTATCTGAGCACCGCCTTGCTCAAGCTGATGCAAACGGCCCACAGCCGCAATCGCACCATCAGGGGTTAACAACATCAGATGATAAGCCCGGGCTTCTAGCTCGTCGCGCTCGGAACCGGGCGGCTGCTGCCAGGGAGCACGCAGTACTTGCCAGCGCAGCTGATAATAACCTTGCCATTCTTGTGGCGTTTGAGGTGGGCGTAATTGCCAATGCCGCATAGGTACTACTCCGAAAAATCAGCTCTGCAGCTCCGAAAAATCAGCTCTGCAGTAAAAAAGTCACGGGGCCGTCATTAGTCAGGCTAACCTGCATATCAGCGCCAAATTGCCCGGTAGCAGTGTTCAGCCCAAGCGAGCGGCAATATGCCACAAAGGCCAGGTAGTGCTGGTCGGCTTTGTCAGGCACTGCCGCGGGCGTAAAGCTGGGCCTTAAACCTGAGTTGGTATCTGCTGCCAGGGTGAACTGTGATACCACCAACACGCTGCCACCGGCCTGCTGTACGTTTAAATTCATCTTACCGTCAGCATCTGAAAACACGCGGTAATGGCAAACCTTGTGCGCCAGCCTGGTTGTAATTGCCGCATCGTCAGCGGCTTCAACACCAAGCAACACCAGTAAACCACGGTCAATCTGTGCAATAATATTGCCGTCAACCCTTACTGCCGCTTCACTGACTCGTTGAATAAGCGCCTTCATCTACGCTACTGCCTCTGAGTCATCGTCATCAGGGTTGTTTTGATCAGGATCATCACTGTCGGCCTTTTCTGTATCGGCCGCAATTTGCTGCAACAAAGCGGTAAGTTCCGCCCCCAGCAGCACTACCAGCCAGCACAAATACACCCAGACAAAGACTATCGGCACTAATGCCAGCGCACCGTACAGAGTGTCGTAGGCCGGAAAATGTGTTACGTAAACCGCAAAACCGCGTTTGGATAATTCAAACAATATCATCGCCAGCAAAGCACCAAAAAAAGCATGACGGCTGCGGACTTTGATATTCGGCACCACCAGATACAGCAGAAAAAATGCCAGCAACGACATCAGATATGGCACCACACCCAACAACAGGGTAGACAACCCCGGAGTGTAGCCTTCAGCAAAGCGGGTTAGCCTGATCAGATAAGATGTTACCGCAATGGATGAACCAAACAGAATGGGCCCTAATGTCAAAATCATCCAGTAAATAGAAAATGAGATAACCGGTCTTGGTCTTTTGGTGACCCGCCAGATTTTATTCAGTGTTTTATCAATATTGTGAATAAGCAGCAAGGCAACAACCACCAGTGCCGTAATGCCGATTGCCGTCATACCACCGGTATTGCCGATAAACTGGTTAATGTAGGTTTGAATTTCCTCACCACGTGAAGGGATCACATTGGCGTAAACAAAAGCTTCAATGGCCTGACGAAACTCGCCAAACATCGGAAAAGCACTCAACATGGAAAACATTACTGCGATCAAAGGCACCACTGACAACAGCGAGATATACGCCAGATAACCGCCAATTACGCCAATTTGATCCTGCTGACAACGCTGGATATAGAGCTTAATAAAGCGCACAGCCGTTTTTAGATAGGGGTGCCACTCAGGCAGCATAACGCCTCCAAATCACATAAATACTGCCAGAGGATACAAGAAAAGCAGTAACTCAACCAGCATCGTTGAAGACTATAAATTGCTAAGTACTGAATATTACGTAAAAAAAAGCCGGCATCAATGCCGGCTTTTTGTCAGCTCGCTAAACGGTATTAACCGCGGCTGGCGCGCTTACGATCGTTTTCTGTCAGGTGACGTTTACGGATACGGATCGACTTAGGTGTAACTTCTACCAGTTCGTCGTCGTCAATAAACTCTAATGCCTGCTCCAAAGTGTAACGGATTGGCGGTACCAGGTTGATGGCTTCATCAGTACCGGAAGCGCGCACGTTAGTTAACTGCTTACCTTTCAAACAGTTAACTGTTAAGTCGTTGCTACGGCTGTGAATACCGATAACCTGACCTTCGTACACTTCTTCAGCGTGGCTGATAAACATCCGGCCACGTTCCTGTAAGGAGAAAATGGCATAACCGGCTGCTTTACCCATAGCATTAGAGATCATGACACCGTTGGTGCGCTGACCGATAGTGCCACCTTTGTGCGCACCGTAGTGGTCAAAGCTGTGGTACATCAAACCGGTACCTGAGGTAATGGTCATAAATTCGGTACGGAAACCAATTAAACCACGGCTTGGCATTAAGAAATCCATCCGGATACGGCCTTTACCGTCTGGCTGCATATTGGTCATTTCAGCTTTACGCTCGCCCATACGTTCCATGATAGAGCCCTGGTTCTGCTCTTCACAGTCGATAGTAACGTTTTCCATAGGCTCCATCTTCGCGCCGTCAACCACTTTCATGATTACTTCAGGGCGTGATACGGCTAATTCGAAACCTTCGCGACGCATATTTTCAATTAGTACACCAAGGTGCAATTCGCCACGACCGGATACTTTGAACTTATCACCGTCTTCGGTTTCTTCAACCCGCAGTGCTACGTTGTGTTTCAGCTCGTTAGTTAAACGCTCTAAAATCTGACGCGAGGTAACAAACTTACCTTCTTTACCGGCGAAAGGTGACGTATTTACCTGGAATGTCATGGTAACAGTAGGTTCATCGACCTGCAGGGCAGGCAATGCTTCTACTTTAGTGGTGGCACAAATAGTGTCAGAGATTTTCAGCTCACCCAAACCGGTAAAAGCCACGATATCACCGGCATTCGCTTCTGCCGTTTCAACGCGCTCTAAACCCAGGTAACCGAATACCTGGCCTACTTTACCGTTACGCTTACTACCGTCAGCACCCACAATGGTGACCTGCTGGTTTGATTTTAAGCTGCCACGTTTAATACGACCGATACCGATAATGCCCAGGTAGCTGGAGTAATCCAGCTGTGATACCTGTAACTGGGTTTCGCCGTCCAGTTCAACTGACGGCGGCGCTACGTGTTTTACAATGGCTTCAAACAGATCAGTGATATCCGTTTTTGGCTCGTTGTAATCCAGTGTCGCCCAGCCGTTTAATGCCGAGGCGTATACAATAGGGAAATCTAACTGCTCGTCAGTAGCACCTAAGTTATCAAACAGGTCAAATACCTGGTCGATAACCCAATCCGGACGTGCACCCGGGCGGTCGATTTTATTCACTACCACAATCGGCTTTAAACCGTGTGAGAAGGCCTTTTGCGTTACAAAGCGTGTTTGCGGCATTGGGCCGTCAACGGCGTCAACCAACAGTAATACTGAGTCGGCCATTGACAGTACGCGCTCTACTTCACCACCGAAGTCGGCGTGGCCGGGCGTATCAAGGATATTAATGTGGTAACCGTTCCAGCGCACCGAAGTGTTCTTTGCCAGGATAGTTATACCGCGCTCAGATTCCTGCGCATTCGAATCCATTACGCGCTCCTGTAATTTGGCGCGGGCATCAAAGGTGCCAGACTGCTGCAGCAGTTTGTCAACCAGGGTGGTTTTACCATGGTCAACGTGCGCAATAATGGCAACATTGCGCAGCTTTTCTAAGTAGGTCGCGGTAACGCTCATGTAAATATATCCTCTGTGGCACTAGATGACCGTAATGACCACCAGGCAAAACTAACTGAAACTAAAGGGCGCATATTCTACTCTGTTTTTACCGGGAAAGAAAAACAGCAACTGCGGTTTCGGCGATTTTTTTTATCGGCGGGGTAATATGCAGCTACACTTACCCCTGCCCGTGCCGCACCAGAATAGAGCTTGTCAGCACCAAAATGGTGCGCAGCAGCTTTACCCAAGCGCACCACGCCAAAGCATATTCAAATTATTCAACAACTTAGGTTATTGGCATATATCTGGCATTTAATGGCGCAACACCGCTAAATCAGTTCAAAACAGATTAATTGGAGGAATGCATGTCTGCATCATCTGTACTGAGTTTAATTAAAGAAAATGAAGTGAAGTTTGTAGATTTACGTTTTACCGACACCAAAGGTAAAGAGCAGCATGTGACTGTTCCTGTTAACCAAATTACCGCAGACTTCTTTGAAGACGGTAAAATGTTTGACGGCTCTTCTATTGCCGGTTGGAAAGGTATTAACGACTCAGACATGATCCTGATGCCGGACGCTTCTACTGCGGTATTAGACCCGTTCTTTGAAGAAACCACCTTAAACATTACCTGTGACGTAATCGAACCCAGCACCATGCAGGGCTACGACCGCGATCCGCGCTCTATCGCCAAACGCGCTGAAGAGTACCTGAAATCTACCGGTATCGCTGACACTATCTTGTTTGGCCCGGAGCCGGAATTCTTTATGTTTGACGACATCCGTTTTGAAACTACGATGTCAGGTTCATTCTTTAAAATTAACTCAACTGAAGCGGCCTGGAACTCAGGTACCAGCTATGAAGATGGTAACAAAGGCCACCGTCCAAGCGTAAAAGGCGGTTACTTCCCGTTACCACCGGTAGATTCGGGCCATGATATCCGTAGCGCCATGTGTATGGTGCTGGAAGAAATGGGACAAACCGTTGAAGCGCACCACCACGAAGTTGCTACTGCCGGCCAGAACGAGATCGCTACCAAGTTCAACAGCTTAACTAAGAAAGCCGATGAAGTGCAGCAACTTAAGTACGTTATTCACAACGTTGCGCACCTGTATGGCAAAACCGTAACCTTTATGCCGAAGCCGTTAGTAGGTGATAATGGTTCAGGTATGCACTGTCACCAATCTCTGGCGAAAGACGGTGTAAACCTGTTTGCCGGTGATAAATATGCCGGTCTGTCTGAAACCGCGCTGTACTATATCGGCGGCATTATTAAACATGCTAAGGCCATTAACGCCTTTACCAACCCGTCGACTAACTCATACAAGCGTTTAGTACCGCACTTTGAAGCACCGGTAATGCTGGCGTATTCTGCGCGTAACCGCTCAGCGTCTATCCGTATCCCGTTGGTACCAAGTGCCAAAGCGCGTCGTATTGAATGCCGCTTCCCGGATCCGGCAGCTAACCCATACCTGGCTTTTGTAGCTCAGCTGATGGCTGGCCTGGACGGTATTCAGAACAAAATTCACCCGGGCGATGCAATGGATAAAGACTTGTACGACTTACCGGCAGAAGAAGCCGCTAACATTCCACAAGTTTCCACC
The DNA here is from genome assembly GCF_052380015.1 of Rheinheimera sp. NSM. Lineage (NCBI taxonomy): Bacteria > Pseudomonadati > Pseudomonadota > Gammaproteobacteria > Chromatiales > Chromatiaceae > Rheinheimera > Rheinheimera sp. NSM. The sequence continues at coordinate 970,934 of NZ_JBQTCI010000001.1, read as the reverse complement.
TCACTGGAAGAAGCCCTGAACGAGCTGGACAAAAACCGCGCTATCTTTACTAAAGGCGGCGTAATGTCTGATGCGATGATCGATGCTTATATTGACATTAAACGTGGCGAAGCCCGCAGAGTGGCAGTATCTGTTCATCCGCTGGAATTTGAACTGTATTACAGCGTTTAACGCCGCTGGCTGATAAAAAGCTCACTTCGGTGAGCTTTTTTTTTGTAGAAAAAGAACACAAAGCAAGCTAGAGTAGCGCGATGGAACTACAATAATAAATATAAAATGGATCTTAGTTAACCAATGAATAAAGTATTGTTTATTTTCATATTATTGTTTGTTGCAATGCCAATAATGGCGCAAGACAGTAAAAAGGTGTTTGTTACCCGCGACGCCAATGGTGTGCTGGTATTTTCTGACAGCCCGCAACCGGGCGCTGAGGAGCTGAATTTATCCAGTCGCGCTAACATCATGGAAGCAACAGACCCAACCCTGCCGGCACGCAAAGCCCCGCCGGTTGAACCCTTTACGGTAGAAATTGTACAGCCGGAAGATCAGGGTACGGTGCGCGACAATACCGGTTCAGTCTATGTTTCCGGCAAAATCAGCCCGATGTTTCAACGTGGCCTTCGCGTACGGTTATTAATTGATGGCCAGGCCAAAGTAGAACCACAAAACAATGCAGTATTTATTCTGCGCGATATAGAGCGTGGCGAACACAAACTCCAGATGGAACTTTTTGATCAAAACGGCAAGCTTATTGCAACAAGTCCTGTAACGACCTTCTATTTACATAGAGCCTCGGCAATATCACCAAATTAGTGCGTATGCTATGCAATTCAGCCTGAACTGAATTACACTGTCAACTTAGCGCACCAATTTGGTGCAAAGGGTGAAACAGTGACTGATATAACAATACCGACAGAACAGCTATACGCACATATTACCGAGCAGTTAACCACAGCTATTATGCTGCTGGATGCGGATTTAACCATTCGTTACTTTAATACCGCCTGCTGTGCAGTACTGGGTTTGGGTGAAAAGCGTTTATCTGCACAACATTTCCCTGAGTTGTTCCAACATATCGATATCAGCAGCCAACATTTTTTCAGCGCACTGAGCAGTAAACAGGGTTTTGGCGTCAGCGATGTACAGGCGGTGCTGGCCGATGGTCGCCATCTGCTGTTGGATATATCAGTGACCATCAGTGAAAATCCGGCCGGCCACTTGCTGCTGGAAATCCGCCACGTCGATCAGCAACGCAAAATCAGCCTGGAAAGCCTGCAACAGCACCAACACCTGGCTGCGCGTGAGCTGATCCGCGGTCTGGCACATGAAATTAAAAACCCGCTCGGCGGCCTGCGCGGTGCTGCACAGCTGCTGGAAGAAACCCTGTCCGATGAGTTAAAAGAATATACTCAACTGATTATTGCCCAGGCCGACCGGTTAAGAAACCTGGTTGACCGGCTGCTTGGGCCTTATCGTCCGGCGCAGCGGGTACAAAGCAACCTGCATCAAATGATAGAACAAGTGCGTCAGTTAGCCCTGATGGATAATCCCGGCCAGGTGCAGTTCAGCCGCGACTACGACCCCAGCATACCGGATTTCGCTTTTGACCCGGAGTTACTCGAACAGGCCTTGCTGAACATTGTACGTAACGCCCAGCAAGCACTGGAACATACGCCTCAGCCGGCTATTTGCTTACAAAGCCGCGTACTGCACCAGCACACACTACACGGCAAGCGTTACAAACTGGTAGCACTGATCCGCGTGATCGACAATGGCCCGGGCATCCCGAACGACATTAAAGACACCCTGTTTTACCCTATGGTTAGCGGCAAAGCCGGTGGCACCGGTTTGGGCTTATCTATCGGCCAAACTTTAATCCACCAACACGGTGGTTGGATCGATTGCGACAGCTGGCCGGGCCATACCGAATTTACCCTATACCTGCCAATTGCAGACACTGAGGATTGAACTAATGAGTCATACTGTATGGATTATTGATGACGACAATTCTATCCGTTGGGTGCTGGAAAAAGCCCTGGCCCGCGCGGATATTCTATGTGAGAGCTATGCCTCCGCCGATTTAATGCTGCAACGGTTGGAGTATGATCAGCCCGCTGTTGTGGTCTCAGATATCCGTATGCCGGGTACCGATGGCATGGCGTTATTAAGCCGGCTACAAGAATTGGCACCGGAGCTGCCGGTGATCATCATGACCGCCCATTCCGATTTAGACAGCGCGGTTAATGCCTTTAAACGCGGCGCCTTTGAATATTTGCCCAAGCCCTTCGACGTAAACGACGCTGTGGCGCTGATCAGCCGCGCGCTGGAGCATGCAAAAGCGCGCCAACCAAAGCACAAAGCGGCTGCACCGGCGTTATCACCGGAAATTATCGGTGAAGCCCCGGCCATGCAGGAAGTATTTCGCGCTATCGGCCGCCTTGCCCGCTCCAGTATCAGCGTGTTAATTAATGGCCAATCCGGTACCGGTAAAGAACTGGTTGCCCGCGCCTTACATAAACACAGCCCGCGTGTTGAGCAGCCGTTTATTGCGCTGAACATGGCTGCTATACCGAAAGATTTGATTGAGTCGGAGCTGTTTGGCCATGAAAAAGGCGCTTTTACCGGTGCCAATAATCTGCGTAAAGGCCGTTTTGAACAAGCCGACGGCGGCACCTTGTTTCTTGATGAAATCGGCGATATGCCGCTGGACGTACAAACCCGTTTGCTGCGCGTATTAGCCGATGGCCAGTTTTATCGCGTCGGCGGCCACCAGGCCATTGGTGTGGATGTGCGTATTATTGCCGCCACGCACCAGAATTTGGAACAGCTGGTCAGCGAAGGCAAGTTTCGCGAAGACTTATTTCACCGGCTGAATGTGATCCGCGTGCATTTACCGCAGCTGCGCGAACGTAAACAAGACATTGCCAAACTGGCACAGCATTTCTTGCTGCAAGCGGCAAAAGAGCTGAATGTTGAAGCTAAAACCCTGACCAAAGAAGCTGAACAGTTTTTAAGCCAGCTGGATTGGCCGGGTAATGTGCGTCAACTGGAAAACACCTGTCGCTGGCTTACCGTCATGGCCAGCGGCAAACATATCGTGGTTGCCGACTTACCACCGGAGCTCACCACACCAACTAAGGCACCGGTGGTTACGATTAACGGCAGCAGCGGTAGCTGGCAAGAATTACTGGCCGGCTGGATCAGCCACAAATTAAATGCTGGCGAAGAGAACATTCTGGCCGAAGCCGGGCCGGAATTTGAACGTACGGTGCTGCAACAAGCCTTGCAGTTTACCCACGGCCACAAGCAAGAAGCGGCCAAACGCTTGGGCTGGGGCCGCAATACGCTGACCCGCAAACTTAAAGAGCTGGATATAGAATAAAATAACAAGGCCGGGCGTAAAAGCGCACCGGCCTGCTGTTAGCTGTAAACAACGCCTGTAGTGTTATGATACATGTTTCAGGAATTGCTGCGCTGTTGCTTTTTTTGCTGCCATTTCTGCCGTTTTTCATTGAGCTGTTGGCGTTGTTCATCGGTCAGCAGCTGTAATACCTGATGCTGTAACTTCATCGCAGCCAGGCGTTTGTCTATTGCTTGTTGTTGCTGCTTCTCCAGCAACTGACGTGCAGCTACTTCATCAAAGGTATCTGCAGCCAGTAAATCACGCATTTGCCGGCGCTCAGCCTTGTCAGGCCGGCTAGCTTTTTGCCCGCTACGGTGTTGCTGCATCAGTTGCTTGAGCTGTTCACGCTGGCTATCAGTAAGTTCCAGCCCGGCCAGCATGCGTTTCACCGGAGCATGCTGCATATGGCGGCCGTGCTCATAGCCTGCCGCCTTGTGTTCATGGGCCACCGCAATACCGGTCAGACTGGCGGCAGTAAGTAAGCCTAAAGCAAGAATCAGTTTTGATACTTTCATCGGATACACTCCTTTATTAAGACAGGCTAAGCATAAAACAGCCAATGCAAAGCAGCGCAAACTCAGGGTAAAGATTCTGTAAAGGTATATTGCGGCCTGCTGACATTGGGTAAACTCTACACAAAGAAGGAGTGGTTATGCCTGCAATTTTGATGATTGATGACGATACCGGCCTGTGCGAGTTAGTGGCTGAATATCTGGCGCTGGATGGTTTTCAGTTCAGTGCCGCCCACGATGGCAGCCAGGGGCTGGCGCTGGCACAAAGCGGTGATTATCAGCTTATTCTGCTGGATGTGATGCTGCCTGGTATGGATGGCCTGTCGGTATTAAAAGCGCTGCGCAGCGGTCAGTATTGTCCGGTACTGATGCTGACGGCGCGCGGCGATGATGTTGATCGTATCGTCGGTTTAGAATTAGGCGCAGATGATTACCTCGCCAAACCGTTTAACCCGCGCGAGCTGGTGGCCCGCATCAAAGCTATTTTGCGCCGCGTAGAGCTGACCAGGGCACCATCACCGGGGCAAAATACGGTGCTGAGTATTAATGGCCTGGTACTGAACCCGCACAACCGCCAACTTAGCTGTAACGAGCAAGCTGTAGCGTTAACCGCGACCGAATTTCAGTTATTGGAAGTGCTGATGCGCCATGCCGGTGAAGTCGTCAGTAAGGACGAGCTTAGCCGTGAAGTGCTGGGTAAACGCCTGCAAATGTACGACCGCAGCCTGGATATGCATATCAGTAATATCCGTAAAAAGGTGGGCCAGTTTAGCCCTGATGAAAAAATTCAAACTCTGCGTGGCAGTGGCTATCTGTTTTTGCAGGGGCAGCCATGAGCTGGTTGAAGCACTTAAACCCGTTTCACTATTTGGCCGGGCGCATCTTTCTCTGGTTCTGGTTGGTGCTGTTAACGGCGGTATTCGGCACCCTGGCGCTGTCGCGCGCTTTAGTTGAACAAACTGAAATCCGCCGCCTGCCACACAGTATTGCCCAGCAACTGCAGCAGCAACTACAACCCTTCGCTGACAGCCATAACAGCAGCGAACTGATAGCCAGGTTGCAACAGCACCGGCCGGACCGCTGGCTGGTAATAAACGCGGACAGCAATAGCGTGTTAACTCCTGGCTTATTACCGCGGGATTTTGATCAGAACTGGTTGACGGAGTTATCTCAGCTGTCGCGGCCGCGCTGGCTAAAGCACAACAATACCTCGCTGGCAGGGCCATTTTTGCTGCAACTGGGCGAGGAAAACCTGGCACTGTATCAAAAACGCCAACGCCCGCCCCAGCCATGGTGGCGCTTAAGCGAAATACCGCAACATGTGTTATTGCTGTTCACCCTACTTATCTCTGCTGTCGCCAGTTTAATTCTGGCGTTGTCTATCTCGCGGCCGTTACGTGAACTGTTGCTGCGCAATCTGGAGTTTGCCGATGGCAAATTAAACAGCAGAGTCAGCGGTCTGATAAAACGCAAAGACGAACTGGGCCGGCTTGGCCACAGCTTTAACACTATGGCTGAACGTATCAGCGCCCTGCTGACCAATCAGCAACGGCTGCTGCGCGATATATCGCATGAGCTTCGCTCGCCGCTGGCCAGGGCGCAACTGGCGCTTGGCCTGACCGAGCGCCAGCAAAGCATGGAGCAATTGCCACGATTAAAACAGGAACTGGACCGGCTGGATGCCATGCTTGATGAGCTGCTGACCTTCAGCAAGCTCGATGCCGGCCAATATCAGTTACACCTGCAGCGCTTCGACCTGAGCGAACTGCTGGCCGATATCATCGACGTCAATAAAGTAGAAGCAGACGCCAAACAGCAAACTATTCAGCTGATGGCCCCTGAGATGGCAGAAATTGTCGCCGACAGCCGCTTGCTGGCCAGAGCGATAGAGAATATTCTGCGCAATGCTATTAAGTATGGCCCGCCGCACAGTGACATCAGCTGCACTTTGCAGCAACAGCAACACCAGCTGCAAATCACCATCTGCGATGACGGTCCGGGCATAGCAGCAGAACAACTGGAAGCCGTATTTGAGCCGTTTTACCGCGTATCAAACAGCCGTAATACCAACACCGGCGGCACCGGGCTTGGCCTGGCCATAGTGGCACAGATAGTGCGCCAGCATCAGGGTACAGTTACCGCTGAGACAAGAAATGACGGCGGGCTTTGTATCAGGCTGCGGTTACCGCTAAACTGCGGCTTTGATTAAGCTAAACGGAGCCGCGCGTTGGCAAGTAACACTGTTAAATTTGCACCTGTACAACCTCTGGGCACAGCAGCTCAGCTAAGTGAGCGTTGGCGTACGCGGCTACAGCCTTTTTGGCAACAAATGACCTGTGCCGTGCTGACAACTCACGACCAGGTGCAACTGAGTTACTACTGCCATCAGGTGCCGGGCGCTAAACATGCGGTGCTGATCAGCAGCGGCCGGATGGAAATGGCGGTGAAATACGCCGAGTTGTGCTTTGAGTTGGTACAGGCCGGTTACAGTGTATTTCTGCTGGACCATCGTGGCCAGGGCCTGTCGCAACGCGAGCTGAGCAACCCGCATAAGGGTTACGTTGCTGATTTTACGTCGTATCAGCACGATTTAGCGCAGTTTGTAGAGCATGTGGTTATACCGTCCGGCCATCAGCGCTATATAGCACTGGGGCATTCGATGGGCTGCGCCATATTGGCCGGCTATCTGCAGCAACACACCCATCCGTTTTGTGCCGCTATTTTTGCCTCACCGATGCTGGGCATTTATACCGGGTTGGTGCCGGCACGGCTGGCCGAGTCCATTGCGCTGGCTTTTGGTGCAGTAAACCGCGCACTGACCAAAGAGCCGTGGTATTTCCCGGGCCAAAGCGATTATCGCGAAAAAGAGTTTAACAACAACCCTTTAACCAGCAGTGCACAGCGCTATCAGTGGCTGCTGCAACGCTATCGTGAACTGCCGCAAGCCCGGTTGGGTGGCGTAACCACGCAATGGGTTAGCGCGGCCATTTTAGCTATGCGGCAATTACAGCAAAGCGCCGCACAATGGCATACGCCGGTGCTGCTGTTACAGGCCGGCGCCGATAAGGTCGTCAGCAACCATGCGCAGAATCAGTGGTACCGGCAACTGCCTGATACGGTATTGCACCAACAACTCAGGTTAGCCGGCGCAAGACATGAAATTTTTATGGAAAATGATGAGCTCAGGCAGCAGGCTATCAGCGCCATCAATAGTTTTCTGGCGGCGCTGCCGGTACACGATTGAATTTGTTACACTGCGCACCTTGTTACTCTGGAGTCTGTCATGTTGCACATTGTTTTATTCGAGCCGGAAATTCCACCCAACACCGGCAATATTATCCGGCTGTGCGCTAATACCGGTTACCGGTTACACCTGATTGAGCCACTGGGCTTTGCCTGGGATGACAAACGCATTAAACGCGCCGGGCTGGATTACCATGAATTTGCCCAAGTGCAACGCCACGCCGATTTTGCCCATTTTGTGAATACTGTGGCACCACCGCGGATATTTGCTTGCACCACTAAAGGCCAGCGTCAGCATAGCGAGGTGCAGTATCAGACCAATGATGCGCTGGTTTTCGGCCCGGAAAGCCGCGGCTTGCCGGCAGAAGTACTGCAACAAATGCCGGCGCAACACTGGTTGCGCATTCCCATGACGGCCAACAGCCGTTCAATGAATTTATCTAATGCGGTGGCCGTTTTTGTATATGAATCATGGCGTCAACTTGGTTATAGTGGCGCACGGCTGTAAATAGGCGGTTATTGCATTTGCATATCCAAACAGACTACAGCTATATTTAATAGCGTTTAAATCGATAACAAGGATGTTAAGACTATGCCGCTGCATTGTTGGCTGCTTTTGTCTGCTCTGCTCCCCGCCATGCCGGCATTCGCTAATCAAGAAGCCGGCACAGGTTGGCAAAATGGCATAGCCATAGCTGTACTACTGCTACTTATCGTAGTGCTGACGTTGTACAACAGTAAGCTGCGACGAAGGCATAATGACATGCTGGCCAAACACAGTGTATTACAAGGCTTTTTACAGCAGTCTGACGACCTTATCGCCATTGTTACCGAAGATCTCAGTCCGGGTTATCTCAACCCGGCTTTCAGCGCTTTATTGGCGGACAAACACAGAGCACCATCAGCACCGCTGGCCTTGTATCTGAGCGCTCATGGCGAACAATTATTGCTGCCGGATGTCAATCAGCTCAGCAACTGGCAAGGTGAAGCCTGGCTGGATGCCGGCGAGCACCGCCCCAGAATCGCTTTATCGCTGTCTGTCACAGCCACCACACAGCCGCCGGCTTGCTATCTGTTGGTGGGGCGCAATATCAGCCGCTTGAAACAACAACAGCAGGAGCTGACACACCGTATTGTGCATGATGCTGAAACCGGTTTACTCAGCCCGTTGTTGCTGGAAGATTATCTGCAAACCCTGCTCAGCAGTTGCAACAGCAAGCAGCCGCAATGCGCACTGCTGCTAATTAAATTTAACCAACTGCTGGCTGCAGATAGCCAGCAACATGTACTGCTGCAAAATGTAATAAGTAAAATCAGCGGTGCACTGTTACAGCAAATTCCTCAAGGCTGTGTTGCCGCACGTTACAGCCAGGATACCTTAGCCGTATTGTTACCGCCGCAACTGTGTGACGGTCAGGTAGAGATCAACCTGAACCGGCTGGCACACAAGCTGTTGGGGTTAACCACCGGATTAGATGAACCGGCAGTGAAAGCCTCGTTACAAACTCTGATCGGCATCAGTGTATACCCGCTTGATGGTCACACCCCGGCAGCCCTGTTGGCCGAAGCAGAGCGGGCATTAACCGGAGCGGCAAAACTGGGCAGCGATGCGCTGCTTTTTGCTAATACCCGGATACAGCAACGGGCACCGGAGTATCAGAGTTTAGAAACTGAATTGCAAAAAGCGCTACTGCAGGGCGAGTTTGACGTGCACTATCAGCCGAGGCTGAGCATCGGCAGCAACCGGGTGGTCGGCTACGAGGCGCTGCTACGCTGGCACAGCCCGAAACGCGGCGTGTTGTCACCGGCATCTTTTCTCAATGTCGCTGATGAAACCGGCTTACTGATAGCGCTGGACCGGCTGACGTTCAGAAAGTGTTGTGAGCAATTGCAATATTGGCAACAAACCGGCATTAACCGCGGTCGCATTTCAGTAAATATTGCCAGCCAGAGCTTTCGTCAGGCTGATTTTGTCGCCACACTCAGTAACCAACTATCCGTAACCGGCCTGTCTGCAGAGCAGTTTGAACTGGAATTGCATGAAGATATTTTCCTGCAACCGGATACTAATATCCATAATACCTTGAAGCAGTTAACAACACTTGGCTTTCATTTAACGCTGGACAATTTCGGCCAGGGCGTATCTTCTTTATCGGTGTTGCGCCAATACCCGCTGCACAGTATTAAAATTGCGCCCGGCTTTATTAAAGATATGGAGCATAACGAACAGCAGCGTAATATCACCGCCAGCCTGATCAGACTGGCATCTTATTTACAACTGGATGTGATTGCGACCGGTATTGAAAACGAGATGCAGGCCTATCTGCTGCATGTGATGGGCTGTGATATTTTACAGGGGCATTTATTCAGCAAGGCCCTGCCGGCGGCAGAAATCCCGGCGTTATTGGCCAAAGAAAATAAGCTGGTACGCAAAGAAGTAAGTTAACCCGGGTTAACTTACTTCGTCACGTTTTTCACGGCCTAATAAATCCAGTGCAGCCAACTTAACGTCTTTACTCTGGTACAGCACCTGGTAAATTTGCTCAGTGATCGGCATTTCAACCCCGACACGTTGCGCCAGGTTGAATACTTCTTTCGCATTGCGATAGCCTTCAACCACCTGACCAATGCTCTGCATCGCATCATCAACTGCTTTACCCTGGCCCAGCAACAAACCAAAACGCCGGTTGCGTGACTGGTTGTCGGTGCAGGTTAAAACTAAATCGCCCAACCCGGCCATACCCATAAAGGTATCTTTCTTTGCCCCCAACGCACAACCCAAGCGGCACATTTCTGTTAAACCACGCGTAATTAACGCGGTACGGGCATTGGCACCAAACCCGATACCGTCTGCCATACCGGCGCCGATAGCTATCACGTTTTTTACTGCACCGCCAAGCTGCACGCCGATAAAATCAGGATTGGTATACACGCGGAAACTTTTTGCACAATGCAATAAGTCTGACAACTCAGAAATAAACTCAGGGTCTGTAGAAGACAATGAAATGGCCGTCGGCATGCCCAGAGCCATCTCTTTGGCAAAGGTTGGCCCGGAGAATACCGCCAGTGACACAGCTTCACCCAGAATGTCGCGCGCTACGTCCTGCAATAAGCGGCCGGTTTCCGGCTCCAGGCCTTTAGTAGCCCAGGCCACCCGGGCATTGGGCTGCAAAAAAGGTTTAATTTGTTGCAGCGTTTGCGCAAAGGCATGGCTTGGTACCACCAGCAGAATGTCGCGGCTGCTGCCTGCTGCATCAGCCAGGTTATCAGTAACCTGCAAAGAATCAGGCAAACGGATATCCGGCAGATATTTCTGGTTTAAGCGTTGTTGCGCCATTAACGCAATGTCGTCGCTGTTACGGCCCCATAAGCTGATGGTATTACCGTTACGTGCCAGACAAATAGCCAGAGCGGTGCCATAAGACCCCGCCCCTATTACAGCAATAGCTGAAGCTTGCATTATTTAAGCGTCTGCTCTGGTGTCCTGCACTTCAGCCTGACGCTTCTGCAGGTATTGAGCAAACAAGGCATCAAAGTTAACCGGTGCCAGGTTCAATTGTGGGAAAGTACCACGGTTTACCAGGTTAGACACCGCTTCGCGGGCGTAAGGGAACAGCATGTTCGGGCAAAATGACGCCAACATATGTGCCATTTGTGCATCTTCTAACTGGCCAATGGAGAAGATACCGGCTTGCTGCACTTCACATAAAAATGCTGTTTCGCCTTCTACAGTGGTCGTCACTGTTAACGACAGGATCACCTGGTATACGTTGTCTTCCAGCTTTTCACTGCGGGTATCCAAATCCAGTTTAACTTCCGGTTTCCATTCTTTACGGAAAATGGCCGGCGCGTTAGGCGCTTCAAAAGAAATGTCTTTTACGAAAATACGCTGAATAGAAAACTGTAAACCCTGCTGCTCAGTTGCAACGCCGTTTGCTTGTTGTTCGGCCATGATAATTCCTACTGTATTTTAATTATGAATTTAATAACGTATCGAGCTGGCCACTGGCATCCAGCGCCAACATATCGTCGCAGCCGCCGATATGGCGACCGGCAATAAAAATTTGCGGTACTGTGGTTCTGCCACCGGCAAGTTCTATCATCTGCGGACGCAGTTCAGGTTGTTCGTCAATGCGGATTTCCTGATAGCTCACCTGCTTATTGTCCAACACGTACTTAGCGCGAACACAATAAGGACAATAGGCTTTGGTGTAAATAGTGACTTGCGACATCATTACCTCTTCGATTTTACCAGCGGTAAACTGGCACCGGTCCAACTACTCATGCCGCCTTGCAGCACCGACACCGTAGTAAAGCCTTGCTTTAACAAACTGGCCGCGGCTTTTTGTGCCGTCATGCCAGCCTGACATACCAAGATAATGGGTTCCGCTTTTTGCTTTTCAAGCCCTGCCAGCTGCTGTTTTTCAATCTCAGCCAACGCTAAATGCCGTGCACCGGTAATATGGCCTTTGGCAAAATCCGCTTCGGTACGAATATCCACTACCGTTGCGTTCTGGCGATTTACCTGTAAAGTCAGCTCGGTTGGCGTAACCTGCTTTACTGCAGAGAAGCGTGATTTCAGCCAACTTGCCACTAACATGACAAATAACACTACCCACACTGCACTTAAGATCGGATGATTGGTTACAAATTCGATATACTGCTGCATATTCACTCTGCTTGTACAAAATAATAATCAGCGCTGAGTATACTCAGTTTAAAAACAGAAAGCAGCCCTGTCGGCCTGCCGCTGCAATTACAGAGCTGGAGAATTGCACAAATTTCGGTAATATAGCCACTCGTCTTTTTAGCTTCCTGCTTAACAACGGAGTATTTATGGCCGCGCGCAAAAAACCTTTAGTATTATTAATTCTGGATGGCTGGGGCTATCGCGAAGACACTAACAATAATGCTATTGCTCAGGCCAATACACCGGTTATGGATAAACTGTGGCAAAGCTGCCCGCATACGCTGATTTCCGGCTCAGGCCTGGATGTCGGCTTACCTGATGGCCAAATGGGCAACTCTGAAGTAGGCCATGTTAATTTGGGCTCAGGCCGTGTGGTTTATCAGGATTTTACCCGCATTACTAAAGCCATCAGCGACGGCGATTTCTTCACTAATCCGGTATTAACCGAAGCCGTCACGGCCGCCAAACAACAACACAAAGCCGTGCATATTATGGGCCTGCTATCACCCGGCGGCGTACACAGCCATGAAGATCACCTGTTAGCCATGATTGAACTGGCCGAGCAGCAAGGCGCCGGCCCGATTTATCTGCATGCCTTTTTAGATGGCCGCGATACCCCGCCACGCAGCGCTCAAGCATCGCTGGAAAAAATTCAGGCGCATTTTGATAAAACCGGCAGCGGACAAATTGCCTCGGTTATCGGCCGCTACTTTGCTATGGACCGCGATAAGCGCTGGGACCGCGTGCAGCAAGCGTATGATTTACTTACTGCCGGTAAAGCAGCTTATCAGGCGGATAATGCGCTGCAGGCGCTGGAGCAGGCCTACAGCAGAGATGAAAACGATGAGTTTGTTAAGGCTACCGCCATTTTAACCGCACAAGGCCAGCCGGTAAAAATGCAGGACGGTGATGCACTGATTTTTATGAATTTTCGTGCCGACCGCGCCCGTCAATTCAGCCGTGCCTTTATCAATGATGACTTTGACGGCTTTACCCGCGCATACCGGCCTAAACTCGGCAGTTTTGTTATGCTGACTGAATATGCCGCCGATATTAACGCCCCTTGCGCTTACCCGCCGGAGAGCTTAAATAACGTGCTGGGAGAATGGCTGGCAAAACACGACAAAACCCAGCTGCGTATTTCTGAAACCGAAAAGTACGCTCATGTTACCTTCTTTTTCAGCGGTGGCAGAGAAGAGCTGTTCAAGGGCGAGCAGCGTATTTTGGTTGATTCACCCAAAGTGGCAACTTACGACTTGCAACCGGAAATGAGCTCAGCTGAGCTGACCGATAAACTGGTCGGCGCCATCCACAGCGGCGAGTTTGACGTTATTATCTGTAACTACCCGAATGGCGACATGGTAGGCCATACCGGTGTATTGTCCGCGGCCATTAAAGCGGTGGAAGCGGTAGATAGTTGTATTGGCCGCGTGGTGGAAGCCTTGCGCGAAGTGGGCGGCGAATGCCTGATCACTGCCGACCATGGTAATGCAGAAATGATGCTTGATACCGACTCCGGCCAGGCACATACCGCCCACACCAGTGGCCCGGTGCCGCTGATCTACGTTGGCCGGCCGGCAGATGTTACCGAAGGTGGTATTTTGAGTGACATTGCCCCCACCATGCTGTCGCTGATGGGTATGCCGGTGCCGGCAGAAATGAGCGGAAAAATTCTGATGCAGCCGAAGTAAATGCTACTGCACGAGCTGAAACGGTTACTGAGGCAGCCTTACTGGCTGCTGTTGCTGTGCTGCGCTCCGATAGCAGCGCAACAGCAGCAAGAGCAAGAGCTGGCTGAGCTGAAGCAACAAATTCAGTTGACTGAACGCCAGGTAAAACAGCAACAACAACAACTGGATCAAGCTGAACAGAAACTGCAGCAGTCTGATCGTGCGCTGGCTGAAGCCTCAGCTGCCTTGCGTCAGACCGAACAGCAACGTCAGGAGTTGGCCAACCGTAGCCAACAACTGGCTCAGCAACAAACAGAGCTGGAACAAAAACTGCAGAGCCAGCAAAAGCTGTTGGCAACACAAATAAAAAGTGCCTACAGCCTGGGCCAGCACGATTACAGTAAAATGCTGTTAAACCAGCAAGATGCCGGCAAACTGGAGCGGGTGCTCAGTTATTATCGCTATTTTAACGAAGCCAGATTAAAGCAGCTGGCTGAGCTAAACAGCACCATTATACAATTGCAGCAAGTGCAAACTGAATTAGCACAGAAGCAACAACAGCTTGCCGATACCCTCAGCACGCTGCAACAACAGCAGCAAAAATCTGCTCTGGCGAAAACGTCACAGCAGCAAGCTGTTACCAGGCTGCAAGCCATGCTGCAACAACAGGGCAAACAGCTGGACTACCTGCGACAGAATGAATCCAGTTTGCAAACCACTTTGAACGAACTGCGCAAGTTAGCCGAGCAAGCCCGTGAATTGGCCGGGCTGAGCCGGCAAAAAGGCCAGCTGACCTGGCCACTGCGCGGCAGTTTGTTGCAACGCTTTGGCGAAAATCGTCAGGGCGGTATTTCCTCCCGCGGCATTTTGATCCAAACCAGTGAGGGCCAGGCGGTAAAAGCGATTGCTGATGGCCAGGTGATCTACGCCGACTGGCTCAAAGGTTATGGTTGGGTCATAGTGCTGGACCATGGTGCCGGGTTTATGAGTTTATACGGCCATAATCAGAATTTATTAAAACAGCCCGGCGCGCGGATCAGCGCCGGCGAAACTATCGCATTGGCGGGCATGAGCGGCGGCCAGGCCGCGGCCGGGTTGTATTTTGAGATCCGTGATAAGGGGGAAGCCGTTAATCCGCTGCAATGGCTAAGTCAAACCCGGCCATAATAATTTTGGTGTAATGCAGCAAAGATACGCATATACTTTTTATCAGGTAACGGTGCCGTGCACCCTGCGCAAAAAGAGAATAATAATAACGTGCGACCAGTCTTAATTCTGTTAATTGTGATGTTCAGTGTCCATCTGCACGCCGCGGTTCCCGACGTGCGTATCGCCATTATTATCGACGATATCGGCTATCAAAAAGCGGACCTGCAGTTGGTCGATTTGCCCTTCCCGCTTACCTATGCGGTGTTGCCACACACGCCTTATGGCCAACGTGCAGCGCGGCAGGCTTTTCAACAACAAAAAGATGTTATGCTGCATATGCCGATGGAAGCCAGTAACGGCAAGGCATTAGGTCCCGGCGCTCTGACGGCAAATATGACCAGGCAGCAGGTACAGCAAACCTTGCAAGCTGCGTTGGCCGATATTCCTTACGCTATCGGTATTAATAATCATATGGGCAGTTTTTACACCGAGCAGGAACTGCCGATGGCCTGGACCATGGAGTACCTGAGTAAACGGCAGCTGTTCTTTGTTGACAGCCTGACCACGTCACGCAGTAAAGCCGGTAAATATGCGCGTCAGTTTGGTGTAACTAACCTGAGCCGGCACGTGTTTTTGGATAACGAGCAAACCGCAGCGGCTATCGGCAAACAATTTGATTTACTGCTGCGTATTGCACGCAAGCGGCAAACCGCTATTGCTATTGCCCACCCTTATCCGGAAACCTACCGCTTTTTACGCCAACAATTGCCTAAGTTGCAAAAACAGGGCGTATTATTAGTAGGCATTTCTCAACTATTACCGCAAAATCATGATGTTGTGGCAGCAGGCTATACCGCACCGGCCATATCAGCGCCACAGTAGATTGACGCGACCTCTGTGAAATAAAAAAACTGCCATCAGGCAGTTTTTTTATTTCTTCTGCTGTTGCAAGAACAGCAGCAGCTCTGTCGGTGGCATGGGCCTGGCGTACATAAAGCCCTGTACCTCATCACAACCCATCGCCAACACTGCCTGCTCCTGCGCTTTGGTTTCAACTCCTTCTGCAATGGTAGACAGGTTTAAGCGTTTACCCAGACTGATAATGGTCTCGGCAATCACTTCACCGGCCGCCTGATCAATATCACGGATAAAGGCACGGTCTACTTTAATCCGATCCAGCGGCAACTGTTGTAAATAACTTAGGGACGAGAAGCCGATACCAAAATCATCAATCGCGACTTTGATACCAAAGCTTTTCAGCTTTTGCAGCGCTTCGATGACAATTTTGGGTTCGTCCATCACCACCGATTCGGTGATCTCCAGCTCCAGTAGCTGCGGATTAATTTGATAATGGTTAACACAGTCGATCACCGACTGCACAAAACCGGCATTGCGAAACTGCGGCATCGACACGTTTACCGCGATACGCAAGCCGTCAAAGCCCTGTTTAGCCAGCTGTTTAATTTGCAAACATGCCTGCGCTAACACCCAATCACCAATTTCAACAATCAAGCCGGAGTATTCCGCCAGTGGAATAAATACCGCCGGTGATACAAACTGGCCCTGCCCCTGCGGCCAGCGCAACAACGCCTCCATACCGACAACCTGCATACCCTGCAGCGACACCTGAGGCTGATACCACAGCTGTAATTTGTCGTTAGCAAAATCTTGTCGTAGCATACGCAGCATCGCCAGCCGCTCTGCCATTTCATCTTCCATCTCGGCCTGATAATACTGAAAGTTCTGTCCCAGATGTTTTTTAGCTTTATTCAACGCAATATACACGTGCTTTAATATCGTCAGGCCTTGCTCTGAAGTATCTGTCAGGCGGCAAAAACCAAAGGTGGCATTAACTTGCAATGCGTGCTCTGAAGCATGAAACGGCTCGCTGAACGCCGCTTGTAACCGCTCCGGCGTTAACTCCGTATGCGGCCCCACTAAGCCAAACACGTCTGCACCGATACGGCCCAATTGGCAAGACACGCCAAAATGTTCAATCAGCCTGAAGGTGACAGCTATCAACAGCTCGTTGCCGACATCCTGGCCCAGACCATCATTCACGTCAGAAAAATGATCGATATCTATCAGTACGGCAACATTACCGGCCGCTTCATAGCGTTTGGTATCCTGCAAAATCTGAATAAATTCGTTGCGGTTGGGTGTCTTGGTTAACGGATCTATATAGGCGGCATGTTTAAGCTGTTGAAATAAAGTAACATTCTCATAGCCTATGGAGATATTGCTGAGAAATACTTCTATCAGCTGACGATCCAGCTCTTCTATGGGCCGGTTAGTTTCGATATACACCGCCGCACTGTGAGTGTCGTTGCCCAGGTACAGCACGGTATCTAAATCAGTAAACAGATGCTGGCGTGTGCGCAAACATTTGGTGATCTGCGCCACTATGCGCGGGTTGTCGAGCCGGTCGAGCTGACATTTTATATAAGGCGCATAGTGCCCTGCCGCGCCCAGCACATAGATATTATCACTGGCGCTGCCATCATCTTCTATTTGTGCACACAACACGCCTTCAGCATGTAAGCCGATTAAGGAAGAGATTTGCGTCACTACGCCTTCAGAGAACTCATGCAGAGAATGTTGCTCGAGCAAATTGGCGCCGGCATTAATAATTTTCTGCAAACCGCGCCGGCTTTGGTTAATAGTACGGATTTGCTGATAAGAACGCAGCGAGGCGATAATAGAGGTAACCAATTTACTGCGGGTTAATTCAGTTTTGGTTTTGTAGTCATTGATGTCATATTCTTTAATGACGCTTTCTTCAGGCGCATAGCCCGGTTGTCCGGTACGCAATACAATGCGTATCTCGTCCATACCCAGCTCTTCACGAATTTGCTGCACTACTTTTAAACCGGCATCGTCAGATTCCATTACCACATCCAGCAACACTAAGGCAGTGTACGGATGTTGGCGCAAAAACTGTACGGCGGCCTTGCCGGAATAAGCATGATGAAATACCAGATGCTTGCCCAGCACGGTCAAATCACTTAACGCCAGTTTAGTCACGGTGTGGATTTCTTCATCATCGTCGACGATTAACAGATGCCACTCACCCAGTGTTTGCTCCGGCCCTGCTATTTCAGGTTCGTCTTCTGCTAAAAACAGAAAATCCTCATCTGTTTCTTTCGATACCATCATTCAGCCTTATTTAATGATTCCGTTTAAATATACATGGTTAATTTGCATAAGAGTAAGTTATCACTGATTTTATTTTGCACCAAAAGTAACACCTTACTTGCTGCCGAATTAGTGAGATGCGAGGATAAGCAATATTCAGTGACATACAGTACAAGGCAATGGCAAAAATTAATGCGCTAAGTGGTCAGCAACGTTTGCGGCAACTGGCTAAAACACAGCTTGGTACCGCCATGAACGTAGCCGATGCCGCGCCGGACAACAGCGTTGCCGCGGACCAGGGCCACTTTAACGACAAACACCAGCATCTGGCAGCCCGCTCCGGCGCGGCGGCCTCAACAACAGGACTAAGCCTGGCGCAACGTGCTGAGCGTCGCTTGCAAATGCAGCGCGAGCGGCAACAGCACAATCTGGAAAGTATTATGACGCTGGCGCTGGATTATTGTCCTGAACAGGTGTCCAACCTTGATGTCGATCCGGACTGGTTTCAGCAGTTTTGCCAGCTGGTATTGGAGATTTCCAACAAGAGCATGCAGCAGCTTTGGGCGAAAATACTGGCCGGTGAAATTGCCAGCCCGGGTAAGTTCTCGCTAAAAACTCTGCACACCTTACAGCGTATGAGCTACAAAGAAGCACTGGCGTTGCAGCAGGCCGCTAATTTAAGCTGCCGTACCAGGCAAGACCCCAGTGCGCGGATTTACTTTGGCTATATCCGCAAACCATCGCTGTGGCGCTTGCTTACCGGCCGCAGTAAAGCGGTGATGAATCTGAATCAGTTTGGCTTATCCTATCCGCAAATACTCAGCCTGATGGATATTGGTTTACTGCACAATTCTGAGATAGAAAGCGGCGAGTTACCTGCCGGGCAGGCGCTGAGCTGGCAATATCAGCAACTGAGTATTAACGGTACTATTAGCAGCAAAGATGTGGTGCTGCAGTACTATAAATACACGGCCAGCGGCGCTGAATTACTGCCGCTGTTAACAAGCCAGCCGAATCAGCAATATTTGCAGGCGCTAAAGCAGCTGTTAGCTGAGATCATCAGCTTTACGCACTGAACACCAGCTCAGCACTTGCTGCAGCTTTGCCGGCTCCAGCGGTTTGAAAATTACGTCATTCATACCGGCCTGTAAGTAGGCCGCGACTTCATCGTCTAACGCATGCGCCGTAAATGCCAGGATAGGGATCTGCTGATAGCCGGCCAGTTGCCGCAGTTGCATAGCCACTTCTGTGCCTTTAATATCCGGCAACTGGATATCCAGCAGCACCACATCAAAGCGTTCACTGCGGCACAGCTTTAACGCTTCTGCGCCACAGCTGACGGTGCTCAGCTGCACCGGCTGTGTTTTCATCAACACCCGGATATAGGCCAGATTAGTCGGGTTATCGTCTACCACCAATAAATGCGGATATGACCTTGGCGCTGCGTCATCTTTGATAGCTTTTAATGCCGCCAGGCAAAAAGGGCTGGTCTCCACAGCGACATTTAATGCTTCGCGCCATATGGCAACATGAGCTACAGCGCAATAACACAGCACCCGGCTGCGGCCGGCAAGCTTACCGGTTAATTGCTGCCAGGCGGCAAGCTCGCCGGGTTCAGGTAAAAACAGCAACACCAGCTCATAGGCGTACTGCGTACTTTTCATCGTTAATTCTGCCAGGTCGCTGCAAGCGGCAACATTAGCCGCCACTGCCGATAAGCTTTGTGCCCGCTCCGCCTGCAGCACTGCGTTGGCGTCAAACAGCAGTACATGTTGCAGCTTAGCGTAACTAACCGCTGTCAACTCAGCTAACGGCACATTAAAAGCAATAGTACTGCCCAAGCCGTCGAGTGATTGCACTGACAGTTGCCCGCCCAGTTGTTTTTTCAATGTAATTAAGCTGCCAATATCACTTTCGTGCCACTGTAATGCTTGTATATCGTTACTGCTGAGCAACTGTCTTACTCTGGCCGATATGCCCTCACCGTTAGTGGTAACACTCAGTTGTAACAGCGGGCCGGTTGCCTGCTGTACAACACGCACCGCCAACGTAAGCTCTGAACAGGCTTCGCTGCGGCTGCCCAGTTGTACCATTGCCTGCAATAAAGCCGATAAGGGTAATAACGGTAGCCGTACCTGGCTGCCGACATTACTGCTGCCTTCTATCAACTGCAGCTCAATGCCACGGCTTGCCAGCAACTGCCGGCAATCCGCTATCTGTGCGGCGACAAAATCTGTCAACAATATAGCTGTTGCAGGCGCACTTTCACCATTAAGCTCAAGTTGCATCAGGGTAAGTTGGCCGGACAGTGCACGACTAAACTCATCTTCTGTCAGTTCGCCGGACTGCTGTTGCAACTGCTGCAGACTGACCAACCAGCGCTGCTGCGTGCGGCTTTGCATCTGCGCTTCAAGTTGCCATGCGTTATTTTGCTGTTGTAATTGCGCCGCCATAGCCTGAGCTTGTGTTGCCAGCTGTTGCTGCTGCTTTACCTGTTGCTGAGCCGTGCTCTGCAATCCGGCCTGATGAGTAGCAAGGTCATTAACTGATTGTTTCAGCGGTAGTAATTCCGCTACCAGCTCTTCATCAACCCGGGCATTCAACTGGCCTTGTTTTAACTGGCTGAGTTTGTGTACCAGCAAGCTGATATCGGTATGCAGGCGCTGCGCAGCCTGAGACAGAGTACCCTGAATTAACACCAACATTATCCAACCGATAATGCCAACAATGGCTACCGGAATTAACCAAACACTGTAAGGCGTCTGCGGTGTAAACAGCAGCAGTAAATAGTAGTTGTTGTCGGCGTCCGGTTGGCGCAGTGCGGTATCATTCAGCGTGGTAAATTGTGTCAAGGGTTGCAGCGCCAACAGCTGATGCTCAACTTGCTGCAGCGAAAAACTGCGCACCGGCAAAGCTGCTTTAAAATGCTGTAATACAGCGGGAGAATCTGTGGCCGCAAGCAACCTGCCGGACTGGTTGTACACTGCAACAGTATCCAATGGTATCGCACTGGCGTAACGAATATGGTTTAGCTGAGCCCTGAGCAGTTCGTGGTCTTTATTGTTAATAAAAGCCCCTACGCTCAATTGCAAGGTAGCAGAAAACTGCTGGATCTGTACCCGCTGTTGCCCTTGCGTCTCAAAGTGATACCACAAGCCGGTTGCCAACGCCATCGCAGCTACCGCTATCAACCATGGTAAGGTTAACTGTTTGAAATAATTTACCAAAGTTGGAGTCCGGGCTGCATATATGTGCAATAACTATAAAACGATTTGATAACAGTCACAAGCGAAGAGAAGAAAGGGAAGGCAACCGACAGCGGTGCAGTAAGCTGCACCGCAGTTTCAGATCAAAAATGCAGTTCTATACCGGCAAAAACGCCTTTAAAATTTAAATCTGCGTATAAATCATCAATGTCATCCAGGCGTAAATTAACCGCACGGTAGCCAACTTTAACGCGTAAATCGACTGCCAGATTATCCAGCACCGCGTAAGCTACACCAGCCTGCATATCATAGAGACGGCTGCCATCATAGGAAATCAGGCTACCCTGCGCAAATACATCTAAGCCTGTCAACGGCAAACCAACAATAGCAGCGGCATATGCCATCGGAATAATCTGCGACACACGTTGCGACGCCGCCATGCCGTCAGCGGCAGTTTCCGCTACAGCCACAGTGCCGTTAATATGCTTACCGTTAACACCAAAATCCAGGCTCACCAAATCGTTGTCAAGAATTTCATAGTACAGCACATAGTCGGTGTTGGTCAGGTCAACCTGGTTTCGTACTTCAGTATCTACCGTGAAACTCTCACCGGCAAAACTCAGATCGGCTGTTAAAGCGGTAACGCCGGCAGACTCCAGCTGGTTATGTTGCAGGCGGATATTCGGTATCAACGGCAGCGGATGCTCTAATGCCACATAATAAGAAGTTTGCGTTTTGTCAGTAAAATTAAAGCTTTGCTGCTGGTCGTTACCGGCAAAACTACCATCCGTTGATGTGCGCCAGCCGTCGGCACCCATATATAAACCCAGCAAGGTATCAGCCTGAGCGGTACCGGTTAATAAAACGCCACTGAGCGACAGCATTAATACTGTTTTTTTCATGCTTTCTTTTACCCTTGTGTTAGTAGTTCTGATAAATCTATAAGCGCCGCATTTGCCCTGGAAATGTAATTGGCCATCACCAAACTATGGTTAGCCATTAACCCAAAACCGCTGCCGTTGAGTATCATCGGGCTCCATACCGCCTGTTGCGTGGCTTCCAGCTCACGGATAATCTGCCGCAAACTGACCATAGCATTTTTACGTTGCAATACTTCAGCAAAATCTGTTTCTACTGCTTTGAGAAAATGCAGTAATGCCCAAGCCGCTCCGCGAGCTTCATAAAATTCATCGTCTATTTTCCACCAGCTGGTTTTAACCATCTTTTGGCCCGGAGCATAGGTCGATTGCCGGGCGCTGGCTTCACCGGCTAAATCAGTATTCAGCCTGTCCTGGCCTACACTGGCACTTAAACGCTGGGAATAACTGCCAAGACGTTTCTCCACTGCTTTTAACCAGTCGCGTAAATTATCAGCACGGGCATAAAACTGGCTGTCCGGCTTAGCCGGGTCCATTAACTCCGCACGATACAGGTACAACTGGGCAATAGCTTTACGATATTCCGATTCTGCTGCGGGAATTGCCCAACTGCGATGGTCGATGTTAAACATGGGTTGGGCCACTTTAAGAAACTGATTCTCAGTTGACTGCGACTGTGAGCGGCTTAAATCCTTACGCAGTGCCAGCGCTAAATCACGTGACATCTCCAGCACACCCAGCTCCCAGGCCGGCATATTATCCAGCAGTACAAAGGGTGGCATAATGTCGTTGGAGAGATAACCACCGCTTTTATCCAGCAGGGTTTCACTAACGCGGATAAGCGCGGTAGTAGTGCTATAGCCCACTATTGCCCGCTCACCCAGTTGTTGATGGCTTTGCTGAATTTCATCGACCAGCAGCGCCGGCTCGCGGCTAACCCACCAGCCGGTCAGATACATCACAACCAGTAGCGCTGCCACTGCAGCGCTGACAACTTTAGCATTTAGCATTATCTTTCCTCAGCGCTTCGGCATTGCCACTACCGGCAATGTCAGCGTTAGTTGTTGCCCGTCAGCAAACTGCAAGGACAAGGGCACGGCTTGATCCAGTTCCAGCGCTGCCGTTGGTTGAAAAAACATCAAATGCAAACCGCCGGGGGCAAACTCTACGCTCTCCCCGGCATCTACTGTGATTTGCTCTACCTGTTCCATCCGCATCATGCCATCCAGGTGGCTATGCTGATGCAGCTCTGTGCGGGCAAAGGCCGGACTGCTGGCGCCCGTAAGAATAATAGCCTGTGCTGATTGATTATGCAGGGTCAGATAGCCTGCGGTGACGGTGCGTCCGGGCATAGGTTGGCGGATTTGTTCGTTCGTCACACTGACAGTCATATTGCTGTCGGCCGCTACATTCATACCCAGCAACAACAAAGCGGTACTTAGCAATCGCATTTTGTTTCTCCTTGTAAGTCACAGGCTTATCTTACACCAGTTTAGCGTAGTTAGCAGCCGGTAACCTATGGCAAAATGCGCATCCACCGTTGTCTAGCGATCCGGCAGCACCGCCGCCGCAACCAGATAAGCAACGATAGTTGCCAGCGGAAACATCAACAACAAAATTACTGCCAGTAAACGTATTAACCAGCGCGGCTGTTGATAATAGCCGGCAAAACCGGCACAAACACCGGCCACTTTGCGATAAGCCCGGGCGCAGTACCAACGATCTGTATCATATGCTGCCATTATTTATGACTCCTTCAGTATGTAATCTGTCGCTACCCGCCCGCTTTGCCAGCAGTAACGGCATGGCAAATACAGCAAAGCTTAATAGTTCAATACTTACCCAATCCATATTGCCTCCTGCTACGCCGGCAAACGTACTTTTTGCCACAATGCCGCAACCGGAGCGATGCCTTGCCATAGCAGCATCACAGGGATAATGCTCAGCACCGGACTCAGGTAAATAATCAGCAGCCAGCCGGGTGATAACAACATGGCTCACTCCGCCGCAACTTGTGCGCTATATTGCACCTGATAAGCCAACTGCAGCGCCGGGGCATCTTGCTGTGCATGCTGCTGTGCCAGCAGTTCAATCACGGTTTTATGCATTGCTAACCGTGCTTGTTGTACGGTAGCAACACGCAACTCTGTCTGCGACGACACTGCCGCCCGTACTTGTTCCGTCAAGTCATCTGCACCGGCAACAGCGCTACATAAGCTTGCGCTAACACAAGCGGTAAAGGTTAAAGCAGTCAGTGTGTTCATTATCTTGTCCTTGAAAGTGGTTAGTCTGTACTACAACGTCAGTGTTTCAAGTGCTGTGCCAGGTTAGCAATAAGACACAAGACAATGATTTATAAGGACAAATAAAAAAGGCGGTCAATGTAGCCATTGCCCGCTTTGAAAGGAAAACTAAAAAATAGTGAAATTAACTACTCAGCTGGTTAAATCCGCTAACGCAGTAACTTTAGCCAATGCCTGCAGTAATAATTCCGGCTTAGCATCGGCGAAATGACCACGCTCACTTAATAAACGCCGCCACTGCCTGGCACCCGGCATGCCCTGGAACAACCCCAGCATATGCCGTGCAATATGCCAAAACCGCGCGCCCTGCTGCATTTGCCGCTCAATATAGGGCAACATCGCCAGCACCACCTGCTGTGGTGTAAGGCCGCTACCGGTTTTAGCATAAATCAGTGCGTCTACGTCACTGAGTAACATAGGGTTACTGTACGCTTCGCGCCCTACCATTACGCCATCCAGATACTGCAGTTGCTCACGCGCCTGCTGCAGGGTTTTAATGCCACCATTGAGGCTGATATTAAGCTGTGGAAACTCACGCTTTAACTGATATACCCGCTCGTAATTCAGCGGTGGTACTTCACGGTTTTCTTTCGGGCTTAAGCCTTTAAGCCAGGCTTTACGGGCATGAATAATCAGTTGCTGACAACCGGCATCGGCTACTGTCGCGACAAAGTCCTGCAAAAACTGATAGTCATCTGAGTCATCAATACCAATGCGGGTTTTCACCGTCACCGGTATGCTGACAACATCCTGCATGCCTTTGATGCAATCGGCCACTAACTGTGGCTGCGCCATCAGGCAGGCACCAAACATACCGTTTTGTACCCGGTCAGACGGGCAGCCGACATTAATATTTACTGCATCATAACCGCGCTGCTCTGCCAGCTTAGCGCAGTGCGCCATATCAGCAGGGTTAGAGCCGCCAAGCTGCAGCACGACAGGATGCTCTTCTTTATTAAAAGCTAAATAATCACCGCTACCATGAATAATAGCGCCGGTGGTCACCATTTCGGTGTACAGCACGGCATGCTGACTCAGCAGGCGGTGAAAATAGCGACAATGCTTATCAGTCCAGTCCAGCATAGGGGCAATCGAAAAGCGATGATCCAGGGCAAGCTGGCCAACACCGGCCGGGATACCCGATTTTACCGGGTTTTGATTAGCTTGTTTCTCAGTCATTTTCAGCTATTTCCAGTCATTTATTAATTGCACCTGCCCCATATCTCTATACAGTTAAAGGATATCAAGGCGAAGCGCCAGTATACCGCGTATCACGGACCTTTGGCAGCCTGCCCGACAGTAAGCGTTGCTATAACGCCCGAAATTGGGCGTCAAATTCAGCACTTGCCTAAGGGAGTGCGACTGCCGGGCTTTGGTCCGGGTTTATGCATACCCTTCTTCCGCGAAAAAGCTCAATCACAAACCGTGACCATATCTCAATATGGTTACTCGTTGTCAATCTTTTATGCAGAGGATACACTATTGGCCATCAGTCTATTTACTACAGATAGCATGACACTATCAGTAACGAAATGAGTAACGAAATGAGTAACGAAAATACTTATCCTGTTTCAAGCCGGGGACCGGCCGATCACGACGTGCGGGATCAAATTCTGCATGCGGCTACAGAGCATTTTAGCCAGTATGGTTACGTAAAAACTACCGTTTCTGATCTGGCCAAAGCTATTGGTTTTTCAAAAGCCTATATCTATAAGTTTTTCCCTTCTAAACAGGTTATTGGCGAGATGATCTGTGCCAACTGCCTGCGCGAAATCGAAGCTGAGGTGCGCGCAGCTGTTGACGAGGCAGAGCGGCCGCCAGAAAAGCTGCGGCGGATGTT
Source organism: Rheinheimera sp. NSM (assembly GCF_052380015.1). NCBI lineage: Bacteria > Pseudomonadati > Pseudomonadota > Gammaproteobacteria > Chromatiales > Chromatiaceae > Rheinheimera > Rheinheimera sp. NSM. The sequence continues at coordinate 944,905 of NZ_JBQTCI010000001.1, read as the reverse complement.
CAAAGCCATTGTTGAAGCCAGCGTTCGTTTATTCTTCCGTGATCAGAAGCTGTATGAGATTGCGGCTTCCGCTGCTTCTGAACGTTGGCAGGCTGCACTTGCTTACGAGGAGCGCATGCAGCAGTTACTGCAGGATGTGTTGCAGCAAGGTAGGTTAAGCGGGGATTTTGAACGCAAGACCCCACTTGATGAAACGGTTATGGCTATTTATCTGGTGATAAGACCTTATCTTAATCCACTGCTATTGCAACACAGTTTTGATCATGCCAGTGATGCCTCATCTCAATTATCTAGTCTGGTGCTTCGTAGCCTTTCGCCATAAATCCTATCGTGACCATTGACTAATCTGGTCACTTGAATAAAAATAGATCCCCTGAGCCATTCGTAAAGGGGACTTTCTATGCGTCGGCGTTACCTCGTTTCACTTACTGTTTTATCTGCGTTGCCACTGGTATTGCTTGGCTGTGGTGAAAAATCACCGGCCGATCCGCGCCTTGCTGCGCCACTGGTGCGTACTGCTATTGTTGAGGAAGCATCGGCCGGGTCCCGAACATTTAGCGGTGTTGTCGCCGCACGGGTGCAAAGTGACCTTGGTTTTCGTGTCTCCGGCAAGGTGCTGGAGCGTCTGGTGGATACCGGCCAAACCGTCAAACGCGGTCAGCCACTTATGCGTATTGACCCTGTCGACTTGCAACTCGCCGCGCTGGCGCAGCAGCAAGCGGTAGCGGCCGCACGGGCGCAAGCCATGCAGGCCGCAGCAGATGAAGCCCGTTATCGTGGCCTGCGCGGAACCGGCGCGATATCCGATTCGTCCTACGATCAGGCTAAGGCCGCATCCGATGCGGCTCAGGCACAACTTAGTGCCGCCGAAGCTCAGGCTAAAGTGGCGCTTAACGCCACTGCCTATACCGACTTAGTCGCTGATGCCGATGGCGTAGTGATGGAAACCCTGGCTGAGCCGGGTCAGGTCGTGAACGCCGGCCAGATAGTAGTGCGGCTGGCCCATGCTGGCTCCCGTGAGGCTATTATCCGCTTGCCGGAAACCCTGCGACCTGCGCCGGGTTCTGGTGCCCACGCCACACTGTTCGGTAATGGTGGCCACAGCGTGGCGGCCGCCCTGCGGCAACTGTCTGACGTCGCCGATCCGTTAACCCGTACCTTCGAGGCGCGATATGTGCTGCAGGGTGCGCCGGCTGATATCCCGCTGGGTACCACCGTTAGTATCCGGTTGGCAGATGAACATAGCTCCCAACCCAATGATGTTGCCAATGGTGCCGTGCAGGTGCCAATCGGTGCGCTGTTTGACGCTGGCAAGGGTGCGGGCGTATGGGCTATTAGTGGCGAACCGGCCACGGTTTCATGGCGACCGGTACAGGTGCAACATCTGACTGATGACAGCGCGCGCATCAGCGGGCAACTGCAGCCCGGCGAGCTTGTCGTTGCACTTGGTGCCCACTTACTACGTGAAGGCGAGCAGGTCCGGCTGGCAAGCCAGGCTATAACAACTGCGGTCAAAGGAGCTCAGCCATGAGTGAAGGCCGTTTTAATCTCTCTGCAATAGCGGTACGTGAGCGTTCTGTTACCTTGTTTCTGATCGTCCTGATCTCGTTGGCAGGCATCATGGCCTTTTCTAAATTGGGGCGGGCCGAAGATCCGGCCTTTACGATTAAGGTAATGACCATTATCACTGCCTGGCCCGGGGCCACAGCGCAAGAGATGCAGGACCAGGTAGCAGAAAAGCTCGAAAAACGCCTACAGGAACTGCGCTGGTATGACCGCACTGAAACTTACACCCGACCTGGTTTAGCCTTCACAACCTTGACCTTGCTCGATACGACACCGCCTGCGGAAGTACAGCAGGAGTTTTATCAGGCCCGCAAGAAAATCAGTGATGAGGCCGCTACCCTGCCATCCGGCGTGGTTGGCCCTATGGTCAACGACGAATACGCCGACGTTACCTTTGCCCTGTTTGCGCTGAAGGCCAAAGGCGAGCCCCGGCGTTTGCTGGTACGCGAGGCTGAAACGCTGCGCCAGCGGCTGCTGCACGTACCCGGCATCAAAAAGGTTAATATCATCGGTGAGCAGGCTGAGCGCATCTATATTGAGTTCTCGCATGAACGCCTGGCCACGCTGGGTGTTAGCCCGCAGCAGGTATTCGCCGCACTGCATAACCAAAATGCCCTGACAGCGGCAGGCTCGGTGGAAACCAGAGGGCCGGAGGTGTTTATCCGGCTGGATGGCGCCTTTGACGAATTGCAGCATATTCGCGATACACCGGTGATGGCGCAAGGCCGCAGTCTGAAATTATCAGACATTGCTACAGTCACGCGCGGCTACGAAGATCCGGCAACCTTTATAGTACGCAATGGCGGCGAGCCAGCCCTGCTGCTGGGCATTATTATGCGCGACGGCTGGAACGGGCTCGATCTGGGTAAGGCACTGGGCAGCGAGGTTGCTGCGATTAATAACGAACTACCGCTGGGCATGAGCCTGAGCAAGGTTACGGATCAGGCGGTCAATATCAGTTCGGCAGTCGATGAGTTTATGGTTAAGTTTTTTGTCGCCTTGCTGGTCGTGATGCTGGTGTGTTTCGTTAGCATGGGCTGGCGTGTTGGCGTAGTGGTTGCTGCCGCGGTGCCACTGACATTGGCGATGGTGTTTATGCTGATGCTGGCCAGCGGCAAGAACTTCGATCGCATTACCCTCGGCTCGTTAATCCTGGCGCTGGGTTTACTGGTAGACGATGCCATCATCGCCATTGAAATGATGGTAGTGAAAATGGAAGAAGGCTACAGCCGCATTGCCGCTTCGGCCTATGCCTGGAGTCATACCGCAGCGCCGATGTTATCAGGCACCCTGGTTACCGCCGTCGGCTTTATGCCCAACGGCTTCGCCCGCTCCACAGCCGGCGAATACACCAGCAATATGTTTTGGATCGTAGGTATAGCGCTGATAGCATCCTGGCTGGTGGCCGTGGTATTTACGCCTTACCTGGGTGTAAAAATGCTGCCAGACTTCAAAAAAGTTGCCGGCGGCCATGACGCTATCTATAACACAGCGCACTATAATCGCTTTCGTAAACTGCTGGGACTTGTCATCTCGCGCAAGTGGCTGGTCGCCGCTTCAGTGATCAGTTTGTTTGTGCTGTCTGTCATGGGTATGGCGGTGGTTAAAAAGCAATTCTTCCCGATATCCGACCGCCCGGAAGTGCTGGTTGAGGTGCAAATGCCCTACGGCAGCGCCATTACGCAAACCAGTGCCGCCACAGAGAAAGTGGAGGCCTGGCTGGCGCAGCAAGCGGAAGCCAAAATTGTTACCGCTTACGTTGGCCAGGGCGCGCCACGTTTTTTCTTTTCAGTCGGTCCTGAACTGCCCGATCCCTCCTTTGCGAAAATAGTGGTACGCACTGACAACCAGCATGAACGTGAGGCACTGAAACACCGGCTACGGCAAGCCATCGCGGACGGGCTCGCCTCTGAGGCACAGGTACGCGTCACCCAGCTGGTATTTGGCCCTTATTCGCCGTTTCCGGTGGCTTACCGGGTTAGCGGTGCGGATCCTGATACGTTGCGCAGTATCGCAGCGGAGGTGGAGCAGGTGATGGTGGCCAGCCCGATGATGCGCACAGTTAACACCGACTGGGGCAGCCGCACGCCTACGCTGCATTTCACTTTGGAGCAGGACAGATTACAGGCCGTCGGCCTCAGCTCCAGCGCTGTGGCACAGCAACTGCAATTCCTGTTAAGTGGTGTACCCCTTACTACTGTGCGTGAAGATATTCGCACCGTACAGGTGGTCGCGCGCTCAGCCGGTGATACCCGGCTCGATCCGGCCAGAATTGCCGACTTCACCCTGGCCGGTGCCGACGGCCAGCGTATCCCGCTGGCGCAAGTGGGAGAGGTTAAGGTACGGATGGAAGAGCCTGTCATGCGCCGGCGCGATCGGATGCCGACCATCACAGTGCGCGGCGACATTGCCGAAGACTTACAGCCACCGGATGTATCTAGCGCCATTACTGCGCAGCTGCAGTCGATTATACAGGCGCTGCCCAAGGGTTATCACATTGCAGAAGCAGGTTCTATTGAAGAATCCGGCAAGGCGATGACAGCAATGCTGCCCATCTTCCCTATTATGCTGGCCATTACCTTGCTGATCATCATTTTGCAGGTGCGTTCTATCCCGGCAATGATCATGGTATTTCTGACCAGCCCTTTGGGCTTGATTGGTGTGGTGCCAACACTGCTGTTATTCCAGCAGCCATTTGGCATTAATGCGCTGGTGGGTTTAATTGCGCTGTCCGGCATCCTGATGCGCAATACGCTGATCCTGATTGGCCAAATCGATCACAATCAGCAGGCAGGGCTGGCCCCGTTCCATGCCGTGATCGAGGCCACCGTACAACGGGCTCGGCCGGTTATCTTAACCGCGCTGGCCGCTATTCTGGCTTTTATCCCGCTAACCCAATCGGTGTTCTGGGGCACGCTTGCTTACACCCTGATCGGCGGCACCTTCGCCGGAACAATATTGACGCTGGTATTTCTGCCGGCCATGTATGCCATCTGGTTCAAAATAAAACCCGGGCAGGGCAACTAAAGCACAATTAAGCTTGATTCAATAAGGCCGGTAGCTAGCCGGAGCTAACTACGGCCTTTTATATAGTGTTACTTCATATCCGGCAGGTTGCGGCCGTAGAAAATTTCGCGCATTTCGCGGAACACTTTCTTGCTGATAGCCTTTTGCTCTTCCGGCGTCATCGAGTCGGTACCCATACCAAACAGGTAGTTGTTCAAATCGGCTTCTTTTAACATCATCTTGGTGTGAAACAGGTTTTCCTGATACACATTCACGTCGATCATTTGAAAAGCACGCTTGGTGTCTTCATCCATAAAATTCTGAATAGAGCTGATAGGATGATCAATATAATGTTTGGTACCGCTGATATCGCGGGTAAAACCACGTACGCGGTAATCTACCGTTACAATGTCAGATTCAAAGCTGTGGATCAGGAAGTTCAGCGCTTTCAGTGGCGATATAATACCGCAGGTAGATACCTCGATATCGGCACGGAAAGTACAGATGCCATCATGTGGATGGATTTCCGGATAGGTATGCACGCAAATATGGCTTTTATCCAGGTGTGCTACTACGGCATCCGGCCGTGGTCCCGGGTTCTCTGAGTTGTCAGGATCAACCAACACCGGCTCTTCACTGACTAAAATAGTAACGCTGGCGCCCTGAGGGTCGTAATCCTGCCGCGCCACATTAAGGATGTTGGCACCGATAATATCGGTTACTTCCGTCAAAATGTCGGTTAAACGGTCAGCATTATACTGTTCATCGATATACTCAATATATTCCTGCCGGTGCTGCTCAGTTTTGGCATAACAAATGTCATAAAGACTGAAACTCAGGCTTTTCGTCAGGTTATTGAACCCGTGTAGTTTCAATTTTTCAAAAGGCTTAACCACTAAACATTGTCTCCGCTTAAAACCGATTACCGGTTATGACTTCATTACTACAGTTATTCTGCTGCCGGATTAATATCTGCCGGCTTCACACTAAAAGAATGCGTGATGGCAACGCTGCCGGACAGCATTATGGAAACTGAACAATACTTATCCGCTGACAGCTGCACCGCCCGCTCTACCTGTTTGTCGCTCAGATTGATGCCGGTTACTTCAAAATGCAGGTGCAATTTGGTAAAGACTTTCGGCACAGTTTCAGCGCGCTCGCCGCTGAGTTTCACTTCGCAGCCCAGCACCTGCTGACGGGATTTCTTTAAAATGCTGACCACATCAACCGATGAGCAGGCGCCGGCGGCCATCAATACCATTTCCATCGGGCTGGGTGCTACGCTATCGTCTTTGTTACCGTCAAATACCACAGCATGGCCACTGCCAGAGGTGCCGACAAAGGTATTATCGTGGTGCCATTTTACGCTGGCTTGCATCGGTATCTCCCGCCAAAAAATAAGGCGGCTATTCTACGTAAAAGCAGCGCAGGTATCTAGCAAATTCGCAGCCGATGCCGGCTTAATCCATCAGATCAGCTACAGCGGTGTCGAACAGGTTTTTGATTAACAGCGAAATTTCGTTGATAAGTTCGGCTTGTTGGCGGGTGGCTTTTTTATTCAGTACGCTGGACAGCACTTCCTGGAAGTCATACATAATGCCGTCCACTTCGCGAATAATCATACTGCGGTGGTTTACTTCCAGCTCGGTATGCTGGGTACAAAGCCTGATAATTTGCTCGGCAATAGATTCTTCCAGCAATTCACCTATGGTTTTATCCGCATCTCCGGTGCCGGTTTGCTCAAACAGCGACAAATGCTCTGTCAGAAACTGGATCAAATGCTCGTATCCGGGTTTATCTGTGACCATGGGCTGTTTTACACCTGACTGTGAGAAATGAGATTACAATAAGTTATAGTTATTTAAGCAAAAAGTCTCGCAGAAAACAAATCGGGGCCTAAGCCCCGATCATATTTATTTTAACGGTAGTTAAAAACTTAAGCCGGGTGACAGTTGTTCCGGCATCACTACCTGTTCCAGTTCTACCGATGCCACCGGATAAGCACAGTAATCAGCAGCGTAGTAAGCGCTGGCCCGGTGGTTACCGCTTGAGCCTATACCACCAAAAGGTGCCGCAGAGCTGGCACCGGTAATCGGCCGGTTCCAGTTAACAATACCGGCACGAATGCGGCGGAAAAAGTGTTGATACAATTCAGCACTGTCGCTGAGCAAGCCGGCTGATAAGCCAAACTGCGTAGCGTTAGCCGCATCAATTGCCTGATCAAAATCGGTAAAGCGGAACACTTTCAACAGCGGGCCAAAATGTTCATCGTCCGGGAAATTGCTGACCTTGCTGCACTCCACTATGCCGGGAGTTACCAGTGCCGTGTTCTCGTCAAGGTGGCGCATCTGCAGCAGCACTTCGCCGCCTAAGTCTACCAGCTGCTGCTGCACCGCCAACATGCCTTTAGCGGCCGCGACAGAAATCATCGAACCCATAAACGGCTGCTCAGCAGCATCATACAGACCAACCTGAATATTGCGGCTCACTTCCAACAAGCGGTTTAAAATAGCATCACCCTGAGCGCCGGCAGGTAAAAACAACTTGCGGGCACAGGTACAGCGCTGGCCGGCTGAAATAAACGCCGATTGCACAATATCATGCACCGTCGCATCGATGTTGCTAACATCCTGCACGATAAGCGGGTTATTCCCGCCCATTTCCAGCGCCAGAATTTTGTCCGGCCGGCCGGCGAATTGCTGATGCAGATAGTGGCCGGTGCGTGAGCTGCCGGTAAAGAAAATACCGTCAATCCCCTCATGTGCCGCTATGGCTTTACCGGTATCAACCTCACCTTGCAACAAGCTCAGTACGCCAGCGGGCAAACCGGCCTGTTGCCACAGTTTTACCGTGTCTTCAGCTACTTTTGGTGTCAGTTCCGACGGCTTAAACACCACGGCATTACCGGCCAGTAACGCCGGCACTATATGGCCATTCGGTAAATGGCCGGGGAAATTATAAGGTCCGAATACCGCCACAACACCGTGTGGTTTGTGACGGATAAAGGCGCGGCCTTGCGGCATCGGGTTTTCTTTGCTGCCGGTACGCTCCTGATAGGCCCGCACCGAAATATCAATTTTGCCGATCATCGCCGCCACTTCTGTGCGGGCTTCCCACAAGGCTTTACCGGTTTCTTCAGCAATAGACAGCGCCAGCGCTTCTTTATTGCTGCTTAGCAGCTCAGCAAACTTTTTTACCACCTCAACACGTTGCTCAAAGCTTAAGCCAGCCCAATCATACTGGGCTTTACGCGCGGTTTGCACAGCAGCATCAACCTGTTCTGCGCTGGCAGCACGGCCTTGCCAAATCAGTTTATTCTTCGCCGGGTCTAACGATTGAAACGGCTTAGCTGCGCCATTAACCCAACTGCCGTTTATATAGTGTTCTGCGTGTTCCATTATATTCCCCTGATTATATGCGGGTAACTCTTACCCAATCACCGGCACTGACTTGCAGCGCTGCCGCAACGTCCGCCGGTAAGGTGAGTTGTTCGCTTTGTTCGCTGACATTAAGCGCCAGCCAGGTGGCGCGAAAATCGGCCACCTTAGTATTACAAATTAAATGCGGCAGGCCACCGCTTACGCTACCAATCACCACCTGTAAGCGCCGGCTGTTGCGCACTGAGCGGATATGCTCTACCCGCGCCTCTACCGTTGGCCCGGCGTCAAAAATATCGACATAACCGCGGTTAGAAAAGCCCTCTGACTGCAGCAACGCCAGCGCCGGTTTGGTTTTATCGTGTACTTTACCAATCACCGCCTGGGCTTGTTTGCTCAGTAAGCTGACATAAATCGGATACTTTGGCATTAACTCAGCAATAAATACCTTCTGGCCGATGCCGGTAAGATAATCGGCGGTGGGAAAATCCAGCGAGAAAAAATGCTCTTGCAGCCACTGCCAGAATGGCGAGCTGCCATCGTCGTTCGATATACCGCGCATTTCAGCAATGACCCGCTCGGCAAAACGCTGCGGAAATTCGGCCATAAACAAAAAACGCATTTTCGACAACAAACGGCCGTTGTTTTTCTCACGCCGGCTTTCGCGTAAAAACAGCGTACACAGCTCACTGACACCGGTGTAATCGTTACACAGCGTCAATATATCTACCGTTTTATACACGCCAAGTGAGCGTGAGCTGTGCACAACCTTGCCCAAATGATAATGATAAAAAGCATCATCCAGGCCAACAGCAGCCTCCAGCGCACTGGTACCACAGACTTCACCGCTAACGGTGTCTTCCAGTACAAACAGATAACCTTCATCGCCGGGTTGGCTTACCGGCTTACTGAAAGACTGCTCAGAGCGGCTGATCTTGCGCATCAGCAACTCATCATTCACCGGCAAGGAGGTAAAACCATGGCCTGATTCCACCGCTATATCATACAGCGCCGGGTAATCATCCGCACGGATAGGGCGAATCACCATCATCGTCGCTTACTCCACTTTTGCTTTATAGTTTTCGGGGCCAGTGGCCCCTTAGCTTCAAATTTTGCAGTCTTAACGCTGCTTAATTGCCGGTATCAGCTGTTTACTACCTGCTTTACTGCCAGCGCAAAGCGTTGCATACCTTCAACAATATCTTCCGGCGTAATCACTAAGGACGGTGCAAAACGCACGACATCCGGCCCTGCCACCAGCGCCATCACGCCATGTTCGGCGGCAGCCAGGAAAAAGTCGCGCGAGCGGCCTTTGTATTGTTCACTCAGTACCGCGCCTAACAACATGCCCTGGCCACGCACTTCACTAAATACGTGGTACTGTTCATTGATTGCCGCCAGTTCACGGCGGAACAGTTGTTCATTACTCAGCACCTGTTGCATTACTTGCGGCTGATTAACAGTATCCAATACCGCTTCAGCTACGGCACAAGCCAACGGGTTACCGCCATAAGTGCTGCCATGCGTGCCTACCTTAAGGTGCGCGGCAATGTCTGCCGTGGTTAACATGGCGCCAATCGGAAAACCGCCACCTAAAGATTTCGCCGTGGTCAGAATGTCCGGTGTTACCCCGCTGTGCATATACGCATACAGCTTACCGGTACGGCCCACCCCGGTTTGTACTTCGTCCATAATCAACAAGGCATTGTGTTTGTTACATAAGTCGCGCACGCCCTGCAAAAACTCAGCGCTGGCAGGAATAATACCGCCTTCACCCTGAATCGGTTCCAGCACCACGGCACAGGTGTTGTCCGAGATCAGTGCTTTAACGCTGTCCAGGTTATTAAACTCTGCATGCAATACCGCGCCTGGTTTAGGGCCAAAACCGTCTGAATATGCAGCCTGTCCACCTACCGTTACGGTGAAGAAAGTACGGCCGTGGAAACTCTTACCAAAGGAGATAATCTGGTCTTTTTGTGCACCAAATTTATCCAGTGCCCAACGCCGCGCTAACTTAAACGCCGCTTCATTGGCTTCTGCACCGGAGTTGGCAAAATACACTTTGTCGGCAAAGGTGGCATCAACCAGCTTTTTCGCCAACCGCAGTGCCGGCTCGTTGGTCATGACATTACTTAAATGCCAGATTTTCTCTGCTTGTGTTTTTACTGCATTCACCAGGGCAGGATGACAATGCCCGAGGCTACTCACAGCAATACCGCCGGCAAAATCGACATATTCGCGGCCCTGCTGATCCCATACGCGTGAGCCTTTACCCTGCACCGGGATAATCCCGGCGGGTGCGTAGTTAGGTACCATTACTTCATCAAACAGAGCGCGGTTTACCTGCGGCTGAGCAGTCATATTCAGTTCCTCTTATAGTTCAGGGTGCAGCCCGGTATCATCCTACAGATAGACAGAACTGCCCGTTATTTTGTGAGCACCGTGGCATTATTACAGATTTAACTACGGTTGTCTTGCACCCGAACATGGCGCAAAGCCAGAAAAAACAAGGGCTACAGATAGATTTGCACACGAAATGAATAAGTACGCAACTATGCCTAAAAGCCGGGCGTGATGAGGTTTTTCTAACCAGACGCCGCCACGGGCGATGACATACCGCTACCCCAATCAATCGCCCTACGCCGCAAACTGCATGTTTATGGCGCGATTTTTTTCTCAGTTTTCTATACCAAGACGTTTTAAGTTGGTATTTGCCAGCAAATTAATGCTTTCTGCGTTTAGCTGCACAGCATTAAGCCAGGCTTTTGCTTCCGCATCCGAGATCAGTTGGCGCCGCTGCAACTCTTGCCACTGCACATAGGTTTGCGCCTGTTGCACCAATTTGGCCAGGGGGCTGCACCCGGCAAAGCCTACGCCTTCTGCCAACTGGTCCAGCGTTTGACACAAGGGTAAGCCTTGTAACTGCCAGCGCGAGGTAATATCGGCGCTGAGTACAGCGGCAAATTCATGCATGCTTTCACACAAGAAGCTGGCATCCGGCTCCAGTTTGTCCAGCGCATCAGTTAACTGCGTATCGCGGCTTTCTCTTGCTTGTAGCAGCTGAGTTTGCCGTACCTGCTGATAAGTGCGCAGATAATTACGCGTGACAACGGCATGGCCCAGGGTATGGAATAAGCCGACACAAAAGGCATTATAAGGGTGCTCAGCACTGTGCTCTGCCAAGCGCTTTGCTGCGATCGCCACAGCCAGCGAATAGTCCCATAACCGGGTTTTCAGTGCCGTGAACGGATCGGTCGAATGCGGCAACATACGGCGCATGGCATATACCGGCAGAATTTGCTGTAAGCTCTCTACGCCGATAAAACGCAGTGCGGTCTTGATATCTTTTACCATAGCACCTGATGGGCTGCGGTTGCGGTACTGCGGCTGATTCACCAGCCGCAATAAATCTTCCACCAGCCAGGGCACCTTTGAGATCAGCGGGTCCAGCTTATTCACTGTCACCGCTTTAGCGCTTAACTGATCAAGCAGCGCATAAAAGCCCGCACCGGCGTCAAACACCGACGCCATCACCTGTTCGATATTGTACAGCCGACGCACCAGTTCATCGGCCACCTCATCATGCAGGTGCGCCTGAGCAAATTCAGTAAATTGCGCTTTAGCCTGGGCCCCGGCAGCGCGCAGTTGTTGCGCTTTGGCTTCTACTTCCAGCAACTTACGTTCAGGATTTTGTACTCCGGCGCGGATCTGATAGCCCAGCCGCTTAGCATCCGGATTAACGCCAACTAACTGATCGAAAAAACGTTGCACCAGCTCTTGCGGTGCAGAAGTTGAAGGGCTGCTCACTATTGCTTTATTCCATTTACATTAGCAGTTGCTAACAGCCAATACTGCAGCGCTGCGGGCGCTGAGTCAAGTTACGCCGGGGATTAAACCTTAAGCTGCAAAAAATTGGCCAGCAACTGTTTACCCTGTTGGCTTAAGATAGCTTCCGGATGAAACTGCACCCCATGTAACGCCAGATTGGAGTGCATAAAACCCATAACTTCATCAGGCTGGCCTGCGGCATCGGTTGTCCAGGCGGTTTCTATCAACGCTGGGGGCAAAGAGCCACGCTCCACTACCAAAGAGTGGTAACGGGTTACATCCAACGGGTCTGCCAGGCCAGAAAATACTGAGCGGTTATTGTGGCGGATCAAGGAGTTTTTACCGTGCATAACCCGACGGGCGCGCACCACTTTCGCGCCAAATACCCGGGCTATGGCCTGGTGACCGAGGCAGACACCCAAAATGGGTATTTTGCCGGCAAATTGCTCAATAGCGTTTAATGACACCCCGGCATCATCGGGAGTTTTCGGCCCCGGCGAAATAACAATATGCGCCGGTGCCAGTGTGGCAATCTGTGCCACGGTAAGATCATCGTTGCGCCGCACCATAACCTGCTGGCCTAATGCAGCAAAATACTGCACCAGATTGTAAGTAAAAGAGTCGTAATTATCGATCATTAGCAGCATTGGGCCGCACCTGCTTTGTAAGCCTTTTATTATTAGCCGGCTATTTTGCCACAAACAGCGGCTTTTTGCTGCGCTGCTAAATAGCAACGGCCGGATTTGGATATTTTTACAGCAGTTCGTTGACAGGCTATTAATCATACAATAGGATAATTAATTATTCGTACAATAGCACGAATAAGAAAAACACATAAAAAAACGCCTCCATTGTCAGTTTTTTCTGGCCAGGAAGGCAATAACATAAGTGACAAGGGGAGTTATGCTCATGTTTAAACCTTCGGTTTTAAGCAGTGCTGTCGCCATGGCGATAACATTGTCGGCTCAACCGTTATACGCTCAGCAAAGCAGTGACGACAGCACAGTAACGCCAGATGACGTAGAAGTTATTTTGGTAAAAGGCATTCGTGGCAGCCTGGCCCGTTCAGTTGATCTGAAACGGGAAAACATGCAGATCGTCGATTCAATTATCTCGGAAGATATCGGCAAGTTTCCGGACAATAACGTAGTGGAAGCCCTGCAACGTTTATCCGGGGTACAGGTAACAGACCGCGGTGCCGGTGAAGTCAGTACCGTGTCTATCCGCGGCTTAAATGACGTTACTACCACCGTTAACGGCCGCAATATTTTTACTGCTTCGGGCCGCTCAGTGGCACTGGCCGACATTCCCGCCAGCCTGCTAAACCGGGTAGATGTGTATAAAACCCGCTCTGCCAGCCTGATCGAAACCGGTATCGCCGGCCAGATTGACATTCATACCCAACGGCCGTTTGATTTTGACAGCAGCAAAATGGTGCTGGCCGGCCGCGGCATTTATTCTGATCAGACGGATAAAACCGACCCGAACATCAGCGCCTTATTCAGTAATAACTGGGATATTGGCGATAGCCGCTTTGGCGCGCTGATTAACCTGTCTTACGCTGAAACCCATTATCGCGACCAGAGTGTTACTGCCGGCGCCATGATGCCGTTTGCCACCAATAACCCACCTGCCGGCTGGGCGCCGTATGAAATTATCCGCAGCACCGATGGCCGGGCGGCAGAAAACCCGATCTGGCAACCGGGCTTAGAAGCCGGTTTACCCTTTGCACCTGGCTCTACCTTTGATGTTAATGGCGTGCCAACCGAATATTTGCTATCGCGCGATGCAGTGTTTGCCAGCGATCTGACCGGTAAACGTGAGCGCCCCGCGGTGAATGTGGCTTTTCAGTTTGCCCCTAACGATAGCTCTGAATACATCTTTGAAGCATTTTACAATGGCTTTCGCAATGAGTCTTATAACTCCTTGTTGTTTTCCTTTGTCGACTGGTGGGGCAATTTAGGCGATAACCCGGACATCAGCCTGTTTGAAGGCACCAATATTATTAAATCCCGCACTGTGGGTTCACCTTATATGTTTACCAGTGGTGATTTAAGCACCGGAAAAACAGACAGTTATGTCTATGCACTGGGTGGAAAATGGCTGATTGGCGACAACCTGCAACTACGCTCTGAAGTGGTGTATCAGGACTCGCAATATGATGAGAGCTTTTTTGCGATGCGTACTGAGCGGGTAGCAGACAGCATCAGCGTTGACTTTAACAGTGGCGGCGGTCTTCCTGCTTTTCAATTTGGTCCGGCAACCGATTTAACCGCCCCGGATCAATGGGCCATGGCCCAGCTCTATGATCAGGCGTATAGCCGTGAGGGTGATGCAATAACCTTTACCTTAGATGCAGACTACATGCTGCATAACAGCATCATCACTAATATCAGCTTTGGTGGCCGCTATGACAAGCGCAAAGCTTCAGAAGCCCAACTGCTGCAAGATACCGGTTTGTGTAACTCAGGCACTGCCGCCTGCCAGTTGGCCAGCTATGAAGGCTTGTTGAATGTTAACCGCGGTTTCTTTGATGGCGAGTCTGATGTCCCCGACTCCTGGTTATCTGCCAATGGTTATTATATTCGCGACAATGCCGATATGTTCCGCACTATTTACAACACTGAAACCGGCTCGAGCCTGGCTGTGGGTGAACAGCGCATATTAGCGCAAACTTTCGAAGTTACCGAAAGCACCACAGCGCTATATGCCCAGGCCAATTTTGAAACTGAACTTGGCGGGCGTTTGTTCGATGGCCAGTTTGGCTTGCGCTATGTAGATGTTGACACCGATATGGCGTTTGCCGGCAATACGGCCTCAACCGGCACCAGCAAGGTGCTGCCCAGCCTGATGCTGCGCTACAACCTGACTGACGACTTACTGGCCCGCTTCAGCTATGGCGAGACTTTGCGCCGTCCGGCATTCGCCCAACTAAACCCTACCATCAACTATGTCCGCGACGTCACCAATATTGGCTATGGCACCGCCAGCGGTGGTAACCCTGAGCTTGAACCTACAGAATCGAAAAATTTTGATTTGTCGCTGGAGTGGTATTTTGCCGAAGGCAGCACCCTGTACGCCACCGCCTTTAAGCGTGACATTGAAGGCTTTGTCGTCGATTTTCGCCGCCGGGTAATCCATGATGATGGCCAGGGCGAATACCCCTATATCCTGAACCAGCCGGACAATGCGTCAAACGGTAAACTGGATGGTTATGAATTAGGTGTGGTGTATTTCCCGAAAGGCTTACCGGATTTACTGGACGGTATTGGCGTGCAAGCCAGCTACACCATGCTGGACTCCACTCAGGATATTCCGATTACCGACAGTGAAGGCAACGTGGTGGGCACCGATACCACGCCATTATTCGGCGTATCGGATTCATCTTACAGCGTAGTGCTGGCTTATGAGAAACAGCGCTTCGATATGCGGCTGTCGTATGTCTGGCGCGAAGACTTCCTGAATAATTACGAAGCCGCGCAATTTGCCAACCCGCTGGGTATATACCGTAATCCGGAAAAAAGCCTCGACTTTCAGTTAAGTTACCATGTTACTGACAATCTGATGCTGACGTTTGATGCCACTAACCTGACTAACGAAATTTTCCAGAGTTACTACGAGTATCCGTCAACGCATAACTTTGGCTCCTCGCTGTTTAGCCGGACCTTTGCGCTGGGTTTCCGTTACAGCCTGTAATGTAGCTGCACTAATACAAAAGCCCCTGCAAGTCAGGGGCTTTTGTTTATGTTAAAAAAACTGTGTCAGTTGTACCCTAACTCAACCTGCTGCTCCAGTTCAGCTTGCGGCTCGGCCGCAGGTTGTTCTGCTTCAGAGGCCGGGGCAGCAGCGTCTGGTATAGATGAAGCTGTCATTTTTAATCACCTGTGATCTGGCAGCAGAGCCCAAAGCGGCTCTGCTGCCGGGGGTTAGTTAATGGCGCGGATATGAAAGCGCTGACAAAAGCTGTCTGCTGCCAGTGGCGCCTGTTTTAATTCAGTATCATCCGCCAGCGCACAGGCTGGTACTTCCAACACCTCTTTACTATGTGCTGACACCAGCCGCATGCTGCCGTAGCTATTGGGTTGCAATAACCAGTGGCTGGCTTTGGCATCGCAGGCAGCCATCACCACCGGCGCACCTGCCGCCAGCGACTCCGCTTCTACTGCCATACAAAGCTCAGCATTGGTCGCATTACGCAGTTGCAAGGTGCCTTGCTCGGTCTGGCTAAACTGCCAGTGCTGATCGGGCCGGTTTTGCCAACCTGTCTGGCTGACTTTTACCGCGCCGGCAGGCTGCCCGGTTGCAACTGATAACACCTTACCACTTTGGCTACTGCTGATAGCCACCTTGCCGGCTGGGAGTAATTGCCAGTCGCTACACCCTTGCTCTGTATTACAACCTGGTATTTGCAACGCCGTATCACCGGCTTTATTGATTAATTGCCAGGCAGCTGTCTCAGTTGCCGCAAAACGCCACTGCTGGCGTACTTTATTGCGCCATGGCCCGGCTTCAGCCGCACCATCAAGCCCAAGGCCGATATACTGGCCCTGCCGGGTCACTAAACGGTAATATTCGCCCATGGTTGGGTCTACTTTTAAGGCACTCTGTGCAGAGCAATTAACAGCCGCCGGGGCACCATCCACCACGCTCAGACATTGGCCCTGGCCGTTACGCAGTAACCAGTCAGCCCCTTGCGGCACTGCCGTTAACGGGCCGTTTTCACCGGACGGTGCCGCCATCACCCGGCCTTCCGGTACCGGCTGGCCAAAATCCGGCGTGCCGTCATTGTGCCAGCTAAACGACTGCGCCCGTAACGAGCGGGTCGCACTGCAGCCATCGGTTTCTTTGTTATTACCGTGGTAAACCAGCCAGTCTTCGCTGCCATCCGGTGATTTGAAAAAGCCATTGTGGCCGGGGCCGTAAACGCCGTTGGCCCGTTCAAATACCGGTTTGTCATATTTTTTCCAGTCAGCAGGGTTCAGCGGGTCATCACCTGTCAGCTCCAGCAAGCCGAGTTTGTAATCCGGCGTGTCACAATAACTGGCTGAATACACCACAAAGGTGCGGCCGTTCCGTTTTAACACTTCAGCGCCTTCATTCACTTTACGGCCGGATATTTCCCATGGCAGCTCTGGCCGCGACAACACCACTCCGGGCCCGGTAATGGTCCAGGGATTAACCATTTCGGCAATCCAATTCAGCTGTTCATCGCCTTGCCACTCTGACCATAACAGATATAACTTGCCGTTGTGCTGCAGATAATTACCGTCAATATTCCAACTGTCCGGCATCGGTGAGCCTTTAAACTGATAAGGCCCCATAGGATCATCACCGGCGCTTTCCAGTACCGACAAATGCTGGCCATCCAGGTTTTCCTGCTTGCCTGAGGTAAACATCAGGTACCAGCGGTAGCCATCCGGTCCCTTTAAACGATGAAACTCATAGGCCCAGAAGTTACAACAGCGGGCCGGATCGGTTTCTGACCATAAATAGACCGGGGTAGCGTCTGCCAGCCCGGCCAACGTGGGTGCTTTGCGCATCACCAACTGCGAGGTCCAGGTGGTGGTGGTCAGGTAATAATTGCCGTCAAAATATTCCAGCCAGGGATCGGCACCATTGTTATACAACGGGTTGGTAAAACTCTGACCTTCATAGGCATCACTGACCACAGCATTATTAACGTCAGTTGCCGGATCCAGCGATTGTTGGCAGCCGCTTAGTGACAGCACTATAGCGCTGGCCAGTAATGCCGGCTTTAATATCGGCTTAACATTATGCATATTATCTATCCCCGTTATTTTGTCGCTTTAAATAAGCGCTATTTTTGCTCTGTGCTTAGTAATACGCTGCGATAGTCGTCCAGCACGCTGTCACTCAGCAGTGGCCATTTGGCGTCATCCCAGCTCATTTCGGCTATTTTTAGTTTTTGCAGGCCATTGTCGGCCGCTTCATAGGCATGAAATACCAGATAATCTTTACCGTTAAAGCTATAGGCACTGTTATGGCCTAAACCCGGCCAGTCGCGGTTGCCTTTGAGCAGCACAGTACCGCCGCCTTCATTCAGCGATTTACCGTTTTTATCCAGATAGGGCCCGGTTACCTGTTCTGAGCGCCCCACAACCAGATGGTAGGTACTGTCGGCACCACGGCAGCATTTACCGTACGAGACAAACAGATAGTAGTAACCGTGCTGTTTAAAGATAAAAGGCGCCTCCAGCTCGCCCGGCCCCGGCTCAGCGTCATCAATAAAAGCCGGGCGCTGTGCTTTAGCAATGGTATGCCACTGCTGCGGCTGTGCCAGTGAGACTAAATCATCGGCCAGTTTCACCAGCTTTAAGCCGCCCCAGAAGGAACCAAAGCTCATCCAGATATCGCCGTTGTCATCGGCAATAATATTCGGGTCTATCGCATTCCATAAATCGCGCTGCGGTACCGACTCCAGCACTATGCCCTGGTCTTGCCACCGGTAATCCGGGCTGCGTTTATCCAGGGTGTTATTAACAGTCACGCCAATGGCCGAGGTATTTTTGCCAAAAGCGGATACCGAGTAATACAGATAGAACTTGCCGTTATGCTGATAAATATCCGGCGCCCAGATATGACCATCAAAACCTGGCGCTACCTGTTTAGCCCACTGTGGTTCGCCGGCAAATACGCGGCCGGCCAGTTGCCACTGCAACATATCGTCGGAGTGATAATAGGTAATACCCGGCCCGGTACTGAATAAATAGAAGCGGCCATCTTGCTGTGTCATCACCGGATCATGGATACTGAGTTGTGGCAGTGCTTGCTGTTCATCTGCGCAGGCTGTTTGCCCGGTTAATAACAAGGCCAGAGCTGAAACCCTGCCCACGTGCACTAACCACTTTGCTGTCGTTACCCCGTTTAACATCTAAGCCTCCTTTTGGCTGTAGATTGCCGCCACCAAAAGGTGGTAGACATCCACTTCTATTTTAGTAGTATTGTATTACTATTTATCATATATTAATTCGCAGTGCAAAACTCAACCAACTACAAGGCGGTGGTTTTGTGAATAAAAAAATATAAAAACCGTTACTACGCAGGAATAATTACAGGCCAGAACCTGCCGCGTGGTGTCGGAACCGACAGGGGATTTTATGCAGACTCAGAAACTTTCCGTGCTGGAGAAAGTTGGCTTTGGTGCCGGCGATATGGCGGTTAATGTGGTGATGTCATCAATGATGCTGATTATCACCTTCTTCTACACCGATATTTTTGGTTTAAAGCCGGCTGATTTAGCAGTGTTATTTTTGGTAGTACGGCTGGTCGATGCGGTAACCGACCCGCTGATGGGCATGATTACCGACCGTTTTACCACGCGCTGGGGCCGCTACCGGCCCTATTTCCTGTTTCTGGCGGTACCCTTTGGTATAGCGGTCTACCTTACCTTTAGCACACCCGACTGGGACTACAACGGTAAACTGGTGTGGGCCTATGCTACCTATATTCTGGTTACAGTGATTTTTACCGCAGTCACCATTCCGTATATTTCTATTATTGGTGTGCTGACAGACGACCCGAAAGATCGCTTGTCGGCCAACGGTTACCGCTTGTTTTTTGCCAAAGTCGCCGCCTTTCTGGTAACCATTATAGTGCCTATCCTGGCGAAACATTGGGGCGCAGGTGATTTAGCCAGTGGCTATCAGTCGGCGATGGGGGTGATGGCATTAATGGCCACCTTGCTGTTTTTATTCTGCTTTTTTACCACGACCGAACGTATCCAGCATAAAGTGGAAACCATGCCGTTTCGCCAGCAGCTGAGATATCTGCTGAGAAATGATCAATGGCTGGTGCTGTGCGCAGTCTGCGTTACCGGCACTATTGGCTATGTGGTACGCGGCTCTGTCGCCGCTTATTACGCCAAATATTACCTCGGTGGCGACGCCGCTATGTTGTCGGCGTTTTTATCGACCGGAGTAGCTGCAGCAATCCTGGCAATGGTGGCCTCAACCTGGATCACCAAGCGTTACTGCAAGGTAAAACTGTTTCGCTACAGCCAGATTTTAGTGGCGATACTAAGTGTACTGTTATACCTGCTGGTCAGCCCCGGCGATGTGATGTTGGCCTTTGTGTTGTATTTTCTGTTGTCCTTTGTCGTCGATTTACACGCCCCGGTGTTCTGGTCGGCGTTACCGGAGGCAGTTGATTATGGTGCTGACAAAACCGGTCAGCGGGTGTCCGGCCTGGCCTTTGGTGGTATCTCATTTTGTCAGAAAGCCGGTATGGGCGTTGCCGGCTTTTTAGTCGGTACCCTGCTGGCCAGCTTTAACTATGTACCGGATCAACCGCAAAGTGCGCTGGCGTTAACCGGCATTGCCTTAATGTTGTCGATTATTCCGGGCGTATTTCACTTGCTGATGGGCTTGCTGATGTTCCGCTACCGCATTACCGACAAGTATTACCAACAGTTGATCGGGAAAACCAGTGTCGTTAAGCCCACTATTATCTAAGGAGTTTACGGTGAGATTACAGCAGCCATTAATTGAACAGCGCGCAGACCCCTGCATTTATAAGCACAGCGACGGCTTTTACTATTTCACTGCTTCGGTGCCGGCCTATGATCTGATTGAACTGCGCCGCGCCAGAACCATTAGCGAGCTGGCCAGTGCGCCCGCTGTAGCGGTGTGGCATAAACCGGATAGCGGCCCCTGCTCTGAGCTGATTTGGGCGCCGGAAATCCACTTTAACCAGGGCGCCTGGTATATTTATTTTGCCGCCGCGCCCAGCCGCGAAATTAAAAATAAGCTGTTTCAGCACCGGATGTATGTGCTGCGCTGCACTGACGCCAACCCGGTGGCCGGGCAGTGGCAGTTTGTCGGCCAGCTCGACAGCGGCATCGACACCTTTTGCCTGGATGCCACCACTTTTAGCCACCATGACCAGCTGTATTATGTTTGGGCGCAGAAAGATAACGCCATCGAAGGCAACAGCAATTTATATATTGCCACGATGGACACACCAGACAAGTTAAGCGGTGCGCCGGTTATGCTGAGCAAACCTGAGCTGGAGTGGGAAACGCGCGGTTTTTCGGTTAATGAAGGCCCCGCTGTGCTCAAGCGTAACGGTAAAATCTTTTTAACTTACTCAGCCAGTGCCACCAATGAAAACTACTGTATTGGCCTGTTGTGGGCCGATGAAAATGCCGACCTGCTAAACCCCGCCAGTTGGCATAAATCGCCACAGCCGGTATTGCAAAGCTGCTTTGAACATGGTGTTTATGGCCCGGGCCATAACAGCTTTACTGTATCAGAAGATGGCCGGCACGATATGCTGGTATACCACGCCCGCACCTATACCGAAATTGTTGGCGACCCGTTATGGGATCCAAACCGCCATACTTATGTTAAAGCCATACGCTGGGATAACAACGGCATGCCGCTATTTGGCAAAGCGTCAGAGGCGTGAAGTTTAACTCTGAGTGAGGAAGCAAGATGAAAGCTTTGCTTAGCCTGTGTATGTTACTGCTGGTACTGCCGGTGCGCGCTGCAGTTGATACATTTTCGCTTAATCAGGTTCGGCTGCACAGCGGGCCTTTTTATCAGGCGCAGCAAACCAACATCGGCTACCTGATGGCGATGAACCCGGACCGCTTACTGGCACCGTACCGGCGTGAAGCCGGGCTGGCACCGGTGGCCGAGCCTTACCCTAACTGGGAAAGTACCGGGTTGGATGGCCATATTGGCGGCCATTACCTCAGCGCGCTGGCCTTAATGTACAGCGCCAGTGGCGAGCTACAGTTGCTCGAGCGACTGAATTATATGATTAACGAGCTGCACCGCTACCAGCAACAACATGGCGATGGCTACCTGGGCGGTATTCCCGGTGGCAAAGCCAGCTGGCAGCAAATCAGCCGGGGCCAGATTGACGCTGATTTATTTGTGCTAAATAAGCAATGGGTGCCCTGGTACAACCTGCATAAAACCTTCGCCGGCCTGCATGACGCTTACGTCTATGCAGGGAATCAGCAGGCGAAGCAGATGTTGCTGCAACTGAGCAACTGGGCGCTTAAATTAACCAGCCAACTGAGCGATCAGCAACTGCAGCAAATGCTCGTCACCGAATATGGCGGCATGAACGATATTCTGGCCAAAGTGGCCGCACTTAGCGGCGATAAAAAATACCTGCAACTGGCGCTGCGCTTTTCCGAACTGCGGATTATGCAGCCGCTGTTACAGCAACAAGATACGCTGGACGGTTTGCATGCCAATACCCAGATCCCGAAAATTATTGGCATGGCGCGTCTTGCCGGCCAAACGAACAACGACAGCTGGTACCAGGCCGCCGATTTGTTCTGGCAGCAGGTAGTAAATAAACGCAGTGTTGCCATAGGTGGCAACAGTGTGCGCGAGCATTTTCACCCGTCAGACGATTTCAGCAGCATGCTCAGCGATGTCGAAGGGCCGGAAACCTGCAATACCTACAATATGTTAAAGCTAACCAAGCTGCTATATCAGCGCACGCCGGAACCGCGCTATATGGAATACTACGAACGGGCGCTGTATAACCATATTTTATCGTCGCAGCACCCGGAGCATGGCGGCCTGGTGTATTTTACGCCCATGCGGCCCAACCACTACCGGGTGTATTCGTCGCCAGAGCACACCATGTGGTGCTGCGTTGGCTCCGGCATTGAAAACCATGCTAAATACGGCGAAATGATTTATGCCCATCAGGGCAAAGAGTTGTATGTGAATTTGTTTGTCGATTCCAGCCTGGACTGGAGTCAACAGGCAGTGAAACTGCGCCAGAGCACTGCTTTTCCGGATGCGGACAGCAGCGTGATCACGATAGAACAAGGCGGTACCTTCGGCCTGAATATCCGCAATCCACAGTGGGCGGCCGGTAAGCTGCAGCTGACCCTGAACGGCAAAGCTGTGAAATTTACCGCAACCACGCCAGGCTATCTGCGCCTGCAGCGCCACTGGCGTAAAGGCGATAAGCTGGCGATTACCCTGCCAATGCAAACCACGCTGGAGCAACTGCCGGATGGCAGCGACCACTATGCTATTTTGCACGGCCCTATAGTGCTGGCCGCCCGCAGCCAGCTACAGGATAAGCTTAATTTTATTGCCGACAGCAGCCGGATGGGCCATATTGCCAGTGGCACACAATGCCCGATAGAGCAAACCCCCACCTTTATCAGCGATAACCCGGATTTTATCCGCCATATTAAGCCGGTGGCCGGCAAGCCGCTAACCTTTACCAGCGGCGAAGCAGTGCTGGCCGGTGTTGAGGGCCCGTTAGAGCTGGTGCCGTTTTTCAGGTTGCACGACAGCCGCTATACCTTATATTTTCCGCGCAGCACGGCGCCGCAATGGCAGTTGCAACAGCAAAACCTGCGCCAGCAAACGCAGCAGGAGACCCAGTTAGCACAGCGAACCATTGATCTGATCCGCCCGGGCGAGCAACAGCCGGAAGCCGATCATCAGTTTCAGGGGGAAAAAACCTCCGCCGGGGTTCATCTTGGCCGGCACTGGCGCCATGCTGCCGGTTGGTTTAGTTACCGGCTAAACACCGGCGGTCAGCAAGCACTGCAGCTGCGGCTGACTTATTTTGGTGCTGACAGCAACCGGCATTTTCACATTTTGCTAAATAACCAGTTGCTGGCCAATGTCAGCCTGACGGGTGAGCAAGGCGATAACTTTTACCATGTCGATTACCCGATCCCAACCCGGCTGTTAAACACCGGCGATAGTATAGAACTGAAATTTGTTGCGAATGCAGGTTCCATCGCTGGCGGTATTTATGAAGTGCGTTTAATGCAGATTGATTAATATTACTCAGCTGAAAAAAAGCCAGTCCGGCAACCGGACTGGCTTTTGCGTACTTACGGCAGTTTGCTGCCCCATACCGAGACACCCTGCACCGACTGGGCACTAAAGGTCACGACAAACTGCGACGGTGTTTGGTGCCACTGGCGTGACAATACGCCCTCATACTGGCCGTCATCACCCAGGTTCAGCGTGATCTGCTGCTCAGTGCCAAAGTGCCAGCTGCCACTGATACTATCGTTGCCACTTGCTGCACTGCTTATCGTGCCATCGGCGCTTAGGGTGATAAGCTGCGATTGTTTGATGCTGGCAGAGATATCCTTACCGTGATTAATAAACTTATATTGCCCTGCGACTTCCTCTTCACTAATAGTGGCACTCAGCTCGGTGGCTGAGGTATTTAGCGCGGCATAGCGGTGCGGGGCCACGACCGGCCAGCCATCTTTGTTGATAAAAAACTGATGGACTCTTAGCCGGTGTTGCTCGCCCTGATCCGGAAAGCGGGTGTGGAACAGCAAAAAATACTGGCCGGTCGCTGCATCATAATAGGCTGAGTTATGGCCGGGTGATACATAACCATGACCCGGGCCGACACCCGGCTCATCGGCGCCACGGACAAACAAATGGTTACCCATAATTTTCTGGGCAAAGGGCGCAATCGACGCATCATCAAACAGCGGCAATGCCGGGTCTGATTTTACCGCTGTCATCTCATTACCCAGTGCATCCAGATAAGGGCCATCCGGTGCGGTGGCTCGGGCCACCCGCATATTGTAAGCACCGTTGGCATCCAGGCCGCCAAACGAGCTGAACAAGTAGTAATAATCACTATCGGGGCTGTACAGCACATAAGCGCCTTCAATCCGGCTGTGGTTGCCGCCCATCAGATGTTTACCGTAACCCTGCCCCGGCAGCGTTAAACCGCTGGCCGGATCCAGTTCCAGCATAAACAGGCCACCGGAATAGGAGCCGTATACCAGCCACAGCTTGCCGTTTTTATCAAAAAAGGCCTGCGGATCGACGACATTCGGATGAATAAGGGCGTTGTAAATCGTGCCGTCTTCACTGATTTCGTCCCACATGCCGGATTTCAGCAAAATCTGCTTATTAACATAAGGCCCTTCAATATTATCGGCCACCGCCACACCCAACGCCGAACGGGGCGAGTCGCCCTTGCAGGCGTTGTAGTACATATAGAACTTGCCATCTGCCAGTTGAATCACATCGGTGGCCCATAAGGTATCGGTTTGCGCCCAGGCAAAGGTTTCCTGCAATTCCGCCAGCACATCATCAAATAACGGATTATTACTGTTTACCCCTTCCGCCACCTGATACCACACCATCAGATCAGTCGATTTTGCCGCCGCCAGGTGCGAGCCAAACACATAATAGGTATCGCCGACTTTGGTGACTGATGGGTCATGCACACTAACATCGGTAAAAGTGGGACCAGCTACCACCACAGGCGGCACGTTTGAGGCTGGCGGAAAAGCCACGGCCGCTGGCGGCGTATTATTGGCATCCCCGCAGCCCCCCAGCAACAACGCCGTGGTAAGCAGGCTTAGCGAAAAAATATTGGTATTAAGTTGTTTCATATCATCCCCCCTGTCGTTTGTTGTTATTGCGGGTAAGCTCTGCTGCTGTTAACCGGCAAAACCATGCGACGAAAACAACGTAATTTAGCTGCATTGGTTTACTACAGAATCACCCTTTCACTTACTAATATTATTATATTACTTTTTAAATTTTGCCGAAAAAATCCCGCTAAAACGCCGTAACAGCCTGGTGCTACCGTGCTGCCAGCAATGGATTAGTCGGGTAAATGATCGTTAAATAACGGCAAACCATCGCTCGACCAGCCTATCTGCCGCCAACGGGTATGGCGGTTGCCGTCGCTAAGCGGCGAACCCTGCAACTGCTGAGTGTCGCGGGCATGATAAAACATCAGATCTTCACCGTTATCGCCGACCACAAAACTGTTATGGCCGGGCCCGTAGCGGTTAAACTCCGGCCGGGTCTGAAATACCGGCGCTGGCGCTTTGTGCCAGCTTTCTGGCTTAAGCAAATCAGCAGTTTCGTCCGCCCACAGTAGCCCCATGGCATAACGATGATCGGTGGCACTGGCCGAATAGGCGATAAAGATTTTGCCATGGCGGATCAGCACCGCTGCGCCTTCATTCACTTTATAGCCCTGCTGCTCCCAGCCGAATTCCGGCTGGCTGATAATCACTTCCGGTGCTTGCAGCCGGCCGGGCGTCGCCATTTTTGCCAGCAGCAAGGCGCTGTTGTAGCTTCGCTCAGCATCCTGCTGCGCCCACACCATATAGTGCTGGCCACGATGGGCAAACACCGTGGCATCGAGTGAAAAACTGTCCAGTGCGCTTTGCATCTGGCCCAGCTCCTGCCACTGCCCCTGCCTTGGATCAGCAGCGCTGTTAGCCAGCACATACATACGGATCTGAAACGGTCGCTCCGCCTCGCCGGCAGCAACATACAAATACCAGACATCGTCAATCCGGTGCAGCTCCGGCGCCCAGATATTGGCGCTCATCGGCCCACTGGCTTTTTTGCGCCATACGGTGGTCGCCTCTGCCTGCGCCAGGCCGGCGATATCCGGACTAAAACGCAGCTCTATGCGATCAAACTCCGGCACCGATGAGGTAAAGTAATAACCGTTATCCGCTTTATACACCCAGGGGTCGGCCCGGCGCGGAATAAAAGCCGCTGACACCTCGTTATTTGCTGCCAGCTGCGGCGCCACAGTTAAACTGGCAGGCTCCGTTTGGGCTATCTGGCAGCCGCTTAGCCCTGCTATGCCGGTTAATACTACTAATAATGGTAAAAGCTTCATTTAGCACCTCCGGCAAAGCGTTTTGCCAATTGCTGCCACGGCATTGCTGCCAGTTGTGGCTCGGTTAAGCCATGGTGGGGGTACTGGTAAATCAACAGATTGCCCGCCTCTGGTTGCAGGCTAAGCTGTTCAGCGCTTAAGCCTTCGGTCGCGGTGGTCACAAATAAAATATCCAGCTTAGCGCCGCCCAGCGCAACGCAGGTTGGCTGTGATACCGGTAACGAATACAACGCCGTCAGTCTACCATCCGGCGCATAGCGCGCCAGGGCACTGCCGCCCCATAAGGCACACAGCAAGTGCTCAGCGGCATCAATAATGGCACCATCCGGCTCAGTACCCGCTGGTGTGGTGGCGAAGCGTTCGGCTTTGCCAATATCGCCGCTTGCCGGGTTAAAGCGGTAGCGGTTAATCTGCTGCGTCGGGGAATCGGCGTGGTACATCAGGCTGCTGTCGCGGTTCCAGCACAGTGCATTCGGGATACGCAGGCCGCTTAACATTTGTTGACAACCCTGTTGGTCGAGCCGGTACAAACTGCCGCTGGCAGCGTTATCTGCAGCGGGCTGCTCTACCATGGTGCCGGCCCAGAACCGGCCCTGTCGGTCGACCCGGCCATCGTTAAAGCGATTGCCGCTGAGCTGCTGTGGCTTTGCCAGCCACAAGGTAGCCCCGCTATCAGGATGGTACAGCGCCAACCCCGGCGCAAAGGCCACCAGTAAGGGGTACCGGCTGGCCATGGGATCAGCAGGGTTTAATAAGCTAAAGCAGCTGATCCGTTCCGGTACTGGCCATTGGCGCAGGGTTTGCTCCGGCCAATGCAATTGAAACAAAGCTTTGCCGTGAATATCAGTCCACCAGACACTACTGCTGGCCGCATGCCAGAAAATACCTTCGCCCAGGCGGTTTTTAACGCTGATACTGGCTAATAATTGCAGATTTTCGCGTTTAGCCATGGCCGGTACTCCCGGCGGCAGTTGTTAATGCCGGACGTCGGCTTAACACTTTTTGCAGCACAATAAAGCCGAACAGCAGCAGGCCAATAACAATTTTGGTCCACCAACTGCTTAAGCTGCCATCAAAAATAATATAAGTTTGGATCACCCCCATCAGCAGCACCCCCAGCACGCTGCCAATCACAAAGCCACTGCCGCCGGTTAGCAAGGTGCCACCTATCACTACGGCAGCAATGGCATCCAGCTCCATACCCACCCCGGCCAGCGCATAGCCCGAGAAAGTGTAAAAGGTAAAAACAATACCGGCCAGCGCCGCCAGCATGCTGCTGAGGGCATAGATGCTGATAGTGGTTCGCGCTACCGGCACCCCCATCAGCTCAGCTGACTGGCTATTACCGCCCAGCGCATAGACATAAGTACCAAAACGGCTGTAATGCATCAGCAGCACCACCAGCAATAACAAGACAACAAAGATCATGGTGGACGCCCCAACCCAGCCACCACCTGGCAGGGCAAAGCCAAATTCTGCTATTGCATCATAAAAGCTATGCTCAATCGCCACCGATTCTTCACTAAGGGTGGTGGCCAGGCCTCGCGCCAGAAACATCCCTGCCAACGTAACAATAAAGGGCTGCAGTTTATAAACGTGGATTAATACGCCCATGCCGGCACCAAATAACGCCGCGCATGGCAGGATCAGCGCAAAGGCCAGCAGCGGGTGCCACTGGTACTGGCTGATCAGTAAACTGGCCGCCACGCCACTGAGGGCAATCACTGCACCGACCGATAAATCAATGCCACCGGAGATGATCACCAGCGTCATGCCCAGTGCGACGATCAGTAAAAAGGCGTTATCGCTGAACAAATTAGTCACCACGGCCAGCGAGGCAAAGCCGTCAAACTGCCAGCCGCCAATACCGAACAACAGACACAATAGTGCCGCTGTTACCCATAGGGGCAAATAGCGTAGTGCCATCATAGTTCAGCTCCTTTTGGCCGCAGCCAGCCGCTTAGCTGGCGGCGGAATGTGGCTGATTGCAACAGCAACACCAGTAGCACCACCAGGGCTTTAATCAGTAAGTTAAATTTAGGCGGTAAACCGCTGACAATAATGGTGGTACTCAGGCTTTGAATAATCAGCACACCAATAACCGACAACAGCAACGAGAAACGACCACCGCTCAGGGCCGCCCCGCCAATTACCACCGCCAGAATGGCATCCAGCTCCAGCCATAAACCAGCGTTATTGGCATCCGAGCCCTGAATATCAGCGGTGCTGATCATTCCGGCCAGCGCAGCGCAAAAGCCGGCAAAAGCGTAGACGAACAACTTAATGGCCTTATCGTTAATACCCAGATAGCGACTGGCGGTCGCATTGCAGCCTACCGCCTCAATAAATAAACCCAGTGCAGTGCGGCGCAGCAGTAGCTGGCTTACAGCAAACATGCCGATCACCAGCCAGATTGGCAGCGGTAACCCTAACCAGCTGCCGGTGCCAAGCCAGGCAAAATCGGGCCGCTGAAAAGTTACAATCTGGCCCTGATTAATCAGCTGGGCAACACCGCGCCCGGCCACCATCAGCAGTAAGGTAGCTACAATCGGCTGAATTTTCAGATAACTGACCAAAGAGCCATTTACCAATCCGGCGACAATACCGGTGGCCAGCCCGGCCAGAATCACCAGTGCCAGCGGCAAATCGGCTTGCAGCAATAAATTCGCGCATATGCTACCTGCGATAGCCATCACAGCTCCGACTGACAAATCAATGCCGCCGGTAGCGATCACCAGGCTCATGCCAATGGCCAGCAACGCTACCGGCGCACTGCGGTTTAAAATATCAATTAACGAGCCGTATAAGCGGCCATCCTGAACACTGAGTTGGAAAAAGCTGGCATCCAGCAGCAGGTTCACCGCCAATAACAGGATTAACGCTGCCAGGGGCCATAAATAACGCGCCGACGCTTTAATGCTGCCGGGGCTGTAACGAGCCAGCCGCGCCTGTTGCAAGTTGTCGGCACAAGTTTGAGTCTGTTTCATTTATCCCTCTGCAATGGCCTGCATAATATGTTGTGCGGTCATGCTATCGCCGCTGAGTTCTGCCACTTTTTGCCGGTCGCGTAGCACCACCACTTTACCGGCAAAAGCGACCAGTTCTTCCAGCTCAGACGAGGTGACCAGTAACGACATCCCCTGCTGACACAGGCTTTTGATCAGTAACAGAATTTCGGCATGGGCACCGATATCAATACCGCGGGTAGGCTCGTCCAGAATAAGCAGTTGCGGGTCAATGGCCAGCCAGCGCGCCAGGATCACTTTTTGCTGATTGCCACCACTGAGTTGTTCAATCGGTTTCTCGGCATCCGGCGTTGCTATCTGCAATTTGTCGATATACAGCGCCGCCAGTTGCTGCTGCTTTTTAGGCGCTAAGTAGCGCCACCAGCCACGGCGTGCCTGCAGCGCCAGCATAATGTTTTCGCGAATGGATAAGGGGCCGATAATGCCCTCGGTTTTACGCTCTTCCGGACACAGCGCAATGCCGGCTTTGATCGCATCGGCGGGCTGGCGCAAGCGCAGGGGTTTACCGGCAAATTGGATCTCGCCCTGGCTGAGTACATCAACGCCATACACTGCGCGGCACACTTCGGTGCGGCCAGAGCCAAGTAAACCGGCCAGGCCAACCGCCTGACCTGGTGCTACCGTTAACGAAATGCCATTGATGGAGCCGGTTACCGCAATGTTATTAAGGGCCAATAGTGACTTAACATCGGCTGCTGCGCTGGTTGTCGCCGGCTGCTGCGTCAGTTGCTGCAACTCTTTGCCCAGCATGGCTTCAATCAGCTGGCTGCGCGGTAAGTCGGCCGCCAGGTATTCGCCTACTTTACTGCCGTTGCGCAGCACGGTGATCCGATCACTTATCTGATACACCTGATCGAGAAAGTGGGTAATAAACACTATCGCCACACCCTGCTGACGCAGCTGACGCATTACCTCGAATAACATCTGCACTTCGCCGCTATCCAGGCTGGCGGTCGGCTCGTCCAGCACCAGTACTTTGGCCGACATCGCCACACCACGGGCAATGGCAATCAGCTGCTGCACGGCGACAGAGTACTGCGCCAATGCCGCGCTGACATCGATATTAAGCGAAAAGCGCTGCAATAATTGCTGCGCCTGTTGCTGCATTTTTTTATGCTGAATTAAGCCGAAGCGGCTCGGCTCATGACCGAGGAACAAGTTTTGCGCCACGCTCAGGTTAGGCAGTAAATTCACCTCCTGATACACGGTACTGATGCCGGCTTGTTGCGCTGCAGCCGGATTGCTAAAGCTGCAGTTTTGACCGTTAAAGTAAATTTCACCGCTGCTTTTGACCAACGCGCCGGTCATTACCTTAACCAGGGTAGATTTACCGGCACCGTTTTCACCCAGCAAAGCATGCACTTCGCCGGCAAACAGGCGAAAATCAACATCTTGCAGCGCTTTAACGCCGGGGAAATGTTTACAAACCTGTCTCAGCTCTAATACCAGAGATGGCGTGGTCATAAATGGCTCCTGTCCTTAGCGGCAGCGGGGGCAACAGCCACCCTGGCTGCCAGTCAGTTATTTATTAGTACGCTTCCGGTATTCGGCCGCAGCCGTCTCCTGGCTGAATAACTCGCCGGTATTATTGATGTATTTGGGAATAGCTTTATCGCCACTTAAGTAAGCGGCAATCACATCAAAGGCCGGGCCGCCCAGGTGTGGGTCCAGCTCTACCGTGGCGTTCGCTTCGCCGTCCGCCATCGCTTTAAAATAATCCGGCACGCCATCCACCGCCACCACCAGGATATCCTGGCCCGGTTTTAAGCCGGCTTCTTTAATGGCCTGAATTGCCCCCAGTGCCATTTCATCGTTGTGTGCCCATAAAGCACAGATACTGCGGCCGCCCTGCTCCGCTTTCAGGAAGCTCTCCATCACTTCTTTACCTTTGGTACGGGTGAATTCAGCGGTCTGGCTACGGATAATTTTCGACGCGGGGTATTGTGCCAACACTTCGTTAAAACCTTTGGCGCGGTCAATGGCAGCCGTGGCGCCAACAGTGCCTTGCAGTTCGACAATGGTGCAGTTGCCGTCGGTTTTTTGCATCAGCCAACGGGCGATTTTGCGGCCCTCCTCGGTAAAATCGGAAGCGATGCGGGTTAAAAATAACGAGTCGTCATTCAGCTGTACATTGCGATCGACAATCACTACCGGAATACGGGCCCGTTTGGCCTCGCGCAACACCGGCGCCCAGCCGGTTTCCACCACCGGCGCAATAATAATGGCATCGACCCGCTGGGCAATAAAACTACGTACAGCGCGGATCTGGTTTTCCTGTTTTTGCTGCGCATCAGCAAATTTTAAATCGATATTGCGCGCGGCGGCTTCTTGCTTAACTGACTCACTGAAGCTGCTGCGCCAGCCACTTTCTGACCCCACCTGCGAAAAGCCGATGGTGGTGGCCATCACTGAAGATGATAGTGCCAGCGAAGAAGCTAGCGTCAATGAAGAAGATAGTGCCAACATAGCGCTGGCGCCTAACAGACGTTTAATTTTCATACCTTGCCCCTGTTTACCGGGTATCCCGGCTACATTATTTATTGTGCGATGCCCGGGTTTGCCGTGCATCGTGTTGCGAAGCGGGGTCTGTGCCCCGTTGCTTTCGCGCTTGGCGGTTTAGCTTATCCTCTGTGTATAAAAACGATGTATAGTGCGCTGCCGGTAAGGCTGCGCCGGTGTAATTAAAATCGATGGAAACTGTGGCAGATTAACGGCATTCGGGTAAGCGTGGGTTTCAAGACAAAGCCCGGCAAATTTGGTAAGCGGCAACCCATCGGCACCGTTCAGGCTGCCATCAAGAAAATTACCGCTGTAAAACTGAATACCGGCCTCGGTGGTCAGAATGTCCATCGCCCGGCCTGAGCCCGGATCGGTCAGCACAGCCGCCAGTTGTGGCTGCTGTTTATTGATGTTATTCAACACAAAAAAATGATCATAGCCATTAGTAAGTTGCGCTATATCGCGGCCAATAGTTTTGGCCTGCTGAAAATCAAAAGCCGTGTTTGCTACCGCTAGTAAGTTGCCATCGGGTACCAATTGCTCATTAACCTGCAAGGTATGGCCGGCGTTAAGCCATAACGTATGCCCCAGCACATCGGCCCCCGGCGTAGCCGCCAGGTTCCAGTAACAATGATTAGTTAACGATAACGGCGTAAGCTTATCGGTAGTGGCGTAATAGTCGATACTCAGCTCGTTGTTGCGGTTAAGCCGGTAGCAGACTTCCAGCGCCACATTGCCGGGAAAGCCCTGATCGCCAGCAGCGCTGTGGCAGCTGAATATCACCGCCACGCTGTCGGCCTGTTGCTCAGTACGGTATTGCCAAAAACGACTGCCAAGCCCTTCCGGCCCGCCATGCAGCTGGTTGGTGCCCTCGTTGGCACGCAATCTGACCAGTTTACCATCCAACACAAAAGCAGCGTCAGCAATGCGGTTGGCCACCCGGCCAATGCTCACGCCAAAATAATACCGGTTAGTGGCCCACTGCGCCGGATCCTGATAGTTCAGCACCAGTTCGGCCGCTGTACCGCTTTCATCAAGCCGGGTAACCGACCAGATGCCGGCCCCCAGCGTCGACAGCGTAGCGGTTAAGCCATTGCCATTATCCAGCGTGATCAGCTGCACGGTTTGCGCCAACGCAGGATGCGCCAGCTCACGGCTGCTGACTGACATTACCGCTGCCATTAGCTGGCGCTCGCTACCGCAGCAGTAGTACGCTCACCATTGACCAGCCGCGAGATTTGCAGCGGATTGCCATCTTGCAGCTCTTGCGGTAACAGTGCCTGTGGGTAGTTTTGGAAACAGATTGGCCGGATAAAACGGGCAATTGACGCCGTCCCTACCGAGGTAAAACGGGCATCGGTCGCTGCCGGGAAAGGTCCGCCATGCATCATCGCATCGCATACTTCCACTCCCGTCGGGAAGTTATTAATCACCAACCGGCCCACTTTGCTGCGCAGCAACTGCACCAGTTTACTTTGCCCGGCCAATTCCGGCTCAGTGCAGTGAATAGTGCCGGTTAGCTGGCCTTTAAGGCTACTCACTACCTGGAGCAACTGATTGTTATCGTCACAGACCACTACCACCGAGGTGTGGCCAAACACTTCTTCCTGTAAATGCGGGTTGGCCAGAAAGGTGGTTGCAGCCACTTTAAATAACTGTGCCTGAGTATAAAAGCCCTGCTCTGCAGTAACGGCTGCGCCGCTGCCGGCAACGCTAACGCCAGGCTGCGCCGCCAGTTCAGCCACGCCTTTGTTATAGGCATCGGCAATATTGTCGTTCAGCATCACCCCAGCCGGCGTTTTCGCCAGCGCCTCGGCCGCGCTTTGCAAAAAGCTGTCCAGCTCTGGCCCGGCTAGCGCTACAGCGACGCCGGGGTTAACACAAAACTGACCACAGCCCAGGGTTAATGAGGCGACATAGCCCTGAGCCAGTGCTGCGCCTGATTGCTGTAGCGCCTGCGGCAGAAATACCACCGGGTTAACACTGCCCATTTCGGCGAATACCGGTATCGGTTCCGGCCGGTTATTGGCCAGTTTAAACAGTGCCATACCTCCGGCCAGTGAGCCGGTAAAACCGACTGCTTTCACGGCTGGTGCTACTACCAGCTCAGAGCCGATTTCCCGGCCCGAGCCCATTAATAACGAGAATACACCAGCGGGTAAACCACAGGCTTTAACGGCGTTATCCAACGCCTGCGCCACTAACTCACAGCTGCCGGGGTGGGAGTTATGGCCTTTTACCAGCACCGGGCAGCCTGCTGCCAGCGCTGCAGCGGTATCGCCACCGGCGACCGAGAATGCCAACGGAAAGTTGCTGGCGCCAAATACCACTACCGGCCCCAGTGGTTGGTTAATAAAGCGGATATCGGGCCGTGGCAATGGCTGGCGCTCAGGCATAGCCGTGTCAATGCGGATATCGAGATAATCCCCCGTGCGAATGGAGCTGGCAAATAAGCGCAACTGATGGCAAATACGACCGCGCTCGCCTTCCACCCGGCCCCGCGGATAACCGGTTTCCTGCATCACCCGTTCAATCAGCTCATCGCCCAGCGCCAGCACTTCCTCGGCGCAGCGCTGTAAAAACTCTGCCCGTTGCGCGGCGCTGGTAGTGGCAAAAATGGGGGCAGCAGCTTCTGCCGCGGCCACCGCTGCGGCAACCTGGGCCTTGCTGGCATAGCTTAATGTTGGGGCTATTTTCTGGCCGGTTGCCGGGTTAACGGCCTGATATTGCCCTGCTTCACCTGCCAGCCATTGGCCGTTAATCAGTTGTTTGCCGGTAATACGCATAATCTTGGTCCTGTTAAGTTAGCGCAGCTGGTTAAATCCAGCCGCCATCTACAATAAAATTTTGAGCGGTACAAAGTTTGCTGTCGTCAGAGGCGAGAAACAATGCCATCGCCGCCACATCTTCCGGCATCACGCTGTCTTTCAGACACTGGTTTTTTTCAATGTCCTTTGCCGTTTCCGGTGTCACCCAGTGGCTTAACTGTCGCTCGGTCATTACCCAACCCGGCGTTAACGTATTAACGCGGATGTTATCCGGGCCTAAATCCCGTGCCAGGCCCCGGGTTAAACCCAGTACGGCGGCTTTGGCGCTGGTATAGCCCGGCATGCCACCCTGGCTCTCGTACCAGCTCATCGAGCCAAGGTTAATCACTGAGCCACCGCCGAGTTTTTTCATCTGCGGATACACTGCCTGAATGGCGAAAAACTGATGGCGCAGGTTAATTTGCATGCGCTGATCCCAGTACTCCTCGGTTACGTCCAAAAAGTGATGCCGGGTGTCACTGGCGGCGTTATTGATCAGCACCGCAATGGCACCTAAGTCCTGCTCAGTCTGGCCGATAACCTGTTTTAGCAGGCTGATATCAGTCAGATCACATGGATAAAAGCGCAACTCGCCGTACTGGCGGCTATCATCTGGCATTGCCAGTAACCGGCTAACCAGCGCCCGGGATTCTGCTTCGAGGATATCGACAAACGCCACTTTGGCGCCCTGGCGATAAAAAGCCTCCACCAGACAAGCACCAATACCGGAACCGCCACCGGTGATAAATACCGTTTTATCCCGCAAGCTGGGATAATTGTTACTTAACTTCATAGCTAACCCTGTTTAACCGCCTGCTGTAGCAGGCGCCGTTTTTATTATGTTTAATGCGAATGTGCCGGTACCGCGGCACCGCGGCAACCCACCAGAAAGTCAAAGTCGCAGCCTTCATCGGCCTGCAGTACACGCTCGCGATACATTTCCATATAACCACCGGTACGCATAATGACCTGAGTTGATTTTAGTTTTTCCAGCCGTGCCGCCAGTTCAGCATCCGACACTTCCAGTTGCAACAGGCCATTTTCGGCATCCAGCTGAATGTAATCGCCTTCCTGCACGGCTGCCAGCGGGCCCAGTTCCATCGCTTCGGGTGTGACATGCAGCACTACTGTGCCAAAGGCGGTACCACTCATCCGCGCATCAGAAATACGCACCATATCTTTAATGCCTTTTTTCAGCACCTTAGGCGGCAGGCCCATATTGCCAACTTCGGCCATGCCGGGGTAGCCTTTCGGGCCACAGTTTTTCAGTACCATCACGCTGTTTTCGTCTATATCCAGCTCAGGGTCGTTAATGCGTGCTTTGTACTGATCAAAGTTTTCAAATACTACCGCTTTACCACGGTGCTTCATCAGATGCGGGCTGGCGGCAGAGGGCTTTAATACCGCACCACGTGGCGCCAGATTACCGCGTAAGATACAGATGCCACCGTTCGCCACCAGCGGGTTATCCAATGGCCGGATCACATCATCGTTATGGCATTGCGCGTCTTTAACGTTGTCCCAGATAGTTTTGCCGTTTACCGTCAGCGCGTCTTTTGTCAGCACACCGAGCTCACCCAGCCGGCGATGCACGGCCGGTAAGCCACCGGCGTAGTAGAATTCTTCCATCAGATATTTGCCGGATGGTTGTAAATTCACAATGGTCGGCACACCGCGGCCATGTTCCCAGTCGTCCAGGCTTAAATCTACGCCAATCCGCCCGGCGATAGCTTTTAAATGGATCACGGCATTGGTTGAGCCACCAATCGCAGCATTGGTGCGGATAGCATTTAAAAACGCCTCTTTGGTCAGAATTTTCGACAGACGTAAATCCTCATGCACCATCTCAACAATGCGCATGCCGGACAGATGCGCCAGCACATAACGGCGCGAATCCACCGCCGGAATAGCGGCATTATGTGGCAGGCTGGTACCAAGCGACTCCGCCATACAGGCCATGGTAGAGGCGGTGCCCATAGTATTACAGGTACCTGCTGAGCGTGACATGCCGGCTTCAGCACTTAAAAACTCGTTCATATCGATATTGCCGGCTTTTAAATCCTCGTGCATCCGCCACACCAGGGTACCGGAGCCAACATCCTGGCCTTTATGTTTACCATTTAACATAGGACCACCGGTCACCACTATGGTGGGCAAGTCGCAGCTGGCAGCACCCATTAATAGCGCCGGGGTGGTTTTATCACAGCCCACCAACAGCACTACGCCGTCTATCGGGTTACCGCGGATAGACTCTTCAGTATCCATCGCCGCCAGGTTACGGGTCAGCATAGCAGTAGGGCGTAAATTCGACTCGCCGTTGGAGAACACCGGAAACTCAACCGGAATACCACCTGCTTCACGAATACCATTTTTTACCCGTTCAGCAATTTCCCGAAAATGGGCATTGCACGGCGTTAACTCTGACCAGGTATTACAGACACCAATAACCGGCCTGCCCTGAAAGTGGTGATCCGGAATACCCTGATTTTTCATCCAGCTGCGGTACATAAAACCGTTTTTGTCATTAGTACCGAACCAGCTTGCTGAACGTAATACTGTGTTGTTGCCACTCTTTTTGTCGTCGTTATCTGCCATGGTTGCATCTCGCAATAGCTTAATTTAATATTATTGTATTACTAATACTAAAACCTTGGAAAGGTTACAAGTGATTTTTTTTCTCCGGCAGCAAAATCAGCAAGGTGCCAATGGGGTAAAACAGCTGTCAAAGCAGCTAATTAGTAATACTATAATTCAAATATGGCAATTACAAATACCGACAGGGGGCTTATGAAAACTCTACTACTGCTACTGGGCTTAAGCTGGGCACTGGCTGCCAGCGCTAACCCGATTTTCAAGGACATACGCACCGCCGATCCGGCGGCGATAGTGCACAATGACACCGTATACCTGTACACCGGCCATGATGAAGCACCAGACAACAAAGGCTTTTTTGTCATGCATGACTGGCTGGTGTTTTCATCGACCGATATGCTGAACTGGCAGCGCCATGGCCCTAAACTCAGCACCAAAGACTTTAAATGGGCCAAAGGCGATGCCTGGGCCTCACATGTGATTGAAAAGAATGGTAAGTTCTATTGGTTTGTTACCGTGCGCCACGCCACTATTAACGGCTTTGCTATCGGTGTTGCCGTGGCCGACAGCCCGCTGGGGCCGTTTAAAGATGCCTTAGGTAAGGCACTCATTACCAATGATATGACCACCGACACCAAGATTGACTGGGATGATATTGACCCGGCGGTATTTACCGACGATGACGGCCAGTCCTATCTGTTCTGGGGTAATACCAAGGCACGCTACGCCAAGCTGAAAGACAATATGATGGAACTGGATGGCCCTATTAACACCATCGATGTGCCCGATTTTACTGAAGCCTTATGGGTGCATAAACGTGGCGACATTTACTATCTGTCCTATGCCTCCGGCTTTCCGGAAAAAATTGCCTATGCCACCAGCAAAAGTATTCACGGCCCCTGGCAGTATCGCGGCATTTTGAACGAAGTGGCCGGCAATTCGCCGACCAACCATCAGTCGATTATTGAGTTTAAAGATAAATGGTTCTTTATCTACCACACCGGCGCATCGCAACCTGACGGCGGCGAATTTCGCCGTGCAGTGGCGATAGATCCGCTGTATTACAACGAAGATGGCAGCATTAAACGCATCATCATGACATCGGAAGGTATCACCGAACCGGTGAGATAGTTTTTATTTCCCGGTAGCGAGCCAAGCGCTGCTGCCGGCTTTTTCATACTGTGAGGAATACCATGCGTCTTATTCAGTTTTATACATCAGACAAGCAGCGCGCTGTAGCTATTGTTAATTCAGCCGACAGCGTAACAGTGTTGCATAGCGTCAGTTCGGTTTATCAGCTGGCACAGCTGGCGCTGAGCAACCAACTGTCGCTGCAACAGCAAAGTCAGGTCCTTAAAAGCGACACCACCTTAGACTACACTGACATTATTCAGCAACAGCGCTTGCTGCCGCCCTATGATCACCCGGACGATGTTGCCCATATGCTGGTAACGGGCACCGGCCTGACCCACTTAGGCAGCGCCGACACCCGAGCCACTATGCACGCACAGACCTCCGGCAAAGCCGACTCTGAGCTGACCGATACGATGAAAATGTTTAAGCTGGGAGTAGAAGGCGGCAAGCCTGCAGCCGGCCGGCAGGGTGTGCAGCCGGAATGGTTTTATAAAGGCGATGGCAGCATAGTGGTGGCGCCAGGGGCAGCGTTAACCTCCCCTGCGTTTGCGTTAGATGGCGGCGAAGAGCCGGAAATTGCCGGTTTGTACCTGATTGGCCCGGATGGCCAACCTTACCGGCTGGGCTTTGCTATCGGCAACGAGTTTTCTGATCATAAAACCGAGCGGCAGAACTACCTGTATCTGGCGCATTCCAAGCTGCGGCCATGCTCTTTTGGCCCTGAGTTATTGGTCGGCGAGTTGCCGGATGATATCCGCGGCCAGTCGCGGATTATCCGAAACGGCGAAACCGTGTGGCAAAAACCTTTTGTCAGCGGCGAGCAGAATATGTCACACAGTATTGCCAACCTTGAAACGCACCATTTTAAATACCGCCAGTTCTGCCGCCCTGGCGACGCCCATGTGCATTTTTTTGGTACCGCAACCTTAAGCTTTGGCGATGGCTTTGAAACCCGGGCCGGTGATGTGTTTGAAATTGGCGCAACGCCATTTGGCCAGCCACTGCAAAATACCCTGGCTGTCGATCATGATGTAAGTGTGCAAGTTAAAGCGCTGTAGCTGTAACGCAGAGATGGCAAGGCAGTAAGCCAAAAGGTTAATTAACAACTATTGGTTTACTGCTTATTTTCAGCGTACAGCTTAGTGTTTTAAGCGCCGCTGCCGGTAAAATTGCTCAGGGCATAATCGAGGTTTTCTTTTGACCGGCTGAGCAAACGCGACATGGCTTGTTTCGCGCCTTGCGCATCGCCTGCTGCTATTGCCTCATACACCGCTTTGTGTGCCGGCAGGGCTTCGGTATATTCATCGCCAATTGAACTGCTCAGACGGAATAAGCCCATCAACGCCGTTTGAATGGTCATGCCCAGCGAAATCATAAATTCATTATTAGTTGCATTCAGCACACAGAGATGGAAATTCAGATCGCTGGAGAATACTTCATCAGTGCCCAGCTTAGCTTTTTCCATATCTTTATAAGCTTTGGCCAGCAATTTTATCTGCTCAGCAGTACTGTTTTTCGCAGCCAGCTCTGCGGAGGCCGGCTCAAAAATTTCCCGCACTTCAAACAAGGAGACAAAAAACTTTGGCGTAGGCTTAGACTCAAAACACCAACTGAGTATTTCGGTATCAAACATATTCCAGTATTGCCGCGGCCGCACACGGGTGCCCAGCTTGGGGCGTGCCTCTATCAGGCCTTTGGCAGTGAGAATTTTGAAGGCTTCACGCAGCGCGGTGCGCGATACATCCAGTTCTGCTCCAATGGCAGCTTCGTTCGGAATATATTCACCCGGCGTATAAACCCCACTGACAATTCGGGTTCCCAGCTCTTCGGCCACCCAACCATGGATACTTTGCGGACGATTTCTGCCTGCAGCCATTCAGTTTCCCCTTGCTTACACCAGTACTATCAGCCGTAACCGCTTAACTGTGCTAATACTACTACAATAATATATATCCTATCTTATTAATGCAGAAAAACCCATAATCTAAACTAACTTAGCAACATTATGGCAGCACAAAACCCACAGCATCATTCACTTTTGCCAGTGTCGCCGCGGCGCGCGCACGGGCTTTCTCTGCCCCGGCGCGCATTACTGTGGTTAATGTCGTTTGATCGGCACGCAGCTCGGTAAAGGTTTTTTGCACCGGCTCTAATAAGGCAATCACCGCGTCGGCAACATCACCTTTTAAATGGCCGTACATCTTGCCTTCGTACTCCGCTTCCAGCACGGCGATGGTTTTGCCGGTTACGCCGCTTAGAATGCTTAGCAGATTGGCTACCCCAGGTTTGGCGTCCAGATCAAAACGCACCCGAGGCGGATCTTCAGAGTCAGTCATCGCCTTTTTAAACTTCTTGCTGATCATCTTTGGATCTTCGAGTAAACCAACGAAGTTCCACGGGTTTTCATCCGATTTAGACATCTTCTTCGTTGGGTCTTGCAGGCTCATGACCCGCGCTGCTACCGGCGGAATAAAAGGCTCCGGCACCGTAAAAATATCACCGTGCACCGCGTTAAAGCGTGTTGCCACATCACGGGCTAATTCTAAATGCTGCTTTTGATCATGCCCTACCGGAATCTGGTTCGCCTGATACAATAAAATATCCGCCGCCATCAGTACCGGGTAAGTAAACAAGCCGGCATTAACGTTGTGCGTATGGCGCTCCGATTTATCTTTAAACTGCGTCATCCGGCTTAGCTCACCAAACTGGGTGTAGCAGTTCAGCACCCAGGCCAGCTGGCTGTGCTCCGGCACATGCGACTGCAGAAACACGGCAGAACGCTTTGGATCTATGCCGCAGGCCAGATACAGCGCCAGGCTGTCGAGCGAGGCACTGCGCAGCGCGGCCGGGTCTTGCCGTACGGTAATAGCATGCAAGTCAACGATACAGTACAAGCAATCATAGTCATCCTGCATTTTGTCCCATTGGCGCAGTGCCCCCAGATAATTACCTATGGTAAGTTGTCCGGATGGCTGTGCACCACTTAGCACAATTGGCTTATTGCTCATAGTTGTATCCACTTTAAAGGCTGTATTGTTAATGACAGGCCGGTGCAGACCGGTTTGAAGAGCAGCATTATAACCATATCAGCGCGTTGCAACAGTAAAAAAGCCGCTTAACGCGCCACTTTTGCCAATTGCCGGCGCATCTTAGTAATCACCTCAGCATAATCCGCGGCATTAAAAATGGCCGAACCGGCAACAAACATATCGGCGCCGGCAGCAGCGATGTCCGCAATATTATCCGCCGTTACGCCGCCATCAATTTCCAGCCGGATCGGCAAGCCGCTGGCATCAATAATATTGCGCGCTGCTGCCAGCTTATCCAGGGTGGCAGGGATAAATTTCTGCCCGCCAAAGCCCGGGTTAACGGACATCAGCAGCACCACGTCCACTTTATCCAGTACATAATCCAGATAACTCAAAGGCGTAGCCGGGTTAAATACCAAGCCAGCCTGACAACCGTGGCTTTTAATTAACTGTAAGGTACGGTCGATATGGCGCGATGCTTCCGGATGAAAAGTAATAATACTGGCACCGGCCTGTGCAAATTGCGGCACCAGCGCATCAACCGGCTCTACCATCAAATGCACATCTATCGGCGCGGTAATGCCGTAATTTCTCAGCGCCTGACACACCATGGGCCCCATGGTCAGATTAGGCACATAATGATTGTCCATCACATCAAAGTGCACTACATCGGCGCCAGCCTTTAATACCGCCGCCACATCGTCTCCAAGCCGGGCAAAATCAGCAGACAAAATAGAAGGCGCAATTAAATAAGGTTGCATAGCAGATTTCCGTTTAAGCACAGTAGGCGAACTTTACTGAATTTGGCATAAAAATGCACGGTTATGCCGCAGTGCATTAACGCCCAGAAAACGAGCAGTAGCGCACCAACTTAGCACAAGCAGTTGCATAAGTTAAAACCTGACTTACTTATCCACATGAATTAAAACAATAAAACCATATGGCATATATCTTGGAACCCAAAAGCGAGGGAACAGAGAAAAGGGCAAATAAAATGAAAATAGCAACAAAAATGACGACGTTAGCAACAAGCATGATGTTACTGGGATTAGCGGCCGGCAGCTTTACTGCCAGCGCGGTAGCACTGAGCGGAGATATTACTTTCGCTTCAGACTATGCCTTCCGCGGTGTTTCACAAACCGAAGAAGCACCAGCCTTGCAAGGTGGCTTATCACTCACTGACGAGTCCGGCTTTTACGTTTCAGTTTGGGGTTCAAACGTTGATTTTTTGGCCGAAGGTACC
The DNA here is from genome assembly GCF_052380015.1 of Rheinheimera sp. NSM. Classification (NCBI taxonomy): domain Bacteria; kingdom Pseudomonadati; phylum Pseudomonadota; class Gammaproteobacteria; order Chromatiales; family Chromatiaceae; genus Rheinheimera; species Rheinheimera sp. NSM. Next base: position 902,155 of record NZ_JBQTCI010000001.1, on the reverse strand, counting down.
TTAGAGCTGGATGTAATGTTAGGTTGGAGTGGCGCCATTAATGACGACTGGTCAACCGACGTTGGTATTATGCGCTACGGATATCCAAATACCGCCATCCCCGGTTCAAATTTCTGGGAAATTTATGGCTCTTTATCATATAAAGATCTGACTTTCGGTTTAGCCTACAGTGATGATTATTATGCTAACAGCGGCAACTATTACTATCTGTATGCCAATTACAGCTATGCCTTGATGGAAAACCTGAGTTTGGACTTACATGTGGGGCAGAATGAATATGATGATAGCAGTGCCAGCTATCTGGACTGGAGTGTTGGTATCAGTACTGAAGTAATGGGCGCCGGTTTAAGTTTAGCCTATGTTGATACTGACATTGACGGTTCCTACCTGGCGGACAGCCGGGTTATTTTCTCCATTTCGAAAAGTTTCTGATATTGAATAACCTACCGGCACTAACGGTGCCGGTAGCATTAATAAAGGTTATATTTACTAAGCGGTGAATAAATAATCAGCTTGTATCGACAACGCCAATGTTTTATTATCGAAGCGTTTTGATAAACAAACGGATTTAACATGAAATTTACCGGTTATTATAAAGCAGCGTTTATTTCAGTCGCACTTTGCGTCGCAGCCGTTTGTATTTCACTGCCTTCAATAGCAACCAACCCGCAATGTCAGTCGCTCTCAACGCCTTCTGCAATTGAAGATTGCTATAAAGCAACAGAGCAAAGCTGGTTGAGCTGGTTCCGTGGTAAAAGCCGCTCGACACAATTTCACTTTGTTGACTTGCTGGAATTGTTAAGCAGACTTAGTCCGACCCAAAAACCCTGATGCAACCTAACCATCACGAAAAAGATCAGCCTTCGCCAAGAACAAAACCGGGGATACTGCAGGTTATTAAAGCGGTACTGGGTGCTTTCGCCGGCGTGCAATCTGAGCAACAACGCCAGCAAGATTTTGCTGCCGGCAGCCCGCTACCTTACATTATTACCGGGGTTATTTTTACCCTGCTTTTTGTGGTAGCACTATTACTTGTGGTGTCATGGGTATTGTCTTAGGCCGGTATACCGCAAAAAGCTCTGCTACTTTGCCACGAGTCGCGCCCTTCTGACTGATAGAGCGCCCCACCTGCAAACTGTGTAATACCGCAGGCTGATAAATTTTCCGCGTCCAGGTTGTATCATGGTTACTGATCACCACTGCGACACCACGTTGCTGCGCCTGCTCTGCCAAAATAGCCAACTGCGCCTGATCATCCAGATCAAAGCCCTCGCGGGCATAGCCGGTAAAACTGGCGGTTTTACTCAGTGGCACATAAGGCGGATCACAATAAATGACAGAGCCGGCTTGAGCACCTTGCATCACCTGCTGATACCCACTACAACTAAATTCAGCGCGCTGGGCTTTCTCCGCAAAGAAATATAATTCTGCTGCAGGAAAGTACGGCTTTTTATAACTACCAAAGGGCACGTTAAATTTGCCGGATAAGTTATAACGACACAAGCCGTTGTAACCATGCCGGTTTAAATACAAAAATAGCTGCGCCCGCTCATAGAGATCAGTACTTTGATTAAACTGTTGCCGGAAATTCAGATAACAATCACGCTGGTTCGTTAATGGAGTAAACAAGTCACGGGCATCGGCAATAAAGCGCTCCGGCTGCGTTTTGATTAGCTGATACAGGCTGATTAAGTCTGCATTGATATCATTTAACTGATAGCGGGGAAAATCAGTGTTTAAGAAAACCGACCCCGCACCGACGAAAGGTTCAATCAGCAGCTCGCTGTGCGGCAAATGACGGCATATGGCGTCGACTAAATTGTATTTACCACCGGCCCACTTCAAAAAGGCACGGCTTTTGCGCTTGGCTACCTGCATTGCCCGCTATTCCATGCCGGCGCTTTGCTGATTACGCTGCTGCGCTTTTATTTCCGCCTGCACCGCTTGCATGGTTTTAACAAAAGGCCCGGTAGCCTGCAATGCTTCAGGCAGCTGGTCGCGTTCTGCTTTAGCCGCGGTGGCGTTACTAAAAGGTGCCAGCAGCAACACCAACTGCATCTTGCCCTGCCAGCTACGCTGATAAGTTAATGTCATCAGCTGCGGGTAAGCTGACTTAAAGCGCTGTAATGCGGCATCGCTGGATAATACCGCCAACTGCAATGCGACCTGCTGCTTATCTGCGGCCAGTAACTGCACTTCGTCAAACAAGTAGTCTACTGCCGGCGGTGGCGTTGTCTCAACTTCGGCGGGTTCAACTACAACAGTAGCCTGATTATCGTCCGTTATTGCAGACGTTGCATCATCGATTTCAGCGACAACAATCTCATCTTGTACTGTTGGCATGGGTTGCGGCGCCGCTTCGGCTATATCAGCTTCTGCCACAGGCTCTTCGCTTACTATTAGCTCAGCGGGCAGCGCCTCTTCGGGTTCGGAGGCCGGTATTACCGCTGTGGGTACAACAGGTATCCGCACGACTTTCTTCTCCGGCTCCGGCCATAGCATAAAGGCTAATACTGCAATTAACAGCAATACTGCGACACCGGAAGCTAACTGCACAGTAGATAGGCGAAAACCAGGCTGCGGGGGCTCTGTTGCCTCAGTCGCGCTGCTGCTGTCTGTGGCGCTTTGCAGCAACAGATGTAAGTTGCCGTCGGCCGATGCCAGACGTGCAGCCAGCTCTATGCTGTTAAGGTTTTCATGCTGCAGCAAGTACTCTGCATCTGCAGTAGTAAGCTGGCCTAAGGTTAGCACCAGGCCGTTGTCTGCAACTTTCTGCACAGAGAAACAAAACAGCACACAAGGCAATGCTTCGAGTTGCTGTAAAAATGAGTTAGAAAAATGCTCTGCATCATCAATAATCAACAGCAGCGGCAACGTCGACGCTTGCGCATTCACTTGTGTAACCAAAGGGCTATCCGCTTGCCAAACCGCGCCGAACCACTGCTGCATCAGCTGTTGCTGCGCCTTTGCTTCATCAAGCGGTGGATTTAGCATTGCCACATTGTATTGCCCGGAAAACAGCTCAGCCACTGCCATTGCCAGGGTAGATTTACCCGCCCCTACCGCTCCGGTAGCGTGGATTTGTCTGCTATCGTTAAACGCCAATTGAAACAACAGGCGCTCCAACCATTCATGCTGCGACGGCGTCAGGTGGCTTAAAGTTGCCAGTTTTGTCTGCAGTTCAGTTGTATCCATGGCTAAACACCTCTGTCAATTCTGCTTCCGTTACATCGTCAACTACCGCCGTTTGGCAAAACGCCGTTGGTAATACAAAGCGCATTGTACCTTGCTTTACTTTTTTATCTGTTTTCATATAGGGTATAAAGTCGCTGATATGCATACTGTCCGGCGCTGCCACCGGCAAGCCGAACGCTACCAACAAATCACGAATTTTTGCCACATCTGCCGCCGTTAGCCAGCCACGGCTTGCCGCTAGCTTGGCCGCCATTACCATGCCTGCAGCGACAGCTTCTCCGTGCAACCATTCACCGTAGCCGAGCCAGGCCTCAATGGCGTGACCAAAGGTATGACCGAGGTTTAGTAAAGCCCGCTCGCCTTGCTCGGTTTCATCACGGCTGACAATATCCGCTTTCATCCGGCAACAATGGCCAATCATTTCAGCAAGGATTACCGCATCCTGTTGTTGGATTTGCGCCTGGTGTTGCTGCAACCAACGGAAGAATCCGGCATCACTGATCAGCGCATATTTAATAACTTCCGCCATGCCGGCGGCAAATTCACGCGCAGGTAAGCTGGCTAATACCGTGGTATTTATTAATACCTGCACCGGCTGCTTAAAAGCGCCGATCATATTCTTACCCAAAGGGTGATTTACTGCGGTTTTACCGCCAACTGAGGAGTCAACCTGAGACAGTAAGGTAGTGGGAATTTGCAAAAAGTCGACACCGCGTTGATAGCATGCGGCCACGAAGCCGGTTAAGTCACCGATAACACCGCCACCCAGCGCGACCAGCAACAGTTCGCGCGACATGCGTTGCTCCAGCAAAAAGCCCAGCACTTGCTCAAAAGAGCTGAGCGTTTTAAAAGCTTCACCGTCCGGTAATAAAAAATGCTGTACAGCTGTATCAGGGAATAATGCCTGCACTTGAGGCAGATACAAAGCGGCGACAGTCGGATTTGAGATGATGACAACTTGCTTACTGGCTGCAATGCCGGCATCAAGACCGGCAAAGCTGTCAGCGATGATGATACTGTAGCTGCGTTCGCCAAGTTGTACCTCAACTTTTTGCATCAGCAGCTCTCCGATAGATATAGACTAGAAACCCAATTGGTCGATAATTTGACTGGCCACAGCACGTGCGCTTTGTTCGTCGGTGCGCACAGTAAAGTCTGCAATCTCAGCATACAGTGGATTGCGCTCTTCAGCCAATCTTTCCAGTACCTCTTTCGGTGCCTCTTCTGTTTGCAATAACGGCCGACGCTTATCGCGCTGGGTGCGGGCTACCTGTTTTTCAATAGGCGTTTCCAGATACACCACAATACCGCGTGCCGATAAACGGTTACGGGTTTCTTTGCTCAGTACTGAACCACCACCGGTAGCCAGCACAATACCCTGCAACTCTGTCAGATCCTGAATGACATTCTCTTCACGCACTCTGAAGCCTTCTTCACCTTCCAGATCAAATACCCAAGCGATATCGGCGCCAGTACGGCGTTCGATTTCCTGATCTGAATCGTAGAATTCCAGATGAAGCATGTCTGCTAAGTGACGTCCAATTGTGCTTTTTCCAGCACCCATAGGGCCAACGAGGAAGATATTACGTTTTTCTGCCATAAGTCGTATTACTAATCAGCTAACTCAGTGAAAAGTTGAATTCAAGGACCAAAAGGCTCCCACGAAAATTTGAAGCGCTGAATTATGTCAGGAATAGCCTTTTGTTGGCAAGCTAATTCTCAAACGCGGCACCGCTACATAGAGTCTGTAACGGTACCGAAAACAGCTTACAGGCCGTCAGTGATAATTTTCGGTGTAACGAAAATTAACAGCTCGTTCTTTTCGTTAATATCACGGTGCGTTCTGAACAATACACCCAGATAAGGAATATCACCAAACAGTGGCACCTTGCTTACGGTAGACAAGATTTGCTGTTGATAAATACCGCCCAATACGATGGTTTCGCCGTTATCAACCAACACCTGAGTTTGTATTTGCTGGGTATCAATAGCTGTGGCTGGCCCGGTTGGCGTTTGCACAGTCTCACCACGGGTGTTTTGCGTAATAACAAGGTCAAGAATGATTTTGTTATCCGGCGTAATTTGCGGCGTAACAGTCAGGCTCAATACCGCCTTCTTAAATTCTACTGTAGTCGCACCACTGGACGCGGCCTGTACATAAGGTATCTCCACACCTTGCTCTATACGGGCTTCTTTTTGATTCGCCGTAGTGATACGCGGGCTGGCAATAATCTCGCCTTTATTTTCCTGCTCCAGCGCCGATAACTCCAGATCCAATAAAGTGCCATCAGCTAAACGGGCAATATGAAAGGCAATGCTACCGGCCGGATTGCTGGCCGGTAAATTAACATTCCAACGGTCATCTAATGACGGGATATTGCCGTTAGCTATAGTATTTGCGCCACCGGCAGAGCCAGATGTACCTTTGTTTGAACCACTGCTGCTTTGTTGGTCGCTAAAGCCCCAGCGAATGCCCAGCTCGTCAGTAACACTGTCACGTACAGTAACCATGCGTGATTCGATAAGCACCTGCCGCACCGGCACATCTAAGCGCTCAATCAGTTTACGTACGCTTTCAATATTAACCGCTGTATCTTTAATCAAGATAGTATTGGTACGATCATCAACATTTACAGAACCACGTGATGACAGCAAAGTGGCGTCTTTATTACTTAGCAAGCCGGCAATATCTGCTGCTTTAGCATAGTTGATTGACAGAAAATCAGAATATAGCGGCTCCAAATCAGCCACCGTTTGCCTGGCTTCCAATTCGCGAGCTTCGCGCGCCGCTAATTCATCGGTAGGCGCAACCATTAAAATATTGCCTTCCATACGCTTATCCAGGCCTTTAACCCTTAGCACTATGTCCAGTGCCTGGTCCCAAGGTGTGCCGTCCAAACGTAAAGTAATATTACCGGTAACAGAGTCACTGGTTACCAGGTTAAAACCGTTATAATCAGCAATAATCTGTAACACTGTGCGCACGGCAATATCCTGGAAATTAAGCGATATAGCACGGCCCTTGTATTCTTTACCGCCACCCAAAATGCTGCGGTTGGTGGTATCACGTTCCACATTCAGGGTGAAAATATTATCAATTTGCTGATAAGTGAAGGTAAATTCTGCCGTTGTATCTATTACTAAGCGCGTTGAAGAACCATCTTTAAAAGTTTCAATGCCTTTAACAATAGTGCCGAAATCAACCACATCCAGTTGGTACAGCAATTCTTCCAAAATGTCAGTGTTGTGAAATTCAACTTCGAGTTTGCCCAGCCGCTCAGCCACATCGACTGCCGCAGTATTATCGCGCAGGAAAATCAACACCCTACCTTCGCCTTTATCACCACGGCGGAAGTCTATCGCATTTACACGGTTAATATAGGTTGGCTTAACATCGGCGGCCTGACCAATCTGATCCGCGGTCGGGTTGTCGGAGATGTGAATGTAAAACACATTGCCACGCACCCGGGTACGGTATATTTTCAGATAATCAAGGTAGATTACTGTTCTGAAACCATCATCGACGAATTCAGACGTAACGCGTTTAACACCGGCTTTATCTATCAATACCTCTTTGAGCTTTTCTTCGTAATCAGATTCGTCGAAAAATAATTCGATCCGTGCCGGCTCATTAAACACCTGGATGCTCGGATCAGCGTACAACTCTTCATCGAAAATAAACTCTATTTCCGTCTCACCGGTTAATAAAGGGTTATACCGAACATCATATAACAACGGCACAGCGGCCGCCGGTAATGAAAGTAGCATAAAGGCTGCAATGCACAGTAACGTGCGCTGGATTGTGCCAGACATTATTTTGATTATTTTATCCATGATTTACTCGCATACCTGTCAATTACTTGCTGCTGATGACGCATCAGCCATCTGCAACATGGTCGTCCGTTCTTTCCAGCAACCGGCACCATCGGGAATAAGCTCCAGCAACTCTATATGAGTCGGCTCAACATTTATTACACGGCCATGAAACAACCCAACATGGTTGCTCAACGTGACTTTGTGCAAGGTTTTATCAGACGCTTCAATTAAGGCCCAAATATTACCTATATCGCCCAAAGTACCGCGCATCTTTAAATTATCCAGCGCATATTTTTCCAATGGCTCTTTTCTGCGGCGCGGATCCGGATGCAAACAATCCTGCACTTGCAAAAATTTATCCTGAATTGCTTCCGGTCTGGGCGCAGAAAAAGGACTACGGGCGTCTTGTGAGCGATAGGCTATATGGACAAACTCCTGCACTTCCGGCAGTGGTTCTACCCTGGCACGGGTATTGGCTTTAACCTCAGCAATATGGTTTTGTACATCGCTTAAATCATCAAAACAACCGCTCAGCAACAAGGCCAAAGCCATTACTGATAAACGCTTTATCATGGCTGAACCTCCTTATAACGGTAAGTTTTCGCCACTACATTGAAGCGTAGACGGTCGCCTTGTTCTGTTTGAATGGAAAAATCGTGTAAGCTGACAATACGCGGCAACTTAGCAACTTCACTGACAAAATTACCAAACTGGTGATAGTCACCAACCACTTCAATTTTGATTGGCAGCTCAGTGTAAAATTCCTTTTCAATTTCCGGCTCCCAGTTAATCCGGATGAAAGTCAAACCACTGGTGGTACCAACATAGGTAATATCATCCAGTAAACCCGGCGTTTCATGGGTAGTGGGTAACTGTTTTAGCAAGAATGAAAAGGTTTGTTCCATTTCAAGCATTTGCTGTTTGTACAAGTCAAGATTAACCGCAGCAGCATACTTAGTCCGGTACACCTGACGTAACTGGACTTCATTGTTCTGCGCTGCAGCCAACTCATCAATCTTACTGTCCACCAATAAGAAATAACTTAGCACTGACACCAGCACAGCCAGAATAACTGCAAAAATGATCTTGGCCGCAACAGGCCAGGAGCCCATGTTTTCAAAATCAAGATCATTAATATCTATTTCGGACAGGTTAATGTTCAGGCTCATTTAGCACCTCCATTACCTTGCTTCCCGCCAGGCGGAGTATCGTTGCTTTGCACATCCTCGTAGCCTTTAACTGTCAAATGCATTTTGAAGTTGCTCAGCAAACTGACAGAATCTTTACCGGCTTCGATAAACTCAAGGTAAGGTGATGACAATAGAGCGGAGTCTTCCGCCTCACGCAACATATTAGATAAGCGATTATTCGACTCGCTTTTTCCGATTAGCAGCAGTGACGTACCTTTCTTTTCTAACTGGGTCAGATAAACACCGGCCGGCACAGCGCTGGCAATTTCGTCCATAATTTGCGTTCCCAAATTACGGCTGCCTTGCAGTTGCGAAATCAGTGACATACGCTGTTGCAAGCTCTTTTTGGTGTCATTAAGGTTACGGATTTCAGCTATGCGCTGATCTAACACTTTGATTTCATTTTCTAAAAATCGATTTCGCTGCGTCTGACCATCAATTCGGGCGCTATACACCATATTCACCAGAAACACGATGAGAAAACTAAACATCGCAGTGGCGGTTAATACAGTAAGATATTGTTTCTGCCGTTCCTTTCGCGCTGCATCGCGCCACGGCAACAGGTTTATATATGCCATGACGAAAAGCTCCTTAACGCCAAACCGCTGGCAACCATTAATTGCGAAGCATGCCGGTTCAGCTGTTCGCGATCGACAGATGTCGCAACTTCCATCGATTTAAACGGATTAGCGACTACGGCGTGAATACCCAACTCATCGATCAGCAATTTATCAATGCCGTCAATCAGTGCGGTACCGCCGGAGATGATCAGATAATCAACAGCGTCTTTGCCGCTACTGGTCAGATACATCTGTATGCCGCGACGAACTTGCTGCAACAACATTGTCTGAAACGGTGCCAGCACTTCAAAAGTATAGTTGGGAGGTAAATCACCCGCCACTTTAGCCAGTTCAGCCTCTTCATAACTCTTATTGTAATAAGACAAAATGCTGCGGGTATATTGGTCACCACCGAACACCTGATCTCTGGTGTACAGTGTTTTGCCGTTTTCGATAATACTGAGCAGCGTCATCGTGGCGCCGATATCAACCATAGCCACTACTTTTTTTGCAGCGTCATCCGGCAATTGCTTTAAACACAGCTCAGCAGCCCGACTTAGCGAATAACTCTCTATGTCGACTACCTTGGCAGTAAAGCCACCATTATCTAATGCAGCAACGCGGGCTTCTATACTCTCGGTTCGGGCTGCACTAAGCAGCACATTAACCTTAGAAGGGTCTGATTCGTTGACATCAAGCTTTTCGAAATCAAGACTGACTTCGTTAAGCGGGTAAGGAATAAGGGTATCGGCCTCAACTTCTATCTGACTTTCGAGTTCAGCGTCAGTTAAGGACACATCCATAAAAATCACTTTACTGATCACGGTGGATCCGGATACAGCTGTAGCGGCGAATTTAACTGAGCGCGGGATCTTTTTACGGATCTTACTCAGCACATTTCCCACGGCTTCTATATCCTGGATCTCTCGATCAGCCATAGCGCCTTTTATCATGGGCTCAACGGCAAATGCTTCTACTTTACACACGCCGTTGTGTTGACTTAACAACACAGCTTTGACGGAATGGGCACCGACATCAATCCCCACCATCATCGGTGTTTGCTTACTGAACAGGCGATTTATCATAGCTTCCTGCGGCCAATTTATAGTTATGATTATTGTCTCATTGTTAGCTCAGTCGCTAATTTTTGGCAAGAAAAAGCGTTTAATCTAAAGCTAATAAATATATACTAGCAGCGTTGTAACGGAATTGGGAGTAAAAATTGGGGCTATTCAGTGTCTTGGGTTAAAAAACTTTTAATTCTCAGTCTGGGCATGATCCTGCTTGGTGTCATCACGATCGCAGGGATCTACTTCTATCTCAAAGATGATCTTCCGGACGTCACCACCTTATCCGACGTCAGGTTGCAGACACCTATGCAGGTGTTTACTGCCGATGGCGAGCTGATCTCGCAATTTGGAGAAAAACGCCGTATTCCGCTTAAACTGGAAGAAATGCCTCCTTTATTAGTACAAGCATTTTTGGCCGTTGAAGATACAAGGTTTTACGAGCATCCCGGCATAGATATTATCGGTATTTTCCGTGCAGTGACAGTCGTCGCCTCTTCAGGTGATTTCAGCCAGGGTGCCAGTACTATTACTCAACAATTAGCGCGTAACTTCTTCTTAAGCCGTGAGAAGAAAATTGTTCGTAAAATCAAAGAAATATTTCTCGCTATCCATATCGAGCAATTGTTAACTAAAGATCAGATCCTTGAGCTTTATCTGAATAAAATAGAGCTGGGGCAACGTTCTTTCGGCGTTGGTGCTGCTGCTCAGGTGTATTTTGGTAAAACCGTGCATGATCTGACCGTCGACGAGATAGCCATTATTGCCGGCTTGCCCAAAGCGCCGTCAACATTAAACCCTGTGCGTTCCGCCACAAACGCCAGAGCCAGGCGTAATATAGTGTTAGGCCGGATGTTGGATACCGGTGTTATCGACAAAGCCACTTACCAACAAGCCATAGCGGCGCCAATCACCAGCCGCTTGCATGGTGCTCAGATCACGGCCTCTGCACCCTATATTGCTGAAATGGTACGCCAGGAAATGGTCGCCCGTTTTGGCGAAGAAACGGCCTACTCGGCCGGACTACAGGTTTTTACCACTGTACAAAGCACGCAGCAGGCAGCCGCTAAAATTGCTCTGCAACAAAATCTGTACAGCTATGACGAGCGCCATGGTTACCGCGGTCCTGTTGCACAGTTATGGCCGGCAGAGCTGACAGAAGCAGCAGATGCTGAACCATTCTATACAGAAACAGACGCGCTTAGCGAAACAGATATTCAAGCCTATCTGGATCAACAGTCCGGCATAGAAGATCTGCACCCTGCCGTCGTTACTGCAGTGAACACGCAAAGTGCTGATGTTATGTTGGCTGGCGGCCAGAAAATAACGCTTGAATGGGATGGCTTAAAATGGGCCAGAAGTTTTATTACAGATGAGCGTCAGGGCGTTGCGCCTAAAACAGCTTATGCTATTTTGGCGCCGGGCATGCATATACTGATACGAAAATCCGAACAACAGTGGCGTTTAAGTCAGGTACCGTTACCCAGCAGTGCTATCGTAGCCATCGACCCGCATAATGGTGCTGTACGCTCCTTAGTTGGCGGCTACAGTTTTAGTCAAAGCCAATTTAATCGCGCCACTCAGGCAAAGCGTCAGGTAGGCTCCAATATTAAGCCGTTTATATACTCGGCCGCATTGGAACATGGCTACACTCTGGCGTCTGTCATGAACGACGCGCCAATTCATCAGTGGGATGATAATGCCGGTATTGCCTGGCGGCCGAAAAACTCACCCGCAGTGTACGATGGCCCTATCCGGATCAGGGAAGCGCTGGCCAAATCGAAGAACGTGGTGTCGGTGCGCTTACTACGCGGTGTTGGTATAGATAATACTATCCGGCATTTGCAGCAATTTGGTTTTGCCGCGTCGGACTTACCACGCAATGAAACCTTATCACTGGGCTCAGCGTCCCTGACACCACTGGAGTTGGTAACCGGCTATGCCGCATTTGCCAATGGTGGTTATTTGGTTACGCCTTATGTGATAGAAAAAATCCTTGATGAAGATGGCGCAGAGATTTATCAACATCAGCCGGCCATTGCCTGCAACGATTGCATCGATGAACCGAAAGCAGAAACTGCAACGGATAACGAAGCCTTACTGAATGATTTGTTCAATAACCTGGAAACCGATGCCGTCGCCAGCCAAACGGCGGATATTGCTGCAGAGCAGACGACAGTGGAAATAGCAGAGCGGGTTATTTCAGAGCAAAATAGCTTCCTGATTGCTGACGCGCTGAAAAGCAGTGTCTGGGGCGGGGGTAATTGGCAACGGGGTACCGGCTGGAATGGCACCGCGTGGCGCGTGCAAAGTCTGAAGCGACGTGATATTTCGGCTAAAACCGGTACTACTAATGATTCAAAGGATACCTGGTTTTCCGGTTTTACCCCACAACTGGCGGTGACTGTCTGGGTCGGTTTTGACGACTCTAACCGCAGCCTTGGCAGAGCACAGTGGCACGCTAATATGGGGCAGCAGCAAAGCGCCGGTGCAGAGTCAGGGGCCCGCACCGCCCTACCGGCCTGGTTAAGCTATATGCAAACTGCGCTGGAAGGGGTAGCAGAGCAGCAAATACCCCCACCGGTTGGCTTAGCCTCCGTACGTATCGATCTGAAAAGCGGTTTGTTAAGTCGCAGCAATGACCACAGCAGCGCTTTTGAGTACTTCGTACCGGGTACAGAACCAACACAATATGCCGGCGCCGATATTCAGCAAATCAGCTTTGACAAAAGCAGCGATAAAAAACGCAGCGAAGAAGAAGAAATAGAACTGTTTTGATAGACAAGCCCGCTAAGCGGGCTTTGTTATTACTGCACCGGTTTTATCATCTTCAAGTGCGGAATATCGTCTTCCAAATACGGCTCGCTGGCCGGTTTAAAACCCAAATCCTGATAAAACTGCTGCAAATAACACTGGGCAGAAATATGAATATCGGTATCCGGCCACAGCTCTGCGGCCACGCTGAGGGTTTTTTCCACCAATACCTGGCCTAACCCCAAACGCCGTGCTGTTTGCGATACACACACCCGGCCAACGCCGGGGAAACCTTCAAAGCTGACGCCTGGTGCCAGTACGCGTGAGTAGGCAATAACTTTATCGCCCTTTTTCAGAATAATGTGGCGGGTTTGGCCATGCAGGTCTTTATCATCCAGCTCCGGATACGGGCAATTCTGTTCTACCACAAACACATCTACCCGCAGCTGCAATAAGCCGTACAGCGTATAAGTGTCTAATTCATTAAAGGTTAATACCTGCCACTGCATTTGTTTCCGCTCCCTCGCTACACAAAGCACCACTATACCAGAGGTAAAAGCCCGGTGCCCACAGAGAAATAGTGCGCCGCAGTACTGAACAGACTGCAGCATCATAAAAGTGCTATTTTTTTGTAACCAAATTGACATTAAGCGCGGGTTAAATGTAGCGGCCTAATAATCCGTTTTATCCCGGAGCAATAATAATGTCAGACAGTAAAACCAACGTCAGTATCGATAATTCGGGTGTTGACCCGCAAAACAACTTTTCGCTTAACCCTACTTTTGCCGCTATTGTTGAAGGCCGGATGGCGCGGCGTCGCTTTCTTAAAGGCAGTGTCGGCGCTGCCGTAGCAGCCATTATCGGCGGACCACTTGTTGCTTGCAGCAGTAGCGACGGCGAACCGACACCGGTTGTGCCGCCGGTGAATGACGCGCCGTTATTAGGTTTTACCGCTGTGCCCGCCGGCAGAGCTGATACCGTTCAGGTGCCGGCCGGTTATACTGCAACTGCATTTTTACCCTGGGGTACGCCGCTGGCCGGAAACTACCCGCCATTTTTGGCCGATGCTACCAATAGCGGCGCTGAGCAGGAGCAGCAGGTAGGCATGCACCACGACGGCATGCATTTTTTCCCGATAGATACCCGCAGTGCCGGCGACAATTCCACGGAAGGCTTACTGGTATTTAATCATGAATATATCGATCACAACCTGATCCATCCTAATGGTATAGATACGGTGCCGCGTATAGCCGATCAGGTGCGTAAAGAAGTCGCCGCCCACGGCGTTACCGTAGCTCATATTCAACAGCAAGCCGATGGCAGCTGGGCATTGGTTAACAACAGTCCGTTTAACCGGCGCATTACCGGCGCGACGCCGATGGAATTGAGCGGCCCGGTACGCGGCAGCAGCAAAGTGATCACCAAGTACAGCCCGGATGGCAGCCGTACCCGCGGCACGTTGAATAACTGCGGCAATGGTTTTACACCCTGGGGCACTTATTTAACCTGTGAAGAAAACTGGGCCGGTTACTTTGTTAACGCTGATGCAGAGCAACCACGTGAGCACAGCCGGTATGGCGTATCGTCGTCCAATGGTCGCTATTTTTGGGAAACTGCCACCCCGGCAGCCGATGTGTATCAGCGCTTTAACGCTGCCAGCACCGGTGCCTCTGCGGCAGAAGATTACCGCAACGAGCCCAACACCTTTGGCTGGATAGTGGAAATAGACCCGTTTAACCCCGATAGCGTGCCGCAGAAACGCACCGCCCTGGGTCGTTTTGGCCACGAAGGCATTATTTTTGGCAAGCTTGAAGAAGGTAAGCCGGTGGTGCTGTACTCCGGCGACGACTCCACCTTTGAGTATATTTATAAGTTTGTTTCTGCGGCGCCTTATTACAAAAACACCGCTGGTGGCCATTTACTGAATGACGGCACCTTATATGTGGCACGTTTTAACGAAGATGGCAGCGGAGATTGGTTAGCACTGGATATTAACAATACTGATTTTGTCGCCAAAGCCGCCAGCGCCGGCGTCACTTTCACCGATCAGGCCGATGTGCTGTTAAATACCCGCTTAGCTGCCGACGTCGCCGGCGCCACCAAAATGGATCGGCCAGAATGGGGTGCTGTGCATCCTGACACAGGCGAAGTGTATTTTACCCTGACCAACAACAGCCGCCGTACTGAGCAGCAAACTGATGCCGCTAATCCGCGGGCTGCAAATACAACCGGGCATATTATCCGCTGGCATGAGCGTGAAACACAATCTGCTACGACTTTTGACTGGGACATATTCCTGCTGGCCGGCGATGTGGGTACCGAAACTCCGGACACCGAATTGGTGCTGACAGCGGACAACCATCTGGCCAGCCCGGATGGTTTATGGTTTGATAAAAACGGTTTGCTGTGGATCCAAACCGATATGAGCGGCTCGCAGCAAGGTGAAGGCCCTTTTGGCAATAACCAGATGTTGGTAGCCGACCCGGTAACCCGGCAGATGAAACGCTTCCTGGTTGGGCCAACTGACTGCGAAGTAACCGGTATCAGTGCCACACCGGATATGAAAACCTTGTTTGTTAATATCCAACACCCGGGAGATCGCTCCACACCGGCTGAGTTCACCAGCCATTGGCCGGACGGCGGCACCAGCCGGCCGCGCTCAGCAACGGTTGTGATTACCAAAGACGATGGCGGTGTGATCGGTAGCTAATCTGCGCTACGGTTAAACCGCAGTGGCCGGCGTCACGGCAATAATGACGCCGGCCACTGTTGTTCCGACACCTGGTTAGCAACAAATTCACTTAGCTGTGCTTCCGGCAGTGGTCTCGATAAATAATAGCCCTGGGCAAAATCACAGCTGTGCTGTTGCAACAGCTGCAAATGTGCCAATGACTCCACCCCTTCGGCCACGACTTTCAGCCCCAGTTTATGCACCATAGCTATGGTCGATACTACTATCTGATAATCTGCCGGGTTATCCAGCATACCCATGACAAAACTACGGTCTATTTTGATGGTACTCACCGGCATCCGTTTCAGATAATTCAATGACGAGTACCCGGTACCAAAATCATCAATCGCAAAGGTAAAACCCTGCGCTTTTAAGCGATGCATTACATCCAGGGTGTCGCTGATATTACTCACCAGGGTGCTTTCGGTAAGTTCCAGCTCAAAATGCGCTGCACTTAGCGCATACTTTTGCAAAATGGCGGCAAAGTTCTCCGGCAAACTGCGGTCAAGAAACTGATCTGCGGATAAGTTAACCGCGATCACTATCTGCGACAGCCCCTGCTGTATCAAGGTGACACAGTGCTGACAACTGCGTTCAAATACCCAATAGCCTACTTCCGGCATCAACTGTGCCTGCTCCAGCACAGTAATAAATTCATCCGGTGGCACCATGCCACGTTGTGGATGCTGCCAGCGTAACAAAGCTTCGAAGCCACAGAGCCGGCCGGTATTTAAGTTAACCTGAGGTTGTAAACTCAAGCTGAACTGCTGTTGCACTATAGCATCGCGCAATTCCGCTTCCAGTTGCATACGAGCAGCCAAATCAGATGACATCTGTTCGGCAAACACAAAGCAACAATTGCGGCCATTATGTTTTGCCTGATACATCGCCAAATCTGCGCGGCGGATTAATTCTTCAGCAGCAAAGCCGGCATCAGCGCTACAAGCCACACCAATACTGACACTTAGCGATACCACACCTTGTTCCGGCGTAAAGGCGGTATCGAACAGCGCCAGCACTTTGGCAGCTAATTGCTCTGCTTGCTCCGCGGTGCTCAAATGCGTAAGTACTATGGCGAACTCATCGCCGCCAAAACGACACACTACATCCGTAGGCCGGGCCAGACTTTTCAAACGCTGCGCCGTTTCAATAAGTAGCAAGTCTCCCACCGCATGGCTACGGCTGTTGTTGATATTTTTGAAATTATCCAGGTCCATAAACAGCAGGCCGACATAGCCGGGCTGATGCTGCAACCCCGCCAACGCCAAACTAAGCTGATATTGCAGCATATTACGATTAGCCAGCCCGGTTAGCTGGTCAAACATCGCCATTTGCTGCAAGCTGCTGGTGTTTTCCTGCAGTTGCTGGTCGAGAGTTTCCAATTCGTGACTCAATGTCAGCACCGAATCAGCAAAGGTCGTCAATTCATCCTGCAATAACCCTTGCTGCAAGGTGCTTTGTTGTCTGAAAGCGGCATAACGACGCTGAGCCAACAGTGGTAATGCATTAGCCAGTTGTAAAATACGCCGGCTGACCCGCCGTGTTACCAAAGTGATAAGCAACAACAGCGCCAGAAAACAACCTGCAGCCACTGCGATAATCCGACGTTGGTAGCGCTGATTCTCTGTTACTGCTGCGCTGACATCTTCCAACATCAACAGTAAATGTGAGTCGTCACCGCCAGGGGCCAGCGCAATAAAATGCAGATAATAACTGTGCTGTTGCAGCGTTAACACCAGGCCGTCGCGACGCGCCTGTGCCATATCAAACTGTGCCGGCAACACCTGGTAAAGCTGTTGCAACAGCTGATGGTCCGACGCCTGCAGCAAGGTAAAACGCTGCCGGCCATTGTTGTCGGTGCTGTCACGTAAAATGGCAACTTCAACCCCCAGTGCTTTGTGCAGATTAAACAACACCTCGGTCATATCGGTTGTGGCCAGCAGGATCGCCACCTCGCCGTTACGGTTCAGCAAAGGCAGTGTCAGCAGCTTATCGCATTGAGTATCGCAGCTTACCAATGTTTGCGGGCTTTGCTCTGCCAGGGTACGCGCCACTATGTCGTCACTGTTGCCGGGAATGGCTGCATTGCTGCGGTACAACAGTTGCTGTTGCGCACCAAATAAGCTGAGCTGACGGACAGCAAAATTCTGTTGCAAAGGCTCCAGTTGCGTGGCTAAACCAGCAGCAAACTGCTTAAAATCATCCGCCAGATGTAATTGCTGTAATTCGGCCTGCGTTTGCAGCCAAGTCAGCAGTTGCTGCGTGGACGACTGACTGTAAAATTCAAAGTATTGCTGGCCCTGAGCTTTGCGCTGCGCTTGTTGCCGGCTGAATTGTTCATTCATATGCAATAACGACAAGCCGGTAAACCATAACAACATCAGCAACAACATGCTGAGCATCAGCAATAAAATTTTCCACGATAAGCTCAGATAACGCGGCATAATCAGAACCGGTACATCAGTTGAATAGCAAATACCTGCCAGTATTCGCTTTTATTTGTCAGTGTATCCGGCTGCAACACCGGCGCTAAGCGGCCGGCGCCTTTATTCCAATGTGTTTCAGCCTGTAACCGCCATTGCCGGTTAATATCAATACTGCCCCCGGCAGCCACAGCGTGCTGATAGCCAAACCAGCCCGGTATAGTACCGCCGCTTTGCTGCTCCAGCATGCGACCCCGGCGGTCGTTTTTATCCAGCACCATATAATCCAGCATAGCGTACAGCCGTAGCTGCGTAGAATAATGGTACTGTGCCAGCATATAGCCGCCCTGGCCCAGTTGCTGGCGCTCAAACTGCGGGAAGAAAAAGCCATTAGTTTTTACCCGCTCCTGCAACAGTTCTGCAGCAAACTCCCAGTTCTCGGCCTGGTAACGCAAATTAAGCATCACCCGCTGCACAGTAAAATCTGCAGCGCTGATCAGTTCCGCTTCTCCCGGCTGGTAGTCAAAAGCTGAATCGAGCAATATTGCGCCATAACTGAAGCGGCTGAACGCCGGTTGCCAATACACGCTGAGTTTATGATCGCGGCTCAACGAGGTGTTACCCTGAGTGTCGTAGCCCAACAGTTGGCGGCTTTGTTGTTGCGAGATTGGAATGGTGCCGAAGCTCCAGTTCAGCGTAACATCACCGTAGTTGCCCGAATTACGTGCTTGCAACGCCAAGCCGTCGGTGCCAACGGCAATATCACGGAAACCGTCGAAATACACTGACTGCGGCAAGATTATCGATGGCCTCGTAAAAGGTACATCACGGGTGCCGGAATACAGCCAATGCTGGTTTTTAAAGCGGCCAAAGTACACATTGGCCTGCCACGTCTCAGTATTGTAAAACGCCCAGTCCAAAAACAAATAATCCAGCCGCATACCCTGCGGATAACGGTTGCCACCATCGAGATACACGACCTGGCCGGCCAAATGCCAGTCTGCGGCCACGCTGTAGCGGCCATTCAAACCAAGCTCTGTTAATGCAGCCGATGTTTTGCCACTGTTATTAATATAATTACTGTCATCCGCACGGATCAGCCCCTGGGCAACAAAGCCTTGCCAGACAAAATCTTCAGCCAGAGTAACGCTGCTTTGCAGCATAAGGACGGTTAACACCAGGGTGCGGACCAAGAGCTTATTCAATGCGCACCTCCTTTACTGCAGAGCCAACATAGGGCGACTCAATATAACCTATAGCACCGGCTTCTGTGCGCACCAGCTCCAGCATCGCTGCCATACTGTCTACCTGCTGTGGCCGGCGGCCGGTACCGGAAAAGCTGCGCTTATCCCAAATGCCGGTTAACTGATATGGAAAGAGTCTGAGTTGTTCACGACAAAAGCGCTGATGTAACGGGGAGTTATCGGCCAATACTATCACTTTAACCGGTGTGCCATCGGGCCACTGCGTCTGGCGCAGGGTAAAAATATTCCGCAGTTGGCTTTGGCTAATCACATCCAGCGGCACTGAGCTGTGCACCACTACTGTCGCCGCATTAAGCGGGAACAGCACCAGACAAAACAGCAACGGCCATTTCATCGCAGGCAAACACCGGATATCACTGCTAAGACTGGTTGCGTGCTGTTCACGGTTTTGGCTATCTCCGGCTTAACGCCTGCAAAACAGCAGGCATCATTTAGAAATATCATTCTAGCAGAGCAACTTAGATCCTGCCTTATTGCTTAAACCGCATTATGCTCAGCGCGCGGGTTTAGCGGCAAAACGCTGCTGTGGCGGGCGTTGACCATCACGATGCTCCGGCCGCGCAGATTTTGGTTTCTTCGGTTTATACGGCTTAGTATTCAACTTAGACTCCGGCAACACATTTACCGGCTCAAAGCCTGCCAATACCTGACGCGTAAGCGTTTGCTTAATCAAACGCTCAATGCCGGCCAGCTCTTTGCTTTCATCGGCGCATACCAGCGATACAGCATGGCCGGCGGCACCGGCACGGCCGGTACGGCCAATACGGTGCACATAATCTTCAGCAACATTGGGCAGCTCATAATTCACGACCTGTGGCAGCTGGTCAATGTCCAGGCCACGGGCCGCGATGTCGGTCGCCACCAGAGCACGGATCTCACCCTTTTTAAAATCGGCCAGGGCTTTGGTGCGGGCATTCTGGCTTTTATTGCCATGAATAGGCGCCGCCTTAATACCGGCGTTTTCCAAATGCAGGCTTAGCTTGTTCGCCATATGCTTAGTCTTGGTAAAAATAAGCACCTGCTGCCAGTTATTGTCGTTAATCAGTTTGGTTACCAGCGCGGCTTTGCGGTTTTTATCTACCGGATAAATAACCTGCTCTACCCGCTCGGCGGTGGTATTGGCCGGGCTGACCGATACTTCCAGCGGATCATTTACCAGGCCTTTGGCCAGTCTGCGAATATCATCAGAGAAGGTGGCAGAAAACAGCAGGTTCTGGCGTTTCTTCGGCAACAGCGCCAGCACTTTTTTAATGTCGTTAATAAAACCCATGTCCAGCATGCGGTCGGCTTCATCCAGTACCAACACTTCCAACTGGGTAAAGCGTACTGCGTTTTGTTGGTATAAATCCAGCAGGCGGCCAGGGGTAGCCACCAGAATATCCACACCACGGCGCAGTGCCATCATCTGCGGGTTAATTTTTACGCCGCCAAATACCACAGCACTTTTCAGCGGCAGGTATTTACCGTACACCGCCACACTTTCAGCCACCTGAGCTGCCAGCTCACGCGTTGGCGTTAAAATAAGCGCCCGTACCTGATTAGGTTGTACTTTAGGCCCGTCTGTCAGTAATTGCAGTAATGGCAGGGTAAAACCGGCGGTTTTACCGGTACCGGTTTGTGCTGCAGCCATTAAGTCGCGGCCGCCAAGTACCGCAGGAATAGCTTGCAGCTGAATAGGAGAAGGAGTGGTATAGCCCTTGTCGGCAATGGCTTTAAGCAGCGCAGCCGACAGGTTTAAATCAGTAAATTGCATGCGATATCCCGCAGGTAATGCTGCGAAACAAAACTGCCGCAGCTGCAGTGGCCTCCCAAACGGAGGGGCGCGCAGCTTACAGCAAAAACGTGCGGAGCACCAACAAAGATGAAAAAAGCCGCAGCAAGCTGCGGCTAAACACCAGGAAGCCCCGGCAAGAGCCGGGGGTAGAACAGGGTTACAATTTACTAATGGTCATCACCGGTGCTTCCGGATCGCTGGCATTTACGCTAAAGCGGTAAGTGGCCACTTCGGTGACATTCAGCGACAAATTGCCCTCGTTATGCACCAGTGTTTTACCCAAGCCAAGTGTAAAGGCTCCGTCTTGCGCGCCGTAGTTGACGGTGCCCCAGTTGGCATCAGCAAATTTAAACTGGTAAATTTTCACCGTATTAAGTGCGATATCAAGGCTGTACACATTGCCGCCAATATAGGTCATAGGGTCGTCATTTGACCAGGGATTGGCGTTCATATCGCCTTTCAGATACACCGTAGTGCCCACGCCATAAGGCGGCAGCTCCTGCACTGTTAACACCGGCGCATCTTTATTAGTCGCATCCAGCGTAAACACATAAGTTGCGTTATTCGGGATCACGACATTAAGATCGCCGCCCGGATTAGTCAGTGTTTTCGCCGCGCCCAAGGTGACACTGTTACCATCGCCACCACTGCCAAATACCAGCGGATTCCAGTCGGCGTCGGCTACTTTAAAGTTATAGCTGCCGGCAGTCAGATCCAGCGCCAGTGAATACACACCGTCACCGTCATAGGTCATCGCATCTACCGCACCCCAGCCATTCATTTCACCTTTAACATAGATAGTACTGTTTTCATATGGCGGGATATCCGGCGCACCACTGGTGGCATCTGCAGCCAGGCCCGCTCCCTGCGTGGCTCCCTGGGCTTGAACAAATACCGCCATGCTGTACGCCGGCACGGTGAAACTGCCTTCATCTGCACCGGCAGTAAAGCCGGCAGTACTGACATTAGTATCCACCGATGCCTGTTGCAGTGGGTGTAAATCAAAGCCGGCGGCGGTAGGAATAGTATGGCTTTGCTCTTGCGCTGTGCCGTTAATTACGACCACTAAGGCATCATGCAGCGGATCAAGATCGGTTAAGCCAATACCGTCATCAATGCTCATTACAATTAAGCCGTGAGTCTGGTTTTGGCCGGTGTTATGAAAACCAACGCGGTCGATAACGTCCTGCGCTGTGGCTAAACGGAACAACGGGCTGCCCGCGCGGATGCTTAAAAACTCTTTAAACACTGCGCTGGCAAAACTAATTTGCTCCGGTTCAGGCTTGGCATTGGGATCCAGCAAAATGCCCGCTATGGCTTTCCAGTTATCTTTGTTCTTCTCTGCCAATGGCAAACCAACACCGAAATTATTGTTTTGCATCGTAAAATCGACAAAGTTAAACCAGTCGCCTGAGTCGTAACTGTCGCGATCCATCGATTTGGAGCGCAGGAAGTCACCGCCCATTTGCAAAAACGGTATGCCCT
The DNA here is from genome assembly GCF_052380015.1 of Rheinheimera sp. NSM. Classification (NCBI taxonomy): domain Bacteria; kingdom Pseudomonadati; phylum Pseudomonadota; class Gammaproteobacteria; order Chromatiales; family Chromatiaceae; genus Rheinheimera; species Rheinheimera sp. NSM. The sequence continues at coordinate 879,895 of NZ_JBQTCI010000001.1, read as the reverse complement.
GGCTCATTAACGGAATCGCAATGGCGATATTTTGTGCCCGCACCCGCTCTGCAGTAGTCATGCTGCTGTCTAAACCATATTGCAGCTTGTCCCACAGTGTTTCGTTATCGTGCTTGGATACATAGTTAATAATATCGGCAGGGTCTTCAGCGTAGCCAGCACCACCGAAGCTGGAGGCCGGGCCGGCAATACCCTGATAACTTTCCAGCACATAATCTTTTAAAGTACCGGCTAAACCGATACGGATTAAGTCCTGTTTGCGCAAGTTATCATCCGACGCATCAATGCTGAATAACACCGCCTCGCGTATCGGGTCGCGCGGCCGGTCGTTAAAGGTGCCCACTTCAGTACCGGCCATATCAATTTGCTTGGCCTGTACAAATAAGCGGTTATTGGTGACCTCACCAAAGTTCCAGCCTTCACCGTAGAAGTACACTTCAGGGTCGTAGCTGCGCACCACTTCACGCGCTGCCAGAATGCTGGCTTTGGGTGAGTGGCCCATAATGTCGAAGCGGAAATCATTGAAACCGAAATCCCGTGCCAGGATCAGCAGCGAGTCCTGCATAAACTTGTCGAACATGCGATGTTCTGTGGCAGTGTTTTCACAGCAGGTGGAACGCTCAATGGCACCGGTGGTTTCGTTATAACGATGATAATAGCCCGGCACAATTTTATCGAACACTGAGGTGGTATTCAGCCCGGATGCACTGGTGTGGTTGTACACCACGTCCAGCACAGTACGCAGGCCAATATCGTTCAGTGCTTTGTTCATTGCCCGCACTTCTTTAATGCGTGCCACGCCGTCCGGGTTAGAGGCATAGCTGCCTTCCGGGGCAATAAAGTGCTGCGGGTCATAACCCCAGTTAAAGCCATCTATGCTGCGAATGGCCTGCACCAGCTCTTGTGCTTTTTCGCCAAAAGCTGAATAACCCTCCAGCACCGATAACAAAGTGGCGTTAGCGTTGGTATTACCACACACCGGTGCATCCGCTTTTAGCGCACACAACTTGCCGACGGTGTCGCTAAGCTCAATCCGGCTGGCGGCATTTTCATTAATATTGGCCTGATCATTAAGCGGCAATAAGTGAAAATGCGTTAAACCATGCTGTGCCAGTGACGCAAGGTGCTTAACCGGTAATGAGTCCGTCTCGGTAAAGGCCAGATATTTGCCACGGTTAGCCGCACTGACGCTTTGATCGCGGATACTGAAATCCCGTACATGGCCTTCATAGATCACGATATCTTCCGGTTTAGCTACGGTAGGAATAATGCGCTCGCTCCAATCTTCCGGCGCCAGATCAGCATCTGCCAGATTAACAAACTGACTGTAGCGGCCGTTAATCGCCACGCTAACCGAATAGGGATCTGTCGCTTCGATAGTTTCAACTTTGCGCGTTAGCGGGTGATATACGGTCACTTCATAACGATAAAACTGGCGGTCCAGCGCATCGCTGCCGCTGTAATGCCAAATCCCGCTGGCAGTATCAAGGCTCATCGCATGGGTAGCAGTGAGGTTACGGCCGCTGTCATACACTTTCAGCTGCACATTACGGGCTGTTGGCGCCCACACTGCGGCGCTTACAGCACCGTCTTCGTAACTTACACCCAAGATGGCTTCATCGGCGTCAGCATCGCCTTTAGTGTACAAATCATCTAACACTTTGGCTGCCTGCACCCAGGTTGCACTGAGTAACGCATTGTCGGTGCCAAACGCTGCCAGCGCCAGTTGGTTTTTCACCATGGCTTTAGCTTCATCGGCAGTAAAGTTGGCACTAAATGCCGGTTTGTCGGCCAGATGCGGCACCAGGGCTTTCTGCTGCTCTGTCAACTCAACCGGCAGCAGCTCTATGCTGTCTCCGCTCAGGTTACCATCGCGGCCAATTGCTAATCCGGCATCTGCATCAAAGTACAGTTTTACGGGGCTGGCAGCAGCAATGCCACTGTTCCAGATAAAGGTATTCTGGTCCAGCCAATGCGCGGCAGCTCCCTGAATACTTACTCCCAGTGACTCGATAGGAAACTCGAACACGCCGGTAACACCGGAGAAAATCCAGTTCATCCGCGCAAAATCCGGGTGATCCTGGGATAGCGGCATTTGCATATCAGTGCCGGGATCTTTACCGGCATCATCGGTACCAATATGCACAATAAAGTTGCCGCAGGCGCCGGGCGTTCCGGCATAGCCGGGTTTTAACTGTAAAATCCAGTAAGCACCGTAGTTAGGGTCAATACCGTTATGCACCAAACCGTTTTCCCAGCCCGTTGCAACTGATGACGGGGCATACGCATCACAGGTTTCATTATTCCAGGTATGTAAGCGGTAACCGTCATACACCCCATCCTGCGGCCGTTTATAAAACAGCACCGCTTCGTTAGCACCAGCCATCACCACCGGCGCGGGGGCATTCGGATTTTCACCTATTTCACAGCTTTCATTATTGGCAGTAGGCACTTGCGGCGCCGGGCAGAATATCGGCGGTGGGTTAACACAGCTGGTGCCGCTGGCATCGGGGATCAGCGGTACATCGCAGCTTAACAGTACTTCGCCGGGCGCAGTATTATCGGCACCACCACAGGCTGCCAGCATATTGGCTGCCAGCAACAATGAACTGAGCTGCAGCATTTTTTTAATAGTAGACATTGCTTTGTTGCTCCAAAATCCGGTTAAAAGGTGTACACCGCGCCAAGGTAGAACTGGCGGCCAAAAAATTGGATCGTGCCGGTCTGCGCCTTGTCACCGAAATAGCTCTTAGTGGGTTCATCTGTCAGGTTGTTTACCTGAAACAGCAGTTTGAAATGCTCGTTAACGTCATACGAGGTTTGCATGTCGATTACGGTTTCACTGTCAAAATTAGTGATTTGCTCGTCAATACCTACCTGCGACGAGACAAACGGCGAGCGGTAGCGCGCACTGACGCGGGCATCAAAGCCGCGGTAATTCCAGAATACGGTGCCGGTCAACACATCTTGCGACAGGCCTTCAAAGCTGGTCTCAGTGGCTGCGCCGCCTAAGTCATTAATCAGGCTGACTTCACTTTCGGTATAGGAGTAACTGCCCTGCACACCCAGGCCGGACCACATTTCCGGCAAGCTATCAAACACCTTGGTAAAAGCCAGTTCGGCACCGCGGATATAACCGCCCTCACCGTTATTTACCGCGGTAGAAAAAGCACCGTTAAAGGTGGCACGCGGAATACCGTCTTCGTCTATTACTTCAAGCGGTACATCATAACCGGCGCCGGCAAAGTCAAATTGCTGAATGGTAAAGTCATTTACAAAAGACTTAATGTCTTTATAAAACAACGCAAAAGCAATAGCGCCGGACGGCAGATAGTACTCGTAGGACAGATCGTATTGCGTCGCTTCAAACGGCCGTAAAAACGGGCTGTTGGAACTGTTACCGCTGATTTCACCATCGTCACTGATGGTAATAGAGGTGTTAGACGCCAGCCGGTTAATCGGTGGCCGCGACATCACTTTTGCTGCGGCAAAGCGGATTTGCGCGTTGTCGGTAATGCCGAAGTTCAGGTTAAGCTGAGGCAGCACATCAGTGTATTTTTCACCCAGCACGCCGGGCGCATAACGGGTATTAACCAGGCCGGAATCATCAGTAATATTTTGCGCACCGCGCAGCGGGTCGCCGTTAACATCGGCAAGGTTGCTAGCACTTTGGTCGGTTTGCACCACACGCACGCCGATATTACCGCTTAGCGGAATACCAAAAACTTCCGTATCCAGGTTCGCCATCACATAGCCGGCCAGCACATCTTCATACACTTCGCCGCTTTCCAGCACGGACCAACTGGTATTCGGTCCGGTATCTGCCAGTTGCTCTTCCACCAGATCCGGGTTACCGGCGCCCCAGGTTTGTACCGGCTGCGGTATGCCTTGTGGGAACCAGGCTGCTAACGCTTTATTCAGATCAACTGACAAATAGGCCGGATAAGCGGCAAAATCCCCCTGAAAATTCACTACTTCTGTCATATCTGCCGTCAGGCGCAGTGGCGGCTGTGAATTAAGAAATCCACCGTCGCTGCCGTACTCAAAGATAGAGCGGTCATTTTTGTAGCGGCGTTCTGAGTAGCGTACACCAGCCTCCAGTGAAGCTACCACGGGCAAATCCAGCAGCCAGGTCGCATCTAAGCGCACAGCATTTACTTCATCTTCGTTAACATAAGGATAAATACCGTATTTGCTGACCATCACCTTATCAATATCAGAAAATGCCGCAGCCTGGTTAAAGCCTACGCCCGGCAGATTCAGGTTATTCAGCTGATAAGAGATGGACACATTGGTATCCAGCACCGGCGTTGCTGCTGTGGCATCTTCCGCTACCAGCGCCCACAACAGGCCGTTACGGAAGTTGCTTTTGGCGCCGGAATGCGAAACGTCAAAACTCAGGTTCACACTGTCGCTGACATCCCAATCGGCATTAATACCAAAGCTGCGCACTTCGTCATAGTCGCGGTTGTCATCATTAACAATTTCTACCCGGGTAAAACTGGTGGTAGTGCGGTTAAAGGTGCCGCCAATTACCGAACTGCCATTCAGTACAGGGTTACCCAGCGCAGCGGTAGGGCCGCCGAACTTAACGCGAAAGCCACGGGCGAAGGCTTCTTTGTCAAACTTAGATAAGAACGCATCGGCTTTTAAGGTAAAAGCATCATGGGGCGTCCACTCCAGCGCAGCCATATAGCCGTCACGGGTTTCCTCGCCACCTTTGTGCTGCAGCTCAAAACCTTCGCTGATATATTCGTTCACACCATCATCATTGGTGTCTTTCTCGCCGTTATAGGCCAAACCAACAAACTGTGTCGCCACACTGGGCTGATACAAGCGGGCATAGCCGGCGGCAAAGCCAAGGGTGTCGTTTAAAAACTTGCCCTGATACGACAGGCTGAAGCGGTGGCCAAAATCAACGCCATCCGGCACTTCGTCAGCGCGGTCGTTGTACATGCCGCGGGCATTAACAGTAAAGGTGTGCTGTTTTTCGTTGCGCAGCGGGCTGGCGGTTTGCAGCTCTACCGTACCGGCAACCCCACCTTCAATCAGCGACGCCTTCGGCGATTTATACACGGCGGCGGAGTTAATTAATTCAGACGGATATTGGTCAAACTCAATATTGCGTTTGCCACTGGTCGACACCTGTTCACGGCCGTTCAACGTTGAAAAGACAAAACCGCCCGACATACCGCGAATATTAATCTCTGCCGCCTGGCCACCGGTACGCACCGCCGAAATGCCCGGCAAGCGTGTTAAAGCATCGGCCATCGATACATCCGGCAAGGCGCCTAAATCATCTGCCGAAATGGTTTCAGATACGGTATCGCCAAAACGCTTGGCATCCAACGAGCGGAACAAACTGCCGGCAAAGCCGCGCACCCGGATCACTTCGACGCTATCTGCTGCGGCTGTGTTGTCAGTAGTTTGAGCCGTGATGCTCTGTGTTGTATTGTCTTGCGCTACGTCAGTTTGCTGTTGAGTCGGATTTTGCGCCGGCGCAGCTGTCTGTTGCTCAGCCGCCAACGCCAGACTGCTTACACCCGCCATAGCAAGTGTCAGCAGACTAAGTTTAAACTTATTCATGCTCCTGTATCCCCGTGTGTTTTTATTGTAATGGTTGCGCAATCCATGCAGCAGCATGAGAGGTGCAGCCTGCTTTTTAAGCAGTTCATTTATTAACCTAATTGGGGCAGTACGCAATATGAATACGTATTCAGCTGCGCCAAAGCAGCGCAAAGCGGGAAAATGCGCACCTTAGCGGTGCAAAGCCACAGCCGTACTTTATCCGGCTAACGCATTGCGCTATTGTAAGCCTCTACAGCGCCGCATTTCAGACCAGGCGCCGCATTTGGACTAAAGGATCAGCATTGCGTAACCAGGCCAGTATCAACACCGCCGACAGCGTATTTATACGCGAATTGAAACGCGTACTTAACAGCCTGACTACGCCTGCTTCGGCGTTGTCGTTGGTGAGTATCGCGGCAGACTTTTTCCGTGCCACGCACAGCACCGTCACACCGCCGGCAGCCATGGCCGAGCTGGCCTTTGTGGCAGAAAAAATACTGCTGTTAACGGAAGGACAAACAGAGGCCGAAACGCTGAACCGCTCCGCCAGATTGCTCGGCACCTTACAGCTCACCGTACCGGACTCGCCACGGCGCTGGCGTGAGGTGCAATTTGGTTATAAAACCCTGTACCGTGCTACGTTATCGCTGCGTTTACTGCAGCATATGCTGCAGCAACAGCTGCTGAATGATCCCTGGATACAACAACACTATGCGCAGCGCGATGCCAAAGACCCGGATTGCCCGTACCGCTTAAACGTGCAGTTGCCCATGGTTATGGCAGTGTTGTTACTGGATGTGGGTATGCTGCATCCCAAAGCACTGACAGTATTGGCCGGCAGCAATGGCAACCTTAATCCGCACCGGCCGTTGCAAGCGGATGAGCGCCAGCAATTGCTGCAGCTAAGCGCTAAAGCCCGACAGCACTTTTTCTCTCAGGCATTAGCCGTTATACGTTTTCGCAGTAACGACAAACAGCAACAACAGCAAGACATGGCGCAACAACAACAGCGGCTCGACTTTACCGAACGCTTACTGGCCGCAACTGAAGACCCTGCCAGTGCCGTGGGCAGCTTGTTAAAAGTGCCGCAGGTATACAGCTCTATTGTGCTGCCGGGCCGGCAGCGCTTTGCCTATGAAGCGCTGCCCAAAGCCACGTTAGTACTGAAAGACGCGGTAAAACGCGGTGAGTTAAATGCACAATTTGTCGGGCATTTACTGAAAATTACCGGGGTATTTCCACAAGGCTTTGGTGTGGTATTTATTCCGGCACAAAACGATTTAAGCGTAGCGGAAAAGTATGAGTTAGCAGTGGTGAATCAGTTGTATCCGGCCAAAGCTGAAGAGCCGCTATGCCGCATTGTCAGCCGTAATTTGCAGTATCGTCGCGGCGGCCATAACAGCTGCATCAGCGTAGCGCATAACCTGTATTTCCGGCCGGCACGCGACCGGCTGGCCATTATGCCGCAGCAACGGCTACAAGATATTCTGGCCAGCCTGAGCGCCGATTTTGAGCCCGGCCAGCTACGGCGCTTTATTCCGCGGTGCTGGCATCCGGAGCAATTTTTCAGCCAGAGTGAACACCAAAACCTGTGGAACAACGCGCCGCAGCGACAGAATTAGCCAACGGTTTTTATTGACCGCATACTTTACGCAAGAACTCGTCATGCGATGGTAGTTTTGCCAACGGGTCGTGTTTTATCGCCAGCATACTTTGCAACATCTGCTTTAACTGAGTTTCAGAGAAACTGTTCGCCAGCGGGTGGTAGTCTTTTGGTACTATGCCCTGCCCTAACATAACCTGCAGCCAGGAGCTTTCCAGAAACAAATCATTCTGCTCACGGAATAAGCTGCCATTTTGTGCAAACAGCTGTATTTTCCGTGCCAGCGTCGCCGGAATATCCATCTGCCGTACATCACGCCAAAACGTACTGTCAGTTCGCTCGTTCACGTGATAATGCAGAATGATAAAGTCGCGCACCTGCTCAAACTCGATCTGCGACTGGCGGTTATATTCATTTACCAGTTCTTCAGTAACCCCCTGATGCGGAAACAATTGCAGTAAACGCACCACCGCCGACTGGATCAGGTGAATACTGGTCGATTCCAGCGGTTCCAAAAAGCCACTCGACAAGCCTACTGATACCACGTTGCGGTGCCACTGCTTGCGCCGCCGGCCGGTTTTAAACTGAATAAATTTAGGGTCCGCCAGTGCTTTACTGTCCAGGTTTGCCAGTAAAATATCCGCTGCCTGCTGCTCGGTATAGTGTGCACTACTGTATACCATGCCGTTACCATTGCGGTGCTGCAGCGGTATACGCCACTGCCAGCCACTGCTATGAGCAATGGAGCGGGTATAGGGTAGCGTGTGCTCAAAACGCTCTGACGGCACGGCCACAGCTCTGTCACACGGTAACCAATGGCTCCAGTCTTCATAGCCGGTATTTAATTTCTGCTGAATAAGCAGGCCGCGAAAACCGGAACAATCGATAAACAAATCACCTGCCAGTACCCTACCATCTTCTAACACCAGATGTTGAATATCACCATTGCCATGCTGGGTTACGCTGCTAACTTTGCCCTCATGGCGAACTACGCCCGCTTTCTCGCTAAACTTGCGCAAAAAACGCGCGTACAACCCGGCATCAAAATGATAAGCGTAGGGTAACTCCAGTACCGGATCTTTGCTGCTAATACCGGCAAATTTACCGGCTTCGGCACACAGATAATTCAAGTCGTATTGCCACAGCGAAGTGGTATCACCCAGCAGCTGCGCCCGACGCCAAAGATGATGGAAATGGCAGAATGCCAGGCTTTTACCAGGCGCGCCAAAGGTATGAAAGTAGCTTTCACCCTGCACACGCCAGTTTTCAAATTTAATCGCCAGTTTAATCGTGGCTTTGGTTTCGCGTAAAAACTCAGCCTCGTTAATACCCAGCACGTTATTTAATAAACGGATTGGCGGAATGGTCGCTTCGCCAACACCCACCGTGCCGATGTCTTCAGATTCCACCAATTGGATATCGACGACGTTACCCAGCACTTTTTTCAGCAAAGCGGCAGCAATCCAACCGGAGGTACCACCACCCAAAATGACTACTTTACGCACAGCCTGCATAGTTGCACCTTCCAGAACAAAACAGCCCAACCAGGCAAAGCTTGGTTGGGCTGTTGATAACATATTTAGCGATAAACAATTTTACCGCTAAAGCTGCCAAGCTTAGAACTTATAGTTCAACCCTAGCATATAGTTACGACCAAAGCTCTGATAGGTTACAACCTGACGGGCATCATCACCACTGTTGCTGATGTCTTTCTCGTCAGTCAGGTTTTGCGCCTGCAAAGTAATGCGCAGACCATCCAGGGCATCGATGCCCGACTCGCTAAAGTCATAACCAATTTGCGCATCCCACAACTCAGTACCCTGACGGCTCACCGGCACCAAACTTAAACTGATACCACGCTCTTCAGTCTGGAACTCATCGCGCTTAGTACCGGAGATACGGAATTCAAAGCCCTTATACTCATAGTAAGCTGTCAGAGTATAAATCTCCTCAGACAAACCCGGCACCCGGCCACCGTCATCCAGTTTGCCGTCCATAAAGGTGGCACTGGCAACAATACCAAAGCCGTCTAAAGCTTCATGGATAATATCAAACGGCAAGCTGGCTTGGAATTCGTAACCACGCACAAAGCCGGTTAACCCATCCTGACGTACATCCAGCCGGCCGAGAAAAGTAGCAGGTTCCTGGTTGCCGGTTGCATCAGAAGACTGATGGAAACCCGGAATATAATTCGCTGAAAAATCATTGATTAAGGTTACATTACGATGCCAGTTTTTCAGATCTTTAAAGAAGAAGCTCGCCGCAAAGAAGCCATTATCATGGAAGTAATTTTCATAAGACAAATCAAACTGATCTGCTTCCAAAGGTTTCAATTCGGTATTACCGCCATTACCGCCCCAAGCACTGTTTAACGGGTCATCATCAAGGATATTGTTGTCGTTAAAGGCAAAGGTTACCTGCGAATTAGGTCGCATATCGTCCATCCGCGGCCGGCTCATCACTTTCGATAAACCGGTACGTACGTACTGCCGGTCTGCCACTTCAAAGCTCAGGTTCAGGCTGGGCAATACATCAGTGTAGTCGGTGCCTGCAGATACAGGCACTGCCTCAGTAAAGCCACGCGAGTTAGTGGTGGCACTAAAGCCCTGGCCTTTTTGGTCGGCACGTACAATTTGCACGCCCACATTACCACTTACGGCAATATTGCCAATTTCAGTACTGATATCCAGCATACCGTACAGCGTGGTTAGCTTCTCTTCAATATTGTAGGTATCACCGTAACGGCCGTTTTCCAGCAGCGCAGCATTGGTTTCAGTGTAAAAGCCACTTCTATACAGGCCAAGGGCGTCATAAGCCAACACGCCGTTAATGCCGATAAAGCTTAAATCTGCCACACCCAGCACATTCGGAATAGCACCGTCATTTGGCCAGGTGTTGGCCGTTAAGAAAGCGCCGTTGTTAATTTTGGTTTTAGAGCGTTCTTTATATACTACGCCCAACTCCAATTCATTAAAGATGCCCCATTCCACATAGCCATTGGTTTGCAGGCGCACTGAGTCCAGCGTTTCTTCAAAATCCGGGTTATTAACAAAGCCATCCTGCGCCGTATCCGGGCCAAACTGATTATTACCCTGGAAATCTGTAATCGGGTTTAATGAACCGCCCCAAGCTTGTGGTCCGGCTAAACGGATCAGGCTTGGGTCGGTTAAATCTACCGGTGCAATAGTTGGATGATCAGAGTAAAAAGCGCCGTTAGGTGTCATAACCCAGGACCGGGCGGTAATAGGACGGTCCGGAGTGTTGGCACGGCCAACCCCGGAATAGCTTTCAATATCAGTAATAGATTTAGTCACCTTGCCGCTGGAAATATCCAGTTGGCCCTGCCAGTTGTCACTGATTTGATATTCTAAATTCAGACCAAAGGTTTTCAGCTCAGAATCCTGCTCACGCACATCGTTGCGCACTACAGAATAAAAACCGTCGTAATAGCCGGAAGTAACCAAGCCATTCTCTACGCCGGTAATAGTATAAGCCCCGGTACCCCACTCAGCACCGCCTTCTTCCAGGCCGCGGCGGGCGTCCTGCTCATTAAAATCGATATACAGCGCATCAAAGGTAGCAGTCAACCGGTCATTCACCACATATTCCAGTACCAGAGCAACTGAATCACGTTCCAGCATCGCGGAACGGGTGAAGGAGTCATGACCGCCCAGCACTACTGTACCTGCAGGCACATCGACAGTGTCTGTCGCGCGACGCGGGTTTTGCAGTTCGCCTTCATCATCCAGGCCTAAATTTACCCCGGCATAACCCCAACCACGGAACTGCTGTTCCTGACGCGGTGTTTCCAGCGATGCCACAACCAGGGCTACGCCCAGCCGGTCATCAAGGAATTTATCAATGTAGTTAAATGACAAACGATGGCCGGTGTTATCAAAATCCGGGTTACCGGAATCCTGATCATTCTTCTCATAACTACCGTTAAAAGCGATAGTACGCTCAGCCGACAACGGTTTAACCGTTTGCAAATCGACAGTACCACCAATGCCTTGCGCCATCAGGCTGGCATCCGGAGTTTTGTAAACTAAGGCGGTAGAGACAATTTCAGACGGGTACAGATCGTATTCTACGCCGCGGTTATCCCCCATACCCAACAGCTCACGGCCGTTCAGTGAGGTACCGACATAGTTTTCATTAAAACCACGTACCGATAAGCCGCTGGTGCGGCCGTTACGACGTTCGCCGGCTAAGCCCGGTAAACGAGCTAATGACTCTGCTACGCTGGTATCCGGTAGCTTACCGATATCTTCGGCCGACAGCACTTCTACGATAGAGTTTTCACTCATTTTAATCGCCTGCGCTTTTTGCAGGCTGCCGCGATAACCTGTTACCGAAATCACTTCAATTTGTTCATCAGCCTTGGCCTGCTCTGCTGTTTGCGCATACGCCACGGAACCGGAACCGGCTGCAGCCAGCGCCAATGTCAGCATATTGAGTTTAAATTTTGTCATGTCCTTCATCCCCGGTGTGTTGTTTGTGTTGTCTGTTAGCTGTAAGCGCAGCCGTATCAGTACAACCAGACTTTTGTCTAAGGCTATTTATTAAACTTATTAGGTCAACAGCTCAACATGAATACGTATTCATAATTGCTAAATCGCACAAAAGCAGCGCATTGTTTCCATTTCACGCACTAGCGTAGTGCAAAAAGGCATTTTTGCCTGAGACGCCTTATTTTCTTAGATATACCGCTTAGTTATAGCAGAGTGGAGAGAAGAGACAGGGCCGGTTTTAGCGATATTTTCAATGCATACGTATGCAGCAGGTTTAATAATTGCACAAGGCTGATTTATGCTTGCACCAGTATATGGCAGCCGGTAGCAAACGTATGGATCTTGCTTTGCTGCCTTGCCGGAGCACACTATGACAAATATAAGCACCAGGCCAGACGCCGCTGTTAAGCGAAGCCAACTCAACAACCAGACAGGGTTGCAGGTCGCAGCCACGTTGCGCAGCTATATCTGCAGCAGGCTGCCGCAGGCGCCGCGCTTATCTGACGCGGCCCGGTTGTTGCACATGAGCAGCAGAACCTTGCAACGCTTACTGCAACACAGCGGTAGCAGTTTTCGTTGCCTGGTAACCGAATGCCGGCATCAGCTGGCACAGCAGTATTTACACGACGACAGCCTGAGCTTGCAGCAAATTGCTTATCAGTTGGGTTTTGAAGAACAAAGTAGTTTTCAAAAAGCGTTTAAGTGCTGGCACGGCTGTTCTCCCGGCGCATTTCGCCAACGCAAGTTGCCACCGGCAACCAGAACACATCATTTTCCCGCGCACAAAGCGCTGTTACAGGTGAATTATGGAATTAATTAAGCAACTCGCCGCGCTGGCGGGTCTGCAAGACAGCTACGTGCACGCCCAGGGCCATACTGAACATATCAGCCTGGACAAGCAGCAGGCCATATTGTCGGCAATGGGTTTCGACTTATCCTCTGAACACAGCATACAGCAACACATTGCTACTCTGACGGAGCAACCCTGGCTGGAAGTTCTCGCTCCTGTCACCGTGTGCCGGCAAGGCGAACCGCTGCGGCTTCGCCTGCAACAACTGCAAACTGAAGCTAAAAGTGACTGGCAGTGGCATATTGTTACCGAAGAGCAGCAGCAATTCAGCGGCAGCCTTACCATAGCGGCTAAAGATATCAGCGCGCGCCATACCACCGCTAAAGGCGAGGTACTAGCAGCAGAACTGACGTTAGAGCTGAGCCTGCCGTTGGGCTATCATCAGCTAACGCTGAGCAGTGGCACAGCGCAGTATCAGCAACAGCTGATCATTACGCCGCAGCGCTGTTTTCAGCTGCACGACAAAGCTGTTTTGCATAAAACCTTTGGTCCGGCCATTCAGCTGTATGCAGTCAAGTCAGCACGCAACTGGGGCATCGGTGACTTTATCGATCTGCAACAAATGGTTGCACCACTTGCTAAGCAAGGCGTTGATTTTATAGGTTTAAACCCTTTGCATGCGCTCTACCCTGAACTACCGCAGGATTGCAGCCCCTACAGCCCGAACAGTCGCTTATGGCTTAATACCGAATATGTCGCGCTGGAGCACACCGACGAGTATCAACAGTGCGCCGCGGCGCAGCAACAGGTTAACAGTGAAAGTTTTCAGCAGCGCTTACAGCAGCTTCGTGCCACCACAGACGTAGACTATATTGGCGTTGCTGCCGTTAAAAAAGACATTGCTACCTTGCTGTTTGCGCAGTTTAAACAGCAACAGCTGGCAAAAAATACGCCCAGGGCAGCTGAGTTTAACCGCTTTGTGCAGCAAGCCGGAGCCAGCTTGCGCCAGTTAGCGCTGCACCAGGTACTGCAGGGAAAGTTGTTTGCACAAGATTGGAGCATGGCCGCCTGGCAGAACTTCCCGGCTGAACTGCGCGACCCCAACGGCGCAGCCGTAGCCGGGTTTGCCCGCGAACATGCCGATGCAATAGAGCTGCAGTTATACCTGCAATGGCAGGCACAGCTGCAACTGGCCGATGTCAAACGCCTGTGTCAGCAACACGGCATGGCGATTGGTTTGTATTGCGATGTTGCCGTGGGAACCAGCCGCAGCAGTGCAGAAAGCTGGGGCGCGCCGGAAGATTACCTGCTGGATTTAAGCGTAGGTGCCCCGGCCGATATTATGGCGCCCAAAGGCCAAAACTGGGGCTTGTTAGCCTATAACCCGCAAACATTGCGACAAAAAGCCTACCGGCCTTTTATTGAGCTGATCCAGGCCAATATGCGCTATGCCGGCGCCCTGCGGCTGGACCATGTTATGGCACTGCTGCGGCTATGGTGTTGCCCTATCGGTGCCGATGCCACAGCCGGAGCCTACATTCGTTTTCCGGCAGCTGATTTGTTCGCTATTTTGGCGTTGGAAAGCCAGCGCAACAGCTGTGTGGTTATCGGTGAAGACTTAGGTACAGTGCCGGTAGAGATCAGCCATTTAATGGCGCAGTATCAGGTGTTGTCGTACCGCGTATTTATGCTGGAGCAAAAAGCCGGCAGTTACGATCATGCGGCGCAAACTTATCCGGAGCTGGCGCTGGCGACAGTCAGTACTCACGATATGCCTACCCTGGTGGGTTACTGGCAAGAGCACGATTTAGCCCTGCGCCATCAGTTAGATTTATTCCCCAACCCACAGGTTGCTGACAGCCTGTATCAACTGCGTGCCGATGAAAAACGCCTGATGGCAGAGCGCTTGCACCTGAGCGACGGCGACTACGCACAGTTAGTGCGCGCCAGCCACTTATTTACTGCGCAGCAGCCGGCCAAGTTACTGGCGTTTCAGTTGGAAGATTTATTGCTGATGGCTACCCCGGTGAATATTCCGGGCACCAGCACCGAGTACCCGAACTGGCGGCGCAAGCTGACACAAAACATTGATGAAATTTTAACCAGTGGCGATGTACTTGAGCTCATCGCCGCCATTAAAACCGCGCGCCAATAATACTGCCTGCAAAGTAAAAAGCCGCCCCAGGGCGGCTTTTGTCTACATATTTTACATTTCGTTAATTATTGATTCATTGAGCCTCTGTTATACCTGTTAGTGATTTTCGCAAACTCACATGAGGAGTCACTATGTTTAAGCTAATCCCTACCGTCGTTCTTGCAGGTAGTTTTTTTACCGCGGCGGGTTATGCACAAACGCAGGACAGCGGTTTTTATCTTGGCGGGCACTACGGGCAGCATAAAGTAGAGCTGGAATCTGATATTGCCGATGCGGATTTGAAATTTGGCGTAGCCGGTGTCAGCGCCGGTTACCAGTTGAGTCCATTCTTCGCGCTGGAAGCGCGCTATGCCGAAGGTGTAGAAGATGAACAGATTTTTGACGGCAACGATTCGGCGAAATTTGAAATTGACCGCCATATGGCGATAATGGCACGCGGCAGTATTCCGCTGGGTGAACGTTTTTCTATATTCGCTACCGGCGGTTATGGCGAAACCCGTTATGCCCTGACCTATGATTTTCCGGGCCTGACCGGGTCTGATACCAGCACAGAGAAAGGCCTGATTTACGGTGCCGGTGCAGCTTTTAACCTGACAGAGCGGCTGAGTTTAGTGGCAGATTACACAATTCTGCCTGAGCTGGAAGACGAAGATGATGGCCTGTTTAAATCTGACGTGTCGCTGATGACCGTTGGCCTGAACTATCGCTTTTAACACCGTGGCGTTTCTAACAGCCTGGCGTTTTTAACCGCTATCTTTTCTAACCCGGCATAAAACACAGCCTGCAGCCTATAGCTGCAGGCTGTTATGCATCAGACAGCCTCAAACCACTGCTTTGCCTTTGCCAATGCAGCCAGCACTTGCTGCGGTGCAGTACCGCCCAAGGCAGCACGTTTTTGTAAACCGGCCTCCAGTTGCAGCGCCGGATAAACATCATCGCCTATCAATGTACTGAACTGCTTCAGCTCATTTAGCGGTAAAGCTTCCAGCGCAAGCTGCTGCTTAGCCGCATGCACTACCAGCTCGCCTACCACCTCGTGTGCATCACGAAACGGCATACCTTTGCTAACCAGATAATCGGCTAAGTCTGTAGCGTTGCTGTAGCCCAGCTCTGCCGCCTGGCGGCACTGCGCCTCGTTAACACTTAAGTGCGGCAATACGGTGGCCAGTACCAGCAAAGATTGCTGCCACGTCGCCATCAGGTCAAAAAAGCCCTGCTTGTCTTCCTGCATATCTTTGTTGTAAGCCAACGGTAAGCCCTTGAGCACATGTAAAATGGCGACCAAATGGCCCAGTACACGGCCGGTTTTACCGCGCAGCAACTCAAACACATCGGGGTTTTTCTTTTGCGGCATTAATGACGAGCCGGAGCTTATCGCATCGCCCAGTTTGAAAAAGCCCGCTTCACCGGAGCAGAAGAAAATAACATCTTCGGATAAGCGTGATAAATGCGTCATACAGATGCTGGCAGCGGCAGATAGCTCCACTACGTAGTCACGGTCTGATACCGCATCCAAGCTGTTTAGCGCGGCACCGGCAAAGCCCAGCCGCTGCGCCAGTTGTTCACGGTCAACCGCGACGCCGGTGCCGGCTAAAGCACCGCAACCGAGCGGACAGACATCCATCCGCGTTA
The DNA here is from genome assembly GCF_052380015.1 of Rheinheimera sp. NSM. Classification (NCBI taxonomy): domain Bacteria; kingdom Pseudomonadati; phylum Pseudomonadota; class Gammaproteobacteria; order Chromatiales; family Chromatiaceae; genus Rheinheimera; species Rheinheimera sp. NSM. The sequence goes on along the minus strand of NZ_JBQTCI010000001.1, from coordinate 863,636 downwards.
AAGCATCGTCTAAGCGGCTGACATCGCGTTTAAACATCTCCACATAAGCCAGTGCCCAGTGCGCCACCAATACCGGCTGTGCCCGCTGTAAGTGGGTAAAACCGGGCATTACCGCCGTACCGGCCCGCTCTGCAAAGGTTAGCAAGGCCGCTATACCACCCAGCAAGGACTGGCGCACATTTTGTGCATGCAGTTTGCTCCACAAGCGCAAGTCAGTTGCCACTAAATCATTGCGGCTGCGGCCGGTGTGCAGCTTTTTCGCCACGGCACCCAATTTGGCCGTTAGCTGCGCTTCAACCCAGCTGTGAATATCTTCTTCGCTGGTTTGTAGCGGCAACTTAGCGTCGGCATCTATCGCCACGGCTAAATCGGCCAGCCCGGCATCGAGCTGCGCCACCTCGTCGCTACTGATAATACCGGCCTGCGCCAGTTGCTGCGCCCAGGCGCGCGAGGCCTGAATGTCCTGTTGCGCCAACAGATAATCAAAGCTTAGCGAGTCGTTAAAATCGCGAAACTCCGCCAGGGTTGCTTCCTGAAACCGTCCGCCCCACATCGCCATAATAATTACCCTTTTTGTTGCTGGTGCAGCGCGCGGATGCGGCTGGCCAGGCTGTACAAGCGGATAAAGCCGGCCGCATCTTTCTGGTTGTACACTTCATCGCCTTCAAAGGTGGCGAAAGCTTCAGAGTACAGCGAGTTAGGCGAGCGGCGTTTGGCCACGGTAACATTACCTTTGTACAGCTTAATCACCACATCACCGGTTAGCTGTTCGGCCAGCGAAGTTGCTGCCGCCAACAGTGCATCTTTTAACGGCGTAAACCAACGGCCGTCATATACCAGTTGGGCAAACTCCTGGCCGACTTCTTCACGGTATTTCAGCGAGGTTCTGTCATATACCAGCGCTTCCAGACCTTTTAACGCCGCCATTAAAATGGTGCCGCCCGGTGTTTCATAACAGCCGCGGGATTTCATACCGACTAAACGGTTCTCGACGATATCAATGCGGCCGACACCATGCTCAGAGCCGATTTCGTTTAACAACTCAATCGCCGCTACCGGCGCAACGGCATGGCCGTTAATTTTGCTCAGCTCGCCTTTATCAAAGCTCAGCTCAACATAGGCAGCATGATCCGGTGCCTGCTCCGGTGATTTGGTCCACATCCATACCTGGTCTGACGGTTCACACCAGGGATTTTCCAGCTCGCCACCCTCATGCGAGATATGCCATAAGTTAGCATCACGGCTGTAAATTTTGGTGGCAGAGGCAGTAGTAGGTACCTTTTTCTCCGCCAGGTAATCCAGCAGTGACTGACGGGAGTTAAATTGCCACTCACGCCAGGGTGCAATAACGGTTAATTGTGGTGCCAGCGCCGCAAAGGCGCCTTCAAAGCGTACCTGGTCATTACCTTTACCGGTACAGCCATGGCACAGTGCATCGGCGCCCAGCTCCAGCGCCAGTTTTACCTGAGCGCGGGCAATCACCGGCCGTGCCATAGAAGTACCCAGCAGATACTGGCCTTCGTATACGGCGCCGGTTTTCAGCGTCGGGTAAATCACTTCTTTAACCAGCTCTTCGCGCAAATCGACGATATGGCAAGAACTGGCACCGGAGTTAATGGCTTTTTGCTCAACACCGGCCAGCTCCTCATCGCCCTGACCAACGTTGGCGACAAAGGCGATAACTTCGCAGTTATAGTTGTCTTTTAACCAGGGCACGATAGCCGAAGTGTCCAGACCGCCGGAATAGGCTAAAACGACTTTTTTAATACTCATAGTGTCCTCACGCAAATAAACTGATTAATACGGCATTCTGGGCATGCATGCGGTTTTCCGCCTGCAGTAATACAAGTGACGCCTCGCTGTCGAGTACCTCGCTGGTAACCTCGTGCTCACGATGCGCCGGTAAACAATGCATAAAATATTTTACCGCCAGCCGCTGCATTACAGCGGTGTTGATTTGATAGGGTTTAAACACCCGTTCAATAAGTTCAGGATCGGCTTTATCGCCCATCGACAACCAGGTATCAGTATAGATAGCATCGGCGCCGGCAGCGGCGGATAAGTGCGGGCTCAGCTCCAGCACAGCGCCGGTGTTGGCGGCAATTTTCTGCACATTCAGCAGCACCTGAGCATCGGGTGAAAAGCCCTGTGGTGTTACCACTGTCATCTTCATACCGCTAAGCGCAGCGCCTATCATCAGCGAGTGACAAACGTTGTTACCATCGCCAACATAGGCCAGATGTACCTTGCTCAGATCGCCAAAGCGCTCTTTTAACGCCAGTAAATCGGCCAGTGCCTGGCACGGGTGATATAAATCGCTCAGCGCATTAATCACCGGCTTGTGGCTGGCTTGCGCCAGTTGTTCCAGCGTTTGCTGTGAGAAGACCCGCGCCACTATGGCGTCGGTCCAGCAGGCCAGATTACGGCCAAAATCGGCGACGGTTTCGCGTTTACCCATAGCGCCGTTTTGCTGATCCAGATAAACACTGTGGCCACCGAGCTTATAAATACCGACATCAAAACTGACGCGGGTACGTAGCGAGGGCTTTTCAAAAATCAGCGCTATGCTTTTACCCGCCAGTGCCTGAGTGTATTTCTGCGGTTGCTGTTTTACATTCAACGCTAAATTCAGCAAATCGTTAAGCGTAGCCGGGCTTAATTCAGCCAGACTCAATAGTTGGTTCAGTTTACTCATTTTCAGCTGATCTGCCGCCAGTGCGGCATCCTTGTTTAAGGGACTAACAGACGATGCGCGTGCCTACTGCTTGCTGTCGCATCAGATTTAACAAATCTTGCGGGTGTTGCCAGCCCGCGACGGTAATACTTCGTCGCAGCGCCTGAGCAGTATCTAAAGCGGCATCCAGCTTTACTTTCATGCCGCCTTTAATCACGCCCTGTGTCACCAATGCTGCGGCCTGGCTGGCGTTAAGCTCATTAATAAGCTTACCTTCGCCATCTAAAATACCCGGTACGTCGGTCAGCAACACCAGTTGCCCCTGTACCAGTTGGCAAATCGCCGCAGCAGCTAAGTCAGCATTTACATTTAATAATTGCCCTTGCTCACCGTGGCCAATTGAGCTGAATACCGGCGTAAAGCCGCCAGCCAGTATATTTTGCAGTAAAGTGCCGTCTTGCGGTTTAGCCACACCAACAGCACCCAATTTAGTATTTAATTCAAAGCGGCAGCTGTTACCGGCAGACAGCGTTAACCCGACCGGTTTTAAGCCCTGCAATGCAGCACGCGCCACCATATGGGCATTTACCGCGCCGGCTAAGGCACCGGTAATCACCGGCATTTGCTCAGCCGGTGAAATACGCTGGCCATCGAGTTTTTCAGTATGAAACCCAAATTTGGCCAGCCACTGATCAACCTGATCGCCACCGCCATGCACCAGCACCATCGGATACTGCTGCTTTAATTCGGCGCACACTGCCAGCAAAGCATCCAGCGCGCTGTCGTCCTGCAACAGGCGGCCGCCCATTTTCAGTACCAGAGGCGTATTATTCATGGCTCACCCCGGCATGACTCACTCCGGTAAATAAGCCCGCCGTTTCCGGCTTAGCAAAACGCACATTAGCTGCTTGCATTGCCTGGGCTGCCGCACCTTTTAACAGGTTATCGATGGCCGACACCACCACTAACTGCTCACCATCCTGCTGCCAGTGAATATCGCAATACGGCGTACCGGCGACATCAGCTACATTGGGCGAATGCGTAACTAACCGCACTAACGGCTTACCGCTATAGGCGTGAGTGAAGGCAGCAGTTACCTGCTCTGGCGTAACACCGGCTTTTAGCGTTACTACGCTGGTAGCCAGAATGCCGCGTTTAAAGTTACCCAAATGCGGCGTAAACACCACTTTGCGGCCCAGGTTTTGCTCTATTTCCGGCCGGTGCCGGTGTTTAAAAAAGCCATAAGCATTTAAGCCGACTTCACAAAATGAAGTGCTCAGTGCAGCCTTGCGGCCGGCACCGGAAACACCGCTGGTAGCGTTGATTACAGGAATACAGTTATCTGCCACCAAACCGGCTTTAATCAGCGGCAACAGCGCTAAAGTACAGGCAGTTGGGTAACAGCCGGGTACCGAGATTAACCGTGGCAAAGGCGTGCTCTGCCATTCCATTAAGGAATACACCGCCTCCTCTAACAATTCAGGATGCTGATGTTCATAGCCATAATACTGCGGATACAGCTGCGGTTGCTTTAACCGGAAGGCACCGGATAAATCCACTACATCTATACCCTGCGCTAACAACAGCGGTGTTACCGCTTCACTGGCTTCATGCGGCAGGGCTAAAAAAGCCACATCAATCTTGCCGTTCAAGCCTGCAGCCAGCTCATCCGTCCACGGCTGAACCAGTATGTCCAGTTGCTGTTTATAGCGTGGGTAAAGTGAAGAGAACGGCTCTGCCGCCCGGCCAGCCGACGCATAGGCGCCCACCAACTCAAAATAAGGGTTGCGCGCTAAAATTACCGCCAGCTCAGCACCGCTGTAACCGGCAGCACCTAATACAATGCTGCGTACTAAAGAAGAAGATTTGTCAGTTGATAACATCGGATACGGCTCTCGAACAGTAAATAACGTATAGGTATAGCACGAAACAGCCGCTAGTGTAGAACGGCCACCATGCACTTTCAAGAATTATTATTCTATTTTTGTGAATTTTTATACAATTAAAAATTGGCTACTACGGCTATACCGCAATGTCGATCCGGTTACGGCCACTTTGCTTGGCACGGTACAACGCACTGTCTGAGCGCGACAGCAGTTTATCGTGCTGTGCTTCACCGGCAAAACCGGCAATGCCCATACTGACGGTAATATGCAAATCAGCGGCAAGAGTACTGCAATCTGTTTGCATTATCGCCAGCCGGATCCGTTCACAAATATCCTTTGCAGCATGTACAGAGGTATTGGGTAGTAACACGGCAAACTCTTCGCCGCCCCAGCGTGCTACGGTATCGTCTTCACGGCAATGGCGGCAAATAGTATCAGCGACTAACTTCAGCACTTCATCGCCAATGCTGTGGCTAAAAGTATCATTCACCAGTTTAAAGTGATCAATATCCAGCAACACCAGACACAGCGGCAATTGAGTGCGCCTGGCTCTGGCGCACTCGCGCGCCAGCGACTCATCAAAAGCCCTGCGGTTAGCCAAACCGGTTAGGGCATCCAACCTGGCCTGCAAAGCAAACTCCTGTGCCTGGCGCTTTATTTGCTCCAGCAATTCGGAGCGCTCTTTATCAACGGCGCGCAAATGGTCAGTTTGTTGTTGTAGTTCAACGGTCTTCTCTGCCACCTGCCAGCGCAGCAGCTGTTCACGCCGGCGCAAGGTGTTAAGACGCCAGCGCAGCAGAATGCCGGCGAATAACAAGCCGGCCCCGGCAAAAATCAGCCAGAAACCGGGCCGTTGCCAAAAATAGGGGGCAATAACAAAACTAAAGTTGGCTTGTTGCGCACTCCATTCGCCCTGCGGATAAGATGCCCGCACGCTGAATTGATATTGTCCGGGTGGCAGGTTGGTGTATTCAGCGCTGTTATTACTGCCGCGTTCAACCCAATCAGCGTCAAAGCCGTGTAGTTTGGTGCGGTACTGAATGCGTTGCGGCATAATATAACCCAAACCGGCGAACTGCAGCTCTAAGCGATTGGCGCCGGCAGCTAACCGCAGCCCTTGCTGCAACGCCACGGTTACGCCGTTTACTTTCAGCGCCTCTATTACCACCGGCGGTATATTGGCGGCAAAACGCTTTAATGCCGTGGGTTGTACCGTACTGGCACCCTTGGATGTGGCAAACCAAAGGCTGCCATCTGCAGCCATTGCCGCGGCCGGCATCGAACCACCGTTGGCCTGGGCACTTTGCATACCATCGCCTTCACCAAACAGTTGATAATCCAGCGAGCTGCGTTTGGCGGCCAGTATCTCGCTAAGCTGGCTGCGTTCAAAGCGCAAAATACCGCGGTTGCTGCTCAGCCACAGGTTGTGTTGCCGATCTACCACTGCCTGAAACACCTTATCAAGCGGCAAACCGACATTACGCCCCAACATTTGCAGGCTGCCGTTGCTGAGATCATAGGCTACCAAACCGCGATCTGTGGCCATCCACAATATCTCCGTCAGGGGATCAGGCGTAAAACCAAAGGCGTATTCAGCGCCGTCCAACGCCGGCAGATCCAATACCGAAATCTTGCCGTCAGGGTGACGTATGGCCACACCACCACCGGTGCCGATAAACAGCCGGCCATCTTTGTGCAGATACAATGCCATCACAAAAGGCGCCGGCAAGCCCTCTGCTGTCGCGAAGTTTTGTATATCGCCTTGTGCAGAGAGGTAGTTCAGCCCCTGACCGCTACCGAACCACAAGCCACCGCCGGCGTCCGGTAAAATGGCGCGAATTTCGTTCGCCAATAAGCCTGAAGTTCTGTCGTATTGGCGCACCACGCGGCCATCGCGCCACTGCAACGCACCATCAGAATAAGTGCCGACCCAAACAGAGCCGTCTGCCGCTTCTGCCAGGCTCAGCACCGATTGGCCACGGCTGGCCTCTGCCAGATTAATATGCTCAATGCCTGTGGCTGAGTAGCGGCTGATCCCCTGGCTGGTGCCTATCCAGACGGAACCATCAGAGTGCGGCATCACAGCGCGCACATAGTCACCCACCAGGCCATTTTCAGCTGTATAGGTAACAAAAGGTGCATCCCGCAAGCGGAATAAACCACCGTTAGTGCCAACCCAAACACTGTTTTCCCGGTCAAGGTATAACGATAAAATGCGGTTGTTCGGCAAACCACCGGCCATACTCAGTGTTTCCAGCCCCAACTCGCTGTAACGCAACAAACCGCGATCTGTAGTGCCAATCCACACTTGTTTGTCCTGGATCAGTAAGGTTGATACCGGCATATCCGCCAAACCGGCAGCAAACAGCTCTACTGTGCCCTGTCGCCAAATATACAGACCGCGCTCAGTGCCAATTAACACACTGTCACCATACTGTTTAAGCACAAACACCGGCACTGCCGGTAAGCCGCGGACCGGCATAAACCGGGCCTGTGCCGCCGCGGTATCCAGCCACATTAAACCCCGGCCGGAGCCAATCCATAAGCGGTCATGGCTGTCTGTCAACACGCTGTGGATCACGTCGCTGGCTAAACCATCAGCAACTCTGTACTGCGTTCTGCGCCCATCCGCAGTTTGCTGAAACAGCCCCTGGCCTTCAGTGCCCAGCCACAAACTGTCATTGCTGCTTTGTGTAACAGCATTGATCAACACATCAAACGCCGGCCAACTGTACCAGCCGTCGGCCGAGCGACGGCTTAAACCGCCACGGGAGCCGGCCAGCAGCAAATTGCCGTTGCGGTCTTTAGTCAGGGTACGGATGCCGGAGTCCGGCAGGCCGGTCAGCTCGCCACGGCCGAACATGTCAAATTCACGGCCGTTAAAGCGCGTAGCACCTTCCCAGGTGGCTATCCATAAATAGCCATCAGTGGTTTGATTAATACTGTTGATGGTGTTGTGCGGCAAACCGTCGCGGGTGGTCCAGTTTTCCTGGAAATAATCAGCTAAGCGAGCCGGTGCGGCGACGCTGCTATAAACGAAGAAAATATTGCCGCAAATCGCAGCCAATAGCAGCAACAATCGCTGCTGCCGTAAAGCAAATTGTATCGTTCGGGCCATTACCTTAGCCACGGCGGTTACTTCTGACATCTCAGCGCACCCCTGGTCCTTCAGCATTTGCTAATGCAAATTTTTTCCTGCAGCTTACCGTAATTCACGGCAACCGCCAATCAGACTATAAACGAAAGTGCGTGACATTTGATACCAACAGGCGGGAATAATCACGCCCGCCTAAAGCGGGCGTTTGGCTTTATTAAGCAACTTGTGGTCTGACACCAAGCAAGTGGCAAATCGCATAGCTCAGCTCGCTGCGGTTAAGCGTATAAAAATGGAAATGATCGACGCCTTCACGGCTTAATACTTTTACCATTTCCATGGCAATATTTGCGGCCACCAGATTACGCGTAGTGGCATCGTTATCCAGACCGTCATAGGCTTTATGCATCCAATGTGGTACAGCTACGTTAGTCAGGTCAGCGAACTTCTTCAGTTGCTGGAAATTGGTTACCGGTAAAATGCCGGGAACAATATCAACATCAATGCCAATGGCGGCACAGCGGTCGCGATAACGCAGAAATTTTTCAATATCAAAGAAAAACTGCGTAATAGCACGCGATGCACCGGCGTCCACTTTACGTTTTAAGTTCAGTAAATCAAACTGGGCATTAGGTGCTTCCGGGTGTACCTCCGGATAAGCTGCCACTGAGATATCAAAATCAGCGACAGAACGCAGTATTTCAACTAAATCTGCGGCGTATAAATCCGGCTTTGACGTACTGCCAGGCGGTAAATCACCGCGCAATGCCACTATATGGCGAATACCGTTCTGCCAGTAATCTTCGGCAATGGCAATTAAATCGTCCTTAGTGGCATCAACACAGGTTAAATGCGGCGCGGCAACTAAGCCGGTGCGCTGTTTAATCGACTTGATAATATCGTGCGTGCGGTCACGCTCGCCGGAGTTAGCACCGTAGGTAACAGAGACAAAAGACGGCGCCAACGGCGCCAGCCGTTCAATCGACTGCCACAGTGTTTGTTCCATCTGCGGCGTTTTTGGCGGAAAAAACTCAAAACTGACGTTAACCTTGCCTGCAACATCCTGCAGGTTGCGATTTATTGCTTCTAAGTATTGTGCATTTGCAAATGCCATAACGACTCTCTTTCTGTTACGTCAGTGGCGCCGGCGTTGCGGCCGGACCAATAAATTGATTAATCAGTTGCGCCAAATCTGCATGAAGGCCGCCGGCCGTGACCACCTTACCGGCGCCGGGGCCTTTTAACACCAGCGGGTTACTGTCATACCACGCAGATTGGATCGCAAAAACATTGTCACAAGGCGCTATAGCGGCCAGCGCATGTTGTGGCGATACGGCCTCAAGTGCCACTTTGGCCACCGGTTTACTGTGCTGCATGGCTAAGCTGGCAACATAACGCAGCACCTTGCCTTCAGCCTGAGCTTTGGCAAACAATGCTGCTATAGCGCTGTCCAACTGCGCACGTTGTGGCCAGAATTCCTGCCAACTGCCCTGCTCCAGCCCGGCGGGTAACAGAGGTTGCAAGGCAATATCGTCCAGCTCCAGCGCAATGCCCAGTTCCCGCGCCAGCACCAGTAGTTTGCGCTGTACGTCCTTACCGGATAAATCATCACGCGGGTCCGGCTCGGTTAACCCGGCTTGCTGCGCTTCGAGCACAAAATCTGAAAACGGTTTGCTGCCATCATACTTACATAATAACCACGACAGGGTGCCGGAAAAAATACCGCTGACTTCAGTGATCCTATCACCGGCGTTCAATAATTCCTGCAAGGTGCGCTGCACCGGAATACCGGCGCCGCAGGTGGTGTTACTCAGCCATTGCCGCTGATGCTGTACCAAGGCGTGCTTGATCTGCCGGTACTCAACACCAGGCAAGGTTACGCCTTGCTTATTGGCGCTGATAATATCGCAGCCGGCCGCAATTAACGCCGGATATAACTGTGCGAAGTCGCGGCTGGGGGTAATATCCACCAGCACTTTGGGCGCCGGCAACGCCTGTAAATAAGCGCTTAATTGCTCTGCGTGCCAGCTATCGCCGGCGGCCAGGGCTGTTTGCCAGTCAGTAATGGCTATGCTGTCCTTCAGCGCAGCACGGCGTGAGTTCAACACCCCGGCTAAATTCAGTTTAAGTTTAGTGGCACAGCGTTGCTGCTGCGCTGCCAGCATGGCGAGAAACTCAGCGCCAACATTACCGGTACCGGCGACAACGATCTGTAACTCCGGCTGCACCATTGGCTGTACCAGCGGCGCAGGCTGAATTAAATACTGATGCAGTTGCTCCAGCGCCTGTGCCGGCAGCGGCTTCGCCAATAACCAAATCAGCTGCTGTGCGCTTTCGTAGCGGTGCAGTACGCCGCGCTGCTGCAACAATTGTTCTGCCGGCTCAGTATGCGCAGAACTTTCTGCCTTTAACCAAGCCAGCGCATAGTAACGCTGCGTATCCCACACCGCATGAATATTTAATCCGGCCAGGTAGTCCAGCGCCTGCTCAGCGCATACGGCCGGCAATAACCAACACAAATTGTCGCCTTGCTGCGGCAGCGCAATCACCGGCTGTTGCAATTCCAACGCCAGCTGTGCTGCGCTGACAGCGATATCCTGATGCAGCGTCAGCAAGGTAACGTTATCCAGCTCGGTAATAAAACCCTGCTCAGCACTTTTCTGCTGAGCATTTTCCTGTTGAGTACTATCTTGCTGTACCACACGACAACCGGCGTGTTCCGGCTGATAGCTGCTGCGCACCCGCAACGCCGTTGCCGTGCCGGTTAATGGAGACAAGGTGCGGGCATGCAGCACCGGGTTACCCAGCTGTGCTAACTGACAAGCCTGCTGCCAGCTTACCTGCCGGTACGGCAACGCTGTCTTTACCTTGCGCGGGTCGGCGCTGTAAATGGCTTTTACATCGGTCCAGATAGTGACGTCGGCAGCGCTGAGCAGCGCGCCTAATAAAGTAGCAGAATAGTCACTGCCGTTACGGCCCAGCGTAATGCTGCGGCCTTTTTCATCGCGGGCAATATAGCCGGTAACCACATGCACGGTATCAGGCTGCGTCAGCTCTGCCAGCAATGTGGTCGATTGCAGCCAGTCCGGCTGATGCTGTTTTAAGCGCAGAAAATCGCGCGCATCCAGCGCAGCGGCGTTAAGCCCACGTTGTTTCAGCACTTCACTTAATAACAAGGCCGATAAGCGCTCACCAATTGCCAGTACATCATTTGGCTGCTGTTGTACCAGCGCATCCGGTACAGCGGCCAGCCATTGCAGCAATTGTCCGGTGACCGCTGCAGCGGCATCTGCTGCTAATGTCTGCGTAACCAAAGCACTCAGCTGAGTTTGCAATGCCGCTAAGGCGGCGTCGCGCGCTGTGGTATTCTCTGCGGCGGCAATAATGGCCAGCAAGGCATCAGTAGTACCACCCGGAGCCGATACCACTACCCACAGTGCCTGCTGCCGGTTTTGCTGCAGCAGAATATCGGCCACTGCGGCAAAACGCTCTGCACTGGCTAAGCTGCTGCCGCCAAATTTATGGACCTGCGCTGCCGCGCTGTGTTGTGCTTTTACTTGAACGTGCATAATTAATTACCAAAAAGCGCTAAATGCCGGATTTAACCGAAACTGCTGTTGTTGTTCAGGCTCTTGCTTTACAGCACCACCGGCCTTGCCGGTGCTATCGGCCTGCTGGCTGGCCTGTGCCACCGCATTAAAGGCCTGCTGTAAATCTGCCAGTAAATCATCGCTGTTCTCAATACCTACTGACAAACGGATTAACGTCGGGCCTATACCGGCGGTTTGCTGCGCTTGCGCATCCATAGAGGCATGCGTCATGCTGCCCGGATGGCAAATCAGGCTTTCAATACCACCAAGCGACTGCGCCAGCGTAAATAAACGCAGTGCAGAGAAAAATACCGGTAACAAAGCTGCATCGGCGGCCAAGTCAAAACTGCACATGGCACCAAAGCCGCTTTGCTGCGCGGCAGCAATAGCGTGGCCCGGATGCTGGGGTAAGCCCGGGTAATATACTTTTGCCACCAGCGGTTGCTGTGCTAAAAACGCGACTACCCGCGCGGCATTGTCTTGCTGCAGACGAATACGCGGCTCCAGCGTACGCAAGCCCCGTAGCGTCATATAACTATCAAAGGGCGCGCCGGTAATACCAAGGCAGTTGGCCCACCATTTTAACTCGTCACCCAGCTGTTGGCTGTTGCACACCAACACACCACCAACAATATCGCTGTGGCCATTAATGTATTTGGTGGTGGAATGCACCACTATATCGGCGCCCAGCGCCAGCGGTTGCTGCAGTACCGGTGATAAAAAGGTATTATCTACCACCACCAGCGCCCGCAGTTTCTTCGCCAGCAGGCATACTGCACGCACATCGGTAATTTGCAATAACGGGTTAGACGGCGTTTCCAGCCAGATCATTTTTGGCCTGGCTGCGCTGATTTTCTCTGCCCAGCCCGGTTGCTGGAAATTTACCACTAACAACTTAAAGGCTTTTTTGCGCTGGGCTAAGTTGGTGAATAAGCGGTAGCTGCCGCCATAACAGTCATGCGGGATCACTAAGGTATCGTCCGGTGTTAATAATTGCAGCGCCAACAAGCATGCTGACATGCCGGTACTGGTGACAATAGCCTTAACACCACCTTCCAGCTCGGCCAGGGTTTCGGCTAATAAATCCCGTGTTGGGTTGTTTGAGCGTGAGTAATCATACTGGCCCGGTTGCTTAAAGGCGGTTAATTCGTAGGTTGAGGTTAAATACAACGGTGGTGTAACCGCTGAAAAAGCCGTGTCCTGGGCAATACCGGCTCGGGCAGCGATAGTTGCGGCATGACGCTTTGACATGATGAAACCTCATTTAGATGTTTAGACGTCTAAAAGTATAATGATAGAAAAACAGATGTCAAACCATTTAGCCGTCTATAATGATTATTTGTTGCACACTATTTGACTGAGCGGCATAACACGATAGAATTTCGCCACTTGCGCAAGCAATACAACATAATGACTAATACAAGGTAACCATATGGCTAAGTGGAATGGGGAATATATTCACCCGTACGCGGAACACGGTAAAAAATCAGAGCTGGTAAAAAAAATCACCGTATCTATTCCGCTGAATGTTTTAAAGGTGCTGACTGACGAACGCACCCGGCGCCAGGTAAACAACCTGCGACATGCAACTAACAGCGAATTATTGTGTGAAGCGTTTTTGCATGCGTTTACCGGCCAGCCACTGCCTGCCGATGAAGACTTACGTAAAGACAACCCGCACCAAATTCCGGCCGAAGTGCGCCAGATCCTCACCAGCATGGGCAAGCCTATTCCTGTGATCATCGAAGCAGACAGCGACGAAGAATAAAACTTCGCTACTGCAGACATAAAAAAACCGCCAACCGGCGGTTTTTTTAGCACTTTAAAACGGTGACTCAGGCTTAGCTCATAGCCGCCTGCAGCTTTTTCATCGCATTCTTTTCTAACTGACGTACACGCTCAGCAGATACGCTGTAACGATCAGCCAGCTCTTGCAGTGTCAGCTTGTTATGGTCCAACCAACGGGCCCGCACAATGTCCTGGCTACGGTCGTCCAGGGTGCGCATGGCCGCTTGTAACCGGTCTACGGCAGCATTGTCCCACTGATCTTCTTCTACACGGTGGGCTAAATCAGAGGCTTTATCCTGCAGATAATAAGCCGGCGCCGTATAAGCCGCTTCGTCGTCATCGTCCGGTGCATCAAACGGCATATCGTAGTTACTCATACGTGATTCCATCTCACGCACTTCATGCTCCGCAACACCCAACGACTCTGCTACGTTTTTCACTTCTTCCTGGTTAAACCAGCCTAAGTGTTTCTTCGCTTTACGCAGGTTAAAGAACAATTTACGTTGCGCTTTGGTAGTGGCAATTTTTACGATGCGCCAGTTTTTCAGCACATACTCATGAATTTCGGCTTTAATCCAGTGCACAGCAAAAGATACCAGGCGCACACCTACATTAGGGTCAAACCGCTTTACCGCCTTCATCAGGCCGATATTGCCTTCCTGAATTAAATCGCTGACCGGTAAACCGTAGCCGGAATAACTGCGGGCTATGTGCACCACAAAACGCAGGTGCGACATAATTAATTGCCGTGCCGCTTCTAAATCACCGTGTTGGTGTAAGCGTTCAGCCAGGCTGCGCTCTTGTTCAGCGCTAAGCATGGCGATGGAACTGACAGCATGAGTGTAAGCTTCCAGACTACTGCTGGCCGCTACCGGTAGTGACATCATTTCTGCTGTATCGCTCATTTGAGTGTCCTTGCTTAACTAAGTGCATCGATATTAGCACTCTTTGACAGAGAGTGCTAATTTTAGTTGCTGCAGTTTTTAGATCTGCTTATTCTAAAAACTGAGGATTAATAATTAAACGCTATTAAGGGCCGGTTGGTTCAATGGCGCTGATATGCCGCCGTACCGACAGGTAAGAACCGCTTAAACCCAGCACTACGGCCAGTAACATTAAGCTGAAAAACTCACTGACGCTAAGCGCCATTAAGCGAAACTCGCTACCGTATAACGAGGTAACACTGACAATGGCGCCCTGTAGCCACCACAACATGGCCTCAACAATCAAAAACGCCAGCAAGCCGCCAAACACGCCATACCAAATACCGCTGTATAAAAACGGCCGCTGAATAAAGGCGTCGGTGGCGCCTACCAGCTTCATTACTTCAATTTCATCTTTCTTGTTCATTATCGACAAGCGGATAGTATTGCCGATGATCAGCAGCACAGCCCCCAGCAGCAAGATTGCTATTACCAGCACGGCCTGGCGCAATAAGCTGACAATAGCATCCAACCGGGTCAGCCAATCAATATCCAGCTTGCCGAATTCCACGATGCGCTCTTTTGATAGCCGCTCCAGCAATTGCCGCGCGCTGTCGGCCGCGGTATTTTTCGGTAGTACCAACAACACATCCGGCAGCGGGTTATCCGTTAAATAGTTCAATGCGGCACCAAAGCCTGACACCTGGCCAAACTCTTCCAACGCTTGTTGCTTGCTGATATGGCTTACCCGCGCTACGGCATTATCTGCCTGCAGAATTTTATGCAAGCTGCTGATTTGCGTTGCGCTGGCGTCTGCTTTAATAAACAGGCTAATCTCCGCCGCCTGGGTAAAGCTGTCACTAACCTGCTGCACATTCTTTACCAGCAGGTGTAAGGTGGCCGGCAGTGTCAGGCTCACACCTAATACGCCAATAGTCAGAATTGATGCCGACGGTGTACGCCACAGCTCACCAAGGCTGAATAAGGCCTGGCGCACATGATTAACCCAAAACATTATAAAGCGGCGGCCGGGGCTGATTTTATGCGCTGAGGCGCCGCTGGTTACCCGGCCGGAAAACAAAATACTCATAGCGGGTCCTCCTGATACTGCAGCAGGCCGTCGTTAATCATCTTGCCTTGTTTTAACGTTAACGTGCGGTACTTCATCCGTGCCACCAGGCCCAGATCGTGCGTTGCTACCAATACCGACACGCCCACCTGATTAAAGGCTTCAAACACCCGCATAATATCTTTGGATAAATCCGGGTCAAGGTTACCGGTCGGCTCATCGGCCAACAACAGCGGCGGCTTGTTGACAACAGCACGCGCTATACCCACCCGCTGTTGCTCACCACCGGATAAGGTGTGTGGCAGGCAACGTACTTTGTCCAGCAAGCCCACTTTATCCAGCGCGGCATGCACCCGCTTGACCATATCTTTACCGCTGAAGCCTTCAATTACCAGCGGCAACGCCACATTGTCAAATACGGTGTGGTTCATCAGCAAACGGTGGTTCTGGAAAATAATACCCACGTCGCGGCGCACATAAGGGATATGGTTACGCCGGATCCGGCTTAAATCGACATCATTAATCAGCACGCGGCCGACACTGGGACGTTCAATCAGGCTGATCAGTTTTAACAGGGTACTTTTACCGGCGCCGGAATGGCCGGTTAAAAACGCCATTTCACCTTTTTCCAGTTTAAAGCTGACGCGATCCAGCGCAACAAAGCCGCCGGGGTAACTTTTACTGACCTGATCAAACTCGAGCATAGTTAAAGGTCCCGGTTAAACAGCGCGCGGATAAAATCCTGACTGTTAAACACGCGTAAATCGTCGATACCTTCGCCAACACCAATGTAGCGCAGCGGTACTTTAAATTGATCAGCAATGGCAAAAATAACCCCGCCCTTCGCGGTACCATCCAGCTTGGTTAAGCTGATCCCGGTCAGTTGCACTGCTTCATTAAACACCTTAGCCTGATTCAGCGCATTTTGGCCGGTACCGGCGTCCAGTGTCAGCATCACTTCATGCGGTGCAGTCGGGTCTATTTTCTGCAGTACACGGACAATTTTTTTCAGCTCTTCCATCAGATGGGCTTTGTTCTGCAAACGCCCGGCAGTATCGGCAATTAATACATCTGCCTTACGCGCTTTGGCAGCCTGATAGGCATCAAATATAACCGAGGCACTGTCGGCACCGGTATGCTGGGCAATAACCGGAATGTGGTTACGCTCACCCCAGACCTGCAATTGCTCTACAGCGGCAGCGCGGAAGGTATCGCCGGCGGCCAGCATTACAGATTTACCCTGTTGCTTAAACTGCTGCGCCATCTTACCGATAGTGGTGGTTTTACCTACACCGTTTACACCGACCATCAAAATGACAAAAGGCCCGCTAGCCGTTACCGGTTGCAGCGGCTGCTCAACATCTTTTAGCAACGTTGCCATATCCTGCTGTAATTTTTCAAACAGCAGGCCGGAGTCTTTCAGTGATTTACGATCGGCATGTTGCTCCAACTGACGGATCAGCTTTTGCGTGGTATCTACGCCAACATCTGCCAGTAACAACTGGGTTTCCAGCTCTTCGTACAGCTCATCATCTATTTTGCGGCCACTGAATAAGCCCGCCAGGCCAGAGCCTAAATTTTGGCTGGTTTTTGCCAGGCCCTGCTTTAAACGGGAGAAAAAACCGGGTTTCTTTGTTGTGTCAGTGTTGTCGGCCGCTGCAGCAGGTGCAGCTTCAACCACAGCCTCAGTATTGATAGCCGGCGCAGTATTAACCGGCGCTGCCGTTGCAGTGTCTGCGCTATCGTCGCTTTGTGTAACAACGCCTGGCTCCGGCTGCTCTGCAGCGGTGTCGGCGGCGCTGTCATCTTTACCAAAGCCAAGCCAGGAAAACAGTTTATTTTTTTTGCTCATAAGCCCAAGTGTATGCAGATAAAAACTAAGGTAAACTTGGCCGTTATACTAACACCTTTGTGTTAAAGGCAAAACGGATTAGATGAAACAAGCAAAAAGCAATGTAAAACGCCAGGGCGTTAACAGCAAACGCCTGCCGGCTGTCAGTGGTGCGCCAGGTGAGGTGCGGGTAATTAGCGGTAAATGGCGCGGTCGCAAACTGGCGGTATTAAATGCTGAGGGTTTACGCCCCACCACAGACCGCGTAAAAGAAACCCTGTTTAACTGGTTAATGCATGATATTAACGGCGCTGTAGTGCTGGATTGCTTTGCCGGTAGCGGCAGTTTGGCCATAGAGGCGCTGTCTCGCTATGCTGCCGGTGCCACCCTGGTGGAGCGCGACAGCGCTTTGGCCAGGCATCTTAAACAGAATTTGCAAAAGCTCAGCTGCGACAGCGCCACGGTAGTTAATCAGGACTGCCTGAGCCTGCTGTCGGCCCCGGCTACACAACAATACAGCCTGGTGTTTATTGATCCGCCGTTTCGCAAAGGCCTTGCCATACCTTGCTGTCAGGCATTGCAGCAACAGGGCTGGCTAACGGATAACGCGTTAATTTATCTGGAAACCGAGAAAGAACTGGCGCTGACAGAGATACCGGCCGGCTGGCGTTTGTTAAAAGAAAATATTGCCGGCCAGCTGGCTTACCGGCTTTATCAGCGCGGCTAATATGTACCAGCCAGTACCGCGCCGGGCAGGTTATTCTGCGCCGTCGAGTTCCATGCCCAGATTGGTCAGGCCCTGCTGTTTTACCCAGTTTTGCAGCAGTTGCCGTTCTTCACGGCCAAACTGTTTAATCGCCGCCACTAACTCAATCAGTTCGGCCAGGCAGTCCATTTCGTATTGCATCAACGGATGTTCACGGACAATTTTTTTCAACTCAGCTTCAGTAGTAATATCATCGTCGATGCTGTCATGCTCAATTAAGCGCGCCACGGTGGCCTGAGAGATTTTCGCTACATTAATAAATTCGCCGGCGTCCTGCTGGGCAATGCCGCTTAGCATCATATCCAGTGCAGTGGCACAATCTACCGCCGGGTAAACGCCAAAAATATCAAAGTCACTGACTTGGGGCGTAATAAGCTCCAGCTCTTCCGACAACTTTTCGAAATTAATTTTGGCTTTTTTAACCGTTAGCCACTCCCACACCAGGGTTAAAATATGCCGCGGTAGTTCCGCATCGCCGGTTTGGCTAACTTCGGCAAACAACTGATAGTTAGGTAGCATACGTTCGAGCAAGGTGGCAGCAACTGCGGCCTGCTGATAGAAAGTCAACTCGCGCATGGCTTGGAAATTATTGGCTTTTTGTTTCATCTTTGTCCTGAAGACATGACCAGCACATATCGAAACTCTGATAGTTCAGTTCGCCGCAGCTGCATAGCCACTGCGCCGGCTCATGTTGTAGTTGTTGTAAATAGCGGCTGATTATACGTTGTGCGGTGGCAAATTGCTGCTGTGGAACCCAAAGTTGTACACCGACGTCGTTCAGAGGCAGCTCACCGGCAGCGCCGGCCAGATACTCGCCGCTTAGCCTTACGGTTACTGCCGCTTGTTGCAACAAGCCCTGCACCAGCCCGGCTTCAAAAGTGTTTGCCGCCTGGTACAGCCGCAGCCACTGCTGCACATCCGCCGGGTGCAGCAGCTCCACGTTAGCCGGTAACCTGCAGTTGTTTTTGCGCGTATTCAAACTTCAGTTTGAATTCCATCATCCGCTCTTCCAGCGCCTGTACTTGTGCCTGATGCGTTTCCTGTTGCTGCTGCAACTCGGTACGCAGGGTACGGATCAGCTCACGGCTATTGTCGGCTTCTTGTTGTTGTTTTTGCTCTGCGGCAAACTGGCGGTTTTGTGCATGTTCCAGTTGAGCTTCCAGTTTCTGGCTTTTTTGCTGTGTCTGCTGATGTTGCTCAGTTAAATTCACATAATCGGCCTGCAATTTGGTTAGATCAGAGCCCAGATCACCACTTTGCTGCTGTACAGCTGCCAGTTGTTGTTGAGATTCACTAACCTGCTGCTGCGCTTCGGCTAATTGCTGCTGCAACTGCTGTTGCTGCGCACTCAGCTGTTCGGCGTGCTCTGCTGCCTCTTGCTGTAATTGCTGAATTTTTTGTTGCTGCAATTCCTGCGTTTTTTTCCGGTCCTGCACTTCCTGCTGCAACCTGGCTATAGCCTGCAGCTTATCCTGCTGAGAATGCTCCAGCTCTGTGAAGTGCTCACGCTCGGCGGCAAAATCATCAGCCTGGGCGGCCAGTTGCTGCTGCAGCTGCTCCAGTTGTTGCTGATACTGCGCTTGCAAATCATTGATCTGCTGCAGTTGTTTCTGTTGTTGTTCGGTCGCCAGCTTTAATTCGGTTTTGCTTTGCTGCACTGCCAGTTTCAGTTCATGCGCGGCGGCTTTTGCCTGCTGCGTATCGGCTTCGGTGCTGGCCAATTGTTGTTGCAACTGGCTGATTTGATGTTCAGCCTGCTTCAGTTTTTGCTCTGCTGCGCCGTTGTCGGTACCGGCTTGCTGCAAACCGGCTAACTGCTGTTGCAACATTTCTAACTGCTGATGCTGCGCATCATACTGTTGCTGCGCCGCTGCATATTCTTGCTGTACCGCAGTGAACTTCGCCGTTGTTGTTGCCAACTCGTCGGTCAGTAACTGATGCTGCTGGCGTAACTTAGACAGCTCCTGGTTATCGGCGCTGGCCACCGGCACAGCCAAATCCAGTTGTTGCTTGGTTTGCTGCCAATCTTTAAACAACTTTTGGTAAGCTTGTTCCTGTTCAATTAAACGTTGCTGCCATTGCTGCTGGCTATCGGCCAACACTTTGGCAGCAAACTGCTGTAGCTGTTGCTGTTGGGTAGTTAACAGCTGGCTGGAAAAATCGACCAAACTGGCTTCCAGCTGTTGTTGTGCCGCTTGGGTTAATTCGGCAATAACTTGCTGCTCGTTTTTATTATTGTTCTTTTTCACTGCATTCATTATCAGCTCTCGCTTTACTCCGGCAGCGCTTGCGCTCAAAGGGCTGCAACCGCTACAACGTCAACAGATTAGTTAGTCCGGCTCACACATTATCACGTATTTACGCCATGACATACTATGCCGGTATTTAGTGTAATATGACTTGCCACTGATAGCTAACGCTATTGAAACTCCGCCATTTAATTTCTCATTACAGGAACTTAAAGATGATGGACCTGACGACACCCGCGCTGCTGTTTCCGGCTATTTCGTTGCTGTTATTAGCCTACACCAACCGTTTTTTGGTGCTGGCACAGCTGATCCGCGAGCTAAACCAACGCGAAGGCGACAATGTGCGCGATTTGGCCAAACGGCAGATTTCCAATTTACGTAAGCGCATCGTGCTGATCAAAACCATGCAGGCCTTTGGTGTGCTGAGCTTTGTATTGTGTACTGCAGCCATGTTTTGCTTATTTATGTTATGGCAAATTGCCGGCCAGCTGTTGTTCGTTGTCAGCCTGATTAGCTTATTAATCAGTCTGCTCTATTCTTTATATGAGATCCAAATCTCGTGTGACGCGATAAATATAGAACTGGAATCACTGCAAAACGGCTGACCCCCGTTGATGCCGGCACCGGATGACAATATGAGCAACGACGACTTTCTGTTTAATGAAGACATCGCTGACAGTAGCGACAGTGCTGCCGTGAACACTGCGCCGCCCTGGTTGGTGCTGGTTGTCGATGATGACAGCAGCATCCATCAGATAACCTCACTGGTGCTGAACAACTTTGAGTTTGAGCAACGACCACTGCTATTACTGCATGCTCACAGTGCCCGCGAAGCAGAACTGATGATTCAGCAACAGCCGGATATCGCCCTTGCAATCATTGATGTGGTGATGGAAACCCAGCATGCCGGGTTGGAGCTGGTGAAGTATATCCGCCAGCAGCTGAATAACCGCCGCATGCGTTTGGTATTGCGTACCGGCCAACCGGGCGAAGCACCGGAAGAACATGTGATTCGTGATTACGACATCAACGACTACAAAAACAAAACCGAAGTCACCGCTATTAAGCTGAAAACCCTGCTTTATGCCGGGCTGCGCGCTTACCGCGATATTTGCATTATTGAACAGCACAAAGCAGGGCTGGAAAAAATTATCGGCTGTACTACCAGCTTTTTGCAATGCAGCTCCTTAAAAGAGTTTGCTTCGCTGATCCTCGGACAAGTGGCCTTTTTGCTCGGGTTGGAGCGCGAGCAAATTTATTGCTGCGCCGCGATTAACAGCGCCAATCAGCACAACTTGGCGCTGGATGTGATTGCCAGCAGCAGCCCGGGTGGCGTTAAAGGCTTGTCGGCAGAGGTTATTGAAAAAATCACGCAAGTGCAGCAACAAAAGCAGTCGTATCATGGCGCAGATTGCTTTATCGGTTATTTTACTACCCATAAAGGCAATGAAAACTTCCTCTATGTTAGTAAAAGCAGTAAGTTAGAACAAAGCGATCATCACCTGTTAAGCTACTTTTCGCATAATATCGCCATAGCCTATGAAAATATCCGCTTGCGCGAGCTGATGCGTGACAGCCAGCGTGAGTTGTCGTATATCCTCGGCGAAGCAGTAGAGAAGCGCTCAAAGGAAACCGGCAGCCATGTAAAACGGGTGGCCAATTACAGTTATTTGCTGGCGATTAAAGCCGGCTTATCTGAGTACGATGCCGAAGTGATCAAGCTGGCGTCGCCACTGCATGATTTGGGTAAAATTGCCATTCCGGACCATATTCTGAATAAACCGGGCAAACACGACGCCGACGAATGGGCTATTATGCTGCAGCATGCAGAGTTGGGTTACCAGATTTTACAACATTCCACTAACGAGATCCTGCAGATGGGTGCCATCATAGCGCAGCAGCATCACGAAAAATGGAACGGTAAAGGTTATCCTCAGGGCTTAAGCGGGCATAACATTCATATTGCCGGCCGCATTACCGCGCTGGCCGACGTATTTGACGCCCTGGGCAGCGACCGTTGCTATAAAAAAGCCTGGCCGCTCGACGAAATTATCGAACTTATCCGCCGTGAAAGAGGTCAACACTTTGATCCTGCGCTGGCAGATATTTTATTAAACAATCTGGATGCCTTTGTTGCCATACGCGACGCCTACCCGGATTAAGCCATAGGAAGATATATATGCTAAGCCAAACCCTGAAACGTCTTATTATCGCTTGCACCGTAATTACCAGCCTGGTGATTGCCGGCTGCGCTACCGGGCCAAAAGTACGCAGCGATGCTGCGGCAAACATTAACTTCAGCAGCTACAAAACCTTTGGTTTTATGCCGGAGCCAGCCACCGACAAAGCCGGTTACGCCACCTTGGTTACCCAGCATTTTAAAGATGCGATCAGCGCAGAAATGACCGCCCTGGGTTATCAGTTTGCTGAAAGCAACGCCGATTTGCTGATTAACTTTAATTCTAATGTAGAAAGCCGCACCGACGTGCGCTCTATGCCGTCTGCCAATTTCCACTATGGTTACTACCATTACCGCCGTGGCATTTACGCCGGCTTCCCTATCTACACTACCGATGTTGACACCGTGCATTATAAAGTGGGCACGGTAAACATTGATGTGGTAGATGCGGCGAAAAAGCAACTGATTTGGGAAGGCGTGTCTGAAGGCACCTTGAAAAGAAAAGACTTAGAGCAACCCAAGCAAGCTATCGCCAATGTGGTTGGGCTGATTTTCCAGCAATATCCTACCCGTCAAACGATACCGCAGTCCTAACACTGCGGTAACTCGTCCGGAGGTGGAGATTAGAATGTAGTACCCGGCACCATCCGTTGTATTTTTTCTTGTAACGCCGCACAGTC
Organism: Rheinheimera sp. NSM; assembly: GCF_052380015.1. NCBI lineage: Bacteria > Pseudomonadati > Pseudomonadota > Gammaproteobacteria > Chromatiales > Chromatiaceae > Rheinheimera > Rheinheimera sp. NSM. The sequence continues at coordinate 840,907 of NZ_JBQTCI010000001.1, read as the reverse complement.
GGCGTTTTTATTTTGCTGCTGAATAGACAACGTTAGCTCGCCCACCGTTAAACCAAATTTGTGTAAAGTGGTGCGGTTAAGCAGGTTTTCATTGTCAATTAAGTACAGCCAGTCTTTTACTTTTACATCCAGCGTATCGCCGTCATACGGAATGCGCAGCGTATACTCCCAATACAGCGTGTTCCCGGCTAATTGCCCGCTGGCTTCACCCACTACGTCGCCGGCACTGCCACTAATGCTGCCATCGGCATTTTGCTGTAATTGCCAGTGCCGCTGCTCAATACGGCCGTCACTGAAGTAAAACAGCTCGTACAAATTGCCGTTACTGCCCTGCCAACTGCCACACAGCTCAGCGGTAAAGCGCACGCTTTGCTTGCCTTGCCAATCATGTAACACGCCCCAGGCGCGGCTTTGGCCCTGAAAGAACTGATCCAGCTTTAACAGCGGGGTCTCGTTGCTATACTCCGACACCGACTGACTGCAACCCGACAACATAGCCGCAATGGCTATTAACGCAAATTTTTGCATAACACCTCCTCTATTGAACAAACTTACGGCAGATAACACTGGGCAGCTCAAAAAAATGCAAAAATACTTTGCCGGCGGCAAACTAAATTTGTTGTCGGTCCGACTTAACAGACAAAACCAGCAGAGAATAACAATATCGTGTTTAAACGCAGTGACGAGAGCTTAATTGCCAAAGCGTTAAATGGCGACCAACACGCCTGGCAGCAACTGGTAAACCGCCATCAAAGCGCGCTGTTTTACTTTGGCCTGCGTCTTCTGGGCTCGAAAGAAGACGCCAGTGACCTGTTACAGGATGTGCTGATGGTACTGTGCCGTAACCTGGGCCAATACCGCGGCGACAGCAGCTTTAAAAGCTGGTTATTTGGTATCGCCAATTACCGCGCCATGGACATGCTACGTAAACGTAAGTACAGCGACAATGATGACGCTTTGGCAGAGCTGCCGGACGACGCGCCGGAGCTAAGCCAACAACTGGCCAACAACCGGCAGCAACAACAGGTACGTAAGCAGTTACTTACCTTACCACCAGAACAACGGCTGGTGATGGAGCTGAAGTTCTATCAGCAATTTACCTTTGATGAGATTGCCGGCCAATTGGCAATTTCCAGTAACACCGTTAAATCGCGCTTTTATGCCGCGCTGGATAAATTACGCCTGCAGTTGGAGGACGACCATGTCGAACAATCAGCAAATTTTTGAACACTGGCTTGAGGGTAAAATAAGCGCTGAGTACTGTGCGCAGCAACTGCAACATGATCCGGTGTGGTATGGCCGGCTGCAAAATGCCCTGGCACTGCAGGCTGATGCCAACTTGCCGCAGTTTGAAGCCATCCCCGCCGTGGACAGTAGCGCCCTGTTTGCCAGCCAGTGGCAGCGGCCGGCACCCAAACGCAGCTGGTGGCCGCAAGTCAGCCTGGCGTTATCGTGCGCCGCCATGCTAATCAGCTTGTCGCCGGCGCAATTACGCCTGCAGGATGGCAGCCTGACCCTAAGCTGGCACAACCCTAAGGCTGAAGTGGAAGCAGCCGTCAGCACAGCACTGACAGCCTATCAGCACCAGCAGCAACAATGGCTGGCGCAGCAACTGGATTTTCAGCAACAAAACACCAGCTCGCAGTTGGTGCTGTTAAAAGACTACTTACAGGATGAACTTAAACGCGACCAGCGCAGCGATATGCTGCAACTGGTGGAATACCTCAACCAGCAACGCCAATCCGACTGGCAATACTGGCAGGAAAACTATCAACCGATGCAGGCCGGTTACCGGCCTGCCGACAGCTACTATTTAACCCCAACTGACAGCGGAGTGGTAAAACCATGATTGCATTACGTCGTACCTCATTACTTGTTGCAGCTTGTGCTGCTGTTATCAGCCACAGCCCGCTGCTTGCTGCAGAAGTCAGTCCGGCGCTGAAGAAAAACGCCGATATCTTGCAAACTATCTTGCACACTGCCTTTAAAGAAGGCGAGTCAAGCCGGTTATCGTCGCTGCAGTACAGCTACCTGTCTGGTCAGGGCTTACTGTTTCAGGCCAATTCGGTCCGCAGTAGCCGCCATGTGTTTCACTTTAGTGGCTCTGGTGCCGCACCGGTAGCACCAATGCCACCAATACCGCCGCTGCCCAATACTGACTTTGAGTTTGAATTTGACAGTGAAGAAATTGAACGCCTGACCGAAGCCGCACAGGATATGGCCGAGCAAATGCGTGATCAACACCGGCAAAGCTACCGCATTGCCGAAAAACAGCGGGCGATAGAGCGTGAGCTACGCGATGTAGAGCGGGAAACCCGTGATATTGAATTTAATAAATCGCTCAGCAAGCTGGATAAAGAACAACAGCAAGAACTGGAAATGCTGAAGCAAAAAGCTAAATTGTTACAGGAAAAACGCGCAGAAGTGGAAAAAGAAGCGTCGTTAACCCGCAAACAATTAGAAGAGCAACGGGCTAAGCAATTGGCCGAACAACAGCAACAAACGGCGGCCATGGTAAAAACAGTTGGCGAAAAGTTCAGCCAGGTACTGTGTGATTATGGTGCCAGCTTGCGCGATATGCCCGATAGCGAATATGTTACGCTGCAGGTTAATAATCGCGGTAACGAAGGCCGTTACTACTGGGTGGTAAAAAAAGCCGATATTAACCAATGTATGACCGGTAAAATTAAGGCGAAAGATTTACTGGCTAAAGCCAATAGCTACCAGTTCTGATATTTGCCGACACCAATACTACCGGTCAGCTAACGAACCGGCTTGCCCACGCCAACGCGCCGTGAACCCATCCCTGGGGGCTCGACTATGAACTTCATCCATGAAGTTCATCCTGCGGACCAGCATAGCTGTTCAAATTCGCTCCCGGCGAATTTGTCAGCATCCATGCCTTCAACGGTTGGCTTAGGGCAAGCCGATTCTCACTGAGGTGCCAGGATTTAAACCTACGTGTATCAAACCTTCGGCCGGTACATCTGAAACCGCGTTGCTGCATCTGCCACAAAGTAATCGGCCGGGCCACCGCCGCGCAGTACCGGCTGTGCTGCTGCCGTATCGTAAATGCCGTCTACCAGTAAATGCCGCGCAATATGCACGCCGACCACTTCACCAAACACCATCCAGGTGGTGATCTTACTGCCATCAGCCGCGGTTAACTGTAATACCTGGCTTAGCTTGCATTCAAAGGTTACCGGACTTTCGGCCACATGCGGCACCTTAATAAGGTTCGAGGCTTTGGCAGTCAAACCGGCCAGGGCAAATTCATCTACTTCCGGTGCCACAGCAGCACTGGTCTGGTTCATCGCTTGTGCTAAAGGTTTAGTCACCAGATTCCAGCAAAACTCGCCGCTTTGCTCAATATTACGCACCGTGTCTTTGTAGCTGGTGCTGGCAAAGCCAATAATCGGCGGCGTGTAATTAAACGCATTAAAAAAACTGTACGGCGCCAGATTTAGCCGGCCTTCGCTGTCTTGTGAGGAAATCCAGCCAATCGGCCGCGGCGCCACCAGGGCATTAAAAGGGTCGTGCGCCAAGCCATGGCCTTTGGCCGGTTCATAAAAATAGATACTGTCGGACATTATTATTTGCAAAGTTAACCTGGGGGCTGCCAGCCTAACAAAATCTGCTATGGCTGCGTACGCTTTTCAGCGACAATAGCCATAACTTTTCTGCCGAGCCTTGTTATGTCCGGTTCTGTGTTAGCCAGCGATGCGCTGAATTTCGATGCCATTATTGCCGCCTTTTATCAGCATGGCTGGGTTTGGCTGCCAAATTTTCTCAGTCATGAGCTCAATGCTGCCTTGTTGCACGAAGCGCAATATGAAGCACAGCTGACACCGGCTGGCATTGGCCGCCTCGGCGATCATCAGCTAAACCAGCAAATCCGCCGCGATGCTACCCAGTGGTTTGATGGCCAAAGTGCCGCCCAGCAACAGTATCTGGCGTTAATGGCCCAGCTGCAGTTGGTATTTAACCGCCGCTGTTTTCTCGGCTTGTTCGACTTTGAATGCCACTTTGCCCGCTATAACCAGGGTGACTATTACCAAAAACACCTCGATGCCTTTAGCGGCCGTTCTAACCGCGTACTTACCACCGTAAGCTACTTAAATAGCGTAAGCGCCGGTGGCGAGCTGGCGCTGTATGATGAACACGACCAACTGATAGACAAATTTCTTCCCACCGCCGGCAGCCTGGTGTTATTTGAAAGCGAGCGTTTCCCGCATCAGGTGCTACCCGCCATCGATACCCGCTACAGCATTGCCGGCTGGTTTCGCAAAAATACCAGCATTAACGGCGTGCTGGACCCGGCAAGTTAAAACGCCTATGATTAGCGCCATGCGCACTGTATTCAGTTATTTGCTATTGCTTATGTTGGCACTATCCGGCCTGACCGGATCGGTGCAAGCTGCGCATGCTTATACCCTGGCCGATGCTCTAAGCCATAAAACGACTCAGCCGCAAATTGCTGACACAGAGCATGACATGCCGTGTCACAGCGCAAAAAAAGCCGCCGTTGCAGACACTGTAGCCGACACTGAGCACGACTGCTGCGACCAACCTCAGCACCAATGTAAAGGCGATTGTTGTGCCAAGCATTGCGCCACCAGCGGTGCCTTGCTGGCCACTGAATTATTCCGCTATATTCGTCCCGATAACGCTATTGCACAGCAAAGCGTGCGCCTGCCGCAGTGGTTATTTGCCGAAGATCCGCCGCCACCGATAAACGCCTGAAACCGCGCCACCGTTAATGCCGTGCTTTAGCACGCCGCCAGGTTTTGTTTCAGGAAAATTATATGCATAAGTTATATTTACCCGCTCTGCTGGTGTTACAGGCTGCGTTTAGCCTGTCCGCTCAGGATCACAGTGAGCATCAGCTGACAACTGCTGATAAGCCGACGGCACAGCACAGCGTATTGCCGCAAGCCAAACCCTTGTATGTCTGCCCGATGCACCCGCATATTCAGCAACATGAAGCCGGCAACTGCCCGATCTGCGGCATGGATTTAGTGTTGCAGCGTCAGCAAACAAGTTCTGTCGTCGCAGTAAACGGCGCCATGCAACAGGCGCTGGCTATCCGCACCGAAGCGGTCTCAGCGCGTACCTTGTGGCGTTTTATCGAAACCTTTGCTCAGGTGCAATACCCGGAAGATGCCATTCACCACAGCCATATCCGCGCCGAAGGCTGGATAGAGCAGCTGTATGTACGCAGCCTTGGCCAACGCGTTAAGGCCGGCGACAAGCTGTTTAGCTACTACGCGCCGGATTTACTGGTAGCCCAGGACGATTATCTGCAGGCGTTATCGGTTAGCAAACAAAATGGTGAGCGCAGCAGCAGTTTGCTTAAACGTGCCGAAACCCGGTTGCGTCTGCTCGGCCTGACCGATAAAGACATTACTCAGTTGCAGCAAAGCCGGCAAAGCCAATATCAGATCAGCGTGTACGCGCACCAGGACGGCGTGGTAACCATGCTCAATATACGCGATGGCATGTACATTAAACCCGGCGACACCCTGATGGAGCTTACCAGCCTGAACCGCGTCTGGCTGCTGGCCGACGTACCCGAAGCACAGCAAAGCTGGCTGTTTGACGGCATGAGCGCCGAAGTGGACATACCCTCACAACAGGTTAGCGCCATTGAAACCAAGGTTGACTACATATACCCGGCATTGGATGCACAAAGCCGCAGCAGCAAGGTGCGCCTTAGCATGGAGAACAGCAAGCAGCTGTTAAAACCCAATATGCTGTTGCCGGTGCGGCTGTATGGCGGGCCGCTTAAAGATGTGCTGAGCATACCGCGCGATGCAGTGCTGCTAAGCGGCAACAGCAGCCGCGTGGTGGTGCAGGATGGTGATAACTTCAGTGTGCGGCAAATTAAAACCGGCAGCAGCGCTCAGGGCTATGTGCAGGTATTATCCGGTCTGCACGAAGGCGAGCAGGTAGTGGTATCCGGCCAGTTTTTACTGGATGCCGAAGCCAGCTTAAGTCAGTTGCCGCCAGGCACAGCTGACAACCATAAGCATTAGGAGAAGGCGTGATGATTAAAGCCATTATCCGCTGGTCAGTGCAAAATTCGCTGCTGGTGCTGCTCAGCACCCTGGCGCTGGCGTTGTTTGGCTATCAGGCCAGCCAGCGACTTAAACTCGATGCGCTGCCGGATTTATCCGACGTCCAGGTCATTATTAAAACCAGCTACCCGGGCCAAACGCCGCAAACCATTGAGCAGCAAGTTAGTTATCCGTTGTCAACAGCCTTGCTGGCCGTGCCCAAAGCTAAAGCGGTACGCAGCTTTTCGATGCCAAACGACAGCTACCTGTATGTCATTTTTGAAGACGGCACCGATCCCTACTGGGCGCGTTCACGGGTACTGGAATATCTGCAAACCGTTAGCCTGCCCGCCGGCGCTAAAGCCAACTTAGGCCCGGATGCCAGCGGCGTCGGCTGGATTTTCCAGTACGCACTAACTGCGCAAGGTGCTGATATTTCGCTGGAGCAACTCAGCAGTCTGCAACAATTTTACCTGACCCCGGAGCTGCAAAGCGTCGCCGGCGTAGCCGAAGTCGCCAGTATTGGCGGTATGGCCCTCACTTACCAATTGCAGCTGGAGCCACGCTTAATGCGGGCCTATAACGTCACGCTGGCACAGGTGATCAGCGCGATAAACAGCCATAATCAGCAACAAGGTGGCAGCATTATAGAAGTGGCCGAAACCGAGTTGCTGGTGCAGGCCGGTGATTATATTCAGTCACTGCAGGATTTAGCCGCCGTGCCGCTGGGCGTGCGCAACAGCGCCGACTACCCGTTAACCCTGGCCGATATCGGCACCGTGCAACAAGTGCCGGCAGCGCGCAGGGGCATTGCCGAGCTTAACGGCGAAGGCGAAGTGGTTGGCGGTATTATTGTTATGCGCCATGGCGAAAATGCCCTTAGCACCATAGCAGCGGTTAAACGCAAACTGGCTGAGCTGCAAAACGGCCTGCCCGAAGGGGTTGAGCTTGTAACGGTGTACGACCGCTCGGAGCTGATTGAAAATACTGTCAGTAATTTAAGCCGGAAGTTGCTGGAAGAAATGGCCGTAGTGGCGCTGGTGTGTTTATTGTTTTTGCTGCATGCCCGCTCCGCTCTGGTTGCCGTGATAAGCCTACCGCTGGCACTACTGGCGAGTATTTTACTGATGCAGTTGCTGGGCATAAACGCCAACGTAATGAGTTTAGGCGGTATCGCCATCGCCATCGGCGCCCTGGTCGATGCGGCTATAGTAATGGTAGAACACGGCCATAAAAAGCTCGAACAGGCCAGAGCCGATGGCAGGCAGCTGAGCAAAACCGAGTTTCGCCAAACCATTATCGATGCCTGTCTTGATGTCGGCCCGGCGCTGTTTTTTTCCTTGCTGGTGATCACTGTCAGCTTTTTGCCGGTGTTTATGTTAGAAGCCCAGGAGGGCCGTTTATTTGCACCGCTGGCTTACACCAAAACCTTTGCCATGGCATCTGCGGCTGTGCTGGCGATTACGTTAATTCCGGTATTAATGCTGTACTTTTTACGCGGCAAACTTCCGTCTGAGCACAGCAACCCGTTAAGCCGGGTCTTGATAGCGCTGTATACGCCGCTGCTAAAGCTGTGCCTGCGCTTTCCGACAACCCTGGTGCTGCTAAGCGTGCTGGCGCTGGCATCCAGTCTGCTGCCGTGGCAGCGTTTATCCAGCGAATTTATGCCGGCCTTTGCCGAGGGCGACTTATTGTATATGCCCACCACTTTACCTGGTTTAAGCCCGGCCACGGCAGCGAAACTGCTGCAGCAAACCGACCGCTTAATCAAAACCGTGCCCGAGGTGGAAACCGTGCTGGGTAAAAGTGGCCGCGCTAATACTGCTACTGATCCGGCGCCGCTGACCATGCTGGAAACCAGCATTAAGCTTAAACCGCAAAGCCAGTGGCGCGCTGGTGTTACGCTGCAGGATATTATTGCGCAGCTCGACGCTGCTGTGCAGGTGCCGGGGCTTACCAATGCCTGGCTGCCACCGATTAAAACCCGCATTGATATGTTGTCTACCGGCATCCGCACTCCTGTTGGCGTTCGCGTCAGCGGGCCGGATTTAACGACTATCTCAGAGGTAGCACAGCAGCTTGAAGCCGACATTAAGCAGCTGCCGGGCAGCCGCTCGGTATTTGCCGAGCGCGCAGAAGATGGCCTGTACCTGCAAATCAGCCCGGATTTAAAACAACTGGGCCGCTATGGCATCACCTTAACCGAACTACAGCAATACGTTGCTTTTGCCATTGGCGGTGCGCCGGTAGCGCAAAGTATTCAGGGCCGCGAGCGCTACGATATCAGCCTGCGCTTCCCGCGCGACTACCGCAGCCACCCGGATGATATTCGCAAACTACCGCTGCAAAGCCGCGATGGCGCTTACCTGCTGCTGGAACAGGTGGCTAAGGTAGAAGTGGTAAATGGCCCGGTGATGATCCGCGCCGAAAACGCCCGCTTAACCAGCTGGGTGTATATCGACTTACCCGCTGAAACCCAGCTTGGCGCTTATATCGCACAGCTGCAACAGTTGCTGGCAGAGCAACGTTTTCCGCCACAAGTTAGTGTGAGTATTGGCGGCCAGTATGAATATATGCAGCGCGTAACACAGCGGCTGCAGCAACTGGTACCCTTTACTGTGCTGTTAATTGTGATTTTACTGTACTTAACCTTCCGCCGCTTTAGCGACGTGCTGTTGGTACTGGTGACCTTGCCGTTTGCCCTCAGCGGCAGTCTGTGGCTACTGTATCTGCTGGATTATCAGCTGTCGGTAGCGGTTGCTGTGGGCTTAATTGCGTTAAGTGGTGTGGCAGCCGAGTTTGCTGTGGTGATGCTGTTGTATTTAAAGCGGGCAATCGACGATATCAAGCCGCAAAATCAGCAGCAGCTATGGCAGGCTATTATGCAGGGCGCGGTGCAACGGGTGCGGCCCAAAGCGATGACAGTACTGACGATAATTGTCAGTTTATTGCCGATTATGCTGGGCAGCGGCGCCGGTAACGAGGTGATGCAGCGCATTGCCGCGCCAATGCTGGGTGGCATGATAGCGGCGCCACTGGTGTCGATGCTGCTAATGCCGGTATTGTACTTCCTGATGCTGCGAAGAACATTGCCGGTAAACTGATACTGAAACAAAGCAGAGATAGTTGCCGATAGCGCAGCCACAGACTTTTTCGCGTTAGCGAAGGCGGATAACAAATTCGTCCGGAACGAATTTGGTCAGCGCAGCTGGTCCGCCTGGTGAAAGGCAGGATGCCCGTAACCCCACTGTGGCGAGCAGAGCGGCAACTATCTCGTACTACGAAGCTGGTAAGTTAGTTCTGGTGTTGCGGCAGCGCTACCTTTTGCCCTACCACCACGCCATGTTTAGCAAACCAGCCACGTGGCATTTCCAGTGCAGCAATCACCGGCTGCTGCGACGGCACTGCTGTGGTATCAAAGGGCTCAAGCGTAATCAGTTCGGCGATAGTCCAGTCCGCGCCAATATAAGCCACATCCAACGCCATAGCAGTATTGGCCATCCACAAAGAGATTGCCGTTGGCTCACGATATAGCAATAACATACCCGGGTCGGCGCTTTGCTGAAACATCAGGCCCTGAGCACGTTTTTGTGGTGTATCAGCCAACTGCACGTCAATAAGCGTATCGCCCACCTGCAACGGCACCAGGCTAAAGCTTTCCCGCGGCTGCTCTGCAGCACAAGCCATTAATGGCAGCAGCAGCGCCAGCATTACAAACAATCGGTTTATCATCATTTATCCCTGCAACAGGTAGCTTAAAGCAATGCCGGCAAATACCAGCATGCCAACGTAGTGGTTATGCAAAAATGCCGCGAAGCAGCCCTGGCGGCTGGCACGGGCGATGCGATATTGATACAAAAAGCAGGCGGCAGCACCCAACAGGCTTAAATAATATACCCAGTGCAGCTGCGCCAGATAACCCACTGCCCCCAACAGCAACAGTGTCAGCAGTTGCAACAGCGCAATAATGGGTAAGGCATAGCGGCCAAATAAAATGGCGGTAGATTTAATGCCCACTTTGACATCATCCGGCCGGTCGACCAGTGCATAGTAAGTGTCGTACGCTACTGTCCACAGTAAGTTAGCCAGATACAGCAACCACAATAGCGGCGGCAACTTAAGCTGAATCGCCATAAAGGCCATCGGCATGCCCCAACTGAATGCCGCACCTAACACGACCTGCGGCAAATGCGTGTAGCGCTTCATAAACGGATACACCGCCGCCAGCAGCAACGCGACCAATGACAACAACACCGTTTGCCAGTTTAAAAACACTAACAAACCAGCCGACAACGCCAACAACAGCACAAACAACTGCAAAGCTTCTGTGCCCGTTACCGCCCCACTGGCCAGCGGCCGATGCTGAGTGCGCTCCACTGCGCCATCCCAATGCCGGTCAGCGTAATCATTAATCACGCAGCCGGCAGCACGCATTGTTACCACGCCAAGGCTAAACACCAACAGCAAATGTAATGGCGGCACGCCCTCTGCAGCGAACCACAGCGCCCACCAGGTCGGCCACAGCAGTAAATAAGTACCAATCGGTTTTTCCAGCCGCATCAGCTGCAAATAATGCCGCCGGTTACGCCAGCTTAACGCCGGGCTCATAACGGAGTTTCATCCAGTAACGCCATCGCCGGTAAAAACGCTTCAGCAACCAGTAACGGCAAGCCGCTTAGCGTAAACACCGAGCGTCTGGCATAGCAAGGCGCAGCTATTGATAGCTGTGGTAAAGCAATATCCAGTTGAGTCGCTTCAATAATGCCGCGACGTAAACCCGGCTGCTGAAAAATATAATCACCCAGCGGCCGCTCACCTAAATCTGCCAGAGGCCTTAACCTATCAATAGTGCATTGCGGCAACCAGCTTTGCGCGTAAACACAAGGCTGCCCGTTGCACCATAGAATTACCTCACGCAACTGTGCAGTATGGGTTTCCGGCAATAAAGGCTGTAAAAAAGCCGGCAATGCACAGCGCTGTTCGTTAAGGACCTGCACCCGAAACTGCCGGCTGTGCCGTTTTAACCGCGCCGTTAGCGAAGCGGGTTCTAAGATCCATGGTGCCAACTGTGGCGGTAACGGCTGCGAGCCGGCAGCCTGCCAATCAGCATTAAGTGAAATAAGAGGTGTCGTCACAAAAGCACATTCTGTACTGAATAAGTCTGGCGGCATCATAACAACTCTGCAGTGTTTTTTCAGCCGTAATAAGCACAGAAAACGGCTTACCGCTGACAGCGTTAGCTGGTAAAATGCCCTGCTTAACGCTAAGGTTAGTGTCCTTGCTGGCCTATTTTTTTATCAACCAAAAGTGATACTTATGATCAAAAGCCTGTTGCTTAGCCTGCTGCTGTTAGCCACCTTGCCAGCGTTGGCACAGAATCAACCGAAGGAAATCGTCTATTACGGCTTCGACCCGGATATTGTTACCAACTATATTTCCGGCAACCGCCGCAGCTTAGGTTATATCCGCGTCACGGTTGAACTGATGATCGAAGACAAACAGTACTTACCGGCCATAGAGCATCATGAACCGTTGATCCTTGACATTATTATCGGCATTTTCAGCAAGCAGCCGGAAGACAAAATTAAGTCGTTAACCGGCCGTGAAGAAATCCGCCTGGCTATTCTGGACAAACTGCAACAAACCATGAAAAAGGAAGCCGGTGAACCCATGATCCAGGATCTGCTGTTCACCAAATATCTGTATCAGTAATAACCATTAACGCTAATTAACGCGCGGGCCTGTTACGCAATAACCAGGCCCAGGCCATACCGGCAACCAGGCCACCCAAATGTGCCCAATTGGCCATACTAACCCACAACACGTCAAAGAAACCCAGCACCAGCCACAGCAACATAAAACCAATTAAGCCGGGGCTTATCTGCAGCCCCTGCGCCGGATTCAGCCGGCCGGCAATCCAGAAATAGCCGAACAACCCATATACCACGCCGGACAAACCACCAAAATGCGGGCTCACCATAAAATACTGCGCCGCATTAGAAATCAGCGCTACTGACAAGGTCAGGTTAAGCAATAAAGCTGCCCCCAGCCGCTGCTCAAACCGGCTGCCAAGATAAAACCACCACGCCAGATTAAACACCAGGTGGGTTAGCGAAAAATGCAGCAGCATCGGTGTAAACCAACGCCACAGCTCGGTGGGGTTACTCAGTTGCAGCCAGCCGCTACTGCTGCGCCAATCCAGCTGCTGCCAGCCATACACCAACAAACACAATAGCAGCAGCAACACGGTAAGCGGTGCCTGGCGCCATAACAAACCCGGGCTGAATTGCGGAAAAGCCAGCCCCGGACTAACGGTCACCGGCTGGCTCAGCTGCCAGGCCGCTGCCTGATAACGCGGATGGCCGGGTTGTTGCAAAAACTGCGCAAACTCCTGCTCAATACGGCCCAGCTGTTCAGCCTCTGCATACAGCTCTGCCAGGTCGGAGCGCACCACTACGGCGCTGACGTCTAACCCCTGCGACACACAATAGCCGGCAAACAACTGTGCCGCCTGTGCCGAATTCAACTCAGCAAATTTATGCACTATCACTGCTCACTACAGGTTGCTGCTGACGCCAGCTCTCTACGCCGCCGTCCATACTGTATACCTGTTCAAAACCTTGTTGCGCCAAATACTGCGCCGCGCCCTGGCTGGAGTTGCCGTGATAACACACCACCACCACCGGCTGGTCAAACTCAAATTGCTGCATAAAACCGGTTAAGCTGCCATTGGTTAAATGATAAGCGCCGTCTATATGGCCGGCGGCAAAGCTTTGTTCATCACGGATATCGGCAATGACAATTTTGCCGGTAGCCAGCAACTCTGCGGTTTGTGTAACAGAAATATGTTGAAAATCGCTCATACTTACCCCTTAGTTTCAGCGGCAATATGATACCGCAGCCCGACCAAATTAGCAGCACCCTGGCGGAACAACGCAAATCACCGTACTTTAGTGTTAGTTTGACAAGAAACGCTGGACACTGATTAAACTATTGTTAACAATAGCAACCAAAGTTACCCCTCTAATACCGGAGTTAGCATGACCAGCCTGATTATTCTGGCGATCCTTGTTGCGATAGTGTTCTGGGTTATCAGCATTTTCAATAATCTGGTAAAACTGAAAAACCGCTTTCAAAACGCCTTTGCCCAGATTGAAGTACAGCTTAAACGTCGCTATGACCTGATCCCCAACCTGGTGGAAACCGCTAAAGCCTATATGGCACATGAGCGCGACACCTTAGAAGCCGTGATCAACGCCCGAAACGCCGCCTTAGCCGGTCTGAAAGTAGCCGCCAACAACCCCGGCGATGCCGGCGCTATTAACGCGCTGGCCGGAGCCGAAGGCGCGTTACAAAGCGCAATGAGCCGCCTGAACGTGGTAATGGAAGCTTACCCGGACTTAAAAGCCAATCAGAATATGATGCAGTTATCTGAAGAGCTAACCAGCACGGAAAACCGCGTTGCCTTTGCCCGCCAAGCGTTTAACGATGGCGTAACTGAATACAACAGCTACAAGCAAAGCTTCCCGCCGGTTATTTTTGCTGCCAGCTTTGGCCATGCCGCCGATGCTAAATTGCTCGAATTTGCCGACAGCGCCGCTATTCAGGCTGCGCCTAAAGTCAGCTTTTAAACGCTAACAGGGCAAATATGAGCAGTAATTTTTTTGCCCAGCAAGACCTGGCGCGGCGCAATACCCGCGTACTGGTTGTGCTGTTTAGCCTGGCCGTACTGATGTTACTGCTGCTAACCAATATCGTCGCGCTGGTTAGCCTTGGTTTTATTGATCCCGGCTTTTTCTCCGCCCCCCGCAATTGGCAAAGCCTGCCCTGGCATCTGGTGGCTTGGGTTAGCCTGGTCGTGCTGGCTGCTGTTGGCATTGCTGTGCTAATAAAATGGCAGCAACTAAAAGCCGGCGGCAAGGTAGTTGCCGAATCACTGGGCGGCGTGCGCTTATCACCCGATAGCAAAGAGCCGTTGCAACGGCGCTTACTTAACGTGGTAGAAGAAATGGCGCTGGCTGCCAATACCCCGGTGCCGGCGGTGTATTTATTACCCGAGCGTGGCATTAATGCCTTTGCTGCCGGCTACAGCCCGGCAGATGCGGTAATAGGCGTAACCCAAGGCTGCCTGGAACAACTGAACCGCGATGAGTTGCAAGGCGTAGTGGCGCATGAGTTCAGCCATATTTTAAACGGCGATATGCGGATGAATATCCGCCTGATTGCGATCTTAAACGGCATCTTATTTTTGGGCCATATTGGCTATTATATGTTGCGTGCCGGCAGCAGAGGCAGTGCCATCCGCGCCGGCACCAGCCGCAATAATAAACAAAATGCCAGCGGCCTGTTATTTCTGGCTCTGGGTTTAGTCGTCATCGGCTATATGGGCTCGTTCTTCGGCAATCTGATTAAAGCTGCCGTCAGCCGCCAGCGCGAATTTCTGGCTGATGCCTCCGCCGTGCAGTTTACCCGCAATCCGCGCGGTATTGCCGGTGCGTTAAAAGCGATTGGCAGCCACAGCAGTTCCAGCCAAATCCGCAGCCAAAACGCCGATGAAAACAGCCATTTATTTTTTGGTGAAGCCATCAGCCGTTGGGCGGCTATTTTTGCTACTCATCCACCACTGGCAACACGGATTAAACGGCTGGAACCGCATTGGAACGGCAAATTTCCTACGCCACGCGGCGCACAAACCGCTGCAGAAGCTACAACAGACAGTGAAGCCGCTCCGGCCAAGCCAACCAATGCCGAGCGCTTACAGCAAGCCTTACCGCTGTTGCTCTTGCACAGCAGCCGGCAAACTGAACCGGCCACTGCCCTGGTCTGCTGTCTGTTACTGCAACAGGACGACGGCATACGCAGGCAACAGCTGCATCTGATCAAAGAAATGGGCTCTGCCACTTTGTTGCAGCAAGTTGACCAGCTCTGCGACGCCGTAGCCATGCTAAACGAAGTACAACAGGTACAACTGTTGCAACGGCTGGTGCCGGCATTGAAAAGCTTAACTGAAGCGCGCTTTGTGCAGTTCGAACAACTCTTGCAAGCACTGCTGCAGGCGATACCGGATGCCGGCCTTACGCCCTGGCTGGTCAGTCAGTTCGTTGAGCACAGCGTGGCCGTGCAATACGACCAAACACAAATAGTACGCAAAACCTCGGCTAAACCGCTGGCACAGTTGCAGCCGCAGGTATTGCCGTTACTGGCACTGATCAGCAGCGTGGCCGGCAACGAAGCGCAGCAGCAACAAGCCTGGCAGGCGGCACTGGCGCAATTAGCGTTAGCCGCCGACACCGCCAAACCGGCTACCGACTTAGCCGCACTAAGCCGGCATTTGCCGCTGTTGCTGGCTGCCTCGCCGCTGGTTAAACAGCAACTGTGGCAGGCGATAGAGGCCTGCGTACGGGCGGATCAATTGATTGTGCAACAGGAAAAAGCCCTGCTGCTGGCATTAGCGCTGCTGCTGGAAATCCCTTATCAGGCTGAAGCAGATAATTAATGCTGCCAATACAGGCTATTAGTCGTTAAAGCGCCGGCGATGGTCGCTAAGCTGTGGATTATTAGCCGCTACCCTTTAGCATTGCCGTTATTTCAGGTAGAATTAGCGCCCGTTTTTTCAGCAGGAATAGCGTCATGACCGATAATCGATTGTTTCTGATGTACGATACGTCATTTGACGAGATGGATGCTGAAGGCAGCCCCGGTTTTGGCTACGTGCTGGTCTTTAACGAGCAGGACGCCGAACAATATCAGGCCGGAGAAAACCCGTCTTGCCCCGCCGTATCAATGTTATTTACTGACCATGCTGATGAGAGCATCAGCGGTGATCTGCTGGGTTGGGCCCATCTGGATGCCGAAATTTTCCAACAATTTCCGCTCGGACACTTTTTGCTGTTAATGGAACAGGCTGCTCAGGTCGCTATTAATGCTTATCGCCAGGTAGGCCAAGTGCCGGACCGGTTAATTGCCCAGCATTTAGATGACGAAGAACTGATTCAGTTTGATGTGCAGTTTAATGACTTGCAGCTTACCGAGCAGCAAACCGAGCAACAATTAGCCCAGCAATTAATGCTTGGCCGGCCCTATCTGGATTCATAACAGCGCGGCTGTGTAAAACAGCTTTGCATTTCACTGTGGCGGCTTTTACTATAGCCTGGCAGTCAGCAGTTTATCCCGGAGAAAGCGTTATGGCTCATGCCATTGATATGTCGGCAATTGAACAAGCGTTAAACGGCTTTACCATACCGCCGCAACCGGAAATTCTGCAGCATATTCAACAACAGCTGGACTCGCCCGAGCCCAGCATTAAGCGCATTGCCGCGTTGATTAACCTCGACATCGGCATTGCCGGCTTTACCTTAAAAGTGGTTAACTCATCGTTTTTCGGCCTGCGGCAAAAAATCACCTCAGTAGAACACGCCTGTAAATTTCTCGGTGTTAACCGCGTGCTGAAACTGGTACGCAGCGTATTACTGCGCTTTACCCTGGCAGAAGGCCGTGACGATAAATTCAGCTTAAAGCTGTGGTCCAGTGCGCTGCAAACCGCCAATATTGCCATGACACTGGCCAAACATTTTAACTTTGCTCAGGATGTCCAGGACGACTGCTACAGCCTGGGTTTGTTTCACAACGCCGGCATCGCGCTTATTCACCAACAAACCACGCAGTACGAGCACATTATGCAGCGCGGCTTACAGGCACAGCAGGGTTACAGTGAAATTGAAGAGCAACACTTTCATACTTGCCATGAAGTATTGGGTTTTTTGATTGCCGAGTCCTGGGGCTTAACGCCACAACTGTGCAATGTTATTGCTTATCACCATAGCCCGGCATTAATGCTGGAGTCTGACTGCGACACAGAAAAGCAGCTGTTTGCGCTGTTAAAACTGGCCGAGCATTTCGCCGGCGAAAGCCGCCAGCTGTTTGACATTAATCTTGACCCGGAATGGGAGCAGTACAAAAGCGCCATGCTCGAAGTACTGGAAATAGAACTATTGCAGCTGCCGGAGTTGGCAGAACTACTGCACCGGCAGAAGATCAACACGGTTTATTCGGTCTGATATTGTGCAAATAATTCTCGCGCCGATGGAAGGCGTGGTCGATGCCCTGATGCGCGATATGTTGACGCGGATTGGCGGTTACGATTTATGCATTACCGAATTTATCCGCGTGGTAGACCAAAAGCTGCCGGCCCGCGTTTTTACCCGTTTATGCCCTGAGCTGCTCACCGGCGGTAAAACCTTTGCCGGCACGCCGGTACGGGTACAATTGCTGGGCCAGGACCCGCACTGGCTGGCCGAAAACGCCGTACGCGCGGTCGAATTGGGCTCGCCGGGCGTCGATTTAAACTTTGGCTGCCCGGCCAAAACGGTGAATAAAAGCCGCGGCGGCGCTGTGCTGTTAAAAGAAACCGAACAGTTGTACCGTATTGTTAAAGCCGTACGCGATGCCGTGCCAACGCCATTCCCGGTCAGTGCCAAAATCCGCCTCGGTTATGATGATACCTCACTGACGCTGGATAATGCTGCTGCGATAGCCGCTGCCGGCGTCAGTATGCTTACCGTACATGCCCGTACCAAAAGCGATGGCTACCGCCCGCCGGCTTACTGGCCGTGGATCGCTAAAATTAAACAGCAAGTGAGTATACCACTGGTGGCCAATGGCGAAATCTGGAACGCCACTGATGCCGCCCTGTGCCGGCAACAGTCGGATTGCAGCGATATTATGCTCGGCCGCGGCGCGCTGGCACTGCCCAATTTAGCCCGCACTATCCGCGATGCTGATGCCGTTATGCCTTGGCCACAGGTACTTGAACTGCTAATGCAGTATTCTGAATTTGAAATGTGCGGCGATAAAAGCCAGTACTACAGCAACCGGATTAAACAGTGGTTCAGTTACTTAAAACTGCAGTACCCGCAAGCCGCCGACTTATTTGTGCAATTACGCGTGCTGCGTAAAAGCAGCGATATTCTGCATACTCTGCAACAGGCGTTGCGCAGCCCTGCAGCATAACCCACCTTATAAACCGGCGAAATGTCAGCCATCATTGCTGACAATCCGGTAAAGCTTGTAATAAAGACTATACTCCTCAAACAGTTAGTTTAAGGAGAACGCTTTATGTCAATACAGGTCGCCGTGCTGCAGGAAAGCCGGCCGGGAGAAAAACGCGTAGCCATGGTACCTGCCGTGGCCGACAAACTCAGCAAACTCGGCTGCAGCATCAGCATGCTAAGCGGCGCCGGCCTTGGCAGTAAACTGCCCGACAGCGCTTATGCCGGCGTTACCATCGCGAATAGCGAGCAGCAATTGCTGACCGGTGCTGCTATCGTACTGGCCGTGCAGCCGCCAACCCCGGCGCAAATTGAATTGCTGCAACCGGGCACTATTTTGCTCAGTTTTATTTACCCGCATAAAGAGCCCGACCTGACCCGTTTATTACGTGATAAACACATCACCTGCTTTGCTATGGAGCAGGTACCGCGGATCAGCCGCGCCCAGGCGATGGATGCCTTATCATCTCAGGCTGCGCTGGCCGGTTACTACGCTGCGCTGCTTGGCGCCACTAAGCTTGCCCGCATTCTGCCGATGATGACCACCGCAGTGGGCTCTATCCGGCCGGCACGTTGCCTGGTTATGGGGCTGGGAGTCGCCGGTTTACAGGCGCTGGCCACCGCACGGCGTTTAGGCGCCATTACCGAAGGCTATGACGTACGGCCGGAAACCAAAGAGCAGGCCGAGTCGTTGGGCGCCAAATTTGTCGATACCGGCGTTGATGCCCGCGGCGAAGGTGGCTATGCGCGCGAGCTGACTGCAGAAGAAAAAGATAAAATTGCCGGCGTAGTCACGCGGCATATTCAACAAGCCGATATTGTCATTACCACAGCAGCCATACCGGGCCGGCCGTCGCCGAAACTGATTAGCAAGGCGCAGGTCGATGGCATGAAACTGGGCGCGGTAATTATTGATTTAGCCGCTGAAGGCGGTGGTAACTGCGAATACAGCGTACCCGGGGAAACCATCGAACAGGGCCAGATCACCATAGCCGCACCGTTAAATGTGCCCTCGATGCTGGCCGAACACGCCTCAGAGCTGTACGCCAAAAATCTGCTGAATTTATTGCAGCAGTTCATTATTGACGGCGAAATTAAGCTGGATTGGGATGATGAAGTACAGGCCAAAACTGTGCTGACGCATCAGGGCGAGATCAAACCGGCAGCAGTAAAAACTGCACTGACAGCAGAATAATAAACTGTTATTAATCAAAAATATTGGGGGATCTTATGGACTACACCACCACCATCTTAACCGGCTTTGTCGCGCTGTATATCTTTATGCTGGCCGCCTTTACCGGTTTTGAAATTATCGGCCGCGTACCGGCCATTTTGCACACGCCGCTGATGTCCGGCTCTAACTTTATTCACGGTATTGTCGTGGTCGGCGCGCTGTGGGCGCTGTTAAACGCCAGCTCGTTACCCGAGCAAATCATCGGCTTTCTCGGCGTGCTGTTAGGCGCAGGCAATGCCGCCGGTGGTTATGTGGTCACCGAGCGCATGTTGCAAATGTTTAAACCCTCAAGCAAAACCAGCAAGGAGTAAGGCATGAACGCAGCTTTACTCATCGACAGCAGCTATTTTATCGCCGCCTTTTTGTTTATTTATGGCTTAAAGCGTATGTCGTCGCCGCTAACGGCCCGCTCCGGCATTGTCGTTGCCGGTATCGGCATGGTGCTGGCTGTGCTGGCCAGCTTTTTATACACCCTGGATGTCAACGAAGCCGCCAAACCGCACCTTAGCACTAACCTTACGCTGGCGCTGATTGCGCTGGCACTGGGCCTTGGCTGGGCGTGGCGCAGTGGCAAAAAAGTGGCGATGACTGAAATGCCGCAAATGGTGGCACTGTATAACGGCATGGGCGGCGGCGCAGCCGCAGCGATAGCAGCAATAGAACTGATTGGCTATAAAACTCACGGCAGCATCTCACTGAGTTTGGCCGTGCTGGGCGGCTTAATTGGTGCAATGGCGCTGTCGGGTTCTCTAATCGCTTGGGCAAAACTGGATGGCCGTATTAACGGCTCGCTGCGTTTTAGCGCGCTGCAGCTGGTCAATGGCAGCCTGTTGTTAGTGCTGCTGGCGATTGGTGCTTACATTATCTGGCACGGCGGCGTGGTGGCCTGGCCGGTATTTGCTGCTTTCTTTGCGCTGGCGCTGGTTTACGGCGTGATGATGACAATGCCGATTGGCGGCGCCGATATGCCGGTGGTGATCTCCTTGTACAATGCCTTTACCGGTTTAGCCGTCGGCTTTGAGGGCTATGTGCTGAATAACCCGGCGCTGATGATTGCCGGTATGGTAGTCGGCTCGGCCGGCTCTTTGCTGACACTGCTGATGGCCAAAGCAATGAACCGTTCAGTCGCCAATGTGCTGTTTTCCAACTTTGGCGCCGTAAGCGATGAAGATCAAGCTGATATTGCCGGCAGCCAGAAGCCGATCGATGCCGGTGACGCCGGTATTAATATGCGCTATGCCGGCAAGGTGATTATTGCACCCGGTTATGGCCTGGCCGTAGCCCAGGCCCAGCATAAGCTATACGAGCTGGTAAAACTGCTGCAGGACGCCGGGGTCGAAGTAAAGTTTGCCATTCATCCGGTAGCCGGCCGTATGCCGGGCCATATGAATGTGCTGCTGGCCGAGGCCGGGGTGCCGTACGACATTATCTTTGATATGGAAGATATTAACGGCGAGTTTAAAGAAGCCGATGTTGCCATCGTCATTGGTGCCAATGACACGGTAAACCCGGCGGCACGCACCAATAAAAGCTCGCCGATTTACGGCATGCCGGTGCTGAACGTCGATATGGCCAAACAGGTGTACGTGGTAAAACGCGGTCAGGGTAAAGGTTATTCCGGTGTCGAGAACGCACTGTTTTACGCCGACAACACCCAGATGGTATACGGCGATGCGCAAAAGGTGATGGTGTCGATGATCCAGGCGATTAAATCACTTGGCGGCGGCCATTAGGTAGCCGGCGCGGCGTTGAACCGCGCGGCCGGTCCTTGCGCTACTGTTGCAGTTGCTGCCGGCACAGCTGTGCCAGGGTTTGCAGTGCCCGCTCCAGCCGGGCATCTTGCGCTACCGCGCAGTTTACGCGGATAAAGTTGCTGTAGCGCGCACTGCCACTTAGCGGCGTCGGTGAAAATATTGCACCGGGCGCTATGCTGATTTTTTCCGCCAGCGCTTGCTGTGCTAACAAATAGCCATCAATGCCTTGCGGCAGCTCAACCCACAGCACAAAGCCGCCCTGCGGCTGGCTAACGCGGGTACCAGGCGGAAACAGGCGACCGATACTGCTGCTGATACGCTGCACCGCCGCCTGATACAATGGCCGCACCTGGCGTAAATGCCGCTCAAACCGGCCGCTTTGCAGCAGCTTTGCCACCGCTAGTTGCGGCAGCGCTGCGGTACTTATATTGCTGATAAACTTCAGGTATTCCAGTTTCGCCGTGTGTTGGGGTGCTATTACCCAGCCCAGGCGTAAATCCGGCGACAGCGTTTTGGAAAAGGTGCTGCAGTAAAAAATATCCTGCTTCGGTGCCAGCGCTAAACAGCTGGCCGGCCGCTGGCCGTTAAAGCCCAAATCACCATAGGTATCATCTTCTATCAGCGCTATGCCATGCTCAGCCAGCAGCGCGGCGATACGTTTTTTGTGGTGATCCGGCATCAGGCTGCCCAGCGGATTACTGTAGTTGGCGATCAGCACGCAGGCTTTAACCGGCCACTGTGCCAGCGCCTGCTGCAGCGCATCGGGGTCAATACCGTTTTGGGCGTCAGTGGGCAGTGCCAAGGCTTTTAAACCGGCAGCTTCCAATGCCTGCAGCAAACCATAAAACGCCGGCGACTCTATCACTACCACATCGCCCGGTTGGGTTATGGCCTTTAAACTCAGCATCAGCGCTTCCTGGCAACCATTGGTAATGATCACATCCTGCGGTGATACCACAGCACCATGTAACGCCATGCGCCTGGCTATTTCACGGCGTAGTTCGGCTGCGCCGCGGCTGGCTTCGTAGTGCATTAAACGCGCCGGCTGCGCTTTTATCACCTGTTGCAACGCTTTTTGCAGTGCGTGTTGTGGCAGATACTCTGCGGCAGGCACTGCCGCCCCCAGCCGCATATAGGCCGGGTCGGCGGCAGCCTTAGACAACGTCAGCGCCATTTGCTGGCTGCTGACCACACTGGGTGCAGCTGCATGCTGCAACGGTGCGCTGCTCAACGGCGGCGGCTGATAGCGCGCTTTAACAACGTAGCCGCTGCGGCTGTTCGCCTGAAGGTAGCCTTCGGCTTCCAGTTGCCGGTAACCGGCCACCACAGTAGATACACTCAGCGCACGGCGTTTGGCCAGCTCACGTACACCCGGCAGGCGCTCGCCACAGGCATATTGGCCCTGCTCTATCTGTTGCTGCAGTTCGCTGGCCAGTTGTTGATAACGAAAGCTCACATTCGCTCCTTTGCTGTTAAAAAGCCTGCAGCGCCTGCCATAGCGGCGGTATCACCGACAGAGCCAGCAAGGCGCCCATAGTGCGGTTAAACCAGCGCCGTTGCTGCGGCGCCGTTAGCAGCCGCTTTAACCCGGCACCAAACAGTAACCAACTGCCGGTGCAGGGCAAGCCAACCAGTAAAAACACCAGCGCAATCAGCGCCAGTTGCTGCCAGTACACGCCGTGCAGGCTGGTAAAAGCCGCAATGGCGCCGGTGATCATCACCCAAGCCTTGGCATTAACCCACTGAAACAACAACGCCTGGATAAAACTCAGTGGCTTGCTGTTACCGGTGTTAATTTGTACCGGCTCTGCCGTGGCAATTTTCCACGCCAGATACAGCAAATATACCGAGCCAATCAGCTTAATCAGCTGATGCAGCAGCGGTTGTTGTTGCAACACCAGCCCGGCGCCTAAGCCCACGGCGGCCAGCATCAGCAAAAAACCCAGCTGAATACCGGCCAGATGCGCCAGGCTTTTCTGCACACCGTAGTTAACGCCGGACGACATAATCATAATATTGTTCGGCCCGGGCGTAATGCTGGTAGCAAAGGCAAAAAATACTAAGGTCCAAAATAATTCCATGCTGCACACTCCTGCTTGCTTGTATTCAGCCAGCACAGTAGCGCGCACCCGCAGCAGAAAATATACACAGTACCGCGCAAAAAAAGCAGTACAGATAAGATAAAAACAAAAATAAAGCAGTACAGCCCGGATGATTGTTACATGCCAGTCACTACATGCCGGCCACTAATGCCCGGAGCTGCGGCGCCAGGTCACACCAGCTGTGCGATAAACAATTAATTACATAAAACATTAGGTTACTGCTTCATAGTTATGCCCTTTACCGTCGCTTAGTAAAAAGTCACTTAATAAAAACTCGCTTAATAAAATAGCCTGGCTGTTATAAGTATCTATTTGGGGTAATTGTTATGAACCGTTGTTCTGTGAATAAATCTGCCGCAAAAAAGCCGGCATCACCGGCCTGGTTGCTGATGCCGCTGCTGGCGTTAGCACTAACGGCTTGTGGTGGCGGCAGTGACAACACTACGCCTGAGGATCCGCAAGCAGGTACGCCGCCGGTGGTATCACCGCCTGTTACCACACCGGATCCCGGAGCGGACTTACCGGAGCCGGCACTGGAGACAGCGCCCGGTGCCGAAACATCCCCCCTACCTAAAGCGGACGGCCCCTCTCTGCCGGCACCACCGGCAGGACTAAGACTCAGCGTGGCTTATGATAAAAGCGGCCCTTCTCAACCTGTTGCCGGTATTACTGTAAGCTCATCCGGCGATGAAAATGCTAATAACACCGCAGATAAAGCAACCGATGGCGATTTAACCAGTCGCTGGGAAAGCGCCTGGAGCAATACTGCCGACGCTGACAACGCCTGGATACAGTTTGATTTTGGCAGCAAAACCGCCATTGGTTATATCAAGCTGTACTGGGAAAATGCTTACGCTGAAGAGTACGCCATTTACATCTCTGACGATGCAGAGAACTGGTATCAGCTACGCTATATCGTCGGCGCCAAAGGCGGCACCGAAGAATTCTTTAATCTGGATATCGATGTCCGCTATGTTCGCCTGCAAGGTATCAGCCGCCACACGCAGTACGGCTATTCCTTGTTTGAAGTGGAGTTTAAAACTCCGGGCAGTGACACTTCGATGCCTGTGCTGAATACCTCCTATGTGCCCTACCCGCTAAGTGGCAGCGGTCGCCAGCCACTGCCTGCTCCGGCTGAGCCGGTTGAAAGTGTGCGTTTTACCCTGGCTGATGGCACCCTGGTAACACGGTTTGGCATGGTCGGCCGCTCACGCCATGCCCGCGAGCGCGGCGAAGAATGGAACGAAGTGGGTTTTGGCCTGAACGAAACCGTCGACGCTCAGGGCAATCCTGCCGATAAAGGCCCGGGCGCGCATTTAAACTTTATTGCCAACTACTTTAAAAACCGCACCTGGGGTGTGGAATTTATTGATAACAGCAATGTCGCCGGCGTTAGCGCGCCGAAAATTATCGTTAACCAGTATTATCAGCAGGCGCAAAAAGGCGGTGGCCACTCTTTTGTGCGGCGTTTTGATGAGCCCAATGTTACCGGCTTTGGCTGGATGAGCCCTGGCGATTTACTCGATGATTCTACTTATCTGAGCGACGGTGCACCCTGTCCGGTAATGCAAAAACCGGCCAATGGCGTGCTGTTAAACCCCGACAGTGGTTATAACGGCGTTATCGGCGCTAACGATGGCTGCAGCGTGGTGTTTGATACTTACCCGGGCCACAGAGCGCTGTCTGCCAATGCCGATGGCGTACTGGTGCCAAACGGCAATAACGTCGCGGCGCGGGCGCTGAAAAAAGGCGATATCATTGAGTTTACCGGCTCGTTCTTTTCCACCCGTGAAGCCATGGATGCGATTGGCGATAACGGCGCCTTTCGTTATTACACCAACGAGCTGACCTACGTAATGGGTCAGGGCCTTCGCCCCTGGTATGGCGTGCAACCCCGGTTAATGAACGAGCCGTTGCCCGACAGCACCCTGCAAGGCGGCCTGGGCTCGGTGTCGTACGATTACGCCGACAATGCCAGCTTTATTTTCCAACAGCCACACAACAATATTGGTATGCAAAATATTCAACGCTTTATGGAAGGACGGCGCTGGTTACACACTAACTTATGGACCGGCGAGCACAACGAAGATGGTAATGACCGCAATGACGATGGCCGCTACCTGCAAGGCCAGCATTTTAACCAGTCATCCTGCTTTAACTGCCACGTTAGTAATGGCCGCAGCGTAGCCCCCACAGTACGGAACCAACGGCTGGATACGATGGCAATACGCACCGGCGCTACCGGTACCGACACCAACGGTAACTATCTGCCGCACCCGATTTACGGCCAGGCACTGCAAATGAATGCGCGCTCTACCAGCACCGGAGCGGTGCAAAACTGGGGCAACGCCGCTGTGATTGCCGGTTTTAGCAGCAAAAATGTACAACTGGCCGATGGCACTGTGGTTGAACTGCGTAAACCGGAAATCGCTTTTGAAGGCCCGGTACCTGACGTTTACTCCGTGCGCTCAGCTCAGCCATTAATCGGCATGGGGCTGCTCGAAGCCATTGCCGATGAAACCATTTTAGCCAGGGTGCGCACCTCGCCCGATGCCGATGGCGTGCTGGGAACAGCCAACTATGCTTATGACCCGGAAACCGGCGACGTGCGTTTAGGCCGCTACGGCTGGAAAGCCGGCAAAGTCAGCCTGCGCCACCAGGTGGCCAATGCCGCCTTACTGGATATGTCGGTAACCTCGTCCATTTACCCGAACCGCGATTGTCTGGCCGGGGCTGCGCACTGCGACGCAGCCAGCGGCACAGAGCCCGGCTTGCCGGATGAAGCGCTGCAGTTAATGACAGAATATCTGCACCTGTTAGCGGTACCGGCACAACGCAGCCTGGTCAGCGGTTTTCCACAAGGTGTGTCACCCATGGCTTATCTGGATGTTGAACCGGCAAAAATTGCGCAGGGTGAGCAGGTATTTAAAACCATCCGCTGTAACGCCTGCCATGTCAGCGAAGTGCAAACCAGCGCCCGCTCAGCGTTTGACGAAGTGCGCAACCAAACTATCCGGCCTTATACCGATATGCTGTTGCATGATATGGGCGAAGAGCTGGCCGATAACTTTGCCGAAGGCTTAGCTGGCGGCAGCATGTGGCGTACACCAGCGCTGTGGGGCATTGGCTACACCAAATACGTCGCAGCAGGCACACCGGTGGGCTATTTACACGACAGCCGCGCCCGTACGTTAACCGAAGCCATTTTGTGGCACGGCGGCGAAGCTGAAGTAATTAAAAACCGCTTTGTTAATTTACCCACCGCAGAGCGCGAAGCCCTGCTGGCCTTCTTGCAGTCACTGTAAAGCATCTGCCGGCGCTGGATACCAGCGCCGCGCTATTCTCAGCACACAGGCACGCTATTGCCGAAACTCTGTTTGACAAGGCCCTGCATGATTGTAAGAATGCATTACTGTAAATTTATTGTTTAATAAAGCAGCATTTTTATAAACATAAGGTGGCAGGATGCTGGACAGACACTACGACGGCGTAATACTGCAAGACAAATGGGGTAAAACCTATCTGTGCAGTAATTGCTTACTGGCTTACGCTGATTTGGGCGAAGACTGTCTCAGCGAAGTAAAAGACCTGCAGTTTGGCCGCTATTTCCTGCACGACCTGGAACCACATTGGAACCAACGCGAAATTTGGGCGCAAATGTACCGCCATGCCAAGCCGTGGCAATGTGATTTGTCGAAACTGACAACCTTTCAGTTGCGCGATGCCTTGATAAAGATGTTCGCCGCCGATGAAATGCGCGTATGGCAACTTACCGAAGGCTGGGGCCAACCACCGGAAGATAACGGCATAGGCGAAGGCGGCTTAGCACCAGCGACCGGTAGCAACGACAGCCCGGCTCCGGCAACCAGAACAGCTAAACCCGGTGGTGCCGTAGTACCGGAAGAAGCGGCAACAGCAGGCATAGCTAATCACCATTCTGCGACCTTACCTGACACTGCATTAGACAGAGTTCAACTACGCCAGTTGCGTTATCAGCAACGGCAATCATTACTGAGTGACACCGCAGGCATCCCGGACGTACAACAGGCTCACGAGCGGCTTAGCTTTAATAACGACAATATTTTGCGGGCAGAAGCTGCAGAATACGTATATAAAGTAGATGAGTTTAATCGCGGCGCTCTGAACGTGCTGCCCGAAGCACCGCCGGGTCTGGAAATTATAAATCCGGAAGATATTGGTTTAACGCAAGCTGATTTTACAAATAAACAAACCGGATTTGGTGCAGCCCTGTTCAAATCGGAGATCAATGGCGAAACCATGCTCACTTACCGTGGCACAAATAACGCTGTAACCGGTAAAGAAGATTGGCTAACCAACCTTAAGCAAGGCAGCGGCCTGGAAACTGAACAGTATAATCAGGCAATGCGTTTAGCCACTCAGGCCGAAGATATTTATGGTAGTGACTTCTCCATAGTTGGCCATTCACTTGGCGGAGGCTTAGCATCTGCCGGCGTTGCAGTAACAGGACAGCCTGGATACACCTTTAATTCTGCAGGGTTACATCCTAAAACCGCCAGTCGGCAGAATGGTTTATCATTAGCAGACACCGCTAAGCTGATTACCACCCAGGCAGTCAACGGAGAAATATTAACCATGGCACAAAGTTTAGGCGCTAAAGCTGTTATAGCCGGAGCTGCCGCCGCAATTGGTGGCCCAATAACAGGACTACTTGCAGCCATAGGTATCACGGCTTTTAGTGCCTTACCTAAAGCATCAGGTACTATGCTCGATCTACCCAGTGTTAAAGGCGGAAATCCGATTACACGACACGGCATGGATCAGGTTATCCAGGGTATAGAAGCACAAAAAGACGAGGATATTAAAACCCTCTCCAACTTCTCACAGGCTTACAATGGCTAATTTGAAAGTGCTGCTCTTTGCCGGATTAAAGCTGTTACCCGTTTTAATGATTGTGCTTGTTGGCCTGCTTAGCAGCTGCAAGTCTGAAGGAAAAAATATGAAAGCCGAATTATTTTTTAATGCTGATATGGTAAAGCTGCTGCATGCCATCCAACGCAAGGATGCAACCACGGCAAGATCAATGCTGGAACAAGGTGCTGAGCTGAATACCCATGGCGATGAAGGCATTACGCCTCTACTATGGCTTATTATGCAAAAAGACGCGGCGGCCGTTGAGTTGGCCCTGCAGCTGGGTGCTGATGCAAATTTCCCTGCCATGGTAGAAATAAACCGTGAAGGCCCTAAGCCGGCCCAACCGTTAGCCATTTTGGCCGGTGACGGCGACAATAAGTTATTCAGCTTATTGTTAAAATACGGCGCCAACCCTGATTCAAGAGATGAGTCTACGGGGCACCCGGCAATATTCGGAACTATCGGCCATGACAACTGGCTGCAGTTTAATCTGTTGCTGGAGCATGGTGCAGATGTGAATGCTACAGATGGCAGTAATAGTAACAGTGCCCTGTATGCTGCCGATTTAGGTAAATATGATTTTGTCTACAAGCTGGTCAGCGAAGGCGCATCTGCTACGCAGCCGTCAACAACCGGGGCATCAGTCGCATGGCGCGTGCATTTGGCAATTGAGAAAAACGCAAAAAACCCGGCATTTCGGGTAAGCGAAGATACCCATAAAACTAAAGCCTTACTTATTGAGCAAGGCGTTACATTTCCACCAGCGTCGCCAAAAGATGTCAGAGAAAACCTAAGCAAGGGTCTTGTTCACTGAAGTATGAGTTCTTTAAGTTCTCCGGGGCAGGCTCCGAATATTGACCATGCGCACAAATCAAAACCCATTGCTTCTGCTGAGCTCCCGGCATAGACAGGCATTTCTGCGCGCAGTACACTAAGGCTGAATATGATTGATATACAAGGCAATACCCGTGAATAGAGAAACGTTGTCTGAACAACAAATTGCAGCAATAAAAACCGAATTCGAATTTTTTGACCGCGACGGCAATGGCCGTATTGATTTACCCGAGTTTATCGAGCTGTTAACGGTGCTGGCGCCAAAAACCAAAGTCAGCCATGTTGAAGAAGGTTTTAAGCTTGTCGACACCAACAATAACGGCTATATCGACTTTGCTGAATTCTTAGAGTGGTGGCAAGACTGCTGGTGGGAGTATTAAGCGACAAGGCACGGCTACTGTCGTGGGCCGGGGCCACTCAGCTAACGGTTGGTTAAGCTGCACCTTTCAATGCGCTCAAGATGAAACCGGTTTTAGCCGCAGTATAGGCTTCTCTGTCTGAGCGGAATGCCCTCGCCTACAACTGTTTATTCTGCTCATAGCGCTGTGCCAGCTCCGTATTGGCACGAAGCATATCGCGAAATGCCAGCCGTCGCTGCCACTCCGCACTACCTCGTATGGTAACAGTGCCACTTCCTCGTGAATCGCCCGGTCCAGCGATTCCGCTTCATCCATCACCGGCAACTCCTTAGCCGCTAAGCTTTTATGTATGGCAGGATTTTTAGTAAAAAACGCTTATCAGGCCGGCCTTAAACTCCTGTCGGGGCATTATCAAATTGTAATCTGTAGCGCCGCGCTTAGTATGCATTATTTTGCATTAGCTATCATCGCATCACCGGCAGCCAATACCCTCCTGATAAAGCCATTCGCACAGTTACCGGTTCTGACGAACTAATGGTCAAATTTGCCAAAATCTTTATCTCTCGTTTAACACCACAATATAAGCAAACCACAAGCAACTGATTTATATCAATTTAAATTGTGGCACAGTGTATGAATAGCTAGTGTAGAAATACGCCATGCTTAACATGAAAAGGATTAGCATATGAACAGAACCATCGTCATTATCTTGTTAGTTGCCTTAGGTATTTACTGCTTTCCAACCTTAATCGGCTTAGTGGCAACAGCCTTTGGTATTGCTGTTGGCGTGGCAGCTACCCTGTTTGGCATTGGCATATCGCTGCTGTTCAGCGTATTGCCATACCTTATCCTTGGCTACCTGGTCTGGTGGCTGGTGCGCGACAACCGCAGTCGCCGCCACAGTTAAACACAACCCAAAGCAAAAGGGGCAAAGCGCCTTTTGCTTACCATTTGTCAGTGGCAGCTGCGGCCGGCATCACTGTTTGGCCCTGCTGCAACATTTTGCTGCTTTACAGCAATGGCAATTTTCTGCTTTTATAGTTAACCGATTAGCACTGAAGTAGAACCAATGCTGAAACTGTGCCGTACCCTGCATAATTGGCTGGGCCTTATTCTGGTTGTGCAAATTACCTTATGGTTTTTCAGTGGTCTGGTCATGGCCATTCTACCGATAGAACAGGTACGCGGTGAACACCTGCGTCAGGTTGTCAGCACGCAGTGGCAGCAAGCGCAAGTCAGCCCGTTACAGGTTTTGCAGCTGCATAGCCCACAGGCCGGCTTTAGCCTTAGCCAACGCCTTGTTTGGCAAGATAATCAGCTGAGTGCCTCACCGGTATATCTGGTGGATGACGCCGGCGTCCGCTTTCGCTACAGCGCGATAACCGGCCAACGGCTGGCAGAGCTGCAAGAGCACGACATTCGCCAACTGGCACAGGCGCAATACCATGGTGCAGGTACGCTTGAGTCGGCGCAGCTGCTGCAACAGCCGCCACAGGAAGTACAAACCTTAGCGGCGCCGCTGTGGCAACTGCAGTTTGATGATAGCGACAACAGCCGCTTTTATCTTGACCCGGCTACCGGCGCGGTGCTGCGGGTGCGCACCGATAGCTGGCGCTTGTTCGACTTCCTCTGGATGCTGCACATTATGGATTACACCGATCGCAGCAATTTTAATAACCCCTTGCTGATCAGTACCGCAGCGGCATCCTTACTGTTTACGTTAACCGGTTTAGTTATGTTGTGGCAGCGCTACCGGCCAAAGCGGCGGGCGCGCTAAACAGCGAATGCAAACCACAGCCAGATACCTGCCAGCACCAGCAAAGCAGCGCCAATCTGGCGTGAATATCTCTTCCATAGCCGCATTGCAGCGTCCCCCGCAAAGTGCACCAACAGTACCAGACCGTAATAACGCACCGACCGTGACAGAGCGACGGCAAGTAAAAACAGCATAAACGAATAGCCTGCGGCACCGGCAGCCAGCATGGCAATTTGTAAAGGGGTTGGCGTTATACCTACCGCTAATACCGACATAAAGCCGTTACTGCGTATTTGTTCAGCGAAGCTGTCATAGGCCTGTACTCCACCGAACAGGTTGATCAAGGTGTCGCCCCATTGTTCCATCGCCAAAGCACCAAGCCAATAACCCAGCGCTGCGGCAGTAATGTTGCCGGCCAGGGCTACAGTGGCAATAGTCCAGCGCTGCCGCGACTGGCTCAGCATCCACGGAATTAAAATGGTTTCAATGGGTATAGGTATAATCAGCGTCTCCAGCATTGACAGCAAAAATAGCAGTGGCAGCGCATAAGCGGCTCTGTCCAAGCGGTCCAACCAGGTTTGCGCCGACAATTCGTCCGGGTTCAGCATCGTTTAAAGAAATCCTTATTAAGCAGAGTTTTGCATAGCGTAATCGCAGGGTGAATAACAAACCTTAGTAAAAAAATATTACTTTACCCTGAACACGTTAAAACTTAACACTTAACTGCAATTTGGTTGCAATCAGTTACACTTCCCGGTTTGCCGGCGCGCTAACATTCTGGCTACTCCATAGCTGAGGAATAGCTTGATGAAGATTAGCACCCTCCCCCTGCTCGCGGGCAGCCTGTTACTGCTAAGCGGCTGTGATATTGAATACGGCACCTTGCCGGCACACTATTATGATTTTCGCGATGGCGCTCAGCAGTGGCAGCCGGGCTTTTCTGATTACCCCAGCGATAACGCCGATATCTTTGAACTTGAAAGCGGTATCCGTACCCTGCCAACAGGCTTTTCCGGCACAGGTTTTTATCTGGCCGGCATGAACCGCAGCGACGATTTGTTTATGTATATTAAAAGACAAATAACCGGGCTGGAGCCCTCCAGCCGCTATCAGCTGTCGGTTTCGGTGCGCTTTTTAACTGATGCCGGCGCAGATTGCGTTGGTGTCGGCGGTGCGCCTGGTGAGTCGGTTTACCTAAAGTTTGGCTACGCCGCTACAGAGCCAAAGCAAGCCGGTTACTACTTAAATGCCGATAAAGGCAACCAAAGCCAGGACGGCAGCCAGGGCCGCGTGATCGGCAATATTGCTGCAGCGGATATAGGGTGTGACGGCCAAAAATTTGCCGGCAAAACCGTTACCGGAGGCGGCAAGACACCGCTGCAATTTACCAGCAATGCTGATGGCACTATCTGGGTATTTATCGGCACCGATTCCGGCTTTGAAGGCTTAACCCGGCTGTATTATCAAGAGCTGGACCTGCGCATCAGAGCCATTTAGCAGCAACCGGTCACCTCAAAAGCCGTCAATCAGCAGATCAAGGCCTGCTTTGATTTGCTGACGGTAAATTTGTAAATCCACTGCAGTGGCTTTTAAGCGCTTTGCTGATACTGAGGCAATATCAAGCAAGTCGATAAAACATGCTTGCTCATCGAAAGTGACCGGTATTTGGAATTGTGTTAACAAGGCAGCATTTGTTTGTGGTTTAACCACTGCCACCAGCAACACTTCGATATTGTGAAACAGCGTATTAGTCAGCACCACAACCAACTGCTGCTCTATGCGGGCAACACTAAATTGCTGCAGCACTATATCTGGCCCAACCGCTCAGCAAAAGTACCGTGCTCTGCAACTTGCTGGTTATAGGCTGCTATAGCGTCAGCATTTTGTGCCTGCCACAGGTCAGCTTTAGCCTGGCTTACGGCTTTGCGCAAAGCCTGCTCCAATACCAGTGACGGGCTGATGTTTAATGATTTAGCCTCGGCCAGCAAAGCCGCATCGACAGAAGTATTGCAAGCTGCTTTTGTAGTATGGTTCATACTTAAGCCCCGCTGTTATGTAATTAGCAGCAGTATAGCGCAAATTCTATGCGCAGATAACCTGCGCAAACCTGTTGCCGGAGTCTGAAATGCTCAAATGTGACTTACATGATTATATTGAAATCGTCTGTCTGTACCATTATCCGCTAAAGCTAACGCTAAGCACCGGTGCTGTGCTTAGCGGCACTGCGGTGACCACCCGCTATAACGACCAGCGGCAGGAATGTTTGGTCATCAGGCAAAACGACAATGACGAACCGGTGTTGCTGGAGGATATCGCACTGCTTGAAGTCACTGTAGCTAACCCGCATTTGCAGCAAGTAAGATTTAAATAATTGCAGTGCAATTAGATATCAATGAGTGATAATACCCAATGTCTGCATTAACTAAAACCTGCCTGGTGGTGCTTCATACGTTGGCAGTGGCTTTTGCCCTGTTTTACCTGTGGCTGTTGCAACAACATTATGCTGCTATGCAACAAGCTGCACTGGTCGAAATACAATACGGCACCGCATTTTTACTGCTACCACTGATCTTGCCGCTGCTGCACCTGATGAGCATTGCTGAGCGACGTTACAATACAAAAGTTGCAGCGCAAAAAGCGCGCAGAATGCAAAGCAGATTGTTTCTTTTGTTGGTGTTAGGTTTACCTCTTGCTGGTTTTTTAGCCAACCAACGGCTGCTATGGCAGTTAAAACAACACGGCTATCAACCATGCGAAGCCGTGCATTATGGCAGCCGTGCAATATTTACCACCTATAACAAGGATGTTGCTTTATGCCCGGTTTCTTCAGCGCCACGTTAATTGCAGTAGTACGCAAACGCTGCCCAAGCGCATTATTTTTATGCTACTTACTTACCGCCTGCAGCGAAGCTGTGCAGCAGCGCGAGGCTGAGCACTATATTCTGCCGGCTAATTATGTCGGCGCATTTTATGTTATTTTTGATCAAACCAACGGCGAGCCCTTGCAGTATCAACACGACGCCCGCCAGTATCAGATCCCGGCCAATGGCGTATTGTTAACACAAGCCAAGATTAGTGAGGGCGCCATTGCCGCGGATAAACTGCGCTTTTTTCGCCAGGATTCGCCAGAGCAGCTGACAGATATAACAGCACGCTGGTTAACCAGCATAGATACAGAGCAAGCGTATCAGGACAATACCACTTACATTTTCGGTGGCGGGCCGAGCGTATACAGCAGCTCAGAGCTTAAGTGCGATATCTACTTTCGCGGCTTTCATATCGGCACTAAAAGCCAGATCCTCGATAAAGTAAACCACTTTGATATTGAGAGCTTTATTCAGCAAAATAACCCGGGGTGCAATTAATCCGGTAATACCGCAAGTTTCATACGCACAGAAACTGCGCATCTTTTTATTGTTAACAACGTAATTCCACTTCCAAAGCCTGACCCTTAGGATTTCTCGCGTCACCTGATGCCTGGCCGTAGTAACTGAGCCCTGCTATTAACCGGCAACAGCATGCTTCTAACGTTTAGCCGGCTCCGGCACTAAGACGTTAAACCCATGGGCGCTATTCAAAAATGCTTCCACTCCCGGCTCCAGTTGTGCCAGCGCCGCATAATGCCGCTCAACTACCGCAGGCGGAACACAACCCCGGGTTAGATGGAGACTGTCAGCCGGGGGTAAAGAAACCATTAAAACCGTCTGATTTTTTTGCGACACCAGCAAAGTAGAGCTGCTCAGGCTATCGCCCAAACTGTTTTTAAGTTTGATAGAAAGAGATTTATAGCTGTAGCCCGTATCACTTTGATGTGAAATCAAGACTACCTCTGTACCAGGTAGCTGAGCCAGTCTGGTGTAAGCTGTCAAATCGTCAGTTCCCTCATCTGCAAACCGCACTGAAGCCGGTGTCGTATCCGGCTCATCTTCCGCCGGTGTTTTACGGTAACCGTTATCGGCTAACGCGGTATAACCTGACGGGATATACCAGGTACAGCCGATAAAGTCATGGCTGGTTGCGCCAGCATTAAATACGGTAGTCAGTAAAACAGCGCAGAGCAATGTTTTCATAGTGTTATTACCTTTTGGGCCTTATCCAGAAAAATCGGGTAGAGTATAAGTATTGAGCAGGTACTGCAACAACTGAGAAAAACTCCCTGACAAACAGCGTGCGAAGCTTGAGCGATGGTAGCGGTGTTCATCGGTCGCAGCTACCAGCCGGGATCTGATGGATTATAGTGTTAGTCTCACTACCATCGTGCTGCGTAATCACCAACTGATCACCGTTCTGCTGAAAACTAAACTGTCCCAACCAATCCTCCCGGCTGATTGGCACCAGGGTGTAAAAACCATATTTGCCACGGCACAGGTAAGAAAAATAATGATACGACTTACCTATCGCCCCGGTATCAGCGGTATAAAGCTGAATACTACCGTTGGCACTGTAAAAGCCTGACTTATCACCCAGCGTCAGATACAGCAAGCACACCAGCGCCAGCATACATCCATGCAGTACACCCAGCACGATCACTATTACTTTCATAAACTTAATCGCACCAACCACATGCGAGTGGTACAACAGCACCAAGCCAATCACAGTAAACAGCAATTTTACCGGTATCAAGTAAACGCTGACTTTGTACATCAAGGCCGGGCTGTGCCACTGAAGGCCAAAGACGTTACCCAAAAATAAGCTGTCGAAAAGCGGTATTAAAATAAACAACAACCCAGCAATTAGACGTTTTTGCATTACTTTGAAGCTCCGGTTTGTACTTGGACCAAATGCTGCTTACGCAGTATCTTTTGCTCAGCGGCAGCTATACTCAACCTGGCGCTGAACTGGCGCAGTTGTTCATCGCTAAAACACAGCTGATAAAACTGCTGCAGGTAATCGGCAACCTGAGCAATATGCATAACATTTACCGGCAGCGGCGTTTTAAACTCTGCGCTTGGGCCAAACGCTACCATTGAATGCACCTTGTCGGCCCCTGTCTTATCTAAGCCAAGCGCGTATTTTACTGCCTCGGTATGTTTATAGTTTTGCCTAAGCGGGTTCATAAAGCGGTGTTTGCGGCGAAAGTGCTGCACTGTCCACTCAGCTTGCTTTTCACCGCCGAAAATCCAGCCCTGATAGTTTTTTACTTCAATTACAAAGATGCCGTAGGGGCTGACGATAAGGTGGTCCACTTCAGTTAAATCACCCTGCGCCGTTTGCAACACCAGATTACGGTAATGCCGGTAGCTTATCGGCAGCTTAGCCACAAGTACTTTATGCAGCGTCCACTCACCAACCGCACCAATAAGTTTGGCGGAGTATTTTCTTACCAATAAGGAAAGCAGGACGATAAAACTGCCAAACAACATAACATACACCAACAAGCCTCCAAACATTGCCTGCACGGGTGCAAACAAGTTCTGTAATACGTTAGCAGGCTTCAGGGGTTGAGGTGTACTAACGGTTTGTTTAGCAGGCAGTACCACTGCTGAAGCATTAACCGTTTTGCTCCTTGCCACATTTTGTGCTGCAGGTTTTGTCGCAGCAGGTTCAGCCGAGATATTGGTCAGGTTAAGCTGATGCGTTGGTGCAGGTATCGGGTTTTGGCAGTGGTTGTTCAACTCACGGCGCGCATCTTGGTAATTACGGCTATTCGGCTGGCCGAAAAAACGCTCGGTTTGCTGTTGCAACAACAAACAAGCCCCTTCGGTATATTGCTTTTGGCCAAAAGCCAGCGGGGAGATAAACAGTAATAGCGGTAAAGTAAAACGCATCCAGCGCATGTGACGTCCCTGAATTATGGAATCCCGATGCTAACAAGAGAAGAATTTCTCGGCAAGTAGCATATGTCCGATTGATCGCTGTCGCTTAACTTTTGTAGGCAGAATTCATTGGGCTTTCGCGCTTCTCAGAATATCAATCACAATGACCGGATTGATATTCTGATCATTAAATAGCCAATCATAATTTTTCCCTGCTAATCGCTTGACCCAGAGAGACTTTTATATAAACCTGACAACAAAGAATTCAGATTGTAAGAATTATTAGTTAAATTTTCTTGGTATCGACTCAAAGGTTAAAAATGGACTACAACGGTAAACTGCACTCTTTAAGGAAAAAGTTAGATAAAGACAAAACTGTCACCCTAGAGCTACCGGCTAAATTCACTTTTAAAGATCACGGTATTTTTGATTTCGAGCCTGCATTACGTTTTTTTAATTGGGACTTGGAAAATGTGCCTGTTAGAGTAGATTTTCGTCAATGTAGTACTGCCAACTACCAAGCTCTTTCCCTTCTAGTTGCCTACCTTTGGAAACTTCGTAATCAAGGTTGTAGAGTAAGTATAATTGAAAGTGAAAGCAAAAATGGTGCAAGTGAAATGTGGCGAGCAATGGGAGCAAGGGGCCTTTTTGACGTCGCAATCCATGAAAACCAGAATTTCAAATCAAACAATAGAAAGCCACTACTAGCAATAAGAAATAGTAACGATTTTAAGTTAGCCATTTCAAGAGTAGAGAAATACACCGCTGGTTTCAACGTAGAATACCTTAATACTTTAAGATATGTTCTTAGCGAACTACTCTACAATACGCTTGAGCACGGTAAAACTTTTTTCAATTTTCGCGGTAGTGACAAAAGAGTTCCGTCTTTAATTCAGTTCACTTGGTACCAAAAAGGAAATGAAATTCATTTCATCGTCGCAGATACTGGCATTGGGATCAGAAAACACATTGAACAGGCGTATCCGGGTCAAGAGTCTGATGAAGAAGCTATAAAGTTAGCGATAAAACCTCAAGTATCAGGCACTTTTGGGTCAACAGATCCTTACAAAGAGAAAAACAATGCTGGTGTAGGCTTATTTCTATCAACAAACATTATCAGAAGATTGAATGCTGATATGCATATTGTTTCTGGAAATGGGGTTCTTCACATATCACCTAGAGATATAACTGGCAAAACACTCAAGGAAAGTTGGAACGGAACATTTGTACTGGTTTCTGTAAAGCTCGAACAAGATGTTTCATTTGCTCTACATCAAATGATGCAGGAGTTTCGGATTGAGGCAAAGAAAGAGCAAGATAAAGGTGATCGAGAGGAAAAGCTCAACACCTACTATTTAAGTATAAAAAACTTTTTTGGCTCGTACGCAGAGGACAAAGAAGCAGCTATTAAGTTTAGAGACTCAAGGTTATTCCCAGAGATTAGAGAAGGTAAATCGGTCATT
This sequence comes from Rheinheimera sp. NSM, assembly GCF_052380015.1. Classification (NCBI taxonomy): domain Bacteria; kingdom Pseudomonadati; phylum Pseudomonadota; class Gammaproteobacteria; order Chromatiales; family Chromatiaceae; genus Rheinheimera; species Rheinheimera sp. NSM. The sequence goes on along the minus strand of NZ_JBQTCI010000001.1, from coordinate 802,653 downwards.
ATCGATTTTGACGGAGTTGCTAGTGCACCACACAGTTTTTTATCAGGTTTATTTGCTTCACCCATTAAGACTTTGGGAATGAAAGCATACAAAGTCCTCAAATTTGTAAATACTTTACCCGAAATAAGAGAAACTCTTGATTTCATTCTGGATGAGAATACCGATAGCTAAGCTTAGGTACATTAAAAACAAAGGCCGCAAATGCGGCCTTTGTTTTTCTACTCACTCAGAAAAATTACTTTTTCTTCGCTTTCGGGTTTGGCAGGTCGGTGATTGAGCCTTCGTACATCTCGGCAGCTAAGCCGATAGACTCGTTCAGTGTTGGGTGAGCGTGGATGGTTAACGCGATATCTTCAGCGTCGGCACCCATTTCTACTGCTAAGCAGATTTCGCCCAGCATTTCACCGGCGTTGATACCAACAATAGCGCCACCCAGAATACGGTGGGTTTCTTTGTCGAATATCAGCTTAGTGAAACCTTCAGTGCGGGCTGAGGCGATAGCACGGCCTGACGCTGCCCATGGGAAGGTAGCGGTTTCAATTTTTAAGCCCTGCTCTTTGGCTTCTTTCTCGGTAACGCCGGTCCAGGCCATTTCCGGGTCGGTGTAAGCTACTGACGGAATGCAGCGCGGGTCGAAATAGTGCTTCTGGCCGGCAATCACTTCAGCCGCTACGTGGCCTTCGTGTACTGCTTTGTGCGCTAACATCGGCTGGCCGATAACATCCCCGATAGCATAGATATGGCCAACGTTGGTGCGCAGTTGCTTATCTACGTTGATAAAGCCACGCTCGTCTACGTTAACACCGGCTTTCGCCGCGTCTAACAGCGCGCCGTTTGGCTTACGGCCAACAGCAACCAGAATTTTGTCGTAACGTACGGCTTTCTCAGGTGCGTTTTTGCCTTCGAAGGTTACGTATAAGCCGTCTTTTTTCGCTTCTACGCCAACAACCTTGGTAGACAACATAATGTTGTAGTTGTCTTTGTTGTACTTGGTGTAGGCTTTTACGATGTCGGCATCAGCTGCTGGTACTAACTGATCAGCAAATTCTACTACTGATACTTTAGAACCCAGTGCACGGTATACGGTGCCCATTTCCAGGCCGATAATACCGCCGCCTAATACCAGCATTTCGCCCGGAATGTCTTTTAATTCCAGTGCGCCGGTTGAATCGATAATACGGTCGTCATCTTTTGGAATAAACGGCAGTGATACCGGCTCTGAGCCTGCAGCAATAATGGCGTGTTCAAACGTAATTTTAGTGTCGCCAACCTGTAAGGTGTTCGCGCCGGTAAATTTACCGTAACCGGTAACTACCTTAACTTTACGCATTTTCGACATACCGGCCAGGCCGTTAGTCAGCTGGCCGACTACTTTGTCTTTCCAGCTACGAATTTTGTCTAAATCAATTTTCGGCTCACCAAAGGTAACGCCGTGTGATGCCATATCGCGGGCATCGTCAATTACCTTAGCAACGTGTAATAAGGCTTTAGATGGGATACAACCCACGTTTAAACACACGCCACCTAAGGTGCTGCGCGCTTCAACCAGGGTAACTTCTAAACCTAAGTCTGCGGCACGAAATGCTGCAGAATAACCACCAGGGCCTGCGCCCACGACTACTACCTGAGTTTTGATATCGTTGCTCATCGTATTACCTTTTCATTGAGTCGGTGTTCTGACAGCGTCACTTTGTAGGGTACGGCTATCAGGCGAAAAAAGTGGCAGAATTTTAACATCCTGCCTGAGCGATGTCCCGTAACTTTTCAGCACGGGACACAAAATTCGCTCTTGGCGAAACATTACATAATGATCTGACGAATATCGGCCAGATAGCTGGCCAGGGTGGCAGTAAAGCGGGCTGCCAGGGCGCCGTCAATTACCCTATGGTCGTATGACACGCTCAGCGGCAACATCAGCTTAGGTTCAAACTCTTTACCGTTCCATTTTGGTTTAATGTCCGATTTAGACACACCCAAAATAGCCACTTCCGGCGCGTTAACAATAGGCGTAAACGCCGTACCGCCAATGCCGCCGAGGCTGGAGATGGTAAAGCAGCCGCCTTGCATATCAGCAGAGGTTAACTTGCCCTCGCGCGCTTTTACCGAAATGTCCTGCAGCTCGCGTGACAGCTCGATAATGCCTTTTTTGTTTACGTCTTTAACTACCGGTACAACCAGGCCGTTTGGCGTGTCTACCGCTATACCCAAATGCACGTATTTTTTCAGAATTAAACTGGCGCCATCTTCTGACAACGAGCTGTTAAAGGTCGGGAACTCTTCCAGCGCTTTGGCCACCGCTTTCATAATAAACACCAGCGGCGTGTACTTAACGCCAAGCTTTTTCTTCTCGGCCAGGCTGTTTTGCTCTTTACGGAAGTCTTCCAGCCCGGTGATATCGGCTTCGTCGAACTGGGTAACATGCGGAATACGCACCCAGTTACGGTGTAAATTGTTGCCGGATAACTTCTGGATCCGCGACAGCGGCTTGCTTTCTACTTCACCGAATTTGGCAAAGTCGACTTTGGGCCAGGCGATTAGATCAAAGCCCATGCTGTTGCCAGCGCCGGAACCTGAAGACGCCGCACCGCTTTCAGCTTGTTTTACCAGCTGCTTCACGTAGTTTTGCACATCTTCTTTTACTACGCGGTCTTTACGGCCTGTGCCTTTAACCTTGGCCAGGTTAATGCCGAACTCACGCGCTAAACGACGGATAACCGGTGAGGCATGGGCATAGGCGCTGTTTTCGACAAAGCCGTCGGCCGCTGTTGCAGAAGCAGCCGGAGCCGCTTCAGCTTTAGCTGCCGGAGCTTCGGTTTTCGTTTCAGCTTTAGCTTCTGCTTTTGGCGCTTCGGCAGCGGCTTCACCGTTGCCTTTACTATCGCCCTCAGTCTCAAAAACCATTATCAAGCTGCCGGTAGACACCTTATCTCCGACGCTGATTTTAATTTCTTTAACCTTACCGGCAAACGGCGCCGGTACTTCCATACTGGCTTTGTCGCCTTCAACGCTAAGCAAAGATTGCTCTTCGCTTACCGTGTCGCCCACTTTCACCATAATTTCGGTAACTTCAACGGCATCACCGCCGATATCCGGCACTTTAACATCCTGCACGCTGGCGGCAGCTTTGCTTTCCGTTTTGGCTTCGGTTTTGCTGTCGGCTTTTGGCTCTGCTTTAGCTTCTTCTTTCGCCGGGGCAGCGTCTTCACCTTCAAAGGTCATAATCAGGCTGCCGGTTTTAACCTTGTCGCCTACTTTTACTTTAATTTCTTTTACTACGCCGGCGTCATTGGCCGGTACTTCCATAGAGGCTTTATCGCCCTCTACGCTGAGCAGTGACTGATCAGCGGCTACCTTGTCGCCGACCTTAACCAGGATTTCGGTGACTTCAACTTCATCAGCACCAATATCCGGAACATGAATTTCAATAGTCATGTGTAATCCTCTTATGCGTACAGCGGGTTGGTTTTGCCAGCGTCGATGCCGAATTTCTTAATTGCATCTACCACTACCGCTTTTTTCAGTTCGCCCTGTTTTACCAGCTCGCTCAGTGCCGCTACTACGATATAACCGGCGTTCACTTCAAAGTGACGGCGCAGGTTTTCACGGCTGTCAGAACGGCCGTAACCGTCGGTGCCCAGCACCTTGTATGACGTAGCCGGAATAAAGGCCCGTACCTGGTCGGCATAGTTTTTCATATAGTCGGTCGCAGCAATCGCCGGCGCGTTGTTCATTACCGTAGCAATGTAAGGTGTTTTGGCTTTCGCGTCCGGGTTTAGCATATTGAAGCGCTCGCAATCCTGGCCATCACGTGCTAACTCGTTAAACGAGGTTACCGAGTACACGTCAGACGCTACGCCGTAGTCTTTGCTGAGTATTTCTGCGGCTTTGCGCACTTCATTTAAAATAGTGCCCGAGCCCATCAGCTGTACTTTACCGCGGTCGCCGTTTAAGCTTTCCAGCTTATAAATACCACGGCGAATACCCTCCTCAGCGCCTTTTGGCATAGCCGGGTGGTGGTAGTTTTCATTCATTACCGTAATGTAGTAATAGATGTTTTCCTGCGCTTCGCCGTACATGCGGTGGATACCGTCGTGCAGAATCACCGCCAGCTCGAAAGCATAGGTTGGGTCGTAGGAAATACAGTTTGGCACTGTGCCGGCCAGAATATGGCTGTGGCCGTCTTCGTGCTGCAAGCCTTCGCCGTTCAGCGTGGTACGCCCTGCAGTAGCACCTAACAGGAAGCCGCGCGCTTGCTGATCACCGGCCATCCACGCCATATCGCCAACCCGCTGGAAGCCGAACATGGAGTAATAGATGTAGAACGGAATCATCGGTAAATCGTTGGTGCTGTACGACGTGGCCGCCGCCACCCAGGACGACATAGCGCCCAGCTCGTTAATACCTTCCTGCAGTACCTGGCCGCCGATATCTTCTTTGTAGTAGCTCACTACAGAGCGATCTTCCGGGGTATAGGTTTGGCCGCCCGGGTTATAAATGCCAATTTGGCGGAACAAGCCTTCCATACCAAAGGTACGGGCTTCGTCGGCAATAATCGGCACTATTTGCTTACCGACATGTTCGTCTTTCAGCAGAATATTCAACGCCCGCACATAAGCCATGGTGGTAGAGATATCACGCTTTTGCTCTTCGAGCAGGCCGTCGAAGGCGCTCAGCGCCGGTAACGTCAGTGGCTTGGTAAAGTTAGGCAACCGCACCGGGGTGTAACCGTTTAATGCCGCACGACGGTCGTGCAGGTATTTCAGCTCCGGCGAGCCTTCCGGCAGCTTAATGTACGGTAAATCGGCTACCGCTTCTTCGCTGATATAATCTTCCAGGCCTAAACGCTTGCGCAGTTGCAGCACATGCGTCATATCCATTTTTTTCACCTGGTGGGCAATGTTTTTGCCCTCTGCCGCTTCACCCATGCCGTAGCCTTTTACGGTTTTGGCCAGGATAACGGTAGGTTTATCGGTGCATTCCTGCGCCGCTTTAAAGGCTGCATACAGTTTGGACGGCTCATGACCACCGCGTTTTAAGTCGAAAATCTCTTCGTCGGTCATATCGGCAACTAAGGCCGCGGTTTCCGGATAACGGCCGAAGAAGTGCTTACGTACATAGGCACCGTCGTTGGCTTTATAGGTTTGGTAATCGCCGTCTACGGTTTCGTTCATCAGTTGCAGCAATTTACCGGTGGTGTCTTTGGCCAGCAGTTTATCCCAACCACGGCCCCACACTACTTTAATAACATTCCAGCCGGCGCCGCGGAACAAGCCTTCCAGCTCCTGGATAATTTTACCGTTACCCATTACCGGGCCATCCAGCCGTTGCAGGTTACAGTTAATTAAGTAACACAGGTTGCCCAGCTTCTCACGGGCAGCAAAGCTTACCGCACCGCGTGATTCCGGCTCGTCCATCTCGCCATCACCCAAAAAGGCATATACGCGCTGCGCACTGGTGTCTTTTAAGCCACGGCCGTGTAAATACTTTAAAAACCGTGCCTGATAAATAGAGGCGATTGGACCCAAGCCCATAGACACGGTAGGGAATTGCCAGAACTCCGGCATTAATTTCGGGTGCGGGTAGCTGGATAAGCCTTTACCGTCTACTTCCTGGCGGAAGCTGTCCAGTTGCTCTGCCGTTAAGCGGCCTTCAACAAAAGCACGGGCATAAATACCCGGCGAAATATGGCCCTGATAATAGACCAAATCGCCGCCGTCTTTTTCGTTTGGCGCACGGAAAAAGTGGTTAAAGCAGGTTTCGTAAAACGCCGCAGAAGACTGGTAAGACGCCATATGGCCGCCTAAATCCAGCTCTTTTTTCGAGCCGCGCAGTACTATCATAATGGCATTCCAACGGATCACCGAACGGATACGTCGTTCCAGGTTAACATCGCCCGGGTAAGCCGGTTCTTGCTGCGTAGGAATGGTATTAATGTAGTTAGTGGTGACGCCGGTAGGCATGGCTACACCGTCTAACCTTGCTTGCTCTAACACTTGTTCCAGCAGGAACTGCGCCCGCTCGACCCCTTCAGTGCGAACAACCGATTCCAGCGCTTCAAGCCACTCTTTGGTTTCCAGAGCGTCGATGTCAACTTTACTGACTTCAGACATATCGAGGTTTCCTTTGGTTATGCACGCCTGTGCTATAAATGCCCATGTGCGTTAAATGAGTTATCAGCCTTGTTGGGTGCGACGTAACGAACGTTCAATACGGGAACGCTCTTTACCTACATCCAACAGGGCTTCTTCGATAAAGGCCAGATGACCATTGCTGGCCTGGCGCGCCTTCTCCGGCTCGCCGTTAATGACCGCTTGCATCAGCCGTTGCCGATGCGAGTTCAGCTGGCTGACAATGCCTTCCTTCTGCTGCAGGGTTTCCAGGTTAACCCGGATATTCTGCTCCACCAGTGGCGTTAAGCCGCGCACTAAATGCAGTAACACCACATTATGTGACGCCTCTGCCACCGCTAAATAAAAACTGCCCACCGCTTTGGCTTCCGCATCAATGTCGCACAGCTGCTGTGCCTGACATATAGCGTCATAATGTGCGGTAATCTGCGCAAAATCTGCTGCTGTGCCACGCAGTGCCGCGTAATAAGCACAAATGCCTTCTAAGGCGTGGCGAAACTCCAGTAAATCAAATTGTGACTCGGGGTGACGCGCAATCAGCTCAAATAACGGATCGGTAAGGCCAACGGCCAGGTTATCGCAGACATAGGTGCCGCCGCCCTGGCGCCGGCTCACCAAACCTTTGGCTTCCAGCTTTTGAATAGCTTCACGCAATGATGGCCGTGACACAGCAAACATTTCTGCCAGGTCGCGTTCCGGTGGCAGCTTTTGCCCCGGGGCAAAACTGCCTTCAAGCAACATGTTTTCCAGTTGCTCGACTATGCGATCTGAGAGTTTCGCCGGTTTAATTTTAAAATCTGCCATGCGCCGCCATATTTTTCTGTCTGCTGTTGTCCTGCTGCAAGACCAGCTTTCGCCCAGCTGTAAATTGGTCTTACCAATTTATTTTTAGTGGCGTTAAGGTAGCAGTTTCTGCATAACAAGTAAATAAAGCAGAGAATCTATGCAAAGGCAAAAGCAGAAAATAGTTAGAGTAATAACTCAATAATGCATGGGTATGACAGTGGCTGGAAAAATTGGTCTGACCAGAGTGGCAGGGCGATGACGATACCAGCCCGGCTGCCGGCGATAACTTCCGCTGTGCTCGCCACAACGGGCTTTCGGCAGTCCTGCCTTCAAGCTGGCGGACCGGCTACGCCGATGCAATTTGTTCCGGACAAATTGCTTATCCGCCTTCGCTTCGCGAAATGAGTTTGTGGCTGCGCTATCGGAGTTAACACCTGGTTGAAACAGCCGCAGCGAAGTGACTTTTTTGCAGCACCCTGAAACGCCCGGACGGCGTTTCAGGAGCCTACAAGGAAGTATTTACGGCGTGTGTCGCAAAAAATGTCCGCAGCGCAGGCGCGCTACGGAGTACGGTAGTTAGTAGCTTAACCAGCTGCTACCCCAGCCAGCCGCTTAACGTTAAAATGGCGGTAAAGGCTAAAAAGAACAGCATATTGCGTTTGGCTAACTGCACCATATAGCTGCTGTCTTCCAAAGTGTTTAAGCTCTCTGCCGGCAGCGGCTCTGCTGCGGCAGCAACATCCACCACCACTTGCTCGTTGTTGGCGGTAAAATCAAGGAAGTAGCCCAGCAGTGCGGTCGAAGCACGGGAGAAATGCCCTACCAGCGCAAAGCCCAAACCAAACAACCGTGCCGGAAACCACAACGCCCAGTGCGCTGTACAGTGTACGGCCTTGTTATTGTCGCCCAGGCAAACGGCATAATCGGCAGCATGCTCTTCCGCTACGGCTTCCTGCAGGTGACGTACCAGCACATAGGTAATCACACCAAAGGCACCGAGCAGTAAAAACCAAAATACCACGGCAGCGTAATAACGGAAGTTTAACCACACCAGCAACTGACCATAGCTGCTTTGCTCGCGCTGGCTGCCCATATCACTGCGTATTTGCTGCATGGTAATAAAAGCGGCTTCTTCGTCGCCCCGCTCCATCGCATTTAAATACTGCTTATACAGCTGACGGTAATGCCAGCAACCGATAGCAAGCAGCAACACCAGGGTGTTAACCACCAGACTGACTAAATGGTTATCCAGCAAACACAGCAGCAACATTACCACCGCGCCCGGCAACGCCAACCACAGGTACTGGCCCAAGCTGTGCGATGACAACTTATGCAATGCCGAGCCGGCAGTAAAGCGCACATAGGCACGGCAATAACGGCTGGCTTGCCAGGCATCGCTGCGCACAGCTAAGCGCTCAATAATTAATGCCAGCAGCATACTGATTAATGTCATACAAAAAACTCCTTTATCGCGCTTTTTATAGCATTGCGGTAGCGCATCCAGTCAAACGCGATGCCGGGGTCGGTTTTACGCCCCGGCGCAATATCACAATGGCCCACTATACGCTGTGGCGTAATAGCCGGATGTTGCTGCATTAAAAAATATGTCAGCTTAATAAGGCTTTGATATTGCTGCTCAGTATAAGGCAAATTGTCGGTGCCTTCTAACTCAATACCAATGGAAAAATCGTTACAACGCTCGCGGCCGGCAAACCGGCTAACCCCGGCATGCCAGGCACGCTTGGCAAAGGGCACATAGTTAAAAATGCGGCCGTCGCGCCAAATTACGCAGTGCGCCGATACCCTAAGCCCGGCTAAGCCGGCAAAGTCCGGGTGGGCGCTGCAATCCAGTGTGCCCATAAACAGCGCGTCGACAAAGCTTTGCTCAGGCAACAGCGCAAATTCAGCAGCCGGCAGGCTGATATTGTGGATCACCAACAGGCTGATGCTCTCGCCTTCAGGGCGGGCATCACAGTGCGGGCTTGGCCGCAATACCATAGCAGGAGATTCGACGCTCATCAGAAATTTTGCCTTTGTACGGCGGTGTCAGTAAGCTATGCGCTATTGTCACTGCCGGAGGCTGTTAATGCAAGCGCCTGAACCATCAAACAAATATGGTAAGACCTTTGCCATCATTGCCTGGCTTATTTTAATGGCACTGCTGTTTGTGTTTTTTCAGGACACCATCAGCAAACAGCTTAACCCAAACCAGCAACTGCGCAGTGTACAAGGCAGCGCTGGTGAAACCCGCACCGTGCTTATCCGTAACAAAAGCGGCCACTATGTCGGCACCTTACTGGTAAATAACCAACCGGTAGATTTTATGCTGGACACCGGCGCTACCACAGTAGCCATTGCCGCCGCTACGGCAGAAAAGCTCGGCCTGCCGTTTGGCACGGCTATCAAAGTTAATACCGCCAATGGCATCGCCGATGCGTGGCGCAGCCGCATTGCCCGCTTGCAGCTGGGTGATATAGTGCTGCACGATATTCCGGCCAGCATTGTGCCTAATCTGGGCGGCACCGAGATATTATTGGGCATGAGTGCACTTAAACAGTTAGAATTCCACCAACAAGGCAACCAGCTTACGCTGATCCAGCACAACTGACTTTTACATACGGCTGTTTTACCAAAGGCTATAGCAAATACTATGCATACTAACTTTTCGACCTTACTGCAGCAGGAAACAATCCGCGCGGTGTCTAATGCTCTGGCAGAAGACTTAGGCTTTTTGCCATTGGCAGAGGGCGATATTACGGCATCTTTGATCCCCAAAGCGCAACAAGCCAGTGCGACCATTATTACCCGCGAAGACTGCGTGGTATGCGGCACCGCTTTTGCTGATGAAGTGTTTCGCCAACTGGGCAACGAAGTGCAAATTAGCTGGCAGGTAAAAGATGGCGACAAAGTGCCGGCCAACAGCCAGCTGTGCCGCTTAACCGGCCCGGCGCGTATTCTGCTTACCGGTGAGCGCACTGCGCTTAACTTTCTGCAACTGCTAAGCGCCACGGCTACCACCACTGCCCATTACGTGCAGTTTTTACACGGCAGCACTACCCGGTTATTAGATACCCGCAAAACCCTGCCAGGCTTGCGCTTTGCACAAAAGTACGCGGTAACTACCGGCGGTGGGAAAAACCATCGCATCGGTTTGTTTGATGCCTTTTTAATTAAAGAAAACCATATTGCCGCGGCCGGCTCTATTGCCAATGCAGTAACCACAGCGCGGCAGAATTTTCCCGGTAAACCGGTAGAGGTAGAAACAGAAAACCTCGCTGAGCTGCAACAAGCCCTTAACGCCGGCGCCGACATTATTATGCTGGACAACTTTAGTCTGGCCGATATTAAGCAAGCGGTAACGCTTAATGCCGGCAAGGCCAAACTGGAAGTATCCGGCAATATTACCAGCGAGCGCTTAAGCGAACTGGCCGCTACCGGAGTAGACTATATTTCCAGCGGGGCACTAACCAAGCATGTGCAAGCCATTGATTTATCTATGCGGTTAAATATTCAGTAGCAAAACAGCAACTCGTCTGACGTCTGGTGGTTAAACTTCTGCTACAGTGGGCCTGTCTCAAGGAACGAGACAAGCCAGCAGGAATACCTAATGCAATTAACCGGTAGCGTAGTATTTTGGCGTGACGACAAAGGCTTCGGCTTTGTATTGTGCCAGCAAACGCAGCAAAAACTGTTTTTTCATATCCGCGATCAAACCGGCACTAGCGGCCGGCCACAACCCGGCGATCAGCTGCATTTCAACCTGGCAAAAGACAAGCGCGGCCGTGACATCGCTGCACCCTGGCGCTTAAGCAGCACAAAAAACGCGGCCCCAAACACAGCCCAAACCACAGCAATAGCCGTCAACATTCGCCACAGCCCCAAACCCACAGATAACAGTATTCACTATGCCAACCAACTGGCGTTGTTATTTCGTATTGCCTTTCTTATCGCCGTGCTGGCCGCATTACTATTTGGCCGCCTGCCCTATGTGCTGCCGCTGCTGTATCTGGAGGCCAGCATTTTTACCTACTGGCTGTACAAAGCCGACAAAGAAGCGGCCATTGCCCGGCATGGCAACCGGCTGGCAGAGGAAAGCCTGCAGCTATTTGCGCTAATTGGTGGCTGGCCGGGCGCTTATCTGGCGCAGCGCCAACTGGCTCACAAGCGCAGTAAGCAGTCGTTCCGGCGCGAATTCGGCTTTGTTATCCTGGGTAATGCCTTATTGGTCAGCTGGTTGTTATCGCCCTGGGGTGAGCAATTTTTAGCCCGCATGGCGTTGTGGGCCGGCTAAAACTGTCGAAAAAAACCGCAAACACCTGCTAAACTGAATGCGCTGGTTGGCGTCTGAGTAACGATAAACGGCATTCAGATTGGTTGCAGAAAAAAGTTAGAGTAACTTAACTAGTACTTTTATACTATATAGCTTGTAACAAAACCGCTCACTTACCGGACAAATTCCCTTAAAAAGCAACAATTTAGGCAAATGCGATGGAATTACTAACATTTCGCTTGCGCCAAAGGTAAAAATGCTCAAAATAACAACCAGCCTACATGGCTAAATAAAAATCAGGAGAAGTTAAAATGACTAATATGAAACGTGTACAACAAGGTTTTACCTTAATTGAGTTAATGATCGTTGTAGCAATTATCGGTATTCTGGCTGCAGTAGCAGTACCGCAGTACCAGGTTTATACCCAGCGTGCTACCTCTACCTCTCAGGTAGTATCGGCTATGCGTCCGGTGCAGTTGGCTATCTCGGAATGGGCTGCTGAATTCAATGAATTACCTACAGCTGTTCAATACAACGGCCGTGCAGCACCTGTTACAGCTGCAGGCGCAGGTACAAGAACAGGTATGATTGAAACTGTTGCTTATGACGGAGCAGGTGCAATTACAGTAACTTTCCGTAACGATGATGATGTACCTGCTGATTTACGCGGTGAAACTGTGATTATTACAGCAGCTGTGAATAACGCAGGTGCAACTTCGTTTACTGTAACTGGTGGTTCATTAGTTGCCTCTTTACGTCCACGCTTGCCTAACGCTGAGCGGGCTGTTGCGACTCCATAATTTAGAGTCTGTTGTATTGTTTAAAGTGCGGCTATAGCCGCACTTTTTATTTCGTCAGGTTTTTTGTCACACCGGGAAATGACATTCTGTGTAAAATTCACCCTGATCGCTACTAAGCGATAGACAAGACGTGTAATAGATCAGCTTTTGTTAGTAGTTAACGGCAGTGATTATCAATGACAGATGCATTTGAATATTCGTTGGAAAGCTTATCAGAAACATTTTATGAACTTTTTCTGTTAGCTTTGCTATTTTTCCTACTGAACTTATTAGTTAAAGGAAAAAAAGCTGTTAGTAATACTTGGGCGGCCTTACCAAACGGGGTGTTTAATCTTTTGCTAATGGGCCTGAATGCAGTAGTGATTCCACCGATTGTATCCGCCTTGGCAACACTAATAAACCCACATAAGGTTTCTCCATATTTATCAGAAATGTGGGAGAGTTCCCCTGCAATCTTCGTTATTTTCACTACTGTATTTGTCGGTGATTTCGTCGGCTATTGGCGTCACAGATTAGAACACACTCGTTTACTGTGGCCAGCGCACAGTATTCACCATTCTGATGACAAAATGACATGGTTGACTTTGCAACGATTTCATCCAGTAAATCGCATATCAACTTATATGATTGACTCGTTTATATTAATAGCTCTCGGATTTCCGGTTTATGCCATTATAGCGAATAACTTAGTCCGTCATTATTATGGCTACTTTATCCATGCCGATCTTCCATGGACATATGGAAAATGGGGTTTGCTCTTCGTGTCACCCGCCATGCATCGTTGGCATCATGCTGAAGAACGAATGGCCCATAATACTAATTATGCAACAGTATTTTCTATCTTTGATAGGGTTTTTGGCACCTACAGGGTTCCGGGCGTTTGCGATGTTGCTCTTGGCGTTCGAACTATTGGAACCATGGGCTTTGTTAAACAAATGCTCTATCCGTTTAAACTTAACTCTTATACCAAGCCTGCAGATTCACATCTGCCAGAAAAAGCATCAACTAAGTGAGTACTAAAAAAAGAACAGCATGTCCGCCTTTATCGCGCCCTACGGTACTATAAACTTGAATAACCGGTGTTTAATGGCATAATCAGTCAATTATGCGAAGTCTTATCAGCAAAATCAGGATGTTTGCGTTTAATGGCCGTAACTACTACCTCTACTTTATTTAAACGCTTAGTGCAGCTGGGCAGCATTAACAGCGAGCTGGCCACCAAAGCTATTACCGATAAAGGCAGCCAGTTTAAAAACCTGCCTGAGCTGTTGATCAGCGAAAAGCTGATTAGCGCTACCGATTTAGCCCGTGCTGCCGCCGGCATTAGCCAGGCCATTAGTATGGACCTGGAACACTACGACGTTATCAGTGTTCCGGAAGATTTGCGCAATGAAAAGCTGATCCGCAAAACCGATATGCTGCCGCTGGGTAAACGCGGCCGTAATATGTATCTGGCCGTAGTAGACCCGACCAATATTCAAACCATTGAAGACTTTGAATTTAACACCGGCTTAAACGCCGAAGTGGTGGTAGTAGAATACGATAAGCTGCATAAGCTGATTGATAAGCTGTTTGATAACAGCCTGGGTGGCGATTTTGATAACAGCGACTGGGATTTAGGCTCGCTGGGCATAACCCAAGACGACGACGACGAAGGTGGTGCCGGCGTCCAGGTTGATAAAGAAGACCAGCCGATTATCGCCTTTATTAATAAAATGCTGCTGGATGCTATCCGTAAGGGCGCATCCGACTTACACTTTGAGCCGTACGAGAAAACCTACCGCATCCGCTTTCGTATCGATGGTATTTTGCATGAAGTGGCCAGCCCGCCGGTGGCATTATCTACCCGGTTGTCGGCACGGTTAAAAGTGATGTCACGGCTGGATATCGCGGAAAAACGCGTGCCGCAAGATGGCCGCATTAAGCTAAAGCTATCGGCAAAAAAATCCATCGACTTTCGCGTTAGCACCCTGCCCACCTTGTGGGGTGAAAAAATTGTAATGCGTATTCTGGATTCTGACAGCGCCATGCTCGGCATTGATGTGCTGGGCTATGAAGAACAGCAGAAGCAACTGTATCTGGATGCGCTGGCACAGCCACAAGGCATGATTTTAGTGACCGGCCCCACCGGCTCGGGTAAAACCGTATCGCTGTATACCGGCTTAGCTATTTTAAATACCACTGAAACCAATATCTCTACCGCCGAAGACCCGGTAGAGATTAACCTGGCCGGTATTAACCAGGTGCAGGTTAACCCGCGCGCCGGTTTAACCTTTGCCTCGGCATTAAAATCGTTTTTACGCCAGGACCCGGACGTAGTAATGGTGGGTGAAATACGTGATCTGGAAACCGCCGAAATTGCCATTAAAGCGGCGCAAACCGGCCACCTGGTATTATCTACGCTGCACACTAACTCTGCACCGGAAACTTTAACACGGTTATTAAATATGGGCGTGCCATCGTATAACGTGGCCAGCTCGGTCTCGCTGATTATTGCCCAGCGCCTGGCGCGGCGCCTATGCAGCCACTGTAAACAACAAGAACATTTGCCGGAAGTAGAGCTGTTAAAGCAAGGTTTTAGCGCAGAGCAGCTACCCGGCATTAAAGTATTTAAACCGGTAGGCTGTGACCACTGCACCAACGGCTATAAAGGCCGTGTTGGTATCTACGAAGTAATGCCGGTAAGCAGCGTGATGGCCGATATTATTATGCAGGGCGGTAACTCGCTGGATATTGCTACCCAGGCACAAAAAGAAGGTGTAAATAACCTGCGCCAGTCCGGGTTAATTAAAGCCGCCGCTGGTTTAACCAGCCTGGCAGAAGTAAACCGGGTGACTAAAGGCTAGTGACAAGTGACAACAGAATTTGACTTTTTGCGCCACGGCGCAACAACAGGAAACCATTATGGCTCAGGCACAACAATTTAAAATAAAAGAGCTGGAAGCATATACCTATAAAGGCGTTAACCGGCGTGGTAAAAAAGTCGACGGCGAAATTAAAGGCACCAGCGCTGCCGAAGTAAAAGCACTGTTACGCCAGCAGGGTATTACGCCCTCCGGCGTAAAGAAAAAACCCAAATCGTTATTTGGTGACGGTAAAAAAATTACTGCGCTGGATATTGCTATCTTTACCCGACAAATTGCTACCATGCTTGGTGCCGGCGTGCCACTGGTGCAATCGATCGACCTTATTGCCAACGGTGCCGACAATAAAAGCCTGCGCACTTTAATGCAGAAAATTTCGGTAAAAGTACAAGCCGGTTTGCCGTTATCAGAAGTATTACGCGAACACCCGAAGTATTTTGATGAGCTGTATTGTGACCTGGTTAAATCCGGCGAGTCATCAGGCTCGTTGGACCAAATTTTTGATCGTTTAGCCATTTATAAAGAAAAAGCCGAAGCGCTGAAATCGAAAATTAAAAAAGCCATGTTTTACCCGGTAGCCGTAGTTATCGTTGCCGCTATTGTTACCTCTATTTTGTTAATGTTTGTGGTGCCACAGTTTGCCGAGATTTTTGCCGGCTTTGGCGCAGAGCTGCCGGCCTTTACCCAATTTGTACTGGGTTTGTCTGAGCTGATGCAGGCTTATTGGTGGGTAGTGCTGGGCGGTATTATTGCTACCGGCTTTGTGGTTAAAAAAGCCTATGCCGGCAATTTAAAATTCCGCACTATGATGGACGGGCTGCTGATTAAACTGCCGGTGATCGGTAATATCCTTAATAAAGCGGCGGTGGCGCGTTATGCCCGCACCTTATCTACTACCTTTGCCGCCGGTGTACCGCTGATAGAAGCGTTAGAATCGGCAGCCGGCGCCTCCGGTAACGAAGTATATAAAAATGCCATCTTATATATTCGCGAAGAAGTGTCATCCGGTAACCAGATGTATCTGGCAATGAAACAAACCGAGCAGTTTCCGGAAATGGTTATTTCTATGGTGTCGATAGGTGAAGAAACCGGTGCGCTGGACAGTATGTTATCTAAAGTAGCCAATATATATGAGCAGGAAGTCGATGATGCGGTAGATGGTTTAACTGCGCTGTTGGAGCCGCTGATTATGGCGGTGTTGGGCGTAGTAATCGGCGGTTTAATTATTGCTATGTACCTGCCTATTTTTGGTATGGGCGACATTATCTGATGCAGCAACTGGCCGAACTGTTTGGCGCTTACCCGGCGCTGTTTATTGCTGCCACGGCTTTATTAAGCCTGATTATCGGCAGCTTTTTAAATGTGCTGATTTACCGCCTGCCGAAGATGATGGAAAACGAGTGGCAGCAGGAATATCAGGCTTATTTTCAACCCGACAGCAATACAGCGCCGGCAGCTAAGTTTAACCTGGCGGTGCCGCGCTCGGCTTGCCCGGCCTGTAACACGCCGGTGTTAGCGCGTGATAACGTTCCGGTACTGAGCTGGTTGCTGCTAAAAGGCAAATGCCGCAGCTGCAGTGCGCCAATAAGCCCGCGTTATCCGCTGGTTGAAACCCTCACTGCCATTATGTCTGCCGTGGTAGCAGCGAAACTAGGTTTTGGTTGGCCGGCCGCCGTGCTGATTGTGCTTACCTGGGGCCTGGTAGCGCTAACCTTTATTGATATTGATAAAATGCTGCTACCGGATCAGCTTACCTTACCACTGCTGTGGCTGGTGCTGTTATTCAGCCTGACTGATTCAGCCTTTGTTAATCCGGCCCAGGCTATTGTCGGTGCCGCTGCCGGTTACCTGAGCTTATGGAGTGTATACTGGCTGTTTAAATTGCTGACCGGTAAAGAAGGCATGGGCTACGGCGATTTTAAATTGCTGGCCATTTTCGGCGCTTTACTTGGCTGGCAGCAGTTGCCGCTGATTATTTTATTATCCTCTGCGGTGGGCGCTGTAGTTGGCGTAACCCTGATAACGCTGCAGGGCAAAAGCAAAGCCACACCTGTTCCGTTTGGCCCTTATATTGCAGCTGCCGGCTGGATTGCTATGCTGTGGGGTACACAGATAACAGACAGCTATCTGCGTTATCTTGGCCTGTAACCGGTGTCACGCTACATTGTTGGCCTTACCGGCGGCATAGGTTGCGGTAAAAGCACCGTAACGGCGTTATTTGCCGGGCTGGGTGTGCAATATGTTGATGCCGACATTGTCGCCCGCGAGGTGGTAATACCGGGTACCGATTGCCTTAATGCCATTTGCCGGCATTTCGGTGACAGCATTTTGCAAAGCAATGGCGAGCTGGACCGCGCTGCGTTGCGGCAACGCATATTCAGCAACAGTGCCGACAAAAGCTGGCTGGAACAGTTGTTACATCCGGCAATACGCCAGCAGCTGCTGCAACAGTTGGCAGCACTGACATCACCTTATGCACTTTTAGTCGCGCCGTTGTTGCTGGAGAATAAGTTACAGCAGTATGTACAGCGTGTACTGGTGATAGATTTGCCCGAAAGCATACAGCTAAGCCGGGCCGCCGCGCGCGATAACGCCGGTGAGATACAGATAAAAGCCATTATGGCGGCGCAGATAAGCCGCAACGAGCGGCTGAAACTGGCCGATGACATTATTACCAACGACAGCAGTATTGCTGATTTAACGCCGCAAGTTGCCGCCCTGCACCAACGTTATTTGCAGCTGGCACAGGCGTACTAAGCCGGCAAGCTGTTGCAACAGGGTGTGAAACCGCAACGCGATGACAGAACTTACCTACGAACATCCGCTTAACGAAAAACTGCGTACTTACCTGCGGCTGGAACACTTGCTGGCACAGCTGCAACAGCTGAACGCCTTAGCGGACCAGTGGCAACAACAAGCCTTTTTTAACGGCCTGTTCGACTTAATCGAAGTATTAGACCGCAACGATGTGCGGCCGGATCTGATTAAAGACACCGAACGCTGCGAAACCGCACTGGTGGCCTGGGCCAAACACCCTTCGGTGTCCGACGATAAGTTAAAGCCGGTATTACAACAGGCGGTTAAGCTGCAAAGCGACTTGCTGCGCAGCGGCAAGTTTGTCGGTAACTTAAAAGAAGATAAGTTTTTAGCCCCGCTACGCCAGCGTTTTTCTATCCCGGGCGGCACTTGCTTTTTTGACGTACCACAATTGCACTACTGGTTTAACCTGCCACTGCAAGAGCGCCAACTAATGGCCACCGCTTGGTGCGCAGAGTTTAACTTATTGCAGCAAGCCTTAAGTTTTGTGCTGGGCTTTAGCCGCGAAAAGGGCCAGTTCAGTGAGCTGGTGGCGCAAAACGGCTTTTATCAAAGCAATACCGAGCAACATGAATTACTGCGCATCCGCTACCCGCTGGAAGCCGGCGTGTACCCCACGGTAAGCGGCAACAAGTACCGTTATGCCATACGCTTTATGCAATTGAGCGATGACAGCGGCCGCAGCAACAGCGGTGAAGATATCAGCTTTAAACTGGCCTGCTGTTAATACTGGTAATTTACGCAGCCCTGGTTAAACTACGCGGCAAAACACCAGCCACAGCCAGGGCCTGCCCGGCACTTTTTGTAAACTGACAGATGTGGCTGATAAAAGCGGAGATTAAACATGAACGTAAAATGCCCAACCTGCGATAAAGCGGTAGTCTGGTCGGCTGCATCGCCTTTCCGGCCATTTTGCTCTGAACGCTGCAAATTAATTGATTTGGGCGACTGGGCAGCAGAAAACCACCGCATACCGGACAAAGCCCCGATAGACGCAGCCCTGTCAGAACAATATTTAGCCGAGCTGGAGCAAGAGTTTATCGCGCAGGACAATGAGTTCTTTAAGCACTAGAACACTGAAAAAGCACAAATAAGTTACATATAATTAAACAAATAAGCTATCCTTGTGTTTTTAGAAAAGGGAGCTTTAAGCATATGAAATGCCCAACCATCGTCGATCTCCAGCTTAGCCAAAATAGCCTGGATGCCATAGAGCAGATTGCAGAACTTAGTGATTTAGAGAAACTTGGCAGAACCGCCTTACTGATTGGCCAACTTTGGTCTATTTTCGGCGGTACAGCCAATAAAGGCGTCTCAGGTTCCGGCTTACAGCAATATCAAAACAGCTTACCGTTTAAAGTAGCTGCATCTGATTCTGCACAGTCAGGCTATGCAATCTATTCAACTAATTGGGATATGTTTTTTAAAACCAACAGCGCACTAAGCGCCATTAAACTGCGTCAAATTGAAAAAATTGCCTATCAGCAGGCTAACCTTCACGTTACTCGTCCGAAGGAGTACCAGTTTTGGCGGGCCGTATATTTGGGGTGCAATTATGATTAAACGCTTTTCAGCTATTCTACTGTTGTCATTTTGCTTCTCTGCCCCAGCTGATGAGCTGAAATTCGCTATCGATTACAGCGAAAAAACCTTTCAGGCATATGACGAACGAGTCGGGGCCTGCAGGCTAATCCAACGGCAACATACAGCACCAACAGAGGCAGAATTGAAGCGCCTGCAGAGCATGCAGTACTCGCCTTACATTTTGCCTTATCTTGAGGAACGCGCATTTAATCAATGCGTTATGGCGGAAAAGGCGCAGTTTATGGAAGCACTGCTCATGCTGGAACAATTTAGTAAATCTGCGAAAAATCAAAAGTTAACAGACTACGTAAATAAGCAGAAATCTGAAAACTTCCATGCCAGCAGCCTCAAAGTATTGGCCGATTACATGATGTTACCTGAAACAACCAGGCAAACTTTTGAGTCCGTTGAAAGCTTACAAAAGCCGTTTAATGGCATTCTCATGTTAGAAACTATCTGGCCACAATATTCAGGTAACTAAGCTGTGGCGCAAACACGTTAGTAATATCAGTAGCACTGCGGTCAGTTCGGTAAGCAATACTGAAAGCTGCGCCGCTTCCGCCCGCCTCAAAACGTAAAGCAGTGTTTCCCGTGGAAATATCACCAGCGCGGATATCACTCCGGGTAGAATAAAAGTCCACATGCCGGTCACTGACAATGCGCGACCGGCCTGATATCGGTAGTCGTTGTAAATATCCAGCATTGCGGTGACGCCATGGCTACTGCAGTAAAGCGCATAACCAATAAAGACACACAACAACCCCCATTGCTTTGCTGTCAGCCTTTTACCGGTGTAACGGTACTCTTCTGTGTACCAGTAATAACCGCTTAGCAGCAAGGGGCCAAATAAAAAAAGATATAACAGGCTCTGCACGATGCTTTCATCTTATAAAGTCATTACCGGGCTGCGGCAAACTGCTGCTGAATACGCGCCACTATCGGCTGGTTAGCATCGGGAAATTCAATGCTGCCAAGCTCTGCTATATCAACCCAACGCAGTGGCTGGCCTTCACGGCCATGCGGCTCGCCGTCAAAAGCAGTTACCAACCAGATGTCCAGCAGTACAGTTTTTTCCGGATAAGCGTACTCTAACTGCATAAAGGCGCTGCTTTGTGTCACGTGAATGGCCACCTCTTCCTGCAGCTCACGGTTAAGCGCCTGCGCCACGGTTTCCCCCATCTCTACTTTGCCACCGGGAAACTCCCATTTACCGCCCTGATGCTGCTTGCTGCTGCGTAGCGCCAGCAAAATACTCTGGCCCTGCAGTATAACGCCAACGGCGACATGGATAACATTGTGCTGCATTTTACCTCCAAAAACGACAAAGCCAGCCTAAGCTGACTTTGTCTTAACCTACATCAGTGCTTAAACCAGTTTACCGTGGCACTGCTTGTACTTTTTGCCCGAGCCACAAGGACAAGCATCGTTACGGCCTATTTTGTCCTGCTCGCGAAACACAGGGCCACGCGGCGCGTCGGCCGGCACTTCACCACCCACATGCTCAGCTTCAGCATGTTGGTAATCGTGTGGTACAGCATCGGCTTTACGGCGTTGCTGTTCTACCGCTTCAACATCTTCTGCTGCCCGCACCTGCACGCGGCTTAATATGCCGACTACGTCTACTTTCAGGGTTTCCAGCATGGCTGAGAACAGCTCGAAGGCTTCGCGCTTATATTCCTGTTTCGGGTTCTTTTGCGCATAGCCGCGCAGGTTGATGCCCTGGCGCAAGTGATCCATCGCCGCCAGATGCTCTTTCCAGTGTGTATCCAGGCTTTGCAACATAATGGCTTTTTCAAACTGACGCAGCACCTGCGGGCCAACCATCTGCTCTTTATTGGCGTAGGCTTGCTCCACTTCCTGCTGAATACGCTCACGCAGCTTTTCTTCAAACAGTTTTTTATCATCCGCCAGCCACTGCACTATGGTCAGCTCAAGGTTGAAGTCAGCTTTTAAGCGCTGCTCCAGCCCCGGCACATCCCACATTTCATCTAACGACTGCGGCGGAATATACTGGCTTATCACACCGTCGATTACATCGGTACGAATAGCGCTGATGGTTTCACTGATGTCGGTGGCATCGAGCAACTCGTTCCGTTGCTCGTATACCACTTTACGTTGATCGTTGGCAACATCATCAAATTCGAGCAGTTGTTTACGAATATCAAAGTTGCGCGCTTCTACTTTACGCTGGGCATTTTCAATGGCGCGGCTTACCCAAGGGTGTTCTATCGCTTCGCCTTTTTCCATCCCGAGACGACGCATCATTGCGGCCATGCGGTCTGAGGCGAAAATACGCATTAAAGCATCATCCAGCGACAGATAGAAACGGCTTGAACCCGGGTCGCCCTGACGACCGGAGCGGCCACGCAGCTGGTTATCAATACGGCGCGATTCGTGCCGCTCAGTACCAATAATATGCAGGCCACCGGCCGTAATTACCGCATCATGCCGTACTTGCCAATCCGCTTTCGCCTTAGCGATTTGCTCAGCGGTTGCTTCGGCACCCAGTGTAGCCAGTTCCGCCTGCAGACTGCCGCCCAGTACGATATCGGTACCACGACCGGCCATATTGGTCGCAATGGTTACCGTGCCGCTTTGGCCGGCCTGAGCGATAATTTGCGCTTCGTTGGCGTGGAATTTGGCGTTTAACACCTGGTGTTTAATTTTGGCTTTGTTTAATAAACCGGATAAATATTCCGAGCTTTCAATGGAGGCGGTACCTACCAACACCGGCCGGCCGGCATCACGGGTTTTTACGATATCGTCAATAATGGCCTGGTACTTATCTTCTGCATTCAAATACACCAGATCGGCCATATCGTCACGTACCATAGGCCGGTTAGTTGGCACTACGATAGTTTCCAGACCATAAATTTGCTGGAATTCGAACGCTTCAGTATCGGCTGTACCTGTCATACCCGACAGTTTGTCGTACAGGCGGAAATAATTCTGAAAGGTAATAGAGGCTAACGTCTGGTTTTCGTTCTGAATGCGTACACCTTCTTTGGCTTCTACCGCCTGGTGCAGGCCTTCAGACCAACGCCGGCCTTCCATGGTACGGCCGGTGTGCTCATCAACAATAATAATTTCGCCGTCTTTTACCACATAGTCTACGTCGCGTTTAAACAGCTGGTGCGCGCGTAAGGCGGCATACACATGGTGCAACAGGGTAATATTGGCTGCAGAGAACAAAGTGTCGTGCTCGCCTATCATGCCGTGCTCGCGCAGCATGTCTTCCACTTTGATCTGACCTTGCTCGGTTAAATAAACCTGGCGGGCTTTTTCATCCACAGTAAAGTGGCCATCGCCGTGCGCGCCCTCTTCATCTTCTTTTTCCTGCTTCACCAGTTGCGGTACCAGCAGGTTAATTTGTTTATACAACTCTGAGCTGTCTTCCGCCGGGCCGGAGATAATCAGTGGCGTACGGGCTTCGTCGATTAAAATAGAGTCCACTTCATCGATAATGGCAAAGGCCTGGTCGCGCTGTACGCGGTCCTGCGGTGAAAACGCCATATTGTCGCGCAGGTAGTCAAAGCCAAACTCGTTGTTGGTGCCGTAGGTAATATCGGCGGCATAGGCTTTTTGTTTGTCCGGGTGCGCCATACCAGGCACATTGACACCTACTGTCATACCTAAAAAGGCAAACAGCGGTTCATTGGTTTGCGCATCGCGCCGTGCCAGATAGTCGTTTACGGTAATAACATGCACACCGTTACCGCTAAGCGCATTTAAGTACGCCGGCAAGGTGGCGGTTAAGGTTTTACCTTCACCGGTACGCATTTCGGAAATTTTGCCCTGGTGCAACACCATGCCACCAATCAGCTGTACGTCGAAGTGACGCATATCAAATACACGCTTACTGGCTTCACGCACGGTAGCAAAAGCCTGCGGCAGGATGTCATCCAGGCTGCTGCCGCCGGCAAGCAGCTGTTTAAATTCGGCGGTTTTCTGTTGCAGCTGGTCATCGGACAAGGCGGCGAACTCTGCCTCTAACGCATTGATCTGCTGTACTTGTTTTTCTAATTTTTTTAAGAAGCGGTCGTTGCGGCTACCAAATAATTTGGCAAAAAGTTTTCCAAACATTATCCAAATACCATGTTAAGTTAAAACTGCAGTGCAGCCCCGGCGGTGCTAAGCCCGGCCGGTAAAAAGTATCAACGCCTCAGCATATTACGCCAGATATGGTGCCCTATGCTAACGCTTTCAAGGTGTAACATTCTCTGAGTTGGCAGAAGCTGCTACACTGCGCGAATAAACCACATGCTGCAGGTGCACAAGGCGATGGCCCGATATACCCATAAACCTCTGGATATCAGCAAAGTACTGTCGCACAGCAGCCTGGCATCACAGCAGCAACAAGTAGGCCTGGTGCAACAATTAAACAAAGTGCTGGCAGAGGTGTTACAACTGGAGCAACTCAGCTTTTGTCAGGTTAGCTGTATTCGCGATGGCCGTGCAGTGATCTTATGTGCCTCGGCACCCTGGCTAACCCGGTTAAAAATGCAGCGCGACGCCATTCTAGACAATTTTCGCCGAAAAATCTTGCCTGATTTAGCCGGCATTGAGATAGAAGCTTCGCCGAACGGCCAGATTAACAAGCTGAATGTACCAGTGGCAGAAAAAAACAGCCATCAATTATCAGCACAGGCAGCACTAAGCTTAAGAGCTGCAGCACAAGGTAGCGAGGGCGCGTTAAAACAAGCGTTGTTAAAGCTGGCAGAAAACGCTGAGCGCAAAAAAGTCTGAGCTGCTGAAAACACAAAACCCGGTAAAAACCGGGCTCTGTTTGCTACTCTGTGTTTGCTACTGCAGCTAAATCAGGCTAGCTATTGCTACTAAATCAAGCCAGTTGCGGTGCCAAATAAGAAATAGGCATTTTGGCTTTATCTTCAAAGGTAACAAATTCCCAGTTTTCCTGGTTAGCCAATACCGCACACAGCAATTGGTTATTCAATGCATGGCCGGTTTTAAAGGCTTTAAACTCACCCAAAATACTGTAACCGGCCATATATAAATCGCCGATAGCATCCAGAATTTTGTGTTTAATAAATTCATCGTCGTAGCGTAAACCATCCTGGTTCAGCACACGGTATTCATCCAGTACTACAGCGTTATCAAAACTGCCGCCCAGCGCCAGATTATTTGCCCGCAGGTACTCTACTTCATGCAAAAAACCGAAAGTACGGGCACGGCTGATATCTTTAATAAAACCGGCGGCGGAGAAATCCAGCTGCATATGCTGAGTGGTTTCAGCAATCACCGGGTGATCAAATTCAATAGCGAAATCAATTTTAAAACCGTGGTGCGGCTTAAATTCGGCCCATTTATCGCCATCTTCTACCCGCACGGTTTTCTTAATGCGGATAAACTTTTTCGCCTGGCGCTGCTCTGCTACGCCGGCTTCGAGCAATAAATACACAAACGGATTGGCACTGCCATCCATAATAGGAATTTCAGCTGAGTCAACTTCGATCATTAAATTGTCGATACCCAGACCGGCAATGGCCGCCATCAGGTGTTCAGTGGTAGATAAACGCACGCCATTTTCGTTAATTAAACAAGTACACATCACGGTATCACCCACTAATTCAGGTGCTACTTTGAAGTCGACCACAGGATCGAGATCAACACGACGGAACACGATACCCGTGTTGTCCGGCGCAGGTCGGAGAGTAAGCGTAACCTTTTCGCCTTTGTGCAATCCCACCCCAATGGAGCTGACTGTTTTGCCGATGGTACGTTGTTTAATCATCATATTTTCCTGCTCAATTAATAAGCAATGTCAAAATGGCGGCGAAGCATAGCATAACGTGGCAATTATGCCAAATTCCACTGAACAGCAGCTTAACCCTGCTGACGGCGCAAAGCCCGGCCCAAGAGCCAACTAAGTATATACTTAATCGGCTTGTTTGCGTAAAAACGCCGGAATATCAAAAATATCGATATTCGCTTTGCTCTCTGGTTGTGCCTGTGACTTGCTCACCGCAACTTGCTCTTGCTTCACGGTTTGTGTCTCATGTTGTGGCTGCAGCGCAGCACCACCCTGAGTACCGTAAAACGGCTTTTGTGGTTCTACCGGCGCTCTGCCATGTACCAGACTGATATCCGGACGACGGTCTGCACCAATACCGGTAGCAACTACAGTAACACGCAGTTCATCGTGCATATTAGGGTCGATAACCGCACCCACTACTACAGTGGCATTTTCTGAAGCGAACGCTTTGACGGCATTACCGACAATTTCAAACTCTTCAATGCTGATATCTAACCCAGCAGTAATGTTAACCAGAATACCCTTAGCACCAGATAAATCAATATCTTCCAGCAATGGGCTGGAAATAGCCTGCTCGGCAGCTTCTTCTGCGCGATCCGGGCCACTGGCACGGCCGCTACCCATCATCGCTGTACCCATTTCGGACATTACGGTACGTACGTCGGCAAAGTCTACGTTGATCAAACCCGGCCGTGTAATCAGTTCAGCAATACCTTGCACCGCGCCTAACAGCACGTTGTTGGCCGCTTTAAAGGCGTCCAGCAAGCTGGTGCCTTTACCCAGTACTTTTAACAGCTTGTCGTTCGGGATAGTGATCAGCGAGTCGACATGCTTGCTCAGCTCCAGAATACCTTCGTCGGCATAAGCAGTACGCTTTTTGCCTTCAAACGGGAACGGCTTGGTGACTACCGCTACCGTTAAAATGCCCAGTTCACGCGCCACTTCGGCCACGATTGGCGCTGCCCCGGTACCGGTACCACCACCCATGCCGGCAGCGATAAAAATCATATCGGCGCCCTGCAGGGTTTTCTTGATGGTTTCGCGGTCTTCTTCCGCCGAACGACGGCCGATTTCCGGGTTAGCCCCGGCACCTAAGCCTTTGGTAACATTAGCGCCTAATTGCAGCGTAATGTTGGCGGATGAATTACGCAGTGCCTGGGCGTCGGTATTGGCCGCGACAAACTCTACACCTTCAATATTGCTGGCAACCATATACTCGACAGCGTTACCGCCACCGCCACCAACACCTATCACTTTAATAACAGCTTCTTCGCTGTGGTTTTCCATTAACTCAAACATAGCTCTCTCTCCGTTTCTACGCTTACTAACTTAAAATTCGCCTTTGAACCAGCTGCTGATCCGTTTGACGAAGCTGCTTACTGAATCGCGCACATCAACTGCTTTTTTCTGCTGTGTGCGAGCATCTTTTCCGTACAGTAACAAGCCCACCACACTGGCGTAGGCCGGGTCCTGTACATATTCTTTTAAACCGGTGACATGCATAGGTGCGCCTACGCGCACCGGCATTTGGAAAATATCTTCGGCAAATTCCACCGCACCTTCCATTTTGGCAGTGCCGCCGGTCAGTACTACTCCGGCAGCAATTTGCTCTTCCAAACCACTGCTGCGGATTTCTTCCAACACCAGCTCAAATAATTCCTGATAACGCGGCTCGACCACTTCGGCCAGGGTATGGCGCGACATCGACCGCGCCGGCCGTCCGCCTACGCTGGGCACTTCAATACTCTCTTCTTTGCCTACCATGCTGCGCAGTGCACAGGCGTACTGCACTTTAATCTCTTCCGCGTGGCTTATCGGTGTGCGGAAAATCTTGGCGATATCGCTGGTAACCTGATTACCGGCTACCGGAATAACGGCGGTATGACGCAGCGCACCATTGGTGTAAATGGCCAGGTCTATAGTGCCGCCGCCCATATCCACCACACAGACACCCAGCTCTTTTTCATCGTCGGTTAACACGGCAAAGCTGGACGCCAGCGCGGTAAAAATCAGCTGATCTACTTGCAGGCCACAGCGTTCAACGCATTTTTCAATGTTCTTCGCCATGTCATTAGCGCAGGTAATAATGTGCGCTTTGGCTTCCATTCTTACACCTGACATGCCAACCGGGCTTTTAATGCCTTCCTGCATATCGACCGAGAATTCCTGCGGCAGTACATGCAACATGCGCCGCTCCGCCGAGATAGGCACCGATTTGGCGGCATGGATCACATTAGCCACATCGTCTGCGGTAACTTCAGTATCGTTAATCGGCACCATGCCACTTTCATTCTGGCAACGGATATGTTTACCGGTAATACCGAGGTAAACCGACGACACGCGGCAATCGGCCATCAACTCGGCTTCATCGATCGCGCGCTGTACCGCCTGCACCACCAGGTTCAGATCGTTAACACCGCCTTTGTCCATGCCACGCGAGACGTGGGTGCCCACGCCGACAATGCTCAGCCGGTCATCTGCAGTGATCTCGCCTACTACCGCTTTAATGCGTGCGGTGCCTATATCCAGGCCGACAATCAGGTCCCGTTCTAACGACTTAGTCATGCTTTTCTCTTTTGTTCAGTGCTGTAACGCACCGCTATGCCGGTGTCGTAGCGTAGATCGACTTCTGCTACGGCGTCGGTTTTATGTTTACTGATCACCGGATACAGCTCTATAAAGCGCTGCAGCCGTTTTAAGGTATCGTCGCGGCCCAGCTGTAACGCTACGCCATTGCTCAGCTTTAGCTGCCAGGAAAAACGCTCGGTTAGCCCAAGCGCTACGGCATTAAATTTATGCAGGGCCAATAAGCCCTGCATATGGCGGAACATAGTCAGGGCATCCTGCTGGCTGCCTTGCGGGCCGGTTAGCTGTGGCAGTTCCGTTTTCAGCTGCTGTAAGGGAGCATCAAAAATATCACCCTGTTGATTAAGTAATTGCTGCTGATTCCACACTGCTACCGGCTGTTGTTCTGTTACAACCACAACCAGGGCATCAGGCCATTGTTTGCGCACGGCTACCTGATATACCCAGGGTTGCTGCAACAGGAACTGCTGCACCTGATCCACATTCACGCTGAAAAAGTTACCCACATACTGCTGCTGCAAGGTTTGATGCAGCTGCGTGGCGTCTATATGGTGAAAATCACCGTATAAGCGCACCTGGCGTACCGGAGCACTTTGTTGACCCTGTACCCAATCGGCTATCTTGAGCCCGGCCCATAACAACGCCAGCAGCGCCACAATAAAAAACACCACACCGGCGTAAAACGCCGGGCGTTGTTTAAATTGCAGTGTTGGCCAGCGCAGTTGCATACTCAGTTACCGCCCTCTGTCTGGGTTAAAATGGCCAGCACTAACTGACCAAAGCTCATTCCGGCTGCTTTTGCCGCCATCGGCACCAGTGATTTCTCTGTCATACCCGGTACGGTATTTACTTCCAGCAAAAAGTGCTGGCCGCTTTGGTCTAACATAATGTCGACACGGCCCCAACCGGATGCGCCTACGGCGTTAAAGGCTTTCAGTGCCGTATCTTGCATCGCAGCGGTTTGCTCTGCGCTAAGCGGCGCCGGGCATAAATATTCAGTACTGCTGGCCTGGTACTTGGCTTCGTAGTCATAAAAAGCCCGTGGTGTGCGCATTTCCACTACCGGCAGTACCTGACCATTTAAAATGGCTACAGTAAATTCGCGCCCGTCAATCCAACGCTCTACCAAAATTTCACTGTCGTATTTCAGCGCAGCGCGAATAGCTTGTTCCAACTCTTCGGCTGTGCTGGCCGCGCTCATGCCAATGCTGGAGCCTTCATTGGCCGGCTTCACCATCACCTTGCCGCCTAAAGCCGCCAGTAAGCCGGCAAAGTCGGTGTCATTGCTGTGCACTACAGCAAAAGGTGCGGTAGGCAATTGCTGCGCCTGAAACAGCCACTTACAGCGGATTTTATCCATTGCCAGTGCCGAGCCCAACACACCGCTGCCGGTATACGGCAAGCCCAGCTGTTGTAACGCGCCCTGCATAGTGCCGTCTTCGCCGCCGCGGCCGTGCAGCACAATAAACACCCGCTGTGCGCCTATATTAGTCAGCTCTGTCAGCGCCTGTGTTTTCGGGTCAAACGCTACCGCGTCTACTCCGGCGTCCAGCAGCGCTTTGAGCACCGCATTACCGGAGCGCAGCGATACCTCGCGCTCGGCCGACACACCGCCAAACATTACGGCGACTTTAGCCAAAGCATTTACCTGACTACTCATGCTTTATCTCCTGCACTGGCTTTTAACTGGTCAAGATTCAGCTGCATTGCGGCCAATTTTTTTACTAAGGCGCCAATATTGCCGGCGCCCTGGGTTAACAGCACATCACCATCCTGCAGCACGTCTGCCAATGCCGGTGCCAGTTCAGCCGGTTCTGCGATATACACCGGATCCAGGCTGCCACGGGCACGGATAGAGCGGCATAAACTGCGGCTGTCGGCGCCGGCTATGGTAGCTTCGCCGGCAGGATAGACCTCAAGCAGCAGCAACTTATCTACGCCGGACAGTACCCGGGTGAAATCGTCATATAAATCGCGGGTACGGCTGTAGCGGTGCGGCTGATACGCCATCACCAAACGCCGCTCCGGCCAGGCTGCACGTACGGCAGCAATAGTCACCGCCACCTCTGTCGGGTGGTGGCCATAATCGTCCAGCAACAGCACTTTACCATTGCCGGTATCAAACTCGCCGTACTGCTGAAAGCGGCGGCCTATACCTTCAAATTTATGTAAGGCGGCCAGTATCGCCTGCTCACTGATACCTTCGTCCAGCGCCAGCGCGAAAGCCGCAGTGGCATTTAGCGCATTGTGTTTGCCCGGTAAATTCAGTGCCACTTCACGCTGATTGCCGTTGCCGTCGCCACTGGTATTGTCGGTAATGACAAACCGGCTTTGGGTGCCGTTTTGGTTAAATTCGCTGATAACAAAATCGGCATCGTCGCTAAAACCGTAGGTCAGCACGGTGCGGCCAATTTGCGGGATCAACGCGCGCAGCACAGGATCATCAATACACACCACGGCAATACCGTAAAACGGCAGGTTATGGCAAAACTCCAGGTAGGTGGCTTTGAGCTTCTCAAAGTCGCCCTGGTAGGTGTCCATATGATCGGCTTCAATATTGGTGATCACCGTTGCCAGCGGCTGCAAATGCAGGAAAGACGCATCGCTCTCATCCGCTTCGGCAATTAAATAGCGACCGGCACCCAAGCGGGCGTTAGAGCCGGCAGAGTTGAGCAAACCGCCAATTACAAAAGTCGGGTCAGTGCCGGCTTCGGCAAAAATTGACGCCAATAAGCTGGTGGTTGTGGTTTTACCATGGGTGCCTGCCACGGCAATACCATGGCGGAAGCGCATCAGCTCACCCAGCATTTCAGCGCGGCGCACTACCGGAATCCGTAGTTCACGGGCAGCAGCCACTTCAGGGTTGGCAGTATTAATGGCGCTGGACACCACCACTACACTGGCACCATCAATGTAAGCAGCATCGTGGCCAAAACACACTTTGGCGCCCAGGGTGATCAGCCGCTCGGTTACCGCGTTAGGGGCAATATCAGAGCCGGATACGTTATAACCTTCGTTTACCAATACCTCGGCAATGCCCCCCATGCCGGCGCCGCCGATACCGACGAAATGAATGCGTTCTACGCGGCGCATGGCCAGTTTTTTCTGTTGCGGTGTACTAATCATAACTGCTGTCCTGTTACTGTCTGACCGACTGTCTGCTGACACAACGCTACTACCTGCGTGGTCGCCTGGTCTAAAGCACAAGAGCGCGCTTTGGCGGCCATGTGCTGTAATGCTGTTTTACTTTGCAGCCACTGCTGTAACAGCGGCAACAAGCTATGTTGGTTTAAATCGCGCTGGGCAAATTGTAAGGCGGCACCTTGCTGTGTTAACCAACGCGCATTAGCGCTTTGGTGATCGTCAATGGCGGTCGGCAACGGCACAAACACTGCCGCCACCCCGGCACAAGCCAGTTCACTGACAGTAGAGGCGCCGGCGCGGCAAATCACCACATCGGCCCAGGCATACGCCGCTGCCATATCATCAATAAAAGCACTGACCTCTGCCTGTAAATTGTCGCCCGCCAGTGCCTGATAAGCCTGCGCCGTGGGCAGCTCTGCTGCTTTGCCGGTTTGATGGCGCACATGCAGCGCCCCCTGTTGCGCCGCTTTGGCAAATACTGCCGGCAAGGTGTCGTTCAGTACCTTTGCGCCAAGGCTGCCACCTACTACCAGCACCTTTAAGCTACCGTCATAGTTATGTCCGGCTGCGGCATTAATAATTTCTGCGCGCACCGGATTGCCTACCAGCTGCTGTTTAGCATGGCCGGCAAAAGCCGCCGGAAAAGCCACCAGCACTTTTTCTGCCAACATAGCCAGCAAGCGATTGGTACTGCCGGCAACAGCGTTTTGCTCGTGAATAAGCAACGGTATGCGCTTTAACCAGGCCGCTACACCGCCCGGGCCACTGGCATAACCGCCAAAACCCAGCACCAGAGCCGGTTGCACAGTATTGATTACTTTACGCGCCTGCCACACCGACTTAAGCAGCATCCACGGCGCTTTTATTAGTGAAAACAGGCTCTTGCCACGCAGCCCGGCTACATCAATGGCATGGAACGGCCAGCCGAATTGCGGCACTAAGCTCGCTTCCATCCGTGTGGCGGTGCCCAGCCAGTGAACTTGCCAACCGGCCTCACTCAGGGCGCTGGCCACGGCCTTAGCCGGGAAAATATGGCCGCCGGTACCGCCGGCCATAATCAGGATGCGCGGTTTAGTCATGCCGGCCTCCGCTAATGGCTTGCTTGCCGTTCAGGCGCACTTCAAAGTCGATGCGCAGCAATAAAGCCGCAGCAACCAACATAATAATTAAGCTACTGCCGCCGGAGCTGACAAAAGGCAACGTTAAGCCTTTGGTTGGCAAGGCGCCGGTGGCAACACCGATATTGACCGCAGATTGAAAGCCGATCCAAATTGCCAGCGCATAGGCCAGAAAGCCATGAAAGCTCATGCTCTTTGTTAATGCGCGCTGGCCAATCCACAGCGCACGGTATACCAGCAGAAATATCAGCCCGAGTAGCAGCGCTACACCGGCAAAACCGGTTTCTTCGGCGATCACCGCCAGAATAAAATCGGTGTGGGCTTCAGGCAGGTATTCCAGCTTTTGTATGCTGTTGCCCAGGCCCTGACCAAACCAGCCGCCGCGGCCAAACGCCATCAGCGATTGGGTAAGCTGATAGCCGCTGCCAAACGGATCGGCCCAGGGGTCAAGAAACGCCGTTACCCGTTTCCAGCGGTATTCGCTGTAAACAATCAGTACACCTATCGCCATCAGACCGGTAAAAATCAGTG
This sequence comes from Rheinheimera sp. NSM, assembly GCF_052380015.1. Lineage (NCBI taxonomy): Bacteria > Pseudomonadati > Pseudomonadota > Gammaproteobacteria > Chromatiales > Chromatiaceae > Rheinheimera > Rheinheimera sp. NSM. Next base: position 770,252 of record NZ_JBQTCI010000001.1, on the reverse strand, counting down.
CAAAGAACTGCCATAACTTAGCGCCGGCTAAAAACAGCAGCGCTACCGCCGTAGCGAACATTACAATTACGGTGCCCAGATCCGGCTGCATTAACAGCAGCACGGCAAACGCAAACAGCACCAGTAGTGGTTTAACAAAACCTTTTAAGTTCTCCCGCACTTCTTCATGGCGCCGCACCAGATAGCTGGACAGATAGACAAAGAAAAACAACTTAGCCGGCTCTGCCGCCTGCAGGCCGACGGGGCCTATCGACAACCAGCGGGTACTGCCGTTAACGTTGCGGCCAAATAACAACACCGCGACCAGCAGCGCCAGCGCAGCGAACAACAGCAACATATTGCTGTTGTGCCACCACTGCACCGGAATATTCAGCACCACCAGCGCAGCAGAAAAGCCCAGCGCCAGATACACCAGATGGCGAATAGTAAAATGCAGCTCATTGCCATAAATACGCGCGGCAACCGGCACTGAGGCACTGGTTACCATCACTACGCCTACCGCCAGAATTAGCAGCAGCAGGGTTAAAAACAATTTGTCATAGGCGGCGCCGTCATCGGCACGCCACCAGTTATTTAAGCCCTGCAACGGGTTTTGCCAAAAGCTCAGTGCCAGTTGCTTCATAGCACCTCCGCCTTCACGGCTGCCGCGAATTGCTCGCCACGGTCGGCATAGCTTTTAAACATGTCGAGGCTGGCGCAGGCCGGCGATAACAACACCATATCGCCCGGTGCTGCCAGTTTGGCGGCAACCTTTACCGCTTCTTGCAGGCTTTTCACCTGAATACTGCCGGCTTTTAAAGCTGCTATCGCGGGGCCATCCTGCCCCAGGGTGATCAACTGCTGCACGTCGCGCTGCAGTACGCTGCTTAGCTCACGCACATCAGCACCTTTAGCATCGCCACCGGCAATCAGGATCAGCTTGCCGCTGACACCAGGGCGCAGGCCGGCAATAGCCGCTAAAGTGGCGCCGATATTGGTAGCTTTGGAGTCGTTAATCCAGCGCACCGCATGTTTTTCTGCCACTAAGCTGCAGCGATGCGGCAATGACACAAACTGCTGCAACGCGCTGACCAGGCCTGCACGGCTGGCACCTGCTGCCAGCGCCAAAGCACAGGCCACCAGGGCATTAAATTCGTTATGGGCGCCAAACAGCGTCATGTTATTAACCGGCAGCAAAGGCTCGCCGGCTACGTTTAACCAGCGCTGGCCGTTGTGCTCAGCAATGCCATAGTCAGAGTCTGCTAATTTAATGCCCAGCGTATGTTCTGCCTGCTCCGGCGTGGTAGCGGCATCATCCAGATTAAACACCGCTAACTGCGTATGTTGGTACACCCGCTGCTTAGAGGCGGCATAGGCGGCCATACCGGCATAACGGTCTAAATGATCGGCACTGATATTCAGGATACAGGCCGCCACACTGTGCAGGCTGTTGGTGGTATCAAGCTGGAAGCTCGACAGCTCCAGCACAAACACATCTATATCCGGCTGCGCCAGTGCATCCAGCACCGGCAGGCCTATATTACCGGCCGCCAGCGCTTTAATTCCGCTGCATTTGAGCATGGCCTCTACCAACATGGTCACAGTAGATTTACCGTTAGAGCCAGTAATAGCCACCACAGCCTTGCTGTTAAAACGGGCAAACAACTCGACATCACCCATCAGCATGGCGCCCTGGGCCACCGCAAAACGGATAGCCGGGTGGGTGGGCGACAAGCCCGGGCTCAGTACAATAATATCCATTTTTGCCAGCCGGTTAGCATCGAGCTCACCTAAGTAAATACCATCGACTTTTTCCGCGGCAATTTGCTCTATGCCGGCCGGCTTACTGCGGCTGTCCATCAGCACCGGCTTAATGCCTTTGCTTAGCAAAAAACGCACTGTGGCCAGACCCGACAGGCCCAGCCCCACTACAGCTATGCGTTTCTTCGCTAAACTTTGCATCAGTTATCTCAACTTCAGGGTGGCTAAGCCCACCAGCACAAACATGATGGATAAGATCCAAAACCGCACTATTACCCGCGGTTCCGGCCAGCCTTTTAATTCGTAATGATGATGAATAGGTGCCATGCGGAAAATACGCTGGCCGCGCAACTTGTAAGAACCCACCTGCAAAATCACCGACAGCGTTTCCATAACAAAGACGCCGCCCATAATAAACAGCACAATTTCCTGACGCACTAAAATGGCAATAACACCCAATACCGCGCCCAGCGCCAGCGAGCCGACATCACCCATAAATACCTGCGCCGGATAGGTATTAAACCAAAGGAAGCCCAGGCCTGCGCCCACCAGGGCGGCACAGACCACCACCAGCTCACCGGCATGCGGTAAATAAGGAATATTCAGATAACCGGAGAAATTCACGTTGCCGCTGGCATAGGCAATAATGGCAAAAGCCGCCGCTACCATAATGGTCGGTACTATGGCCAGGCCATCCAGGCCGTCGGTCAGGTTTACCGCGTTGCTGGTGCCGACGATGACAAAGTAACTTAACGCCAGGAACAATAAGCCCAACTGCGGCACCACATCTTTAAAAAACGGTACCAACAGTGCGGTTTCTGCCGGGCGCTCGGCGGTAAAGTACAAAAAAGCCGCGGTAGCGATGGCAAACAGCGACTGCCAGAAGTACTTCCAGCGCGCAATTAAGCCTTTCGGGTCTTTGCGGATCACTTTGCGGTAATCATCGACAAAACCAATCCAGCCAAAACTAACCAGCACAAACAACACTACCCAAACGTATTTGTTTTCCAGGTTGGCCCACAACAAAGTGCTGAGCAGCACAGCGCCTAAAATCAGCAAACCACCCATGGTAGGCGTGCCTTTTTTCGAGAAGTGACTCTCCGGGCCATCACCGCGCACCACCTGGCCAATCTGCATACGTTGTAACGCAGCAATGAGTTTCGGCCCCAGATACAGACTTAATAACAATGAGGTTAAAATACCCAGGATTGAACGAAAGGTAAGATAACTGAATACATTAAAGAAACTGAAGTATTGGGTTAAATACTCGGCTAACCAAACTAGCATGGGCTACTCTCCTGCTGACATCTTTCGAGCAAGTCCTGCACAACTAACTCCATCTTCGCGCTGCGCGAACCTTTCACTAGCAGGGTGACTTCCTGTTGTTCCGATATTATCGGCATCAGGCGTTGTAATAATGCCTGACGCGAACTGAAATGTGCGCCTTGTCCATTGAACAAGTCACTGGCGCTCTGTGATAACACGCCAAGGGTGAACAACAGATTAATAGCGGATTTTTTCGCGTATAAACCTATCTCTTCGTGGTATAAACGCGCATCTGCTCCCAGTTCGGCCATGTCGCCCAGCACTAACACACGGTAGCCGGAATATGATGCCAGTAAATCAATTGCCGCCTTTACCGACTCAACATTGGCATTGTAAGTGTCATCAATCAGCCGCAGCTGTGGTGTTACCATGTTGACATTGGTCCGGCCTTTTACCGCCTGCATTTGCGCCAGCCCCAGTTGCACATCGGCCAGGCTGGCACCCACGGCAATACAGGCTGCAGCAGCAACCAGCGCATTGGCTACGTTGTGCTTACCCGGCACCGTAAGCTGAATAAACTTATGCCCCGACGGGCAATGCAGCTCAAACCCGGCGCAGCCCTGGTTATCCAGCACTATGCTATCGGCAAAGTAGTCGGCCGGCGTTGTTACAGAAAACTGCATAACCTGTTTGTCGTCCAGCCGGCGTAACCAATAATCACGGTATTCACTGTCGGCCGGCAGTATGGCCAGGCCTTGTGAAGATAAGCCGTTAAAAATCTCGCCTTTAGCACGGGCCACACCGTACATATCACCAAAGCCTTCCAGGTGTGATGCGGCCACATTGGTAATAAGCGCCACATCCGGTTTTGCCAGTGACGTGGTGTAGGCAATTTCGCCCTGGTGGTTGGCACCCAGTTCCAGTACGGCAAAATCATGTTGTTCTGTCAGGCGCAGCATAGTTAGCGGCACGCCAATGTCGTTATTAAAGTTACCTTGGGTCGACAATACTTTGCCGCAGCGGCTTAATATGGCCGCTATCATCTCTTTAACTGTGGTTTTGCCGGCACTGCCGGTTACGGCGATGGTTTTCGGTGCCAACCGGGCTTTTAATGCCGCAGCCAGTTGCCCCAGCGCTAAACGACTGTCCGGCACAATAATTTGCGTAATGTCGCTGTCTACCGGGTGTTCTACTATTACGGCAGCGGCGCCTTTGGCTTTGACGTCTGCTACAAAAGCCGAGCCGTCAAAATTAGGCCCTTTTAAGGCGATAAACAGCTCACCGGCACTGATCACCCGGCTGTCGGTGCTAACCGACGTAATGGTAACATCCGGCCCGGTCATGGTGCCGTTAACCATGGCATTAATTTCAACACAGCTCAGTGGTATCATGCTGACATCTCCGTTACCAATTGACGAAGATAGGCGCGCTCATCGTATGGTCGCTGTTCGCTGCCAATTATCTGAATGGTTTCATGGCCTTTACCGGCAATCAGCACCATGTCGCCGGGCTGAGCGCTGACCAGGGCCAGTTTGATCGCCGCCTGGCGATCCGGCTCTATCTGATAGCTGGCATCCGGGCTCATGCCAGCGGCAATTTCTTCACAAATAGCCAGTACAGCTTCACTGCGCGGGTTATCGGCGGTAATGATCACATGGTCGGCAAACAGTTCTGCCAGTTGGCCCATTAACGGCCGCTTACCGCGATCACGGTCACCACCGCAGCCAAACACACACCACAGCCTGGCGGTACAGTGCAAACGTAACGACTGCAGCGCCTGCTGCAGTGCATCCGGGGTGTGGGCGTAGTCAATTACCGCAGTAAATTGCTGTGCAAACACAAATTGCTCCATCCGGCCCGGCACAGCGTGCAATTGGTTGCAGGCATTGACCAAACTGGTCAGGTCGTAGCCCTGCACCGTCAGTGCCAGCATCGCTGCCAGCACATTTTGAATATTAAACTCGCCCAGCAACGGCAAATGCAGGCTGTAGTCGCCGGCGTGTGAGCTCAGCTGCAGTTGATAACCGCTGGCTGTGGCCTGCACATCGGCATAGGCCAGATATCTGGCAAAACCATGGCAATCTTCTGCTTTGCCATAAGCCCATACCGGTATTTCGCATTGCGCGGCCAGTTTGCGGCCATAGTCATCCGACACATTAATTACTGCCGCACGGCTTACGCCGGCACGGAACAACAGCGCTTTAGCCGCACCGTATTCAGCCATGCTGCCGTGATAATCAAGGTGATCACGCGTTAGGTTGGTAAACACGGCCACGTCGAATTGCAAACCGGCTACCCGTTGCTGCACCAGTGCATGCGACGATACTTCCATCGCCATCAACTGCACTTGCTGCGCCACACAGCCGGCCAGAATGCGCTGAATATCAACAAAATGCGGTGTGGTATTCGGCAGTGCTGTCAGCTGTTGATAATGGCCATAACCCAGGGTGCCGATAACGGCGCCTTTAACAGCTAACTGTTCAAGCAACTGATTGATAAAAAACGTAATACTGGATTTGCCATTAGTACCGGTAACCCCGATAAGCTGTAAAGCCCGCGCCGGATGTTGATAAAACTCTGCCACCAGCGCCGGCAGTATTTGTTCTAATTCGGGCAACAGCACAATACGGCTGTCGCTGTAGTCGCCGGCATCGGTCAGCACCAGGCTGGCACCGTTGGCAAGGGCCTGGTCGATATAGTCTTTGCCATGCTGCGCCACACCGGCAATGGCGACAAACACATCGCCTTGCTTAACTTTGCGACTGTCCAGCTGAATGCTTTGCAACTGACATTGCGGCACTGTGCTGCTGTACTTTGCTAACCAGCTTGCTGCATTAACCGGCATTAGTGCCTCCCGTTACGGCTGAGAGTCGGGGTTGAGTTTTATCGTCCGGCGACAAGTTAAGCAGTTGCATCGTCGCGCCCATAATATTGGCAAACACCGGGGCGGCAATTTCACCACCGTGATAAAAATCGCCGGCCGGTTCATTAATTACTACCACGCAGACCAACCTGGGGTCTGACACCGGACCTACGCCGGCAAAAGAGGCGACATAGTCTTCGCCGTAACCGCCGGCAATAGCTTTGCGCGAGGTGCCGGTTTTACCGCCAACTCTATAGCCTTTAACCTGAGCCCGGGTCGCTGTGCCACCGGGCAGAATATTCGCTTCCATCATTTCCAGCATCGCCAACGCATGCTCTTTTGCCAGTACCTGTTCACCGGCATAGGGCTGGTCGGTTTTTAAAATAGTCAGCGGCCGGCTGATACCACCATTGGCGATAGTGGCATACACTCTGGCCAGCTGTGCCGCGGTAACCGACAGACCATAGCCAAACGACATAGCCGCTCTCTCGTGTTCAGACCAGCGCCGGCGATGGCTTAACATGCCGCTGCTTTCGCCGTTTAATCCCAGCCCGGTATCAATGCCCAGGCCCATATTGCCGTACAGGCTGATAACATGCTCTACCGGCATATCCAGCACCAGCTTGCTTACACCGATATTGCTCGACTTCTGAATAATGCCGGTAAGCCCGAGTGTTTTGTAGTTATTGGCATCACGCACCCAGCTGCCGCCGATCCGCATGTAGCCGGGCGCCGTATCGACCTGTGTATCCAGCCTGGCGCTGCCAAACTCCAGCGCACTGAGCACCGCCAGCGGTTTCATGGTGGACCCCGGCTCAAAGGTGTCGGTAATGGCGCGGTTACGAAACAGATAAGCCGGTGCATTGCCGCGGTTGTTCGGGTTAAACGACGGGCTGTTTACCATGGCCAGTACTTCACCGGTTTGCACATCGACCACGATAGCCGAGCCGGAAGTGGCACCGTGCGATAACACAGCTTTTTTCAGTTCACGATAGGTTACCGACTGAATACGTTGATCAATGCTCAGCTGCAAATTGCCCGGCTGTTGCGCTTGTGCCCGCTCTATCACTTCGATTTCACGGCCTTTGGCATCTTTACGGAATACTTTGCGCCCGGCGGTACCGGTTAACAGCTCGTCGTAGCGCTTTTCAATACCTTCTACGCCGATATCATCAACATTGGTAAAACCAAGTAACTGCGCGGCCACTTCACCGGCCGGATAATAGCGGCGGGATTCCTGGCGAAAGTAAATACCGGGCACGTTCAGTTTTTTCACATAATCCACAACTGCCGGGTTTACCTGACGCTGCAGATAGATAAAGCGTCGCTGCGGGTTATCGCCGACTTTTTGCAGTAACTGCGCCGGGGTCATTTGCAGAATATCGGCCAGTGCATGCCAGCGCCGCTCATCTGCCGCCGCATGGCGCTCAATCACGATTTTAGGATCGGCCCAAATGGCTTCTACCGGCACACTCACGGCCAGCTCTTGACCATGGCGATCGACTATCATGCCGCGCAGCACAGTGTCGGCTTCAACGCGCAAGCTGCGCATATCGCCCTGGCTAACTAACATTTCCGGCTCAACCACCTGTAGCCAGGCCGCCCGCACTACCAGTGCAGTAAACACGCCAGACAGCGTCAGCAACACAAAGGCAAAACGCCAGCTCAGTACCGACGGCACTGTTCTGGCTTTGGCTTGCGGCGCTTTACGCTGGCGGCTCATCGGATGGTCACCGCGACATCCTGCTCACCGGCAGGGCGTACCATTTGCAGCCGCGAACGGGCTATATCTTCTACCCGGCTGTGTTCTGCCAGCGCCCGTTGCTCCAACAGCAAATTGCGCCATTCAATATCTAATTGATCGCGCTGCTGATACATACCGTCCTGAGCTATCGTCAACTGCCGGTTCAGGTGGGCAAAATGCACCACCGTCAATGCAGACGCCATGCACGCCAGCAGCATAAGCGCCAGCCACTTTTGCCGGCGCCAATCCTGGCCAATCAGACGATGCAGGCTGATATTATTCATGCTGCTGCCTCTGGGCGATACGTAGCACGGCACTGCGGGCTCTGGGGTTTTGCTGCAGTTCCTGCTCTGACGGCATAATGGCTTTGCCAATCAGTTTTAATTCTGTGCGCTGGTTCATTTGCGCTGCCGTCAGCGGTATGCCGCGCGGTATCGGTTCGCCTTTGGAATAACGGCGCATAAACTGCTTAACCAGCCGATCTTCCAGCGAATGAAAACTGATCACCACTAAGCGACCACCGGGTTTTAATACTTGCATAGCGGCATGCAAGGCCTGGTTCACTTGCTCCAGCTCACTGTTAATGTAAATACGGATCGCCTGAAAGCTGCGTGTCGCCGGATGCTTTTTCTCTTTATTGCTTTTGGGCACACTGGCGCTGATTAAGGCCGCCAGCTGCGCAGTGCGGGTAATTTTTGTCTCAGCACGCGCGGCCACTATGGCCTGGGCAATACGCCAGGCAAATTTTTCCTCACCGTATTCGCGCAGCACAAAGCTGATGTCTTCAACATCGGCCTGCGCTAACCAATCGGCGGCACTGATACCCGAGCTTGGGTCCATCCGCATATCCAGCGGGCCGTCACGCATAAAACTAAAGCCTCGATCAGCGTCGTCTAATTGTGGGGAAGACACACCAAGATCAAGCAAAATACCGTCCAGTGCACCGTTGATATGCAACTGTTCAGCAATAGACGCCAGGGCGGCAAAGGGGCTGTGGGTGATATGAAAACGCGGGTCTGCCTGCAAAGGCGCGGCAGCTGCTATCGCGGTGGGGTCGCGATCTATAGCAAATAAACGGCCTTTAGGGCCAAGTAAGGATAAAATGGCACGGCTGTGTCCGCCACGGCCAAAGGTACCGTCGAGGTAACAGCCGTCGCTGCGTATTGCCAAACCGTCCAGCGCTTCTTGCAGCAGAACGGAGATATGTGCCGGTGCATTCATTTACAGTGCAAAGTCCTGTAATCGTTCTGACAACTCCACATCACCGGCCTGAGCCTGTTCCAGCGCAATATCTGCCGCTAAACGCTCATGCCAGGCAGTTTCATCCCAGATTTCAAATTTATTTAACTGACCAACCAGACGGATGCCTTTAGTCAGGCCGGCGTGTTGCCGCAGCGGAGCAGGCAGTAAAATGCGGCCGCTTTTATCCATGTCACAGTCGGTGGCGTTACCCAGCAGCACGCGCTGTAAGCGGCGTTCCTGCGGGTTTAAGCTGGACAAGCGTTTGAGTTTTTCTTCTATTTCTTCCCACTCAGCCAGCGGATAAAGCAATAAACAGGGGTCGTGCAAATCAATGGTGCAGATCAGATGGCCCTGACAATCAGACAGCAGAAATTCACGGTAGCGCGCAGGTAGTGCTAACCGTCCTTTCTCGTCCAATGTCAACGTAAATGAGCCACGAAACATAAGCTTCCTGTGCAACTGATTTTAAAGCTTTAGCTTGCAGGTAAAGCAAAATGATCCACTTTTACCCACAAATCCCCACAACGATACAGTTTAGGGCGCAGCTTTAGCCATTGTCAAGGTAAAAACAGCCTGTTCGATCGATTACGATCTCAGTAAAAATAAGCGCTGCAGCAAAGATAACGATTTTGGTGGGAAAAAGTGGAGACAGATCAAAAGCGATAGAGAATAACCCTGTTTATATGTACAGCACCCTGAATTGTGCTGCTTTTTTCTGCGCTTAACTTGCCAACGCAGAATAAATTATTCAATACTGAGCTGGTATACTAATAACAAATTCTTACACCCGCTTTAAGCAATACAAGGATCGGGCTTTATGGTGTGTTTACTGAAAATCCGCGGCATGCTGGAGCAAATGTCGGTTATCGAGCGCAAGCTGGCAGATTTTATTCTGGATAACGCCCATTTACTACGGGATTATTCCTCACAGCAATTAGCCGATGCCGTCGGCACCAGCCAATCCAGCGTGGTAAAGTTTTGCCAAAAGCTGGGTTATAAAGGTTATCCTGACTTAAAACTGGCGGTAAACGAAGCGGTGATCACCGCCACCACGCTGAACCGTGACAATAACGAGCACGGCCCGGCGCAAAACGATTTGGTTAACCTGGTCGAGCAACTGCAATTCAGCCTGCAAAGCCATCTGCGCGGCATTTTGGAAATTAACAGCGAAAAAGCACTGCAAGACAGCGCGGATTTGCTGGCACAGGCCGATAAAGTACTGATAGCCGGCTTTGGTAAATCCGGCATTGTCGCGCACGATATGCAGTTTCGTTTATTGCAGTTGGGTAAGCTGGCCCTGCTGCACAGCGACCCGGCCATCGCCTTACAACTGGCCAACACGCTAAGCAGCGACAGCATTTTGTTGCTGGTGTCGGAATCCGGCCAGAATGCCGATCTGTTAAAACTGGCCAGGTACGCCAAACAACGCCAGATCCGCATTATCAGCCTGACCAGCTATAAAACCAATGCACTGAGTGTGGCCGCCGATGTAGCGCTGTTTGCGTTGAGCGGCGATGAAAATGTCCGGGTTAACACCATTTTGGTGCAACTGGCACAGCAGCACCTGTGCCATATTTTGTATTTACTGTTGTGCCGCCGGCAAAATAACGATCACCAATTAGAAGAAAACGCTAAGCTGCTGGACTTACTGGAGCAGCCCTGAGCCAGGCAAAACAGCCCTGAGCCGGGAGAACAGCCCTGAGCTAGTTGAAAAAGCCCTGAGCTGCGGCGTCAGCCCAATATCTCCAGCCCCTCAATGGCGGTTATGCCAAGCCCGGGTGCATCGGCAATGGTAATGTCGGCATCGTTAAAGCTTACGCTGCTGCTTACCGGGTCAAATAAACACAGCGACGGGCCGTCCAGATCAATCTTGGTGATCACATCTGATTTTGCTACCGCCACATGTACCGCCGCCGCCACGCTGATACTGCCCTCCAGCATACAGCCAATCATGCACTGCATATCGTAGAACGAGCAAATATCGGCAATCTTAATGGCATTAGCAATGCCACCGGTTTTCATCAGCTTAATATTAATAATGTCGGCCGCACGCATCTTAATCAGCTCTATTACCTCGCGCGGACCAAAGCTGCTCTCGTCGGCCATTACCGGGGTATGCACGCGCTCAGTAATGTATTTTAAGCCTTCAAGATCATAGGCTTTTACCGGCTGTTCAACCAGTTCCAGCCGCACCCCGGCATCTTCCAGCTTACGCAGCGCATACACCGCTTCTTTGGCGGTCCAGCCCTGGTTGGCATCCAGCCGGATCAGCGCCTTACCTTCTACAGCGGCGTAAATAGCTTTTACCCGCTCTATATCGACACCGATATCTTTACCCACTTTCACTTTCAGGGTTTCAAAGCCGCGGTCGATGGCACTGAGCGAGTCGGCTACCATTTTGTCGATATAGTCGACACTGATAGTAATATCCGTGGTTATTTTCGGCACACCGCCACCGAGGATCTTATACAGCGGCGCCTTATATAGTTGCGCAAACAGATCATACACCGCCATTTCTACTGCAGCCTTAGCGCTGTAGTTTTTCATGATGCAGCCCTGGATCAGGCGGATAATATGGTTTAAATCGGCAATATCCTGGCCCAGTAGCTTAGGTTTTATCACTGTACGAATGGCTTCAATAATAGAGCCATGAATATCACCGGTGATCACCGCCGTAGCGGGCGCGGCCCCATAGCCGGTATTGCCGCTGTCGGTTTCCACCATCACCACCACATCTTCTGTGCTGCTCACCGTGCGCAGTGCGGTTTTAAACGCCGTTTTCAGAGGCACCCGTAACATCCCCAGCCGAATATCGGTTATTTTCATAGCTACCTCTGCTAGCGCAATGACTTAATGGCGTACATTGCATCAAAATAGGATTGTTGCTCTGTTGCATATAATGGCAGCAGCGGCGTAACCGCTACACCATTAAGAGTACCGCGGTAAATACTACCGTCGCTGTGCGGATACAGCAGCGTATTAACATCATGGATCATAAACGGCTGGCCGTTTACCGTACCCAGATACAAGCCAACATGGCTCGGGAAATACAATAAATCCCCCGCTTGCAATTGTGCCAACGCCGCTTGTTTATCCGCTACAGTGCTGTCGGTGCTAAAACGGATATTGCGGCCATAGTCACCATTACCCTGTTGGCCGGAGTTGCGCGGCATAAGCAAGCCAAAGCTGCGGAAAATCTCAGAGATAAAGCCGGTGCAGTCGCGGCCGTTATAATCATGGCCCCAACCGTAACGCTCGCCAAGAAACTTAAACGCCTGCGCCAGAATATTACGCGGCGTATAGGCCAAATAGCCCTGCTGCACATCGGCGCTAAGCGGCAACAGCGCCGGGCTAAAGCTCAGGCTGCCATCGGTTTGCCGCAATGGTAACTGCACGATATAACTGGCAACAGGGTTTTGCCCGTGCACATTAAAGCCCAGCTCAGCGGCACTGAGTAGCGGCAAGCGCACGCCCATATCCAGTTGCAGTTCAGACACCGCCGCCTGCTGCGGGTTAAATGCGGTGTGAACCTTTGCCCCGGTTACCACAATAAACGGCTGTTGCTCTGTGTAAGCCAGCACCTGTTGTTTGCTGCCAATAGCTACATCAGCAGCTTGCACCCAGCCGGTGTAATTAAAGCTGCGTACCAACAACCACTGTTTGTCAGCACTGCGGTGTAACACCGCGACCGCATCGGCGGGAAACAGCGCCGTTTCAGCAAAGCGATCCAAATCGGCGTTGTGCTGCTCATTCACTACCCTGTCGTGGCTTGGAAAGGCGCGCAACGCCGTGCGTTTAACCACCAAAGCAAAACGCAGCGGGTTTACCGCCTGCACCTGCTCCAATGCCAATAAGCTAAGGTAGTGCTGCCAGTGCTGCGGCGTTAAGGCCGTGCCGTCAGTATAAAAACGCGCTGTGGTTGCAACCTTACTAACGCTTTGAATAATGCCGCTCAGTTCCGCCTTATTATACTGCGGCGGTAAGCTGTGCAGGCTTTGCATCTCACTTTGCAGGGTAAAGGTTTCGTTATTGCGCTGTGCTATCTGAGCCGGTGTTAACAGCAACTGATCCGGCGCAGCTAATTTCGTCTGCCAAAACCGTGGGTTCATCTGTTCTGCCTGCAGCAGGGGCACATCAGAACTAAACTTTACTGTTGTTTGCGCCGCTAACACTAACGGCCAGCAGCATAACAACCACACTATTTTCTTCATGCCGGCTCCTTCAGCAGCGCTTACTCTCTGGCGTTAACAGCCACTCTCTGTATGCCAACATAGCGCCTTGGAATGAAATATTCCAATTATTTTCAAAATTCAGCATAAATTATTTTCAAAAGAAATAAAATATTGCTATGTTAATTTTGTGCAGAAAATAAACGTTTTGCATTTTCAGAGAAAACGGGCGATCAGACCCGGGTAACGGATAGCCATAAAAACAGAATAACGCAACTCCAGGAGAGATAGTGATGAAGTTGAATAAACTCATTCAGGCCCTTACCCTCGCAGGGCTGAGTACACAAGTATATGCTCAGGACGTCGCTCAGCAAGCAGACGACTCAGCAGCAGATGCCAAAGTAGAGCGGATCCGTGTAACCGGTTCCAGTATTAAACGTACCGCACTGGAAGGTGATTTACCCATTACGGTGTTCAGCCGGGCAGATATTGATGCGGCTGGTATCACCTCAGCCGAGCAGTTATTGCTGCAAATGAATATTGCCGGTAACTCGTCAGATAACCTGGCCAGTAACGGCGGCATAGTGTCTGAGGAACAACGCGGCAATAACGGCGTGTCCGGCGCTAACCTGCGCGGCCAGGGAGCAGATGCCACCCTGGTATTATTAAACGGCCGCCGCGTGGCCACGCACGGTTTAAAAGGCCGCGCTGTAGATTTAAATGCCATTCCGTTTGCGGCGCTGGAACGGGTTGAAGTACTGCGCGACGGCGCTTCAGCGGTATACGGCACCGATGCTATCGGCGGCGTAATTAACTTTATTACCAAACGCGACTATACCGGCACCGAAGTCTCAGCCTTTGCCGACCACACCGAAGCCGGCGGCGGTAATATCTACCGTACTAACCTGCTGCTTGGTACCGGCGACATTAATAAAGACGGCTGGAATGTGTTTGGCACCCTGTCGTATAAGAAAAATGAACTGCTGGCCGGCACGGACCGCGATTTTTCCACCACCTTTCAGCCAAATCGCGGCTTGTCACCCGACACCCGCGGCACCCCTTTTGCAACGGTGTTTAATCGTGGCGCCGATGCTAACCTGATTGGAGCCGGCCTGGTTGACCCACTGGACGGCCAGTCTGTTACCGCCGTAAACATCCTGGATTTACCCGGCGCTGACGGCTGTGCCAGCGGCGGCGATTTGATGGGGCCTTATGATCATCAATTATGGAGCTCTGAGTCATCACGTTATGCTTGCGCCTGGGATTATCCGGCCGCGGCGCGCATTCAGCAACCGCAGGAGAGTGTCGACTTTATCGGCCGCGCCAGCATTAAACTGGCAGCAGATCATATGGCAACCTTTGAATTCGTTGCCTCTCAGGTTGATGTCAGCAAAGCCTTTGAACCCTACCAGATTTCTCCCGGTTCAACCTTTGGCCCGGACACCTGGTACCCAAGCACCGGTGCATCCTACGACCGGATTTACGATGCGCTGGCCGGTTACTTTGGTGCCGATCAACTGAATTACGGTGAGTCCATTGCGTATCGTTGGCGCTGTATGGCCTGTGGTGGCCGTGAAATTGACACCACGACCAAGTCTTACCGTTTGCTGGCGGCTTTTGAAGGGGTGGTGGCCGATTGGGATTACAACGTCGGCATTTCACGTGCATCCAGTGAGTCTGAATCTGAACTGGGCAATGGCTATTACTTTACGGATGCTCTGCAGCAAGCGCTGGGCAGTGGCCTGATTGACCCGTTTTTACTGCCGGGACAAAGCCAGTCAGACGCCGGCATGGCAGCACTGAATGCAGCTTCCGCACAGGGCGTAAAACTGTATGGTGGTGAATCCATCATGACCCAAATCGACGCCACCGTCTCCGGTGAGCTGCCATTTGAATTGCCCGGCGGCAATATTATGATGGCACTGGGTACCGATTTACGCCGCGAAGAGTTTAAGTTTAACGGCGACGAGCGTGCCGACATGCGTGCTGTGTTCCTGGCACCGTTCGACAATGCCAATGTGCTGGACAAAGTAAGCCGTGATATCAAGGCGGTATTTGCCGAAGTATACCTGCCGCTGCTGGATAACCTTGATGTTACCCTGGCCGGCCGTTACGACAAATACGACGGCTTTGGCAGCACCACCAACCCTAAAGTGTCTTTCAGTTACCGGCCAATGGAAGAGCTGATGTTCCGCGGCGCGTACAGCACCGGCTTTAAAGTACCGTCGTTTAATCAGCTGTTTAACGGCCTGACAGAAGCACAATATACCGGGCTGGATTTAGCTGATCCGGCGACCTGTCCCGGTGGCGTTGCCGATGAAAATGTCGCCGGTTGCGAGCTTATTCAGCCGGTGGAAATTTTCGGTGGTAAAACAGATCTGGACCCGGAAGAGTCGGAACAGAAAAGTCTGGGCTTTGTTGTTGTACCGGTAGATTACTTTAATATCAGTGTCGACTGGTGGGAAATTGAGCGCACCGATACCATCCGTTCAGCACCGCGCGATGTGCTGATTGACAACTACGATCTGTTCGCCGCAAACTGGCTGCGTAACGCCGACGGTGATGTAGTGGCAATTGACCGCCGTTACATTAACTCAGGTGGTACCCTAACCCGCGGCATTGAAATTGATGCCAACCTGACCGGCGAGCTGGCAGGCGGCGCGTGGCGAATTAACCTTAACGGCAGCTATATTGATACCTTTAAAACCAAAGGCCTCGACTCACTGCCCTACAGCGAAAACCTGGTGGGCGAGTATGTGCGTTACTACAACCTGCCGATCAAGTGGAAACACACGCTTAACGCCAGCTATGCGCTGGGCGACTGGAGCCACAGTTTAACCCAAGTGTATCGTGACGGTTATACCGACGAAGAGCCGGTAAGTGTAGCCAACGGCAGTTATGTGCCGGCCGGCTGGAACCCGAAAGTTGACAGCTATGTTACCTACAACTATAGCGTAAGCTATAGCGGTATCGACGCCATGACGGTTACCTTTGGTATTAAAAACCTGTTTGACGAAGACCCGCCATTTACCGCGCACCAAAACGACTTTGCTGCCGGCGCCGGCTGGGAAACCCGTATAGCCGACCCACGCGGCCGTGCCTATACGTTATTGCTGGAATATAAATTTATGTAAGCCTGACTTACCTACATAAAAAAAGCCGTGGTAGTTAACTACCACGGCTTTTTAAACTAAACCGCTTTAGTCACGCAGTAATACACCGCTATAACTAGATTCAACTTTGCCATCTGTCAGCGTAACTAAATTAAAAACAATTGCATCACCGCTGCTTTGCTTAACACCAGCCACTACGCCATTGAAATCACCAGTGACACTGCACCCGGTTAAAGACAACTGCATATCAGCAATTGATGCCACATAATTTGTTACCGAGCCGCCGGTGACAGTACAATCATCTACAGTGCCACTGACAGTGCCATCTTCAGCGATAGTTAAGTTGCCCCAATTGCCGGCTATATTAGCTAACAAAGACGACTGGGCAACTTGTTCCAGACCGGAAAATGACTCTTCAATATCATTTGATAACACAATGTTGCCACTAAGCTTATGGTCCTTACTGTTTGGTACCGGCATAGTCAGCGACGCAGCAACCAAATTATTTGATGGCAAGCTTATGCCTGAACCGTCAGCATCTAATACGGCTACAACTGCAGGCGCTGTATAAGAAAACACATAGTTTCCACCTATTACACCGCCGCGATAGTAAACTTTATTACCTTTACTGATCAATGAACGACCAATTGCACCAATATATAATGCAGGTTGTAATTCACCGTTAAGTGCCAGAGCGTCTTGCTGTGAAGTGAAATCATCAACAATACCGGTAACAGCGTTGTCTTCGCTATCTAAGGCAAACCACTTCAGATAAGTTACACCATCAAAGCTGTAAGACCATAACACGCCTTCGTATTGCCCGGCTGTATCACAGTCAGCATAGTTTAATGAGGCAGCAAAAACGTCATTGTCTTGTAAGGTCAGGGTACCGCTGATTTTACAGTTATCTTTATCAACCGCAGTCAGGTTTAAACCGGCATCAATATTAAATTCGCTGAAGTTTGCCTCCGCCGACCAGCCATCATTCATAGCGCTGATATCAACAATGTTGGTTACTGTGCTCAAGGTGCCACTGCTTATTACCAATTGGCTACCTGCGCCACTTGTACTTTCCAGTGTCAGGCTCGTCATACTGTTTACTGTATTGCTGCTTACTGTCAGCTCAGCACTGAATTGGCCGGCTTTTAACGCTGTATCAGCAGGCATTTTATAAAAGCCGGCTGCTTCGACAATTTTACCATCCACAATATGTTCGTTAATTTGGGTAAAATGCCCCAGCAAACTGCCTTCGTCAGAAAGACTAACGTAGTATAGGTCATCGCCAAGCAACACCACTTCAGTAAGCTTACCCAAATTCTCACGCACATAGGTTGCTGAAGCAAACTCAGGTAACACCACTGTAGGTGGAGTCGGAGTTGTTGGCGTAGTAGGTGTAGTTGGATTTGGCACTGCAACCGGCGCTTCCGTACCACTGTCAGATCCACCACCACAGGCTGTCAAACCAGCCAGCGTTAACGCATACACTACACTCAGGGCTAAGCTCTTTTTCAACATCTTTATTACTCTCCGTACAAAAAAACATCGCCCGATGCGCTTTGGCATCAATGGCAAATAAAATGAAGAAGTCGCAATGGCTGCGCCCCGCGACGAATAAAGACAGACGGCATAGATAGGCATAATCAGACAACGGCAGAAATGCCGTTATGATTGACATCAAACAGATGTGACTAAGCTAATGCAACCACTGCCATCATTAATGTTCATAACGAACATCATTAGACCAGCGGCTTTGCGTCCTGACCTTTCGGTACAGTTTGCCTTTTAATTGTCTTAGCTTAAGACGAAAACGCTATTGCATTAACGCAAGCTGAACGCGGGCAAGATATACAAATAATTACAAATTAACAAGTTATTTTTTAGCCAATTTTGCAACAAGCTTTACAAACTAAGCGCTAAGTAGTAATGATTTTTCTGGGAAAAGGAAAAACAGAAAAACAGGCGGGATTCACAACAGAACAGTGGCACAACAGGTTGCGCCACTGCTGATATTTACTTGATGCTGCGAGTTATAACATTGCATGCGAGGGCTAAACTCATGGTCAGAGGTTGGAGTTAAAACCTATTTAGGGTATACAACTTCCCCTGTATCAAAATCACTTATAAAGGTTTTAATGTTAATCTGGTGCTCACTTCCGCCGGGAGCACCTTTAATACTGCTACTGCTTTGCCAATTAACCAGATAGTTTTTTCCCGGTTCAAATAGCACATCTTTCGCTTTGAAGTTACATTTTGCACCACCGCTGCCAAGCGCATTCATTGATACCCAGCAGTAATCCAGAGTGTGGATCCCTGCAGGAACTTTAATAGCCTGATAACCATTTACATCAAGCAACGCATGCCTTCCCGCCCCCTTAAGCACCTTTCCATTAAGGCCTGTCGCTAACAAAAGCCTGTGGAAGGCAATGCCCATAGTTCTGTATGTTACTGAGTTAAAATAAATAACTGATGCTGCATCACCATCCTGAGACAAATCAAGAATTGGAGTATTCCCCTTATCAATAGTGGCTTCATATTGCTTGTATTGATACGACGAGCATGAAGTGAGAAACAGTATTAATAAGCATGATGTGAATAGTGTTTTTTTAAGCATAATCGCCCCTAATCTTTCCGTAATAGTTATAAAATGTAGTATTACCAGACGCCGAAAATGCTCCGCACTGATCTCATACTTTTTAGCTAATAGTTTTGTAAGTGGCTGCAGGCTCCGCCCCGCTTTTCATCATCATTGTCGTCCTGATACCAGTTAAATAATTACCAAGGGCAGAATAAGCGACAACCACTTAGCCGGATGTCGCTAAATTTAATGCTTACAGTTTGCGAACAAACTTACCGGCAAATTCACGCACTTTATAGGTGTATGCATTTTCGGCGAGGTCAGCTAAAACAGCTTTGTACTTAGCATTGCCGGAGCTACCCAGTACCCTGCAACTCCAGGCATGGAAATCAGAGTAGCCGGCGTAGCGGTTACGCTGCACCTTGGCTTCGCGTTGCAGAATGTCGCTTAGTTCATCCAGTAACCGCTCATTATTGGGCTGCTGTTTATAAATAATTTTTACTGCGTTAAGCCGTAACGAGCCGTCACTGCTGTTCAGCATATTCATCAGTTGGTTAGTTTGCCAATCCAGTTCAGGGTACATTGTTGAAACATCATGGATCACTTGGGCCTGTTCCGAACGCACAGTCATCGTCTCAAGGTAGTTTGTAACATAGCCCTGCAGCTTTTGCGGTGCATCACTGGCCATTACTGTATCCAATGTTGACCTGTAACGCTCTAAACCTGAATAAGCTAACGCTTTGGTTGCCCAAGTCATTTCTTCTACGTCCGCAGCAGCGGTGCTTTGGTAACCCGCTAATACCCTGGTGTTAATAGCGTCATACACAGCAGTGCTGTTATTCCATTCAGAGATCAGCTGTTTATACAGCTCAATGCGTGTAGCGGCATTACCCTGCGTTAACGACAGCAGATAACTTTGCACCAGTTCTTCAGGCAGGTATTGCTCTGATGCTAAACCGGCCGGTTTAGCCTTGGTTAGTATCTCTTTTTTGGTATACCGACGCTTCTGCTTTATCTGCTCCGCGGACATACCGGCAGTTATTGCGGCAAACGCATTCTTGTCATATTGGCTGACGCTATTCAAGCGCTTCATCAAGCTGTTGGCAATGGCTTGCGCGGTTTTGTGTTCAAGCTCAATATTGTGAGTGGTGAGGCCGTTAAATGCATCCTCAAGTGCCATGCCGCTGGTAACTTTGCTGCGAATAACCACATCGCCTAAGTAGCTGCTCTCATGCAATGCAATTATTGGCGACACCATTTTTTCTACCGGAAAAGGGGTACCATCGCCGACAAAACGACGGGAATAATCAACAAAGATGTCCAAATCAACTACGTTGATATCGCCTTCTGCTGCCAGCAGGTTTTGCTCTTTCAGCAGGTTGATAAACTGTTTTCTGATTATCGTTTCAAGCTGCTCACGGCTAAGATAGTTGCCTTTAAACTTCGGTACTGACTGAATTAAGTCTGCTTCAAAATGGCGAACTGCATATTTAATTTCAATGTCGCTGTGCGGATAGCTTTGTACCGGAGGTTTACTTTGTCCCGGAGATTTGCTTTGAGCGCATGCACTAAGCAGTATTATGCTTAGGCAAACCAATAAGATCTGTTTTATATATTGAGTCATATGCTTCACACAATTGCTAAGCGCAATTCCTATATCCTGCAATGGTCTGGCAGCAGCTATGGCTGCCGATAAGTAAGGAAAAACCACATAGAAAGTGCAGGCCGGACGATGTAAACAGCAACGCTGGCTACTTCGGCATATGCGACTAAGCTAATGCAACCACTGCCATCATTAACATCCGTAACGAACATTATTAGACCAGCGGCTTTGCGTCCTGCCCTTTCGGTGCAGTTTGCCCTTTAATTGTCTTAGCCTGTGAGAGGCGCTTAAAAAATGAACACAAGCTGAACAGGCGCAAGATATACAAATAATTGCAAACTGACAAGTTATTTTTCGGTCAGTTCTGCAACAAGCTTTACAAATCAAACGTTAAGTAATGATGGCTTTTCCAACAGAGTAAGCAGTAAAACCGCAGAGCGCGTAAAACAAAAAACCGCAACCTGTTACAGCTGCGGTTTTTGTGGTGTTTGGTGTGAGCCGGCCGTTAAGCCGGGTTCTGTGCTCTGTTGCCAGAGTGACAATCATTCCTCTAGGACTTAAGTCGCCTTAAGCCTCAAGCAATCTACCCGCCCCCAACGCGGGCCGCGCCAAAGGGGGCCTATTTGATCTTGCTCCGGGTGGAGTTTACCGTGCCACGAACTGTTGCCAGCCGCGCGGTGCGCTCTTACCGCACCCTTTCACCCTTACCTGATCCCACTTGCGCGGGCCATCGGCGGTTTGCTCTCTGTTGCACTGGTCGTAGGCTCACGCCCCCCAGGCGTTACCTGGCACCCTGCCCTGTGGAGCCCGGACTTTCCTCCCCCTGCTTGCGCAGGCAGCGATTGTCTTGGCCAACTCACGGCGGCAATTATACCGGTTTTATTCAGTTTCACCAGACAATTGCAGTGCCACTTTATACAGGGCGTTTTTCTTGCCGCCATGAATTTGTGCCGTTAAGGCGGCGGCCTTTTTCAGCGGCAACTCGGTTAGCAACAGTTTAAGGGTGCCAAGTTCGGCATCGCTTACTTCACTTTCTGCTTTTGGTGTCGGAGCTATCATCAGCACCATTTCGCCCTGGCAGCGCTGCGGATCGGCTTCCAACCAGGCGGTAATTTGCGCCGCGGTACCGTATTCCAGATGCTCAAAGGTTTTGGTCAGCTCTTTGGCCAGCACCAGCTCGCGCTCTGGCCCAAACACAGCAACCACATCCTGTAGCGTGTCTTTAATCCGCCTGGCGGTGTCGTAGCAAATAATGGTGCCGACCCCGGCCGGAATGTCGGATAGCTGGTTTTGCCGCTGTTGGCTTTTCGGCAATAAAAAGCCGATAAAATGGAATTTGTCGGTGGGTAAGCCGGCGGCGCACAAGGCAGTAATTAACGCACAAGGGCCGGGAATGGGAATAACCCGCACCCCGGCGTCGCGGCACTGGCGTACTAAGCTGTAACCGGGATCGCTGATCAGTGGCGTACCGGCATCAGATACCAGTGCAACATGCTCACCGGCCAGACATTTTTGAATAATGCCGGCGGCGCGTTGCTTCTCGTTATGGTCATGCAACGCCAGGGTTTTGGCGTTAATACCCAGATGCGACAGCAAGCGCCCGGTGTGGCGGGTGTCTTCTGCTGCTATCCAATCGACCTGCTGTAAGGTGCTGATAGCGCGCTGGCTGATGTCGTCCAAATTACCAATCGGGGTGGCCACTACATATAAAAAACCGTTTTCTTTTGCCATTTGATGATTAATGTACGCTATTTGTTTGAGCTTAACCGGCAGTCTCAGTAAGATAAGACCATTGTTTCGCTATGGTACTGCGCATTGTGACTTCCAGCAAATTAAAGCCTCTGTTATTTATCGGCCTGTGTACGGTGCTTGCCGGCTGTGCCCAAAGCCCGGTAAAACCGCCGCTTAGCGGCCAACCAACCGCTACAGACAGTACAGCACAGCAAACTGCGGCCGTGCCGGCACGCCAGCTATACCGGCTGGCGGCGAATTATCAGGCCGAGCCACAGCATTATCATTTACTTAAAGCTGCGCGCCAGGCTATAACCGAGCAAGATTACCTGCTGGCGCTGGCGATCAGCGAAAACCTGAAACAAAGCCCGTATCCGCTGATCCAACGGCAAAATAAACTGGTGTTGCTGCAGGCTTATCTTGCCACTGAGCAGCAAAACAGCCTGCTACAATTGCTCGACAATACAGCGTTGTCTGACATAGACCCGGGCGACAGAACCGATTTTCTCTGGCTTAGCAGCCAATACCTGACCCAACAACAACGTTATCTGGCGGCCAGCCGCAACCTGCTGCAGCTGACACAGCAAAGCGACGCCGTGCAGCGTTACCCGCAGCACAGCGATATGTTGTGGCAAAACTTATCTGCCCTGAGCGACAGTCAGTTAGAAACACTGCGGGTAGGTGCCAACCAAATCAGCAGTGCCTGGTTAAACCTGGCACTGTTAAGCCGCCGTTACATTGGCCAGCCGCAGGCGCTGCAACAAGCTTTTGCCGATTGGCAACGCCGTTACCCGATGCTGCCGCAAGCTCAGCAACTGCCTGATGCCGTACAACAACTGCTTAGCCTTACCCCTTATCAACCGCAGCGTATTGCCGTGTTGTTGCCGCTTAATGGCCAATTTCGTCAACATGCACAGGCCGTGCAATATGGTATCTTAGCCGCCGCCGGCAATAACTCTGCCACTGGTCTGGTGTTTATTGACAGCCAGTTGGCCGCCGACGAACTGCAGCGCCAGATTGAGCAAGCGCAAGCCGGTTTTGTTATAGGCCCGCTGTTAAAAGACCAGGTAGATACCATCAGCCGCCTGGCAGACTGGCGCTGGCCTACGTTGTTTTTAAACAGCCGCGACAGCAACTATCAGCACAAGCCGGAGCAATTTTACTTTGCCCTGAGCATGGAAGATGAAGCTGCGCAAATGGCAGCCTTGTTCCAGCAGAAAAATTACCGCCGCCCGGTGGTGATAAGCTCGGCCAACAATATCAGTGTGCGCATGCAGCAACGCTTTGCCGCCCGCTGGCAGGAGCTGGGTAACAGTGCACCGGAGCAGCACCGTTTTAACAGTAAAGAAGAGCTCGAAGGCTTAATTAACCGTGTACTGGAAACCGACCGCAGCCGTGAGCGGGTAAAACAGATCAGCGGCTTGGTGTCGCCCAAGCTGGAAGCCGATCCGCACAGCCGGCTGGATATTGATGCCATTTACCTGATAGCCGACCCGGTACAAACGCGTTTATTTAAGCCCTTTGTTGATGTGTCAGTGAGCCAAACTGCACCACGTGTACCGGTATATGCCAGTTCACGCAGCCACAGCACCGGGCTGGACAGCACCGACCTGCGCGATTTAAACGGCTTAACCTTTACCGAAATGCCGTGGATGCTGGGCGAGCAAAACAGCGTGGCGTTGCGCAGTACCTACCAACAGCTGTTTCCGGAGCAGGACGAAACGCTGCAACGCCTGTTTGCCATGGGCTACGATGCCTATAATCTGGTGGGCAGCCTGCGCCAACAGCAGCAGTTGCCCTCTACCGTGTTCCCCGGCCTGACAGGCCAGCTGCGGCTGGAAAGCAACGGCAGCATAGTACGCCGCCTCAGCTGGGCCAGTTATCGTAATAACCGGTTATTGCCGATACAAGAGCCCTGAGCAACAGCATGAACAACCTTGGCCAGCTGTATGAACAACTTGCCGCAGAATATCTGCAACAGCAGGGCCTAACGCTGTTGCAGCAGAATTACCAATGTAAAGCCGGTGAAATAGATTTAGTGATGCGCGATGGTGCCAGCCTGGTGTTTGTTGAAGTAAAGTACCGCGCCAGCAGCGCCTTTGGTGGAGCCCTGGCGGCAGTCACCGTTGCCAAGCAGCAGAAATTACTGCGCAGCAGCCGCTGGTATTTACAGCAGCACCGGTTGCATGATCACGCTTGCCGGCTGGATGTGCTGGCGATTGAAGGCCAGCCACCGTACCGTTACCAATGGATAAAAAATGCGATTACGCAGTAGTAACCGACACAGGAAACCGTGATGCAAGAGCATATCCGCCAACTGTTCAGCGAAAATATTCAAACCATGATCGCCACCGGCGAAAGCCTGGCCGGCCCGCTGGAAAACGCCGCCTTTGTTATCGTTAACAACCTGGTTAGCGGCGGTAAAGTGATCTGCTGCGGCGAAGGCGCGACAGCGGCCCTGGCCACCCACTTTGCCCAGTTACTGCTGGACCAGTTTGAAACCGAGCGCCCCTGTTTACCGGCACTGGCCTTGCAACCGCACAATAACAGCCTGCAACACAGCCACCAACAAGATTATCTGGCCAGACAAATTAAAGCGCTGGGGCAAAACAACGACGTGTTATTGGTGATCTCACTCAGTGGCAGTGAACCGGCGTTAATAAAAGCGGTCGAAGCAGCATTAACCAATGATATGAAAATTATTGCTCTGACAGTGGACAGCAGCGGCGAACTGTCCGGCTTGCTGAACCAACAGGATGTCGAATTAAAAGTGCCGGCGCACCGGCGTGCGCGCATCTTTGAATGCTACACCTTCTTATTGCACAGCCTGTGCGAACTGATTGATATGACGTTGTTTCCACAACAAGGAGATATATGAACACGGTAAAACTACTCTGCGCCTGCACTTTGCTGGCGTTACTGCAGGGCTGCGCAGCAGCGGTGGTCGCCGGTGGCGCTACTGCTGTTACCTCAGCTAATGACCGCCGTACCCTGGGCGCGCAAATTGATGATAAAAACGTGGTGTTAAAAGCCAATAGGGCACTGGCCGACGACCCTGCTACGGCCGAAGGCAGCAATATTAACGTAACCAGCTATAACGGTGTGATGCTGCTGACCGGACAAACCCGTACCGAGCAAGTACGCCAGCGGGCCGGTGCCTTAGTGGCTAAGATTGATGGCGTACGCGACGTGCAAAACCAAATCCGGCTGGGCAACAATACCGGCATGACCACCCGCACCCGCGACAGTTGGATATCCACCAAAGTAAAAACCCAGTTACTGGCCGATGAGCAAGTCAGCGGGTTAAATATCAAGGTAGTAACAGAGAACGCCGAAGTGTTTTTAATGGGCCTGGTCAACGACCAGGAAGCCGCCAAAGCAGTAGATATTGCCCGCCATGTTGATGGTGTAGCACGCGTTGTACGTGCTTTTGAAATCCGGCAAAACTGAGCAACACATATGGCAAAAGGGCAGCGATTGCTGCCCTTTTTTATTGTTAGGCCAAGAGTATTTAACACTCCTGCAGCGCTTTTAGAACCTTAGAGTGAAACTCGCGCTGTTTCATTACCAGCATTACCACTACCGACGCCACCATAAACAGGATGGGGTCAATAAACCAGGTAAGCGCGGACAGCGAAAAGTAAATTGAGCGCAAGCCATAGTTAAACGAATGGCCAGCCTGATCGATTACTTTAGCAGCACGGTTAGCGTACAGTTGTTGCTCGTCTGATGTCATGCCGCGGCCATCCGGTGCGGCGCCAATTAATACACCGCAAAAACCGTATTGGCGCAGCGACCAGGTGAACTGAAAAAAGGCAAACACATAAATAAAGCTCAGCAGTAACAGCTTGAGCTGCACCGAACTTTCGCTGTAGCTGGCCCAGGGCACCAGGTTGGTCAGCATCAGGCTTAACTTGTCTGCAGCTGTCATTACCGTGAGTAAACCGGCCAGAATTAACAAGGTGCTGGAAGCAAAAAAAGTGACATTACGTTCTAAGGTAGAGATAAGCCCGACATCGGCCATCTTGTTATCACGCAGCAGCATTTTTTGCATCCAGTCGTTGCGTTTACGCCGCAGCTCAAACGACAAACAACTGACCACTTTAGCGCGGCGTTTGGCAAATAATGTATAGCCAATCCATAGGCCGAAAAACCAGATAACCGCAATTAAATCAATGGTATTAGCCATCAAAACGCTCCGTTATTATGTTCGTTCTAAGCTTACGCTATTTTAGCGCTGCCTGGCGATAACGCCGGCGGTTAAATTGCCACGCATCTGCGGTATACAGTAACAGCGCCAGCCAAATTAAACCAAAGGTTACAAAGCGTTCTGCTGCGAAAGGTTCATGGTATAACCAGACACCAAACACAAACATAAAGCTGGGGCCGATATACTGGAAAAAACCCATGGTAGATAACTGCAGGCGCCGCGCCCCGGCAATAAAGCATAGCAACGGTACTGTGGTAACCAGGCCGGCAGCCATCAGGTAACCGTTTAACTGCCAACTGTTCTGCAGCAGGTTAGCTGCACTGCTGTCGGCAAACTGCCACCAGTACCACAGCGCCAACGGCAGCAACAACACCGATTCATAAAACAAGCCGGTGATAGCATCTACCGCCAGTTTTTTACGCATTAAACCGTAAATAGCAAACGAACCTGCCAGCGTCAGCGCTATCCAGGGTAAGGAACCAAAGGTGATCAGTTGCAGCAACACGCCGCTGGTCGCCAGCGCAACCGCGCCCCACTGCAGCTTACGCAGCCGCTCACCGAGAAACAGCATGCCCAGCAGCACATTCAGCAGCGGATTAATGTAATAACCCAGGCTGGCGTCCAGCATATGGTTATTGTTTACCGCCCAGATAAACAGCCCCCAGTTACCACCCAATAGCAACGCCGACACCAGTAACCAGCCGAGCATTTTGGGCTGGCGTAATATTGCCAACACTTTAGTGCCCTGCCTTAATGCCAGCAGCACAATAAACAGCAGTAAAAACGACCAAACAATACGGTGCAGCAGAATTTCGGCGGCAGGAATAAAATCGATTTGTTTAAAGTACAGCGGGGCCACGCCCCATAAACTGTAGGCACTGGCGGCAAAGATACCACCCAGTTTTTGTTCGCGGCTTAACGACATGCAGGCAGGCTCCGGTAAATGAGCCGCTATTATACGCCGCTTTTATGGCTAAGCGCAGGACACTTAACGGTAAAAACCGGTCAGCCAACTAAATAAGTGCCGGTACCCAGCGCGATATGCAGTCCCTGTTCGTTGTGCAGCTCCATCCGGCATACCGCCACTTTATTGCCGGCGCGGATCACTCTGGCGGTGGCAATAAACTGCTCGCCGCGGCCCGGGCGCAGGTAATCGGTGCGGATATCAATGGTGCTCATTTTACCAAGCCGCTCTACCAACTCTGCCGGGGCCACATCGGTCAAGCGCCCCAAAGCACTGGACACCGCCATAATGCCACCGGCTACATCCAGCACCGAAGCAATAACGCCGCCATGCAAAATTTGCTGCAGCGGGTTGCCAATCAGTTGTTCTGACCAGGCAAAACACACTTCAACCCCATCTTCAGCAAAGCGGGTTACCTTTAAACCTAATAAACGGTTAAACGGCATTTGATCAAACGCATTGGTGATCATAGGTAGTAACGGGCTGTTTTGCATAGCATTCTCACTGGTAAGACCTTTATTATTATCCCGCAGTGTAGCCGACTGTGCCGGCCAGGCAAGGCTTGATGACATTTTATTGTTTCTGTACGGCGCGTTTCTGATTAGAATGGCGGCTGTTTCGGGCCAGCTGACCACACAACGTGATAAAACCGTGATACAAGATTTACTACCTCTGTTAAAACAAGCCTTCGGTTACAGTGAGTTTCGCGACGGCCAGGCTGAAGTGATTCAGGCGGCGCTGCAGCAACGCGACAGCTTTGTGCTGATGCCCACCGGTGGCGGTAAATCGCTGTGCTATCAACTACCCGCTTTGCTGTTGCCGCAGGTTACCATAGTGGTATCGCCGCTGATGTCGCTGATGAAAGATCAGGTCGACGCGCTTAAAGCCAACGGTATTGCCGCCGAATTTGTTAACAGCAGCTTAAGCCGCGAAGAAGTGCTGCAGGTGTTTGCCAGGTTGCGCCGCGGTGAGCTGAAACTGCTGTATGTCGCGCCAGAGCGCTTGTTACAGCCTAACTTTCTTGATCGGTTACAAGAGGTCGGCGTCAGCTTATTTGCCATTGACGAAGCGCACTGTATTTCACAGTGGGGCCATGATTTTCGCCCCGACTATATGGCCCTGGCGCTGCTGAAGCAGCGTTTTGCCGGAGTGCCGCTGATGGCACTGACGGCCACTGCCGATGGCGCCACGCGGCAGGATATAACCCGGCAACTGACACTGCAGCAGCCGTATATTCACCTTGGCAGCTTTGACCGGCCCAATATCCGCTACACCGTGCAGGAAAAATTCCGCCCGGTAGAACAACTAACCGCCTATTTACAGCAGCAGGACGGCGCCAGCGGCATCGTGTATTGCAGCTCGCGGCGCAAAGTGGATGAGTTAACCGAACAGCTGAAACAGCGCGGCTTTAATGCGGCCGCCTATCACGCCGGACTAAGCAGTGAGCAGCGCAATGCCGTACAGGACGCCTTTAAGCGCGACGATTATCAGCTGATTGTCGCCACTGTTGCCTTTGGTATGGGCGTTAACAAATCGAATATCCGCTATGTGGTGCACTTTGAACTGCCGCGCACCATCGAAGCCTATTATCAGGAAACCGGCCGTGCCGGCCGCGACGGCGTAGCCGCGGAAGCCATCTTGCTGTTTGACCCGGCCGATATTGCGCGGATGAAACGCTGGCTGGAAGCCGAAGAAAACCCGCAACGCGCTGAAGTGGCCTGGCAGCGTTTTTTAGCCATGGCAGCCTTTGCCGAAGCGCAAATTTGCCGGCGTCAGGTGCTGCTGAACTATTTTGGTGAAGCCAGGCAACAAAGCTGCGGCAACTGCGATATTTGCCTGCAACCACCGCAACAGTTTGACGGTACCGAGCTGGCGCAAAAGGCGTTGTCCTGTGTGTACCGTGTTGGCCAAAGCTTTGGTATGCACCATGTTATTGATGTACTACGCGGTGGCCAGAATCAAAAAATTGTTGAATTACAGCACGATAAATTGTCAACCTGGGGCTTGGGCAAAGACTTAAGCCACGACTACTGGCTAAGCATACTGCGCCAGTTAATTCATTTTGGTCTGTTGCAACAAGACATTACCGCCCACTCGGTGTTAAAGCTGCAACCGGCAGCACGGCCGGTATTACGCGGCGAGACGGCGTTGTCGTTAGCTGTGCCCAGGTTGCAGAGCGTAAAACGCGAGCCGCAACGCTTAAGTAAGCAGCAATACGACCGCACCTTATTTGCTAAGTTAAAAGCCCTGCGTAAGCATATCGCTGCCCGTGATGATGTAGCACCTTTTGTGGTATTCAGCGACGCCAGCCTGATAGAAATGTGCCAGCAACTGCCTACCGATAACCGCAGCTTGCTGGCGATTTCCGGTGTGGGCCAAACCAAACTCAGCCGTTACGGCGCCGACTTTATCGACGCCATCAGTGATTACCTGAGTGATGAAGCTCAGCCGCCGGCCGGCAGCCCGGCGTAAAATGCGGCCAAATTGGCAATGTCTGCGTCAGATAAACCGCTGGCCATCGGCGACATAATCGGGTTTTTCCGTTCACCGTCACGATAAGCTTTGATCGAGCTTTCCAGGTATTTTACTTTCTGCCCGGCCAGATTAGGGTAATCCGGAATGATCGAAATACCATTGGCGCCATGGCAAGCCGCGCATACTGCGGCCTTGGCTTTACCCAGTTGCGGATCTGCCGCTTGAGCGGCAACAGCTGTTAACATCAGGGCGGCGCCCGCTATCCACTGTCTCATAGAATCTCCGTTATCGTTATAGTACCGTTTAGTTATAACCTAAGTTGCTGAATGCTCAAGCCATATAAACGGCTACAAGCTTGATCTCGGGCAAAGCCATGCAAAATTTGATTTTCTGCTGACACCATAAGCCGCTCTATGTTAATGTTCGCCGCTAAAACATTAACAATGTAGACCGCCATAGGGAGCGCTGTAACCGTGAGAAGCACCATGCATATTGTGATACTGCTGCTTGGCTTACTCACCGGCGCTGCTCACGCCTTTCACGCTGAAGTTAACCCCCTGCAAAGCCCTTTGGCCGGGCAACAAAGCCTGCGCCAGCTATACTTTTTAGTCACACCGGCTAACATGACGCTGGACGATTTACTGGCCGATCCGGTACATCATCACAGCTTTAGCCTGATAACCCGGCAGCAAAGTTTGCTGTTTGAAGAAGACCAGGCGGTGTGGCTGTTTGCCAGGTTGCATAACACCGGCAACAGACCGTTGCACAGCATTCTCGAATATGACTTTCCGCTGGCAGATAAGATAGAAATGTACCAACTGCAGCGGCAAAGCAAAGATATTAAGCTGCTTACCCGCTCCGGCAACAGTTATCCGTATAGCGAGCGTGCCTTGCCCTACCGCAGTTTTGCCGCAAGCCTGACCCTGCTGCCGGACGAAGAAACGGATATTTATATCAAGATACAAGATGCGGCCGTGATACCCGGCGACATCCGGTTATGGCGCCACGACAACTTCGTTGCCACCATGCAGCAAAACGCTATGCTGGATGGCTTATTGCAGGGTATTTTAGTATTACTGGCATTGTATAATCTGGTGCTGTTTATCCACAGTAAAGCCAGGCACTACCTGTATTACACCGGCTTCTTTATCAGCTTTGCGTTGGTGGTCGCCATTTTGAACGGCATGGCCTTCGCTGTGCTGTGGCCGGAATATCCGGAAGTTAACCAAGCCATTTTATACATTGCTGTGGGTGCTGCCCTGCTGTGTTTGAACCTGTTTACCAGCCATGCACTGCAAAGTTATGCCAGCCACTGGTGGCGCCGTTGCAGCCATATCAGCAGTTTTGCGGCCTTATTACTGTTATTCAGCCCGCTGTTTGCCGACGGCCAGTTGCGACTGTATCTGCTGTTCTTAGCGCTGTGCTGGGTATTAATCAGTAATTTTTTGTTGGCGTTGAGTTTCAGCCTGGCCGGAGATGCCCGCGCCCGCACTTTTGTCTGGGCTTGTGTGCTGACACTGTGCAGTGCTTTGCTGCTGACATTGCACCAGGCCGGGTATTTACGGGCTGATGTTAACTGGCTATACATCCTGTTTTCGTTAGTGTTGTTGTGCCTGGCATTAACCAGTTTTAATCTGCAGAATATCCGCCTGCCTAACGAGCCTGCACTACAGCACAGCGCATCGATGCAGCAGTATCATGATATTTTCCACAACGCCGTAGAAGGCATGTTTACCACTACCGCAGACGGTCGTCTAATCAATGTTAACCAGGCCTTGTTGGATATTCTCGGTTATCCGGATCGCAATGCCTTAGAGCAAGCCATCAGCGGCACCGGTATGGCCCGTTTTTATGCAGACCCGGGCGAGCGGTTACATATGCTGCGCCAACTTGAGCTGGGCAGCAAGAACAGCTTCGAAATTCGCGGCTTGCGCGCTGATAACAGCCCGTTTTGGGCGCTGATGTCGGTGCGGCTTGCCCATTCAGATAACGGCAAAGAGGCATTTGTGCATGGCTCGGTGATTGATATTACCGGGCAGAAACAGGCCAATGAGCAGCTGGCCTACCTGGCTAACCACGACAGCTTAACCGCTTTGTACAACCGCTTTTACTTTGAACAGCAGTTACAAGCGCTGTGCGATACGCCGGGCCGCAGCAAAGGCGCCGTGCTGTATATCGACATAGACCAGTTTAAAGTGATTAATAACAGTTGCAGCCACAGCGCCGGTGATGCGCTGCTTAAGCAAGTCAGTGAGCTGTTTAACCGCATTGCCGGCCAGGCCGGGCCGCTGGCCAGGTTAGACAGTGATGAATTTGGTATTCTGCTGCCTGGCAAAAATGCCAATGAAGCCTTCGCTATGGGTTATCGCATCCTCGATGCGATGCGTGAGTTCCGCTTTATTTGGCAAGACAATGTTTACCCCGTCAGTGTCAGTATTGGTATTGCTGACATAGCCGCAGACGATAGCCTGGCCGACACTGTGTTAAAAAAAGCCGATGCAGCTTGCGGCATTGCAAAAAATAAAGGCCGCAACCGTATTCAGTTATTTGATGAGGGTGACAAAGACAGTCAACAACACCAGGCTGAGGTACAGTGGGTAGCACAGCTACGCCAGGCAATAAAAGACGACAAATTTGTGCTGTACCAGCAATCTGTGCGGGCTTTAAACAAAACCGGCACCGGCTTACACTATGAATTGTTGCTGCGTTTGCAGGGCGATGATAATCACCTGATTGCTCCGGCCGGCTTCTTAAGTTCAGCCGAGCGTTACGGCCTGATGCCACAAATCGATCGCTGGGTGATCCGGCATTATTTCCGCTGGTTAAAGCAACATCCGGAACACCTGCAACAACTGACATTGTGCAGCATTAATGTGTCCGGCAGCTCCTTGCTGGATCCGGCATTTAAAGATGACGTGCAGCAATTGTTCAGCGGCTTTCAAATTCCGTATCAGCAAATTTGCTTTGAGATCACTGAAAGCGCGGCTCTGGTTAATCTGCAAAACACCCTGGCCTTTATTGAGCATTTTCGCGCTTTGGGCTGTCGTATTGCGTTGGACGATTTTGGCAGCGGTTTCTCCTCTTACAGCTACCTGAAGCACTTCCCGGCCGACTTCGTTAAAATAGACGGCCACTTTGTGCGTGATGTACTTGACGATCATTACGATAAAGCCATCGTAAAATCAATCCACGACGTCGCCGGTGCTATGGGGATGCTTACCATAGCCGTATGCGTGGAAAGCGCAGAAACACTGGCTGCGCTGGAAATCATGGGTATTGATTATGCCCAGGGTTATGCTATCGCCAGGCCGATGCCGCTCAACACGCTGCTAACCTGAAGTGAAATATATTTCCATTCCCCTATTGCTGACAGAATAACCAACTCAGTACAATGCCGGTGCGACATCTCGTCGCTCCTTAACAGGCAAACCCAAATTTATACTTATTTCGTTCGGAGTCTTTAATGCAACGGCTGCGTGAATTATCGCGTCGTGTTGAGGCTGTGTATGGCGAAATAGCGACAACGTTTTCAGCTTATCAGCAACAACGTGGCTTAAATTGCCGCAGCGGCTGCGGTGAATGCTGTTTGCAACCGACGATAGAAGCGACGGTGCTGGAAATGTTGCCGCTGGCATTACACTTGTTTGATCAAGGTAAAGCGGAACAAACACTGACACAACTCGAAGAGTTAACAGAGCCTCAGGGCTGTTTTTTTTACCAAAAGCTGTCATTTGACGGCAAACAGGGCCAATGCAGTGTGTACCAGCAGCGCCCGGGCATTTGCCGCTTGTTCGGTGCCGCCGGCTATCGTGATAAACAAGGCCAGACCTCATTGTCGGTATGTAAGGTGATTAAAACCGACCGCGCGCTGGCGTATCAGGATACGCTGATAGCGCTGCAATCTGATCCGCCGCCGATGATGATTATGGCCAAAGAGCAGATAAACGAGCTGGATTATGAATTGGGTAAGCAACACTTACCCATTAACGAAGCGCTGCAGCAGGCGCTGGAGAAAGTGTTGTTTAAAGCCTGGTATTCCGGCATGAACGACGATCAACAAATTGCCTGATAACTGCCGGGCAGCCGCAACGGGCTGCCCGACAGCTTATTAATTCCAGCCTTCTAATACTACCTTGCCAATAGCAGTACCGCTTTCCAACAGCTGATGTGCGCTGCGTAA
This sequence comes from Rheinheimera sp. NSM, assembly GCF_052380015.1. Lineage (NCBI taxonomy): Bacteria > Pseudomonadati > Pseudomonadota > Gammaproteobacteria > Chromatiales > Chromatiaceae > Rheinheimera > Rheinheimera sp. NSM. The sequence goes on along the minus strand of NZ_JBQTCI010000001.1, from coordinate 736,377 downwards.
GTTGGCAGCGTTAATGCTGCCGGCGCTGTGTTTTAGCGTGGTTTTGATCTGGCCTTGCTGAATAAGCCGCGCCAAATCAGTCAATAGCTGATGCTGCGCATTCATATCCGGCGTGCCGAACATAGCGCGGGTAAACATAAACTCCCAATGCAGCGAAATGCTCTTTTGTTTCAGCGGCATAATATCAATGCCACCGGCCGGGTCGTCAATCAGTGCCAATTTGCCCTGTGGCGCCAGCATTTGTACCAGCTCGGCATAATGCTGCTCAGTGTGTGTCAGGCTGGCGACATGGCTGACACAGCTTAAATCCAGCGCTTTGAGCTGTGGTAACAATGGCTGGCTGTGGTCCAGCACATAATGCGCTCCTAACTCCGTAACCCATTGCCGCGTTTCCGGCCTGGACGCCGTAGCTATTACCGTAACCGTAGTCAGCTTGCGGGCCAACTGTAGCAGCACCGAGCCCACGCCACCGGCAGCGCCGGTGACCAGTAACACCGGGCGCGGATGCTTTAAACTGGCTTGTTGTATTTCCAGCCGGTCAAACAGCAGCTCCCAGGCGGTAATAGCAGTTAACGGCAGCGCCGCTGCTTCAGCGTAACTAAGATTGTCCGGCATCAACGCTACAATACGCTCGTCTACCAGTTGCAACTCGCTGTTACTGCCGGGCCTGGTTAGCGAGCCGGCATAAAATACTTTATCACCGGCCTTAAACAGCGTGACCTCTTCGCCCACGGCGACCACTTCACCGGCGGCGTCCCAACCCAACACCTTATATTGCCCAGAGTCAGGCTGCGCGCGCTGGCGTACTTTGGTGTCTACCGGGTTAACTGATACAGCCTGTACCCGCACCAGAATATCGCGCCCTGTAGCCACCGGATCCGGCAATGTTATATCCAGTAATGCCTGTGGATCTGTGGCCGGTAACGAGGTTTGATAGCCTACTGCTTTCATTGCTTTACCCTTATAGTTTTGCATTAAGTCGCTTGATACTACTGCGCTTTAATTACATCTCATGATATGTCAGCTTATAGCGCTGCAGTTTTTTCAGCAAGCCTTGCCTGGATAAACCTAATAACAGTGCCGCGCGGGTTTTGTTGCCGCCACTTTGCTGTAAGGCCCGGGTTATCAGCTGAATTTCCAGTTGCTGTACTGCAGGATCGAGCAGTAATAAGTCTGCAGCAATCTCTGTGACAGCTGAGGCCGTAGTAACTGCTTCGGGGTGCAGTAAGCTGATATCGGCCATACTAATCACCCCGCCCTGCGCCACGGCAGCTACGCTCTCCAGCGTATTTTTCAGCTCACGGATATTGCCCGGCCAGTCACGCTGTAAAAACCAACTCAGCGCTGTACTGTCCAGTTTAAGCAGTTGCCGGTGTTGCCGCTGCAGTTGCTCAAGGAAAAACTGCAGTAACAGCGGTATGTCCTGGCGCCGTTCTGCCAGTGCTACCGTTTCCAGCGTAATGCCCTTGATCCGGTAGTATAAATCTTCGCGAAACAAGCCTTTTTGTACCAACTGCGGTAAATTGGCATTGGTGGCAGAAATCAGCCGTACATCAATTTTATGTTGCTCGCGCCCGCCTACCGGAAAATAGGTGCCTTCTTGCAGTACCCGCAACAGTTTTACCTGCATTGGCAGCGGCATTTCACCAATTTCATCCAAAAATAAGGTGCCGTTGTCAGCCAGTTTCAGCAAGCCCGGCCGGTCTTTATCGGCGCCGGTAAAAGCGCCTTTTACGTAACCGAATAACTCACTTTCTAACAGCTCAGCCGGTATAGCACCGCAATGCACCGATACAAAGGGCTGTGCCGCGCGCCGGCTAAGTTCGTGCAATGCACGCGATACTACCTCTTTACCGGTACCGGACGGCCCGGTAACCAGCACCCGCACGTCGGTAGGGGCAATACGCTGGATCAAAGTGCGCATAGCAACCATAGCCGGCGACACGCCGATTAAGCGCTGCAGGCCGGCATCGGTTTGTTTTTGCTGCTTCAGTTGCTGTAACTCGGTATCTAACTGATGCTTATTCAGCGCGCGCTTGATCACCACCGCCAGTAAATCCGGGTCAACCGGTTTGGCAATAAAATCCCAGGCCCCCAGTGCTATGGCATCCAGCGCTAACTGGCGCTCGGCGTGGCCGGTAAGAATAATCACCGGCCGGCTGTTAAACTCAGCTAATGCCTGCAGCGTATGTTGCGGATCAAATTGCGGTGGCAAGGACAAGTCCAGCAGAATTAAATCGGCGTCAAACCGGCTCAGCTGAGCGCGGGCAGCACTGAGATCGGCTGCGGTTTCTACCTGATAGCCAGTTTGGCTTAACCAGCTTTGCGCCAACTGACGAAACGCCGGTTCATCGTCGACCAGTAAAATTTTGCCATCAGCCATCTGCGTTATCCTGTGGTTGCTTATGCGGTTGTGCAAGGTGTTGCTTAAATTGCAGTTCAAAACTTACCGGCCAGCCCAGATCGGTTCTGTGCCTTACCTCGCCGCCATGCGCCTGCATAATGCGCCGCACTATGGCCAGGCCAAGACCACTGCCACCGGCACGCTTACTGACAAAAGGTTGAAACAAGCTGTCATGCTGCTGCGGCATAATTGCCGGGCCGTTGTTATGCACATAGAGCAAAATGTCGCCGTTATCGTGACGTGTTTCGATACAGATCTGCGCTTGCACCTGGTTACGGCAAAATGCCAGCGCATTGTCGGTCAGGTTTATCAATACCTGTTGCACGCGATAACTGTCGGCGTACAGCATCAGCTCATCTGCCACCTGCAGTTGGCATTGCACGCCCTGCCAGTCCTGTTGGCTGATTACCGCCTGCAGCAGCGGCTTTAACGGCTGCCAGCTGCACTGCAATTGCAGCCGGCCGGAATAACTGAGCAGGTCTGCAATTAAGCGGTCGGCACGTTTTAACTGTTGCTGAATATGAGCACGTGTCTCTGCCGGGGTGGTGGCCGCGGCCATGGCAATAATATTCAGCGGATTACGCAGTTCATGCGCCATCGCAGCAGATAAGGCGCCAAGCTCAACCAGATGTTGTTGGTCCAGCCGTTTGCGCTCGGCATCGGCCAGTTTTAACGACTGCTCCAGAATGCGGCAATTGCTCAGCAGCAAAGCGGCGAACACTTCGCCCTGTAAGCGATAGCCGGGCGTAACATCATCCCAGCCGCGCAGCTGATAGTGCCAACCGCTGTCATCACGTTGGCACAAAATAAGTAAACCGGCACGGCTGTCACCGGCGGCCGGCAGCTGCACACTGACCTGGCGGCGCAAGCGGCCGGACAGCAACGCAGCAGCCTGCGTCGCCAACTCCGGCCAGCTCTGTGCTTGTTGCAATTGCGCCCGCCAGTGCGCCAGCAGGCTCTCATTTAATTGGCCCCCCGGGTAAATCAACCGCCTGGCTAACAATGACAAAGGTTGATAACAGGCCGCAGACAACAGCAGCAACAGCGCCGAATATAACCACAGCTGGCTGGCCGGCACTGCAGACAACGCCTGCATACCCAGTTGCCCGAGCAAAGCACTGACCAGTGCCATTAACGCCAACACCAGCAGCAGCATGCCCAGCCATAGCAGGGCTTTATTGGCAAAGGCATTAATGGCCAACACCTGATAACGCACCACGCCGTACACCAACAGCAGCAGATAGCTGGGCAACAGCAGCATCGGGTACGGATACCAGTTCAGCCCCAGCGACGGAAACACAAAGCTGGTAGCGAGCAATAAGCCCCAGCCTCCGGCCAGAAACATCGCCACTATAGAGCGGCGCTTATTGCCGCTGTGTACGCGCCAACCCAGCCACAGCACAATATGTGCCGCCACCCCCAGCGCTACTGTGTACAACAGGTTCAGCCAGCCTATGCCCTGAAACACAAAAAATGCCGTAAAACCGCTGCTGCTGATCACCTTAGCGCCGCCGGCAGCCCAGCTCAGCCCAATAATGATACCGGTTAAGCCATACAGCACGGGAAAAAATTTGCCCTGTTGCAGTAACGCCGGTACCGGTTTGTTACCGTCAGCAACAAACTGCACAGCAAAGTGTAAAAAAAACATCGGCATCAGCGGATTAGCCAATATCAGCGCCATGCCCAACTGTGGCCACTGCTGCAAGATGGCTATATGGCCGGCACACCACAGTGCCATCATGGCAGCAAAACCGGCCAGTGCCGGCATAGCACGTTGGCGCTGGCCCTGCCACAGCAACCAACCGGCCAGCAATACGGCACAAGCACTGGTTAGCAACATACTGATTTCAAACAGTAACGACAGATCCACTGTAAACCCTGTTAACAGCTAAAGTGAAATGCAATCGTAAACCTTGTTTACAATCGGCTCAAGTAAAAAATTAAACCAATTTAAAATCAATAACATAAGCTGACACCGCAAAGCTGGTCAGTATCTTGCTATAGCGTACTGCAGATAGCTAAGTCAGCTTTTCAACAGCAGTAAAAGAGAACTTTATGAACAGTAGCCTGTTATTAACGGAAATCCTGGCCCTGAGCCTGATGGTCGCCACCGCCCTGGCTCCCGCCGCCTGGTGTTATTTACAACAACGGAGACGCTGATATGGAATTGGATGCCGCGCTGTTATCACGCCTGCAGTTTGCTTTTACTGTTAGCTTTCATATTATTTTTCCGTCTGTCACCATTGGCCTGGCGACCTTAATTGCCATTTGGGAAGGCTTATGGTTAAAAACCCGCAATCCGGTTTATCTGCAACTGGCCAAGTTTTGGATCAAACCGTTTGCCATTACCTTTGGTATGGGGGTGGTGTCGGGCATAGTGCTATCGTATGAATTCGGCACCAACTTCTCTGAATTTTCCCGCATTACCGGTGCCGTACTGGGGCCCTTGATGGCGTATGAAGTGCTGACGGCGTTTTTCCTCGAAGCCGGTTTTCTCGGCATTATGTTGTTTGGTTGGCAACGGGTTGGGCCCCGGCTGCATTTCTTTGCCACTGTGGTGGTGGCGGTAGGCACCTGGATTTCCGCATTCTGGATTATTGCCGCTAACTCCTGGATGCATACCCCGGCAGGCTATGCCATTGTCGACGGCGTATTTCATGTTAAAAGCTGGTGGGAAGTCATCTTTAACCCCTCCATGCCCTACCGCTTCAGCCATATGCTATTGGCCGCCTTTATTACCGGCACCTTTGTCGTGCTGGCCACCAGTGCCTGGCAACTGTTGCATACAGAGCACAAAGCCATGGCGCGTAAAGGCTTGTCGATGACCTTATGGCTGGCACTGATTTTAACGCCGCTACAAGCCTACGTCGGCGATTTGCACGGCCTGAATGTTAAAGAACATCAGCCGGTGAAACTGGCCGCGATGGAAGGCATTTGGCCGGAGCGTGAAGCCGGCGCCCCGCTGCTGCTATTTGCTATTCCGGATAGAGCGGCAGAGAAAAACCATTTTGAAATTGCTATTCCCAAACTGGCCAGCCTGATTTTAACCCATGACCCGGATGGCGAGCTGATGGGCTTAAAAGCCGTGCCGGCAGACGAGCGGCCCAATGTTGCCGTGGTGTTTTTCTCCTTCCGCATCATGGTTGGCATTGGCATGCTAATGATACTGGTGGCTGTCACCGGCGCTTACCTGCGCTGGCGCGGCACTTTGTATCAAAGCCGCTGGTTTTTAACTGCCTGCAGTTATCTGGCGCCTGGTGGCATTATTGCCGTGTTGGCCGGCTGGTATGTGGTAGAAGTAGGCCGCCAGCCATGGCTGGTGCAGGGCCTGGTGCGTACTATAGAGGTAGTGTCGCCACTGCCGGCCGAGCGGGTGCTGTTTTCCTTAACGCTGTTTGTGCTGACTTACAGCCTGCTGTTTGGCGTTTATCTGTACTTTATGCGCAAACTGATCCGCAAGGGCCCGCCCTCGCCGGAGCAACTGCAACAACAACTGATTGGCGTTAAAGCTGCCGGCTATGCCGCGGCCCTGGCGAAACAAATTAAAGCGGCACAGGGGTATAACTAATGGAACTGCAATTGGGTTTACCACTGTTTTACTTTTTGCTGCTCGGTTTTGCCATTTTAATGTATGTGCTGTTGGATGGTTTTGATTTGGGCATCGGCATTTTGTATCCGTGGTTTAACAGCGATGCCGAGCATGATCACCTGATGCGCTCAATCTCCCATGTGTGGGATGGCAACGAAACCTGGCTGGTGTTTGGCGGCGTTATTTTGTTTGGCGCCTTCCCGCCGGCCTATGCATCTATCGCCTCTTTGCTGTACCTGCCGATAATGCTGATGTTAATTGGCTTGATTTTCCGCGGTGTCGCCTTTGAATACCGCTTTAAATCTAACACCTCACGTCAGTGGTGGAACCGGGCCTTTGCTATCGGCTCCAGCCTGGCGGCGTTTTGCCAGGGTTTAATGCTGGGCGTACTGGTGCAAGGCGTAGACAGCGACACTATAGCCTTGTCCAGCTTACAGTGGCTAACGCCGTTTAGCCTGTTTACCGGACTTGCGGTGATGGCCGGCTATGCTTTGCTGGCCTGCACCTATCTGACAATGAAAAGCCGCGGCGACATTCAGCAAAAGGCGGCCCGCTACGGCCAGCGCTTGCTGTTGTTTGTCATGTTGTCGATGTTATTAGTCAGCCTGTGGACACTGTGGCTGCAACCGGATATTCGTCAGCGTTGGTTTGGCGGTACTCATACCCTGGCACTGATGCTACTGCCGCTGTTGGCCTTGTTAGCAGCACGCTTATTATTCCGTGATTTAGGCCGCGTACAGCGCCAGTTTGCCGCCGACAGCGATATTAACCGCCGCCATGAAAGCCGGCCGTTCTGGCTGGCGGCCAGTTTGTTTCTGCTGGCCTTTGCCGGCCTGGTTGTCGGTTTGTTCCCTTACCTGCTGCCACGCCAACTGAGCTTTTATGCTGCCGCAGCGCCGGATGCCAGCCTGAGTTTTATGCTACCGGGAGTGCTGATTTTCGTGCCGTTGATCCTTGCCTACACGCTGTGGGGCTATCATATCTTTCGCGGTAAGGTAGAAGACTTCGAGGAGGGCTATTGATGCTAAAGCGCCCCTTACCCAAAGCCGTATGGTTTGTACTGTTGTATCTGGCCGGCCTGTGCAGCCTGACGCTGGTGGCCTTGTTGCTTAAATCACTGCTGGCAGGTATATAACCGGCCGCGTATCGGCCAAAACCTGCCGTTAATCGCATTTAGCGGCTATTTTTGCAGCAGCCCCCTTGCGGGGTGCAATACAAGCGCTCATTATCATTTAACACGGCATCTGATGCGCCGTGATGTCATAGGGTAACGAGGGTGTATGCGCTGGCTCAGTAGTTTTGCCATAGTGTTGTATTTAAGCTTATTGTGTATGCCGCAAGCCTTTGCGGTGCACGATAAACGCTTATCGCCAATGGCAGAAACCCAACTACAAGCCATCAGCCCGTTACTGCACCAGGCGACGTTCAATACTGAACAAGACGCCGGTGAAGAACAACATCCTGCACTGCCCACCATTGCGCTGAAGCATAGCCTGCCGCTGTACCTGAATGGCTATAGTGGCGGCCGCACCTCAGTATGGCGCTATGTCCTGCTATCGCTGCAGGCCCGCGCACCACCGCTGGTCTCCTCACTCTAAGTTTTGCCGGGCAGCCTGTGCTGTTCACACTCATTATTTATTGTTAGCCGGTATGGCCTCTGCGTACCGGTATCTGAGGAAACACCATGAAAACATTAGCCTTATATGCTGTTGAAGCCATTGATCATTTAGTACAGCCGGACGATTTTGACGGCACCACCTTAAGCTCACCGGCACTAAGCGTAGTCACCGACTTTAAACACAGCCAACCGAATATGATCAGCAGCACCAGCTCAGCCCGCGATGCGCTGGAGATGATGCAGCAGGAGCAAGCCAAGCTTAAACTGGTGGTGGATCATGACGGCGAACTGGCCGGTTTAATTCATCTGGAGCAATTGTCAGACCAGGCCATTATGCGTCGCGTTGCCTTTGGCGACAGCCGCGATGACATTAAAGTGGCGGATTTAATGCGCCCGCGCGAGCGCATTAAAGCGCTGGCGTATCAGCAACTGCAACACTGCAGCATTGCCGACGTGGTCAATACCTTGCAATCCAGTGGCGAGCAGCACTGTGTGGTAATTGACCGCGAATCGCACCAGATCCGCGGCGTGATCAGCGCCCAGGACATAGCGCGCCGCTTAAAGGTGCAGTTGCATATTCAGCAAACGCCCACCTTTTTGCATATTTTCGACAGCCTGACTGCCTGAAGCCCGCACTATCCCGGCTGGCTGAAAAACAGCAGCCGGGATAAAAAGGTATAGTGAGCCTCCAGCGCCATTAAAGCGATTAGCACCAATATTGCCAGCGGCGGCATAAACAGCACCAACTTTAACGCCAGCCGCTCCCAGGCCACATGCATAAAAATACTCAGGATCAACGCGGCTTTCAGCGTCATAAACAGCAAAATTAAGCCCCAGCGCAAACCGCCCTGCAGTTGCAGATAATCCACCATGTACGAAAAAGCACTTAGCACAAACAACCAGCCCCATATTTTCAGATACAAGCTGATTGGATGCTGCTGATTTACGCTCTGTGACATAACTCACCTCACCATAAATAGAAAAAGGCGAAAATAAACACCCATACCAGGTCGACAAAGTGCCAGTACAAGCCGGTAATTTCGACGATGTCATAACCTTTTTGCTCGTAGTGGCCTTTGCGTACGCGGTTGGCAATAATCAACAGGTAGATCACCCCGGCACTGACATGCAGGCCGTGAAAACCGGTGATCATAAAAAACGCCGCGCCAAATTGGGCGGCGCCCATCGGATTGCCCCACGGCCTTACACCGTCGGCAATGAGCTTGCTCCATTCAAACGCCTGCATCGCGACAAACAATGCACCTAATATGGCGGTAACTACCATTAACCAAAATGTGGTTTTGCGGGCGCCGCGATAAGCATAATTTACCGCCATCGCCATAGTGCCGCTGCTGGTGATCAGTACAAAAGTCATAATGGCAATCAGCAGCAACGGAATATGCTGGCCGGCCACCGTTAAGGCAAACACCTCACTGGTGTTGGGCCAGGCTACCGTGGTCGACATCCGCACATTCATATAGCCGACCAGAAAAATACTGAAAATAAAGGTATCGCCCAGCAGGAAGATCCACATCATCAGCTTGCCCCACGGCATGCTGAATGCTTCTTTATCGGCGCTCCAATCACTGACCACCGACGGCCAACCGCCGGCAGTGTTACTGTTGTCGTTGCTGTCTGATGTCATGGTTCACCTCAAAAGCCACACAAGGCGGCAAGGGTGTTATAGGTGGCGGCAGAACTGGTTAACAGCGCAAACAACAATAACCACACTACAAACAGAAAATGCCAATAGGTGGTGCATAGCTGCAAACTACGACTGAACTGCAGCGGCGCACGGCGCTGCCACCATACTTTAGCCAGTGCCAGCAAACCCGCCAACAAGTGCACACCATGCACCGCAGTAAACAAATAAAAATAACTGTTGGCCGGGTTGGTACGCAGCGCATAGCCCTGCGCCAGTAATTGCTGCCACAGCTGCCATTGCCCGGCTAAAAACAGCAGCAACAACAACGTAGCCAACACCAGCCAGGGGCTGACCTTTTGCCGTAGCCGCTTGGATTGCCACAACGCCAGCTGCATCGCCAGGCTACTGAGCAACAGCCATAAGGTATTCCACCACAACTGTGCGGACTTGGTCAGCGGCTGCCACGGCTCCCCCGCCAGCGCCTGAAAATCCGGCAGTTGGGTGCGGCCTAAAAAAGTAATGGTAAACAGGAAAAACAGCACCGAACTTATCGCCAACATAAAGAGCAACGCCGTACGCTGTGGCCAGCGCTGCGTTGCGATTTGCAGCGCAGGGTCCATACCGGCTGGGTGCGCCAACCAGGGTTTTTCCCGCAGTTTGGTCATTACACTCATTGCTGTGACTCCCTGTATAACTGCTCATCGGTATACTGCAACTGCTCATTCGGCACGTTTTGCGGAATAAAGTCGGCTTCTACGCCGGGTACACTGTAATCATAGGCCCAGCGGTACACCACCGGCACCGTTTTACCCCAGTTGCCGTGACGCGGTGGCGTATGCTCAGTTTGCCATTCCAGCGTAGTAGCCTGCCACGGATTGCTACCGGCCGGCTTACCCTTACGTAAACTCCAAATCAGGTTGGCAATAAAAATCAGCTGCACCACGCCGACAATAATGGCTGATACGGTAATGCCGGCATTCAGCGATTGCGCCGACTCAGGAATAAAATCACTGCCGCCCATAGCAAAGTAACGCCGTGGTACGCCAAGAAAACCGAGGTAGTGCATCGGCAGATACACCGCATAGGTGCCAAGGAAGGTGGCCCAAAAGTGAAATTTTCCCCAGCCTTCGTGCAAAAAGCGACCGGTTACCTTGGGAAACCAGTGATAAATGGCAGCGAACAACACCATAATCGGCGACACGCCCATTACCATATGAAAGTGCGCCACGACAAAGTAGGTGTCGGACAGCGGCAGGTCCACCACCACATTACCCAGAAACAAGCCGGTTAAGCCGCCATGCACAAAGGTAAAAATAAAGCCGATAGCAAACAGCATAGGGGTGGTTAAATGTATATTGCCGCGCCACAGCGTCAGCACCCAGTTGTACACTTTCAGCGCCGTGGGCACCGCAATAATCAGTGTCGTGGTAGCAAAGAAGAAACCGAAGTATGGGTTCATCCCGCTGACATACATATGGTGCGCCCAGACAACAAAACTTAAGCCACCAATTGCCACTATGGCCCACACCATCATGCGATAACCAAAGATGTTTTTCCGTGCATGGGTTGCCAGCACATCTGACACCATACCAAAGGCCGGCAAGGCAACGATATACACCTCAGGGTGGCCGAAAAACCAAAACAAATGCTGAAATAAAATCGGGCTGCCGCCGCTGTAATCCAGTTGTTCACCCAGCGATAACAACGCCGGCATAAAAAAGCTGGTGCCGGCTACTTTATCCAACAGCATCATAATGGCGCTAACCAACAACGCCGGAAACGCCAGCAAGCCCAGAATAGTGGCGATAAAAATGCCCCAGATAGTCAGCGGCATCCGCATTAATGTCATGCCTCTGGTGCGGGCCTGCAAAATGGTCGTAACATAGTTAAGCCCGCCCATGGTAAAGGCGATGATAAAAATCGCCAGCGACACCAGCATTAACACTATGCCGCCATCGGCGCCGGGTGTACCGGGTAGAATGGCTTGCGGCGGGTACAGTGTCCAGCCGGCGCCGGTGGGGCCGCCCACCACAAAAAAGCTCGCCAACAGCACAATAACCGACAGCAGATAAGTCCAGTAGCTAAGCATATTCAGATAGGGAAACACCATATCGCGCGCGCCTATCATCAGGGGGATCAGGTAGTTACCAAAACCGCCGAGCAGCAATGCCGTTAACAGGTAAATCACCATGATCATGCCGTGCATAGTAACAAACTGCAGATAGGCCGCAGGGTCAATAAAAGAAAACTGGTCCGGAAAACCCAGTTGCAGGCGCATCAACGCCGATAACAGCAAGGCAACAAGGCCGACAAAAATGGCGGTTATGCCATATTGAATGGCAATCACCTTATGGTCCTGGCTCCAGATATACCTGGTAATAAAGCTGTGCGGGTGTTTAGAGTCGTCCGGCTGGTCGGTCACCGCAATATGGCTCATGGTGCGCTCCTTAACGTGGCAGCATCACTGCCGGCGGTATCAGACAAAGAGGAGATGTAAGCAATAATGGCGGCATAGTCTTGCTCTGAATGCAGCGACTGCGCCATCAGCTGCATTTGGGCACCGTAAAAATCTGCACTGTGGCTGCCACGCACGCCTTGTTTAAAGTAGTCCAGTTGCCGGCGTAAATAAGCAGCATCAAGCGCCGTTAACGCCGGAGCATTCATCGCATAAATGCCCTGCGCCCGGCTGCCGTGGCAATAGCCACAATTACGGTACAGGGCGCGGCCACGCTGCATATCGCCATCTGTGCGCTTTATTTTCGGTGGTGGCAGGCTGTCAATAAAGCTCAGCACATTAGCCTGTGTTTGCTCATCCTGCAGCATATTGGCCATCGCCACCATTTGCGCGCCATATAGATCAGCTGCATTGCTGCCACGAATTCCCTGTTGATAATGCTGCAACTGGCGTTTTAAATACCAGCGGCTCTGGCCGGCCAGCGCCGGGGCGTTAAGTTGGCTATTACCCTCACCTGCCGCGCCATGGCAAGCCGCGCATACCTGATACATTGCCCTGCCCTGGTCTGCATCACCGGCATAGCGGTTTTGGCTTTGCGCAAAGGTGGGTTGTGCCGCCAGCCATTGTTGGTATTCTGCCTCAGCCGTTACCCGTACTTTGCCGCGCATAGCAAAATGCGCTACGCCGCACAGCTCCTCGCACATAATATCGAAACGGCCTTCGCGGGTAGGAGTAAACCACAGGTAAGTCACCATGCCTGGCACCAGATCCATTTTTACCCGAAACTGCGGTACAGCAAAATTATGCAATACGTCTTTAGAGCGCAGCAGCAGCTTAACCGGCTTAGCAAGCGGCAATACCAGCTCGTTGCTTTGCACCAGAATATCGTCCTGGCCTGCCGGGTCGGCCGGGTTAATACCAAAGGGGTTCAGGTCGCTGATTAACCGCGGGTCAACTTCGCCCAGCTTGCCATCCTCTCCGGGCAAACGAAAGCTCCAGTGCCATTGCTGGCCAACCGCTTCCACTTCGGTGGCATCGGCCGGCACCTCAACAAACTGGCCCCAGACATAAAGCCCGGGTGCCAACATGGCAACAATACCCACAGTGGTAAACAGCGTAAGCCAGGCTTCGAGCTTTTTATTTTCCGGCTGATAATCGGCTTTGCGGTCTTTATTAAAGCGGTAGCGAAATACCGCAAGTGCCAAAAACAAATTAACGGCAACAAAGACAAAACCGGTAACCCAAAAAGTAATGTTGATGGTGGTGTCTATCGACTGCCAGTTTGAGGCTATCGGTGTAAACCACCAGGGGCTGATAAAATGAAAGACAACAGAGCCAAGCACCAGTAGCACAAGGACAATAATTATGGCCATACCCGGTGATCCTTAAGCTGAAAGTGAACGGGTACTGCTTAAGTTCAGTTTAGTAAACTGCCATGCCGGCTAAGGCATGGCTTTAACAAAGCGGCGGAAAAACTGTTGGCTGCGCACCACCCAGCCCGGCGTTGCCTCGCCGTCACCGGCACTTTGCAAACGCGGATGTTTACCCAGCACTTTTTTCATTACTACTTCCTGCTCAGGCTCAATGTCGATAAACAACACATGCTTGCCCTGATGCAGTAATTCCTGAAAGCGCTTAAAGTTCACATTAGGCTGCTGAATACCAATAAAGCCGCCTTCCCAGGTACAAAAGCCCAGTACCACTATGGCAAGAAAAATAAACGGGATCCAACCGGCTGCCGTGTTGGTCCAGCCCATAAAATAGGCCAGTGCCAAAACCAATATTGCCCCAACAGCACCGATAACGGCCCCCACTTCAGTGGCATGCACTACATCGCTTTTCAGCACAGGGGCAACTTCATGCAAATGGTGTAACTCTACTTCAGCATCGTTTTCACTTAACACATGTATTTGCGGTGTGGCTATACCTTGTGCTTCCAGCTCCTGTTCAATTGAAGCCAAATCGTCCAGGTCATCACTGATAAAATAACGTCTTAACATCACCCTATCCTCCGGTCAGAAACCAGCTGTTGTCGCGTGTGCGCCAAACTTGGGCGCGGGTCTCAGTGTTCAAGTATAGGCAGCAATTAACAAAACTGTACATTTTTCAACCCGGGCTTTGTTTTTATTCGGTTTCTCCTGCTGCCGTTATGCCGCTGAAAACCAGCTCTTTGCCGCTATTGGGTTTGCTCTGATGTCGGGTCCGGGGTAGTTTGATGCACAAATATTTATAAAGCGTTTATCCGGATGAATACTATGCGAACTTTTACCACTGCTATATTGGCCGCGCTGCTTAGCAGCCCGTTGCTACAGGCTGAAGAGCCGGTGAGCCGCAGCGCTGCACTTACCCAAAGCGCCGGCAGCGCCTATTTTGAAGCTGAAGATATTTTTGCGCTGGAATACGCCAGCGAGGTGCAAATTTCGCCCGATGGCAGCAAAATTGTCTATGTACGTGCCAGCAACGACATTATGACCGACAGCACCCGCACCAGCTTGTGGCTGCTGGACGTAAAATCCGGCCGTCAGCTGCCGTTGTTTGCCGACAAATTTAACTACAGCCAGCCGCGCTGGTCAGCAGACAGCCAACAACTGGCGTTTATCTCGGACCGCAGCGGTTCGCGGCAAATTCACCTGCATTATCTGGCGGAAAACAAAACCGCCCAGTTATCCAATTTACGCCAGAGCCCGTCTAACCTGACCTGGGCGCCAAACGGCAAGCAGTTGGCATTTACCATGAATGTCGATGCCAGCGAGGCTGACGTGAAACAGCGGGTTAAAAAGGTGAAAAAGCCGGCCGGCGCCAAATGGTCAGAGCCAGCGGTAGTACTGGATCGCGTGCGTTACCAGGCCGATGGCCAGGGCTTTTTAAAACCGCAATTCCGGCAAATTTTTGTGCTGCCGGTTATTGGTGGCACAGAGCGGCAACTCACCACCGGTGATTTTCACTACGGCAGTGATTTAAGCTTTACCCCGGATAGCCAGGCGCTGGTATTCTCCGCTAATTTGGACCCGGAATGGGAGTTTCAGCCACGCGACAGTAACCTGTACCGGCTGGACTTAGCCAGCGGCAGACTAAGCGCCTTAACTACCATGGCCGGCGATGAGTCAGCGCCGGTATTTTCACCCGATGGCAAACAGCTGGCATTTTTATGGCAAAGCAATGCGCTGGTGCCCTACAGCAACAGCAAGTTAAAAGTGCTTTCGCTTAGCAACAATACTGTCAGCGATATCGCAGCTGATTTTGACCGCAGTATTCAAAGCCCGAACTGGCTGAGCAACTCAAGCTTTGTAGTGCAGTACGATGACCGCGGCCAGCGCAAGCTTGGCACGCTGACCACTAAAGGCAAACTAACCGAACTGACCGCCAGCCTGGGTGGTGTGTCGCAACCGCAGCCATATTTAAGCGGCAGTTATTCAGTAGCAAACAATGGCGTTATTGCCTATACCCACGGCACCAGCCAACGCCCAAGTGATGTCGCTGTAGTGCAAAAAGGTAAAAGCACAGTACTTACGGCGTTGAACGAGGATTTACTCGGCCATAAAAAGCTGGCACAGGTGCATGAAATTACTTACAAATCGTCATTTGACGGCGAGGAAATTCAGGGCTGGTATATGACACCGCCGGATTTTGACCCGGCAAAAAAATACCCGCTGTTGCTGGAAATTCACGGTGGTCCGCATTTAGCCTATGGCCCGCAGTGGAGCGCCGAAATGCAGCGCTATGCCAAAGAAGGTTATGTAGTGTTTTATGATAACCATCGCGGCAGCTCTTCTTATGGCGAACGCTTTGCCATGTTACTGCACAATAAGTACAGCTCGCCGGAAGACTATGCCGACCATGACAGCGGCGTTAATGCGATGTTGGCACTGGGCTTTATCGATGAGAACAACCTGTTTATCGGCGGCGGCTCAGCCGGCGGTATTGCTACCGCTTATGCTATAGGCCTGACCAACCGCTACAAAGCAGCCGCAGTAGTAAAACCGATTATTAACTGGTTAAGTAAGGTGCTGACCGGCGACTCTTACACTTACCAAACCTTTCACCAGTTCCCGGGCGTACCGTGGGAAAATGTTGAACATTACTGGCAGCGCTCGCCGCTGAGTTTGGTTGGCAATGTGCAAACCCCAACTATTTTGATCACCGGTGAGCAAGACCGCCGCACGCCGATTTCCGAATCAGAGCAGTTTTATCAGGCGCTGAAACTGCGCCGTATTGATACGGCCATGGTACGCATTCCGGGTTCACCACACGGCATATCGAACCGCCCGGGCCGGATGATTGAAAAAGTAGAATATATGCTGGCCTGGTTTGAGAAATACCGCACGCCGTCAAACTAAGCGGCTACAGCCCGGTGGTGGCGACGGTTAAGCGGTAGCCGACACCGGGTTCAGTTTTCAAGAACGCCGGCGCCGCCGGGTTCGCCTCCAGTTTCTGTCGTAGCTGGGCCATATGCACCCGCACGTATTCCGGCCGCTCAGTGTAGGTTTTACCCCATACCTGGGTCAGGATCTGGTTATGCGTCAGTACTTTGTCGGCATGGCGCATCAATAACAGCAGAATGTCATATTCGGTTTTGGTCAGATGCACCGGCTGACCGCCGCGCTGCACCGTGCGGCTGACCGGATCCAGCTGTACCTCACCAAAGGCAAACACCTGCTGCGCGCTGGCGACTTTGCGCAAATTGGCACGAATGCGGGCCATCAGCTCGGCTGCACTAAACGGCTTGGTTACGTAGTCGTTGGCGCCGTTATCCAGCGCCTGCACTTTATCCTGCTCGCTGTGCCGGGCTGATATGACGATCACCGGGATCCCGCACCAGCTACGTAACTGTTGCAGCCACTCCTGACCGTCCATATCGCTCAGGCCCAAATCAAGCAAAATAAGCTCCGCCGGCTCAGTCACCAAACATTGTAAGGCCGGCAAACCGGCAGTAAAACTCAGCACTTTGTGCTGATGGCTTTTCAGCAAGGTGCTGAGAAAGCTTTGCATTGCCGGATCATCTTCTAACACCAGTATGGTTTCAGCCAACATTTTGCTCCGCGGTATCGGTTGTTGCCGGCCAACGCAGTTGCGCCAGCATGGTTTGATTATCGCTACTGTGCAGGCTGAACTGGCCGGCGTGTAACTGCATAACAGCTTTACAAATGGCGGTGCCAAGCCCGGTGCCGCTGTCGCGCTGCGCCCTGTTGTGGCTGGCAATAGCATTGCTGACACGCAAAAGGTAGTAGCCGTTGTCCTGATTAAAACTTACTGTGACCGGCGCAGCACCATGGCGCACGGCGTTTTCCAGCATATTGGCCAGCGCAATTTCCAGCAGGGTGCTGTCGGCCTGGCAGTGCGCACTGCTACTAAGCTGGATTTGTAATGGCTGCTTGCTGAGTAACTGGGCACGGCGACTGATAGCGGCCGATACCACATCGGCGACATCCAGTTCAGCACGGGCCAAAGTGTGCTGTGGCTGCTGCACCCGGCTTAGCTCCATTACCTTGTCAAAATGTTCGCTCAGCAAGCTGCTCTGGCGGTAGATATTAGCCGCCTGCTCGCGTATTTCGTCGCTGCTCAATGTCAGTTCACTGTCGGCCAGCATGCTGGATGCGCCCATAATGGTCGCCAGCGGGGTGCGTAAATCATGCGAAATAGAGCGTAACAGCATAGCGCGGCTGTGTTCCAGCTCAGCCCTGAATCTGGCCTGGCGGGTTTTACCGGCCAGTAACTGGCGCTGACGCATATGTTTTTTTGCCCGCGCCAGCTCAATCCGTAGCCGGCCGGATAAGCGGCCGATAAAACTGCCGAGCAACAGCATAACTATAAAGGTAATTAAATAGTCGATATGATGGATATACAGGGTGTAATAGGGCGTGACAAAAAACCAGTCGAGCGCCAACACACTGCTGATGGTAGTAATAATGGCCCAGCGCTGGCCGGCCTGCTGTGCTATCCAGGTTACCCACAGTAGTTGCAGCATGGCGACATCGGTAGTTGTCAGTAATGCTCTGGCCGGCAGCAACAGCAACGCTATAACTACCGGCACTGCCAGCGCCAGCAGCAACAGCTGCCACAAGGCAAAATGTCTGGCGTGGGTCAGTTTCATCGTTCAACGGCCTTAATAACGCCAGTACATTGGCGTAAACAGTAATAACATAGTCAGGATCTCCAACCGGCCCAGCAGCATACCCAGTGTCAGCCACCATTTTGCGCCATCAGGTAAGGAAGCAAAGTTGCCGGCCGGACCAATGACACCGCCCAGCCCCGGGCCAACATTACCCACCGCCGTAGCCGCGCCGGTTAACGCGGTCACAAAGTCCAGATTATACATGGATAACACCAGCGCCAATGCCGCTATAGTAGCAAAATAGACAAAGGCAAACGCCAACACTGCGCTGAGCAAGCTGTCATCAACTTTTTTATTGCCATATTTTTGCGTCCAGACCGCATTAGGGTGAATGAGCAGGTTCAGCTGTTTCAGCAGCATATAGCCGGATAATTGGGTGCGGAAAATTTTCAACCCGCCGGAGGTTGAGCCGGAGCAGCCACCACTGAAGGTCAGATAAAAAAACAGCACCACTGCCATGCTACCCCACAGGGTGTAATCCTCCGAGGCATAGCCACAGGTGGTGATCACCGACACTACATTAAACAAGCTGTGGGTTAGCGCCGAAAACCAATCGCGCCCGTCGTGTATCATCTGATAACCGGCCAGCAGCACGGCGGCTACCAATACCACAGCGATAAAGGCCTTCACCTGCGGGTCGCGCAGCAGCGCCCATTTATCGCCGCGGGCCATGCCAACAAACAGCACAAACGGCAGCGCTGCCAGCGCCATCCAGACACTGCTGAACCAGAGTAACCAGGGTTTATCGTTAAAATGACCAAAGGACGCATCGTAATTGGCAAAACCGCCAGTGGCAGCCGATGTCATGGCGTGGGTGATGGCATCAAACAGCGACATACCACCGGCATAATAGCTCACCGCTGCCGCCACGCTGATGCCCAAATACACCATTAAAATAGAGCCGGATAAACTGCTGCTGCGCGGCAATATTTTCTCTGAAATGTCCGAGCTTTCGGTTTTAAACAGCTTCATACCGCCGATTTTCAACGCCGGCAGTATCGCTATCGCCATGACAATAATACCAATGCCGCCAATCCACTGCAGTATCGCCCGCCACAACAGCACGGCCTTTGGCATCGTATCCAGGCCACTTAACACGGTAGAGCCGGTAGTGGTAATCGCCGACACGGTTTCAAACCAGGCATCGGTAACACTAAGGTCCGGCACACTAAGATAAAACGGCAAGGCAGCGAACAAACATACCGATAGCCAGCACAAGGTGGTGAGTAAAAACAAATAGCGTTTTTTTAGCTGCACAACACTGCCGGAGCGCAGCACCAACACACCGCCGGCACTGAGGGTTATGGCGCCAGCCAGCAGAAAGTTCCAGAACGCCCGGTCCTGCAGCGCAAAGCTTACTGCCATAGTGACAAACTGCGCCATGCTCAGGCTGATCAGCAGATAACCTATTACGCGGTAAAAGAAATGCTTGTTTTCCACTTCCGTATCGCCAAGCACAAAAGAATAACCAGACATCAGGACATACTGCGGCAAAGATTAATAACGCCAGCCTAACGCTATACCGCCTGCGCCGTTGTTAAGCTTTTCTAAAGATTTGGAGCGCCGGTATAAAGATTTTATAAAGATTAACGGCGACCGGCTGACTTAGCCGCGCTTTAGGTTTGTAATACCGGCCTTTGCCGCAAGGGTTAACTACAATGGCGCAATTTGCAGTATTTGGGCTCGGCCGGTTTGGCGCTGCCGCTTCAGCAGAACTGATACGGCTGGGACATCAGGTAATTGGGGTAGATAACAACGCGAAGTTTATCAACCGGCTGGCCGATCAGCTAAGCCATGCCGTGATAGCCGATGTCACCGATGAACAGGCCTTGCAGGAGCTTGATATTCAGCGCTGCGACGCGGTACTGGTGGCCATTGGTGAAGACCTGGAAGCCAGTATTTTATGCGTGTTGCATTTAAAAAATATGGGCATTGAGCAAATTTGGGTAAAAGCGACCTCTAAAGCCCACCATATGATTTTATCGCGCTTAGGAGTAAGCCGCATTATTCATCCGGAAGAAGAAATGGGCGTTAAAGTAGCCCAGGCGCTGAATTATCCGATGGTGAACCAATACCTGGCACTGGGCAACAACCAATACCTGGTTGAAATAGATATTACGCAGCGCCTGCAAGGCAGCACCGTTGCCGCTTTGCTGGCCGACGCTAATGCTTTTGTTAAAGCCGTGCTGGTAAAACGGCGCGATAAGCTGTTCTCGCCACTGGCAAGCGACTTTGTGCTGGAGCATCATGACAGCCTGGTGTTAGCCGGCTCGCTCGATATCCTCAAGTCACTGGCACCGAAGCTGACAACATGAAGAACTGGTTACCCCAGCGCCTGCCCTATGTCCGGGCGGTGCCCTTAACGCGCGCCACTGTCAGCCTGAGCCCGCCGGCCGTGCTCACCCTCGGCTTTATCGTGCTTATTGTTGTTGGCGCTGCATTGTTGCTGCTGCCTGTTGCCACTACAGCCCCTATCAGTGTGCTGCAGGCACTGTTTACCGCCACATCGGCAGTGACCGTTACCGGCCTGGTGGTGGTAGATACCGGCACCCAGTTCAGTCTGTTTGGCCAATTGGTTATTGCGCTGTTAATCCAGGCCGGCGGCCTCGGTTTTATGACCTTTGCCGTGGTAGCTGCCATTAGCCTGGGTGCCAAAATTGGCCTGACCCAACAAAAAATTGCTCAGGAGGCGATGAATCAAACCAGCCTGGCGCAAGTGGCACAAACCGCCAAAGCCGTGTTGCTGTACTCGCTGTTAATCGAATTGGTTGGCATCACGCTGCTGACACTGGTCTGGTGGGGTGAACTGGGCTTTAGCCGCGCGCTGTATCACGGCTTTTTTTATACTATCTCTGCTTTTAACAACGCCGGTTTCGCGCTTAGCAGTGCCAGCCTGATGCCGTATGCCAGCGATATAGCGGTAAACCTGATCATCACAGGCTTGTTTATTATCGGTGGTATTGGATTTACCGTGATGATTGATATTAACAAGCAGCGACGTTGGCGCTTACTCAGCACCAACACCCGCATAGTGCTGTTGGCCACAGTTATTATAAACCTGCTGGCTTTTTGCCTGATCTGGCTGCTGGAAGCCAATAACCCGGCCACCCTGGCTAACCTGCCGTTGAAAGATCAGGCCTTAGCCGCGTGGTTTCAGGCCGTTACACCGCGCACGGCCGGCTTTAATACCCTGGATTACAGCCAGATGACCGACGCCAGCAATGTGTTGACCCTGCTGCTGATGTTTATCGGCGGCGGTTCACTGAGCACCGCCAGCGGCATAAAGGTTGGCACCTTTGTCGTGCTTATTATGGCCACCTATACGTTTTTACGCCGCCGTGACGAGGTAAGCTTATTAAAACGCAACGTGCCGGCCGCTCAGGTACTAAAAGCCCTGGCGCTGGCTCTGGTATCAATGTCACTGGTTTTTATCAGTATTTTTATCTTAACCGCGCTGGAGAACGCGCCCTTTCTCGATATAGCCTTTGAAGCCGTATCAGCGCTCAGTACTGTGGGTTTATCGCGGGGTTTAACTGCTAACCTCAGCAGCAGCGGCCAGCTGGTGATCATCTTTTTGATGATCGCCGGCCGGCTGGGCCCGCTAACGCTGGCGTATTTTCTCGCCACGCCCAGACGGCGCAAAATCCGCTATGCCGACACCAAAATTCAGGTCGGTTAAGCAGCTGAGCTAACGGTTAAAGTAACGGCTAAAGTAACGATCCATTATAGCCAGCGTATCGCGGACAATACCGATACGCTGCGCTATAGCGGCGCTGTGCGGCCGGATACCAATTTTGGCCCCTAACACTAATAATGTGTCCGGGGAGTCGCACGCCGCCAGGCAGTTATGCATCGCCTGCTCTGTCATCCAGCTACCGGGCTCTCCATGCTGCACCAATGCGCTTTGCTGTGGTGGTTGATGGCTGTCGCGCCAGGCGCCGTATTCGCTATCCTGATCCGACACGCCGGAAAACATCAGCCCGCTTAACACCCCGGCGGCCTGCGCTGCCTGAATATGCTCAACAGCCCCCTCAACACGGCGGGTTTCAAATACCGAGCGGCCCCAGTTAATCACCATGCCTAATTGCTGCTCTGCCCTTAGCTGCGTATTTAGCTGTGTTAGCACCTCAAGCTCATCGCCAAGCGCCAGAAAGCCTTTTGATGGTGTGTGGCTATCAACATAAGCATCACAGTGCTCAATCACAATGCGGGCACCGTGCCAGTCCCACTGCAGCATGGTTTCAAGCGAAGCTTGAAGGGCGGCTTTAGATGATGCCGCTTTATGCCGCGCCGGCGCGGTTTGAATTTGAATCGCGGTGACTGCCGCCCGGCCCAGATGGGTATTTAATTTGCCAATGGCGGCACAGGCCTGCTGCATAAAATCCACTGCAGCCTGGCGCCCGGCCTCATCATCCGAAGCAAGACCAAACACCGGGTTTTGCCCCAGTGCATTCATAATGCCGGGAATACAGGTAAATACATAATCCCAGTCCGGCTGAATATTCGCTAAAAACCAGTTGTCATCGTGCTGGTGCAAAGCCCCCCAAAACGGGTGCTCCAGGCCTTTTATATCCGGCAGCGCTTTTAATTCGTTATAAAACGCGGTTTCAAGCTCCGGCTCCCAACCGATGTGATTGGGTGAAGCGGCATAAGCGCCAAGGTAATATTTCATAGCTGTCTCAACAGGCTGTTGTTATCAGAATTAATCATCAGGGCTGTTTAGGGTAAACACCAGGTGTTTACGCATATCTTTCAGCACTATACCTTTTTTCAGCAATAAGCCGCTTAAGCGCTTTTGCCACACCAGCAACTGGCCCTGCGCCGCATCTAACATAGCTTGCTCAGTAAACTGCAACCGCACCAGCAGCGATACCGGAAAGGCTTCATACTCCAGGCTAAACCAGCACTGCAGCGTGCCAGGCACTTCCACCAACGCTTGTTGCTCCAACGTGGTCACCGCATCTAACACAGCGGCCTGTTGTTTAAGTTGTACTTTGGAGAGTTTTTTCATAATACCAGTTACCTTAACAATACTGCCCCGCCACCCAGCCACTGGCCCAAGCCCACTGGAAATTATAGCCGCCTAACCAACCGGTAACGTCGACTACTTCGCCGATAAAATACAAGCCGGGTTGTTGTTTGGTTTCCATGGTTTTCGAGGATAAATAATCGGTATCGACACCGCCGATGGTCACCTCTGCGGTGCGATAGCCTTCGGTGCCATTGGGTTTAAATACATAGCCGTGCAGGCTATCAGCGATGTGTTTAATGCTTTTCGGGTTTAGTGCTTTTAGCGGCTGGTTAGTGAAGATATTTAACTCGAACAGTTTTTCTACCAGCCGTTTCGGTAGCAGCTTACCCAGCGCGGTTTTTACTTCCTGCTCCGGGTGAGCTTGCTGTTGCGCGGCTAAAAACTCTGCCACATCGGTTTGCGGCGCCATATTTACCGTTACCTCATCGCCCGGTTGCCAGTAGCTGGAAATCTGCAATATGGCCGGCCCGCTTAAACCGCGATGGGTAAACAGCATATCTTCCGGGAATACAGTGCCGTTGGCCTCTGCCGTTACCGGCAAGGACACACCGCTGATTTCCTCAAACACCGCTTTATCAGCCGGTTGCCAGGTCAGTGGTACAAGGGCAGCGCGCAGTGGCAGCACTTTTAAGCCAAACTGTTCGGCCAGCTGAAAGCCAAAAGCTGTAGCGCCCAAGTTCGGCAGGCTTAAACCACCGCTGGCGACGACAACGCTGTGGCACTGCCGGCTAAGCTCTGCTGTGGTAACGGTATAGTGGCCATCGGCAAAGCTGACGCCGGTAATGCTTTGCTGCAGCGCAATTTGCACATTGGCGGCTTTAGCCTCGCTTAGCAGCATATCGACAATATCTTTGGCGGAATCATCACAAAACAGCTGACCGAGGGTTTTCTCGTGATAGGCAATAGCATGCTTTTGCACCAGAGCGATAAAATCCCACTGCGTATAGCGGCTTAACGCCGATTTACAAAAGTGTTTGTTTTGGGACAGGAAATTCTCCGGCGCAGCATACATATTGGTGAAATTGCAGCGGCCACCACCGGACATCAGAATTTTACGGCCAACGCGTTTACCGTTATCCAGCACCAGTACCTTGCGGCCACGCTTACCGGCTTCTATCGCGCACATTAAGCCTGCGGCGCCGGCACCTATTACTATTACATCCCACTGCTGCATAACGCCTGTTTACCTGTCTGACGCAAAAGCAGCTATTGTCGGCGACTCTGCCGGCGGATGCAATCTATGCCTGCGCCCATAGCAAAAATGCGTATAAATTATGCTTTTTTGATATATAGCGCTAAGCCTGGCAAATTACAGATCCGGCTGCAACCGTTAGCTGTGCTCAGTTGGCTTTTCCTACCCTGTTTGAAAAAAGACCTTTTTTCCCGACAACATTTTTGCCCGCCACCACTTGTAACAATTGTCACCATTTCGCCGATTTACACTTAATTACACTTTGGTTAAAACGAAGGCAGATGTTATTGCAGGGTTGCAATAAGTTGTCATCTTTCGGGGAACATATAACAATAAATAAGCAGAGAAACAGATGAAAAAACCTGAGTTCACACTTACCAAGCTGGCGTTACTGTGCCTGCCGGCGACCTTGCTGGTGGCAACTGGCGCTGCAGCACAAAGCCAATCACACAACAGTATCGACCAGGCCAGTCACTATGCCAGCCCGCTGGCGGCAACACTGAAACCCAGCCAGGGCGCAGCTGATGGCCGTAAACGCTATATCATCAAATACAAACAGCAGCAGTTGGATGCAGCCAGCCCGGGCCTGTTTAATATTAATGCCGCAGAGCGCCGGCGTTATAACCTGGAACGGCGCCAGCAGCGCATTGAACGCCATGGTGCGAGGGTTAAACAATTGCTGGCGGCGCAGTCTGCATTGGCTGCCGAGCTGAATGCAGCTGAGTTGGCCGAACTGCAAAACGACAGCGACGTAGAGCTGATAGAAGAAGATTACAAACGCTACCCGATGGCGCAGCAAGTGCCCTTCGGCTACACCATGGTGCAGGCAGATCAGGTCAGCGACCAGTTTGCCTCTAATCAAAAAGTGTGTGTTATCGATTCAGGGCTGGACTTACCGCATGAAGACTTTTTGAGCGGCAACATTACCGGCACCAATAATGCCGGTACCGGTAACTGGTATCAGGCCGGCGGCCCGCACGGCACCCATGTCGCCGGTACCATAGCCGCACTGAACAACACTACCGGCATGCTGGGCGTGCTGCCAAACGGCAATATCAAATTGCATATTATTAAAGTGTTTAATGAAGATGGCTGGGGCTACAGCTCAACGCTGGCCAACGCGGTAAATACCTGTGTCAGCAATGGTTCTACAGTAATTAATATGAGTTTGGGCGGCGCCGGCTCCAGCACCACAGAATCTAACGCTATGCAGGCCGCTTTTGATCAGGGTGTATTACTGATTGCCGCTGCCGGTAACGACGGCAATACCGCCATGTCTTATCCGGCCTCTTACAATTCAGTGGTTTCAGTTGCCGCTATTGATAAAAACAAGCAACTGGCTGATTTTTCCCAGCGCAACAGCCAGGTTGAGCTGTCAGGCCCGGGCGTAGATATCCGCTCGACCTATCCTGAAGGTACTGGCCTGGAAGCCACGTTAAGCGTGGGTAGCACCAGCTATGACAGCAGCCCGATGACCAACTCGACGGATGGCAGCGCCAACGCCGCCTTAGCCAACTGCGGCCTGGGTGAAACGACCTGCAGCAGCGTGGCGAATAAAATTTGTCTGATTGAGCGCGGTAATGTCAGCTTTGCGCAAAAAGTGCAGTCTTGTGAAGACGGCGGCGGTTTAGCCGCTATTATCTACAACAATGCTGCCGGTGATTTTGGCGGTACTTTAGGCGATAACCCGGGCACAAGCATTCCGGCGCTGGCGGTAACCCAGGCCGTTGGCCAGGCATTAATGAGCCGGCTGGGCCAAACCGCCAGCCTTAACGCAGGCGCCAGCAACTATGGCTTAATGAGTGGTACATCGATGGCATCGCCACATGTAGCCGGTGTCGCCGCCCTGCTGTGGAGCCACTACCCGCAATGCAGCAATGCACAAATCCGTAACGTACTGGCGGTCACCGCTGAAGATTTAGGCACTGCCGGCCGTGATAACTCCTACGGCTACGGTTTAGTGCGCACTAAAACCGCCTTTGACTACATAGCACAAAACGGTTGTGACGGCAGCGGTAACGGCGGCGAAGAGCCACCACCGCCGGCAGATAATGCGCTGGAAAAAGGCGTAGCAAGCACCGGTCTGTCTGGTGCAACGGGCAGCAATACCTTTTACACCTTTACCGTGCCTGCCGGCGCTACCGGGCTGACATTTAACCTGTCCGGCGGCTCGGGTGATGCTGATATGTATGTTAAATTTGGCAGCGCGCCCACCAGCTCGAATTATGATTGCCGGCCTTACCAGGGTGGCAACAACGAAAGCTGCAGCTTTGCTACGGCTCAAGCCGGTACCTATCATGTGATGCTTAACGGCTACAGCGCTTACTCCGGCGTGTCCTTGCTGGCAGATTACACTGCAGCCTCCGGTGGCGGTGGTGCCGAAGGCGCAACCCTGACAGAGTCAAATATCAGTATTGCCCGCCGCGCCTGGCAGCACTACACCGTTACGGTACCGGCCGGTATGAGCAATCTTACTGTAACTACCAGCGGTGGCAGCGGTGATGCCGATCTGTACGTTAAGCGTGGCAGCCAACCAACTACCACCAGCTATGACTGCCGGCCGTATAAATCCGGCAATGCCGAAAGCTGTAGCTTTGCCAACCCGCAAGCTGCAACCTGGTATATTTCGATATATGGTTACAGCGCAGTAAGCGGTTTAACCCTGACGACCAGCTATCAGCCATAACCCGCTGACAAACAACCCGGCCAGCAAATGCTGGCCTTTTTTATTAGTCCGGTGCAGATCGTCGCTGATTAAACCGGAACATACAGCCCGGCATAACCAGCCCGCTGTAAAATATCATGACACTTTTAATGCCATTTATGCATACCATATAACCAATGATTATTAGTTACATTTGTAACTATTTGTAAGACAAATGAGTGAGACTGCGCAGCGCAGATAAATTTAATAAAATGTTAATTTTTGCAGTTAAACCTTTTTCAGGAACAGCCGTTCACAAAAATACCTTTGTTAGAAAAATGAATGAAATGTGTTAGTTTACTTCTTTCAGGCACTGGATAAAAATCAAGCGCTGGCAGGCCCTGTGCCACCAGACACGAACTTTCAATAATAATCCAGGTTTGATAATAATATGAAAAAAACATCTTTTAAGTTATCTGCGCTGGCCGTGCTATGCCTGCCCGCCGCGTTCTTTACCACATCCACTATGGCAAATGACAATGAGCTGAATGATGGCCCAGCTACCCGCTTTATCATTAAGTATAAAGACACTGTTGCTGCCGATATCAGCTCCGCTTTGCCTGCCAGTGTTGGCCGGCAGATAAAGGCTGAACGTATGGCGCAAAAAGCACAGCGTTTAAGCAGCCGTGCCGGCGAAGGTATGCGTTTTGTCCGCGGTATGGGGCTGAATAAGCATGCTGTATTCCGCGCAGAACGTAAGCTGTCCGCTCAGGAAACGCAGCGTATGCTGCAACTGTTAGCTCAGGACGACGAAGTAGAGCAGGTGGAAGAAGACGTTATGTTGCAACCCACTGCTACGCCAAATGATACCAGGTACAGCGATCAATGGCACTACTATGAAGCAACCGGCGGCCTGCGTGCCCCTGCCGCCTGGGACAACGCTACCGGCCAGGGTGTGGTTGTAGCGGTGCTTGACACCGGTTACCGGCCACACGCCGATTTAAATGCCAATATTCTGCCTGGCTACGACATGATCTCCGACAGCTTTGTTGGTAACGATGGTAATGGCCGTGACAATGATGCCCGCGACCCGGGCGACTGGACCAACGCCGGTGAATGCGGCAATGGTCAGCCCACCTCATTTCGGTCATCCAGCTGGCATGGTACTCATGTTGCCGGTACTGTCGCCGCAGTCAGCAACAACAATACCGGCGTAGCTGGTGTGGCTTATAACGCGAAAGTAGTACCGGTGCGGGTGCTGGGTAAATGTGGTGGCTACACCTCAGATATTGCCGACGGTATTATTTGGGCTTCGGGCGGTACAGTTTCGGGTGTACCGGCCAATGCTAATCCGGCTCACGTGATCAATATGAGCCTGGGCGGCGGCGGCGCCTGCTCCTCTGCTACCCAAAATGCCATCAATATTGCGCGTAACAACGGCGCCGTTATTGTGATCGCTGCCGGTAACGACAATGACAATGCCAACAACTATAACCCGGGTAACTGTGCCGGCGTTGTAAACGTAGCATCAACCGGCCGTAATGGTGGCCGTGCTTACTATTCCAACTACGGCACCTCTGTTGATGTTGCCGCGCCTGGCGGCGCAATGAACTCAGCCAATGACCCTAATGGTATTCTGTCTACTTACAATACCGGCTCAACCACCCCGGGCAGTGACAGCTATGGCTACAGCCAGGGTACGTCAATGGCGGCGCCACATGTTGCCGGCGTAGCAGCACTGATTAAACAGGTAAAACCGTCCGCTACACCCAATGAAATAGAGCAGATCCTGAAAGATACGGCCCGCAGCTTCCCAGCGGCATGTTCAGGCTGTGGCACAGGCATTGTTGATGCCAACGCAGCAGTGCTGGCGGCGCAAGGTTCCGGTGGCGGCAGCGGTGCCGGCAGTACATTGACTAATCTCAGTGCCACAACCGGTAACTGGCTGCATTATACGGTAAATGTGCCATCCGGTATGGGCTCGCTGACAGTAACGATGTCTGGTGGCAGCGGTGATGCCGACCTGTACGTTCGCCGCGGTGCCCGGCCGACCACCAGCAGCTATGACTGCCGGCCTTACAACAACGGTAACAATGAAACCTGTGCCTTTAATAACCCACAGGCAGCGACCTGGCACATCAGCTTACGTGCTTACAGTACCTTTAGCGGTGTTACCCTGGTGACTCAATATCAGCCATAAGCTTCCACAATAGCAAAAGGCCGGCATAACGCCGGCCTTTTTCAGTTAACTTGTGCGCTGAGTGTTTCGCTGCGCTGCGTTTTAATACTCTGCAGTAAACACTATGGATTCAATAACCGGCTAAGCTGCGCCTGTGCTAAAGGTTCACTTTGCTCTGCCGCCTGCTGATACAGGTCACGTGCTTTCACCAGATCTTTGCTGACACCGCGGCCATATTCGTACATCCAGCCCAGATTATATTGCGCATTGGCATAGCCCTGCTCTGCCGCCTGAGCAAATAATTCTACTGCTTTTTTATCATCGGCTTTTACCTGGCGGCCGTTTTTATAAAACAAGCCCAGGGCGGTTAACGCACGTGGCACCTTTGCCGCCAGCGACTGTTGATACAGCTCCAGGGCTTTACGCTCGTCCAAACTCACGCCATAGCCTTTTTCGTACATATAACCCAAATGTGCTATCGCGCGTTGATGGTTCTGCGCTGCCGCTTTTTGATACCAGACTACTGCCTGACGGTCGTCCTGGCGTGCTCCGCGGCCGGTTTCAAAGCGCTGGCCAAGGTTAAACTGCGCGTCGGCATCGCCCTGCTCTGCCACCTTGATGTACCAAATCAGCGCTTGGGCATCGTCTTGCGGCACGCCACGACCGGCACCGTACATAAAGCCCAGATTATACTGCGCATACAGCACGCCCTGCGTTGCAGCCAAGCGGTACCATTTCACCGCTTCAGCATCATTTTGAGCCACTCCGGTGCCGTTGGCCAGCCGCAGTCCGGTCAGATACTGTGCTTCGGCATGGCCCTGCTTCGCCGCCTGTAAAAACCAGTTAAAGGCCGCGGTTTCATTTACCGCCACGCCCTGACCCGCGCTTAACATTTGGCCCAACCTGAATTGCGCCTCCGCATTACCGGCTTTGGCTGCCTGCTGAAATAACTGCATGCCGCGGGCGGCGTCGGCTTTAACACCGCGGCCCTCAGTAACGTGCTGCGCCAGATAAAAGCATGCCGCCATATCCTCTGCGCTACAGGCTTGTTGCAGCAGCTCTGTGGCCTTGCTGTCGTTATTGCGCACGCCACGACCGAGCGAATAACTGATACCGGTTTCGCGCTGTGCTTCCACTACGCCCTGGGTTGCGGCGCGGCTGAATAACTCAAAAGCGCGGCTTTCGTTCTTCGCTACGCCCAAGCCCTGTAAATAGAATTGTGCCAGTTGAAATGCCGCGCGGCTGTGGTTTTGTGCCAGTGCCCGCTGATACCAGGCTATGGCTTTGTTTACATCGGCTTTAGCGCCTCGCCCGTCCTGATAACGCCCGGCTACAATAAACTGCGCGTCAACATCACCCTGCTGCGCCGAGCGTTCGTACCAGAGTAAGGCGCTGGCTTCATCTTGCGTAACACCACGGCCGTTGGCATACATAAAGCCCAGGTTGTATTGTGCCAGGCTGTATTGTTGCTCTGCCGCCTTTTGATACCAATACACCGCCAGCGCATCATCCTGCGCCACGCCTTTGCCATTGGCATGCGCCACCGCTAAATGATACTGCGCCTGCGCCATGCCCTGCTCTGCCGCGGCGCTAAACCAACGAGCCGCGGCCAATTGATCACTATTGATACCATAACCATTGGCATAAATAGCCGCCAAATTAAATTGCGCCTCAGCCTGGCCGGACTCTGCCAGCGGGTACCAGTGGCTGAATGCTTCAGCATAATTTTGCCGCTCGAAGGCACGTAAGCCACTGTCAAAGCGGGCATCGGCAAGGGCTTTTACCGGCAATTCCGGCCCGGCAGCTTTTTGCACCGTGCGCTGCACCGCTGTTGTTTTTGGTGCAGCGGCAACGGTAACGGTGGCAACAGGTGGTGGCGCACTTAAGCTAGCGGTTGACGCTGCTGTTGCTACCGGAACTGCTGCCGCGGCTGCGGCGTCAGCAGCCTGCTGTTGCGCTTTTAACTGTGTTAAGCCATTAGCAATATCGCGCTGCGCCCTGGCGGATTCAGCAAAATCGGTGCTGGCAGAGGCTGCTTGCTCCAGCCAATAAGCAGCCTGCAATGCATCCTGTTCAACGCCATGCCCGAGGGAGTACAATTTTGCCAGCTCAAACTGAGCTGTAGCATTACCATCCAGCGCCAGGCTTTGCCACAACTCTGCGGCTTTAGCATGATCACCTTGCTGGTACGCCGCTTTTGCCGCGGCAATTTTTTGTTGCGGTTCTGCCGACAGCATACAGCTGACTGCCATTAAGCTTATTATTATTTTGTTTAGCCGCATAGATGCCCCCTTTCACTGACAGTTGTTATATCAAAGAAAGTGACTTACACCAAGGGCGAAACAGAGATAAAAAGTGAACTCAGGGTGAACAAAAGGCCAAAAACCGCGATAGATTGCCATTTTTAACCGGTAAATTGCTGATTATAACCTTGCAGCAGCGCCTGCCAGTCTTGCTGCTGCCAACTAAAACCGGGGTGCAAAGCCTGCTCTTTTTGCAATGAGCGCTGTAAGCGTGCCAGATTCTGCTGCATCCAATTGCCCGGTGCCCGTACTGCACATTTATCAAAATCAATCAGCCAGATCTGATCTGCACTATCGAGCAAAATATTGTGGCAATTTAAGTCGGAGTGATACACCCCCTGCTGATGAAACCGCGCGATAACCGCGCCTACCTGCTGCCACTGCGATAAGCTGAGCGCTGTGCCGGCGGTCAGTATAGTCGCCAGATCCTGACTGCCGGCAATCAGCGCTATCATAATATCGGCACGATAACCCAACCCGCGGCGCACGTATTGCGCGGCTAACGGCTGCGGCACCGGCAAGCCGCAGCGGCGCATATAACGCAGCAGGTTAAACTCCTGCATGGCACGGCTGGCCAACACACGTTGATAACTAAAGTTATCCTTTACCAACTTGCCGATTAAGCCGCCGCGATAGTAATGCCGCATTACCAAAGCCATGCCGTTATGGCGGATAAACCAGGCAATATTACGCCCGCGTGACTGGCCGATAACCGCCTGCTGCTGTTGCCAATGCGCCGCGTTAAAGCTTAACTCGTCCGGTTGCTGAAATACCTGAGCGTCATACCACTGCACAATGCTGCCAGCTTGGCGGATACGAAAATGACCGCTGTCAGCACCTAAATAGTCGCAGATCAGCCGGCTCATGCGTGCACAAGCCCCGCCGTGGCGTTGATACAACGCCAGCGCTTTGGCTCCCTGCTCTGCGGCTTGCTGCGGCTGTCGCAGCAGCTGCGCCGTGCTGCTTACCAAGCCGGCGCAATCGCTAACCCAATTAACTGCGCCGGCTTGCTCAAGCCACTGGTAAGCCTGAGCAAAGTTAAACACATGCGGCCCGGTTTGCAGCGGTTTGGCAAAAAGCATCGCTTCCAGCGGATTGTGCCCGCCACGTTCAATTAAGCTACCACCGATAAACACCACATCTGCCAGTTGATACCACGCCAGCAGCTCACCCATACTGTCGGCCAGCAAGACTTGAGTCGCGGCTGTTACCGCACGCTGCTCACTGCGCCGCAGCTTATTTAATCCGGTATCCGATAACAACTGCGCCACCGCATCAAAACGCTCCGGATGGCGCGGTACCAGAATCAGCAGTAAGTCAGGAAACTCCGCACTTAACTGCTGATAGGCGCTGATTAACAGCTCATCCTCACCGGCATGAGTGCTGCCGGCTACCCACACTTTGCGCCCGCTCAGTTGTGGCCGGAACTGTGCCACCAGGCTGTTGGTATGCGCCGGCACGGCCATATCGTATTTTAAATTACCGCACACACTAAGCTGTGCCTTGCAGCCCAGCGCCTTAAAACGCCGCGCCGTTGCGCTGTCTTGCGCTAATAACACACTGATATTGTCCAGCGCCAGGCGGCTGAACGCGTAATAGCGGCGGTAGCCACGGGCAGAGCGCGCCGACAACCGCGCGTTCACTACTATGGTGGGGATAAGAGCCCGGCGGCATTGCTGCAGTAAATTTGGCCACAGCTCAGTTTCCAGCACGATAACCGCCTGCGGTTGCAGTTTATGTAAAAAACGCTGCACAGCGCCGGGCGTATCCAGCGGTAAGTAGCAGTGATACACGCTGTCGGCAAAAGTGCTGACAATACGTGCCGAGCCGGTTGGTGTAGTGCAGGTTATGGTAAGAGTTAACTGTGGATATTGCTGTTGCAGCGCTTTAATCAGCGGCGTGGCGGCGACCACTTCGCCTACCGATACCGCATGCACCACTATGCCGCCCACTGCAGCAGCGGGTACCTGCTGCAGAGCAAAACGTTCGGTCATACGCGCACGGTACGCCGGGTCCTTGCGGGAGCGCAGCAAAAAATATAGCGACAATACCGGCGTTAGCAGCAATAATATTGCAGAGTACAACAATTTATTTACCCACATCAACAATATACCAGAGTACATCAATCCACTTACTCCGTAACAGGTAACAACTGATGCCAACTTTGTTCACTGTATGGTTTTTTGCTATTAAGCGTCCTTCCGGCAAGTACTTTCTCATAACACTGTTGATATGCTGTCGCCATCGTCAGGTGGTCGAATCGGGTTTTCGCATAATAATGGCAAGCTTCACGATCATACTTATGAATATCCGCCATTGCGACTGCGAGCTCATTGTAATTTGCTGACAGAAAACCAAACTCAGGTTGAGTGACAATTTCAGGAATTGCACCATACGGAGTTGCAAACACCGGCGCGCCTAAATATAAAGACTCAATAATGGCCAAGCCAAAAGGCTCGTGCCAGCGAACCGGGAAAATCAGCCCCTGAGAATTACGCACCAGCTGGTTTTTATGCTGACCACCTACCATGCCATGAAAGCGTAAATGCAGATCAGGATGAAAATAAAAACCGCGGCTACTAAGACTAAAACGTACGCCACCTAATACATGCAATTTGGCACCGGCTTGTTTTGACACAGCCACAGCACCAGAGAGATTCTTAATAGGCCATTTAGCTTTGCCTAAGAAATGGAAATAGTTCTGTGTTTTGCCCAGATTAGGCTGACCATATTCAGTCCAGTCCAAACCGTTATGTATAAAACATTCAGCATTGTGATTTACGGCATGGCGCGCGCTTAAAAACACTGTGTTTTGACCGTAACTACGAGCCCCTTCGGCATTGCCATGCTCAGTACTAATATAGGGAACATCCAATTCACCATTAAAAGGTTGGTGAAAATGTACTATGTCAGGCCAGTTGCCTATCTGCTCCCGCATAGATTTAGTTGCATCATAGCGGGTTGCATTTTTGGGCAACTCCGGAGCATTGCCCCACAATAAGCGCACTTCATGCCCGGCTGCCTGCTGAGCCATTAGTAAGCCCCAGACAATACGCTCAGTACCACCATAGTCTTTCGGAGGTAAAGACAAGCGGCTAACCATTACATGCAATATTTTCATTCAAAGAGTTCCATAGCGTTCACTGGCTACTGCTAACACAGCAGGCGAGCATGAAGGGTTATCTGTCCACTTATTTAGCTTTTGCATCAGCCACCATAGTGGCTAAAGCGGCATATTTATGAAAAGCGTACTGGCCAAGCACTATGGCCATTAATAAACCACGCCAGCCGTCAAGGAAACCTAAACGCAGCACATACTGCTGAGTAAAGTCGGTGAAAAACCGCAAAATCGCATAACTCAAACCAGCTTTTTTGCCGCGGGAAAATTTATCTTCAGCACCTAAACAAGCGTATTTAATATGCTTTTCCTGACAATGCTGATAACTGCGCCAGCTGTGGTGAATAATAGCCGACTTTAGTACCCGCACTTTCTCGTAAGGTAGTAACAAAGTTTCATGCACCTGACGGTCTTTAAAACTGGCACCGGTTTTTAAAAACAATTTGCCCTGTGGTGTGGAATAACGGCCATGTTTTAACAACTTGCCAAAAAAGTATGTATGCCATGGCATTTTGATAAAGTTGGCGTCCAGATCAGGCTCTGCCAATACCTGATCAATTTCCACTTTCAGTTCAGGTGTCAGCACTTCGTCGGCATCTATGCTCAGCACCCAGTCGTGTTCGCACCAGGCCAAAGCACGGTTACGCTGTGGGCCAAAACCGGGCCAGTCGGTTTGATATACTTTGTCGGCGTACTTTTGTGCTATTTCTACCGTTCTGTCTTTACTGCCTGAGTCGACCACGATCAGTTGATCGACCCAGCCACAGAGCGATTGTAAACAGGCCTCAATGCGGTCTTCTTCATTGCAGGAAATGACAAAACAGGAAATTTTACGGCTACGCATGCTCAAACCTCTTCCTGTTTGGCGGGAGTAAACTGTACCTGCGACACATCGCCTGACAGATGCTTGTTACGGATAGATTTCAGCTGGAAACGGTATTTCAGGTTACGCCAGAACGACGTCCCCCCTTTGCGGGTGCCGCCACTCATTTTATCAATTTCACTTTCAAAACGGCTGGCCGACCATAAACGATAAGGCAAGATTGAATACACCGTCAGGTTCAGCTCCGGGTAAAATTGTAAATCGACATCCACGGGGCGAAAAATTTTCGGCCGGCTGAGCAGCTTTTTCGCGCCTTCCAGCGTCAGGGCATAAGCCGTGGTGCAGTTCGGTACTTTGGCAAAGTTAACCAATTGATAACCATCACCCAGATCTTTTTTCTGCTCGCCCTGGCCTGCTCTGTCATCGGCCAGTTTAATCATATCCCAATGCTTTAATTGGGTAATTTTTTCCAGCACGGTCAGAAATTCAGGTTCAAGGTCAATGTCGTCTTCCAGAATAAAAGCCATGGCGACGTTTTCATCGACCATACGTTGCCATAAAGTTCTGTGGCTTAAATAACAGCCAATTTCGCCAGGCGACAAAGGCCGGCGGAATTTTTTCTGGTTAAGAGCAGGATCATAACAGGCTGTTACTTCAACCGGGCTAAGGTTTTTACCATAAACGGCACTAAAGCGTTCAGCATCCAGTCCCAGCTTATGTAGCTGCTTTTTAGCAGACTCATAACGCTCAGGGTTAGAATCCAGATTAATTAACCAGATTGGGTATCCAGCATACTGTCCCATGTATTTCTTCCACTTAACTCTAAATATGGCCTGATTTTACCTAAAAAATGCAGTTTTACCTAACAGGTAACTTTCGCTGTACTAACTTTTCTAAACAACTGTTCTTTAATGTGCTCAAAAGAATTTAAGGATCAACTGAGAATTAGTTTTGTCAGAATTGGCAGGAACACAACTCCCATGCAGGGATACGGGAGATCTGTAAGCTCGTTGCTGTAGGTTTTATATTACAGGACTTCGCTTGTGGATAACGCCGCCCCGTTTCCGGGTGCGGCAATGGCTTACAGCGGGTGTGGCAGAGTTAGGATCAGTTATTTAGTCGGAGGTGTGTGAGCCTTTACAGGCGTTATTCAATGATATCCCCCCTAAAATGAGTAACACCACTGTCTCTTACCTAACGGATAAATTTTTATAGTCAATATTTATGTTGAAACTGACGGCCAACACTTACCAAGTATTTTAACCGCTTTAGGTCCAAGCAAGAACTCTACTACCATGGTGCTTACCACCTATCAATTACGCCTCTGTAAACTGTTTAAGACGCCCATACCAGAGTCTAGAGTCAAATAGATAAACCTAAACATCAATTGAGAGTAAAAAGTTCTTTTGCAATAAGCAAGATCCGTTAAAATGCCTTTATTCACAGAGCTAAGCTGGGCCTTATATGTCAGATTTAGAACAGAGTTTTTTACAGAGTTTGAAACGTCACCGTGATGCCTTTGCCGCAGTCGAAGCCTATCATGAGGGAGCAATGCAGCTATTAGAAGCGGTGCAGAACTGTTTAGCACAAGGCGGCAAGGTAGTATGGATGGGTAACGGTGGCAGCGCTGCCGACAGCCAGCATTTAGCCGCTGAGTTTATGGTGCGTTACAAAGCCGAACGTGGCCCGCTGGCCTCTATTGCGTTAACCACCGACACCTCCATCCTGACAGCCCACGCCAACGATTACCATTTTGACAGTGTATTTGAGCGTCAGGTGTTCGGTTTAGTGCGGCCACAAGATGTGGTGATTGGTTTAACCACGTCAGGCAAAAGTCCCAATATCAATTTAGCCTTAAAAGCCGCCAATGAATTGGGCGCTTTTACGGTAGCACTGACAGGCCGTGACGGTGGTTTAGTGAAAGACATCGCCAAAATGTCTATTATTGTTAAAAATGACGAAACCGCCCGTATTCAGGAAGTGCATATGTTTATTGGCCATTGGCTCTGTGAAGCGTTAGACATGGCTATGGTAGGGAATAATTAATGATAGATCTGAGCCTGCTGCAGAATCTGTCTTCTGCTTCTGTATTAGTTGTGGGTGATGTAATGCTGGACCGCTATTTTAATGGCGATTCGCAGCGTATATCGCCTGAAGCTCCTGTACCTGTGGTGAAAATCAGTAAAATAGAAGACAAAGCTGGTGGAGCGGCTAACGTGGCGCGTAATATTGCCCACCTGGACGGCAAAGCAGGCTTATTAGGTATTATTGGTAACGACAGTGCCGGCGAGTCGTTGCAACAATTGCTGGCGGGTGAACAAATTCATTCCGAACTGTTCAGCCAAAACAATAAACCTACCATAGCCAAAATGCGTGTGGTTTCGCGCCAGCAACAAATAGTCCGGCTGGATCAGGAAGAAATGTTCAGCGCCGAAGATTCCGCTTCGCTGGCCGAACGTTTTGCTGCTGTATATCAGAGCTACGATGTGATCCTGTTCAGTGATTATAATAAAGGCTCGTTGCAGCAGATATCCAGCATGATCAAACTCGCCAAAGCAGCAGGAAAAACGGTGTTGGTTGACCCAAAACAACCCGATTTATCGATGTATGCCGGTGCTGATGTGATCACGCCAAATTTAGCTGAATTTAAAACTGCAGGTGGCAAAACTGGCTCCGTGGAAGAGATGTTGAGTTCAGCCCGCGAGCTGATGCAAAAATCGGGGGTAGCTGCTATTTTGTTGACCCGCAGTGAACAAGGTATGAGCCTTATCACCTTCAGCGACCATTTTCACTTCCCGGCTCAGGTACTGGAAGTCAGTGATGTGACGGGTGCCGGCGATACCGTCATCGCCACGCTGGCGGTGATGTTAAGCGCCGGTATGTCGCTGCATGATGCCACTCAACTGGCTAATTTAGCAGCAGGCATAGTGGTAGGCAAAGTAGGTGCCGCTACGGTTTCACCGGAAGAGCTGGCAGCTAAGCTGAATAAAGATTTATTCCGCCAGGGCGATTTTTACCAGACCCCTTTTAACAAAGTACTGCAGCATATAAAGTTTGCCCGGCAAAACGGCGAGCGTATTGTCTTTACCAATGGCTGCTTTGATATTTTACACGCCGGCCATGTGCGTTATTTAGCGCAGGCCAAAGCTTTGGGTGACCGCCTGGTGGTTGGCCTGAATTCCGATGCTTCAGTGCGCCGGTTAAAAGGCGAACAGCGCCCTATCAATACTTTGGAAGATCGCGCCACAGTGCTGGCCAGTTTAGCCAGCGTCGACTGGGTGGTGCCTTTTGGCGATGACGCAGACGAAAACGATACCCCACTCAAACTTATCAGCACCATCTTGCCTGATGTATTAGTAAAAGGCGGCGACTACAGCATTGCAACTATAGTAGGCGCCGATGTGGTCATAGCCAACGGCGGTGAAGTGCAGGTGCTGACCTTTGTTGATGGCCGCTCCACCAGCAAAGTAATACGCAAAATTCAGGACTTGCAGGGAAATAACTGATTTGTCGCTGCCCATAACATCTATTTGTATTCTGCGTTTATCTGCTATTGGCGATGTCTGTAATGCCGTCTTTGTAGTTCAATCTATTCAGCGTCAGCATCCACAAGCCCGGATCACCTGGATTATCGGCAAAGTGGAAGCCCGTTTGCTGGAAGGTTTGCCCGGTGTACGTTTTGTGGTGTTTGATAAAAAGCTGGGCAAAGCCGCTTATAGCCAGCTAAAGCAGGATTTAAAACACGACTATTTTGATGTGCTGCTGCATATGCAGGTGGCCTTGCGCGCTAACGTCGCCTCTTTGTGGATCAAGGCGCGCAAAAAAATTGGTTTCGACTGGCACACCGCCAAAGAGCTGCATGCGCTTTTTATGCGTCACCGTATAGCTCCCGCACCACGCAGCCATGTGCTGGATGGCTTTCGCCAGTTTGCCAAAGCTATTGGGGTATCAGAGCAAGCACTTGGCAATACCCCTACCTGGCAACTGCCCATTCCGCAAGCAGACGAGTTATGGGCAAAACAGCAGTTAGCAGCCACTGGCAATTCACGCGTTTTGATTATCAGCCCTGCTGCTTCTAAAGCTGAGCGTAATTGGTTACCAGAGCGTTATGCGGCTTTGGCCGATTATGCGAATACTAAAGGCTTTGCGGTAGTTTTGTGTGGTGGCCCCACCGAGCTGGAACGCACTTTAAGCCAGGCTATTCTGGCATCAGCACAGCATCCCATCACAGACCTGACAGGCAAAACCAGTTTAAAACAGCTGCTGGCGCTGTTAAAACACGCCAGTTTAGTGCTGGCACCAGATACAGGCCCTAC
Source organism: Rheinheimera sp. NSM (assembly GCF_052380015.1). NCBI lineage: Bacteria > Pseudomonadati > Pseudomonadota > Gammaproteobacteria > Chromatiales > Chromatiaceae > Rheinheimera > Rheinheimera sp. NSM. The sequence continues at coordinate 696,947 of NZ_JBQTCI010000001.1, read as the reverse complement.
TCATATGGCGGTGGCTGTTGGTACGCCGGTGATTGGGCTTTATGGCCATAGTAACCCGGATCGCACCGGGCCTTATTTATTCCGTCAGTATGTGGTGGAGGTGTATCACCAATCATTGCTGGAGCAACGAGGCAAAACAGCAGCAGAGCTAAAATGGGGGACCCGGGTGAAAGGTAGCGATATTATGCAAAAAATCACTGTGGCCCAGGTCACGGCTATGTTTGACAAAGTAGTAGCAGAGCAACAGTTATGAGCCTGTCCGGTATACGCAAAGCCGCCTTTTTAGATCGCGATGGGGTGATTAATATCGACCATGGCTATGTCAGCCAGCCGGAGCAATTTGAGTTTATTGATGGTGTATTTGACGCCTGCCGCCATATACAGCAGCAGGGTTATTTACTGATAGTGGTAACCAACCAGTCAGGCATAGGCCGCGGTTATTACAACGAGCAGCAGTTTCATAATTTAACCGACTGGATGAAGGCACAGTTTCAGTCGCATGGCGTCACTATCACTGACGTGTTTTTCTGCCCGCACCATCCGGTTAAGGCTAACCCGCCTTATCAAATCGACTGCGATTGCCGCAAACCCGCCCCTGGCATGTTGCTGCAAGCAATAAACAAGCACAAGCTAGACCCGGGCCAAAGCCTGATGTTGGGCGATAAAAAAGCCGATATGCAGGCGGCAAAAGCTGCCGGAGTTAAGCGTAAAGTACTGGTGTTATCCGGCCAGAGCCTGACAGAAGAAGATAAGGCCAGCGCAGATGAAGTCTGGCCTTCGGTGAAAACTGCCCTGACAGCAGTGTAACGCTTCCCCTCAGTGCAGCTTGTTACAATGCGGCTAAAATCACTTCAGCTTTACTGACTTCAAAAGTTTTTGGTGCTTCAACATTGAGCAGGGTTACCACGCCGTTTTCGACGATCATGGCGTAACGCTGTGAGCGTACACCACCAAAATCGCCGGTATCCATGGTCAGGCCAATGGCCTTATGAAATGCTGCGCCGCCGTCGGCCAAAAACACTATTTCCTCGGCATTCTGGCTTTTAGCCCAGGCACTCATCACAAAAGCATCGTTCACTGCGATGCAAACAATGCTATCCACGCCTTTGGCTTTAATTTGATCGGCCAGGGTAATATAACCCGGTAAATGCGCCGCTGAGCAGGTAGGCGTAAACGCGCCAGGCACGGCAAACAATACCACTTTTTTATTGGCAAAAATTTGGCTGGTGGTTGGGTTCATTACGCCTTCTTTGGTCAATTGTGAAAAACTGACCTCAGGCAATTTGTCGCCGGTTTTAATCATGCTGCTTCCCCTGTTAAAGTAAACTGTTGTCAAAATAGCATTAAATTGCTGCATTAATATACACATCAAAGCGGTTATTCTTACCCGTTACCGACATAGTGGGTGCTGTTGCCGCCAAAAACTCTGCATAGCCGGGCCGCTTTACCACCACGCGTTTTTGCGCTAACTGCAGCGCCGGTGCCAACAAGGCATCGGCGTCAGTATCACTGCCAACCACGTCGTGAAAAGCGCGCATTTCTTTTTTAACCAGTGCGGTTTTATCCCGTGGCGGGAACATCGGGTCCAAATACACCACATCCACCGCAGCCTGTTGCTGTAACGCCTGCAGCGCACTGCTGTGCACCAACTGCATACGTTCGCCCAGCCAGCTAAGTTCAGCGCATTGTTTGCCACGGCGCAAACCGTCGTACAGCAAAGCAGCAACGGCCGGATTACGTTCCACCATAGTGACGTTAGCACCGAGGCTGGCCAGCACAAAGGCATCACGACCCAAGCCGGCAGTGGCATCCAGTACGGTTAAATCGCGCTTTTTATTCAGGCCGCAGGCTTTGGCAATGGCTTCACTTTTACCGCCACCATATTGGCGCCGGTAGCTGGCTGCACCGCCGGCAAAATCGACCAGGATATCGCCTTGCTTGGGTAACTCACTGTGGCGCAATACCAGCGCATTATCCTGCCAGGCCAGATGCCAACCACTGATTTTAGTGGCTAAGGTTAAACCAAACTGCTGACAGAGGCTGGCAGCATAGTCTGCGTTAAGCTCAGGACTGTGTAATAAATTCAGTGGCATTACTGCTGCATTCCGACAAAATTCTCACCAACGCTCAGCGCGATGATCTGGCTGATATGCTGCAAACTGCGACCAGATTGTTGCTGCCACGCCGTAAACTGCTGCTGGATTTGGCTTAAGCTGCGCTTACTGCTGACACCGCCGTCAAATACCTTAGTGGAGCGCAGGTAGGCTTCAACATCCTCACTTAAAATAAAAGTGTCTTTGCCTATTGCTCTTAAGGCATAGGGCCCGGTATTACCGCCCAGCCTTGCTCCGTGCAGCTTCAGGTAAGCCCATAAACCGATAATATCCGTGGTGGGCCAGTCGGCAATAAAGCGGGCGAAGCTGCCGTGTTTGCGGGCAATATCGTCAATCATCATGGCATTGTGGCGGATGGTAAACACTTTCGACGCATTGCGGATAATGCGCTCATCGCGTGCTTTGGCTTCAAGCATTTCATCGCTCATCAGCAGTATTTTTTCAATGTTAAAATCAAAAAACACCTCACAAAAGCCCGGCCATTTTTGCCGCACCACGCGCCAAACAAAACCGGACTGAAACACTTTTTTCGTCAGCTCGCCCAGCAATAAGTTGTCCGGTATGGCAGCAATCTGCTCCGGTGCCGCACTTTGCCCCAACAGGGCTTCCAGTGCTTCAGCACCACCTTTGCGCTCACAGGCGCGCTGATAAATACGTGCAAACGGCTCAGCAGTATTCACAATAAACCTTACCTTTTAGCCAAAAAAATAAGGCAACAGTGTAACTGTTGCCTTAGTATTAACGCCAGCTTCTGTGCTGTGTTTAGCCGTTAAAACGCTGCGCTGCTGCCGCTGTCTTGCAAGGTACAGACACCGTCTTTTAACGTCACCGTTGGCTTGGGCACCACGGCGCAATCCGACATTAAACCCAGCCGCTCGTTTTCCGCTTTGGCAGCAGCGTTATATTGGCTGATTTTAGCCATAATTTCATTTTCATTGCCATCTTTAACCGACACCGCAATATAACGTGCGGGGCCACCGCAAGGTTTGCTGCCAAAACCAACCACGCGGCACTGCGCCACGTTGTCCGCTTTGGCTTCACCTATCAGCGCCATCACATCGGCGCGCATAGCATTTAAATCTACCTGCTGTGCCATTTGCTGTTTCCTCGCTTTTGCCGCGGCTAACGGGTCTGTTACCGGGTCTATCGGCTCAACCACCGCTTTAGGTGGTAAACGCTCAGCAGCGGTATCAGTACCCGCCTGTCCTTGTTGGCACCCTGCCAACCCCAGTGCCACCAGCATAACCATCACTCTTTTACTGTACATATTCAGCCTCCGCTTTTGCAGTTCAGCTTGGCAGAGCCAGCCTGAATTGGCAATGAATTGTTAAGCTTAAATTAATTATTGTGCTGTGCGTGGCCAACAAGGTTTAGCCGGCGATGCCCATATGGCGCAACAAGGCTTCGTTTGATGGCTCACGGCCACGGAAACCTTTAAACAGCTCCATCGGCTCGGCACTGCCGCCACGCTCTAAAATCCAACGTAAAAAATCGCGCCCGGTGTCAGCATTAAAAATACCTTCTTCTTCAAAACGGCCAAAGGCGTCGGCCGACAACACTTCGGCCCACAGGTAGCTGTAATAACCCGCTGCATAACCACCGGCAAAAATATGGCTGAAGCCATGCTGAAACCGGTTAAAACGCGGCGGAATAATCACTGATACTTCGCTGCGTACCTCGTCCAGCATTTGCTGTACGCGACCGCCCAGCGCCGGGTCGTACTCGGCATGCAAGCGGAAATCAAACAGTGCGAATTCCAACTGACGCACTAAAAACATCGCCGACTGGAAATTTTTCGCTGCCAGCATTTTATCCAGCAAATCCTGCGGCAATGGCTCGCCCGTTTCATAGTGGCCGGATATAATCGCCAGCGCCTCAGCTTGCCAGCACCAATTTTCCAAAAACTGGCTGGGCAGCTCTACCGCATCCCAAGCCACACCGTTAATGCCGGCTACCGCTGCCGCATCTACCTTCGTCAGCATATGATGAATACCATGGCCGAATTCATGAAATAAAGTGACCACTTCATCATGAGTAAACAGCGCCGGCTTGCCGCCCACCGGCTTGTTAAAGTTACAGGTTAAATAAGCCACCGGGGGTTGCACACTGCCGTCCGGCAAAATACGCCGGCCCTGGCAGTCATCCATCCAGGCTCCACCGCGCTTTTTCGCCCGCGCGTATAAATCCAGATAAAAGCTACCGCGCAGCTCGCCCTGTGCGCCGAAAATATCGTAAAACTTAACGTCCGGATGCCACACATCCACACCGTCACGCTGCTTAACTGTTACGCCAAACAGCTTATTCAGTACGGCAAATAATCCGGCCACCACTTTATGTTCCGGAAAATACGGCCGCAGCTGCTCGTCAGAAATAGCGTATTTGGCTTGTTTCAGCTTTTCGGCATAATAGGTTACATCCCAGGCGGCCAGTTCTGTCACGCCGTATTCGCTTTGTGCAAAGGCGCTTAGCTCAGCTAAATCCTGCTCTGCCTGAGGCTTGGCACGGCGGGCTAAATCGTGCAGAAAATCCAGCACCTGCGCCGGGCTTTGTGCCATCTTGGTCGCCAGCGACTCCTCCGCTGCGTTGTTAAAGTCCAGCAGTTGTGCCAACTCATGTTTCAGCGCCAGAGTTTCTTCAATAATAGCGCTGTTATCAAACCGGCCGGCAGTCGGGCCCTGATCCGACGCCCGGGTGCAATAAGCGCTGTACAACTCTTCACGCAGTTCACGGTTATTGGCGTAAGTCATCACCGCTATGTAGCTGGGGAATTCCAGCGTAAATACCCAGCCGTCCAGTTCGCGGCTTTTTGCCTCTTCAGCGGCGGCCAGTTTGGCATCATCCGGTAAACCGGCTAAGACGGCCTCAGCGCTAATATGCTTAAACCAGGCTTGGGTGGCATCCAACGTATTGTTGGAAAATTGCGAGCCTAAATCGGATAACCGGCTTTGGATATCGCCATAACGCTGCTTTTTTTCCGCCGACAGGCCAATGCCCGACAGCTTAAAATCGCGCAGCGCATTTTGAATCACTTTTTGCTGCGCCGGCGTTAAAACGGCATATTCAGCGCTTTGCGCCAATTGTTGATACTTTTGATACAGGCCTTCATGTTGCCCCAGCCAGGTGCTGAATTCTGACAGTAACGGCAGGCAGCTCTCATAGGCTTCGCGCAGCTCGGGGGTATTTACTACCGAGTTCATATGCGATACCGGCGACCACAGCTTAGCTAAACGATCACCATCCTGCTCCGGCTGTGCGATCAGGCTGTCCCAGCTGACATCGGTGGCAGCCACAGCGCGCTCTACCGCAGCTCGGGCCTGAGCTATAGCGTGTTCTACCGCAGGCTTAACTTGCTGCGGGGTAATTTGCGAAAACGGCGGTAAAGCCGGAAAAGATAATAAAACGTTGGTGCTGGCTGACATAAAGTACCTTTGCGCAAAATATAAGTAATAGACTTAATGTTGGGGCTAACCAGACTGTTGTCAATGCTAAAGCCGGCGCAACTATCAGTATTGCCGGTATTGGCAGCGGAAATAAAGGCAAGCTATACTCTTTGCCGGTTTTGTTAATCAAGGGAATGAACTTATATGAGCATGTTACAAAAAACCGCAATCGCCACCTTGCTGCTGGCCAGCCTGAACCTCGCCGCCAGCAACAGCGAAATAGACGACGCTATAGACGCCGCCACCAAACACTATAAAGCCGGTGAGCTGTCACAAGCTATCGCCCAGCTGGATTACGCCAGCACGCTGATCCGTCAGCAAAAAGGCGAACAGGTAAAACAGGCGTTTCCGCCACCACCGGCCGGTTGGCAGGCAGAAGATGCCAACAGCGAAGTAGCTGGTGCGGCAATGTTTGGCGGCGGCATCAGCGCATCGCGCACTTACTATAATGATCAGCACCGCATAGAAATGCAGTTAATGATGGACTCACCCATGCTGCAGGCGTTTTCGATGATGCTAAGCAACCCGTCGATGATTGCCATGTCCGGCGGTAAATTAACCAAAATTCAGGGCATTCAGGCGGTACAAAAGCTGGACGGCGACAGTATGGAGCTACAGTTTGTTACGCCGGGTGGCGCCATGGTTAGCCTGGAAGGTGACAGCGCCGCCCAAAGCACTATGTTAAAGCTGGCCAACGCTATTGATCTGAAAAAGTTGTAACAACCGCAAAGTTACCCGGCGTTGTTGCTTTTACTTAACAGCAGCGCCGGGCTTGTAAAATATCGCTTTACCCCATATAACCAGTGCATTGATCTGCAATGTGGAACAGCGTATGACCCGTCATTTTAACTATCTTGCTATCGGTGCCGGCAGCGGCGGTATTGCCGGAGCCAACCGTGCGGCCCAACGCGGTGCCAGCGCCGCGGTAATTGAAGCCAACGCCGTAGGCGGCACCTGCGTTAATGTCGGCTGCGTACCCAAAAAAGTGATGTGGTATGGCGCCCATATTGCCGAAGCGCTGAAATACAGCGCAGATTACGGCTTTGACGTCACGCAAAACCGTTTTAGCTGGGCCACCCTGGTGAAGAACCGCGAGGCCTATATTCAGCGGATTCATAAAAGCTACCACAGTGGCTTTGATAGCAACGGCGTAACCTACATTGAAGGCTTTGCCCGATTTATCGATGCCCATACCGTCGAAGTCAACGGTGAGCGCATTACCGCCGACCATATTACTATCGCCACCGGCGGCCGCCCGACGCGTCCTGATATTCCGGGCGCAGAGCACGGTATAGATTCCGATGGCTTTTTTGCTTTAACCACCCGGCCAAAAAAAGCATTGGTTATCGGCGCCGGCTATATCGCCATAGAAATCGCCGGTGTATTGCATGCGCTGGGCAGCGACACCCACCTGCTGGTACGCAAAGACCGGCCGCTGCGCAACTTCGACAGCGACATCACCGATATGCTGCTTGAGCGCATGGCGCAAGATAAGCTGCAGCTGCATACCCGGTCTAATGTGAATAAAGTAGAGAAGATGAGCGACGGCAGCTTAACGGTGCATTGCGATAACGGCAGCGTATTTACTGACGTGGATTGCCTGATCTGGGCCATTGGCCGCGACCCGGCAACCGATAAACTGAACCTGGCCGCTGCCGGCGTGGCAACCGATAAAGACGGTTATATCCGCACCGACAAATACCAAAATACCAACGTGAACGGCATCTATGCCGTTGGCGATATTACCGGCGAAGCCCAGCTAACCCCGGTAGCGGTAAAAGCCGCCCGCCTGCTGGCCGAACGGCTGTTTAACCCGGCCATGAGCGATGCGCATATGGATTACGCGCTCATTCCTACTGTAGTATTCAGCCACCCGCCAATCGGCACTATTGGTTTAACGGAAGCAGAAGCTATTGCGCAATACGGCGCGGCTAATGTCAAAGTGTACCGCTCAAACTTCGCCGCCATGTATAACGCCATCACTGCACACCGTGCGCTCAGCCGCTTTAAGCTGGTGTGCGCAGGCCCGGAAGAAAAAGTGGTCGGCCTGCACGGCATTGGCGAGGGTATGGACGAAGTGCTGCAAGGCTTTGCCGTAGCAATAAAAATGGGCGCCACCAAGGCCGATTTTGACAACACTGTTGCGCTGCACCCCACCAGCGCAGAAGAGTTTGTTACGCTGCGCTAATTTGCTTACCGGCTTGACTATCACCGTCATTATCAGCAACCAGCTGCAGCCGAAACTGCAGCCCCGGCTGCATTCTGTGTGCAGATAACACCCAGCCATGCGCCAGGGCAATTTCGCGGCAAATAGTCAGGCCCAACCCGGCACCGCTATCCCGCCTGGCTTCTGCGCGCCAGAAGCGGTTAAACAACTGTGGTAATTGCGCTTCACTTACGCCCGGGCCATGGTCGCGCACGTTGATATTGTCGGCGAACACATCTACCGCCACAGTGCTATCTGCCGGTGCATGCTGAATGGCATTTTCCAGCAGGTTTTTCAGCAGGGTAAATAAAGCGCCTTTATCGGCCGGCAATATCAGGCTGGCTATATGCCGCTCCAGGCGCAATTTCACTTGTTGGTTATCAGCCATACGCTGTAAATAGGCGACAACCTCTGCCGCAATCTCGGTGGCGTCAAGCGTTATAAACCTGTAGTTTTGCTGCTCGCTGGCTTCGGCCAGCAGCAATAACTGCTGCACCTGGCGCGACATATAGCGCACATCATGCAGCAGCCAGTTACGCTGCTCTGTTGCCGGCATCAATTCCAGCTGAGCACTGATTAACGCCAGCGGGGTTTTTAACTCATGTGCGGCGGTGGCCAGAAATTCCTGCTGTACCCGATAACCATGCTCCAGCCGTTCAAGGGCCTGATTAAAACTGCTTACCAGCGGTGCAAGCTCGGTAGGCACGCCTTTAACCGGCAGACGAACATCCAGAGAATGAGGAGAAATAGTGGCGGCAGACTGAGAGATATCTTTTAGTGGCCTTAGCGTGTAGCGCAAAGTGATGTAAGCGCATAAACCAAAAGCGAGCAGCAGCACCAGGCTAAACAGGGTAACACCGGTTCCCACCAGCGGCAGCGCAATACGACGATGCATCAGCGTCATAAACCTTGTGCTGGCGATAAGCTGCAAATACCAGACGTTGTCATTGAGCATGACAGGCTCAGTTGCACCATGCATAGTCAAGCCGTCATGCTCAAAATCAAACCGGCCGCGCTCCAGTCTTAGCAGCTCTTTACTCTGAGGCCAGACAGACTCACCGGCCCCCGATTGTAAAACTACGTTACCGGCTTTATCCAGGATCCGGTACGCCGTTTCACGCGGGAAACTTTCAAACAACCATGTCACATCCTCTACCTTCGGCGCAAAGCCAACAGGCGTGCCATCGTCATTGTAGCGGATATCGTCTGCGATCCCGGCCGCTGCATCAGCCAGGTCCATCCTGGCAAGCGTATTATTTTGCAATACCCAAAGCGCAGCCAACACCAGTAGTGTGATGCTCAGCATCATCCCGGCCAGATAAGACAGTAATACCTGCAGTCGCAAACTATTGAAATTAAACATCGTGGCGAAGCGCATAGCCTATACCCCTTATATTTACTATCCGCAGCTGCGAGCCGATAGCCTGCAGTTTTCGCCGGATGCGGTGCAATGCCACATCCAGTGCGTTGGGCGTAACCGCTTCACTAAAGCCCCAGCCGGCGGCTTCAAGTGCACTGTGGCGCACCGATTCATTGCATCTGCGCACCAGTAACAACATAATTTGCAGCTCTGCCGGCGCCAGGATTTCGCATTTATCCCCGCAACACATAAGGCTGTCAGCCGGACGCAGCGTTAAGTCACCGCATTGCGGCTCCAACGCACGTACCTCTGCCGGGCGACGCAGCAGCGCCTTCACCCGCGCCACCATTTCTTCCATGGCAAAAGGTTTGGCCAGATAATCATCGGCACCGGCATCCAGGCCTTCAACCCGATCATTCAGTGCGGTGCGAGCTGTCAATACCAGGCAAGGAACTGTGTTACCACTATCACGTAACCGACGCAACAGCGACAGGCCATCGCCATCCGGCACGCCGCGATCTATCACCAGCGCCTGATACGGCACTTGCTGCAGTGCCACCAGGGCATGATCTATCCGGCTGAACATATCAGCGACTATACCGGCAGGCGCCAGCCCCTCGCATATCAACCGGGCTAAACGCTCGTGATCTTCAAGCAACAGGATACGATTCATCAGAAGCTGTAGCTATAACCGAGAAATACCCGGTTTTCAGTGGAGCGGTCAACCAAAGGGCTGTCTTTTATTTCTGTCGCTAAGCTGGTCAGGCTAACATCCAGAAAAATAATATGCCTTTGCTTAAACATATAGCCGACTCGTGCGCCTGTCTCAATATTCATTCCGGCTTCCCCCTGATAAAATGCCCGCCCTGCGGTCACTTCATTGCTGCGTACACCATAGTAGTAATCTATATGTTTTTTGTCCTGCCAGCTCACCGCTATGCGGGGGGTAAACATATAATGCTGAGCAAAATGCCAGGTTTTCTCTACCGTAAGATTAACTTCGCTGCCTTCACTGTCACCGGACACTTCAGTAACATATTCAGCACTGATATCCGCAATACTGTTTTGCCATTCTGCTTTAAAGCCGGCGCGGAAACCACCATCTCTGTCTGCCATATCATTAAGGATTGGCGCATCACTTTGCTTGTAATCGGTAAAATCGTACTTGCCGATAATACTGAAACTCACGTTATTCGACTCACTAAACTGATAACCCGGTAATTTAACCGCCAGTTCCGGCCCGCTCAGCCGGATGTAGCGGTTTTCATATGACAATATCGGCAACAGCTTATTGTCACGGTCAATACCGGTATAGGCTTTCTGGCTGGTGATAACCGCCACGCCCAAACCCCATGACGACGTGCCGTCATCCGGCTGCTGTGCAGCAACAGTCAAAGGTAAACCGCCAAGCAGCATAACTGCTGTTGCCAGCGTGCGTGTTGCTGTCGCTTCACTATAAGGCAGGGGTGAGATATACGAGCGCATAGATCAGTTCCTTTCAAATGATATTGATGTAAAAGAACTGCCATCATCCATCGCCTGACTTACCTAAAACTTACCGCAACATTTTTTTACTGTTTTTCTGTCAGTAAGTTTGCTGAAAGGCAACTTAACCGACAGTAACGCTGATGCCAGGTAAAATTGAGGAAGCAGAAAATGAAGAGGTCTCACCAGGTTGTTTTCATTGCCGCAGCGCTAGTGGTAGCCGTTACCACCGCAATAATCGTCGCTGCAGACAGCACTGATGCAGTAGCAGATAACACTGCCGTTGCAGCGGCTAAGCCTACACTTAGCGTTACCCTAACCAGGCCGCAAAGGGTTGTATTACCCCTGACTCTGTCGGCCAGTGGCAATATCTGCGCCTGGCAGGAAGCCAGCATTGGCAATGAAACCAATGGCCTGAAACTGGATCAGGTGCTGGTTAATGTTGGTGATATCGTCAAGCGCGGCCAGCTGCTGGCCAGTTTTGCCGCTGATACCGTGCTCTCTGAGCTGGCGCAAAGCCAGGCTGCAGTAGCTGAAGCTGAAGCCTTACTGGCGGAAGCGACAGACGATGTAAAACGCGCTGCAGAGCTGCAAGCCAGCGGTGCGCTGTCGGCACAGCAAATTCAGCAATACAGTACGGCGGAAAAAACCGCTCTGGCCCGGCTGCAGTCAGCCCAAGCCAGCCTGCACAGCCAACAATTACGCCTTGAACAAACCCGGGTGCTGGCACCGGACAACGGCATTATTTCGGCCCGGGATGCCACTGTCGGTGCCGTGCTGCCGCCGGGCCAGCAGCTGTTCCGCCTGATCAGGGGCGGCCGGTTGGAATGGCGGGCTGAAGTGTCTGCAGCAGACCTGGCAAAACTGCAACCGGGCCAGGTTGTTTACGTTACGCCGGTGGGTGGTGAAGCCATTACCGGTTCACTACGCATGGTCGCGCCGGTGGTGGATACCCAAAGCCGTAATGCTTTGGTTTATGTCGACCTGCCTTTGCATCACAGCCTCCGCGCCGGTAGCTTTGCCCGTGGCCGCTTTGAACTTGGCACTGCAGAAGTACTGACTCTGCCGCAAACTGCCGTGCTACTGCGCGATGGTTTCAGCTATGTGATGCAAGTCGGCGAGGATGCGAGAGTCAGACAAACCAAAGTCAGCACCGGGCGGCGCACCGCGGATTTAGTAGAAATCAGCGGCGGTATAACAGCGGCGGACCAAGTGGTGGTAACGGGCGGCGCTTTTCTTGGCGATGGTGATTTAGTGCGGATTGTGCCCCCCCAGCCTGACGCGCAGCCGTCGGCAACAACGGCCAAACTCAGCGCCACAGCAACGGCTTTGGCCGCTCAGTCAGACGACGTGATGTAAACCGGAGTATAAAATGAATTTGAATATCTCTACCCGGGCCATACGCAACCCCACGCCGGTTATCCTGTTGTTTATTCTGCTGACCTTTGCCGGCCTCAGCAGCTTTCGCGCGATGAAAATCCAGGATCTGCCTGATGTTGAATTACCCACTGTTACCGTTAGTTTGTCCTTACCGGGCGCTTCGCCGTCTCAGCTTGAAACCGATGCAGTACGTAAAATAGAAAGCTCTCTGGCTACCATACAGGGCGTTAAACACATTTACAGCAACCTGACCGATGGCGAAGCCGGTATTTCGGTTGAGTTCCGGCTGGAGCGCCCGATACAACAAGCCGTTGATGATGTACGTGATGCGGTGTCGCGCATTCGGGCTGATCTGCCGGCAGACTTGCGCGATCCGGTAGTAAAAAAAGAAGAATTGTCCGGCTCACCTATTCTGACGTACAGTCTTAGTTCTGCGCGGATGGATAACGAAGCCTTGTCGTGGTTTGTCGACAACGATATCAGCAAAACCCTGCTGGCAGTAAAAGGCGTGGGTGCGGTAGCCAGGGTGGGCGGCGTTAACCGCGAAATCCGCGTCGAGCTGGATTTTGCTGCCCTGCTGGCATTCAATACCACTGCCGCCGATATTTCCCGCCAACTACGGCTGGTGCAACAAGAAGCTGCCGGCGGCCGTGCCCATTTTGGCGGCATGGAACAATCGGTAAGAACCCTTGCAACCGTGCAATCGGCAGAAGAATTCGCCGCTATGGAGATCACGTTAACCAATGGCCGTCGTATCCGGCTGGATCAGATAGCCAGCGTATCTGACACTGTGGCAGAGCAGCGTTCTGCCGCTTTTCTGAACGGCGAGCCGGTGGTGGGTTTTGAGATAACCCGCGCTATCGGTTATGGCGAACTTGAAGTGGCCGCAGGGGTAAGGGCTGCTCTGCAACAGCTGCAAGCACAGCAGCCGGATATCAGCATAGCTGAAGTATTTAACCTGATTGACCCGGTAGCAGAGAATTATGCCGGTTCCATGCAGCTATTGTATGAAGGCGCCCTGCTGGCAGTGTTAGTGGTATTGCTGTTTCTGCGCGACTGGCGGGCTACTTTTATCTCTGCGCTGGCACTGCCACTGTCGATCATTCCGACCTTTTTAGTGATCCATCTGATGGGCTTTTCGCTCAATACAGTGACGCTGTTATCGTTATCCCTGGTGATCGGCGTGCTGGTAGATGATGCTATCGTTGAAATAGAAAACATCGAGCGCCATCTGCTGATGGGCAAAACGCCGTTTCAGGCGGCGAAGGAAGCCGCCGATGAAATAGGCCTGGCAGTGGTTGCCACTACCTTTACCTTGATAGCGGTATTTTTACCCACCGCCTTTATGAGCGGCGTAATCGGCAAGTTCTTTGTGCAGTTTGGCTGGACAGCAGCCATAGCGGTACTGTTATCCCTGCTGGTGGCCCGGCTGCTTACGCCAATGATGGCCGCCTATCTGCTGCGCGCCCCTATGCAGAAGCATCAGCTTAAACCGGAACCGGGCTGGATCCGCTACTACCTGAATCTGGCCACCTGGTGCTTACAGCACAAAGGCATAACGCTAAGCGCTGCGGCGGTATTTTTTATCAGCGGCCTTATGCTGGCGATGGCATTGCCCGGTGCCTTTATGCCGGCAGATGATAACCAGCAAACTCAAGTCAGGCTTACTCTGCAGCCCGGCACTAAGCTACAGGATACCGTAGCCCTGGCCGAACAGGCACGGCAACTGCTGCAGCAAAACGTGCAGGTAAAACAAATTTACACCGCTATCGGCAGTGGCAACTCCGGTGCATCAGATGACGGCGGCAGCGCGGCAGCCAGTGTGCGCTCAGCGGTACTTACGCTAACTCTAACCCACCGCAATCAGCGCGCCGGGGTTACCAAACAACAAATTGAACAGCAATTACGCGACACCTTAAGCCCCCTGCCAGGCGCCAGAATTAAAGTGGGCATGGGTGACAGCGAAAACTACCGTTTGGTACTGGCCGGCGAAGACAGCCGTATATTGCAACAACATGCGCTGCAGGTTGAGCGCGAGTTACGGGCAATCCCCGGCATAGGCGCTGTTACCTCCAGCGCCAGCCTGGTGCGGCCGGAGCTGCTGATTAAGCCAGATTTTTCCCGTGCCGCCGACCTTGGCGTTACCTCGTCAGCCATTGCTGATACGCTGCGGGTTGCCACCGCCGGCGACTATGAGCAGGACCTGGCCAAACTCAACCTGAGTGAACGCCAGGTACCGGTAGTGGTGCGCCTGAGCGATATCGCCCGCGAAGATTTCGACACCTTTAAACGCTTACCGGTACCAGGTGCCCGCGGCCCGGTAGCGCTGGAAAATGTCGCCAGCCTGGAAATAAGCAGCGGCCCGGCAGAAATCGCCCGCTTTGACCGGATGCGCAATATCAACTTCGACGTAGAGCTGAATAACCTGCCGCTGGGTGTGGTTGAGCAAGCCGTTATGGCATTACCCGGCCTGCAAAGCCTGCCGCCCGGCGTGTCGCAAACCGCACTGGGCGACGCTGAAATGATGGGCGAGCTGGTCAGCGGCTTCGCTATCGCGATGTTAACCGGGGTGTTTTGTATCTATATGGTGCTGGTACTGCTGCTAAAAGACTTTGTCCAGCCGGTTACCATTCTTGCCGCGCTGATTCTCTCCGTACCGGGCGCCTTTTTGGCGCTGTTTTTAACCAACTCTGCGCTATCGCTACCGGCGATGATTGGCTTAATCATGCTAATGGGCATCGCCACCAAAAACTCCATCCTGCTGATTGATTACATCATCATTGCCAGACGCGATCATCAACTAAACCGTTGGGATGCCATTATCGACGCCTGTCGCAAGCGGGCGCGGCCTATAGTGATGACCACTATTGCCATGGGCGCCGGTATGCTGCCCATAGCTTTAGGTATGGGTGGTGATCCCAGCTTTCGCGCACCGATGGCGATCGTGGTCATTGGCGGCCTTATCACCTCAACCTTTCTCAGCCTGCTGGTCATTCCGGTGGTGTACCTTGTTGTAGATGATGTCGTGCAGTGGCTGAAACCGCGCTTACGCCACTTCTCACCGCTTAATCACCAGCCCGGATAACGGGGCTGCTGCAGATAACGGGCTGATCACGTTGCATCAGCCCTATCCCGCCCGCTAACAGTCTTGTAGCGCTAACGGCTGTACTTGCGGTATCTTTGTTTCGGTTCTTACAACACCTTTGCCCAATGTTGACTAAGCTGATTTGCAGCTGCAACCGTAAACAGGATAAAAAATGGCGTTTATCAATGAGTTACTGAACGGCGACTTTATGCCACATGGCCATTGTTTGCTATGGCGCACAGATTTACTGCTGCTGCATGTGGGTGGCGATACGCTGACATTTATCGCCTATATGCTGATCCCATTGGCCCTGATAAAGCTGGTCAGAGCCAGGGATGATCTGCGTTTTGACTGGATATTTCTGCTGTTTGCCGGTTTTATTTTTTTCTGCGGCGCCACCCATATTCTCGGCATTATCAATGTCTGGCATGGCTACTACTATATTCACGGCATTATTAAGTCGATGACCGGCATTATCTCCATGCTGACGGCGATATTGCTGTGGTACTTGCTGCCGCAGGTGATAAGTTTGCCCGGTAAGCGTGCTATGGAGGCTAAAATTGTCGAGCTGATGCGGGCTGAACATGAACTGGAAGCATCAAACCAGCGGCTGGAAGCTGAGGTAAAAAAGCGCACGGCACAACTGGAAAAAATGGCTACCACCGATGAGCTGACAGAGCTGTTAAACCGGCGCGAAATTATGCGCCTGCTTGAGCTGGAAATTGCCCGCGCTGAGCGTCAGGGCACCGCACTGAGTATTATGATGCTGGACCTGGATCACTTTAAGGCGGTAAACGACAATTTTGGCCATCAGGCCGGCGATCGCGCCTTAAAAAGCGCCGCCGGAACTTTTAAACAACAGATGAGAAAAACTGACTTTATCGGTCGCATTGGTGGCGAGGAGTTTCTGGTTATTTTACCCGACACAGCTATCAGCAGTGCTTACGCTCTGGCAGAGCGCATTCGCTTGACGTTGGAGCAACACACCATTGAAAACCCGTTAACACCAAACTGTACTGCCAGCATAGGGGTAACACAGTGTCGCAGCGCTGACGATCTGCACAGCCTGATCCAGCGTGCCGATGAATCCCTGTATCAGGCAAAATCCAACGGCCGCAATTGTGTGTCTCAGGCGCCGGACTAAAACCGCTACGACCGCAGTTTAATCCGCAGTAAATAACTACTGGCGGTAATATACAGCCAGCTGTTGTCGCTACTTAATGCCACATTGGCCGCCGCGACACCGGTTTGTATTGTGCCCAGGTGTTCGCCCTGCGGCGATAACAGCCAAACCCCGCCCGGCCCGGTGGCCAATAATACGCCTGATGGCAGCACTTTTAAGCCATCGGGTAAGCCGCTGGCGGTTTTGGCTGCTGCTGTAGCATCAAAAAACAACCCTCCCTTGCCCAGGCTGCCATCTTCGTTGACGGCATAGCGCCACCACTGTGCTGCGGCAGGGTCGGAATTGGCGACATACAGCCATTGCTCGTCCGGTGAAAACGCCAGGCCATTGGGGCGCGTTAAATTATCAGCTAATAGCGTGATCTTGCCATCTGCCGCCAACCGGTATACGCCATTTACGCCTTGCTGTTTTTCTGTTGAATCATCGCCGCCTTTTAAGCCATAAGGCGGATCGGTAAAGTAGTAAGCTCCGCTGCTATGCTGCACCAGATCATTCGGGCTGTTTAGCAGCTTGCCGTTAAACTTTGTGACTAAAGTTTGATACTGCGGTACGCCATTGTCGAAGCCATTAAACAGCGCTAAGCGGCGGTCGCCATGCTGCGCCAGTACCAGCTTACTATCGCTATTAAAAATCAGTCCATTGGCGCCTTGCTGCAGGTTGTTCTGTGGATATAAACCGCTATAGCCGGACGGCTGCAAATATACTGTTAAGCCCTGTGCTTTATTCCAGCGGTAAACTTTATTCTCCGGCACATCGGAAAACAGAATATCGCCGCTACCCGGCTCAGCTATTGGCCCTTCGGCCCAGCGAAAGCCGTCGGCCAGTTGCTCCAAGGTGGCATCTGCAGCCACTACCTGTTGCATATCAGGCTTAAGCGTTAATACCGGCTGTGCCGGCAATGGCGGGTTGGCAGCCAGTACAGGGGTAGCCAATAAACACAGTATAAAAGCGGAGCAACGCATAAAAAGTCCATTAAGTCAGGCTAAGTGCTTACAGGCTAGCATTAGTACCCGTTGGAAGAAATGCTCAATTTTGCTGTTGCGGTTATGTTTATTGCTGCAACCAGGCGTGTTACGCCGTAAGCTGCGCTTGTTCTTCCGGCCGCAGTGTCAGCACTTCTGCGCCGTTTTCGGTTACGGCAATGGTGTGTTCCCACTGTGCCGACAGCTTTTTATCGCGGGTTACTACTGTCCAGCCATCTTTTTTGGTTTTTACTTTAGCACTACCCTGGTTCAGCATCGGCTCTATGGTAAATACCATGCCGGGTTTTAACAGCATACCAGTGCCGGCCGCGCCGTAATGCAGTACCTGCGGTGCTTCGTGCATGTCACGGCCTATGCCGTGGCCGCAATATTCGCGCACCACGCTGTAGCCCTTACTGCGGGCAAACTGCTCAATGGCAAAGCCGATATCACCTAAACGAGCGCCGGGTTTTACCGCTTTAATGCCCAGCCACAGCGCGCTATAGCAGTCATCTATCAAGCGGCGTGCCGGCAAGCTTAGCTCACCTATGCCATACATTTTGCTGGAGTCGGCAATAAAGCCGTGTTTTTCCAGCGTAATATCGACATTAATAATATCGCCGTCTTTCAATAGCTGCGTGGCTGATGGCACGCCATGGCATACCACGTCATTTACCGAGGTGTTCAGCACATAGGCAAAACCGTACTGGCCTTTACTGGCCGGCCGCGCCTGCAACTCATCAACTATATAGCGCTCGGCCAACTCATTAATTTGCAAGGTAGACATGCCCGCCACGATGTTGTTATCCAGCATGGCAAACACCTGTGCCAGTAAACGGCCGGCCTCACGTTGCAGCGCCAGCCCGGCGGCGGTTTTAAGCTGAACGGCGCTCATCACTGCCTCCGGCCAGTTTAAACTCTGCCTGCTGTAGCAGCATCTGCACCAACTGCTGATAATTATGCGTGGGATACAGCTCCGCCAGCATGCCCATTTTCAGCCAGAATTCGGCCTGGGCATTAATAGAGCGCGACATAGCGCCGCTGGCTTTACGAATTTCTTCATGCAGTTCATCTGCAATTTTAACAATACCCAAGGTTTTACTCCGCAGCCGGACCGGTGAATATACGAATTATATATAAAGCGCATATCGCCGTAAAGTCGCAGCGGCAGCAGGCTCAGGCTTGCTCAGCTAACAGCTTCAGTTTTTGCAGTGCTTTGGGCCAGGTGTCCTGCATATATTGCTCATACTCAGGCGCTATATCCTGCTCAATACTGACTTCAGTACCGGTTTCTACCGCACGAAAACGGTAGTTTTCATACGCCGGTGCCCAGCTGGTAACATTATCGCTGCTAAAATCATCTTTACCGGCGACAATAAAGCCCAGATGTTTAATCGAGATAAGCTCCAGCGGTTTATGTTCAGCAATAGTCGCCACCATGCCATCACCGGAGGGCGATAAAAACCGTATGGTCTCCCCCTGCTGCCAGCTGCCTTTAAAATACGAGCCTTCGCAAAATGCCGACGTCCAGTTACGGTAACCAACGTCAGACAACATCCGCTGCCACACCGTTTGCACCGGTGCATTAATCACAATACTGAAGTGAAGCTGTTTTACATTACGCATATACAATCCTGAGACCGCTATATTATTGCTGATTAACATAGCAAAAGGCCAGCATTGCGCTGGCCTTTTTTATTTAGCTGGACGGGGTTATTCCCACTCTATCGTCGCCGGTGGTTTACCGCTGATATCGTAAACCACGCGGGATATGCCGTTGATCTCATTGATAATACGGTTAGATACTTTACCCAGCAGCTCGTATGGCAGGTGAGCCCAGTGCGCTGTCATAAAGTCGATGGTTTCTACTGCGCGCAGTGATACTACCCAGTCGTACTTACGCGCATCGCCCATTACGCCTACCGATTTCACCGGCAAGAATACGGCAAAGGCCTGGCTTACTTTGTGGTACAGCTCAGCTTTGTGCAGCTCTTCGATAAAGATCGCATCGGCGCGGCGCAAAATATCGCAGTATTCTTTTTTGATCTCGCCCAGTACGCGCACACCTAAACCCGGGCCCGGGAACGGGTGGCGGTACAGCATGTCGTAGGGCAGGCCGAGCTCTAAACCGACTTTGCGTACTTCGTCTTTAAACAGCTCACGCAGTGGCTCTACCAGGCCCATTTTCATATGTGCCGGTAAGCCGCCAACGTTGTGGTGCGATTTAATCACGTGCGCTTTACCGGTGGCCGAGCCGGCTGACTCGATCACGTCCGGGTAAATAGTACCCTGCGCCAGCCACTTGGCGTTTTCCAGTTTTTGCGCCTGCTCGTCGAACACTTCAACAAACACGCGGCCGATAATTTTGCGCTTGGCTTCCGGCTCGTTTTCACCGGCTAAAGCATCCAGGAAGCGCTGTTCGGCGTCTACTTTGATAATGTTCAGGCCGAAATGGTCACCAAACATATCCATTACCTGCTTGCCCTCGTTTAAGCGCAGCAAGCCGTTGTCAACAAACACGCAGGTCAGGTTTTTACCGATAGCACGGTGCAGCAGCATGGCCACGACCGAGCTATCAACGCCGCCGGACAAGCCTAAAATAACCTGGTCATTACCAATCTGCTGCTTTAAGCGGATGATGGCGTCTTCAATAATCGTCGCTGGTGTCCACAGTTTGTCGCAACCGCAGATATCCACCACGAAGTGCTCCAGCATACGCTGACCCTGGCGGGTGTGGGTAACTTCCGGGTGGAACTGCACACCGTAGAACTGGCGCGCTTCATCTACCATACCGGCATGCGGGCAAGTGGTGGTGCTGGCGCAGGTAATAAAACCGTCCGGCACCTGTACTACTTTATCGCCGTGGCTCATCCACACATCTAACAGCGCATTGCCGCTGCTGCCGACATGATCTTCAATTTTGGCGAATAAATCGTTAGCGGCTACCACTTCTACCTGAGCATAACCAAACTCGCGCATATCCGAGCCCTGCACCTTGCCACCCAGTTGCTCGGCCATGGTTTGCATGCCGTAGCAAATGCCCAGCACAGGTACACCGGCTTCAAACACATATTGTGGCGCCCGTGGTGAGTTGGCTTCGTGTACGCTTTCCGGGCCGCCGGATAAAATAATACCGGTGGGGTTAAAGTCACGAATTTGCGCTTCGGTAACATCCCAGGCCCACAGCTCACAGTAGACGCCAATTTCGCGCACGCGGCGGGCAATCAGCTGGGTATATTGCGAACCAAAATCGAGGATTAAGATGCGGTGGTGATGAATGTTTTTGTTCATAGCGACCTTTAAAAAGTAAAGCGGCTGGGGTGAGCCAGCCGATGAAACCGAAACTGTTTAGCCTAAACGGTAGTTAGGGGCTTCTTTAGTGATCTGCACATCGTGCACGTGCGACTCGCCCATACCGGCTGAAGTTACCCGGACAAACTCCGGCTTGGTGCGCAGCTCGTCGATGGTTGGGCAACCAGTTAAGCCCATGGCGCTACGCAGGCCACCCATTTGCTGGTGAATAATATTTTCCATCGGGCCCTTGTAGGCCACACGGCCTTCGATGCCTTCCGGTACCAGTTTCTCGGCATTATTGCTGCCCTGGAAATAACGGTCTGACGAGCCATTACGCTGCGCCATAGCGCCCAGTGAACCCATACCACGGTAAGATTTGTAATAACGGCCCTGGTACAGCTCAACTTCGCCCGGCGCTTCTTCGGTACCGGCAAACATCGAGCCTACCATCACCAGGTTAGCACCGGCCACTAAGGCTTTGGCGATGTCACCGGAGAAACGGATACCGCCATCGGCAATAATGGTGACATCAGTGCCGGCCACGCCCATCGCTGCTTCAGAAATGGCGGTAATTTGCGGCACACCACAGCCGGTCACAATACGGGTAGTACAGATAGAACCCGGGCCTATGCCCACTTTCACCGCGTTAGCGCCGGCTTCAGCCAGCGCTTTAGCGCCGGCAGCAGTAGCGACGTTACCGGCGACAATTTGTAACTCCGGGTACTGGGCGCGGGTTTGTTTTACCCGGTCAATAACTCCCTGCGAGTGACCGTGCGAGGTATCGATCAGCAGAATATCTACGCCGGCTTCTACCAGCGCAGCAATACGCTCGTCAGTGCCTGGCCCTACGCCTACGGCCGCGCCTACGCGCAAGCGGCCTAACTCGTCTTTACAGGCGTTAGGCTTACTGGCGGCTTTGTAGTAATCGCGTACAGTGATCAGGCCTTTTAATTTAAAGTCGTTGTCGACCACCAGCACTTTTTCAATCCGGTGCTGGTGCATCTTTTTAAAGGCTTCTTCACGCGGCGCCGTTTCCAGCACGGTGACTAAACGCTCACGTGGCGTCATCAGGCTGGAGACAATTTCATTATTGTTGGCTTCAAAGCTCATATCACGGCTGGTTAGCATGCCCACCAGATTATTGCTGGCATCCACCACCGGGAAACCGGAGAAGCCGCACTGCTGTGCTAAGGTCTGCACTTCGCGGATACTCATATCCGGCGTTACCGTTACCGGGTCTGACACCACACCGCTTTCGTACTTTTTAACTTTACGAACGTTAGCGGCCTGCTCTTCGATGGTCATGTTTTTATGAATAAAACCCAAGCCACCTTCCTGCGCCAGCGCTATGGCTAAGCGGGCTTCGGTTACTGTGTCCATAGACGCAGAAACCATAGGAATATTCAGCGTGATGCTTTTAGTCAGTCGGGTGCGTAAATCGGCTGTATGAGGTAGAACACTGGAGTGTGCCGGTACCAATAA
Organism: Rheinheimera sp. NSM; assembly: GCF_052380015.1. Lineage (NCBI taxonomy): Bacteria > Pseudomonadati > Pseudomonadota > Gammaproteobacteria > Chromatiales > Chromatiaceae > Rheinheimera > Rheinheimera sp. NSM. The sequence continues at coordinate 674,956 of NZ_JBQTCI010000001.1, read as the reverse complement.
CACGTCGTCAAAGGTAAGGGCTTCTTGTTTGATCCTGAGCATTGCAACAATCTCGCTGTGGCTGAAAAGATAGGGAATGTTGCGGCGCAATTTTAACGGTTTTGCGTGCGTATCACAAAGCTTTTTTTGTTTTATGTTACTCTAGCGTTTTCGTTGTCAGGCCAGCTGCTGGTACGTTTTTTATGCAAAACCCCGATATCTATAGCGTTTCCCGGTTAAACAGTGAAGTACGCCTTACGCTGGAGCTGCAGTTTCAAACGCTGTGGCTGCAGGGCGAAGTGTCAAACTTTGTCGCTGCCGCCAGCGGCCACTGGTACTTTTCGTTAAAAGACAGCGCCGCCCAGGTAAAATGCGCCATGTTTAAAATGGCTAACCGCAATAGCAGCTTCCGGCCGCAAAATGGCCAGCAGGTACTTATTCGCGCCCGTATCAGCGTGTACGAGCCGCGCGGCGAATATCAGCTGCTGGCCGAATTTATTGAAACCGCCGGTGCCGGTTTATTAAAGCAGCAGTTTGAACAGCTAAAAGCGCAATTGCAGGCCGAGGGTTTATTTGACCAAGCGCGGAAAAAACCTCTGCCCACGCAGGTGCAGCGCGTCGGCGTAATTACCTCGCCCACCGGTGCTGCCGTGCGCGATATCGTTACCGTGCTGAACCGCCGTGCGCCGGGTATTGAAGTCATAGTTTATCCGTCCCAGGTGCAGGGCGAAACCGCTGCGGCACAGCTGAGAAATATGCTTAGCACAGCAATACGGCGCAATGAGGTAGATGTATTAATTATCGGCCGTGGTGGTGGCTCGTTAGAAGACTTATGGTGTTTTAACGATGAAGCCTTATGCCGTGCCGTAGCCGCCTGCCCTATTCCGATTGTCAGTGCCGTCGGCCATGAAATCGACTTTGCCCTCACCGACTTTGTTGCCGATATGCGCGCAGCTACGCCCTCTGCTGCGGCAGAATTAGTCTCGCCGGATCAGTCGCATCTGTTAGATCGCATATTGCAGCTAAAAAGCCGCCTGCTACAAGCACAGCGCAGCCGCATGCAACAGATCGCGCCTAAGCTGTTAAATTTAAGCCAGCGCCTGTTAGCCTTGCACCCAAAACGCCGTTTACAGCAACAGCAACAACGCCTCGACGAGCTGCAACTGCGCTTAACCGCCAGCGCCAAACGGGCGGTGCAGGCTGCGCAGCAACAGCAGCAATATTTGGATAAAAGCTTGCGCCAGTTATCGCCGGCTAAAACCTTATTGGCGCATACGCAGCATATTAACCAGCTGGAGCGCCGGCTAATCAACGCCCAGCAGTTGCAGTTAAAGCAAAGCAAACAACTACTGGCGCAGTTAAGCAGCCAGCTGAACACCGTTAGCCCACTGGCAACCTTAGCGCGCGGTTACAGTATTACCTTTGACGATAAACAGCAGGTGGTAACCTCTGCCGCGCAGCTAAAAGCCGGTGATAAGGTAGCAATTAAACTGGCGGAGGGCGGTTTTGATGCGCAAGTGACAAAGCTGAGTGGCGGTTAGAAGCCGCCTGGCACTGGCTTTAAGTTTTGCCACCTTATCCTTTATTACTGGCACTCTGCCGGGGGTGGTGGCAGACCTTGAGACGATAAAGCCCTAACCCGCGCCAGTAGCAATTGGACCTGCTCCGACCGCCAAAAATAAAATAAATATTTGTTGACACCTAAGATACACCAGAATAACTTCAATGCAAAAATCCACCACATTCATAACATATTGGTCTATTTACAATGATAAGGATATCCCGCGCATTAACCCTATTGTTGGCACCCTTAGTCATCGTTAGTGGTTACACAGAAGCCACTATTTACACATGGGTTGATGATAAAGGTGTAACGCATTACTCACAGATTAAGCCAAATGAAGTGAGTGTCGCTGAAGAGATTAAAATTAAGCAAACCAATGCATTTACATTTGAAGATGTAAAAAAACATCAAGCTGCGATTAAAGCTAAAGAAAGCCAAAACAAGACAAAACAAGCAAAGACATCTAACAAATCATCTGATGAGTGTTGGAAAAAAGGTAACAGTCTCGGGTTTTTAATCGCTGCAGCAGATGAGCTCTCAGGTAAAGAAAAAGCTGAATATGTGAAAATGCTCAGCGATCAAAAGCGAGCATTAGAAAAAGAATGTGGTAAAAACTCAAATGCCTGGAATAACTAACCAAATAGACGTTAAGGCTGAGCTGACAACTGACCCGCACTTAGGACCAGTGAGGTCAATTCTCCCGAAACGCTGCCTTAAACCATGAGTCAGTCTTTGACCCATTGTTCTAATGGCAATCAAAGTGGTGCATTTTCCTGAAGACCTAAGGGGTAAGACCTAAGGGGTCAGAGTCGTTGATATCTCAGCTGTTCAAAGACCTAAGGGGTCAGAGTCGTTGATATTTCAGCTGTTCATATGTCTTAATCCAAGATCAATGACACTGACCATTTTGATTCTTTTGATTCACAGGTGCTTAATCTCTTACCCTAATAACTCTTGCTGTGCGCGCAGTAGCAACCGCTATACAGCGCTACACGCGATTAATTAGCTACGCCCCCCTCTTTCTGAGATCTATTGTTCAAGGTTACACGTAATAAAGCCCAACTGAAGAGCTTACTCCCGCGTGCCTTCTATCCGAACTCATACAAGAGGTTTTATATGAAAAACTTTACCGGTTTACTGTTGGCCATTTTAATACATGGTTTTTTCCCTCAAACCGCATTAGCGCAAGACGATAAAGCAGCGCTGGTACCTTTGCCTTCAGTTGATGACTTTACTAAAGGTAATGATGGTTGGGCTTTCGGGCTGGGCTTAGGCATTGAATATGAAACCGCCTACGAAGGCTCAGACGAATTTGGTGTAGAAATACAGCCAGCGGGCGCTGTGCAGTGGCGCCGCGGTGATGATATTTTCTACTTTGCCGGTGAAGCACTGGGCTGGCGCGGCCTGCGCTCTGACACCTGGTTACTCGAAGCCTTAATAGGCTTTGATGAGGGCCGCGAAGAAAACGACTCTGACGATGGTCGTCTGGACGGGCTGGGTGATAACGAAGAGGGCTTTGAATTAGTATTGCAAGCACGACGGGCGTTTAGCAACGACTGGCGTTATTGGTTGGTAAGCCGGCTGGTGAGCGGAGACAACGGCAACCTGGGCTTGTTTGGCGTGGGCCGCCGCTTCGGCGATAAAACCGACGGTTCGGGTTCTGAAATTAATGTCGTGGCGGTGTTTCACGACAGCAAATATGCCAATACAGGTTTCGGTATAACTGCAGAGCAGTCGCTGGCATCCGGTTTAGATGAAACCAAGCTGAGTGGCGGCTTGCGCTCAATCGGGGTTGATTACAACTACCGGCATAATATCAACGACAACTGGCAGATTTTCGCCGAGGCACTGTATGAGCATTTCAGCAGCGACGTGCGCAATAGCCCCATCGCCCGCAGCAACTATGAAGCCGAAGTAGGCATCGGGTTTATTTATATATTCTAGCCCGACCCTGGCTTGCGCAAGGGACCGGTTTTAGACGGTCCCGGACCTACGGGGTCAAAAATCAATGACACTGATCCTTCTGATTTGACTGCACGCCAAGCAAAAAACAAACAATTACTTTACATAAAAAACATTTTACGGTTAAATTCTCCACGAACTTTATATTCGCAAAGGAGAATGTGATGAGCAGAACCGTTTATGTCGCCGCAGAATACAAGGAAGACCCGCTTGGCTTTCTGATTAAATTGATGGATCTAACCCAATACGCTGCTGAACTAAAAGGCCTTGCAAACGGCTTATACCTGTTAACTGGTATTCTTACCTTCAGAAGCCTTAACCACATGGACCGGATGAAAGTTAACAAAGCCATTCTTGATTTACCACGAGGTTACCTGCTGGCCAAGCTGGCCCCCATGACCGGACAAATGATTGCAAACCCTTACTGGTTTAGCTGGAGCTTGTCTGATGATGAGTTAAGATCCTATTACAAGTTGAACAATAACTTTGCGCGTTCAGTTGAAAAGTTAGGCTTAGACTTTGGCTCATTAACTGCAATATCTCTTGGTGGCGCTCTTTTGGCAGCAAGCGAATCAGGTGTGAAAACCGCTATCGTCAATGCAGCTAAGCAAAGTACCAATTCAAACTTAGCCGGAGCAGCTGCGCAAAAATTTGGTGTCAGTGGTGTAAACGTCCAAAGAGCGGGTGTCGCTGCCGCAATTGTTACTATTTTTGCAGGATGCATGCATGCTTTAACGTCTACAGGTGCTAACAATGCAAAAAAAGAACTTGCGATGCGCGGCTTACTGAAACTTGAAGACTTTTGATGTTATTGCATATTTTAAGCACGATCATTTCACTTGGCATAATGGCGGTTTGCTTGTACTTCGCCATTATGATTGATGCAAAATATCAGGATGCAACCCAAAGCAATACATCGCGCACGGGACTGGCTAAAGTGGCGCTTTACAAAACGCTACCATTAGCGGGTGCCTGCATAATGGCAATCAAAGCGGTTCATTTTCCAGTAAGTTATCTGATGGCTTCGGCTGTGTTTAGCTGTATATTTGTGTACGAGTTTTTTCGCCTCAAGGTATCTACAAACACATGAGTGCCTTAATAGCTTTGTTAGTGCTGACAACCTCGACTAACTCCACTGGCTTTACCGAACATGGTAGAGCCTTTGTTACATTACTTACCTGCGCCGAGCATACTATTGGTTTTACGGATCCGGAAAACCAGCGGCTGATGAACCTAGCGTTTGATCTGTCCGATGGTGCCAAAGCGCTGGCAAGTGAAGATGACCTGAGTTTTGTAATGGGCATGACTGAGCAGCAGGAGCTGTTAGCTGAAAAAGCCGCTAAGGCGCAAAGTTACACTTACAATAGTGTGAATGCGCAGGTGTCCGCTTACTTAGGCAAGGATGTCTGCTTAGCCACAGAACAAGATGCTCAGGCCTTGTTGCAAACACTTAATAAGCGGCTGGAGAATAGATAGTTAAACCATTGATAAAGTCGCTCTTTATTCCATCCTGTTCATAATCTTTTTGGAAAGGCAAAACGCAAGACCTGACCCTGATGTCCAAAATAAGCCGATTTTATCGTGATCGTTGCCGTGTTAGGTCAACCACAGCTACCACAGGATCATCTGACATAGGACTTGAGAAAAAGGGTCAACGTTAATTAGCTGTACTAGCTACGCCTCATTTTCCCGAACTACATGTCTGTGACTATTTGCTCAGTAGTCAATATCCTAGTCATAAGTCTTTCTATGTCATTATATGAATACTTATTACCCTTTGCCCTACGAAGCAAATCTAAAAATTCAGAAATTTCATTGTCATTCTCAATTATGATGTATTTAATGTCATTCGGCTGAAAATCAAGAGTGATATTTTTTAATTTATCATTAGCATCAGATATGTATTTTATATCTTCATCATCATTACTACCCAAAATGTCAGCACCAATGATCATTGGAATATCTTCTGAGTAACAAGGAACAAAACGCCACTCTCTTTCATCAGAAAAGCGATAGTCTTTTAATACTTGACCACGGCGAACAAGGTCGGACTGATAATTTTTAACGTACCTGAAAATATCAAAAACTGCCTTATTTTCATCAAGCAAGTCTTCCAACCCCCCTTCGGGAGCATAGACAAAATGGTCGTAGGCCTTTTCTAGACTTAGCCCTAACCTAGAATTCTTTTCTAGATATAGAACAGGGTTTAGCCCGTTCCTTTCTGCCCACTCCCTTGTTAGGCCAATACCGTAACTCCCATACTTGATAATATGATCTTTTACCTCTGAAAGAGGGATGTCACAGAAGCTAACCATTGGCACTCCTATAAGGCTAATCCCTTCTGTTGTTTCTATTTGTTCTTTACAATATTTCAACTTAAAGTTACTTTCTAAAATTCCTTTCAGCGCATCCTTTGTATTTGTAAAATGAATTATGGAATTAGAACTTAGTGCCATGGAAGATCCTTCATAGTATTCATAATGCTTATCAGGCCGAAAAATCCGTACTTAAACACGGACTTTTCCGCCTTTGTAAACTTAGTGTTTATGACATTACAGCGGTTCTGGATTATTTACAACGGCTTATAGGTACATCCCGGTTTAGTCATGCCGACAAATACGGAAATCTCCGTCTAATAAAGACTTTCGCTGGTCGCTGCTTAAAAATACAATGTTGTTTTTGGCTAAACAGAGCGTTATGTCACATAACACCATTTCCCTGAATAAACAGCGCCAGCCGTTGGATCACCTCGACTCTGTTTGGTTGTTTGGTTATGGCTCGCTGATTTATAAAACCGACTTTGAATATCTTGACGCTAAACCAGCCTGCATTTATGGCTGGCAGCGGCGGTTTTGGCAGGGCTCGCATGATCATCGTGGTACGCCGGAGGCGCCTGGCCGGGTGTTAACGCTAATTGCAGCGCCCGGCGCGCGCTGTGTGGGTATCGCGTACCAGGTAACGCCGGATACCTTTGAGCATTTAGACCATCGCGAGAAAAACGGTTACCTGCGTGTATTTACACCACTACATTGGCTTAATGAGCCTGGCCAGACTGAAGGCGTGCTGTATTTAGCCAGTGCCGATAACGAGGCGTATTTAGGCCCTGCCAGTGACGCTGAAATTGCCGCGCATATTGCCAGAAGCCGTGGCCCGAGCGGCCCGAATAGTGAATACCTGTTAAAACTGGCGCAGGCACTACGTGATATGAACGAGCATGACGAGCATGTGTTTGCCATAGAGCGGCAGTTGTTAGCGCTATCGCCGTAACAGCATTGGCGGCAGCAAGTATCATTTGCGCAAATGATAACTATTATCACTTAATGCACTGTGGCATAATTGCGGCCAGGGCCATTAAGTAAGGACTGTCATGCGTAATACTATCAATGCCATTGTTACCGATGTTCATCACTGGAATGACACGCTGTTTAGCTTTAAAACTACGCGGGAGTCGTCTTTTCGCTTTGAAAGCGGCCAGTTTGTTATGCTTGGGCTGGAAGTTGCTGGTCGCCCGTTAATGCGCGCATACAGTATTGCCAGCCCACATTATGATGAAGAGCTTGAGTTCTTCAGCATCAAGGTGCCCGACGGCGCGCTGACATCAAGACTGCAGAACATTAAAGCCGGCGACCAGATTATGCTAACGGTAAGGCCTGCCGGAACCCTGGTACCCGGCTACCTTATCCCCGGTAAACATTTGTATTTATTAAGCACCGGTACCGGGCTTGCGCCTTTTATGAGCATCATACGCGACCCTTTTATTTATGAGAGCTACGATAAAATTATCCTGGTGCATGGCACGCGCTGGCGCTCAGAGCTGGCATACCAGCATGAAATTGAACAGGTATTACCGGCCAACCCTTACTTTGGTGAAGAAGTTCGCGAAAAGCTGATTTACTACCCCACAGTGACACGGGAAGACTATGTCAGAAACGGCGTGCCACACCAGGGGCGTATTACCGATTTGCTGGACAGTGGTAAGTTACTTGCAGATATCGGCATGCCGGCACTTAACCCGCAGCACGACAGATTTATGTTATGCGGCAACGATGCCATGTTGCAGCAGCTGATGGGTATGCTGGATCAGCGCGGCTTTGCAAAAGCCAATTCACGCACAAGGGGCCATTACGTGATTGAACAAGCTTTTATCGAAAAGTAGAGCAGTAGCATCCTTAAGGTCAAAGTCCGCTATTTTCCACGTTTTTTTCTGGCCGGCTTTACCGGCGTATCGGGTGCGGTGCATTCTTCGTCGAGCCAGGTGCCACAGCGCTTGCAATAAAGGGCATCGTACTCATGCTGATGCACGCCGCAGCCCGGACAAGCTTCATCAGAGTAACGCTCTTCACGCAAAGTACGGATAACCTCGGCTGAAAATACCCCTGCCGGCAGCGCAATGATAGAGTAACCCGACAGCATGATCATAACCGAAATAAGCTGGCCCAACGGCGTAACCGGCACGACATCACCATAACCGACAGTGGTTAGCGTAACGATACCCCAGTAAATGGACTTCGGAATGCTGGTAAAACCAGACTCTCTGGGCTCTATCAGATACAGCATGGACGAAAATACAATTACCAGCATCAACACGGTAAACAGAAACAGCAGTATTTGGTCCCGGCTGCGTTGCAGCGCCCCCAACAGCAATTTGCCCTGCCCAACCAACGCCATCATTTCGAGCACCCGGAATAAACGCAACGTACGCAGCAAACGCAACACTATCAGCGTTTGTGCGCCAGGTATTACCAAAGCCAGCCACGTCGGCAAGACGGCGAGCACATCAATAATGCCGTAAAAACTCTTCAGATAAACCTGCGGCTTTTCCAGGCAGTAAATGCGCAACCCCAACTCAATGGTAAAGAGCAAGGTGATAGTCCATTCCGCATAAAAGAAAATTGCCCCAAAGCGTTGATGATACTCCTGTACGCTGTCGAGCATGATGACAATGACGCTGAAAAATATCAGTGCCACCAACAGCAGATCAAAGCCTTTTCCCAGAGGGGTGTCAGATTCAAACACAATCTGGAAAATACGCCCTCTGATGCCAATTTTAGCCGGTTTTAATCCGGACATACTGGCAGCTTCTTCATAGTCTTAGTACTGTAGTTCACGTTTTAGCCTTATCCTTTACTACGCTAACGGCGCAGAAGATCGTATAACTGCCGTGAATGAACTGTGCGGCCGGCAGGGGTCAATGCAATGTAATCCACTGTAATAATAGCTAAGAATAGCTAAGACAGAAAAAAAGGCCGCTGTCAGCGGCCCTTTCAGCTCAGGACTCCTTTACCACATCGATAAAGTACTTCAGCTCGCCGTCTACCATTTCGCGCACTAAGCCGTGCACGTCGGTTTCAAAGCCCGGGAAGGCGCTGTTAAAGGCGCGGGTGAACTGCAGATAATTAACGATAATTTTATTAAAGCGCTCGCCCGGCACCATCAGCGGTATGCCAGGTGGATACGGCGTTACCAGCATGGCGGTAACACGGCCTTCAATTTCGTCAATGGAAACCCGCTCAATATCACGGTGCGCCATCCTGGCCCAGGCATCGGCCGGCGTCATCGCCGGTTCAATATTCGATAAGTACATTTCGGTAGTCACTTTGGCGACATCGAACTTACGGTACATATTGTGAATTTGCTGGCATAGATCACGCAGGCCAACTTTTTCATAGCGCGGATGCTTTTTCGCGAACTCCGGCAGCACGCGCCACATCGGCAGGTTTTGGTCGTAATCGTCTTTAAACTGCTGCAGCTCGGTTACCATGGAATTCCAGCGGCCTTTGGTAATGCCGATGGTAAACATAATAAAGAACGAGTACAGGCCGGTTTTCTCGATAATAATACCGTGCTCGGCCAGATACTTGCTGACAATAGCCGCCGGTATGCCCTGCTCATCAAACTGTCCGTGCAGGTTTAAGCCCGGGGTAATAATGGTAGCTTTAATCGGGTCGAGGATATTAAAGCCCGACTCTATCGCGCCAAAACCATGCCAACTGTCTTTAGCGTGCAAGGTCCAGTTATCTCGGGTGCCTAGGCCTTCTTCCGGTAACTCGTCCGGGCCCCAGACACGGAACCACCAGTCGTCATCACCAAATTCATCATCCACCTTGCGCATAGCACGGCGAAAATCGATGGCTTCCATTAAGCTCTCTTCTACCAACGCGGTACCGCCGGGTGCTTCCATCATCGCAGCGGCTACGTCGCAGCTGGCAATAATGGCATATTGCGGGCTGGTAGAGCTGTGCATCAGGTAAGACTCGTTAAAACGGTGCGTATCCAGGTTACGGTTCTGCGCGTTTTGCACCAGAATTTGCGATGCTTGTGACAAACCAGCCAGCAGCTTGTGGGTAGACTGGGTAGCAAATACCAAGGTTTCTTCTGAGCGTGGCCGGTCTTTGCCTATCGCATGCATATTTCTATAGAAATCATGGAAGCTGGCGTGCGGCAGCCAGGCTTCATCAAAATGCAGCGTATCGATAGTTGAACCCAGCTCCTGCTTAATCTCTTCCACGTTATACAAGATACCGTCGTAGGTACTTTGCGTAATGGTTAAAATACGCGGCTTTTTGTTTTTCGCGTTACGGGCAAAGGGGTTAGCCTCGATTTTCTTCGCTATCGCTTCAGGTGAAAACTCGCTTTTCGGAATAGGGCCAATAATGCCGTAATGGTTACGGGTAGGCATTAGAAACACCGGTATAGCGCCGGTCATAATAATCGAGTGCAGTATCGATTTATGGCAGTTACGGTCGACCACGACGATATCGCCCGGTGCGACTACCGAGTGCCACACCATCTTGTTCGACGTAGAGGTACCGTTGGTCACAAAGAACAGGTGATCGCAGCTGAAAATACGCGCGGCGTTTTGCTCACTTTGCGCTACCGGGCCGGTGTGATCGAGCAACTGGCCTAATTCATCTACCGCATTGCACACGTCGGCGCGCAGCATGTTTTCGCCAAAGAACTGGTGAAACATCTGGCCGACCGGGCTTTTTAAAAACGCCACGCCACCGGAGTGGCCGGGGCAGTGCCAGGAGTAAGAGCCGTCAGAGGCGTAATCCATCAGCGCATTAAAAAACGGTGGTGCCAGGGCATCGAGGTACTTTTTCGCTTCGCGGATAATGTGCTTGGCAACAAACTCCGGCGTGTCTTCAAACATATGGATAAAGCCATGCAACTCGCGCAGTACGTCATTGGGTACATGCCGGGTGGTACGGGTTTCACCATACAGGAAAATCGGAATATCGGCGTTACGCTTACGCACTTCTTTAATAAAGGTACGCAGCTCTTTTAACGCCAGCGCCACTTCGTCGGCGCTGCCGCTGCCAAACTCTTCATCGTCAATCGACAAGATAAAGCACGATGCCCGACTGGCTTGCTGGGCAAAGGCGCTTAAATCGACATAGCTGGTGTAGCCTACCACTTCAAAGCCGTGGCTGCTGATAGCCTGCGCCAGGTCGCGAATACCGGAGCCGGAGATATTCTCCGAGCGGAAGTCTTCATCGATAACAATAACCGGGAAACGAAAATTCATGCGATTGGTCCTTATTGGTCCAGTTTTTTACGCGCTTTCATCAGCCGCTCGCGCTTGTATTTTTGCAGCGGCGTTTCGGTGTTCTTTTTATTCGGTGCAAACGGGTTTTCACCTTCGCGGAATTCTATCCGGATTGGCGTGCCCATCATTTGCAGCGTTTTACGGTAGTAATTCATCAGGTAGCGCTTGTAGGAATCGGGCAGATCGTCGACCTGATTACCATGAATAACCACCAGTGGCGGGTTATAACCACCAGCATGGGCGTATTTCAGTTTTACCCGACGGCCATGTACCAACGGCGGCTGGTGATCTTCCTGCGCCATCTTCATGATCCTCGTTAACAAGGCAGTGCTGTGGCGCTTGGTCGCCGAGTCAAACGCTTCTTCCACTGACTCAAACAGGTTACCCACGCCGGAGCCGTGCAACGCCGAGATAAAATGCAAGCGGGCGAAATCGATAAAACCGAGGCGGCGGTCCAGCTCGCGTTTTACTTCATCTTTAATGCTGTCGTTTAAGCCATCCCATTTATTCACTGCAATAACCAGCGAGCGGCCGGAATTAAGCGCAAAACCGAGGATGCTTAAGTCCTGGTCGGAAATACCCAAACGCGCGTCCAGCACTAAAATCACCACGTTGGCATCTTCAATCGCCTGCAGCGTTTTAATCACCGAGAACTTTTCTACCATATCATCGATTTTGCCGCGCCGGCGTACACCGGCGGTGTCGATAAGGGTGTATTCGCGCTCGTTGCGCTGCATCGGAATATAAACAGAATCGCGTGTGGTACCGGGCATATCAAACACCACCACCCGCTCTTCACCGAGGATGCGGTTAGTCAGTGTTGACTTACCTACGTTCGGCCGGCCGACTATCGCCAGTTTAATATGTTCACTGCGCAGCCGCGCCGCTTCAGCATCGGCTTCTTCTTCGGTCAGGGTTTCAAGTGCCGGGCCTTCGGCCTCGTCAACTTCACCGGCCAGGCGTTTTTGCTGCTCTTCGCTTAACAACGGAATAAGTGCATGGTTTAACAGCGACGACACGCCACGGCCATGGGCTGCGGCTATGGCATACACGTCACCTAAACCTAAACTGTAGAAGTCAGCAATGGCAGTATCGGCATCAAGACCATCGGTTTTGTTGGCAACAACAAACACCTTTTTCTCTACTTTGCGAATATGCGCTGCTATGGCTTCATCGCCTACGGTGGCGCCTACTCTGGCGTCGACCATAAACAACACCACATCGGCTTCATCTATGGCTTTTAGCGATTGCTCAGCCATTTCCACTTCAATGCCCTGCTCGTTGCCGTCGATACCGCCGGTATCCACCACAATAAATTCCAGCCCTTCAAAATTAACCGAACCGTATTTACGGTCCCGTGTCAGGCCGGGGAAGTCCGCAACCAACGCATCACGGGTGCGGGTTAAGCGGTTAAAAAGTGTCGACTTACCGACATTGGCTCGCCCTACAAGGGCAACGACAGGCAACATTATGTGAACCTCAAAAATAACAAAACAGGCCCGGTACAGGCCTGTTTAAAAACTTCAACCGCTAAGCCCGGTTTAAGGCGTTTGTAATAAGACTAGCTTACCGTTACGGCTTTGCACCAACACATAGGCACCATTGCTTACCGCTTCAGTATAAAAACCGGAACCATCCATACTACGACGGGCAACAAAATCGCCGGTTGCACGGTTAACCCAGTGCAAATTACCTTTGTTGTCGCCGATCACCAGGTAGTCTTTGTATACCGTTGGTCCGGTCAGGTAATGTTTGTTCAGGCCAAACTGTGACCAACGCTCGGTGCCGCTGGCCGTATCCAGCGCATAAATACGGCCTTCAGAGTCGACCACGTACAAAATGCCGTCGGCCAAAGCCATATTGCGGAAACTGGCGTAATCGCGCTTCCAGATTTGCCGGCCGGTGCGCAGCTCTTGTGCAATCAGCGATCCGTTATAAGCAATACTAAATACCGTGCCCCCCTGGATTACAGGTTTAGCATCAACATCCACCAAGCGGGATAAATCGGTAGAGCCCGACGGCACAGCGATGGGTTCTTCCCACGCCTGATAGCCACGATCTGCAATCAACACGCCCAAATGGCCGCTACCGGAACCGTAAATAACGCCACCGGCTTCAATAACCGGCTCACTGACACCGCGCAGCGTTAACGCCGGTTGTTCATTCTCAAACTGCCAACGCTGCTCGCCGCTGTCCGGGTGTAACGCAATTAAGGTACCGGCACCGGTTGCCACTACTACCAGGCCTTCGCCCACAGCAGGTCTTGCCAACACTTCGCCTTTAACCATTACCCGCCATACCAGCTGGCCATCCGCCGACAGAGCAACAACATCACCGTTTTCGGTGCCGAAATACAGCTTGTCGTAGCCAAAACTGATACCACCGGAAATACGGGCGTTATCACCGGACCACACATCACTGATGCCTTGCCAGAATGAGCTGCCGGCCGGTTTGCGCAGGTCAAACTGCCACTTACGTTTACCCGAGTTAAGGTCAAACGCCGCGACCAGGCCTTCACGGCTGGCGGCGTACACAGTGTCTTTGACAATAATCGGCGTTAGCTGCGATTCGTAATGCTCAACGCCGGAGCCAACGCTTTTGCTCCAGACCACATCGGGGTCTATGCTGTTTTGCACCGGTGGCAGTACCAACTTCTCTTTCGAAGAACAGCCCGCCAGCAGCACCGCAGTAAACAATAAAGCCTGTTTTAACTGTAATTTCACGCTTACCTCTATTTATACTGCAGTGACGTGAGCCAGCTCATCCAGCTTAATTTTCAATAACTGCTGATTCTGACCGGCAGCAGCCAATGCCTGCTGGTAAGCGGCTTTCGCTTCAGGCAACTTATCTGCCTGCATTAAAATATCGCCTTTCAGTTCAGCCTGAATAGCAATAAAACTGTCCGGTACCGGCTGTGCTAACGTGGTTAAGGCCGCATCAAAGTTGCCTTGCTCTTGCTGTAACCGTGCTAAACGCAATTGCGTTACGGCCAGCAATGCCGGTTGTTTGCTGTTAGCCAATACCCAGCTCAGTTGTTCTGCAGCCTTGTCGTATTGTTGCAGCGTTACAGCATCTTTGGCGGCCAGTAAAGCCGCCATAACGGCATAATTGTTGGCATCAGAGGTTGCAACAAAATCTTGTGCCTGTGCCAGCCAGTCTTCACTGCCGGCAGCGCCGCGTTGCTCAACTAAACGGCTGAACTCGGTTGACGCGGCCTCAGCAGTATTGCGCTGCTCGGCCTGATAGAACCGAAAGCCATATAACGCTGCCAAACCCAGTACCACACCGGCCAGAATAGCTTTACCGTATTCGTGCCAGAAACGTTTAATGGCTTCTACCTGTTGTTCTTCACTGCTGTAAATTTCCACTGCGTTACTCCGTCAATGCTGCTCAGGCCAGAAGGCCGGCCAAATCAGTTAATAAAATTGTTTGTTGCGGTTTATCTTGCCGCAGCCACTTAACGCTAATTTCGCCGCGTGCCAACTCATCTTCGCCGATGATAAGGCCAATGGCCGCGCCGGATTTATCAGCGCGCTTTATTTGTTTCTTTAAATTGCCGCCGCCACAATGCACCATAATGCGCTGCCCGGGCAAGTTGTTGCGCAGCCTTTCGGCAACAGAAAGTGCCGCAAGTTCCGCCTGCTCACCCAGTGCCATCAGGTAAATATCCGCTACGGCCGGCAATTGCGGCAGTAACTCTAACGTTTGCAACAGCAACACCAGCCGTTCTAACCCCAGCGCAAAGCCCACCGCCGGTGTGGCCTTGCCACCTAATTGCTCAACTAAACCATCATAACGGCCACCGGCACATACAGTGCCCTGGGAACCCAGCTCAGTGGTAACCCACTCAAACACGGTTTTGTTGTAGTAATCCAGCCCGCGCACCAACCGCGGGTTTACCGTGTACTCAATACCCGCCAGCGTCAGCAACTGCTGCACACGGGCGAAGTGAGAGGCTGAATCCTCATCCAAATAGTCTGCCAGCTTAGGCGCAGCAGCTAACATATCGGCCAGCGCCGGGTTCTTACTGTCCAGCACCCTAAGCGGATTAGTGTACATACGGCGCAGGCTGTCTTCATCCAGCACAGCTTTATGCTGCTCTAAATAGGCCACTAACGCATCGCGGTAAGCCGCGCGGGCTTCGCTTGAACCAAGCGAATTAAGCTCCAGCTTAACGTAAGGCGTTAACCCCAGTTGCTGCCACAACCGCGCGCTTAGCATAATTACTTCTGCGTCGATATCAGCGGAGGCGATGCCGAAGGCTTCCAGACCAAACTGATGAAATTGCCGGTAACGGCCTTTTTGCGGCCGTTCATGGCGAAACATCGGCCCGGTGTACCACAGCCGCTGTTCCTGATTATATAACAAGCCATGTTCATTGCCGGCGCGCACGCAGCAAGCCGTGCCTTCCGGGCGCAGCGTTAAACTGTCACCGTTGCGATCGGCAAAGGTATACATTTCTTTTTCAACGATATCGGTCACTTCGCCGATAGAGCGCTTAAACAGTTCGGTCATTTCCACGATAGGAAAACGGATCTCACTGTAGCCATAACCGGCAACCGTTTGGCGCAGCACCTGCTCAACATATTGCCAGGCCGGCGTATCCTGCGGCAGACAATCGTTCATGCCGCGAATGGCCTGAATTTGCTTCGACAAAATTAAACTTCCATCGGTTTGAGTTAAAAAACAGTGGCGATTATAGGCGTAACACGGCTAAACACCAAGCTTGTTGCCGGGCTTAATCCAGCTGGCGCACCGCAATTTTTTGTTGCAGGTAGTCGCGCACCTGTTGCTCTAACTGATCGGCAACCTGATCATTGTCCAGCCGCAACTTTTGCCGTTGGCCGTTAATGTAAAAGCCACTTTTTTTGCTGGCACCGGCCACGCCTAAATCAGAGATAAGGGCTTCACCCGGGCCGTTTACCACACAGCCAATTACCGATACTGTTAAGGGCTCAATCACATCTTCCAGCCGCTCTTCAAGCTGGTTCATGGTTTTAATTACATCAAATTCCTGCCGCGAGCAGCTGGGGCAGGCAATAAAGTTAATGCCGCGCGAGCGGATGCGCAGCGACTTTAAAATATCAAAGGCTACTTTGACTTCTTCTACCGGATCCGCAGCCAGCGATATACGCAGTGTATCGCCAATGCCTTCAGCCAATAACATGCCCAGGCCAATAGCCGATTTGACTGCGCCGGCACGGGCACCACCGGCCTCGGTAATACCCAGGTGCAGCGGCTGCTTAATTTGTTTAGCCAACAAACGGTAAGCGCCAACCGCTAAAAACACGTCTGATGCTTTAACGCTGACTTTAAATTGATCGAAATTCAGCCGGTCGAGAATCTCGACATGCCGCATCGCCGATTCTACCAGGGCTTCGGGCGTTGGCTCACGGTATTTTTCCTGGATATCGGCTTCCAGTGAACCGCCATTTACGCCAATGCGGATCGGAATATTGTAATCCCGCGCACAATCTACTACGGCGCGAATACGGTCTTCGCGGCCTATATTGCCCGGGTTAATCCGCAGGCAATCTACGCCGTACTCGGCCACTTTTAAGGCAATGCGGTAATCAAAATGAATATCTGCCACCAATGGGATCGGCGATTGTTGCTTGATCAGCTTAAAGGCCTCTGCCGCTTCCATGGTAGGTACCGACACCCGCACCAAATCAGCACCGGCTTTGGCAATAGCCTGAATTTGCGCCACGGTAGCGGCGACATCTGTAGTGCGGGTGTTGGTCATCGACTGCACTGCTATCGGCGCATCACCGCCAATCAGCACGTTACCAACACGAATTTGCGTACTTTGACGGCGTTTAATTGGGTTTTCTGCAAACATGGTTATTCAGACTCAGGAATAGAAAATTTTGCCACTCTGCCAGCCGGTAACGCTGACATATCAAAAGGTTGCTGATTGTAACTGATTTGCACTACACCAGGGTTACCCAAGGTAACCACAAAGGGCGCTTTACCGGTAAGCTGCATAACATAGCCAGCCTGTTTAGTGCCGTAAGCCACACGGTTACCTTCAGCATCCACCACATCGACCCAGCAGTTTGCACTAAAGCGCATTTCCAGCTGATCCGGCAGCAATTGTGCTTCAGGCTCCGCTTCCGCCGCAACGGGCTCAGCAGATGGCATTAACTGATCCAGCAGTTCATGTAGCTGCTCCGGCGTTGCCACCGGCGCGACTTCTGCAGCGGCTGTTTCAGGTATGGCCACCGTTTCAACCGGCGCAGGCACACTGTCAGAAACCGGCCGCGCTGTTTGCCACCACCAGATAAACAGTAACAACAACAACAAGGCGATAATAGCGTAGGTTAACCACATAAAGCGGTTCTCTGTTGCTTGCTTCGCTTCGCGGTTAGAAAAAGTGCGCATCGGTTTGGCGCTGCTGGCGACACAACCGGTTTGCCGGCTGAATGCAGCCATCAGCTCAGCTTCAGGTAACTTTAATAAGCGACCATAAGCCCGTACATAGCCGCGGGCAAAGGTTTCTAACATAGAGCCGTCAAGTTGATCCTGCTCCAGCTGCTCCACCTGCAACGGTTTTAAATTCAACTGCACTGCAACCTGCTGTACGCTGAGTTGACGTTGCTCGCGGGCCTGGCGTAATAACTGGCCCGCACTGATGACGGCTGCGGGTTCTGTACTCATTGTGCAATACTGGCCGGGTCGACAACGTACACTTGCTGGCCTACCTTTAAGGTGCTGCTTTCGGTAAGGTTATTCCAACTGAGAAAGCTGGATAGCCGCACGTTGTAACGGTACGAAATACCAAACATGGTTTCACCGGCAGCCACCAGATGATACGGGCTTTGCGCACTAACCTGCGGCCGGGCTTCCAGGCCGGCCGCAACTACTTTTTGCTGCGGCGTAACTTTTTGCTGCTGCGTTACTTGTTGTTGCGTAACTTCGGCCAACCAAATTTTTTGCCCGGTTTTTATCACTGCTTCCGGGGTTAACTGGTTCCACTGCATCAGACTTTGTAAACGAATATTGTGCTTCACTGAAATTGCGTATAACGACTCGGCTGCCTGCACTATATGAAAAGGCGCATCAGCGCTATCGTCTGCCACTGTTTGTGTATCAGCTGCAGTTGCAGTTAACACTTGATCAGTGCCGGCAGCTTCAGAGGCCACGGCTTGTTCTGCCGGTTGCGCTGCTGACTGCTCAGCAGGCAATTCAGCTACTTGCTCAACTTGTTCTGTTGTAGCCGTCTCAGTCGCGGCATCAGTGTCCACAGCAGGCTCTGCAAGCTGCGCGGCTTGCATTTGCGCTTCTGCTTCAGCTGCCATGGCTGAGTTTGTGGTTGCGTTGTCAGATGGCGTAGCTGCGGCTTGCGTTACAATAGTTTCAACCGGCAAGGCTGCCGGCACGGTCGCCGACGCCACCACCGCCGTTTGCGCCGGTACAGTCAGGCTGCCAGCTATAGCGCTGGCAGTATTGCTCAGTACCGCAGCACTGTTGGCGACCGGTTGCGCTGTATTTGTTATTGCGCTGTCAGCGCTTTTACGTTTCACGACTTTTAATTTCGGGTTGGCCACCGGTGCGGAAGGCCGCTCAGCAGATACAGTCTCATCCGGTAACACTATATTTGCCATCAGGCTGTCTTTGTAACGCTCACGCAGCTGTTCAAACTCGGTATCCTGCAATTTGCCCTGTAACAACAACCGCGTTTCCGGGGTGTCAGTATAGAGTGTCAGCAACAGTTGCTCAGCGTTACGCATGGTTTCACGATCACCGCTTTTTTCCGCAATTAAATAACTAAGCAGCACTGTGCGGGCCGACACCCGACCCAATCGCTGAATGCGATCTAACAAGCTTTTGGCCTGACGATTATCGCCCATAGCGTAAGACAAACCGGCGGCCATGGTTAGCGAAGTAATACGGGTGCTATTGTGGCTCAGTGAGTTATCGAGATAGGTTTTAGCTTTAGCAAAGCTATTTTGCTGCAACTGACACAGCGCCAGGTTTTCGTAGCTCTCGGCTACGCGGATATAACCCGGCCGGCTGATGGCTTTGAGCAGCAATTGCTCCGATTGCTCATAACGGCCGATCTGGCATAAAAAAGCGCCGTAGTTATTGTAGGCATCGGCATAGTTGTTGTCTTTAGCAATGGCCTGCTTAAAGTACTCTTCGGCTTGAACATTCTCGCCAACGCTTTGGTAGTAGTACGCCAGGGCTCCGTACACTTCGGCAGAGTTAGGCGCAAAGCTGCGGGCGCGTTCCAAATTATACTTGGCTTGCGACGTATCGCCGCGGCGCAGGTAATTCAGCCCCAGTGAAATGCGGGTGCGGGCTGCCTCTATATTGTCAAAGGTGCGGTCAGAAACCGGCTTATCGCTGCCTTTATAGCTTTGCTCTGACACACAGGCTGTCAGCAGCAGCACACTACAAAGTGACAGACCAATGAGAACTTTTTGCTTCACCACACCTGCTTCCTTGATTTACTGCAGCATTTTAACCGCGATCGGCTGGCCTTTTTGCTGCTTCTTAATCAGCCTTTTTGTTCTGTCGATGACATCGCCCACTAACTGGCCACAGGCTGCGTCGATATCGTCACCACGGGTTTTCCGTACAATAACAGTAAAGCCGTATTCTTGTAAGACTTTGTTAAATCTGTCAATCCGTGAGTTGCTCGAACGCTTGTATGGCGACCCCGGATAAGGATTAAACGGGATCAGGTTAATTTTCGACGGTGTATCTTTCAGCGCGTGCGCCAATTCATGCGCCTGCTCCATACTGTCGTTCACACCATCAAGCATCACGTACTCTACTGTGACCTTGTCATTGGCCTTAGAGTTCGCCACATAACGCCTTGAGGCTGCTAAAAATTCTTCCATCGGGTACTTACGGTTTACCGGCACCAGTTCGTTACGCAATTCGTTGTTCGGTGCATGCAGAGAAATAGCCAGCGCTACGTCGATTTTATCGCGCAATAAATCCAGCGCCGGCACTACGCCGGAGGTACTTAAGGTAACGCGGCGTTTGGATAAGCCAAAGCCGAAGTCTTCCAGCATTAATTCCATGGCCGGCACTACGTTGTTCAGGTTCAGCAGCGGCTCGCCCATGCCCATCATTACCACGTTAGTGACAGGTTTGTCACCGGTATCGCCGTAACTGCCGATGATTTGCGCCACCCGCCATACCTGGCCAATAATTTCAGCCACGCTGAGGTTACGGTTAAAGCCCTGCTGCGCGGTGGAACAAAACGAGCAATCCAGTGCACAACCGACCTGAGAAGACACACACAAAGTGCGGCGATCTTTTTCCGGGATCCACACCGTTTCTACTTCCTGGCCGCCGCTTAAGCCCATGACAAACTTAATGGTGCCATCCGTGCTGTCTTGCCGCGTAACTACCACAGGGGCTTCAATCACGCAGCGTGCTTTTAGCTTTTCCCGCAATACTTTATTGATATTGCTCATCTTATCGAAATCATCGATACAGAAGTGGTAAATCCATTTCATTACCTGATCGGCACGAAACGGCTTTTCGCCCATATCGACGAAAAACTGCTGCATTTGTGCGCGTGTTAAATCAAGTAAATTAATTTTGTTATGCTGCTCAGTCATTTGCAGAGCGCTCCTTACCACAATAAACAATAGCCATAAAACACTGTACCAACATGCACTAAGGGGGCTGCTGCCCCCTTAGTCCGTTACCGCAGGCGATTAACGCTTAACGGGTACGGGCACACAGCTCGGCTTCAGTGAAGAAGTAAGCAATTTCACGTGCGGCAGAAGCTGCAGCGTCGGAACCGTGTACCGCATTCTCATCGATGCTGGCCGCGTAGTCAGCACGTAAAGTACCGGCTAAGGCTTCTTTCGGGTTAGTTGCACCCATGATTTCACGGTGCTTACGTACAGCATCTTCGCCTTCTAACACTTGTACCATTACCGGGCCTGAGGTCATAAAAGACACTAAAGCGCCGAAAAACGGACGCGCGCTGTGCTCAGCGTAGAAACCTTCAGCCTGTTCACGGCTTAAGTGTAGCATTTTAGCCGCTACGATACGTAAACCGGCAGACTCAAAACGGTTGTAGATAGCGCCAATAAGGTTTTTTGCTACTGCATCCGGCTTGATAATTGAAAAAGTGCGTTCTAACGCCATAACAGGCTCCTGATTAAGTTGGTTTAAACTAAATGATTAAAATTTAAGGCGGCAAATTATACGCTAGTTGCAAAAAAAAACCTATTTTTGCTGATAAAAAAGCCGCGAACTGCAGTAGCAAAACCCCAGTATCGCGGCTTTTTATGACAATAACGTGGTTAGAAGCTGGCCACTACCTTAACACTGCCATCCACGCTGGCACTGCTGATATAACCTATAGCTGTGGCATCAGCCGCTACAGCGGCTTTTACCGCCGCGTCATCAGCCAATTCTTTTGGTGGTGTGCCTTTGCCGGTAAACACCAGCTTGGACCAATAAGCTTTAAGCTGTGCGGCAGAGCGGTTTAGCACTTTGCTGTCAAACTCGTCGCGCCCGGCCTGGCCTTCAGCAAGGTTTAGCGGTGTGGCTTTGCTACCATCAGCGAAGCTGCTGCTGCGGCCTAAAAACAACCGGTTTAAATCATCTGCCGATACCGCATTAGCATTGGCCGGATTAACTACAACAGCAATATCTGCAACTACAGCTCCGGATAACAGGGCACTAAGTAACAAAGCGGTTTTCACTATACGCATAATGCCTCCTTAAAATACTAAATCTACGCCAAACGCCAGCACATCCTGACGTAGATCCGCGATTTCATTGTCTTCAGAGCTGTATTGCACTTTAAACGCCGCCGAAGGATGGAAGTCATAGCGTAAACCAACATTGTAAGTTGTTGCTTCACGGGCCTGACTTTGCACTATGCCCGCTACCGGCAACAACAACTGCGGTGGTAAGGTGGCAAGGTAGGGTGTGTAAATTTCTGTTTTTGCGTCATTATCTTCTTTTTCATAGGAGATATAGGGCGTGATGCTGTCAAAGCGGCGACCGACTGATACATAAAAGTTTTTCTGATCAGCAATAAAGCTGTTGTCCACTTTAACCAGAGTGTACTCGGCCACTAACAACCAATCATTTTTATCGGCGGTAAAACCCAGACCAAAAAAGGCGCCGTCTTCTTCATTGATATCTATTTCATTAACCAAAGCAGCAAAACCGGCACCTGATAAGCTGGTAAAGAAATCGCCGAAAGTTACACCAGGTTGCAGTTGCACCGCTTCTGCGCCGACACTGACCTCGCCGATAAGGTAGGCTGCGCGCACGCTATACCAGTCCCGACTTAGTTCCCAGGTTACACCCAGAACATTTTGAATTTCCGCAGTAACATCTGTACCGCTGATGCGGGCGTCACCATCGTAAGCACCGGCAACCAACTGTAAGCTGGAATCAAAATTGCCTAACTGAGTGGTGTGATAAAGTGATATACCTTCAATATTGTCAAAACCCAGGCCATACACGCCTTGTGGTACCCGCAGCCAGTCGTAGGCATAGCCGACATCGCGAAAATCTGAGTACTTATAAAACGGTGTGCGTAAGCGGCCGGCGTTTATGCGCACATTGTCGCTAAGCTGATAACTGATAAAAGCCCATTCAAACTCTACGTCAAAATCATCCGCACCACGGCCCATCAACTGCGCCGTAACCGACAACTTCTCACCCAGGTCAGACATCAGCTGCACGGCGAACAGGCTTTCATTTTTAAAATCCAGGTCGTCATTGTAGCCATATAGCGTATCGTCGCTATCCAGTGTCATGCCGGCTTTAATCGAAGCAAAACCGTTGATGGTCAGGTCGGCATAAGCCGGTGCAGCCAACAGCGTTGACAGCGTTACCGCTATCAGAGATTTTTTTAACATAATTACCCCGTCTGTTATCGTTGTCTTTGTGATCTTAGCTGAAGATCCACCTTACTCCAGCTAATATTAGTTTTTTATCAAGTTGGATCAGTGAATTAGCATAAAAAAACGGCCACTGTGGGCCGTTAATATTTCCAGCGACATAAATAAGCAAAAACTTAATGACCTTCGCTAACGATATTGACGGTGTATTTCGGAATTTCCACCACCAGGTCTTCATCAGCAATACGCGCCTGACAGCCCAGACGCGACTCGCTTTCGAGCCCCCAGGCTTTATCCAGCATATCGTCTTCTAACTCATCACTTTCGTTTAATGAGTAGAAGCCTTCGCGTACTATGACATGGCAGGTGGTACAAGCGCAGGATTTCTCACAGGCATGCTCAATGGAAATACCGCTGCGCAGGGCCACATCCAACACCGTTTCACCGGCTTTGGCTTCCACTGCCGCGCCATCGGGGCACAGTTCAGCATGGGGTAAAAATACAATCTGTGGCATCTGTTATACCTCGTCCACGTTATGGCCTTTCAACGCACTGCGGACCGAAAGATCCATGCGCCTGGCGGCAAAGTCGTCAGTTAATCTGTTAGTTTGCTCAATCGCGGCCTTGATCGCCGCAGTATCGTCACCTTGCTTTACCGCCGCCAGCGCTGTCAGCGCTTGTTTAATGTCAGCCAGCTCCGCTTTGCTTAACAAGTCAGCATCGGCGTTAAGGGCCTGCGACACCGCTTCCAGTACGCGTTCAGCTTCAACCTGCTGCTCACGCAATAAGCGCAGTTGCATATCCTGCCGTGCATACTGCATCGAGCTTTTCAGCATAGTGGCAACTTGATCATCGCTTAAACCATATGATGGTTTTACCTGAATATTGGCCTGCACACCGCTGGATTTCTCCTGCGCGGTAACACTTAACAAACCATCGGCGTCTACCTGAAAAGTAACGCGAATATGAGCGCCACCGGCCGGCATTGGTGGTATGCCACGCAGCTCAAACCGGGCTAAAGAACGGCAGTCGTCTACCAGTTCGCGCTCG
This sequence comes from Rheinheimera sp. NSM, assembly GCF_052380015.1. Classification (NCBI taxonomy): domain Bacteria; kingdom Pseudomonadati; phylum Pseudomonadota; class Gammaproteobacteria; order Chromatiales; family Chromatiaceae; genus Rheinheimera; species Rheinheimera sp. NSM. Next base: position 651,015 of record NZ_JBQTCI010000001.1, on the reverse strand, counting down.
CCCTGCACCACATGCAGTGCCATGGCGGTTTGGCCGTCTTTAAAGGTGGTAAATTCCTGCGCCCGCGCTACCGGTATTACCGTGTTACGCGGAATAATTTTTTCCGTTAAGCCGCCCATGGTTTCAAGGCCGAGTGATAACGGGATCACATCCAGCAGCAGCGTATCACCGTCGGCTTTATTACCTACCAGCACGTTGGCCTGAATAGCGGCGCCTATGGCCACCACTTTATCCGGGTCGATAGAGGTAAGCGGTTCTGTAGCAAAAAATGCCGCCACTTCACGGCGCACCAGCGGCACCCGGGTAGAGCCCCCCACCATCACCACTTTAACAATTTCATCATTGGTTAAACCGGCATCGCGCAGTACCTGACGACAGGCACGGATGGTTTTCTTTACCAGGGCGCCAATCAGCTGTTCAAAATCCGCTTTGCTCAGCGTACCGTCAAGCACACCTTTAGCGGTTGGCAGGCTGAAACTTACCGTATCGCTGTCAGTTAACTGCTCTTTAATGCTGCGTGCGGTGGTTAAATATTGCCGCATTGCCTGGTGCGATAGCTGTGCTTCACCGGTCTGTTGCTGCAGATAACCGACAATAACATGGTCAAAATCATCGCCGCCCAGCGCAGAATCACCGCCGGTGGCCAGCACTTCAAACACACCACGGCGCAGGCGTAATATCGAGATATCAAAGGTGCCGCCGCCCAGGTCGTATACCGCAATAATGCCTTCCTGGCCGGAGTCAAGGCCATAGGCCAGCGCCGCGGCAGTAGGTTCATTGAGTAAACGCAGCACATTTAAGCCGGCGAGTTTGGCCGCGTCTTTGGTGGCCTGGCGCTGAGCATCATCAAAATAGGCCGGTACGGTAATCACCACACCATTTAGCTCGCCGCCTAAGGTTTCGCTGGCGGTATTAGCCAGGGTAGCCAGAATTTCAGCCGAGACTTCAACCGGGTTTTTAATGCCCTGAGCCGTGTTAATCGCCACTAAACCTTGCTGGTCAATCAGCTGATACGGCACCTTGTCTTTTAGAGCCAGGGTTTCGCTGTAGCCTTTGCCCATTAAACGTTTAACCGACACTATGGTGTTATCTGCATCTTCCACCGCCGCAGCCATGGCGGCGTCACCGACAATAACGGCATCGCGGGTATAACGCACTACCGATGGCAGCATATCGCGGCCCTGTGCATTAACCAGGGTTTTGGCTTCGCCGCTACGCACTGTGGCGACCAGAGAGTTGGTGGTGCCCAGGTCAATACCGGCCGCCAGCTTGTGCTGATGCGGCGCAGCGCTTTGTCCGGGCTCTGCGATTTGTAATAGCATAGTGTTGTTTAGTCTTGTAGTTGCTGTTCTGTCAGCTCCAGCTCTTGCTGTAGCTTAAAGAAAAATTTTAGTTTACGGATCAGGTCGGCTGCCTGTTGATCCTGCTCAGCAGTTTGCGCCTGCAGTGCTGCAGACAACTGCTGCAGTAACTGTTTTTTGTGCTGCTGCAATTGCCGCTCTATGCTGTCAATTACCGCGTCGGCATCGTCGCTTTGTTCAATTTCGGCTAACTGCTCACGCAGTTCCATTTGTTGCATTAAAAACAACGGATCGGTAAAGCTGCGCTGTTCATGGCTGATTTTCAAACCGCGCAGCGCCAGCAGATGCTCTGCCCGCAGCAATGGCTGCTTCAAACTGTGGTAGGCATCGTTAATATTGGCCGTTTGTTGCACCGCCATCAGCCGATCACGCTCCGAACCGGCGGCATGCTGGTCGGGGTGAAAACGGCGCTGCAGTTGTAAGTAACGCGACCCCAACTCAGTTAAGTCGAGGTCGAACTGCGCCGGCAGGTTAAACAGCTGAAAGTAATTCATCCGGCCCTTAGTAGTTACATTAAGTGCTTAAGTTAAGTGGCTAAATTAAGTGCTTACACTGTGAAGCTTTCGCCACAACCGCATTCACCGTTTACATTCGGATTATTAAACTTAAAGCCTTCATTCAGGCCTTCTTTGACAAAATCCAGCTGGGTGCCGTCGATATAGACGAGGCTTTTACCATCGACAATTAACTTTAGATCGTCGTGCTCAAACACCTCGTCATCGTCGTTCAGCGTATCGACAAACTCCAGTACATAAGCCAGGCCCGAGCAACCGGTGGTTTTAACGCCTACCCGCAAGCCCACACCCTTGCCACGGTTTTGCATAAAGCTGCGCACCCGTTCGGCGGCTGCCGTTGTCATCGAAATAGCCATAACGCTTAGCCCCCGTGCTTTTGCTTGTAATCAGCAATAGCCGCTTTAATGGCATCTTCCGCCAGGATAGAACAGTGAATTTTCACCGGTGGCAAAGCCAGTTCCTGAGCGATGTCGGTATTGCTGATTTGCTGCGCTTCAGCCAGGCTTTTGCCTTTTACCCACTCGGTAACCAGCGAGCTGGACGCAATAGCGCTGCCACAGCCGTAAGTTTTAAACTTAGCGTCTTCAATAATGCCGTCGGCATTCACTTTAATTTGCAGCTTCATTACGTCGCCGCAAGCCGGTGCGCCTACCATACCGGTAGCAACACTGGCGTCGTCTTTGTCGAACGAGCCAACGTTACGCGGGTTTTCGTAGTGGTCGATTACTTTATTACTGTAAGCCATGATAGTTACCTCAATGTGCAGCCGGCGCGCTTAGTGCGCAACCCAAGCTACAGTGTTTAAATCAACGCCGTCTTTGTACATGTCCCACAATGGCGACATAGCGCGCAGTTTTTCAATTGCCTGATGCACAATTTTAATAGTGTGATCAATCTGCGCTTCGGTGGTGTAACGGCCGATACTGAAACGGATAGAACTGTGCGCCAGCTCATCGCTCATGCCCAGCGCACGCAACACATAAGACGGCTCCAGGCTGGCAGACGTACAGGCAGAACCGGACGATACGGCAATGTCTTTCAGTGCCATAATCAGCGACTCACCTTCAACATAGTTAAAGCTGATATTGGTGATATGCGGCACGCGCTGTGCACGGTTGCCGTTTAAAAACACCTGCTCAATATCTTTCACGCCGTTTAGTAAGCGGTCGCGCAAAGCAGTAATACGCTTAATTTCGTCATGCATTTCCAGCTTGGCAATACGGAAAGCTTCGCCCATCGCGACAATCTGGTGCGTTGGTAAAGTGCCTGAACGCATACCGCGCTCATGGCCGCCACCGTGCATCTGCGCTTCTAAGCGGATCCGCGGTTTACGCCGCACAAACAACGCACCAATGCCTTTAGGACCATAAGCTTTATGGCCGGAGAACGACATTAAATCGACTTTCAATGTTTGTAAGTCGATATCGACTTTGCCGGCCGCCTGTGCAGCATCAACATGGAAAATAATGCCTTTGCTGCGGCACAGCTCGCCAATAGCGGCAATATCCTGCACAACACCAATTTCGTTGTTAACAAACATCACGCTGATAACAGAGGTATCGGGGCGGATAGCGGCTTCCAGCATCGCCAACGTTACCAAACCATCGGTTTGCGGCTCAAGGTAAGTTACCTCGTAGCCTTCACGCTCCAGCTGACGCATAGTATCCAGCGTAGCTTTATGTTCGGTTTTAACCGTGATCAGGTGCTTACCTTTTTTACGGTAAAAATCGGCAGCGCCTTTAATGGCCAGGTTGTTCGATTCGGTGGCGCCGGAGGTAAACACAATTTCACGCGGGTCGGCGTTTACCAGCTCAGCAATCTGGCTGCGGGCAATTTCTACCGCTTCTTCTGCCTGCCAGCCAAAACGATGCGAACGCGACGCCGGGTTACCAAACTCGCCGTCCATTGTTAAAAACTGCATCATTTTCTCTGCTACCCGGGCGTCGACCGGGGTAGTTGCAGCGTAATCCAGATAAATAGGTAGCTTCATTCTTTGCTCCGTGTTGCCTACAGCTGGCAGCTGACTTCAATATCAGTTGCCGGATTCTTTACAATACGGCTGTTCTGCCGCTTTGCCAGGTGTTGTACATCTTGCTGGTTTACCAGCTCGCCCAGCGTAATGCCGGTAAGAAAATCTTCAATGCGGTGACTTAAGTCGCTCCACAAGGTATGAGTTAAACAACGGGTGCCACTGTGGCAGTCAGATTTACCCTGACAACGGGTAGCGTCTACTGACTCATCCACTGCGCTGATCACGTCTGATACCGAAATACTGCCAGCCTCACGGCCCAGCTGATAACCGCCGCCCGGCCCGCGCACACTGCTGACCAAACCTTGTTTACGTAAGCGGGCAAACAATTGTTCAAGATACGACAACGAAATACCCTGGCGCGCAGAAATATCGGCCAGTGGCACCGGCCCGGTTGCTGTGTGTAAGGCAACATCCAACATTGCTGTTACGGCATAGCGGCCTTTCGAGGTTAATCTCATAGTTTGCTCCCTGAAAACACTGGCGCTATTGTACATTCCCGACTGTTTTAGTCAAGTATTAATAACCTACTGCATTAGTCAAGTATTAGTGTTTCAGGTTCAACTTAAATGTTCGGATCAAAGGCTTCAACGTCACGTTTACGTGCCTCTGCCGCACGCTTTTCCGCTAACTTAAAGTCTTCCTCGTCAATATTTACTGTCGGCACTTCTTCACAGACATTACCGCCCAGCTGATTCACACTGTGGCATAACTCGCCTACTTTGTTATCCAGCAGCTGAATATGGTCCAGCATACGGCCAATAGCATTAGCCACAGGGTCGGGGTTATCTGCCGCCACTGCATAGGCATCGAAGCCGAATTTTTGCGCCAGTTGCTTGCGCTGTGCGCTTACTTCAACATCGGCTTTAGCAACAATGCGGCCCGGGATACCTATTACGGTAGCGCCGGCCGGCACATCTTTTACCACTACAGCATTGGAGCCGATGCGGGCATTTTCGCCCACCATTAAGGGGCCCAGCACCTTGGCGCCGGCACCAATCACCACACCATTAGCCAGGGTAGGGTGGCGTTTGCCCGGGTTCCAGCTGGTACCGCCGAGGGTAACGCCATGGTACAGGGTTACGTCATCGCCAATTTCAGCGGTTTCGCCAATTACCACACCCATGCCATGGTCGATAAAAAAGCGCCGCCCGATCTTTGCGCCCGGGTGAATTTCCACCCCGGTAAGCCAGCGCGCTATAGTGCTTAAAAACCGCGCCAACCATTTCCAGTTAGCCCGCCACAGTTTATGGCTAACCCGGTGCCACCAGATTGCATGCAGGCCCGGATAATTGGTAAGCACCTCAAAACTGCTGCGCGCAGCCGGGTCCCGCTCAAACACACTTTTGATATCTTCTTTGATACCGGCAAACATGCGCTACTCCTTCTCGCCCTGCGCCTTGCGGCCATAACGCTGCACTGAGGTTAAAATGCCGCGCAATATATTGTATTCGGCTTCTTCCGGCCGTGCGCGGGTAAATAAGCGTTTGAGCTTGGTCATCACAACACCGGGGTGTTGCTTAATAATAAAGCCGGTGTCGTTCAGTGTCTGCTCCAGATGCTGATAGAAATTGCTCATTTGCTCGCTGCTCGGGTAAGCCACTTCATCAACAGTTGGCACTGCGGCTTGCTGTTGCGACGCTTGTTGCAACCAGGCCATGCGCACTTCGTAGGTCACAATTTGCACTGCCATTGCCAGATTCAGCGAGCTGTATTCCGGGTTCGCCGCTATGCAAACATGGTAATTACACAGTTGCAGCTCTTCGTTAGTTAAACCACTGCTTTCACGGCCAAACACCAGCGCTACCGGCTGAGTGGCTGCCTCCTGCACCGCTTTAACACCGCATTCGCGCGGCTCCAGCATCGGCCAGCTTAAAGTACGTGAGCGCGCACTACTGCCCACCACCAGACTGCAATCGCTGATGGCTTCTTGCAGCGTATCGAACACTTTAGCATTGGCCAAAATATCGCTGGCTCCGGCTGACAGCGCGTAGGCCTGGCCGTCCGGCAGTTCTTTCGGTGCAACTAAATACAGCTTTGATAAGCCCATGGTTTTCATGGCGCGGGCCACCGAGCCAATATTGCCGGTATGGGTTGTGCCCACAAGAATGATACGGATCTGGTCTAACATAAGGCTTCCCGCGTTAAAGGGCTGGCATTCTAGCATAGCGCGCAGCATTTGTTGACGAGAAAATAGCAGTCTGGCCATCTGAATAAAGCAGATTAATCCGCCGCTGCAACCTGCTTTTTTAACATTGTTTTGCTACACTAGCGCCACTTTTACCACAGGGAACCACGAAGATGAAAACCATAAAACTCGCTGTTGCGCTGTCTGCTCTTCTGTTAAGCCCACTGGCTGTTGCCGGCTCCAATGATAAGCAGCAAGCTGAAGCCTTACAACTGGCGGTAGATCACCAAAGCCGCAGTCCGGCCAATGTTGCCCGCGATAAGTACCGTAATCCGGTTGCTACGCTGCAGTTTTTTGACGTAACCCCGGCCAGTACTGTGGTAGAAATTGCGCCGGGCGCCGGCTGGTATACTGAAATTCTGGCGCCGTTACTGGCCGCACACGGCACCTACTATGCCGCACATTTCCCGGCCGACAGCACATCTGATTATTACAAACGTAACCGCGCTGCCTTTGTCGAAAAGCTGGCGGCCAACCCTGTATATAACCGTGTACAGCTAACTGAATTTGCCCCGGGTAACAGCAGCGGCATTGCCCCGGCCGGCAGTGCTGATGTGGTACTGACCTTCCGTAACCTGCACAACTGGTATGGCAACGGCGGTGATGCCGGCATGTTGGCGATTTTTAAAGACTTTTATACGGCATTAAAACCGGGCGGCGTGCTGGGCGTGGTTGAGCACCGCTTACCGGCAGATAAAATCAGTGGCGATTGGCAAAAAAGCGGTTATTTCCCGCAAGCACTGGCGGTAAAGCTGGCAGAGCAAGCCGGTTTTGTGTTTGAAGCAGAAAGTGATGTAAATGCTAACCCGAAAGACAGCGCCGATCACCCGGGCGGCGTCTGGACCTTGCCGCCGGTATTGCGCTTAAAAGAGCAGGATAAAGACAAGTATCTGGCGATAGGTGAAAGCGACCGTATGACACTGAAGTTTCGCAAGCCTGTAACTAAGTAAGTTTGTACTAAATAACCTTTTATAGAATAACTAACGGAAAGCTAAATGAACGTATTGGTAATTGGCGGCGGTGGCCGCGAGCATGCACTGGCGTGGAAAGCAGCGCAGTCACCTCTGGCCGGCAAAGTATTTGTAGCGCCCGGCAATGCCGGCACCGCCCGCGAAAACAACCTGACCAATGTCGCTATCGCTGCGGATGACGTACCGGCGCTGCTGGCCTTTGCCCAACAAGAAAACATTGCGCTGACCATTGTTGGCCCGGAAGCGCCGCTGGCGAAAGGCGTGGTAGATGCGTTTCGCGCCGCCGGGTTAGCCATTTTTGGCCCGACTAAAGCCGCCGCACAGCTGGAGAGCTCCAAAGCCTTTGCCAAAGACTTTTTAGCCCGGCATAACATCCCCACAGCGGCTTACCAAACCTTTACCGAAACAGCGCCGGCCAAAGCCTTTGCCGCAACGCTGGGCACACCGGTAGTGATTAAAGCCGACGGTTTAGCGGCCGGCAAAGGCGTAATTATTGCGCAAACGCAGGATGAAGCCGCCGCCGCAATTGACGATATGTTATCCGGCAATAAATTTGGCGATGCCGGCAGTCGCGTGGTGGTAGAAGAGTTTTTAACCGGTGAAGAAGCCTCGTTTATTGTGATGGTGGATGGCACTACGGCGCTGCCGTTTGCCTCATCGCAGGATCATAAAGCGCGCGACAACGCCGATAAAGGCCCGAATACCGGCGGCATGGGCGCTTATTCGCCGGCACCGGTAGTGACCCCGGCGGTACACGATTGGGTAATGCAACACGTTATTTACCCCACCGTGAACGGCATGGCGGCAGAAGGGACGCTATTTACCGGCTTTTTGTACGCCGGCTTAATGATAGCGCCGGATGGCAGCGCTAAAGTGCTGGAATTTAATTGCCGCTTTGGTGACCCGGAAACCCAGCCGATTATGCTACGGTTGGAATCAGATCTGGTTGAGCTGTGCCTGGCGGCAACCAAAACTGAACTTGCCGGTAAAGCTATTCAGTTTACTCCGCAAGCTGCGGTAGGCGTGGTGTTGGCGGCCGGTGGTTATCCGGACGCTTATGCCAAAGGCAGGGTTATCAGTGGTCTGGACGGCGCCGATAGCAGCACGGCCAAAGTATTTCATGCCGGCACTGAGCTAAAAGACGGCAATGTAGTCACCAACGGCGGTCGGGTACTGTGTGCTACTGCGCTGGGTGCCAATGTTACAGCTGCGCAACAGGCGGCGTACAAACTGGTAGATAAAATCAGCTGGGATGGCATGTTTTGCCGCAGCGACATTGGTTATCGCGCTATTGCCCGCGAGCAGAAGTAGTTATTATGCTTAACTCGTTTTACCTGTCCGGCGCGCTGCTGCTAAGCAGCGCCCTGGCTGGTGTTGCAGCAGCTTGTAACACGCCGTACACGCCGATACAGCAAATTCAGGGCACAGGCGACAGCAGCCCGCTGCAAGGCCGGCAGTTAGTTACCCGCGGCGTGGTTACGGCAGTGGTGTACCCGGACAGTGCCGCAGCCGGCTTAGTACTGCGCGCCATTGAACCAGCCGATAGCGCAGCATCCGGTAGTGTGTTTATTGCCGACACTACAGCTGCGGCTATTTATCAACCCGGCCAGCAGTTGCAGATAAGCGGTACAGTAGCGGAGATTAACCAGCTTACCAGCCTGACTCAGCTAACTGATATCAAGCTATGTGAAGGTAGCGCCGCAGTAGCGCCGCTAACGCTGCGTCTGCCTTTGCCGGCAGAACAAAGTTGGGAGCAACTGGAAGGCGCATTGCTGCGTTTTGAGCAAACACTCACGGTAAACGATACCTATAACCTGGGCCGCTACGGCGAAATTATCCTGGCTGATAAACGCCTGCTGACAGCCACCGAAATTATGCTACCGGGTAAAGACGCGGCCGCACTTAGCGCAGTGCAACAACAACGACATATGCTGGTGCTGGATGATGGCAGCTATCAGCAAAACCCTGACCCGGTGCGTTTTGGCGAAACTCTGCTAACAGCAGCCAGTACCTTGCGCATTGGTGATAGCGTAAGCCGGGTAGAAGGCGTGCTACTGCAGGATGAGCGCGGTTACCGGCTGGTGCCAACCAAAGCGCCGCACTTTGCTGCCACTAACCCGCGCCCGGCCGCGCCGCAAGCCAAGCCGGCCAAAGCGCTGCGTATCGCCAGCTTTAATGTGCTGAATTATTTTAACGGCGCCGGCCAAAACCCGGCCTTTCCAACGCGGCGCGGTGCCGGCAGCGCCGCTGAACTGGCCCGCCAGCAAGCGAAGATTGTCAGCGCCCTGGCCGCACTGGATGCCGATATCATTGGCTTGCTGGAGGTAGAGAATAACGGCTACAGCCAGCAAGGTGCACTGGCTAACCTGACCGCAGCGTTAAATAAGGTGGCCGCCAAACCCTATCGTTTTATTATCACCACTGAGCAGCCCGGCAGCGATGCAATTAAAGTGGCTTTGCTGTACCGCCCCTCTGCCGTTAGCGTGGAAGGTAAGGCTGCTATGTTGCTGGCCAAGCCATTCGACTGGGGCAGCCGGCCGCCACTGGCGCAAAGTTTTCGCCATCTGGCTTCCAATGAGCTGGTTACCGTAAGCATTAATCACTTTAAATCCAAGGGCAGCTGCCCGAAGGACGCCGCCACCAAAGATGCTGATCAAGGCGACGGCCAGGCCTGCTGGAATGCACTGCGGGTAACCTCAGCTAAAGCACTCAGCGACTGGCTGGCCAGCCAGCCTACCGGCGTAAAGAGCGACAAGCAGCTGATATTGGGCGATTTAAATGCCTACCGGCTGGAAGACCCGGTAACCACCCTGGAACAGCGTAACTGGCACTACCTCAGCGCCGCTGCTGGCAGCCAATACTCTTATGTGTATCGCGGCCGCACCGGCTCACTGGATCATGCCTTGGCAAGCCCGGCACTGGCCGCGCAGTTGCACAGCATGCAGCACTGGGCCATCAATGCCGATGAACCGGTATTGCTGGATTACAATGTCGGGTTTAAAAGCGATAGCCTGCTGCAACAATTGTACGCGCCAACACCGTACCGCTCATCGGATCATGATCCGCTGATTGCCACCTTTCAGTTTTAACGCGGTTTTACTGCAGCCGGCAAGTTAATTCAATAACTTACCGGCTGTAACGACCACAATAGCAGAAGAAACAGTTGCACCTGCTTTAGCAGTTGCTTTAAGGTGAGGTTCAGTTAACCTAGCGAGCCGCGCCCATGTCACATAAAAACCCGATTATTGCTATTACCGGTTCGTCCGGTGCCGGCACCAGCACCACCTCGACGGCGTTTCAGCATATTTTCCGCACCCTGGGCATAGATGCGGCCTTTGTTGAGGGTGACTGTTTTCACCGCTTCAGCCGGCCGGAAATGGAAGTAGCGATTCGTAAAGCCAAAGAAGCCGGCAAACATATCAGCTACTTTGGCGCCGAAGCCAACGATTTTGGCGCGCTGGAAAACTTCTTTGCCAGCTATGGTGAAACCGGCGGCGGCAAAATACGCCACTATTTGCACACCTTTGACGAAGCCGTGCCTTACAACCAATTACCCGGCACCTTTACCCCGTGGCAGGATTTACGCGCCAATACCGACTTATTATTTTATGAAGGTTTGCACGGTGGCGCAGTAACCGACGAGCATAACGTCGCGCAGCACGTCGATTTACTGATCGGCATGGTACCGATAGTTAACTTAGAGTGGATCCAAAAAATTATCCGCGACACCTCCGAGCGCGGCCACAGCCGTGAGGCCGTGCAGGCCAGCATAGTGCGTAGCATGGATGACTACATTAACCATATTACGCCGCAGTTCTCGCGCACCCATATAAACTTTCAGCGTGTGCCTACGGTAGATACCTCCAACCCCTTTAGTGCCAAAGATATACCCTCGCTCGACGAGAGCTTTGTGGTGATCCGCTTTCGCGGTATTAAGCATGTGGATTTCCCCTACTACCTGCAAATGATTAACGGCGCCTTTATGTCGCGGGTTAATACCCTGGTGGTGCCGGGCGGCAAAATGGGCCTGGCGATGGAGCTGATTTTAACGCCGCTTATTGAAGAGTTGATGATTAAGCGACGCCAGGCACGCGGCCAGGTCGACTGGCTGGGTACTTAGGCGGCAGGCTCAATACTCTGGCAGCAAAAGCGGTATGCCCTAAACCAACCGTTGAAGGCATGGATGCTGACAAATTCGCCGGGAGCGAATTTGAACAGCTGTGCTGGTCCGCAGGATAAACTTCATGGATGAAGTTTATAATCGAGCCTACAGGGACGTATTTACGGCGTGTTGGTGTGGGCATACCGCTTTTGCGTTTACAACGGAACTACCAGGATTGCTATCAAAACTACATCATTTCCCTGGTCACAAAACCAACAGCGTTACAATTTTCATTTTCGCCACCCCGCATACTACTGTTGTCTCAGCTTTACAAAACACCAATTTTCAGCCGTTTAGCGAATGTCAAGACCGCAAAGGCCGGTAAATTTACACTTTTGTTTAAATAATAGCCTTTGCTTTGCCGGAAAAAATCCGTAAACTTAGCGCCCCTTACGGGTAGAGCCTTGGATTCAGTGGTGCGCATAGGTCCATATCAATTAGCGAACAAGGTAGTTTGTGCTCCGATGGCCGGAGTAACCGATCACACTTTTCGTGAGCTCTGCCGGCGTTTTGGTGCAGCCTTAGCTGTGTCGGAAATGCTGTCGAGCAACCCGTTGGTATGGCAAAGCGAAAAATCACAAAATCGCATGGGCCACCGGCAGGAATCCGGTATCCGCTCGGTACAAATTGCCGGTGCGGACCCACAGCAAATGGCTGAGGCAGCGCAATACAATGTTGATATAGGTGCCGATATTATCGACATCAACATGGGTTGCCCGGCGAAAAAAGTGAACAAGAAGCTGGCCGGTTCTGCACTGCTGCAGTATCCGCAGTTAGTGGAACAAATTGTGCGCGCTGTGGTCGATGCAGTTAAGGTGCCGGTGACGTTAAAAATCCGCACCGGCTGGGATCCTGAGCACAGAAACGGTATTCAGATCGCCCGTATTGCGCAAGATAACGGCATACAGGCGCTGGCGGTACATGGCAGGACACGTGCCTGTATGTACAAAGGTGAAGCGGAATATGACACCATCCGCGCCATTAAACAAAGTGTTTCTATCCCGGTAATTGCCAACGGCGATATTACCGGAGCGGAAAAAGCGCGCCATGTGCTGGACTACACCGGTGCCGACGCCATTATGATTGGCCGCGCGGCACAAGGAAGGCCATGGATTTTCCGCGAAGTGGTGCATTACCTGGCCACTGGCGACAAACTGGCGCCACCGGGCATTGCCGAGGTACGTCAGATCATGCTGGAACATGTGCAGGGTTTACACCAACTTTATGGTGAGCTGGCCGGTTCCCGTATTGCCCGCAAGCATGTGGGCTGGTATTTAGCCGAGCATGACACGCTCGGACAGTTTCGTAGTGAATTCAATGGTATTGAGTGTGCTAAGCAGCAGCTTGACACCTTAAATGACTATTTTCATCAACTAGCAGCAACCTAACGTAAAAGAGAAAAGCAATGTTTAATTCGAACGTTACTTCGCCATTTATTACTAACGCCCACGTACAAACGCAGGAAAAGCCACAAGCTTTAAGCAACGCCGCGCAAAAAGCCGTGGCTAACTACCTGCAGCAATTAAACGGTCAGGACGTTAACGACTTGTATGAACTGGTATTATCTGAATTAGAGCGTCCGTTACTGGAAGAAGTGATGAAATATACCCGCGGTAACCAAACCCGCGCCGCCAACCTGATGGGCATCAACCGCGGTACGCTGCGTAAGAAGCTGAAACAGTACGGCATGAGTTAATGCCACTGCGGGGCCAGCGCCCCGCCACTAAGCACCTTCGGGTGCTTTTTTATTGGTTAGGTTAAAATCTGATTTCTGCAAGCTACAAGAGAGTCTAAGCATGACGACATTAAGACCCATCCGCCGCGCACTGCTGAGTGTGTCAGATAAAACCGGTATTGTAGAATTCGCCCGCGCGCTGGCCGCGCAACAGGTGGATATTCTCTCTACCGGCGGTACTGCTAAACTGTTAGCCGAACAAGGCATTAAGGTTACAGAAGTGTCTGACTACACCGGCCACCCGGAAATTATGGACGGCCGGGTAAAAACCCTGCATCCGAAAATTCACGGCGGTATTTTAGCCCGTCGCGGCGTGGATGAAAGCGTAATGGCGGCCAACAATATCGGCCCTATCGACTTAGTGGTAGTAAACCTGTATCCGTTTGCCAGCACTGTGGCCAAGCCCGGCTGCACGCTGGAAGATGCGGTTGAAAATATCGATATCGGCGGCCCGACTATGGTGCGCGCGGCAGCGAAAAACCACAAAGATGTAACCATTGTTGTTAATGCAAAAGACTACGACAGCGTACTGGCAGAAATGCAGGCCAACGGCGGCGCTACCACTCACGCCACGCGGTTTAGCCTGGCGATCAGCGCTTTTGAACACACCGCGCAGTACGATGGCATGATAGCCAACTACTTTGGCGCCATGTTACCAGCCTACGATACACCGGCAGAACCGGCGACTAAGTTCCCGCGTACTTTCAACAGCCAATTCGTTAAAAAACAAGACTTACGCTACGGCGAAAACAGCCACCAAAGCGCGGCGTTTTATGTGCAGGACGGTGCCACTGAGGCCTCTGTATCTACCGCTAAGCAGTTACAAGGCAAGGCGTTGTCATACAACAATATCGCCGATACTGATGCGGCACTGGAGTGCGTAAAAGAGTTCAGTGAACCGGCCTGCGTTATCGTTAAGCACGCTAACCCGTGCGGCGTGGCCATTGGCGATTCGATTCTGGCGGCGTATAACCGTGCCTACCAGACCGACCCAACCTCAGCTTTCGGCGGCATTATTGCCTTTAACCGCGAGCTGGATGAAACTACAGCGAAAGAAATTGTCAGCCGGCAGTTTGTTGAAGTGATTATTGCGCCTTCTGCCACCGACGCAGCCGCAGCGGTGGTTGGCACTAAGCCGAACGTGCGCCTTTTGGTATGTGGTGAGTTCAGCGCTGCAACTACTGCGCTGGATATTAAACAAGTCAACGGCGGTATGTTGCTGCAGGATCGCGATCAGGCCAAAGTTACTGCGGATGATTTAAAAGTCGTCACCAAACGCCAGCCTACCGAACAAGAGTTAAAAGACTTACTGTTCTGCTGGAAGGTGGCCAAGTTTGTTAAATCCAACGCTATTGTGTACGTAAAAGACAGCATGACCATCGGCGTTGGCGCCGGCCAGATGAGCCGCGTCTACAGCGCCAAAATTGCCGGTATTAAAGCCGCCGATGAGAAGCTGGAAGTAAAAGGCTCAGTAATGGCCTCAGACGCCTTCTTCCCGTTCCGCGACGGTATCGACGCTGCAGCCGCAGCCGGTATTACTGCCGTAATTCAGCCGGGTGGTTCAATGCGCGACGCCGAAGTAATCGCCGCCGCAGACGAGCACGGCATGGCCATGGTGTTTACCGGCGTAAGGCACTTCCGTCATTAAAAGCAGCCATTAAGCACCTGCAGTAGTTATAAAAAAGGCCGCATTGCGGCCTTTTTTAATTACAATCTCACCCAACCAATACTCAGCAAATAACGGCTGCCCTGCTCTACTTTACTTACCGCATGCTCGCACAAGTCCGGCCGGAAAAATTTAATGCGGGAATTTTGATAAATCGGTGTGGCGCAGATAAAGTCGCCGCCCTTCTTCGCCTGTTTTAATACTATATTCAGCCGGTAATGCCGGCCACTGCTTACAGCATCTTTATGTGGTGGCACTTCGCAGCCTTGCGGAAAATGCAACAGATAGCAGTCGAATTTAAATGGCCAATATGCGCCTGCCAACAGCATTTTATCGTAACCGCTTTGCTGGCGGCCTTTTTGCCAACGAAACAGCTGTTTTAGTATGCTCAAGACATCCGCCTAATCATAACGTTCAGGCAGCGCTGTTCAGTATCAGCTTTTCAACTACCGGCTGCTCGCCGTGCTCAGCCTGCCAGGCATCATAATTGGCCTGCAGATTAATCCACAACCCCACATTGCTGTCGGTTGCCAGCGCAATACGCTGCGCCAAATCAGCTGAGCACGGTATATGTCCATGGCAAAAATTGCTCATAGTAGTGCGGGAAACACCCAGTGCTTTGGCAGCTTTGGTCACTGAAATACCATGTTCTTCCAGTATCTGAACACGAAAAATCAGCCCGGGATGCGTGGGGCAACGCGTCATTTTTTCCATAGTATCCTCCAGATTGTTACCGACATTACATGTGCTATTTCTGAGCGCGGATTTGCTTACCGTGATAGTCGCGATAGTCTAATAACACCGCACCATCGTCTTCCAGTTCAAACGTCACACGCCAATTGCCGTTGACTTCAATTGAGTAAACACCGGTACCTGAACCTACTTTTTCCGCGAATTTCGCCTGAAAAAGCGCGCGTAAGTCTCTTGGTTGATGTGATGCAGCAATGGCATCGAGAATTATCGTAAGCTTTACAGCGTGTTTTGGTTGCACACCGCTATGGTCGCCATGCAGAAAAAGCTTCTTCAGACCTTTATGCTTAAAGTTCTTTATCGCCATGCTGCTCCCTCATCAATGACGAAAGTGTAAAGCATTTCTTTACACTTATCAAATAACCATGGAATTTACTGCGCGATTTTATCAGCCAGAAAATCGCCGCTTTGAATTAACCTGAGCCCCTTAGTGCTGCGGTTATACACATACACCCAGGCAGCAATACTGTCGCCATTCTCCAGCACTACACTTTGTTGTTCACGCCGATACTCCTGCGGCTGCGCAAAGCCCGGGCCGCATTCTTCATAGTTATCCAGCGCGCTTAGCAGATGCTCCGGCTGTATCAGCTGATACAGCTCTCCTACTACCTGGTCGGCGGCATTATTGGATGGCACTGCGCCCGGGTAATAATCTACCTGATACAACCTGGCCTGATAATGTGCCATAGCAACAAAACAGCTATGTTGTACCAGTAATTGGTGCATGGGGTGGTGGGCATTTTGCCGCAGGGTGCCGTAAACAAATAAATAATGCTGCATAGCCGCAACTATAAGTAATTTTGTTTACTGTGCCGTAGCAGTATCACAAAGACAAGATCTGCGCTAAACCTCTGAGGTGGCAAATTCACTAACGCTTGGGCAGATAAACCTGCTTTTTGGTTTTATCACCAGCGGCCTCTTGCCAACAACAAGTTAATCATATGATTTAGAACAATAAAAAAATCATGGCCTTATTTTTGCCTGTTTCGCCTGTGTTTGCAGCCACGCTGCATGGAGTATCACGTCATTCTGATAACAAGGAGCAATTATGTTAAAAAAGCTGATGTTAAAACCGCTGTTGCTGGCTACCACATTGTGCTGCGTCGGCACCACTGCGATTGCCGCTGATACGCTACCCGATGCCCAAGACGTAAGCCGCTATGCTACACAGCTGTTACAGCAACAACAGATAGACAGCAACGGCCCTGGCTTAGCGGTGTTGGTGGCACGCGGTGATGAGCTGTTATTTAAACACGCTTATGGCAAGGCGAATATTGAACTTGACGTGCCGTTGAGCCCACAGCACAAGTTTCGTATCGGCTCGGTTACCAAGCAGTTTGCTGCTACAGCACTTCTGAAACTGATAGATGAAGGTAAGGCAGCACTTACTGATCCGCTGAGTAAATACCTGCCCGACTACCCTAATGCAGAAGCAATTACGCTGTTGCAGTTACTGAACCATACCTCTGGTGTGAAGAGCTACACCGGCATTCCGGGCTATATGCATAACAAAATCCGCTACGAGTTAAGCACGGCGGAACTGATTGCTGAGTTTAAAGATCTACCGGTCGATTTTGCCCCGGGGGCAGAATTTAAATACAACAATTCCGGTTATGTATTGCTGGGCGCCGTTATTGAAGCCATCAGTGGTAAAAGCTGGCACCAGTATATTAACGATGCCCTGCTGCAACCGCATAAGCTGAGTAATATTGTTTACCCCGGCGAGCAAAGCATTATTGCCGGCATGGCCGGCGGTTACAGCCTGCGCCCCGGGCAGGATGTGACTCAGGCCGCCTTGCTGAGCATGACCCAACCGCATGCCGCCGGCGCGCTGGTTGCCGATGCCGATGCACTGTGGCAATGGAACCGCCTGCTGCACAGCGGTAAGTTGCTTAAAGCAGACACTTACCGGCAAATGATTACACCCACCGGTGCTGCAGCTAAAAATGATAGCAATTATGGCTTTGGTATCCGCAGCGACACACTGCGTGGTATGCGGGAGCTGCAACATGGCGGTGGCATTAACGGCTTTGTTTCGTTGTTGGTTTACCTGCCACAGCCAAAGCTGACAGTCGTAATGCTGCGTAACAGCGACGGTCCGGGCCCGGATTTAAGCTATTTAAGCCGTAAAATTGCGGCCTATGCCAGCGGAAACCCCTACCCTGAATATCCGCCGGTTTCGTTAACAGAGGCTCAGCTACGCAGTGTCAGCGGCATCTATAGCAAAGGCGAAGACAGCCGCACGCTTGAGGTACGAGATGGTAAGTTGTTCTCAACCCGCGCCGGCGGCCGGCCCTTTGAACTGATACCGCAAGCTAACGACAGCTTTGGCTTTGCTGACAGCGTAACCCGATTGGTAATACTGCGGGATAAAAACGGTAATGCGACCGGCCTGAACATGTTTTATGACGGCGAAGGTAAAGCCGAGCTGTGGCAGCGCAGCAGCGATGTAACGCAAAAAGCCGATATCCGCTTAAGCCAACAGCAACAGCTGGCATTGGTTGGTGACTATGCCTCAGATCAACTGCAGTTGAAAATTTTTCAAAATGACGCTGGTGATGGCTTACTGGTGCAGGTCACCGGGCAACCGGCGTTTGACTTAAAGGCCGCCGGCGAGCGCAAGCTGTACCTTACTGTGGTGGATGCCACGCTGGAGTTTGCCCCCGCCACTGGCAGGGCGGCTCAGGTTACGCTGATACAAGGGGCTGGCCGTTTTGTGCTGACACGGCAATAAGGCAGCGTTACATAAAGCGCGCCGGTACCGACCATTGCAATTCCGCTTGCTTAGTGTCGCTGCAGTAGCCGACACAGCTTAGCGACGCTTTGCGCACATTAAGCAGGCCGGTTTCACTGCCAAGCAGCAGGCTGATTAAGCTGGAGAAGTCCGGCTCGTGCCCTACCAGCAAGCTGTGTGGCGGTAAATCCGCCAGCAGTTGCTGTAACTGTGCCAGCGCAGCATGGCTGTCGTTGCCTAATGCCAACCAGGCTAATTCCTGTACCGCGCCAAGCCCTGCTTCTTTGGCCACTATGGCAGCGGTTTGCATAGCGCGCGGATAGGGGCTGCTGCATACCGCTGTTGGCGCAATAGCGTGGCGCTGCATAAAAGCCGCAACGCGACGCGCCTGCAGCCGGCCTTTTTCTACCAGACAACGGTCGATATCCAGCTGATTAGGCCGGATAATTTCCGCGGTGGCGTGACGTAAAAAATATAAGTATTTATCCATAGCGGGCGCAGTTATAGCATGGCTATAAGGCAGAATTATGACTAAGTACGCCCTTTATTGCCAAACCAGCTCAACTGCAGTTTGCCAGCACATTTTTTTGCCAGTTGTGCCAAATCAAGGTATGTTGCCAGCCAGTTTTTATACGGAGGCCGCAGATGGCAATTGAATGGATACTGGCTTTTTTGGCTTTGGGTGGCTTCGCCGGTGTTATGGCTGGTCTGTTGGGCATTGGCGGGGGCGGCATTATGGTACCGCTGCTTACCAGCATTTTCCTGGCCCAGGGTATAGCCGCCGATGCCGTGGTACATTTGGCACTTGGCACCTCTATGGCGACCATTGTGATGACGTCACTGTCGAGCATGCGTGCCCACCACGCCCGCGCGGGCGTTTTATGGCCGATTGTGAAAGCGATGACACCCGGCGTAATAGCCGGTACTTTTGCTGCCACGTTTCTGGCGGCACGTATCAGCTCGCTGTATCTGGCAGGCTTTTTTGCCCTGTTTATGGGCTATGTTGCCTTTACCATGCTGCGGGCTAAAACCCCTGCCGCCGGTGGCAAACAGGCCGGTAAGGCCGAGCTGACTGCAGCAGGTGCCGGTATTGGCGCCATCTCGGCCCTGGTGTCTATCGGCGGTGGTTCACTTACCGTGCCTTATCTTAGCTGGCGCAGTATCGAAATTAAAAAAGCCATTGGCACCTCTGCCGCAGTCGGGTTACCTATTTCAGTGGCCGGTACCGCCGGCTATCTGCTAAATAGCCAAAGCAGCGCCGACCTGCCGTTTATTGTCGGCCTGGTATATCTGCCCGCTGTGTTGCTGATGTCGGTGGCAAGTTTTATCTGTGCGCCGCTTGGCGCCAAACTGGCACACAAACTGCCGGTTACCACGTTAAAACGGCTGTTTGGCATTTTGCTGCTGTTACTTAGCCTGAAAATGCTGGCCTCGTTGCTGGCGCACTAACGTTGATTGAATTTTAGGGATCACTTTATGCATTTTTACCAGATAATGCAGCAGTTTGCTGCCGGCAACCCGGACACATTCAACATAACCGTACCGGAGCAGTGGGGTCAGGGCCGCGCAGTGTTCGGTGGCTTAGCCGCCGCGCTGGCCATGGCGCACTTGCTGCCGGTGATCCCCCCGGCCGTGCCGCTGCGCTCGGTATCGGTCTCGTTTGTTGCGCCGTTAAATGCCGGGGCCGCCACCGTAACACGCCGTATTCTGCGCCAGGGCAAGTCGGCAATCCAGGCTCAGGCTGAAATTACACAGGATGGCCAGGTGGCCCTGGTTATGCAGGCAAGTTTTGGTGCGCCGCGTACTTCCGCTTACAGCTTAGCGGCCGACACCGCACCACAGTGGCCGCAAGGCGACGCCTTGGTTTTGCCCAAACAAGGCCCGGCACCGGAGTTTACCCATCACTTTGATTACCGCATCAGCCATGGCAAGCTGCCCTTTGGTGGTAGCACGCTGCGCGCCCTCGGCGGCGATATTCGTATGGCCGGCGGTGACAGTCGCCAGGCCGGAATACCGGAGTTACTGGCATTGGTAGATGCCTGGCCACCAGTTAGCCTGACCTTGCTAAACCAACCGGCACCGGCCAGCTCACTTACCTGGACCATTGAATTTGTTGCTCATGATTTACCGTTTACTAATACCGATTGGTGGCGCTATCAGGCTGAAATTGACTACGCTGCTGACGGCTACCACCATATTGCCGCCAAACTGTGGCAGCCGGATGGCAAACTGGCGGCGATCAGCCGCCAAACGGTTACCGTGTTTGCTTAACTACTGGTATTAATACAATCGCGGCCGTCAGACTTGGCGCGGTACAGCGCGGTATCGGCCGCGCATAACAACGCCATGCTGGTGCGGTACTGGCCGTTAATTTCTGTCGCTACGCCCTGGCTTACCGATACACTAAGCGAGGCCGGCAAACCGGCGTCGGTAAACTGCAACAACCGCACTGCCTGCTGCACGTCACGGGCTACCTGCAGCGCGTTAATTTCATTATGATTGGGCAGTATCAGCGCAAACTCTTCGCCGCCGTAGCGCGCTGCCATTTTGCCATCAACCGGCATCGCCTGCACTATGGCACCGGCGACCTTACGCAGGCAGGCATCGCCCTGAATATGGCCATAGCGGTCGTTAAATTGTTTAAAAAAGTCGATATCAATAATCACCACGCTAAGCGGCCGGCGAGCGGCCGTACATTGCTGCCACTGCTGTTGCAGCTGTTCATCAAAACCGCGCCGGTTCGCCAGCCCGGTTAGCACATCGGTAGAGGCCTGCAGCCGCAGTTGCTCGCATTCGGCTTTGTAGTGCGTAAGATCACGCATTACCAACACCAGCCGGGGCTCCGGGTCCGGTAAAAATGATACCGACAGCTCAATATCCTTTACCGCATTATCAGCACAGCGCAGCGCCATTTCTGTTGGCCCGGCCTGCAGCGACAGTATGCGTTTGGCTACCATTTTTACTAAGCCATCGTACTGCTGCTGACAGCGGTTAACTAAAAATTCCGGCCACTTGCGGCCAATCAGCGGTTGGCCAACACAGTTCAGCAGCAAGGCCGCCTTGGCATTGGCGCATTCAATCACGCCATCAGGGCTGACAATCAGCACCGCTTCGGCCAGATACTGAATAAAACCGCCAAGGTCGATGCCGGTGGAGATATCGCCATCGTCAGACCATAAGCTATCGTCATTCAATGCCAGCGGTTGCAGATTGGTTTTACGTTGCGACGTAGTCATCAGGTTATCTCGCTCAAGTGGCTTAACTGTTGCCAACTTTAGCCTTTACTACTTGTCACAACCTTCCGACAACCTTCTGATTTAATTGATTGATTTTTAAAGAATTAAAGCCCCTCCCGGGGCTTTACTCTGAGCGAGACTTACCTCAAACCATGCTGCAGGAATTACTTGGGATCATTGATTACTTGCGGATCCGGGCTTAATCCCAACTCGCGCAGACCATAGCTTGCTCTGAGTACTGTCGGCTCCTGCGCCAACTGTGCCAGTAGTTGTTTAATGTTAGCGTCTGGCGTGGCCACTACCAGGATATCACCGTAGGCGTGTTTCAACTGCAGGTTATAGCTGGCTGCCAGCGCGGCAAAATCAGCCTGTGCGCTTAACTGCAACAGTATTTCACCAGTTAGCTGATACCCGGCTGCGCTTTGGCTATCCGCAACAATATCGCCGCTGCGTAGTGCTGCACTGGTATTGTGTTGCGCCGCAAGGCTGGCTAGGATAGCGCTGCCCGGCTGAATGGCCGTATTAGCAGTAGTGCTTTGTGCCTGCGCTAACGGCGCCATGCTGTATGCCAGCAACAGGGTTGAAACATAAGAAATAAACTTCATATAAAATCCTCTATCAGTGGCCGTAGATACGCAGCGACCACGACAGCAGGCTGCCGTTTGTGCTGTTGTTCGTATCGTTCATGCTTAACAAACCGGTTTGCTGGCTGTAAAGCAAAGTCTGGTTGCTGCCGTTATCGGTATCAATTAGCTTGATTTGCCACGCACCTGCGGCAGGTTCGCCGTAGAAATGCTGACTTAGCAGCACGGCATTATGCACTGTGTCACCGGTAATATTTAATACACCGGTGCGGGGGCTAAGCAGCACACTGCGGGTACCGGCCGGAGAGATAAGCTCTATCGCTAAATCGCGCATCCGTTCATGCTTAACGCTGAACTTTAGTTGTACCGCTTCTATTGTCAGGTTGTCTGTAAGCTGCATAGTGTCCTGCACGCCGGCAACATTGGCATCCGGAATAGTCAGTGCGGTGTTATTGCTATGCCAGTCAGATATTTGCAACGCAGGTAACGACGCTGTGGTTTGCAGCGCCATAGCTACTGCAGCATCCACATCTATTGCACCCAAACCATAAAAGTAATGGAAGTTATAGCCTGCTGCATTCTGCTGCCAGCCGGGCACTGCATTGTAACTCCTGATATTGCCGTTGTTATCGCTGAAGCTCAGCTCAACACCGCTGTTGTTTGGGTCCGGCTTGCGCGCGGTGATGGCAAGTATATGTTTAACCGTTCTGGCATCCAGTTGCGGGTTGGCCGACATTATCAGCGCAATTGCGCCTGAAACACTGGCTGCAGCAGCCGAAGTGCCGTACATCGCCGCTGTTGCATCACAGTTGGCGTCTAAGCCGCTATCTTTTAAGGCGTTGTCAGCCGTGCCGAAATCGGTGTTAAAACCGTCAAAGCAACCGCTAAGGTCAGTGGTAACGATACCAGCTTGTTGTGTACCGCCCTCTCCGCCTGGAGCGGACAGAAACACGTTTGCGCCCACGGAAGAATAAGATGCTAAGCGACCACTGGCATTGTAGGCCGATACCAGCAAATTCCAGAAACTGGCGTTGTCAGCACTTAAATTAGCGTTATGGAATGGCAGGCCGGCATTATTAAAGCGCTGTTGATCCTCAAACGGAAGAACCCGGAACTCAACATCGCCGATAAAGGTATCGTAGTATTTAAATGCGTTACCGGCCGATTTTACAAACAGCGCGCCTAAACCATTATTACTGCTCAAAGTAATATCGTGCATTACCTGGTCTTGTAGTTGCAGGCTAAGGCTTAGTTCACCATCAGTATCAATAAACATAGCAGGCTTGCTACTGTAGCTTTGGTTATACACGCGGGAATGTGCGGTGCCATTAAGCGGCACGCCGTGAGATTGTAACCAGCCCGACACAGACTGCGCATCCAGATAGTTAAAACCGACAATATTGGCTTCCGGCGCTACACCGCGCCCTCCGATATGATTGTTGGCTTCGGCGGCAATAATACCCGCCACTGCTGTGCCGTGGCCGCTGCGATCTTCAGGCTCAGCGCCGCCATTCAGCAGGTTTACTGAACCTGGTGCTATGTTACGCCATAAATCAGGGTGGTTAAGTTCTACCCCGCTGTCGATTACTGTGACCGTAACGCCCGCGCCTTTAATGCCCAGTAGATCGGTAGTTAGCAGGTTTAAATCTTCGCCCTGTGTTCCGGCTACCGCAGAAAAACTGTGCTGGCCGGTGTTGTGCAAATGCCACTGGTACGGCGCAAGCGGATCACCGCTGGCCAAGTTGTCAGTTGCCTGGCTGCTAAAGGCCATTAGCACGCAGCAACTAAGTAGTGTTTTTTTAACATGCATATATAAGACAATCCTCGTGATAGTTTGCATTAGAGCTTAAAAATATTTTAATCAAGTACTTAGCGGATTATTTCTTATAAAAGGCAGAACTACAACTGATAACTTTTTGCTTACAGGTGAAAAGAGGTTTCGCCGGAGTGATGTAGCTTGATTTCAACTCGCTATATACAAAAAAATAAAGCCCCTTCCGGGGCTTTTCAGAACAAAAGAACACAATCAGCAAATACTGATTAAAGCACTATTCAGGATCATTTTTAACTTGAGGGTCTGGACTCAAAACCATCAAAGTATTGGTACTGTTTGTTAGCACAAACTGAAATTTAGTAGTGCCGGCACTGCGATCCATATCCAGCATTTGCACCAGCTGACCATCACTGCTGACGGTGATAGCATCGATAATGCCGTCAAACGGTGTTACAAACCCCACGCCGATAAAACGCAGGCCTTTGCCGGTATTATCTACCAGTTGATAAGTAATAGTACCGGCTTCAGTTACGGTAACATCACCGTTAGGCAACGGCTGGCCAGCGGTGGTTTGATAGCTAAATACCGGTTCACCGTTTTCCAGATGGACAATAACCTGAATTAAACTCGCGGCTTGAGTTAAAGGCATAACGTATTTCCTTATAGTTGTGGGTTAAAATTCAAAATTTACTATGGCATTTTGTTGCAACATAGCAAGAATGTCAGGGTAGTCTTGTAACTCCCCTAAGCAATTCAGCGCCTTTGCAAAGGTAATGATGAACCTTGGTTCTTTATTTTTCTTGGTGATCACAGATAAATTATCTTTAACCTGATTACAAAGATTTACCGCAATACCGCGCTTATCGGTTGCCAATAAAACTTTGGCTTGTAGTAGCTGAGTGTCGGCCAGAGCGAGACTGTAATTGTAATTCTGCCTATATCGTTCGGTAAGTGCCTTGAGAGAAACATAAGCTAAATCGGCATATTTTTTACTTAGCGCCAAATGATCAATCTCTTGTAGTTGTTTTGCAGTCGAGAGCCACAGCCTTGCCTGTATATCTTTTATATTGGTGTTTGACAGCACATTTTTTTGCTTTTTTAATGTCTCAATCAATAAACTAAGGTCATGCTCAATTTGCTCTGCAGTTGAACCGGGGTTTATATTAAACTTCTGATAATCAATAAAACTTTTGTTTCTCAGCCACCTACTGTTTTCCGGGTCTTGCTCTATTGCTTGTGACAAAGCTTGTTCACCTAGGTTAGAAACAGTTTGAGCTTCATTTATTTTTCCCTGGTAAATAAACAGATCCGCAAGTTTTTGGTAGCTGCTTGACAAAATATCAAGTAAATAAGGTTCCGGCGTTGTTGTAGTATTTGTCAACTCAGCCTGCAATTCCTGATGAGTTTCAATTGCTAAATGCACATTGCCTTCAGCTAGAGCTGCGCTTGCCAACCAAGATCGGGTATCAGCAATGTCCGCGATTAGCTGCCCATTATCCGGCTGTTGTTCTTGCGCCAGTAATTTAAGCCGCAGCGACTCTTCAAAATTCTTCCGCGCTAAATCAAACTGCTGCAGCTTCATTGCCAGCGAACCCAATGAATTGGTGGCGTAAGATAGCTCCATAATGGCGTCTAAATCGTCTGGTGCTAACTGATACATGCGCTCGCTGTAGTGGTAATACTGCTCAAATTCTGGCTGCACTGCCTGCCAGTTGCTGGCGTCGTAGTGGATTTGCCCCAGCCAGAAGGCGTTGGCGCCGAGGGTTTTTAATAACTCCAGATTATCCGGCTGTTCAGCCAATACCGATAACAGCTTGGTTCTGGCGGCTTGCAAGGCTGCAGTGGCTTCATCCATTTTACCGCGGGAATAGGCTACCTCGCCCATGGCTTCTAAGGTTTGGCCGTGCTTTAACCGCGCCTCTGCGCTTAAGTGATCATTGGCGGATGAAAAGTCGCTGAAGTACTCCAGCGCTTTATTGCTGATACCGTCGAGCAAGTCCATCCGGCCTATGCTGCGCAGCTTGTCGGCAAATTCACCCACCATAAAACCGAGCAGGTTTTCTGCCGCCAGCCGCTTTTGCTGCGCCTGTTGCTCCGCCTTAAAGCTTTTAATACTCATGCTTATGGCGGTAAAAGTAAGCAGGCACAGCATGGCGATGGTGCCGCGCCGCGTCCAGCGCTTCAGCCTGGCTTTATTGGCAGACACCTGAATAAAACGCCGCTCGTCGGCTTCGAGCGAAAACAAGCTGTTATTCAGCAAGGTTTGCGCTTCCTGCAGCGGTTTGCCATCGGCCAGCAAGTAGGCGCTGTTTTGCTGCTCGGCCAGCCAACGTTGGGTTAAATGCTGCAGCCGGCTTTTTACACTTAAGCTGTCATGGTGTTCGCTAATCCAGGCTGTTGCGCGCGGCCAACGCCGCAGCAAGGCTTCGTGCGCAATGCTGAAACACGGCTCGCCATTTTGCAGGTGCGACACAAACAGGCGCTGTTCTACCATGGTTTGCACCAAAGTGCGCTCGGCGTCGGTTTGCAGCTGTTGCACACGGCCGCTGCGGCTGGTAATGCTTTTTTCATCTTCACGCAAGGTTACCAGCATTGATAACACCCGCGGCAGGCTGGCTTTTTCCGCAATGCCCAAAGCGGTTATTGCCTGTTCGGCGTTTTTACCAATGGCGCCTTCAATGCCGCCCAACGCTTTATACACCGACAGCAACAGCTTGTTGTCGGCGCTGCGTTGTAAATACAGCTGCTGCAGCGTGTATTGCAGCATCGGCAGTGCATCGGGGTTACTGGCCGCTTCGCTGCAGAGCATTTCATCCAGCGGCATAGCGGTATCAGGGTCGGTGTCAAAACTCAGCCCGGCGGCCAGCGCCGGCAGGCGGATCATTTGCAGCAAATCGCTGCGGCCGGGCGCGGCCAAATCAAAATGCGCGCCTTTGGCTTTGCCGGCAATCAGGCTGGGGTAGTCAACCAGCAGCGGATAAAACTCGTTGCGACAGGCGCTCAGTACCAGCACGGCGCCGCTGGTTGCCAGTTGCTCCAACAGCGCAACAAAATCTGTACGCTGTTGCGTGCTGAACAACGGCGAAGACAACAGCACCTCTAAACGGTCAACAAACAAGGCGAAACGCTGCTTCGTCTGTGCGTTTTCGGGCAATTGCTGCAGGCAGCGCTGCATAACCCGTTGCGGATCCGTTGCCAACATAGTCGCCAGGCTTTGCGCACTGTCACCGGCAAATACCGGTGTATCATCCAGCTCCCAGTCCAGCATGGCGCCGGCTAAATCGGTGAGCAATTGGCCGGGCGCCACATCGGCCAAATCCAGACTGCTGAATGACAACACCTGAACGCCGTTATAGCCGCCCTGCTGCATCAGGTTAGGCATAACGCCGGCATTAATTAATGAGGATTTACCGCTGCCACTGGGGCCGAGTAGTAAACAACAATCACGGCCATATTTAATTTGTTGGGCGATGCGGCTAAGCAAGGTGGTTATTTGTATACCACGGCCAAAAAATACGCTGGCATAACGCGCATCATAGGCCTGCAGGCCCGGAAACGGCGAGCCTTGCTGCCAGCTTTGTGCCTGTACACTTTGTTCCTGCCCCAGCGGAAAGCGTACCGGCGCCACAGTGCGGTAACCCCGCTTACGAATGGTTTCAATAAACTGCGGCGCTGTTGCGCTATCGCCCAGTGCTTTGCGTAATTGGGTAATGGTTTTGTGCAGCGGGTTATCGCCGGTGTCGGTATCCGGCCAGCAATGGCGTACTATGTCGTCGCTGCTAAGTACATCACCGCCATGGCGGCACAGCAACACCAACACATCCATAGCCTTGGGTTCGAGCTGAATAAGCTGCTTGCCGCGGCGCAGGCTGTTGGCGGCAGGGTCTACCTGCCAGTCAGCAAAGAAGAAAGTGTCGCTCATAGCTACTTGTAATTATTGCTTTGCTGCACAACATAACATGCTGTAGCGCATTAGTTTAGCCCCTTTTAATATTAACAACTGCGACAATACGGCTTGAATATCGCGGCAACTTTGCCAGACTTGAGCCAAAGCAGAAGCAAGGAAACTAATTATGGCGCAATGGCTTAGCGGTACAGTAACCGAAAACCATCATTGGCATGCCAACTTATTCAGCATTAAGCTGCAAACACCGCCGTTTGACTTTACCGCCGGGCAATTTGTCCGGCTGGCGCTGAATACGCCGGATGGCCGCGTGCAGCGCGCTTATTCACTGGTAAACAGCCCGGGCAGCGCCGTACAAGAGTTTTTAGTCAGCACGGTGGCGCAGGGTAACCTGTCGCCGTTACTGCAACAGCTGAAAATGGGCGATACGCTGGAGATCAGCCAACCGGCTTCCGGCTTTTTTGTATTGGATGAAGTGCCAGACGGCGACAACCTGTGGCTGATTTCCAGCGGCACCGGTATCGGGCCTTATTTATCTATGCTGGGCACACACAACCTGTGGCAGCGCTTTAACCATATAGTGCTGGTGCACAGTGTGCGCACTATTGCTGATTTGGCCTACCGTGAGCTTATTCAGCAATACCAACATCAATACCCGGGCCAATTGCACTACCAGCCGATAGTAACCCGCGAGGCCCATGCCGGCGCCCTTAGCAAACGCCTGCCGCTGCTTATTCAAAGCGGCGAGCTGCAAAGCGCCTGTAAGCAAGCATTGACCAGCCGCTCTCAGGTAATGCTGTGCGGCAACCCGGCGATGATAAAAGAAACCAAAACCCTGATGGAAAGTATGGGCTTAAAGAAAAACCTGCGCCGGGCGCCTGGCAATATTACAGTTGAGCAGTATTGGTAGCCGGCGCAGAGTACACCGGCACTAAAAAATACCCGCCAGCGAGCGCAGCAGGCCCTGGTGCAGCGGTTGTTCAGCGTCTTGCCAGCTTAAGTTGGCTTTGTTGGCAAAGCTAACCACCTTCACCTGATACTTGCGCATATCGGTATCGCGCTGCCATAACTGCTCAAAAGCACCGCTGTCGCCCTGGCGCAGCTGATGCTCGCTGTATTCCTGCACTTTTTGCTCTGAGTCCGGCGAGATACGCTCGGCAATCTGAATATCGGTCAGCATGGTGTAGTACTTATCCTGCACCAGCTGGTTACCGATATACTCGGCACCGGCAAAGGCAGCCAGCACCACTAAGGCGCGGGCGATGTCTTTGCCATCGATATTAGTACCCACAGAGGTATCAACAAACACCGCGGCATTGCGGTTATAGCGGTTGTTACGCTGCTGAGGTGTTTCCGGCGGTGGCGGCGGTGCCATGCCGGGATCCAGCAGTTGCTGCACTTCGGCGGCGGTCATGCCGTATTCGTCGGCCAGTACTTTATCCGGCCGCTCTTTTAACACTGTGCGTACATTCACCTGTAACCAGTATTGCGCGTTAATGGGCGAAGCCACCAGTTGATAACCGCGCGCCAACATAAAGTTACGCACATCCTCACCCAACGGCAATTGGTACTCTGCAGCGGTTTGGCGGATATCAACAAAAATGGTGCGCTGCTCCGGCTCTACCGGATCCAGATACACCGTTTGGCTCATCCGTGTTTGTACATCCAGATTACGTTTTGCCACCGAGGTATGTACAGCTGTACAAGCCGACAGCAGCCATACCGCCAGCAGCAGGAAAGCAATGCGCATTTAGAATAAACCGGCCAGCGCCCGCACCATACCTTGAGTAAGTTCCGGCTCGGCCTCCGGCCATTTTAAATTGGCCTGGTTGGCAAAGCTAACCACCCGGGTTTGATATTTGCGCATATCGCTCTGGCGCTGATAACTGGAGGTAGTGCTGCCGCTGTCGCCCTGGATCAGCTGATGCTCTGAACTTTCGCGCACTGTGCCGTCAAAACGCTCCATAATCTGAATATCGGTAATCACGCTGTAGTACACATCTTCTACCAACGCATCAATTACAGTACCGGCCACCGCACCACCGACTACCGCACCAATAGCCGCACCGCCACCGGAACTGCCGCCGGTAGCACGGTGAATGGCATAGCCTGATACCGCACCACCGGCCATGCCAGGGCCTGCTGCCAGCGCACCGTTAGTAGCGCGCGCATTGCTGCGGCCAACCTGTAACACATTGGCCTGCAGCCAATAATTCGCCCGTGATGGGCTATCGATAACCTGATAGCCGCGGGCTTGCAGGCTTTGGATTACCTGAGGCTTTAAATCAAATTCCGGTTTATCTGAGGTATTGCGGATATCAACAAACACAGTGCGCTGCTCCGGCTCAACCGGGTCGAGAAAAATAGAGCTGCTCATTTTGGTTTGTACATCTAAGTTACGTTTGGCTACAGCCGTGTGCACCGCGCCGCAGCCGCCCAACACTAAGCTGACAACGGCCACTAAGCTGATTAACAGGGTTTTCATCTTGGGTATCCTCTGTGCTGATATCACTTCGCTTTGCGCTGCTCCAAATTTAGGCGCGCGGGGCTGAATCATATCTGAATAATTAACCTGAGTTTATACTAAAACTTACAACAACAGGCAGTGGCTTTGTAAGCAAACATAAACAGACGAAATTACGCGGCGCTGATGGTTTTACCTTTACTTTTACGTGCCAGCCGTTACAATGTGCGCCGCTCTTTTGACCGAAATTTACACAGCTCTTTTCAAAATAAGGTAATTGCTATGCATCCGATGTTAAACATCGCGGTTCGCGCTGCCCGCAGCGCCGGTAACGTGATCGCTCGTGCCTGTGGCCAGCTTGATATGGTTCAGAAAGTACAAAAAGGCACTAACGACTTTGTTACCAATGTCGACAGAGAAGCTGAACAAGCCATTGTTCAGGTGTTACAAAAATCGTTCCCGACCCACGGTATTGTCGGTGAAGAGCATGGTGATTACGGCAATAACGACAGTGAGTTTCAATGGATCATTGACCCACTGGACGGCACCACCAACTTTATTAAAGGCATTCCGCACTTTGCGGTGTCTATCGCACTAAAACATCAGGGTAAATTAGACCAGGCAGTGATCTTTGATCCACTGCGCGGTGAGCTGTTTACCGCATCCCGTGGTCGTGGCGCCCAGTTAAACGGTACCCGTATTCGTGTAACCAACCTGCCTGATATGCAGGGCACTATTTTAGCTACCGGTTTTCCGTTTAAAAACAAAACTCACTTACCGGCACACAGCGCCATGTTAGCGTCGTTACTGACCGACGCTGCCGATATCCGCCGCACCGGCTCGGCCGCGCTGGATTTAGCCTATGTGGCTGCCGGCCGGTTTGACGGTTTCTTTGAGATTGGCTTAAAACCGTGGGATATCGCTGCAGGCGAGTTAATTGTGCGCGAGGCCGGTGGCCTGGTGTGTGATTTTGTCGGTGGCAATAACCAACTGCGCAGCGGCAATATTGTGGCAGCCAGCCCGAAAGTACTGGCGGCTATGCTAAAAGGTATCCGTCCGCACCTGACAGAACCCCTGTCACGCTAAGTCCGGTGTAACACCGCGACAGCACAGGTTAGAACCCCGATGCACAGCCACAGAGTGTCTGAACAAGCCAGGGATGGCTTGTGAGTTGCTGTGGCGAGCACAGCGGGTGTTGTAACCTGACGGTGACCCCGCCGGTTGCGCATTGGAGTTCCGGACTATAAGCAAAGCTACAACTGCGTGATGTTATAGCCCTGCTCACGCAGCAATTGCAGTACATTATCCTCACCAGCCAGATGCAAAGCTCCTACTAACACCAGCTCTACTTCCGGCGTGGCCAGCATCTGCTGTATTTGCGGCAGCCAATTTTTATTGCGCTGCACCAGCAACGCCTCGTAAAACTGCTTACCTTCCGGCGTATCGGTAAAGGCCATCGCCAGCTCTGCCATAGTGTCAGTGTCACCACTGCGCCAGGCGGCAATAATTTTAGTCAGCTCAGCTTCCAGCTCAGATAACTGCTGTAAATTCTGTTGCACAAAGGCGTCTTCGTTATTGGCCGATATGTTCAGCAACATGCTTAACTGCTGCTCTACGGTTTCCAAAAACAGCAGCGGTTTCTTATCTGTT
This sequence comes from Rheinheimera sp. NSM, assembly GCF_052380015.1. Classification (NCBI taxonomy): domain Bacteria; kingdom Pseudomonadati; phylum Pseudomonadota; class Gammaproteobacteria; order Chromatiales; family Chromatiaceae; genus Rheinheimera; species Rheinheimera sp. NSM. Next base: position 619,292 of record NZ_JBQTCI010000001.1, on the reverse strand, counting down.
ACCGCTTGTTTGAGGAAATACATATCCACGCCCTCTCCGGCCATACCGGCTTTTTGTAACGCCACCTGCATTAAGGTTAGCAGCACAAAATCCGGTTTAAAGCCGTTCAGCGGCGTCAAATCGACACCCTGGGTGTGGGCATACTGCTGTAACTGCTGATAGGTTGCTGCTGATAATACGCCACTGAGCTTACGACCATCTTTGTACATCGCCTGTTGCATCAGCAATTGCATGCCCTGCGCTGTTTCCAGTTCACGCACATCGGTTTCAAACACCAGGGTATCGGCTTGCCGGTAAGCCGCGGCAAACTCCGCCGGTAGCGGAAACTGCTGCGGTGGCAATAAATGCACAGTACCGGCGATATATAATGTTTGCTCAGCTTTGCTGACTTGCCATACCGAGGTTTGCGCTGTCACACTTAGCGTAAACAGCAGTGCGGCAGCATATAGCCCTGTTTTTAACCACATCGGTAAGGTCCTCATTTTGCAGCCGGCACTTCTACCGGCAGCTTACGCTCACACCACTCACGATAGCCGCCGGCTAAACTAAACACATTTTGATAGCCCATTTGCTGCAGCGTTTGTGCTGACAAGGCAGAGCGATAACCACCGCCACAATACAATACTATTTTCTGCTTTTTATCCGCTACAGTGTGCTCGATATCACGCTCAATTATACCTTTACCCAAATGCATCGCCTCAGGCAAATGGCCGGCTACCCATTCATGGTCCTCGCGGATATCCAGCAGCACATAAGGCTGATTATGCTCGAGCAACTCAGTAATACCGATTTCTTTAATTTGCGCTTTGGCCTGCTCTACCAGAGCGATAAACCCCGGTGCGTGTTGTTTACTCATGCTGTTGATCCTTATTTTGCCGGCGCAAAAAACAAAAATGCCGGTCAGTGACCGGCATTTTTAGCATCTTTCGCGACGCAATTACAGTAAGGCGTCGGTATTTTCGCCTTCTTTCTCTACCGGCGGTGGCGGCAGCATGTCTTCACGGCTGATGCCGAGAATTTCTGCAATCGCACTGGCGACATAAACAGAAGAGTAAGTACCGATGGCAATACCAAACAGCAATGCCGTAGCAAAACCATGAATTAACGCTCCGCCCATATAAAACAGCACCACCAACACCAGCACTGTGGTTAATGAGGTGATCACCGTACGGTTTAAAGTTGCGGTAATGGCATCGTTAATGGTGTCATCAACGCTGGTATCGCGCAGCTTACGGAAGCTCTCGCGAATACGGTCGAATACCACTATGGTGTCGTTAATCGAATAACCTATCAGCGCCAGGATGGCCGCCAGTACCGTTAAGTCGAACTCCAGCTGCAATACCGAGAACAAGCCCATGGTTAGCGTAACGTCATGGAACAATGCTGCTACAGCACCAACCGATAAACGCCATTCAAAACGCATAGTGACATAAAGCAAAATACCGATCAGCGCTACCAGCATCGCCAGGCCGCCATCTTCTTTTAGCTCTTCACCTACGCTTGGGCCAACAAACTCAATACGGCGCATCGTCACCGGTTCGGCTTCTGCTGCGTTAAGCGCCTTTATTACACTGTCGCCCAAAGCCGACTGATCAACATCGGTGCGCAGCGGAATACGGATTAACACATCGCGACTGGTGCCAAACAACTGCACCACTGCATCGCCATAGCCGGCAGCTGTCAGGGTTTGTCTTACGGCTGGCAAATTCGCCGGCTGGGCAAAACCTACTTCAATTACGGTACCGCCGGTAAAATCCAGCCCCCAATTAATGCCTTTGGTGGCAAAGGAAAACAGCGAGCCAAGGATTAATAAGCTTGACAGCACTATAGCCGGCCATTTTAACCGCATAAAATTCAGCGGCTGGCTAAAGGAAAATATTCTCATTGCATACCCCTTATATTGGCAGTGACTGCACGCGGCGGCCACCCCAGAACAGATTAACCAATAAACGGGTACCGACAACGGCGGTGAATATTGACGTTAAAATACCAATGGCCAGGGTTACCGCGAAGCCTTTTACCGGCCCGGTACCAATACCAAACAGGATTAACGCCACTAACAAGGTGGTAATGTTAGAGTCGGCAATGGTAGCAAAGGCACGGTCATAACCATGATGGATAGCTTGCTGCACGGAACGCCCTTCCGCCAATTCCTCGCGGATGCGCTCGAATATCAGTACGTTGGCATCAACCGCCATACCTACCGTTAATACGATACCGGCCATACCGGGTAAGGTAAGGGTTGCGCCCGGGATCATCGACATTACGCCGACAATTAATACCAGGTTGGCTACCAACGCCAGGTTAGCGACCAAGCCAAAAGCTTTGTAGTAAATCACCATAAAGATCAGCACGCACACCATACCCCATTGGATAGCCGTAGTGCCAAGCTCGATGTTCTCTTTACCCAAGCTTGGGCCTATGGTGCGCTCTTCAATAATTTGAATCGGCGCAATCAAGGCTCCGGCGCGTAGTAAGGTAGCCAGATTTTGCGCTTCACCCGGTGAGTCGATACCGGTAATACGGAAATCACGGCCTAAACGCGCTTGAATGGTAGCGTCGTTAATCACTTCCTGCTGCTTAATCAGCACAGGGTTGCCATCCGGGCCAAGCTCGGTGCCGGGTTTATATTCAATAAACACCGACGCCATGCGCCGGCCAATGGCATCGCGCGTAGCGGCTGACAACATATTGCCGCCTTTGGCATCCAGCTTAATGCTCACCTGAGGCCGGCTGTACTCATCAAAAGCCGAGTTAGCGCCGGTAATATGCTCGCCGGTTAACATAATGCGTTTTTCCAGCAGCACCGGCCGGCCATCACGGGTGTAATACAGCTCAGCATTCAGCGGCACACGGCCTTCTAAAGCGGCGGCTAAATCGCCCTCTTCATCGACTAAGCGAAACTCCAGCGACGCGGTAGCACCGAGGATTTCTTTCGCCGTAGCCGTGTCTTGCACACCAGGCAGTTGCACTACGATGCGATCTGCGCCCTGGCGCTGCACTAATGGCTCAGCTACACCAATTTCATTTACCCGGTTACGGATAATAGTGATGTTTTGCTCCAGTGCGTATTCACGAATTTCTTTTAAGCGAATTTCACTGATGCTAACCAGCAGGCTTAAGTCATCGCTGCCCTGGCTAAACACCAGCTCACGATCACGCTTTTTCAATGCGGCTTCAGTTGCGGCGACATCGTCGGCCGAGCGCAGTAATACCTGAACCTGGCCAGTGGCCGGGTCAGCCTGAATGCTGCGGTAGCGGATTTTATCTTCCCGCAAGTCTGCCCGAAAGGTTTGCACCATATCGTTCAGGTTTTTATCCAGCGCTGCTTTCATGTCCACCGCCATCAGGAAGTGCACACCGCCGCGTAAGTCCAGGCCCAGTTTCATCGGTGAGGCACCGATAGCCGCCAGCCAGTCCGGCGTTGCCGGTGCCAGGTTTAGCGCGGTAATGTAGTTAGCGCCCAGTTGCTGGCTGGCAATTTCACGCGCCTGCAGCTGATCTTCGGTGCTGTTAAAACGCGCCAGCAGCTGGCCGTCTTCCAACACCACCGATTTTGCCGCTATACCGGCGGCGCTGAAGCTTTGCTCCAACTGCTGCCGGGTTTGCTCCGCTACCGTACCGCCGCGGGTGGCGCTGATATTCAGCGCCGGATCTTCCGGGTATAAGTTTGGCAGTGCATACACCAGTGCCAGCAATAACATGCCGAGCACCAAAAAGTAGCGCCAAACGGGGTTTTGATTTAACACCTGTTTATCCTTTCTTCCGGCTTACAGAGATTTCAGTGTGCCCTTTGGCAATACAGCACTGATCGCTGCTTTTTGCACAGTCACTTCTGTGCTGTCATTCAACGCAATAACGACGAAATCTTTGTCGTCAGCAATTTTGCTGATACGGCCCACCAGGCCGCCTTGGGTTAATACTTCATCGCCTTTGCCCAGTGCCGACATCAGGTTGCGGTGCTCTTTTACACGTTTGGCTTGCGGGCGGTAGATCAGGAAGTAAAAAATCAGACCAAAGGCCACCAACATAATAATTAAATCCCAACCGCCGCCCTGGGCTGGCTGGCTGGCTACGTCGGCATAGGCGTTGCTGATAAATAAACTCATTTGTGTCCCCTTAATTGTGATTAATGTTGTTCTGTATTGGTATCAACCGCGTCCAATGCCGGTACCGGCAGGTCACGTTTAGCATAAAACTGTTCGACAAACTGCTCCAGGTTACCAGCGGCTATGGCCGCGCGCAATCCTTGCATCAATTTCTGATAATGATGCAAATTGTGCATGGTATTTAATCTGGCGCCCTGAATTTCGTTGCAACGGTCCAAATGGTGTAGATATGCACGGGAATAATTTTTACAAGTGTAACAGTCGCATTCTGCGTCTAGCGGGCCAATATCGTCTTTGTATTTGGCGTTGCGGATTTTTACCACACCAGTGCTGACAAATAAATGACCATTACGTGCATTACGGGTTGGCATCACACAATCAAACATATCAATGCCACGGCGCACGGCTTCTACTATATCTTCCGGCTTGCCCACACCCATTAAATACCGCGGCTTGTGTGCCGGCATTTTACCGGTGGTGTGGTTTAAAATGCGGATCATGTCGGCTTTCGGCTCACCGACTGATAAACCGCCAATGGCGTAACCGTCAAAGCCGATATCTTCCAAACCATTCAGCGACACATCGCGCAGGTTCGGGTACATGCCGCCCTGAATAATACCGAATAACGCCGCCGGGTTTTCACCGTGCGCTTCTTTGCTGCGTTTAGCCCAGCGCAATGACATCTCCATCGATTTTTTCGCTTCCTGCTCCGTAGCCGGGTACGGCGTGCATTCGTCGAAAATCATTACGATGTCAGAGCCTAAATCGCGCTGCACTTCCATCGAGCGTTCCGGTGTTAACATAATGCGCTCGCCGTTTAGCGGTGAGCGGAATTTAACGCCTTCTTCGGTAATTTTACGCAGCTCGCCGAGGCTGAATACCTGAAAACCGCCGGAGTCGGTCAAAATAGGCTTGTGCCAGTGCATAAAGTCGTGCAAGTCACCGTGTTTTTTGATGATCTCAGTGCCCGGGCGCAGCATCAGGTGAAAAGTGTTGCCAAGGCAAATTTGTGCGCCGGTAGCATCCAGCTCTTCCGGTGTCATGCCTTTTACCGTGCCGTAGGTGCCAACCGGCATAAAAGCCGGCGTTTCCACTACGCCACGGTCAAAAATCAGCCGGCCACGGCGAGCCTTGCCATCTGTGGTATCTAATTCAAATTTCATTACTATCCTCATACGCCGGAAAAACAGTCCGGCTTTTTTGCGCCGCCGATTATAGCAGCTAAATCCGGATAAACTAAGCCAGAACCTTTTAAGACGGTAGCAAGGTGTTCCTGTGCAGCAGCGGCAGGGATGCCGCGGAGGCTGAGACAGCACAGGGACGTGCTGTCGAAGGCGGCGAAACAGGAATTTCCTTGCTGCTGGTCATGCAATCCCTGCTACGCGCGAACACCTTATCCCCTTCATTACAATGCAGTGATAACTACTTAATAAACATCGCATCGCCGTAAGAGTAAAACCGGTATTGCTCAGCAATCGCCGTTTTATAGGCATTCATTACATTTTCGCGGCTGCTGAATGCTGATACCAGCATAATCAGCGTAGATTCCGGTAAATGAAAGTTAGTGATCAGCGCATCAATAACCTTAAACTGATAACCCGGGTAGATAAAAATCTGCGTATCACCGTTATAGGCCACTAAATTGCCGCCGCCCTGCTGCGCCGCCGACTCCAGCGAACGTACCGACGTAGTGCCCACCGCTACCACGCGGTTACCGCGTGCTTTGCAGGCGGCAACGGCATCCACCACTTGCTGCGGCACCTCGATATACTCGGCGTGCATCTTGTGCTCCAGCACGTTATCCACCCGTACCGGTTGAAAAGTACCGGCGCCAACGTGCAACGTCACATAAGCAAACTCAACGCCTTTAGCTTTAAGTTTATCCAGCAGCGGTTGGTCAAAATGTAAACCGGCGGTAGGCGCTGCCACGGCGCCCGGCTTTTCGTTGTACACCGTTTGATAACGCGCTTTATCTTCTGCATTATCGGGCCGGTCGATATAAGGCGGCAGCGGCATATGGCCGAGGCGTTCCAGCATCGCCAGCACCGGCTCGTCGCTGAGTACTTCGAGCTCGAATAATTCGTCGTGGCGCTGGTTCATCCGCACTTCGGCGCTATTTTCCAGCACTAATACCGAGCCGGGCTTAGGCGCTTTACTGGCGCGCACATGCGCTAAAAAGCGCTTATCGTCCAGCATGCGCTCTACCAGCACTTCTACCTTGCCGCCGGAGGCCTTTTGGCCGAATAACCGCGCAGGGATCACCTTGGTATTGTTAAATACCAGCAAATCGCCGCGCTGCAGAAAATCGGCCAGATCTTTAAAAGTATGATGGCTTAACTCGCCGCTGTGTTTATCCATCGCCAGTAAACGGCTGGATGAACGCTCGGCTTTTGGAAAACGGGCAATAAGCTGCCCGGGCAGTTCGAATGAGAAGTCTTTAACTTGCATTTAGATTCCTTGGCTTTACCGACCAGAGGGCACGGCTGTAAAAAAACAGCCGGCATTTTAGCAGAACTACCGCCTTAACGGCATTTTTGTTGCAGTACTTCGGTAATCAAATCGGCCATCAGCCGGTAGCTACGCGCCTTGGTTGAAGTGGGCCGCCACGCTACACCAATATCGCGGTATGCCGCGGCACTGCCCGGCGACTGGGCCATCAGGCCGGTGCCATCCAGTACGCCGCTGTTAATCGCCATTTGCGGCATAAAGGTTACACCCAGTTTATTGTTTACCATCTGCGTTAAGGTATGCAGGCTGGTGGCAAAAAACGGGTTAACCTTACGGCTGTCTTCCAGCTCACAGGCCTTTACCGCATGGTTGGTTAAACAATGCTCGCGCTCAAGTAAAAAAATGCTTTCGTCCGGCCACTGGCTGATGTCTTTATTAAAGCCCCTGTCTTGCCAATCTTTATGCAGCACCAGTTTAAATGCATCTTGCGCCAGCACTTCGGTATGAAAGGCGCCGGTTTCATAAGGCAGCGCCAGCAACACCATATCCAGCCGGCCTTCGGCCAGACCATGCAGCGAATTGTCTGAGGTATCTTCGCGCAATAACAGCTGTAAGTCCGGGTAACGCTCACGACACAGTGCCATCACCTCCGACAGCACAAAGGGCGCAATAGTGGGGATACAGCCTAAGCGGAAGGGTCCGGTCATTGGTTTACCCTGGCACTTGGCAAATTCGGTCAGCTCTTCACATTGCTCAATAATGTATCGCGCCTGGCGCACCACATCTTCGCCCAGTGCGGTAAAGATAAAGGTTTTATGATCGCGCTCCAGCAGCTGGGTCTGCATGGTTTCTTCTAAATTAGCAATGGCTGCGCTAAGGGTAGACTGGCCGATATAACAGGCATCGGCGGCACGGCCAAAATGCTGGTGCTCATGCAGCGCCAGCAAATACTGTAACTGTTTAATACTGGGCAAACGTTTCATTACTAATTCCGATTAAAAAAAGACTAAATAGCCAATATAAGTGTTTAAACTCTACGCCTGAAACCATAGCGATGCAAGCGGCAGGCACAGCACGATAAACTGTTACCAGAATTACAACTGATAATAAATAGTAAATACAATTTCAACCAGTTAGCTATTAAAATACGCATTTATGTAAATTGAAGTTTGAATAAAAATTTCTTTTGTTATAGCGTAATAACTGAATTGTATTAAGCCTGCTTACTCTGCGTCCCTCTTACAGCACGTGCAGGCTGTTGTTGTATACATTTCACTTAATTGAATGACCTCCCGCTTGCGAGTTATGCGGTCCGCGCTGTATCGGGTATGCATCTGAAAACTATAACAATCACCTGGAGGGTGAACATGTCCGGAACACATAACAAATTATTGCTGGCAGGTGTCAGCATTTTAGCGGCAGCCGTCAGCAGCGCCATGGCCTCCCCGGCAGACGCCGTGCGTTTAGCGGCAGAGCAAGCCGGCAGTGACCGCTATATCGTTAAATATAAAGACAGTAACCTGAATAAAGACCCACTGTTAAGCCGCAGCAAAGTGGCTAAAGATGCCAGCTTGTCGGCACTGGCCAACAACAGCGACCGCTTAAGCCGCCAGGGCGCGCGCGTTCACCATGTGCTGGCCAAACGTAACGCCATTGCAGCAGATCTAAGCCCGGCTGCAGTTAAAGCACTGAAAGCTGATCCTAATGTGGAATATGTTGAACGTGATTTGCCGCGTTTTCCGATGTCACAGCAAGTACCATATGGCTACACCATGGTGCAGGCCGATCAGGTCAGCGATCAGTTTGCCTCTAACCAAACGGTGTGTGTTATCGACTCGGGTCTGGGTTTACCGCATGAAGATTTCAACGACGCCAATATCGGCGGTACTAACGATATCGGCACCGGCAACTGGTTTGACGCCGGCGGCCCACACGGCACCCACGTAGCCGGCACCATCGCCGCATTGAATAACGATGTTGGTATTGTCGGTGTATTGCCTAACGGCAATGTAAAACTGCATATTGTTAAAGTGTTTAATGACGACGGCTGGGGCTATTCTTCCACCCTGGCACAGGCGGTTGATACCTGTGTGCAAAACGGCTCTACGGTAATTAATATGAGTTTAGGTGGGCCGGGTTCCAACACCACTGAAAGCAATGCCATGCAAGCTGCCTATAACGCCGGCGTACTACTGATTGCGGCTGCCGGCAATGACGGCAACACCGCCCTATCATATCCGGCATCTTACGATTCTGTGGTCTCTATTGCTGCGGTTGACGATACCAAAACCCATGCCGACTTTTCCCAACGTAATGCTCAGGTAGAACTGGCAGGCCCTGGCGTAGATGTGCGCTCAACTTATCCTACCGGTACGGCACTGGATGCCACCTTAACGGTAAACGCGACAGCATACAGTGTAAACCCAATGACAGGTTCCGGCACCGCAGATTTAACGGCGGAGCTGGCCGGCTGCGGTTTAGCACTGGAAACCTGTACTGATGTAGCCGATAAAATTTGTTTAATTGAACGCGGCGAGGTGGCTTTTGGCCAGAAAGTGGCATCGTGCGAAGCCGGTGGTGGCGTTGGCGCCATTATTTATAACAATGAACCGGGTAATTTCAGCGGTACTTTAGGCGATGCGCCCACTACCAGCATTGCTGCAGTAAGCCTGTCACAGGAAGATGGCCAATTGTTGCTGACGCAACTGGGCAGCGATGCCAGCTTATTTGCCGGCGCCGCTAACTACGGCCTGATGAGTGGTACCTCTATGGCGTCACCTCACGTAGCCGGCGTGGCTGCGTTGGTATGGAGCCATTACCCGGCTTGTACTAATGCGCAAATTCGCAGTGCCTTAGCCGCAACGGCAGAAGACCTCGGCGCTCCGGGTCGCGATACATCGTACGGCCATGGTTTGGTGCAAACCAAAGCGGCTGTGGACTACCTGGCCGAATTTGGCTGCGATGGCGATGATACTGAGCCACCACCACCGCCAACTGCAACTGAACTGACCAACGCTGAAACCGTGTCCGGTATTGCCGGTACCGGTGGTGAAGAACTGCTGTACAGCCTGGCCGTACCGGCCGGTGCCAGCAACCTGTCATTTGTCATGAATGGCGGTAGCGGTGATGCCGATATGTACGTCAAGTTTGGCACTGAGCCAACTGCATCTGACTGGGATTGCCGGCCTTATCTGGTTGGCAATAACGAAAGCTGCGCTATTGATCCGGTACAAGCCGGTACTTACTATGTGAAGTTAATCGGCTATACCGACTTTGCTGAAGTTAACCTGACCGGCAGCTTTACTGCTCCGGATTTACCGGACGCCGGTGGTGAAACCATTACCGATATCAATATCGCCCGCCGCGCCTGGCAGCACTATACGCTGGAAGTGCCTGAAGGTATGGCACAGTTAACCGTTGAGATTAGCGGTGGCCGTGGCGATGCCGATTTATACATTAAACATGGCAGCCAGCCTACCAGCGCCAGCTACGATTGCCGGCCAAATAAAAACGGCAATAACGAAACCTGTGTTATTGACAACCCGCAAGCCGGCATTTGGCATCTGTCTGTGTATGCCTTCCGTGCAGTGAGCGGCTTAACTCTGGTAAGCGAATACCAACCGTAAGCCGTATTACAAATTACTAACGCAAGTCATAAAAAAGCCCTCGATACTGAGGGCTTTGTTTTTGCAGCTATTTGTATGGTGCTATCAGACGCTGAAAATGGCTTTAAGAATATAGAAGAATATTATTGCCAGGCCGGCACCTACCGGTAGGGTGATGATCCACGAAATAAAGATATTACGCACTACGCCCAAATTAAGTGCCGCTATACCGCGGGCTAAACCAACACCTAATACCGCCCCTACCAGGGTTTGTGTGGTAGAGATAGGCAAGCCGGCTCCGGAGGCGATAACCACGGTAGAAGCCGCCGATAACTCAGCCGCAAAGCCGCGGCTTGGCGTTAAATGCGTAATAGCCGTACCTACGGTTTTAATGACCCGTGCACCCAACGTCGCCAAACCAATAACTATACCAATACCGCCCAGTGGCAATATCCACCATGCCAATGAAGCCTTGCTGGCAATTTCGCCACCTGAGGTCACGACACTGACTACCGCAGCCAAAGGTCCGATAGCATTGGCCACGTCGTTCGAGCCATGGGCGAACGCCATACAACAGGCGGTGGTAATCATTAACACACCAAAAATACGTTCAACATTATTAAACTGCATTTTTTTATCGGCGGCCGGGTCAAACTTCAACTTGCTGATCACCACTTTACCAATTACACCAACCACCAGTGCTATAGCAATGGAAATGTAATAGCCCTCAGCTGTACTCAGGTGCAAACCCACATGTTTTAAGCCTTTTTGCACTGTTACCAGCGTCATCATAAAGGCAGCAAACACCATATAAAACGGTACGTACTTTTTCGCATTGGCCAGCGGCGCATCAGTGTCAAAAATCAGCTTTTGCGCACTCATAAAGAACATATAGGCCAGCACCCCGGCCAGCATCGGTGTCACCACCCAGCTGCCGACAATACCGCCCACCTTGTCCCAATGCACCGCATCCATGCCCACACCAACGGCAGCAAAACCAATAATGGCGCCAACGATAGAATGGGTAGTGGATACCGGCCAGCCAAAGTACGACGCCACTATTAACCAGGTGGCTGCCGCTAATAACGCCGCTATCATGCCGTACACCATCAGCTCCGGCGCGTCGACAAAGAACGCCGCATCAGTAATGCCACCGCGGATAGTGGAGGTAACCGAGCCACCGGCCAGATAAGCCCCGGCAAACTCAAAAATAGCTGCGATAAAAATGGCTTGTTTAATGGTTAACGCCTTAGAGCCAACCGAGGTACCCATCGCATTGGCCACATCATTAGCACCAACACCATACGCCATCATAAAACCGAATACGGCGGCGATAATAATCAGAATCAAGCCGTAAGATTGAATAATATCCATCAGGAAAACCTTTTAAAATTAACGGGCGAGCATAATTTCAAGACGTGAACCAACCTTCAGCGCCACGTCGGCTAAATCACCAACCCACTCCAGTGTGCGGTATAGAAACATCACATCTATCGGGTTCAGTTCTTGTTCTGCCAAACGTAAGGCTTTACGCAGTTTAATCTGCATTTCGTCGGTATCGTTTTCAATAATATCCAACTGCTCTACCATCTTGATCACCAGGTCGACTTCGCGACCACGGAAACCGGTTTCCAGCAGTTCGTCCAGCTCGTTAATTACTTCGCTGGCCAGTGCGGTCGCATCAATACAACGCTGCACGTAAGTTTTAAAGTCTGCCTGCAAGCTTGATGGAATTAACAGCTCGCGGCCCAGCACGCGGCCGGTAATATCTTTGGTTTTGTTGGCAATTTTGTCCTGCTGCGACACCAATTCTAAAATGTCGGTGCGGTCGACCGGTAAAAACAGGCCGCGTGGCAGGTTAACGCGGATTTCACGTTTTAATTTGTCGGCTTCTTTTTCCAACGCGACGATATTTTTGCGTACATCCGCAGCAAGTTGCCAATTTTGCTGATACACCGCATCAAAAAACGGCAGTAACAATTCGCTGGCCTGATGTACCTTGCGAATATGTTCTTCTATCGGTTTAATCGGTGATTTGGCAAACACGGATAAAAAAGTACTAGCTGGCATAGCCTGGCCCCGTAAGTTGGTTTGACGACAGTCGGCGCGCATTGTAGCGGCATTCCCGACACATGAAAAACGAAAAATGAACGCCAAATGAAAACGCCCTGAGCAAAAGCCTGGCAGGGCGTTGGTGAAATAAAACAAAAACCTCAGAAAATCAGCTACGTGCTTCCTGCTCCAGCTTCTCTGCACTGCTGTGGCGCACTACTTTGCCTTTAACAAAGAAAATAATATATTCCGCCAGGTTTTTACAGCGATCGCCAATCCGCTCCAGCGAACGTGCCGACCACAGCACATTCATCACTTTCGGGATAGAACGCGGATCTTCAATCATGTAGGTCATTAGCTGGCGTGTAATGGCCTCATATTCACGGTCAACCTTTTTATCTTCTTTATGCACCAACAGCGCCGTTTCCACATCCATCCGGGCAAAAGCATCTAATACATCATGCAGCATTTGGCCGACATGACGGCCTAAATTGTCCAGATTTACCAGCAAATCCTGCTGTTCGCTGTTAAAAGATTCCAGCGCAACCCGGGCAATGCGCCTGGTTTCATCGCCAATGCGTTCTAAATCGGCGATGGTTTTCATAATTGCCATAATTAAGCGTAAATCACTGGCGGCAGGTTGGCGCTTAACAATAATGCTGGTGCATTCTTTGTCAATTTGCAGTTCCCAATCGTTTACTTTTAAGTCAGTGTCGATAACCAGTTGTGCCAGTTCAGCATCGGCGTTAGCTATTGCCATCAGCGCATTATTCAGCTGTTGCTCAATCAGCCCGCCCATCGCCATTACGTGATTACGCACTTCGTCAATTTCGTCATTAAAAGAACTGGAAATATGTTTGCTTAAATTGAGCTTATCCACTGCTGGCTCCGTTTCGTTAGCTGTATCAGGACTCACCTGCCGGCGCGCCGGCTCATATCGGCTAAGTATAGGCAGAAAGCTAAGCTTCGCACCAGCAGACAGACCACTAACAAGCGCTAAATTTATGTTGCAGCAGCATTACCCGGCGCAAATTGGCTGCTGCACACACTTTGCTAAGCCATTAAATTTACAATTAATGTTAACGGTACATTTTAAAACTTTTCGGCAACAGCTACACTCTGATAGTGTTAATAATCTTTTAGCCGGCTGTGGCAGTAGTGTCCGCTGTTACTTTTACTTCAGGTATGACAGGAATAAATTGAATGAAGCAGTTAGTACTTACATTAATAGGTAAAGATAAAGCTGGTTTAGTCGAGAAACTGGCCACTGTAGTCAGCGAGCATAACGGTAATTGGATGGCCAGCAACCTGAGCCATTTAGCCGGCTACTTTGCCGGTATTTTGCAGGTCGAAGTGGCCGAACAGGATTTACCGGCGCTGACCACGGCGCTGGAGCAAATTACCGATTTAGACATAAAAATTCAGCACGGTATTCCGGGTAATTTAAATGCGCAGCAACATCTGAAATTTGTGATTACCGGCAATGACCGGCCGGGCATAGTGCGTGAACTGTCTTCAGTGATAAAACACAAAGGCACCAATATAGTGCATTTTGAAAGCAGCAAACAAAGCGCGCCCAACTGGGGTGTACCGCTGTTTAATGCCATTGCTACTGTAGAATTACCGGCCAGTGTCAGCCGTGACGAAGTGGTTAAAGCACTGGAAGCTATTGCTACTGACATCGTAGTGGATGTAGAAACCGAACATTAAAGCAAAGTACGCTGCTGCCGGCAGCGTTTTGTTGCACCCGGCAGCGGCTTTCACCATTTTGTCATAAAAATGCCATAGAGTAAGCCCAGTCGTAGTCAGGAGCTGGACCATGCAACATACAGATACTACTCTGGAATTCCCTACCTACCCGCGCGAGTTAAGCTGGTTAGCCTTTAACGGCCGCGTGCTGCAGGAAGCCGCAGATGAGCGTAACCCGCCGATAGAGCGTTTACGTTTTCTCGGCATTTATTCCAATAATATGGATGAGTTTTTCCGCGTCCGCGTAGCGGATGTTAAGCGCCGGATTTTACTGAAGAAATACCAGTCTGATGAGCAGGAAGATGCCGAAGACCTGCTGCAGGAAATTCAGCAACAGGTGCTGCAACTGGGCGCCCGCTTTAACGCCATTTACCTGGATATTCAGTTAGAGCTGCGTAAACACAATATTGAGCTGATCGACAATTTTAAGCTTGGCGAACTGCAGTCCGGCTGGGTAAAAAGTTACTTTCGCAATGAGGTGATCAAACACATATCACCGATGATTTTATCCGGCGAAGAAGTCAGCCTGCCCAAAGCACTGGAAGATAACACCACCTACCTGATGGTTGAAATGACCGGCAGCGGCAAACCGCAATATGCCATAGTGCAGGTGCCCACTAATGAGTTATCGCGCTTTATTGAACTGCCGCTGCACTTAAACACCCGTAAGAAAAACGGCCACTATCGCCGGCAAATATTGCTGCTGGACGATGTTATCGTGCACTGCGTTGCCGACTTATTTGCCGGCTTCTTTGAATTTGATCATATTCAGGCTTATTCGCTGAAACTGACCCGCGATGCTGAGTACAATATCAGTGATACGCTGGACCAAAGCCTGATTGATAAAATGTCAAAAGGCATTCGCCAGCGTTTAAAATCGGAACCGGTGCGGCTGGTATACGACGCCGCTATGCCGGAGCAAATGCTCAAAGTGCTGAGCAAACAGCTGGGTACCAGCTCGGTAGACTCGCTGATCCCGGGCAGCCGCTACCGCAACTTTAAAGACTTTATCGGCTTTCCCAATATCGGCCACCAAAGCCTGGAGTTTCCGGCCATGCCGCCGCTGCAAAGCCCCGACTTTGAACAACATACCACCAGCTTTGATGCCATTCGCGCCGGCGATATTCTGCTGTACTACCCGTACCATAACTTTGGTTATTTTACCGAATGGGTGCGCCAGGCGTCGTTCGACCCCAAAGTAACCCACATTAAAATGACCATGTACCGTGTGGCCAAGCATTCCCGGGTGATCCACTCCTTACTGGATGCGGTGCGCAACGGCAAAAAAGTCACGGTAGTGGTAGAGCTCAAAGCGCGCTTTGATGAAGAAAACAACATCAATTGGGCGCGTAAAATGACTGAAGCAGGTATTCAGGTAGTGTTTGGCTTAACTACGCTGAAAATTCACTCTAAGTTGTGCCTGATAAGCCGGATGGAAAAAGGCAAACCTGTGCACTACGGCCATATAGGTACCGGTAACTTTAACGAGAAAACCGCACGTATTTATACCGATATGAGCCTGTTTACCTGCCATCAGGAAATTACCGCTGAAATTGACCAGGTGTTTGAGTTTATTGAATACAGCTACCGGCCGTATCAATTTAACCACCTGATTGTTTCCCCCACCTGGAGCCGGCCGCGTTTAATAGCCTTGATCCAGCGCGAGATGGACTTTGCTATCAGTGGCCGCAAAGCTGAAATTTTCCTGAAAATTAATAACCTGGTAGACCAGCAAATTGTTAACCTGCTGTACCGCGCCAGCCAGGCCGGGGTGAAAATCCGTATTATTGTCCGCGGCATGTGTTCGCTGGTGCCGGGCTTGCCCGGTAAGAGTCAGAATATTAAGGTGATTTCGGTACTGGACCGGTTTTTAGAGCACGCCAGGGTGTATGTATTCCATAACGGTGGTGAGACCGATTTATACCTGTCGTCGGCCGACTGGATGACACGCAATATCGACCAACGGGTTGAAGTAGGTGTGCCTATTTATGATGTGCGCTTAAAGCAGCAAATATTAGATACGCTGGATATTCAGTGGCGGGACAATGTAAAGGCACGTATTATTGATGCCAGACAAAGCAACGCCTATGTAAAACGCGGCAATAAACGCAGCATCCGCTCACAACAGCAGATCTACGACTATTTTGCCCGTCAGCAGGGGCTGCACAACGACGCCGAGACTTAATGAACGATACTTTGCCCCTACCAGAGCGCCCGGACAACCAAGCCTATATGGCAGCGGTTGACCTGGGCTCTAACTCCTTTCACATGGTGATAGCCCGTGTTGTAGACGGCGATATTCAACTGCTGCACCGTGAAAAACAAAAAGTGCAGCTGGCCGAAGGCTTAAACGAACAACTGGTGTTAAGTGAAGAAGCCATAGAACGTGGCCTTAGCGTACTGGCACAATTTGCCGATACCCTCACCCCCTTTGCGCCGCAATCGGTACGGGTTATTGCTACTTATACGCTGCGCCGTGCGCGTAATTCGGCTACCTTTTTACGCCGCGCCAAGGCAGTGTTTCCGTTTCCGATAGAAGTGATCTCCGGCCAGGAAGAAGCGCGTTTTATTTATCAGGGTGTGGCGCATTTCGAGCATTTTTCCGGCCGCCGGCTGGTGATTGATATCGGCGGAGGCAGCACCGAATTCGCCATTGGCGAAGGCTTGCAGCCGCTGCGGTTAAGCAGCCGCAATATGGGTTGTGTCAGCTATGCGTTGCAGCACTTTGGCCAGGGCCGCATTAGTGACAAACGTTTCAACCGCGCTATTTTGCAGGCTGAGCAAGAGCTGGAGCCTATCGTCAGCAGCTTTAAAACTGCCGGTTGGCAACAAGCAGTAGGCACCTCCGGCACAGTAAAAACCATCCGCGATATTATTATCGGTATGGGCCTGAGCAACAATGCACTGGAGCTGGAACACCTGCTGGCGTTAAAACAGCATTTAATTGAACAAGAGAACAGCTATCAGCTGGATTTACCCGGTTTAACCGATGATCGCAAACTGCTGATTTGCTCCGGGCTGGCGATCTTAATTGCCGCTTTTCAACTACTGCAAATAGAACAACTTATTTATATTGATGCAGCGCTGCGTGAAGGTGTGCTGTATGAAATGAGCGACCGGCTGCAGCATTTGGATATCCGCGAACACAGCGTTGCCAGTATACAACGCCGCTATGATGTCGATATGGCACAAGCCGCCCGGGTCAGTGATACCGCGCTACAACTGTTTAGCCAGGTGCGCACTAAATGGCAGCTTACCGACGAAGACGCCATGCTGCTGGGCTGGGCCGCAACGCTATACGAGGTAGGCCTGCACATTAACTCGTCCGGAGTACAAAAACACTCGGCGTATATTCTACAAAATGCCAACTTACCGGGTTTTAACCAGGAACAACAACAGCTTATCGCCACCCTGGTGCGCTTTCACCGGCGCAAGATCCGGCTGGAAGAAATGCCGGCTTTTAACCTGTATCAGCTATCGCAGGTAGTACATCTGCTGGTACTGCTGCGCCTGGCGGTGCTGTTAAACCAAAAGCGCCGCGATGATTTCCTGCCGCAACTCAGTGTCATTGCCGATATGCAGGCATTGCAGCTGAATTTAGCCGCCGACTGGCTGGCACGGCAAAGCCTGTTGGCTGCCGACTTGTTGTTAGAGCAAAAAGCGCTGAAGAAAATTGCTTTTGTGCTCGACTGCCCGGGTTTAGCCGATGCCGTGCCGGGTTAAGCAGCCGGCATTAGCGTGACGGGCTACAAAAGCAGCGCTTTTTAGCGTAAACTCCGCGCTTCGTTTTTTTGACACATCATATTTCAGTGAGGATGGGCCGGTGTAATCAATCAGACAACACTTTAATCAATTGCCGGTAAAGTTGACTGTTGGCAACACCTTGCAACTATGGGCGCAACTTTAAGTGCAATTTATGCTGTGTTGTCCCGGTTATAACCGTTTTATTTAACTCATTGGATATTGTATGTTGAAATCAATTCAGCAGAACTGGTTCTCTAATATCAGAGGCGATGTTCTGGCGGCCTTAGTTGTGGCCTTAGCGCTGATCCCTGAAGCTATCGCTTTCTCTATTCTTGCAGAAGTTGACCCTAAGGTTGGCTTATATGCCTCTTTTTGTATTGCGGTGATTACCGCTTTTACCGGTGGCCGTCCGGCAATGATCTCGGCAGCCACCGGCGCTATGGCACTGTTGATGGTGACACTGGTACGCGAGCACGGGCTGGAATATCTGCTTGCTGCTACCTTGCTCACCGGTGTACTGCAGATTATTTTTGGCCTGTTTAAGCTGGGCGAATTAATGCGTTTTGTGTCGCGTTCGGTGGTAACCGGCTTTGTTAATGCGCTGGCAATTCTGATATTTATTGCGCAACTACCCGAGTTGACTGAGCACGGTTCCCTGCATGTTTATGCCATGACACTGCTGGGCCTGGCCATTATTTATCTGTTCCCTTATGTTACTAAAACCATCCCCTCGCCGCTGGTATGTATAGTGGTACTGACCGGGCTGGCGTTCTATTTTGGCTTTGATATCCGCACTGTGGCCGACATGGGCGAACTGCCGGACAGCCTGCCGGTTTTCTTATGGCCGGATGTACCGCTGAATTTCCAAACGCTGCAAATCATCTTCCCTTACGCCTTAGCGCTGGCGGTAGTGGGTATTTTGGAGTCATTGATGACGGCAACTATTGTTGATGATCTAACCGATACCGGCAGTGATAAAAACCGTGAATGTGTCGGCCAGGGCGTAGCCAATATTGGCTCGGGCTTAATTGGCGGTATGGCCGGTTGTGCCATGATTGGTCAATCCATTATTAACGTAAAATCCGGTGGCCGCACACGGTTATCTACCTTGCTGGCAGGTATTATTTTGTTGATTATGGTGGTGTTTCTGGATGAATGGGTTGGCATGATCCCGATGGCTGCGCTGGTAGCTATTATGATTATGGTGTCTATTGGTACCTTTAGTTGGAGCTCTGTTAAAGATTTGCGCAAAAACCCGACAAGTTCCAGCGTAGTAATGATAGCCACAGTGCTGGTAACCGTATTTACCCATAACCTGGCTTACGGCGTATTAGTGGGTGTGTTGTTAAGTGCGCTGTTCTTTGCCAATAAAGTCGGCCAGATTATGTATATCGGCTCTACCTTGTCTGAAGATGGCCATCAGCGTATTTACCAGGTTATAGGCCAGGTGTTTTTCAGCTCCGGCGAGCAGTTTGTTGCCGCCTTTGATTTTAAAGAAGCAGTAGAAAAAGTACGTATCGACTTAAGCAAAGCGCACTTTTGGGATATTACCGCCATCAGTTCGCTGGATAAGGTAGTGATTAAATTCCGCCGCGAAGGTACCGAAGTAGAACTGCTTGGCCTGAATGAAGCCAGCGCTACCCTGGTGGATAAATTTGCTATCCACAACCGCCCCGATGTCGAGAAGTTAATGGGACATTAAGGTTATCAAGCCCGGCACTCGCCGGGCTTTTTGTTTATCCGCCAGAAAATTGAGCTCTCGCGCGTTGAGGTTGTGCATTTTTTATACTACACTTCAACCGTTACGCGAAAGGTAACACCCTTATGCTAAGGATGGCGCTTGATACAAAGTTTTAAATCGACGGTATTGCAACAATTATGGCAAAGCGGCGACATAACTCTGTTGCCCAATACCTATGTTTATAAGGTTGTTGAAATAATGGATGACTTAGATGATGCCGCTTCAGTAAAGGATTTAGAACTACTTGGCGGTTTTGAAATTAGTCAGTATACGCCTGGCTATTGGGCGGTTACCGTAACAGTGAATAATGTTGAACCTATTGGTTCAGTGACCTGCCTGTTTAGTAAAGGCAATGTGTATGATGTTGATTTAAATGAGTTTGAGTGAGGCTGATATGGCAGAATTAATACGCAGCACCAGATTAGCCGTGCAACACCCCGGGCAGGTATTGCTGCAACGTTGCCTGCAACCACATAACCTTAGTATTGCAGAAGCAGCGGCCAAGCTGCATATCAGTCGTAAGCAGTTATCACTGTTTGTTAACGGCCACAGCTCCGTATCAGTTTTACTGGCGAAAAAACTGGAACTGGGCACCGGCATCAGTGCGCAGTTCTGGCTAAGCCGTCAGCAAAAATATGATCTGCATAAAGCTGCCACGCTTAATGTGGTAGCTGAGCCGCTGTACCAATATGGCTAATCAATACAAACGTCAGCGGATTAACCCGTTAAATCACTTTTGAAAACAGACTTTTAGGGTTACCTTTTAACCACTTCCCGAATAAATACGCACCATTACAGGATCTGCTGATGCTCACTAAACTCTTGAATGTAAGTTTGTTATTACTGGCAAGCAGCGCCAGCTGTATTGCCCACGCGGATATTAGCCGGGCGTTGCAACATGAAGCCCGCACCGACGCCAATAAACTGCGCGATACTGCACGCAAGCCTGAGCAAACGCTGACCTTTTTTGAGGTTACACCGCAAAGTACTGTGGTGGAAATATGGCCGGGTTCTGGCTGGTATACCGAAGTATTGGCACCGCTGTTGGCGGAGCAAGGCAAGCTGTATGCCGCGCATTTCTCTGATAAGTTCAGCTTATTGCCCGCTGACTATATGCAAAAAGGCCGCGCAGACTATAACAACAAACTGGCATCACACCCGGTGTACAAAAATGTCACCGTAACTGAGTTTGCCCCACTGGCCGGTATTGCTATCGCGCCTTCCGGCAGCGCTGATGTAGTGCTGTCTATCCGTAATCAGTTTTATATCTTTGATGGCGAGACCTCGTTAAAACACGCCCTGGCCAACTTTTATCGGGCACTAAAACCGGGTGGTGTATTGGGCGTAGTGGCACCACGCCTGCCGGATCATATGCTGGACACTGACTGGAAAGAATCAGGCTATGTGCCGGAACAGTTATGGTTAGACCAGGCCAAAGCAGCCGGCTTTAGCTTTGAAGCACGCAACGATATGCTGCTTAACCCGAAAGATAGCGCCGATCACCCGGCAGGAGTGTGGTCAATGCCACCCACTTTAGCCGGCGATGAAACCGAAAAGGCTAAACACCTGGCCATTGGCGAGGTTAATCAGATGGTGCTGAAGTTTAGAAAACCGCGCAGTTAGACAACGGCTACTGTCGCTGCGCGCTCCCTGAGTCTGTTTTTGTGGTCAAAGTGTTACAAAAATAAAAAAATTAAATAATGTAACAGTGCTCCTTCCCTGCCCGACTTAATCATCAAACAGCTTAACAAGCTTGTTCTGTTGATTATCAATACCTTGAGGAGCACCCGTTTGAACACACTAAAATTAAAATACCTATGCGCTGCCTGGCCGCTTGTTGCGGCAACGGCGTTACTGATGCCGGCAGCAGTGAGTGCGCAGCAGGCAAAAACGCCACCACAGGCTGCACCTGAACTGACACCTTGTTATGCCAAAAATTTAACTGACCGTATGCTGTGCGGCAGTATTCGCCGGCCACTGCACGCTGCGGCGCCATCTCAGGATGCCGGCATCGATATTCATTTTGCCGTGTTGCCCGCAATTAACCCGTTACACCCACAAGAGGCGGTACTGGGCTTTGCCGGCGGGCCTGGTCAAGCCGCGTTTGATGCGGCGGCAACCTTCGCCCATGCCCTGCGCTACGCCCGGGAAAGCCGCGACATCCTGCTGGTCGATCAACGCGGTACCGGCAAGTCCGGTCTACTGCAATGTGATGGCCTGAACTTAACCAGCCAGTTTGCGCTGGATGAAAACAGCCTGGATATGGCCGAAATGACGCGCAGGGAAACAGAGCTGTGTCTGGACAAATTACAGGTTGATCTTAGCCATTACACTACAGTAGCCGCCGCGGCTGATTTTGAAGCGGTACGTCTGGCACTGGGTTATCAAAAGCTGCATTTGTATGGTGGCTCGTACGGCACGCGGATGGCGCAGGAGTATATGCGCCAGTATCCGGATGCTGTGCTCACTGCCACTCTGGATGGTGTAGTGCCGTTTAACCAAAGCTTCGGCGCTATGGGTGCCGCCTCTGATGCGTCGTTGGAAGCCGTCTACGCTTATTGTGATGCGTCACCGGAATGCCGCCAGCAATTTCCTACTGCCCGGGCGCAACTGCAGCAGCTGCAACAAACGCTGACTGAACGCACCATTAGCAGCAAGGTTCGCCACCCACGCACTTTTGAGCTGATTGAACTGAAACTCACCCGGGCCAAACTACAACAAGCGCTGCGCTTTGCGCTCTACAGTAATCGTTATCGTGCTCTGATCCCTATGGTGGTAGAGCAAGCTACACAAGGCGATTATAGCGCCCTCGTCGGCTTAATGCTGGCACAGGATTTTGCTGCAGATTTATCCATCGGGGTTAACTTTGCCGTGGTCTGTGCTGAAGACCAGCCATTTTGGACCGAAAAGAGCCGTGCTGAATTTGCGCAAAGCTATTTAGGCCACAGCTGGCTGGAAGGCGCTGAGGCCAGCTGTAATGTGTGGCAGGTTAAGCCGGTCGCTGCCGATTACACGGCGCCACTGCAAACCGACACGCCGGTGCTGTTATTGTCCGGTGGCTTAGATCCGGTCACCCCGCCTGGTTGGGCTGAACTGGCGATGGCGCGGATGGGCAATGCCCGCCATCTGATTGCACCGCATGCGACCCACATTGTCGCTTCGCAAACTTGCGCGCCAAAACTGATTAGCCAGTTTATTAACCTGCAGTCTGCCAGCGCACTGGATGACAGCTGCTTGCAACAAGAGCTGCGTAAAGCCTTTTTAACCAATGCCAATGGCGCCGTTATGCCAACTGCAACTGCTCTGGCAGCAAGCCCAACCTCCACTACTATCAGCGCTCAGGAATAAACCATGATTAAAGTAACCGATTTGCATAAAAAAATAGGCCGGGTGCAGGCATTAAACGGCCTGAGTTTTCAGGCAGAAAATGGCACTATCACCGGCTTATTAGGCCCCAACGGTGCCGGAAAAACCACCTGTTTACGTACCCTGTTTGGCTTACTGAAAGCAGACAGCGGCGGCGCCGAGATAGACGGCCTGAACGTGGCAACCCAAAGCACACAAGCAAAACAACAACTGGGGCTGTTTCCTGATCCTTTTGGACTATATGAGCGGTTAACCCCGCGCGAGTATGTGCAGTTTTTTGCACAGCTCAATGGCATGAGCACACAAGATGCCAAACTCGCCACCGCCGAAACTCTCAGTTTGTTAAAAATGCAGGATATCGCCGATAGGCGCTGTCAGGGGTTTTCACAGGGCCAACGCATGAAAACCGCGCTAGCCCAGGCCATCGTGCATAAGCCCACCAATATTGTTTTGGACGAGCCAACCCGCGGTTTAGATGTAATGAGCACCCGGCTGCTGCGCGATTTACTGCTGATGTTAAAACAGCAAGGCCATTGTGTGCTGTTTTCCAGCCATGTCATGCAAGAAGTGGCCGCGCTGTGTGATCAGGTGGTGGTTATGGCTGAAGGCCGGGTGGTGGCGCAGGGCTCACCGGCCGAACTCTGTCTACGTACCGGCAAAACCAGCCTGGAAGATGCATTTATTAGCCTGATTGGCACTGATGAAGGAATTGCAGCATGATGAACTTATTTCGTACTTTGTTTCGTAAAGAACTGCTCGATGCCAGCCGTGATAAACGCTCGGTCATGGCCGGACTGTATTATGCTGTTGGCACACCGCTACTGATGTGCCTGCTGTTTTCAGTGCTGCTAAGGCAGCTTAGCTCCAGCGATGAGTTACTGATCAGCATCGACAACGCTGACGCCGCGCCGGCGCTGGTGCAATATCTGGCCAACAACGATATCCGCCATGGCGAAGGGGCTGAGGTCAAAGCTATTCGGTTAGTAGTCAGCACTGATTTTCAGCAGCAGATGCAGCAAGGCCGGCCGGCGACAGTCATTATAGATGCCGATCGTGCCGACGACCAGCTGCAAACGGCTATCCGACGCTTAGAGCGCGAGCTTGGCCGTTACAACAGTGACATTGCCACTTTACGCCTGATGGCGCGCGGTATAGATCCACAGTTAATGCAGCCGGTGGATGTGCAGGTACAGGATCAGGCTACGCCAGACTCCCGCGGCGGCACCTTTTTAGCCTTTGCCACTCTGAGCATTATTTTAACGCTGTTCTACGCCGCGATGAACCTGGCCATAGACACCAGTGCCGGCGAGCGTGAGCGTAACTCGCTAACACTGTTACTTAGCCAGCCACTAAGCAGCCTGCAGCTGGTATTGGCTAAAATTGCCGCCATCGCTTGTTTTTCCATGCTGGGCTTGCTGGTTATTCTGCTGGTGTCCAAGTTTGCCTATGGCATGGTGCCCTGGCAGCAACTGGGCTTTAACATCAGCTTAAATGCCGACTTTATGCTGTTCACACTACTGCTTGGCTTGCCGCTGGCGCTGCTGTCAGCCAGTTTACAAGTGATGGTGTCTTTCGTTGCCAAGTCGTTTAAAGAAGCACAAACCTACGTGACTATGGTGCTGCTGGTACCGGCGGGCCTGAGCATGGTGACAGCTTATAACATAGCGCCGGATTACCTGCAGTGGCTGCCGATAGCCGCACAACAACAAGCGATGATCGCCTATCTAAAAGGCAGCGCCATCGCTATGCCGCAACTGTTGGTATCCGGCCTGCTGACATTGGCCATCTTTGCCGCCTGCAGTTACGCCAGCAGCCGGTTGTTAAAAAGCGAAAAAGTGGTGTTTGGTTTATAACCCTGAGCCCGGCTTAACACCGTGGCTGGTTAACTGATGGCTTAAGCTGTTCCGGAACTGATTTAGCGTCGCCCCTTGGCTTTTTGCTGTGGGGCGCTTAAGGTAGTAACACTATATAAAAATTATGGAGTTACTATGCGCTGGTCAGTATTAAGTTTGGCTCTATTACCGCTGTTACACACGCCGAACGCCGTGGCAGAACAACGGCCACAGCTAAGCAGGCAAATAGAGCAGGTAATGCCAAAGGTGATTAGCTGGCGCCGTGACATTCACCAGCATCCGGAACTGTCGAACCGCGAAGTGCGAACTGCCGCTAAAGTGGCAGCGCATTTAGAAAAACTCGGCCTGGAAGTACGCACCGGCATTGCTCATACCGGTGTAGTGGGCATTTTAAAGGGCGGTAAAGAAGGCCCGGTAGTGGCGTTACGTGCCGATATGGACGCACTGCCGGTGACAGAGCAAACCGGCTTGCCGTTTGCTTCTAAGGTGATAAGCGAGTTTAACGGCCAGCAAACCGGTGTAATGCACGCTTGTGGCCACGATGCCCACGTAGCTATGTTGATGGGCGCCGCCGAAGTACTGAGCAAACAACGGGCGGATATTGCCGGCACTATTATGTTTGTGTTTCAACCGGCAGAAGAAGGTCCGCCGGCCGGTGAAGAAGGCGGCGCCAAAATGATGCTGGCCGAGGGGTTATTTGCTAACCCTACCCCGTCTGCCATTTTTGGCCTGCATGTTTGGCCTGGCGAGCCCGGCCAGTTACAGGTAAAAACCGAAGGCATAATGGCCGCGGCCGACAGTTTCCAAATTACCGTTAAAGGCAAGCAAGTGCATGGCTCCAGCCCATGGCGTGGCATAGATCCGATAAACGTTACCGGCCAGCTGATCAGCGCCATTAACCTGATACCGGCGCGGCAAATTGATGTCACCAAAGCACCGGCTGTAGTGTCGTTTGGCCAGGTACATGGCGGTATTCGTTGGAATATTATTCCCGATGACGTAAAACTGGAAGGTACCATTCGAACCTTTGACAGCGAGATGCGCGAAGATTTAATCGCCCGCATGGCGCACACCAGCGAGCATATTGCCAAAGCCAGCGGCGCTGAGGCCGACTTTCATGTACACAACTTTGCAGCCGTTACCTGGAATGACCCGGCTTTAACCAACTGGGCAATGCCAAGCCTTAAGTGGGCAGCGGGTAGCAAAGGCATGGCATCGATTAAACCCATTACCGGCGCCGAAGATTTTTCGTTCTATCAGCAGCAAATTCCGGGCGTGTTTTTCTTTTTAGGCATCTCGCCCGATGGCAAACCGCTTAGCGAAGTCCCGCCGAACCATTCGCCGATGTTTGATGTTAACGAAGATGCCCTGGTAAACGGTGTGCGGGCCTTAACCGGGCTGGCGCTGGATTATCTGGCGCAACCACCCAAGCTGGAACAATAAGGAGCTGACAATGAACACACCGTGCCGCTGCGGTTGGGTAGATTTAAGCAAACCGGATTATGTTGCCTACCACGATACTGAGTGGGGCGTGCCGGTATATGACGATAACAAGCTGTTTGAGTTTTTAACGCTGGAAGCGGCCCAAGCGGGGCTTAGCTGGTACACAGTGCTGAAAAAGCGCGATAACTACCGCGCTGCCTTTGCTAACTTTGACCCGGTTAAAGTCGCCGCTTTTGATGAGGCCAAAGCGGCAGAGCTGCTGCAAAACCCCGGCATTATCCGCAACCGCTTAAAAGTGGCAGCTGCCATTAATAACGCCGCCCGCTTTCTTGAAGTGCAAGCTGAATTTGGTAGCTTCAGCAACTATCAATGGCAGTTTGTCGGGGGTAAGCCGCAGCAAAACCACATTGCCAGCCCAAGCGATTACCGCGCCACCAGCCCGGAGTCGGACGCCATGAGTAAAGACTTAAAAAAACGCGGCTTTAAGTTTGTCGGCTCTACCATTATTTACGCTCATATGCAGGCCTGTGGCATGGTAAATGACCATCATGTCGATTGCTTCCGGCAACAGGCCGTCGCAGCCCTGTAGCTGAGTGCGAACCAGTGCTGCTCCGTTTTACAGTTATAAATAGGCACTAATGCCAACACGGCTGGCAGCTATTCGCCAGCCAGATAACTACCGGGGTCAATATAAAACATTTTTTTATAGCCCTGGCTGCTGCTATCTATCGCCCACGGTGCGGGAATAAGCCGTACTATGGAATAGTGCAAATGAGGCGGTTTGCCTTTGGCATTGCCGCTGTCGCCTACTGAACCAATAACCTCACCCGACCTTACCGCAGTAAAACTGCTGACATCGATGTTGTTGAGATGAGAAAAATAATGCAGCCGCCATTTCGGCCCCAGCACCAACACTACCTTACCGCCTTTGGCAATTTCGCCCTGATATAACACTATACCAGCTGTGGTACTGGTTACAGCAACACCCTTGTTAGCAAAAATATCAATGCCCTTGTGTACACCGGAGCTGCCCCAGGGTTCATACCAGAAAGAGTCCGGGTGCCAGTCGCGCTGTGCGGCGCCGCTAACCGGTATATTAATGCGCTCCGGCACTACAAAACCTGCTACCAGCACAGCCGGGAGCAACAACAGCAGATACTTTTTTATTTTCATAGTACCAGGATATACCTGAGTCAAGGTTAACTGCCAATTAACCACAGCTGCGTTTGCGACATGCCGCTAGCCATGAAAGTTTTACGTTATGTGCCGGTAAGATATTCCGCATCTGCTAACTGGTACTTCCTGTTTGCTACATTACTGTTTGCCATTTAGCTGCCTGTTTGCCTGATTAAACTGCATTATTTATTAACCAGGCCGTAAAGGCACAGAATCTGCAACTGCCGGGGTATCGTTCGTTCTTCCTGACTTTATATCTACAAACCCGGAGGTATTAAATGCCCGCTAATAATCAGTTCACTATGCAAGACCCGCGCAAGCAGTATCCGATAGACAGCACTCCCTATGATGAGTCCCAGCCAGATCCCGGGCTCGATGCGATATTGTCGCCAAAGGCTGACCACGGTGAAAACACCTACCACAGCAGTGGCAGATTAACAGGCCGCAAAGCACTAATCACCGGCTTATGTCTATCTGGCATCGCAAGAATCAAGCTATGTAACAGCCGAAGTAATTGGCGTTACCGGCGGCAACCATCTGCCTTAAGATGAAAACTGCAGCAGGTAAGTGGATGAACATTAAGTTGCAGGACACTAAGGCTGAACCGGCAGGCTCAGCCCTGGGTGAAATTAATCAGCTGTTTCATCTTCAGTATGCGAGGAGAAAACAACACTTTGCCGACAAAATCAGCCGCGGTGATATTCTGCTAATTGTGCGCATGGACAGCCGCCTGATTGCCTGTTGTGGCGACAGTATCAGTGAATATACCGTTAATGGTCCGGCCTATCACCGGCTGAAAGCCCTGAGCCACAGCACCATGGCGGTTTATTACACCCTGTTGCAAACACCACAACCGGATGCTGCAGTCTTATTGCGCAAGCTGCTGGCACAGCTTAAACGTGAGATTGATAATCCTGCGGGCCGGCAGCTGTTTGCCGCCACCCGGCAATTGCTCAGTACTGTGGCGTACGATGGCACTCTTGATCACGGCCTGATACTGCAATACAGCCACAAACTGGAGCCCGTTTTTGCGCAGTTAATGCTGCAAAGCGCTACAGATGAAACGATGCACTTGCTGCTGCAACTGGAAAAAATAACCGCGCAGTTTAACAAAGCCAGCGCAGACACGTTTTTTGTCGTGTTTGGCGGGCCACAGGCCCGCTATCGGCAACTGGCCAGGCAAGTGTTTAAAAAATGGTGCAAGCAGTCGGATGATCTGGTGATTGATACCAATCATCAGGTCAGGTATTACGAGCACGGCACCACGCTGGACGATGCGATAACCTTGGTAGCAACAGTGCTGGCAGACCGCGAACTGGCGCAAACCTTTTTGGGCCGCGCCGATGCGCTGGAACAAGATGTGCTGGGCCAGGTAGCTGAAGAGGCGATTAACCGCTGCTGGCAGCAACGCAAAAACGCTGCTGAGTAAGTGAAAGAGGTTAACAGCCGGCCGTTAGCCAATATGCTCTGGTTATTGGCTGGCAGCGGAACCGTTAATATGTTGCTGTAACAAATTGTCCGTCAAACCGGACTCAGCCGCTTGCTGCAAAAAGGTATTCAGCTTAGGCAGCAATGGCTGCCACTCTAATGATAACGCCAGCGTAAGCCCGGTTTCATCCACTATATAGTCAGAGCGGTATAACTCGGCGTCGGCAAACTGGTGTAGTTTCAGCCACTGCGCTACATGTTCGTTCAGGTAGGCAAAATCGCAGCGGCCGTTTACCAGCATATTCATTTGATCAAATTCACTGTCGGAATCCAGCCGCAGTAGCCGGCCACTGCTCAGCGCCTCTTGCAGGCCGTTATAAACATAATGCCGGCGTAAACAAATAGTGCTGTTTTTCAACGCATGCAGTGCCTGCAATTTTTGCGGTTGCAGCGTATAGATGTAATCGCGGTGGGTTATTACAGTGCTGCTGTACAGCGCTTTGTCCGGTTGCTTGCTCCATTTCTCGGCCAGCACCATCATATCTATCTCGCCGTCGTACAGTTTAAGCTCGGCACGCTGGCGGTTGTCTTCTACATAATTGACCCGAATATGATTAGCAGAAAAAAACTGATTCAGAAGTTCAGGTATAACACCACGCACCTGGCTGGTAGCGTCAGATTTATACATATAGGGCGGCACTTGCGGGTAGTAAATCCCTACCTTAATGCTTTGCACCGGTTCAGCGGCCCATGCATTACTGCCAACTATAGCTAACAGCAGTAACACCCGTTTCACTACTCTGCTCATATTTTCCGGCCTTGCCCATTCCGTGGCTTATTTATGTAATCGCTTACTGAGGTACAGACTATAACTATAGGGCCAAATTGTGACAATGGTTTTATTTATAGCAGGTATAGGTCAGACAGGTTTACTGCTGCGTTTCTTCTTTGTATTTGCATTGTTGCCATGTACCAGCTCAGGCGGCAGTGTAAAGGAAAAGCTGCTGCCTTTGCCCGGCTCGCTGAAAATCATCAGCCGGCTGTTGTGTCGCGACAGTACGTGCTTCACTATCGCCAGGCCCAGGCCGGTACCACCGGTATTGCGGGCGCGGGCTTCGTCTACGCGGTAAAAACGCTCGGTTAAACGTTTTACATGCTGCGGCGCTATGCCCGGGCCATTGTCGTTGACAGAAAACACCGCTTTGAGGTGTTGCCGCTGCCAACTGACCTGGATATCACCGCCGTTTTGCGTGTATTTAATCGCATTGATCACCAGATTAGAAAAAGCGCTGCGCAGCTCTTCCGTTACCCCGGTGATTTTCAGCTGCGGATCTATGTCGAACACCAGCTGATGCTGCTTGTCACGGTTTACTGTTTGCGCCTCCTGCTCCAGCTGCAACAACATGGCCGGCACATCCACTTCATCGTCAAACTGCACCCGTGCTGAGGCTTCAATACGCGATAACGTCAGCAGTTGCTGCACCAGCGCATCCATACGTTTGGTTTGGTCCAGCATGACATTATGGGCTTTTTTCCACATGGTTTTATCCGGCAGGTGCTCATCGTCCATCACCTCCAGGTAGCCCTGCAACACGGTAAGCGGGGTTCGTAGTTCATGCGATACGTTAGCGACAAAGTCTTTGCGGATTTGCTCAAGTTGCTTCAGTTGGGTAATGTCACGCACTATCAGCAGGTACTGCTCTACACCATAGGCCATAATATTAAACTCCAGCGTTAACTGGTCGTTTACCGGCGAGGGCAGCTCTATCGGCAGCTCGAATTTACCTGCTTTGAGATACTGTAAAAAATCCGGATGGCGGATAAGGTTATCCAGCCGCTGGCCTTCATCGGCCGGCCAATGCAAACCCGCCAGAATTTGCGCCAGTTTGTTGCTCCAGATAATGCTCCAGTCACGGTGCATTACCACAACGGCTTCCGGCAGGGCTTCGGCACCGTCGCGAAAACGGCGTACTACATTGCGCAATTCGCGCCTTTTACGCCGGTCACGCCGCTGCAGGTAGTATATGCCTTCGAATAAGTGGCCCCAAATACCTTCGCTGATCGGCGGCGATAGCTTGCGATCGCGCCACAACCATTTGTCCATTAAAAACAAATGATGGTAATGCCACAGCAACAGCGCTACGGTAAATATCAACAGCGCCAGCAGCAAGCTGTTGGAGATCAGGCCAACTAAGGCAATAAAACAATAAAAAAGGAAGAGTCTGGTGTACACCTTCCTTTTAGATAACAGCTGACGCATAGCGTTGGTATATAACCTTACTTAGCAGAGAAACGGTAGCCGGAGCCCCGCACGGTTTGCACTAATCTATCATGTCCGGCAATAGAAATCGCTTTGCGCAGGCGGCGGATATGCACATCAACAGTGCGGTCTTCCACATACACATTAGTGCCCCATACATGGTCCAGCAATTGTTCGCGGCTGTATACCCGCTCCGGGTGGGTCATAAAGAAATGCAGTAAACGAAACTCGGTTGGCCCCATGTCCAGTGCCTGATCGGAAGCCATCACACGGTGCGATACCGGGTCCAGCTTTAAGCCCTGCACTTCTATCACTTCATCCAGGCTGGTGGGCGCCACACGGCGGATCACCGCTTTAATGCGCGCCATCAGCTCTTTTGGAGAAAACGGTTTGGTAACATAGTCGTCGGCACCTACTTCGAGGCCGCGTACTTTGTCTTCTTCCTCACCGCGGGCAGTGATCATAATAATCGGGATATTGCGCGTCAGCTCGTGTTGTTTCATTTTCTTCGCGATCTGAATACCGCTGCCGCCGGGCAACATCCAATCCAGTAAGACTAAATCCGGGTAGGGTTCCATCAGAGCATTAATCGCCGAGTCATAATCTTCAGCAGTTGTTGCCTGATAACCATTTTGCTCCAGTACAAAACACAACATATCGCGGATCGGGGCTTCATCTTCCACCACCAGGATCTTTCTTGCCATAGCATCCACCACACTCTGTTACCCGGCTACTGTGCCGGCACTGTTCTAACTATCTACTGCGCATAGTATTGCCGCAGTTTATGACATTTTTATGAAAACACACGGTTAATCTTTACTCATCCGGGCCAAACGCCAACACAACACAAATAAAATACATAATTCACAAAATATAAACACCATAGAACAATGTCAGCCGTGACACTTAGATGAATTTTTTTTGACAATCACCCTGGGCCCCCAATGTTAACAGCCGCTGCTGTGACCGTAATATGACAGCCGCAAAAGTGTAATAAAAGCGTCATTTCCCTGTTGTAGGGTGCACCCAACTTATTACGCACGACCTATAACAACTCAATGGAGAGATGGTAATGGCTTTACGCAAACTATTAAAACTAAGCGCGATAGCGTCAGCACTGATACTGGCTGGCTGTGGTGGCGACTTGGTAGTGAATGCTGGTGGCGATGACAACGGCAATGGCACACCACCACCAACTGCAGACTGCCCGGCTTTTGCCACTGAGGGCAGCAGCCTGGCAGGTGTGGATAAAACCGTATGTGAAATCAGCGGCACCATTACCAGCGACACCCACTTAACTGCCGATATCGTCTGGTCATTAAGCGGCAAGGTTACTGTGGGTAATGATAACGCCGATAGCGCTACCTTAACTATTGAGCCGGGTACTTATGTATTTGGTAAAAGCGGCGCTGATTACTTAGTAGTGGCCCGTGGTTCAAAAATTCAGGCGGTAGGTACCGCTGCAGCACCTATCGTGATGACGTCAGTTAACGATATGCTGGGCTTGTCGGATGATGAATCTACCGCTGAATGGGGCGGCCTGGTATTACTGGGTAATGCACCGAGCAACAAATGTGATCAGGCTGCGCTGGAAAGCTGTGAAATTCAGGCTGAAGGCGAAGCCGGCCCATACGGCGGTGCAGACCCGGAAGACGATAGCGGCGCGTTGAAGTATCTGCAGGTACGTTATGCCGGCTTTGAAGTTATTCCGGATAACGAGCTGAACGGTATTACTTTTGCCGGTGTTGGCCGCGGTACAGAAGTAGAATATATTCAGGTACATAACAACCTGGATGACGGTGTTGAATTTTTCGGCGGTACTGTAGATGCCAAGTATGTGGTATTAACCGGTAACCGTGACGACTCACTGGACTGGGCCGACGGCTGGACCGGCCGCATGCAGCACGTGCTAGTTCGTCATAACCCGAATAATACTAAAGCCAACCGCGGTATTGAAGCCGATAATCAGTCCGGAAACCTTACTGCCGAGCCGGTATCTAAGCCGCGTATCGCCAATATGACCATTATTGGTAATAACTTTGATGGCGAAGACGACTCAGAAGGCGTATTACTGCGCGCCGGCACTGCCGGAGAGTTGTACAACTTTATTATCACCGGCCCGGCAGGTATGGGCGAGTGCTTTGAAATTGACAGCGCTGAGTCCGTTGCTTTCGCTAACAGCGGCGAAATTGTGTTTCGCAACTCTATTATTGATTGCACAACACCATTTGAAAATGAAAAAGACGAAAATGAAAATGTCGTTTTTGATGCTGCAGCCTGGTTTAATGATCAACCTGGCAATTTCGTTGGCGACGCGTTATTAGGCGGCTATGTACCTGCACCAAATTCACCGGCATTAGGTAATGGCTATAATGTAGCTAATAACGTTGACCCTTGGTTTGACGACGTTGACTATATCGGCGCCTTTGACGGCACCACCGACTGGACTGTAGGCTGGACTGTGGGCCTGCATGCTAATGACGACCTGGCGGCCTGCCCTGCCGGCACCAGCGAAGTAAACAGCTTAACCGGCCGGTTAAACTGCCAATTAACTGGTGATATTACCACTAACATCACCCTGGCAGCCGGTGCTGACTATGTGTTAGACGGCCGCGTACGCGTTGGTGTTGATAACACCACTGCCGCTACGTTAACAGTGCAGCCCGGCGTAACTATCTTCGGCAAATCCGGTGCCGATTTCCTCGTGGTAACCCGCGGCTCGAAAATTGAAGCCAACGGCACAGCCACTAACCCTATCGTAATGACTTCAGTGCAGGATGTTATCGGTTCACCAACAGCTGCCGGTCAATGGGGTGGTCTGGTATTACTGGGTAAAGCGCCTACGACCAAATGTGCTGATCAGGCCGATTTAGACAGCTGCTTAGTTGAAGCCGAAGGTAACGCCGGACCTTATGGCGGCGGCGATTGGGAAGACAGCAGCGGCACTTTAAACTACGTAGTAGTAAAACACGCTGGCTTTGAAGTTATCCCGGATAACGAATTAAACGGTATTACTTTCGCCGGTGTCGGTTCAGGCACACAGTGTTCAAACATTCAGGTACACCAGAATGTGGACGACGGCATTGAAATGTTTGGTGGTGCAGTTAGCTGTAAAAATGTGGTGCTGACCTCTAACGGTGATGACTCAGTGGACTGGGCTGACGGCTGGCGCGGTAAGCTGCAATTTGTGCTGGTAAAACACGGCGCCGATGACTCAAAGGCTAACCGCGGTATTGAAGCTGATAACCAGGCAAACAATCTTACTGCTACACCGGTATCTAACCCGACTATCGCCAATATGACCATTATCGGTAATAACTTCGACGGTGATGATGACTCAGAGGGCGTTTTACTACGCGCCGGCACCAATGCCAAGCTGCATAACTTTGTTATCACAGGCCCTGTCGGTATGGGTGAATGTCTGGAGCTTGACTCAACCGAAACTAAAGCTTTCGCTATCGCCGGCACACTGGAAATGACCAATTCGGTTATTGCCTGCAACGAACCTACCGTAGGCGACCTGGGTAACGGCACCACCACAGAGCAATGGTTCCTGGGTCAGGCAGGCAACAGCTTCGCTGCTAACCAGGCCGCGGTACTGGACGGTATCTTTACTATCGATGCTACGGCGCCAAAAGATATGACTGTAGTAGATGATTTCTTTGAAGCAGTAGACTTTATCGGTGCTGTTAAAGCCGGTAATGACTGGACTGCAGGTTGGACTGTCGGTTTAGACGACTAACAACACCAAACACTGCCGGGTTTTGCCTGGCAGTGTTTTTTTATTCCACTGCATTGAAGCCGCAACAATGCCGTTCAGTGCAACGCAGAAGTAACAGTACAAGCTGATAGGACAAAGTTCAGATGAGCAGCATACAAAAGTTTAATTTCAGTCGTGTTGGCCGCAGTGTACTGCTGGCCCTTGGCACGGCAACCGCGCTGGTGTCGCTGAGCGCTACTGCGCAAGAAGCACCGCTACAACCGGCACAAAATGAAGCAGATGTTGAACGTATTTCTGTATCCGGCCGTCTGATGAGTTCAGCAGCCTCTGCCGCGGCAGAACGTCGTGAGCAACCTTATGTTGCTGAACTATTGGGCATGGAGCAAATTTCCCGCGCCGGCGACAGCAACGCTGCAACTGCCCTGCGCCGTGTCACCGGCTTAACCCTGGTAAAAGATAAGTTTATTTATGTGCGGGGTTTGGGCGAGCGCTACTCCAGTACGCTGCTTAACGGCGCCATGGTACCAAGCCCCGACCCAACGCGTAATGTTATCCCGCTGGATATGTTTCCGGCCGGCATTATTGAAAGCTTAGTGGTACAAAAAGCTTACTCGCCGGAGCTGCCGGCAGCCTTTGGTGGCGGTAACGTTAACATCCGCACCGCAGCCATTCCGCTGCAAACCAGTTTTAATATCGCTGTCGGTACCGGCTATAACAGCCTGAACAGCGACGATGGCTTTGATTATGCCGGTGGCGGCGATGACTGGCGCGGTAAAGATGATGGCCTGCGTGGCATTTCGCCTGAACTGGCAAATGCCCAGGCTCAGTACGGTATTTTAACACCGATAAATATCGCTGAAGCCTTAGGCGGCATCAATGCCGGCAACCTGGCACAGGCAGAAACCATAGTGCGTGAGCTGGGTACTGCTTTTAACCGTGATATTGATATCAGCAGCAAAAGCGTAAAACCGGATTTTGACGGCAGTGTGTCTTTTGGCGACCGCTTTGAACTGGCGCGAAACGTGGTATTTGGTGTAATGACCGGTTTGAGTTATGACCGCTCAACACAAAATATTGACGAGCAGGAACGTTATTACTCGGTGTCAGGTAACAACCTGGTGCCGTTAAACCGTTATGACGATATTAAAGGTACCGAACACCAGGTAAAACTGTCCGGCATGCTGAACTTTGGTTTGGAGCTGGGCGTGGATCACCGCTTGGAAACTGCAACCATTTATCTGCGCGATACCAAAGACGAAATTAAAATTAAAAACGGCGACAGTATAGAAACAATAAACGAGAGCAACCGTTCAAATACTGATACCTCCATATTGTACGAAGAACGTACCATGCTGAGTAATCAGATACGTGGTAAACATAACTTCCCGTACCTGATGGACTTAGCCGTAGACTGGCAATACACCGATGCTAAAGCGCGCCGCTATGCGCCGGGCGAAGTAGAATACCGCTACCTGAATGAAACTCAGGCTGACGGATCTGTTACCTCGTTCCTGCGCCGCAACCAAAATGCGGTAAATTACAGCTTCGGTGATATGAAAGACAACACCGAAAACTTCAGCTGGAATGCCAAACTGCCATTAACGCTGGGTAAGGCCGAAATGACCTTAAGCGGCGGCTACAGCTACTTTGAGCGTAACCGCAATGCACAAACCGATCGCTTTAACTTTGACACCGTAGGTTATAGCCTTGAGCAGTTATCCGGCAGCTTCTCAGAGATTTTCTCTGACGATAATATTTTGAATGCCGCCAACGGCTTTAAGATTTCCAACGTCACGACCCAGGCCGATGACTATCTGGCCGCACAGATGATTGATGCCGGCTATGGCGCACTGGAGCTGAACTACGATTATAAGTTTCGTCTGAACCTGGGCGTGCGCTACGAAGACTTTAAGCAAATTTCGCTGCCGTTAACCGCAGATGGCGAAATCAGCGGCAATATAACCGACTCAGTATTACAGGAAGACGGTTTTTATCCGGCGTTGTCGTTAACCTGGTTTATAAACGATGATTTACAAGCGCGCTTTGGTTACAGCCAAACAGTGGTGCGGCCGGATTTACGTGAAGTCACCCCGGTATTGTACGTTGACCCGCTTACCGATTTTAAAGTAACCGGTTTTTCCGGCCTGAAAAGCACCGATATTACCAGCGTTGATGCCCGGTTAGAGTGGTACTACGACAACAGTAATTACAGTGTGGGTGTGTTCTACAAAGATCTGGATAACCCGATAGAAGCCATAGAACTGTCCGGCTCTGACGGTAACCTGTTAATGTCGTTCCGCAATGCGCAAAGCGGCAAGCTGTATGGCGTAGAAGCGGAATTTTTACAGCAGCTGGATATGTTTGGCGGTGACTTTGGCAAGATCAGCGATAACTTCTTTATTGCCGGTAACCTGACACTCAGCGAGTCAGAAATAAAAATCCAGGCATTCCCGGGTGCTGATCTGACTAATTTCGAGCGCGGCTTAAGCGGCCACTCAAAATATGTCGCTAACCTGCAACTGGGTTTCGATTCAGACAACAACCGGCACAATGCTACCTTTACCTACAACGTGTTTGGTAAGCGTATCGCTTTTGCCGGTGTTAACGATAAAGACGATGCCTACGAGCAACCGTTTAACTCGCTGGACTTCACCTACAGCTATACGCCGCAGGAAAGTATGACCGTGAAGCTGGGACTGAAAAACCTGCTGGATGAAGATGTCGAAATTCTGCAGCAAGGTGAAATACTGCAAAAACGTATCGAAGGCCAAAGCTACAGCTTAAGCTTCTCATACAAATACTAAGCAGATTACTGCTAGCGCAAAACGCCGGCTGTCAGCCGGCGTTTTTTATTGCGCAGCAGATTAAAACTTATGTTTAATACCCAACGCCAGATAGTCACGATCCGGCGTTGGCGTATCTAAATTAAAACTGCTGTACCAGGCAAACAACGTCGTATTCTTCCCAGCTTTATAATCAACACCAACGCTTATCGCTTTGTCATCTTCCAACGTTTGATACTGGGCTTTCAGCTCGGTTTTGCCCAGCGGGTATGCCGCACTGGCTAACCAGCCATCCTGCTCCAAACCGGTCACGATATCTTCCTGACGCTGCAACATAGCGCCCAGCTTAACCCCGGCCACTTTGGTTTGGCCGCTCAGGCGCACAGTGTCATAACCATTAACTTCAGAGTCAAAAGCAACCGAGACAAAAATATTACTGTCTTTAAGGTTATCATCACCATAAAACAATGCAGCGGAGATAGCGTCTTCAGCATCGGCAGAATCTTCCAAAATATAGGTCAGCTGCGCGCCGAAACCGTTATAAGAGGGCGTGAAATAACTGATAGAGTTATTCGCCCGTACTTCTGCTTCCCACAAGCCGCCGACGTCGGCTTCAAAATCATTAAATTGATCAATCTTGCCCTGCGACATCTTCGCTGCCGTATCATGCCGACCCAGGCGAACCTCACCGAAATTGCCGGCCAAACCAATATACTGATTGCGCGCGGTAACATTGCTACTGCTGCTGTCGGATACATTCACGCCCCACTCCAGCTGATACACCAGCGTCAGGCCGTCTTCCAGCGCATAGTCACCTTTTAAGCCAAAGCGGGAACTGTTACTTTTTAACTCAGAGAACCGGCCTTCGCCTTCATCTGCAGACTGCGCTGATACATTCAGCTGGCCATATATTGTTATCGGTTCAGCCTGCACTGTTGCTACGCCTGCTATTGCCATGACTAATACTACTGAAGTTTTTTTCATACTCTGCACCTGAGTTATTACCGGCTCATCGCTACTATCGTCAGCGGCCAGCTGTTGATGACGGCGTCATAATATGGCCACTTCATGACAGTTAAATGACAAAATGGCATATTTATGACTTTTAAATGATGTTTTTATGACTGCAGCCAAATTAAACTTTCTGAAGAAAAGTATGTATTAAATTAGCAGCATAGCCGGTAGTCTGCCGTGATCTGGCATAAAAAAAGGGGCTAAAGCCCCTTTTTTTGCAAAATATACTGCTTAACTGCGTTTTTTATCGACGACCTGCTGTAATTCTTCATCGCTAAGGTGGGAAACATTACGGCCTAAGCTGAGGAAAATAGCATGTTCGCAAATATTGCGCCCGTGATCGCCTACCCGCTCTAATGCTTTGGCAACTTGTGAAATCTGCATACTGACACTGATTTGCTGGGCATCATGCATCATGCTGTTGAGGCTGTGTTGTAAAATACGGGCGTAATCATCATCAATGGCTTTATCTTCGCGTAATACCGCCAACGCTGCTTCTGCATCCATCTGCTCAAAGGCCGCCAGTGCACGCTGCAACATCTGCAGTACTTTCTGTCCCATTTGTGCCAGGGCGTCCAGCTGCGATGTGCCCGGCCGGCTGTCCGGCTCTTCTTTTAACAAGGCTTTGGCAATACGTTTGGCTAAATCACCAATGCGCTCAACGTCGTTAATACTTTTCAGCACAGCCAACACCAGACGTAAATCACTGGCGGCCGGCTGACGCCGTGCCAGTATATCCAGGCAATGTTCGTCAATATCTACTTCGAAATTATTCACGCGCCGGTCAAAGTCTTTTACCTGTTGCGCCAGCTTCATATCTGCAGTGGTAAAAGCCGTTAACGCATCGATCAGCTGCTGCTGCGCCAGCTCTGCCATCTGCATTAAACGCGCTACCGCCTGCTGTAATTCTTCATCATAGGCCTGTGAATAATGGCCGCCGATTTTGCTATTTGGCATAATGCCGTTCTCCTGAATTAGTCTTCGCCACTATCCTATCGCCGCTTAACAACACTTAACCATAGCGGCCGGTAATATAGTCTTCGGTGCGCTTTTGCTGCGGGTTAGTAAACACATCATTGGTATTGCCGATCTCGATAAGGTTACCCAAATGAAAAAAGGCAGTACGATCTGACACCCTGGCAGCTTGCTGCATATTGTGCGTGACAATAACGATGGTGAAGTTTTGCTTCAGCTCGTCAATCAGCTCTTCAATAATAGAGGTAGCAATGGGATCCAGTGCCGAGCAAGGCTCATCCATCAGAATAACTTCCGGGCTTACTGCAATGCTGCGCGCAATACACAAACGCTGCTGCTGACCACCGGATAAGCCGGTGCCCGGCTGGTCCAGCCGGTCTTTTACCTCATTCCACAAACCGGCGCGACGCAGGCTGGACTCCACAATGTCATCCAGATCGGCTTTGCGCTCTGCCAGGCCATGCAACTTCGGCCCGTAAGAGATGTTCTCGTAAATAGATTTCGGGAACGGGTTAGGTTTTTGGAACACCATGCCCACCTGTGCCCGCAGCTGCACCACGTCCAATGCCGGCTCATGGATATCACGGCCATCGAGCAAAATACTGCCGGTAACACGGCAATGCTCTATGGTATCGTTCATCCGGTTCATGCAGCGTAAAAAGGTCGATTTACCGCACCCGGACGGGCCGATAAAGGAGATCACCTCATTCTGATACACATCCATGCTGATGCCATGCAGCGCCTGATTATCGCCGTAAAACACCTTTACATCTGTAGCACTGATCTTTACCGGAGCTGAATTACTCATCTGTTTATCCGTTACCTTAAAATTAAATCTGTTGAGCGCGGTTTAATTAACAACTTGGCTTACCAGCGCTTCTCATATTTTTTCCGCAACCAAATGGCCAGGCCGTTTAAGCTAATCATCATCAGCAGCAACACAATAATGGCCGCCGAGGTGCGGGCTTCAAAGAAGTTGCGCAGCTCGTTGCCCTGCCACAGGTAAATTTGCACCGGCAAGGCACTGGCTTGTTCAAACGGTGAAGCCGGAATGGACGCGACAAAGGACTTCATACCGATTAACAGCAGCGGTGCCGTTTCACCCAGTGCCTGGGCTACGCCAAGAATAGCACCGGTAAGAATACCGGGAATGGCCAGCGGTAACACATGATGGAAAATGGCCTGCATCTTTGATGCACCCAGCCCCAGTGCCGCCTGACGGATAGACGGCGGTATTGCCTTTAATGTAGAGCGGGTAGCAATAATCACAGTGGGTAACGTCATCAGTGATAACACCAGACCACCGACAATCGGCGCTGACATCGGCAGGTTAAACCAGCCAATCAGGACTGAGGCGCCAAGCAAACCAAACACTATTGATGGCACTGCGGCCAGGTTATTGATATTAACTTCGACCAGGTCTGTGAGTTTGTTACGCGGCGCAAATTCTTCCAGGTAAATGGCAGCGGCCACCCCCATTGGCACCGCCAGCAAAATCACCACCAGCATCATGTAGAACGAGCCCATAAAAGCGCCGGCTAAACCGGCAGAAGCCAGTGAGCTGCGCGAGTCAGGGTTCATAAACAACGCCAGGCTGAAGCGGTTTTGAATAACACCTTCGGCGGACAGCTTATCTACCCATTCACGCATTTTCGGGCTTAGCTGCTGCTGCCCGTCCGGCAGGCTGCGATCAATATTACCTTTTAACCAAACATCGATATTGGCATCAGTTAACAGGTGCAGTGTACGGGTTTGGCCGATAATTGACGGATCTGTTACCACCATATCGCGCAGCGCAAAACGCTCACCTGAGGTCACCACCCGCGCCAGGTCGCGCCGGTGCTTATTTGCATCCGGCAGCACTTTTTGCAGGCTGTCGGTGATCAGCCGGTTAAAGTTAACGAAGCCAATTTCGGTTTGCCATTCAATATGCCGCTGACGAAAATCGTTATCGGACTCATCATCACGCTGCTGTGGCATGGCCGGGATCTTGATGATCTGCGGATCGAAGTAGATATCCAGCGTAATTGCCGACTGCCAGAATGCCGGTAATCCTTTGGAAAGAATGTTGATAAACAACACCGCAACCAGCCCAAGGCTGATCAGTACCGCGGTAAGCCCCAAACGGCGGAATAGATTTTCTTTGCGGTGCCGCCTTGTCAGCGACGCTATCACCTTTTGCTGCACCTGGCTGGGTGCTGCAACAGCTTTAATCGGGTTTTCTGCAATAATGGTCATAACTTACTCGTATTGCTCACGGTATTTACGCACTATCACCAGCGCCATCACGTTCAACAGCAGGGTAATAACGAACAGGGTTAAGCCCAATGCGAAGGCCACCAGTGATTGCGGACTGGAAAAATCGTTGTCGCCGGTTAACTGATTAACTATGGTTACCGTTACAGTAGATACCGCTTCAAACGGATTAGCAGTCAGCGTCGGGCTGTTACCCGCCGCCAGTACTACTATCATGGTTTCACCGATAGCACGGCTGGCCGCCAGCAACACCGCACCGACAATACCCGGCAACGCCGCCGGCAGCACCACTTTTAAAATGGTCTCAGATTTGGTCGCGCCCAGCCCCAACGAGCCATCGCGCATAGATTTCGGCACCTGGGTGATAATGTCATCCGACAAAGATGAGATAAACGGAATAATCATAATGCCCATAACCACACCGGCAGTTAACGCTGAGGTAGCATTAATATCCAGCCCTACTGCGGCGCCCAGATCGCGTAAAA
Organism: Rheinheimera sp. NSM; assembly: GCF_052380015.1. Lineage (NCBI taxonomy): Bacteria > Pseudomonadati > Pseudomonadota > Gammaproteobacteria > Chromatiales > Chromatiaceae > Rheinheimera > Rheinheimera sp. NSM. The sequence goes on along the minus strand of NZ_JBQTCI010000001.1, from coordinate 577,084 downwards.
AGGGCCCTACCGTGACCAGCGCAAAAAAACCGTACACTATGGTAGGAATACCGGCCAACACTTCGATAACCGGTTTGGCGGTATTGCGCAGCTTTAACGGCGCGTATTCAGCCAGATAAATAGCCACCATTAAACCCAGCGGAATAGCCACCAGCATGGCGATACCGGCGATCATTGTCGTACCGGCCAGCAAAGGTACTAAACCAAAACTACCTTGCTCACCGACACCTACCGTTGAGAAACGTGGGTTCCAGGTGGTACCAAAGAAAAACTCAGTCGGCGGAATATAACTGAAGAATTTCATGGTCTCACCGAGCATCGACAGTACTATGCCGATGGTGGTCAGAATAGCCACGGTAGAACACAGTACCAGCAAAGCTTTAACGACACGCTCTACCTGATGCCGCGCCTTTAAACGCGGCGTGATGCGCAGCAAGCTATACAGCATACCCACTGCAGCTATTACCGCCATTAACGCAGTCAGCACCAGGGCACTATTGGCTCTCAGCTGACGCAAATGCTCTGCCGCTGCCAATTCCCAGTCAGCAGCATCGGCTACCACACCAAAGTTACCGGCTAAGTTATTGATACGCTGCGACACCACACGCAACTCGTCAGCGGCCAAAGCAGCGATGTCGGCCGGCAATTGTGCCAACATCATAGAATTAATGACCGCCGGTGCCAGCCATAGCCACAGCAGCAGGATAAGAAACGCCGGCAGTACAGCCCATAAACCAACCATCATACCGTAATGATGTGGCCTGGAATGCATGCGCAAATCGGGGTTAACTGTTGCTACTTTGCGGCTGCGGGTCATACCAAGTTGGTAGCCCAATGCCATCAGGATCAGCAGCACGACAATTAACGAAAGGTTACTCATGGTCGCTCCGTAAACGGCTTACACGTAATACTACTAAGATGCGCAGTGTAAGCGGCTTATATTTCATTTTTATGACAGTAAGAATGCAAAAAAGAGAACCCGCTACAGGTTCTCTTTATAAACAACAGACAGATTATAGCGACTTTTTCTGCCGGATGTTTTGTACAATTGCCGCACGCTCATCGTCAGCCAGCGGAATTAAACCGGCACTTTCCAGCACGCTGCCAAAGCCAGACATGCCTTCACTGACGTGGAACTGCGCATATTCCTGCAAGCCCGGGATAACACCGATATGTGCGCCTTTAATATAGATATACAGCGGACGTGATACCGGATACTCGCCGGAGATAATAGTATCCAGGTTTGGTTCTACACCTGATACGGTCGCCACTTTAATACGGTCACGATTAGCTTCATAAAAGCTTAAACCAAATACGCCGAGGGCATCTTTTTGTGCCTGTAACCGTGCCAACGTTTCAGTGTAATCACCGGCAATTTCCACTACCCTGCCATCGGTACGCATAGCAGTACAGAATTTATGTGTAGCCTCTTTGTCCATAGCTTTTACGTCAGCCAGTGTCTGGCAACCCGGCACTACCACTTTTTCTTCATAAACTTCGCGGGTACCGTGATTAGAGCCCGGAATTGCCAGCAAAATTTCCTGGTCCGGTAAAGCTTTATCTATCTGATTCCAACGACTGTAAGGGTTGGCAACCATTTTACCATTCTGTGGTACTTGTGCAGCCTGGGCCAGAAACACATGTACCGGTTCCAGTTGAAATATTGCTGCATCTACGCGTGAAGCGAACACAATGCCGTCGTAGCCGATTTTTACTTCGATAATTTCTTTCACGCCGTTGGCTTTACAGGCTTCTACTTCATTCGGGCGGATTTTACGCGACGAATTGGCTACATCAATAGTGTTAGCACCTACGCCCTGGCAAAACTGACGCAGACCGCCTGACGAGCCGCCTGAGCCCACTACCGGGGTACGGAACTGAGCAAAATTATTACCAAACTCCTCTGCTACTACAGAAGAAAACGGCAGCACGGTAGAAGAACCGGCAATTTGGATAGTGTCACGGCTTTGTGCCTGTGCTGTTGCTGATGCGGTTAAAGCGACAGTTGCCGCCACTAACAGGCTGGAAAAAGTATTCAGTTTCATATCAGGTTCCCGGTTATCCGAAGTATGTACCTGACCAGTTTGCTGCATTTTTATTGCATTAATATGACAGTGAAGAATTATTTCTCTACTTAGCAAATTTAGCTTACTGCTGCACACAACAGCGGTTACGACCCTGATGTTTGGCCTGATACAAAGCTTGGTCGGCACGTAGCAGCAATTTGTCCAGGTCATCGCGATCCGGCAGATACATGGCAATGCCCAGGCTACAGGTAATATTCAGTACAGTACTATCACGCAAGGTAAACGCATGTTCGGCCACTGTCATACGAATACGTTCTGCAGACAGAATAGCCGTTTTTAAATCAATCTCCGGCAGTAAGATAAAGAATTCTTCGCCACCGTAACGCCCGGCTAAATCGGTATCACGGATACTTTGCCGGCATACATCGGCAAATTCGGCCAATACTTTATCGCCGGCGGCATGGCCGTACTGGTCATTTATCTGCTTAAAGTGATCAATATCCAACATCAGTACCGCCAAATCTTTTTGGTAACGGTTAGCACGACGGATCTCCATCATCGCTTGCTGCATAATGGCACGCCGGTTAGCCAACCCGGTAAGCAAGTCAGTGCTGGCTAACTGCAGCAGCTCCTGATTGCGCAGCACCAGCTGTTGCTCAGTGTCAGCGTGGCGGGCAATTTCTGCACGTAAAGCCACCGCCATGCTACGAAACCGCCATACCACAAAAATCAGCAATACCATTACGACAAAAAGTAACAATATCAACGCCATAACGACCGGCGTATAACCGGAAAATTGTGCAGCTGAATTACCAACAGACGCCAAAGCGCTGCCGGTTACATTTATCAGCGCTACTGCACTGAACAGCTTAGTATGTTTTCGTATCAACCTGCCTTTAGGGCATTTGGCTTTGCACACAACTACATTCCTGCCTATCCGGCGTTGTCAGTAACCTATTCAGTATAGGTCAGCTTATTCAAGGGTAAAGACCACTGTTTTTACTGAAAAAAAGCCCGGCATAAACACCGGGCTTTTGCTTTACCACTGATGGTTAGTTAGCAATGATTTCCAGCAAGCTGGTGGCCTGTTCATTACCGTCGGCGTCTTTAAATGACATCACACCGAGATACGGAAACGGGCTGGCGGTCAGGCCGGTAGTAATCAAGGTAACATTGTTTGGCCGGCCGGCTATTGCCCGCATACCGGCAGCTATACGGCTGTTACCCTCGTTCGCGTTTACTACCCAAACCGGCATAGTGTATGCCGTTTGCTCTGCACCCAGCAGCGAATAGCCATGCACGAACACCAGGTAGAAATCACCGGCTGCACCATTGGCCGCCGGTGCCGGGTCGCTTAAGCTTACCTCTTCATAGCCACCTTCATTGGCAGAGCTACCTACAGCAGTGCACGAGAAACCTATACAGCGATAGACAAACATATCCAGATCAGCGCCCGCTACATCGGTTAACTCTTCATACAAGCTGAAACGTACCAGCCTTGTGCCTTCCGGTACCAGGAAGGTATGGAAGCCCAAGCCTGGCTCGTTAAAGGCAAAAGTGCTGTCAGCGTCTTGCGCTACCACACCGGATGAACCAAAGGGCGCTGTAAGCCCCAGCATAGTGGTGCTGGTCATACCGCTGTAGTTCATCATTACCGGGAAGCTGACACGGCCACCTCTGGCGGCAACCGACCCATTAACCTCTGCCGGCGCCACAATTAACTTCGGCGGCACCACTTTTACAGCAATAGGACTACGCACACTGTGGACACCATCAGACCAGGTAATGGCACCAAATACCCACTGATCCATCATCGCCCCCTGGGTTGGGGTAAAAATCAGGCTGTAAGGCACAGTTGCATTTGCCGGTACCGACAAGGTATTGCCGCCATCATTGGTAACCACAGATACACTGACGCCGGCAGGCGCTTCGATGCTGGCGGTATAGACTGAAGCAGAACCACTGACATTCATTACCCGACGTTGCAGCGTTTCCTGCTCCGACAGCTCTGCAATCGCCATAGACGGCAGGTTTAACTGGCTGGCATCAGTGTTGTAGCCTGCATTAACAAAGGCAGCACAGGAAAAACCACTGGCGGTTTGCACAAAGGCCGCTTCACCGACACCACAGAGGAAGGCGAAATACTCTAAGTTGGAAATCGGGTAAGTTAAACCAGGATTGACCGCACTATTGGGTACCGCATGACCGGCGCCAAAATCAAACGGATCTGCAGCAGTTAAACCGTTTTCTTTGGTCAGATTTTGCCGCGCGGTGGTCATAATGGCGGATTTAATCATTGCCGCAGACCAACCAGGGTTCACCTCTTTCACCAGTGCTGCAATACCGGCAATATGCGGGCTCGACATTGATGTGCCCTGCAGGTACGTAAAGCTGATACCCGGAGCACCAAACAGCGTTTGCGCAGAAGCCCCGGCGAGGATTTTCACCCCTGGCGCCGTAATGTCCGGTTTAATAATATCAAAGGTATTCAGGTTAGGGCCACGCGAGGAGAAACCAGCCATCAGGTTCCCCACTTCCACTACATCGTCAACAAACACCGATGGGCTCATTTTTACCGTAACCACACCGCCGCCGCTTACTTCAGCATTCAAAGCACTGCCGGCGGCTAAAGTTGTCATTACAGCAGGAAAAGCAAAACTGCCGGTGCCGCCCATAGCAATAGGGGCTGCCGCGGAGTTATTGTACATAATAACCCCCGCAACACCGGCTGCTTGCGCATTGGCCAGCTTAATATCAAAGCTGCAAGTGCCACGTTGCATCAGGGCAAACTTACCGGCCAGTTCAGCCGCATTATCTAACGGCTCACAGGCTTCAAGCGGAGATGCCACAGCTACATCTGCGGTAACATCGCCGGTTTCACTCAGCGGTGTCGACGTGACGGCTTCTATCGCTTGATATAAGCCTTGCAGTGGACCGGCGATAACTTCAATGCCGTTAGAGACACTGGTTCCGCTGTAGGTCGAAGCAGCTACTGTTGTTACCCAGGGTGCAGGCGTACCTATGGTACTTGCTGCTGGTCCATTGTTGCCGGCTGACACTGCGACAAAAACTCCGGCCTGAGCGGCACGCAGTTTTGCTGCGGCTTGCGGCGTAGTGATGTTGGTCAAGCTGCCGCTGATAGAATAGTTAATTACGTCAACACCATCTGCTACAGCCTGATCAATCGCTGCCATAGTATCACCGCCGAAACAGCCACGTTCCGGTTGGCCCTGCGGGTTGGTGTAACTGCTGTTCCAGCAGGCTTTATACATCGCAATGCGGGCGCGTGGCGCTATGCCGGACACGGTTGCCACGTCAGTGCCGTTCAACACAGCAGTAACACCTTCATTACCACCGGCAGTTGAGGCGACATGAGTACCATGGTTATCGGCATCCCTTGGTGAGACAAACTCGCCGGGTTGTAACTGATACACGCTTTCAAACGACTCTTTATAATAACGCGCACCGATCAGTTTGTTGTTACAACTAAAATCGGCGTCTTCGCCAGTATCGCAAGCACCGGCCCAACCGGCTAAAGGCGCGTAAGAGCCATCATCAGCAAAGCTGGGGTGTTCCGGCCAAATGCCGCTGTCCACTACCCCTATTACCACCCCCTCTCCTTTAACACCCTGCACATGCAAGCCGTCCGGTCCTGTGGTCAAGCCAAGAAAGGCCGGCGTATTTGACGTCGTCAGTTGCTGTGCTTCATCGCGCCACACTCCGGCTACATTCGGATGGTTACGCAGCGTTTCAGCCTGAGCTGCGGTCATTTTCGCCGAAAAGCCGTTGAAGGTATGGGTGTAAGAGTAGAGCAGCTTGCCGCCGCCATTTTGCGCAGCCAATTGTTGATGGAAATGCTTTAAACCATTGGTGTAGCTGAGCATGCGCGCTGAAGCCGCATTGTAGCGGTTCAGGCCAACGGTGACAGATTGCGCTGCCGGTAATAATTCGCCCAGCTCTTCAGCTTTTTCTACACCACTTTTACCCTTAACCTGTACGATATAAGGTACAGCTTCGGTATCTTCACCGGCTTGTTGCAGCGCGGTGCGGTCAATCTCTATCTGATAATTATTCGCCATCACACCGGTGTGAATCCCGGCGATAGCCAGCGTAACGGCACAGGCCGTTGCGGACATAAAATTGTTACGTGGCATTTTGTATCTCCGTTTATTGTTTTATCTCACCGCAATATTGGTATTACTGCGGCAAACATAGCGCCAACAACTGTATAAAATTCAGACAGCCAGTTATTCAGCAAAAGCACGGTTATCGCCCCATATCACAGCATTAGCTCAATGCTGTGCCGAAGGTTGGCGTGTAGGCGAGCCGGCACCTTGCAAAAAAAGCTGACAATGCCAGCTAAACCATATTTTGACGGCGCTGACGTAACAATAAGCCTCCTGCTGAAGCAAACAGCAGCCATATAGTCGCCGGAGCGGACACTACCGAGACCTGGCCCGGGCTAAAGATATCTGACACAGTTAACTCACCGCTGATAAAATTAAACATGGTAAACTGCGGCGGAAGGCTCTGGTCATTCAGATCGAAAAAGCCCTGAAACGCCATGGTCATGCCAACATCGGTAACATCAAAGCTGATGAATTCGAGACCGGCATAAAGGTCTTCTGGGTTAAAGCCAACACTGACAAAGAATAAGCTGGTATCTATTTCAAAACCGAACAGGGTGAAACTTTCCCAAGCTAGCAAGTCGCCGGTGCCGGGGAACCATTCATCAAGGTCGTCAGTATCAAAACTGATGGCGCCAATGCTAATGATTTCACCGCCGGCATCTTCTGCAAGAAATTCTTGCGTCAGTATGGGGCCAGCCTGTGCCGGCTGCGACAAGGTGACAGCGCTGAGCAACAGTACAGACAAAGCGATAAGGATGGACTTCAACATGGATTACCTCTTAATTTTGTTATTGATTATGTAATATGCAATTGCTTGCAAGTTAGCCAATGCATAAAGTAATCCAATTGTTAATGCTGAATAAATTCAATAGCTTAATTAGTTTTAATCTTTACTTTGTAACGCGCAGCCCAAGTTGCTGTATAAAAAGCAGACAATAAAAAAGGCGAACCGGAGTTCGCCTTGTTGCTATGCTGGCTGATTATGACCAGTTTAATACCACTTTGCCGGACTGGCCGGAGCACATAATGTCGAAGCCTTCCTGAAAGCGCTCCATCGGCAGCTCATGCGTTACCATGGGTGTTAAATCCAGCCCGGACTGAATTAAGCTGGCCATTTTGTACCAGGTTTCAAACATCTCACGGCCATAAATGCCTTTAATTACCAAGCCTTTAAAGATCACTTTGTTCCAGTCCACCGCCATATCAGAAGGCGGAATACCCAGCATGGCAATTTTGCCACCGTGGTTCATCGTATCCAGCATGGCGCGAAACGCCGCCGGTACACCGGACATTTCCAGGCCCACATCAAAGCCTTCTGTCATGCCCAACTCTTTCATTACGTCTTTTAAGTTTTGCTTACTAACATCCACCGCGCGGGTGGCGCCCATTTTCAGCGCCAGTTCCAGCCGGTATGGGTTAACGTCGGTAATTACCACATGACGGGCACCCACGTGGCGTGCCACTGCCGCGGCCATAATGCCAATGGGGCCGGCGCCGGTGATCAGTACATCTTCTCCGACTAAATCGAACGACAAGGCAGTATGCACGGCATTACCGAACGGGTCGAAAATAGCGGCAATATTATCCGGAATATTATCCGCCAGTTTAAAGGCGTTGTAGGCCGGAATAACCAGATACTCGGCAAAAGAGCCGGCACGGTTAACCCCTACCCCTATAGTGTTGCGGCATAAATGCACCCGACCGGCGCGGCAGTTACGGCAGTGACCACAGGTAATATGGCCTTCGCCGGAGACACGATCACCAATGCTGAAACCGCGCACTTCCGAGCCCATGCCTTCTATTACACCCACATATTCGTGGCCCACCACCATACCGTGCGGAATAGTGTTTTGCGCCCACTCGTCCCATTTGTAAATATGCACGTCGGTGCCACAAATGGCGGTTTTTTTAATGCGGATTAACACATCATTCGGGCCTACTTGCGGCTTATCAACTTCGGTTTGCCAAATGCCCGGTTCTGCTTTTAACTTTGCTAATGCTTTCATTTTCACGCCCCGCCCTTATGCGATCACGCCCATGTCTTTACCAATACGGATAAAGGCATCAATTGCCTTATCCAGTTGCTCTGTTGTATGTGCTGCTGAAATTTGTGTGCGGATCCGCGCCTGGCCTTTTGGCACTACCGGGAAAGAGAAACCCACCACGTAAATGCCTTCGGCCAACATGCGTTTGGCCATTTCTGCGGCAACTTTGGCATCGCCCAGCATTACCGGAATAATGGCGTGGTCTTTACCGGCCAGAGTAAAACCGGCGGCAGACATTTTTTCGCGGAAGTAATTCGCGTTATCCCACAGCTTAGCGCGCAGCGCATCGCCGGAGGCCAACATCTCCAACACCTTAATAGAGGCGGTAACAATAGACGGCGCTAAAGAATTAGAGAACAAATACGGCCGTGAACGCTGACGCAGCCATTCAATCACCTCTTTCTTACCGGAGGTATAGCCACCGGACGCGCCGCCCAGGGCCTTACCCAGGGTGCCGGTAATAATGTCAACGCGGTGCATTACGTCGCAATATTCATGGGTGCCGCGGCCGTTTTTGCCAACAAAACCCACAGCGTGGCTGTCATCCACCATCACCATAGCGCCGTATTTATCGGCCAGATCGCACACAGCTTTTAAGTCGGCGATTACGCCATCCATCGAGAATACGCCGTCGGTGGCAATCAGCTTAAAACGCGCGCCATCGGCATCAGCTTGTTTTAATTGCGCTTCCAGCTCACTCATATCGTTATTGGCGTAGCGGTAACGCTTAGCTTTACACAAACGCACACCGTCAATAATAGAAGCGTGGTTCAGCGCATCAGAAATGACAGCATCTTCGGCGCCTAAGATCGTTTCGAACAAGCCGCCGTTGGCATCGAAGCAGGAAGAGTACAAAATGGTATCTTCAGTGCCTAAAAATGCGCTGATATTTTGCTCCAGCGTTTTATGAATATCCTGGGTACCGCAGATAAAACGCACAGACGCTACACCAAAACCATGGCTTTGCAAGCCCTGCTGCGCGGCGGCAATTAAATCCGGGTGATTGGCCAAACCTAAGTAGTTATTGGCACAAAAGTTCAGCACTTGTTGGCCAGCAACGGTAACGTCAGCACTTTGCTGTGACGTAATAATACGCTCTGCCTTGTACAAACCTTCTGCTTTTACATCGTCTATTTGTTGTTGTAGATGTTGCAGAAAAGCGCCATTGCGCATAAAGCCTCCTGTTACGGGGTGAGGGTCAGAAAAACGGCGCCATTGTAAAGCTTATAGCGCAAGGCTGCAGCGCTTTTACGTTAACTTAAGCGCTGTTCAGACCTGCTGCTGTAAAGTTTAGCCTACAAAGGCCGGCGTTAAAGCGCCAGCGCCTCATAATGCTGCTGCAACCGGCTAATCCGCGGTTTCGCTTGTTCAGTGGCATAGGGTTTAAACAACAGCAGCACCTTTAACACGCCCTGATACACGCTGGCCTGATCGATCTCTTTATGCGGTGCCTGGGTTTTCAGGTAGCTGATCCAGAAGGTCACTAACAATTTGATACTGTGCGCAAGGTCGGTAATATCCTCATCATCGATCTGGATCACGCCGGATTGCTTCAGCGCTTTGAGCACCGCAATAACCCGGCTTAATACGCCGTGTTGCACCTGCAGATAATCTTGTTGCAAGGCCGGATCGCGCGCCAGAATGTCGGGCAAATTGGCATAGAAGAAATGAAAACGCCACATTAACTCAAACACTGCATCCAGATAGCAGGCCAGCGCATCCAAAGCTTCAGCCTTATCCGACGGCGGTTTAATGCGGGTTTCCAGTAATTTGGCGTACTCTTTAAAAATCTGCCGTACGATGTCTTCTTTATTGCGAAAGTGGTAGTACAAATTACCCGGACTAATACCCAGATGCGCAGCGATATGGTTAGTAGTAACCTGGCGCTCACCCACCTGATTAAACAATTCAATGCTGGCTTGCAGAATTTTATCTTTGGTTCTTAACTTTTTTTCCATCTGCTAAACAGGCTTATTCTTAGCGAAATTAATTTGCTATAGTAACGCCAAATTGATGAAAAACTCCAGTAGCAGGCCGGACATGGCGTTGCTCTTGCCAAGGAAAGCTCGCAATACAATGAAAATTAAAGCAATTTACCCCGGCACCTTCGATCCGCTAACCAACGGCCATGCTGACTTAGTGCAGCGCGCTGCGCGCATGTTCGATAAGGTGATAGTCGGCGTTGCTGCAAACCCGAGTAAACAACCGCTGTTTAGTCTGGATGAACGGGTAGCTCTGGCGCAGCAAGCCTTTGCCGGTATCAGCAATGTCAGCGTTATTGGCTTCTCCGGTTTGCTGGCTAAATTTGCTGAAGCTCAATCCGCGCAGGTGCTGCTTCGTGGTGTGCGCGCAGTCGCCGATTTTGAATATGAGTTTCAACTGGCCAGTATGAACCGCCAGTTAAACCCGGCGCTGGACAGCATTTTTATGACACCGTCGGAAAAAAATACCTTTATCTCTTCCACCTTAGTCAAAGAAGTATGCCGCCACGGCGGTGATGTCTCCAGCTTTGTGCCGGCTCATGTTGAAGTTGCGCTGAAAACCAAATTAAAACTATGACCTTTAAACCCTCTTTATTAACTGTACTGTTGTTTGCACTGCCCGCAACAGCAGCGCCCTGGGTAGATACCACAGATAACTACCTGCGTCAGTCGCTGCAAACCCTGGCCCACGCCGGTGTATTAACCGGCCCGGTAAATACCTACCCGTTAATGTGGAAAAATATCGCGGTTGATTTGGCGGTAGCAGCAGAACAGCCAACAGAAGAGTTGCGCTTTGCCCTGGCGCATGTCCGCGCCGCGCTGAATACCAACCAGGCGGGCTATATTGCCGGCATTAAGCTCAAAGCCAGCTCGGATCCGTCGCTGTATCAAAGCTTTGGCGAGAGCTATTTTGACAAAGCAAGCGCGACTGTATTTAAAGAATATTTGGGCGATAACTGGGCGGCTAAAACACAGCTGAATTATCGCAAGCTTGAAGATGGCAGTAATGAACAGGAATTGACGTACGACGGCAGCTACCTGGCCTTTATTGCCGGCAACTGGGTACTGGCGCTGGACCAGCAACCGTTGTGGTGGGGCCCGGGCCAGCAAACCTCGCTACTGGTTAGCAATAACGCACGGCCCATTCCCTCGCTACGTTTAGGCCGCCACAGTTGGCAGGCCAGCGACAACATGCTGTTTAGCTGGTTAGGCCCGTGGAGCTTTACAGCCTTTATTGGCCAGGGCGAACACAGCAGTACGCCACGGCAAATTAAACATTTTGGCGCCCGCTTCAGCGCGCGGCCACTGCCGCAGCTGGAACTGGGCTTATCCCGTGTTAGCCAATGGGGTGGCGATAGCCTGGATAATGGTTTAGGCGCCTTTGGCGATATGCTGCTGTTAAACGATGATGACAACGCCGACAACCTGGCTGCCATCGATCTGACGTTTCACACCAGCTTGTTTAATCAGCCTTTCAGCTTTTACACTGAGTTAGCTGACGATAACGGTGGCAGTAAGCTGAGCAAGCCGCTGCAACTGTACGGCGTGCGCAGTTTTTTTGGCAGTGCCAGTGCAGTGCATACGCTGAATCTGGAATGGTCAGACAGTTATATCCGCTGTGAAGAGCAGGCCACTGCCGGAAACTGCGCCTACGAAGGTGACATTTATCCGCAGGGTTACCGCCGCTATGGCCGCGTACCAGGCAGTGGCTATGGTAGCGACGCACAGGTGCTGTCTGCCGGTTACCGCTATCAAACCTTTGATGGTTATAGCTGGGCGCTGAGTTTATTGCGGGGTGAGTTCCTTGCCGCCGCGTCTGATATTAAAAACTGGCAACTGCGGCTGGAATACCGCCAACCGTTGCTCAAAGGCTTGCTCAGCGTTGAGGGTCGGCTATTTGATAAGTCGCCACAACCGGAACTGCGCATTAAACGCGGCAGCCTGGCTGTAACCTGGGAATACCGCTTCTGAATGGTGTTCAACCCGCTGCCTCCGGCGCTATAACTTAATAATGATATTGCGCCGGTACAATAACAGCGACAGCCACCAGAACCATACCACATGCAATAAGGCAAACAGCAACGAGGCCGCTTTAGGCGCAAACACCTGCGCCAACAGCTCAAAGCTGTATTGGTACAGATTGCTGCCGGCCACAGGAATTAACGCAGCCGATACCGCCCATAACCAGGCCAGAATATAAATAAACAGCGGATTACTGCCATACACGATCAGTGGTTGCAGCAAAGTACGCCGATGGCGTACATCGCACAACCAGACCAGAGCCGCCAATATCAGCAGCAGTATCGCAACAGACAACAACACATAGCTGCCACTCCACAGCGCTTTATTTACCGGCCAGAACATACTGCACAACCATGCCGCTAACAGCAGCACTAAGGCCGCGTTTAGCAACCAAAGCGCACCGGCTGGCGCACTGCGCATTTTAAGCTGTGCGGCGGCATAGTAACCGGCCAGCACAGACACCACCGCCGGCAATGAACTGAGTAAACCTTCCGGGTCAAAGGCGATGCCAAAGCCCTGATACAGATGCGCGCCGCCAAGCAGATACAAATCCAGCTGCAATACCGCATTACCGCTCAGGCTGTAAGGCTCGGTGCTGCCAAAGCCGAGCAATAAACCCCAATACAGCAGCAAAATGCTGCCGGCCAGTACTGGCAAATAGCGGCCTTTAAGCAGCAACACCAGCACTGCCGCCACGGCATAACACAGCGCAATGCGCTGTAATACGCCGAAAATACGCAGCTCTGCCAGAGCCGTAGTAAACGGGAACCAGTTTAACAACATGCCAATGCCAAACAGCAGCGCACTGCGTTTGGCAATGCGCGCCAAGGTTGCCATATTCAGTTCTGCGTGGCGCAGCGAGTAAAACATCGCCGCCCCTACTACAAACAAAAACGCAGGAAACACGATATCGGCAAAGGTGAAGCCATCCCAGCGCGCATGCAATAGCGGGCTATACACATGCTGCCACGAGCCTGGTGTATTGACCAAAATCATCAGCGCTATTGCCAGGCCGCGCAATGCATCCAGCGCGTAAAATCGTGTACTGCTTTGCATTATTTCCAGCTGGTCAGTTTGTGGCCTTTAAGCGCATAGAACAAAATAAATACATAGCAGGGCAGCATAACAATATAAGCGCCCTGTTGGCCGAGCGAACTGCCGCTGGCCAGCCCCCAGAACAGCGGACCAAAAGCGCCACCGGCGATACCCATAATCAGCAATGCTGAACCAATACTGGTTAACGCCCCTAAGCCGGATAAAGCCAAAGGCCACACAGCAGGCCAAACAATGGCATTGGCCAACCCGAGTACAGCAATAAACAACAGGGTATCCGGCAACGCCGTGCCACCAAAAGGCACCAGTACGGTATTGGCAATAGCGTAAGATGAGCTGTCGCCCAGCACTATTGCCAGTGTCAGCAACACCCCCAGTACCGCAGATACCGCCAGCGCGGCTTGCTGTGACAACAACCGCGGGATCAATAAAATACCCAGCACATAGCCCAGCACCATACAGCCCATAGTGTAGGACGTCATCACGGTATAGCGCTCCACCCCCAGCGACAGGGCGAATAAACCGATGGTGTCGCCGGCAATAACTTCAACTGCGACATAGACAAACAGCGCCAGCACACCCAACACCAGCCCTGGCTTAGCCAGTACGGCTTTGATTTGTCCGGCTTTATTCTCGTCACCGCTCTCCTTGGCCAGTTCCGGCAGCGGTGAAAACTTCACTGCCAGTGCCAATAAGCCCAAAAATGCCGCCAGGCCTAAATAAGGCAGGACTAAACGTGCCGCCATATCGTCAATTTGGGCCGGCGTTAATGCCACATCGGCAGCAACCACAAAGCTACCGGCCATCAGCGCAGTAAACACTATCGGTGCTACTACACCGGCAGTTTTATTAAGAATGCCCATAATACTGATCCGCACCGCTGCCGTTTCTTCCGGACCAATTTTTACCACATAGGGATTTACCGCCGTTTGCAGCAGTGTCTGGCCGGCACCGATAACCAGCTGCGCCAATAAAAACAAGGCAAAGGTTTGTGTCTGGGCTGCCGGAATATACAACAAGCCGGCCAGCATCATGGTGGCCATACCCAGCGCCATGCCATTTTTATAGCCGACTTTGCGGATCAACCAGGCCGATGGCAGCGCAGTAAAGGTTACTGCGATATAAAAGGAGAATATGACCAATGACGCCTGCAGCGGTGTCAGCTGCAGCATCTGTTTCAGATAAGGCATTAAAGAGCCATTCAGCCAGGTAGCAAAACCCAGCACAAAAAACAGTATCGCTACTATTACCATCGGCAGCAGGCTGCTGCGCCGCTGCGATTGTTCAGCTGTCATTTCCATATTCCTTCCCCGTTGTTGTTATCATTATATTAAGCGTTAAATAGCGGCCGGCCGTTAATCCAGCTGGCCTGTACCTGCCAATCGTTATCCAGTAGCACTAAGTCTGCCTGCGCACCTGCCACTATGCGCCCTGCGCTGTGACGGGCTAAAAATTGTGCCGGATACAACGACGCCATCCTAAGCGCTTCTTCCGGCACAACACCCAGGGAATCGATGGCATAACGCACGGCGCCGGCCATATCCAATACCGAGCCGGCCAAACGACCGTCGGCATCGGTCAGTTTATCGCCGTCGCGCTGCACTTTGCCGTCAAACAAATCGAACTCGTTGTCGGTGGTACCCACCGGTGACATGGCATCAGTAACAATCATCAACTTGCCTTTGGCCTTAGCCGCCAGCGCCACTTTGGCAGCAACCGGATGCATATGGTGGCCATCAAAGATCACGCCGCACCAACTGTGCGGATCGGCCAAGGCTACACCCACCATACCCGGTTCACGCGATGTCAGCGGCGACATGGCATTATATAAGTGGGTAAAGCCGGTGGCGCCGGCGTCCAGCGCAGCCTGCACTGTGGCGGCGTCTGCATTGGAATGGCCAAGGCAAACAATCACATTCAGTGCCACTAACTGGCGGATTTGCGCCGGGCTGATGTTTTCCGGCGCCACTGTTACCAGCTTAATGCCAAGATCGGCTCGGCCGTAAATTGTCAGCTCTGCCGCGCTCAGGTGACGAATATGCTGCTGTGGATGAACGCCCTTTTTCGGTACCGATAAATGCGGCCCCTCAAAGTGTACGCCGATAATACCGGGTTCAGCATCAGCAATAGCTGAGGCAATAACATCGGCGGCTTGCTGCATTACCGCTACACTGTCGGTGATCACCGTAGGCAGCATAGCGGTAGTGCCAAAACGGGCATGCGCCTGCAGCATAGTGCGCAGCGTCTGCCGCGTCGGTGCGGTATTAAATAAGGCACCGCCGCCGCCATTAACCTGGACGTCAATAAAACCCGGCACCAGGGTACCCGGTTGCACCGGGCCCGCTGACGGCGTGATCGCCTGAATAACACCATCTGTTATAGCGACGCTGACATTGTCGAACCAATTTTCGCCGTCAAACAACCGGCTGACACTTAACTGCTGCATGTGCTGTTTACCGTTAGTTGCGTTATACCGTTTTCGTGACTTTATTCAGGCCCGGTGGTGCATCCGGGTCAATGCCACGGCTGCGGGCGACCACTTCAACATCCAGATAAAACCGCTGCAGTAACAATAACGGCAACACCCGCGGATGTGCTGCTATGTCGCTGTGATGCAGCTGCACTATAGCAGCGCCGCGGCTACGTACATCTTCTACCTGCGCACGGTGCGCGCTGATGCTCTCATCATTAATACTGACATCGACAATAGCAAACTGGTTTTTTACCAGGGTGACCGGGCCGTGTAAAAACTCGGCACTGGAAAACGCTTCTGCATGAATGCCGCACACTTCTTTTAACTTCAGCGCAATTTCACGCGAAATGGCATAACCCAAGCCGCGGCCCAGCACTACCAGGTGCGCTACCCGCTCCAATGCCTGCGCTGTAAGCTGCTGCGGCAACGCTATCGCAGCGGTTAAACTTTGCGGTAATTGTTGCACCGCCTGCTGCAATGCCTGATTGCCTGACCACACCGACACCAGTTGCAAGATGGCACTTAAGGTAGCCAGATAACTTTTGGTGGCCGCCACGGCCTTTTCCGCGCCGACATGCAATGGCAAGGTGTAGTGCGCCAGCTCTGCCAGCGGCGACGTGGTGTCGTTTACCAAGGCCACTACCATGGCACCGCTGCGTTTGGCCATTTCTACCTGAGCCAGAATATCCGGGCTGCGACCGGACTGTGATATCACCAGCACCAGTGCATCCGCCAGCTGCAGTGACTTGTTATACACGCTGGCAATAGAAGGTGCCGCCGCCACCACCGGCAGGCCAACCTCTATTTCAATTAAATACTTGGCAAATACCCCGGCATGGTCGGAAGAGCCGCGCCCTACCATATAAACAAACTTGGGCGCGCGCTGACGAATTTGCTGCACAACCTGCTCTACCATGGCCTGGTTGGCTGCCAGTTGTTCGGCGATACGTTGCGGGGCTTCTCTGGCTTCAAGCGCCATAATACTGTTGCTCATTACTTCCTACCTATAACGACATAGCGATAGATTGCGTTTGATTGCGCGAACGGGCAAACCAAACAGCTCCGAGTTCCGGCGTTTGCAGTGCCGGCGTAACCTGTTGTTGTACTTGCGCGGGTAAATAAGGTAACAACTTGTGTGCCAGGCCACCAATAAAAGATAACCGCGGCGGTTGAATACTCAGCAAGCGGTTGGCAATGGCCGCAATAAAGCCGGCGCCTTGCTGCACCAGTTGCAATGCCGTTTCATCACCGGCTTCGGCGGCAACAAATACTAAGGGCGCAAACTTAGCATAAGTTGTTGGCGTTGCATGCATAAAATGCGCAACCAGTTCCAGGCTGTTAGCGGCGGCCAGCTCCTGCAACAGCAAATCAGTTAACATGGTATCCGGCGCCAATTTATCCAAACTTAACAATACCTTATGCAGCAGTTGCATACCAAACCAGGCACCGCTGCCGTTATCGCCATAAGGAAAACCATGGCCGCCCACTTCAACCAGCTGACCGTTCACTTCTGCCAAACCACAGGAGCCGGTGCCGACTATAATGACGGCACCATCGTTGCCCTGATGCGCCCCCATACAGGCAATATGCAAATCGCTGGTCAGGTGCAGCGTTTTAAACGGGTGCTGCCAATCAGAAAACAGCTGAAAATACTGCGGTATATTCAGCCCGGCCAACCCGGCACCGGCAACCAGGCGCGACATATCATTAAATGTCAGTCCGGCACAGCTTAATGCTTGTTGGGTAGCCGTTAAAATAGAGTCGGTCGCAACTTTCATGCCGCGTAGCGGATTAGCCGGGCCGGACAAACCTTCACCTAAAATTTGCTGATCCGACGATACAATAACAGCGCGGCATTTACTGCCACCGCCGTCTATCCCCAAATACAAAGGCGTATCGGCCTTCAGCATTGCTTTCATCCCTATAACCTCGTCACAAGTAATGCAGCCGGCTACTCTGGCCAACTGCGAAGTGGTCAATACTCAGCGCTGTAGATTTAATCAACAAGCAAGCGAATTGACAGCGTTGTCATTTTTTAAATTCAGCATATAATAATTCTGACAAATAACAAGTGTCTTGTTTAAAAATCAAACGGGCATTTTGCCGGTTTGCGACAGATGCATAAATAAATAAGATTTTAATCAGCAGTTTAGCGAAGAGATCTGAGCTGTTAAGCTGAAGAATAAAACCACAACGCAGTAACAAATACTGCCGGCACGGTGCTGCAACAGCAAACACCGGCCAAAATAAAGGGGAGCATGTTATGCCATTACTCAGGGTACTGTTTTGTCTGTTGTTGACCTGCTGTTGTCAACCAGCGCTGGCAGCAGCGTCATTTACGCAACAACAACTGGCTGATTTTGCCAACGACAGCAGCCTGGTGTTCAGTGTGCTGTCGAACAACTTAGCAGAGCCCTCGCGTTTCAGCGCGGCGATTACACTGCACAACGGCTCCGGCCAGACACTGCCGGGCGGTAAGTCAGACTGGCAAATTTACTTTCACTCCATCCGCCGCATTGACACCATACAGCAACAAGGCCTGATACTGCAGCATGTTCAGGGCGACCTGCACCGGCTTAGCCCCGACAGCAGCTTTGCCGGTTTGGCGCCCGGCAAGCAACTGCGGATAAGCTATACCTCAGCGCCCTGGGTGGTGAGTTACAGCGACTTTATGCCACGTGCTTTTATCACCGCCACAGGGCTGACACCTGCAGTATTTGCCAATACCGATACCGAACAGCTCAGCCAGTTTGTTACCCCCATTACTACGCCACAACAGCAATTACGTAACAGCGGTACGGCCGATTTAGTGCCGGTTGTTACCGCCGCCACGCGTTTTGCCCACAACGCTAAGCTTAATGTGCACGGCAGCGCAGCGGATATCGCACAGCGGATTATCCCCACCCCGCTGCAAGCTAAGTTCAGTAAACACCGCCTGACGCTGAACACGGATTGGCACATCAGCTACAGCGGGCGTTTAACCGGCACAGCAACTTATTTGCAGCAGCAATTGCAGCAGCTGGGCCTGTCACTGCAAAGCAGCACAGACAGCAGTGTTCAGCACACGCGGCAGATCCGTTTATCGGTAGACAGCAGCTTGCCGCTGGCAGCAGAGGGGTATCAGCTGGAGATTAAAGACAAACATATCAGCCTGATTGGTAAAGATAATGCCGGGGCGTTTTACGCGGTGCAGTCGTTGCTGGCATTAGCTCAGCAAACGGACAACCGCATACAGCTGCCACTGGGTAAGGTGGCTGATCAGCCACGCGCGCCCTGGCGTGGTATGCACTATGATATGGCACGCAATTTCCACGGCAAAGACGTAACCTTGCGGCTGATCGACAACATGGCGCGCTATAAGCTGAATAAGCTGCATCTGCATTTAACCGAAGATGAAGGCTGGCGGCTGGAAATACCGGGCTTACCGGAGCTGACCGACATCGGCGGCCAGCGCTGCTTTGACTTAACCGAACAACAGTGTTTACTAACCCAGCTTGGCACCGGGCCACATAAAACCGGCTCCGGCAACGGCTACTACAGCACCGCTGATTTTATTGAAATTTTGCAATATGCCGCCGTGCGGCAGATTGAAGTTATTCCGGAAATTGACTTACCGGGCCACGCCAGGGCGGCCATCGTGGCGATGAAAGCTCGCTATAACCGCCTGCAGGCACTGGGCCAGCCGGAAGCCGCCGCACAGTATTTATTATCAGACCCGGATGACAGCTCCCGCTACCTTAGCGTGCAAAACTATACCGACAGTTCGGCTAATGTCTGCCTGGCCTCTACCTACGCCTTTGTTGAGAAAGTGGTGTACGAGCTGCAGCAGATGTACCGCAGTGCCGGGGTAAAGCTCAATACCTTCCATATGGGTGGCGATGAAGTGGCGGCCGGCTCCTGGCTGGGCTCGCCGGCCTGTCAGCAATTGTTTGCCACCGCGGACAACGGTATAGCCGGTGTCGCTGATTTAAAGCCGTGGTTTGTCAGCCGCGTCGCAGAAATTACCCATCGTCGCGGCCTGAACCTGGCCGGCTGGGAAGATGGCTTAATGTACGATCAGCAAAATACCTTTAACCGTAACCAGTTTGCCAATGACAAGGTGATTGCCAATGCCTGGGATAATATCTGGGAATGGGGCGTTGCCGACCGTGCTTACCGGCTGGCTAATAACGGCTATCAGGTGGTGCTGTCACCCGGCACGCATCTGTACTTTGATCATCCGCATGAAGCACATCCTCTCGAGCGCGGCTACTACTGGGCTACCCGCTTTAGCAGCATCGACAAAGTGTTCGGCTTTATGCCGGATAATCTGTATGCCAATGCCGATACCACACGGGACGGTGCGCCTATTGCAGATTTGGAAGCACTGGTTGGCCGCGAAATGCCGGCACTGCAACAAGCGCAGAATATTCTCGGCATCCAGGGCCAGCTGTGGAGCGAAACTGTCCGTACCGCTGAGCAACTGGAACAGATGATATACCCCAGAATGCTGGCGCTGGCCGAACGGGCCTGGCACAAAGCGGCGTGGGAGCAA
The DNA here is from genome assembly GCF_052380015.1 of Rheinheimera sp. NSM. Classification (NCBI taxonomy): domain Bacteria; kingdom Pseudomonadati; phylum Pseudomonadota; class Gammaproteobacteria; order Chromatiales; family Chromatiaceae; genus Rheinheimera; species Rheinheimera sp. NSM. Next base: position 556,818 of record NZ_JBQTCI010000001.1, on the reverse strand, counting down.
AGCAACAACCTGCAACAGGCTCAGCAACAGCGGCAACGAGACTGGCACAGCTTCGCAGCACGGCTGGGGCAGATTGAGCTGGCCAGGTTAGCCAACAACGGCAGCAGTTTTTATCTGCCACCACCCGGAGCAATAACAACCGCAGCAGGTATCAAGGTGAATAACGCCTTGCCCGGTCTGTATACCGAGTTCAGTACAGATCAGGGTGCAAGCTGGCAGCCTTATCAGGCCCCACTGGCAATTGCCACTAAACCGCTGTGGTTACGCAGCCGGCATCAGGCGGTACACAGCAGAACAGTAGAAGTAACAAACGGCGGGTAGTAACAATACAACAGGTAACAGCCTTCGCTGTTACCTGTTGCCGCGCTTAACTGGCGTCAGCGATTTTCTTAACCAGTTTTTGCGTATGTTGTAATGACATCAGATGGGCATAGATAGCAGTGAGGAAACCATTTTTACGCAGCTCAACAAACACCTCATCGCTAAGCTCGTTCAGTTTCTTCTCATCCAGCAGATGAATACCGTTAATCCGGCGCTCTTCACCGTTGACGTTTAATGTCAGCACTTGCTCTTTAATCAGCTCAAGCTCTTGTAGCCTGGCAACAAAATTACGTGTAATTTGCCCCAGTTCAAGGTATTCGGCCATCTGTTGCTTACGATGGGTTAAAAACTCGCTTTCAGCGCCATCGGCGTTAAACAGTGCATTACCTTCTGTCTGGCCAACACGCTCTGAAGATTCATCCAGAGCCACCAGCAAACGCTCACTTTCCGCTTTATCCTGTACCAACACCAGCGGGTAGTTACGCACTGCACGCGGTACATATAATGCCTGCCATTTATCATCCTGCATAAACAGGTTTTGTTTGGCCGACAGCCCCAGCATTACCACCGGCTGATAGGTATTGTTTTCGCTGTTTTTAACAAACACGATAGGAAACTCAGCACCCGCCACCACAAACTCATGCACCACCACCGGCAACATATGCTCGCTGCTGATATGAGAAAAAGCGTTGTTATTATTAATTTTGGTATCTGCGTGCTGTTCCTTGTTTAACGGCACAATCTTTGGAGTTGAAGTCATAAAACTGCTCTTTATTTTAGTCATTAATGTGAGAAGTGCTGAGGGCGTTGATGTTGTGTCCCCTGATTGCCATCAGCAGTGCGGCCTTATCATGCGCTAAGTCGGCAGCAGGATCAACAGCCACACCGGTGCAAACTACCGCAGATGAGCTAATCGGTTATCTGCCATCAGCTTTTTGTCATTCTGCCGTTTTTAACATTACTGTTATTCAGCATTATTTTTTATTTTAACGCCGCAGCGTAGCGCTTTGTTACTGGTCAAACAGCCCGGAACCCGATATAACAAAGCAACAAATTTAAACCGGCAGAGACCGCGTACATGCAGCAAAAACTGAAACAGCATTTGTGGATCTGGTTACTCTGGCTGGTCGGCTTTTATGCGGTCTGGTTATATCTGGTTATTGGCTTAGGTTACTGGCCTGAAGCCAAAGCGCACTGGCCAATCGCTGTTGCTATGGCGATAGGTAGCTATGCGGCCGGCTCTACGCCGATGGGCGGCGGCACTGTGGGGTTTCCGGTGCTGGTGTTGCTGTTTGAATTGCCCGCCACCCTGGGGCGTGATTTCAGCTTTGCCGTGCAGGCCATCGGCATGACCAGCGCCAGCATCTTTATTTTGGCGCGGCGCCAGCCCATTGCCTGGGCCATGCTCAAAGGTGCCATGCTTGGCAGCTTAATTGGCACGCCGCTGGGCATCTGGCTGATAGCGCCTTATATTCCGGGTTTATGGATTAAACTGGTGTTTGCCGTGGTCTGGGCCAGCTTTGGCATTTTGCATCTGTATCGTGTTAACGAGATTGCCGGCCACAGCGGCATGACCGAATTTAACGAAAAATGGGATTTTAAAGTTGGCTGCTGGATTGGGTTATTATCCGGCGCGGCCGTGGCCTCGGTTACCGGCGTTGGCATCGACATGGTGCTGTATACCGCCCTGGTATTGCTGTGCCGCACCGATTTAAAAATTGCCATTCCCACCTCAGTGATCATTATGGCCTTCACCTCAGTGCTTGGCGTTATCGTAAAAAACCTCAGCACCGGCATGCAACCCGGCGTATTTGAAAACTGGCTGGCCGCCGCGCCCGTTGTCGCATTGGGTGCCCCGCTGGGGGTATTTATCGTCGCGCTGATTGGCCGTAAACCAACATTGTTAGTCGTGGCGTTTTTATGTGTACTGCAGTTTTTCTGGACCATGCATTCCGAACGCGCCAGTTTAGGTCTCAGCGGTATGCTGTTATCCACGCTGGCGGTAGGCATTTGTTTATTGGGCTTTGAACAACTGCGGCGCTGGGGCGCAAAACTGGTGGGCGAGCGTAGTGCCACGGCAGAACACAAGGTCGCCGATAAGCAAGGCGCTATTGCTGCGGCCGGCAGTAAATAAGCCTGCCGGCGCTACAATTTAGGCAGGCCGTAGCGGTACACCTTATCGATTAACTCACGATGCGTCGGCAATTGCTGTTGCAACAACGCTGTGGTGCGGTCAATTTCGGCAAACAGCTGTTGCGCGCGGTGTTTATCCGGGTAACTGCTGAGGTTGTGGCTTAGGTCGGTATTAAACTTCATGCCATACAAAACAAACAGATAGCTGTCGAGCACAAAGGGTTCAAACGCGTAGTCAAAATCGTACTTACCGGGTGGGTGCAGCCGCCAATGCGCCAAACGCTGCTGCAGCGAAGCCGGAATCGACCTGTCGGCACAGTTGTCCACCCAATAAGCCGTGTCACGACGCTGACTGATACAATAATGCAATTTGATAAAGTCGATGCTTTTATCCCAGCGCAGTTTAAAGGTGTCGTTGAATTTTTTCTCGACGAAACCCAGCGCGGCCCGGCTACGTGGAAACTGCTCCGCCAGCATATTGGCCGCGGCTTCTATCAAAAATATTGCCGACGCTTCCAGCGGCTCAATAAAGGCAGCCGACATACCAATAGCCACACAGTTATGCTGCCAAAACTGCTGCCGGTAACCCAGCTTCAGCTTTATTTTGCGCGCTTCCAGCCCCTCTGCCTGCTCTCCTATATGTTGCCGCAATATCTGCTCTGCCCGCTGATCTGTGCTGTGCGCACTGGAATAAACGTAACCGACACCACGACGGTTATGTAAACCGATATCCCAGGTCCAACCGGCTTCATGTGCTGTGGCTATGGTATGGGTAGCAATGGGCCAGTCTGCTGTCGGATAAGGCACCTGCATCGCAAGGGCGGTATCGTTAAAAATAACATCATTGATGCTGTGCCAACCTACGCCTAACGCCTCGCCTAACAACAGCGCTTTGCTGCCGGTGCAATCGACAAAGAAATCGCCGTTAATCTCGCCATGGCTGTCCGTCAATACCCCGGCAATGGCACCACAGGGATGCAAACGCACTTGCTGCACATTGGCGGCAATAAAGCGTACCGCCAGTTTCTCTGTGCAGTGTTTCTTCATAAAAGCGGCAAACTTCACCGCATTAAAGTGATAAGCATAATTTTGTAGTGCTGCATAAGCCGGGGTAGTAATTTTTTTCGGTGCCAGCCCCAGCCGGCAAATACGGCTTTGCGATGCCACGGCTAAATCATAAGGTAATTCAGAGGCACCCTGCAGCCAGTACGGTGCCAGATTAAAATCATAGGATGAATGGAACACCGCACTTAACGGATGAAAATAACTGTGTGTCTCGCCTGCGGCCGGTGTGTGTTGCCAATTAACAAACTCAGCGCCCTGCTTGAAGGTGGCATCGCATTCACGCATAAATTCGCCTTCATCCACGCCAACGCTCTGCAAGGTTGTGCGCATGGTCGGCCAGGTACCTTCGCCGACGCCGATAATCGGAATATCCGGCGATTCAATCACGGTTATTTGCACGCTGCCAGCTGTGCCGGCATTAAGCTTTTTCGCCAGTATCGCCGCGGTTAACCAGCCCGCAGTGCCGCCACCGACGATAATAATGTCGTCCAAAGTGGGTTTTAACATAGCCTTATTCCTCTATTGCGGTAAGCGGCCGACCAACAACGGCAGTTGGCTCATCGACATCAACACCGCATGTACGGCCAACAAACCATTATTGGCGCGCAGTGACAGCCATTGCTCCGCCGTCAGTTGCGCCAGCCGCTGCTCGTTTATACCGTACAGTCCGGTCAGATCATAAGGCTCAGCCCCTTTGGGCGTTAGCGTTAAGGTTCGGGCCACTAACAGCTCAAGCTCGAGCAAGCGGGCAATAAATTGCTGCGTTAAAGCGCTGCTTTGCGCCAGGGCAATGGCAAAACGGGCCCGCCGCTGCAGATAATCCGTGGCCTTGTCAGCAACGAATAAAGCCTCACCACCTTGTTGATTAAACAGCGTACTGCCGGCATCAACGGCAACAATATAATCACCGGATTGCGCCTCAGACTGTACCGCCAGCAACGGATAATTGCGTACCGCCAACGGTATATAAGCGGCCTGCCAGCCGGTTGGCTGCCAATACAAATTCTGCCCGGGTTGCAAACCGGTCAGGGCACAGGCCCGAAACTGCCCGGTAGCGCTGTCTTTAACAAATACTATCGGGAAACTTACTGCCGCAGCGGCAAATTCAGTAACTTCCAATGGCAGGATATGCGCAGTTTGGCTATGGGAAAACAGCAGATCTTCGCGCAATTTGTGCTGCTGATGTTGCTGGCTGTCCAGCGCAACTATGTTAGTCATTATTATTATTTCCGCTTAACATCTGCCTTTAAAGCGCAGAAAAACCATACTGATAAATTTTTGCCAGCAGCTCGCGCTGGGCCGGTAGTTGCTGCTGCAGTTGCTTTGTCAGCAGCTGTACACGTTGAAAATACATCGCGGCTTTGTCACTTTGCCGGTAGCGCTGCGGGTCGGCCAGTTGCTGCTTAAAACCCATGCCGTATAACACATATTGGTAGCTTTCCATCGGAAATGGTTCGTACACATGGTCGAAGTCATAGGCACTGACAGGCTGAGTTTGCCAGCTTTGCAGTAAATCCTGTAGTGATTGGGGTATTAATGGCGTTGCCCGCGCGGCTTGCCAGAACGGCTCTGTGCGGCCGGACAAGGCATAATGCAGTTTGATAAAGTCGATAGTTTTTTGCCAGCGAAATAAAAACGAGCGGTTAAATTTACGCTCAGCCAGTGGCAGGTTTTGCTTTAGTGCCGGCAGCTGATCAGCCAGCATATTGGCTGCTGCCTCAATCAGAAAAATTGCCGATGCTTCCAACGGCTCGACAAAGGCGGCAGATAAGCCCACCGCAGCACAGTTTTTATGCCAGAACTTTTCCCGATAGCCAACCTGCATTGCCAGCTTTCTGGCATTGAGCGACTCTGCAGCAGGGCCAATATAACGGCGCAAGGTTTGCTCTGCTTCATCGTGTGACACATGGTTGCTGCTGTACACATAGCCAACACCGCGACGATTGGTTAAACCTATATCCCAAATCCAGCCCGCCGCCTGAGCAGTAGAGTGGGTACAGGCATTGAGCGGCGAATCCGCCGCCGGATGTGGCACCTGGATTGTCACGGCATGGTCGGCCAATAAAGTGTCGGCGACAGAGCGAAAACCCACGCCCATTGCCTTACCCAATAACAGGCTTTGAAAACCGGTGCAATCCACATAAAAATCGGCTTGCTGCGTGCCGGCCGTGTCGGTAACAACCACGGCGATGCTACCATCACCAGCCAGGGTAACATCCAGCACATTAGCACTGATAAACTGCACCCCCAACTTTTGCTGCGCATGCTGTTTTAGCAGTTCGGCAAATTTGCCGGCATCAAGATGATAAGCGTAATTAAGAACCCCTTCATAGGGTTTGTTAGTGATTTTTTTCGGCGCCAGCCCAAGCTCTGCAATCACGCCCTGGGCGCTTACTGCACTGGCGTAAGGCAGATTGTCGCCAGCATGGTCCTTCAGCCAATAGGGTGCCAGATTAAATTGCGTTGGGTCGCTGACGGAAGTAAATAAATGATGATAACTACCCGGCAACTCGCTGTGCTGCCAGTTGATAAATTTGGTGCCTTGCTTAAAAGTGGCATTGCAGCTGCGCAGGAAGTCGTCTTCTTTTATGCCCAGCCTTTGTAACGTTGCCCGCATAGTGGGCCAGGTGCCCTCACCCACGCCGATAGTAGGGATGTCGGGGGATTCTATCAGGGTAACACGAATAGCGCCTTCTGCGGCGCTGTTAAACGACTGTGCCAGATTGGCCGCAGTAAGCCAGCCGGCTGTACCACCGCCAACCACCAGCACGGAACGAATTGCCTCTGTTTGCATACTGCAACCTTTAAAAACGCAACTGTTTTACGTTACTACAAAGCAGAAAAAAAGGAAGGCAAATGCCTTCCTTTCTTATCATGATCAGAAGCGATAAGACGCTTTTAGCGCATAACGCCGACCATTTTCTGTAATAACCCGCACCGTTTCTGCGCCGGTGCTATGACGCTGATAGGTAATTTCATTGGTCAGGTTAATACCTTCAAGTGATACATCCAACTGATCGGTAATTTTGAACACGAATGACGCATCGAGGAAATCCTGCGCATCAAAAGAGTCGCTACCGTTACCCAAAGCTGTACCTTCAGCAAAGAACTCGCTGCGGTTGGTATAAGCCAAACGGGCAGAGAACATATCATGCTCATAATAACCGGTTACGTTAAACTGGTTACGAGATGAGCCCGGCAGAATAATTTTTTCACCGTTGTCAGTCTCACCGGTTGCGTCAACGTAGGTATAGTTGAACAAAGCACCGAAACCATTACCAAAGTTAGTTTGCCACTGGAACTCCAAGCCTTCAATTTTACCGCCACGGCCCTGGTCCGGAATAGAGACTTCATATTCACCCGGCACCGGTACATCAACTAAATCTTCAATAATCTTTTTCGTGCTGATAAAAGAGGCAATATCTTTATTAAACACCGCAAAAGACAATAGTGACGACTCGTCGTAGTACCATTCCAGACCAATATCCATTTGCGTAGCACGGAACGGATCTATCGCCGGGTTACCCCGGGCAGCTTGTAAACGACCGCTGTCTGGTGGTGTATCCGGTAAACCTTTATAGCCCGGCGCCAGTTGGCTGTAGCCGGCTCGGGTCATTACCTTGGCGGCCGACATCCGTAAAATCAGGTCATCTGACAGATCAATGGCAAGATTTAAACTGGGCAGAAAATCGCTGTAATCACCTTTAAATGAATCAATATCAGTCAAGTTACCGTTGTAAGCGCGACCATCAGTTTCGGTTTTCACATAACGTACACCAACATTACCACGGTAGTTATCGCCGGAAAAATTACCCTGCACATAGGCAGCATACACATCTTCAGTCACAGAACTGAAGTTAGCACGTTGCTCATTCCAGGCAGTTACCGAGTTATTCAACGCATTCCAATATGCTTTACCATCAATTTTGACATAGCTGGTTGGTGAGCCACTTGCCAGTACACCATCAAAGTCTTCCAGTAGGCCATCGGCAAACTGGCCGATATTGGTAATGCCGTGATCACCTAATACAGCGCCATAAGAACGATAAGTAAATTCATGTGAACGAATCTTCACACCGGTTTCAATACTTTGAATGGCGCCAAAATCCACATCCAGTTTTAAATCGGCCTGGGCATAGGTCTCTTCGTCTTCCAGCGCAGTGCGGGCCATTGAGCCGTCCTGAAAGTCCTGCCAAGATGCATCACTCAGGCTTACGCCGTTTGGCGCCAACAACATAGAATTTGCCAGATCCATGTTTACATCAACCGTAATGCCGTTAGTACCGTTAATGGGTTGGCCCCATAAACCGTTGGCATTGCCACCGTTACCACCGTCGGCAGAGGTTTTACCGATCACACCCGATAAGGTGTAATTGGCCGCTTCATAATCGACACGCAAGTCCAGTACATCACTGGTCATTTCAGCATTACGGGTGTTAGTGTCCTGTGCTAACCAGGCTGCGCGCGTAACGGTACCGGTTAAAGGTAAGCCGTTAGGTGCTACGCGGCCACTGGTATTGGTCATAAAAGCCGGATCAGCACCAATAACTAAAAAGTTTTGGTTGGTATTAAATGCATCTAATTTGGTACGAAACGCATGTAAGGTAAAGCCTAACTGCTCAGTCGCCTGAAACTGTGCCGTAATATCAAAAGCGTCACGCTTACGGTCCTGATCAAAACCGGCAATACCGGCAGCTGACCAACCCTCTTCCCAGTAGTTTTCTGCTTTACGGCCACGACCAATCTGCTCCAGTGTTGAAATCATACCGAGCACACCAAAGGTTTCGTCGTCATTTTTCCAGCTGTATAACGCAGAAGCACCCAGCCCGGTGTCATCTGCCAGAGAATTCTGGTTCGCTTCAACAGAAGCAAACAAAGTGTTGCTGTCCAAATCGAGTGGTTTGCGGGTATGCAGAATTACGGTACCGCCAACGCCACCCTCATCCAGCGATGCTACCGGCGATTTATATACTTCAAGATCTGAAATCATCTCTGATGGCATCAAATCCATATTAAAACTACGCTTATTTGCGCCTTGAGAAAACCAGGAAGTAGACGCCACAAACTGGCCGTTCATTTGTACTTGAGTTAATGTCGGGTCAACACCGCGAATGGACACTTCTGCACCTTCACCAACAAAGCCGCGGTTAATGGCAACACCGGCGATACGTTGTAACGATTCAGCGATATTTTTATCCGGAAACTTACCGATATCTTCCGATGTAATCGCATCAACAGTGGCCACTGCATAGCGCTTCACATTGAGCGAGGCTTCCTGCGAAGCTTTAATGCCGCGCACCTGAATCACTTCTACTTGTTGTTCTTTTGCTGCTTCATCAGCAGCGAACGCTGGCATCGTTAATGCGGCACTGCCCACTAACAAACTCAGTTTCACTGCTAAGGCACATTTATTTATTTTATTGTGCTGCATATGCTTCTCCCGTTCCTGTTCTGTAATTTTGTTGTCTTATTTCCCGGACACCTTAATGACAACGCTGTCATTGAAATTTAACATACACAAAAAATTTCGCCTTTGCAAATCCAATTCGACGAAATTTTAAACGAATATTGCAAACTGCAGCTGTCAGTCTACTACAAGCTAAAGCGGTTTTAATGGCTTAAGCTCCGGTTGTCACCAACGGTGAGAATAAATAAATATCGTTTAATATCAACTATAAAGTAGTTACTCTTACTCTCCGCTCAATGCAGGTTGTATAAATAGCCATTTATTTCTGTAATTAATATTTGCCGTTTGGTCAAAAAAGAGGTATCCATTAGTTCAATTTGATCTAATTAATGACCAGCGCTGTCATATTTATACTATGACTTAATAAAGAACGCGCTATTATCGTCATTTCAGCCATTTTCGGGGGCCCGGAAAACGCCATGAAAGTTACCATTAATGATGTAGCCCGCCACGCCGGCGTATCGATTAAAACGGTGTCCAGGGTAATGAATAATGAGCCATCAGTACGCAAGGATACCTGCGACAAGGTGATGGCGGCCATTAACGAGCTGCAATATCAGCCTAATGCCGCGGCACGTAATTTAGCCAGCAACCGCTCATTCAGCATCGGCTATATTTACGACAACCCCAATGCCTACTATGTTATTGATATGCAGCGCGGCTTACTGGATGCTTGCCGTAAACACGGCTACGAACTACTGATCCACCCGACTAACGCCAAATCACCCGGCATAGTGCAGGAGGTAATAGATTTGGTGCAGCAATCGCGGCTGGCAGGGTTGGTACTGACGCCGCCGTTTTCCGAAATGCCGCATATTGCCGAAGCGCTGGAAAGCATAGGCGTGCATTTTGTGCGGATTATTTCCGGCTCAACGCCGTCACCGAAACTGAGTAATTGTGTATTGGTGGATGACTTTACTGCGGCATTTAAAATAACCACCCACTTGCTGGAACTGGGCCATACCGATATCGCCTTTTTATGTGGTGATGAAGAACACAGCTCCAGTGGCGAGCGCTTAGCCGGCTATCAAGCCGCGTTGGCCAAACGTAATATTGCGCCAAATCCGAAATTTATTGTGCCGGGCAGCTATTCATTTGAATCCGGTGTGCAAGGCGCAAAACAACTGATGGCGCTGAGTAAAAAGCCTACTGCTATTTTTGCCTGTAACGATGAAATTGCCGCCGGTGCACTATTCAGTGCCAGGCTGATGAACATTGCTATTCCACAGCAATTGGCAATAGCCGGCTTTGAAAACAGCCCGTTTTCGCGCCAAACCTGGCCGCCGCTAACCACAGCGCACCAACCTAACGTGACCATAGCGCAACAAGCGGCAGAGCTGTTATTCCGTCATACCAAACCCAATTCCAGTAAGACGCTGTCAGACAAGCAGCCGGTATTTATCCCCGAGCTGGTCGTACGGGAGTCTACCGCTGTCAGTGAGTAATAAAAAAACCGCACTTTCGTGCGGTTTTTTTAGCAAGCCAAAAAAGCTTAACCACCAAACTGATAGTAGGTTGGTGAACCCGGCCCTACCGGCAAGCCCAGCACAAACACCCAAATGTAAAACAGCAAGGTCCAACCCACGAAAAACACCATGGTATAAGGCAGCATGGTGGCGATTAGCGTGCCAATGCCTAAATCTTTCTTATAGCGTGCAGCCACCGCCAGAATTAAGCCAAAGTAGCTCATCATCGGCGTGATCAGGTTAGTTACCGAATCACCAATACGGTAAGCCGCCTGAATTACTTCCGGCGAGTAACCAACAATCATCAGCATCGGCACAAAAATAGGTGCAAAAATGGCCCACTGCGCCGAAGCTGAGCCCAGCGATAAGTTGACTAAAGCGCACATACCGATAAAGAAGAAAAATAACACCGGCCCGGTTAAGCCAATATTCTGCAGTAAAGTTGCGCCATTCACCGCCAAAATCGAGCCTAAGTTAGACCAGCCGAAAAAGGCTACAAATTGAGCAGCAAAGAACACCAACACTATATACAAGCCCATTGAGCTGATGCTTTTTGCCATGGCATTAATCACATCGCGGTCGGTTTTCATCGTGCCGACAATACGGCCGTAGACAAAGCCCGGAATGGCAAAGGTAATAAAGATAAATACCACTATACCTTGTAAAAATGGCGAACCGGCTACCAACCCGGTTTCGGGATGCCGTAACGGGCCCCACTGTGGCACCACACTTAATGTCAGCAAAATACCCAGCGCCAGAAACGCCAGGCCGGCCGCTTTCAGGCCGCATTTTTCAGTGGCAGTCAGTTTGTCTAACTGCGGTTTGCCTAAATCGATGGCCGCCTCATTGGCGTCGTATTTACCCAATTTAGGCTCTACTATTTTCTCGGTAACAAAAGCACCCAACGCAGCAATAAAGAAGGTGCTGATTATCATAAAGAACCAGTTTGCTTCCGGCCCGACGGTATAGTTAGGGTCTATTAAGTTAGCGGCAGATTGGGTAAAACCGGCCAGCAAAGGGTCTACCGTACCAATAAACAAGTTGGCGCTGTAACCGCCGGATACACCGGCAAACGCCGCTGCCAGGCCAGCCAAAGGGTGGCGGCCCAGTGAGTGGAAAATCACTGCTGCCATCGGTATCAATACCACATAACCCAGCTCAGAAGCAGTGTTAGAAATAATACCGGCAAACACTATAGTCACGGTAACCATGCGCGGAGAAGCACCCATTACCAAGCCACGCATAGCGGCAGAAATCAGCCCGGAGTGCTCGGCAATACTTACGCCCAACAAGGCTACCAACACCACGCCCAACGGCGGGAAGCTGGTAAAGTTGGTGACTAAATTAGAAACAATGCGCTGCAAGCCATCGACACTAACCAGGTTCACCACCCGGATAACGCCATCAGCAGCCCGGCCGGCCGTACCTTCCGGCCTGGGGTCTATGGCACTGACATCAAAGTATGCAGCAATACCGCTGCCTAACACCACCGCCACGGCAAACATGGCAAATAAGGTTACCGGATGGGGCAATAAATTACCCAACCATTCTACCGTGTCAAGAAAACGGGTAAACCAGCCGCGTTTGGCCTTCTCTGCCAACGGCGTATTATCAGAACCTGACATAGCTATTCCTCAAAATTAAAGTCTTATGTATCAATGCTGCCGTGGATCAAACGAAGAAAACAGACTTTTTTAAGCGCTTAAACAAAAGTTAGCCGTGTAGACACCTGAATAAGCAATTATTTTCCGCTATCAAACCGGTTGCAGCCAGTACTAAATAGATTAACTGTGGCTGAATTTATCATAAGCAGTAGGCCGGACAAAGCCATACAGCACTTTTTGCGGTTACTGCACAATTATTTGTCTGTTTTTGCCAATTTTATATTTTGCTCTGCTGCCACCTTTTGCCCTGCTATAGCACTAAAGTAGCGTTGCTGTGCGCAGCCGCCGCTTCTAGCATGATAGCTATTACAGTGAATAACAGGATTAGTACTATGCAGGTTGTTATTACCGGCGGCACCGGCGGTATAGGTTTCGCCATAGCCGGCCATTTTGCCGCACAGGGCCACAAGGTGGTGATTGCAGATTTACAACAAAGCGCAGTTGACGACAAAGTCGCGCAGCTGCAAGCGCAGGGCTTTACCGCTGCCGGCATAGTACTGGATGTCACCGATGCGGCCTCCATCGCCAATTGCGCTGCGCTCTACCCGGCCGATGTATTAGTAAATAATGCCGGTATTCAGCATGTAGCCCGGCTGGAAGATTTCCCGCCAGAAAAGTGGCAGCAGCTAATCAATGTGATGTTGACCGGCCCGGCCATGCTTAGCCGCGCTATGCTGCCGGGTATGCGCTCGCGCAATTTCGGCCGCATTGTTAATATCGGCTCTATTCACGCATTAGTGGCATCGCCGTTTAAATCCGCCTACGTCGCGGCTAAACATGGCTTGCTCGGTTTTAGCAAAGTAGTGGCGCTGGAAAATGCCGATATCAACTTCACTATTAATACGGTGTGCCCGGCCTACGTGAAAACGCCACTGGTAGAGCAGCAAATTGCCGCCCAGGCCAAAGAGCATAACCTGACCGAACAGCAGGTAATAGAGCAGATTATGCTGGCACCAATGCCGCAAAAAGCCTTTATCGGTGTCGACGAAATCGCTGCTACTACCGCGTTTCTCTGCAGTGATGCCGCGCGGCATATGACTGCGCAAACCCTGGTGCTGGATGGCGGCTGGACGGCCCGCTAGCCGCATGCTGAAAACTCAGGCACAATCAGGTTACTTGGCGCACAGATGACAGCACCTGAGCTTATGATATTAAACGGCAGCAGCATTGGACTTGGTACCATAGCTGCGCTTTCTCTGGTTTACCTGCTAATTCTGTTTAGTGTCGGCCATTTCGGCAAACGTATTAACAGCAAGCACCCGTTAGCACCCTGGGTGTTCAGCTTTGCCTTGTCTATTTACTGCACCTCCTGGGCTTTCTACGGCGTTACTGCCCAGGCAGCGGTAAACGGCTGGTGGATGCCACCAACCTATATTGGCTCTTTTTTGCTGTTTTGGTTTGGCTTTAAGCTAATAGCCCGCATCGCTATCGCCTGCCGCCGTTACCGCATTACCTCCATCGCCGACTTCATCGCTACCCGGTTTGGCCATTCGCGCGCCCTGGCGGTTATTACCACCCTTATCCTGCTGATGTCTGTTATTCCCTATATCGCGCTGCAATTGCATGCGGTGTCTACCAGTATTAACACCCTGGTTAGCAGTGCACCGGACCCACACTGGTATACCGATACCAGTTTGTACGTCACCTTGTGGATGGCGGTGTTTGCGCTGCTGTTTGTCAGCAAAAGAGCCAAAGCACACCAACCCAACCCGGGGCTGATGACCGCCATCGCCTTTGAATCACTGGTAAAACTATTGGCCTTACTGGCCATCAGTGCCTTTGTATTTTGGGGCCTGTATGATGGCATTGGCCAAATTTTTACCCTGGCCGCAACCCACCCGGCAGTGCAACAACTGCAGCAGGACGCGTTGCCGGCACACACCTATTGGCTACATGTGTTGCTGGGCTTTGCCGCTACCTTGTGTTTACCGCGCCAGTTTCACGTTACCTTTGTTGAAAACCAGCATCTGGGCCATTTACGCAGCGCGCGCTGGATTTTTCCGTTGTATTTATTGCTGATGGGCATGTTTACCCTGCCACTGGCGCTGGCTGGGGTCATGCTGCTGGGCGGGGATGCCAATATCGATTTGGTGGTGTTGCAAATCCCACTGGCGGCGCAGCGCACCGATATTGCTCTGCTGGCCTACTTGGGCGGTTTTTCAGCAGCAACCAGTATGGTGGTGGTAGCCACTGTGGTACTGGGCATTATGATCACCAACGAATTACTGGCACCGCTGGTGTACCGCACGCCGGCGCGCCGGGCCGACTCACCCAACCATATAAAAGTGTCTACTCTGCGCCGTATTGCCATGCTAACGGTAATGGCGCTGGGCTATATTTATTACCGCTGGATTGGCACCGAAACCGGCCTTGCTCAGCTGGGGCTGATGGCCTTTGCCCTGGTGGCGCAGCTGGCACCGGCGTTAATTCTTGGCTTACTCAGTCGCAATATTAACCGTCAGGGAGCTATTGCCGGCTTATGCGGCGGAGCCTTTGCCTGGGCTTATATTATTTTGCTGCCCGAGCTTAGCCGCGCCGGTTTAATTGGCAGCACCTGGCTTAGCCAGGGCCCGTTTGGCTTTCGCCTGCTGGCACCGCAGCAGCTGTTTGGCTTAAATGCCGATGTAATAAGCCTGGGCGTATTAGTCAGCCTTAGCCTGAACTGCCTGTTGGTAGTGCTGGTAAGCCGCTTTAGTGCTACCCGTGTCGGCGAATGGCTGGAAAGCGGCCGCTTTTTACGCCTGCAAATTAACAGCCGCCACAGCCGGCCGCTGAATTTGTCGGTGCAAGACTGTTACCTGTTGGTTAAGCGCTTTGCCGGTGAAAAAGAAGCCCGCCGCCTGTTGCAACGCAATTTAAAAGAGCCGCACGAACTGCAGCACCAGGCACCGGCCAATTTGTTGCAGGCTGCTGAGCGCAGCTTAGCCGCGGTGGTAGGTGGCGCGTCCATGCGGCTGATTATGGATGCCAGTGGCAAACATGCCGCCCTGCCGCTGGAGTCTGTTGCCCGCTTTGTTGACGAAGCCAGCCAGGTATTTCAGTTTAACCAGGCCTTACTGCGCGCTACCATCGACAATATTAGCCAGGGTATCAGCGTAGTAGATGCCGACCTGCGCTTAATTGCGTGGAACCAGCGTTATATTGATATGTTCAGCTATCCGCCGGGCTTGGTGGAAGTGGGTAAACCGGTGGCCGATGTGATCCGCTTTAACCTGCAACGCGGCCTGATAGACAGCGAAGATATAGAGGCTGAAATTCAAAAACGTCTCAGCTACTTAAAACAAGGCAGCGCTTATAAATTTCAGCGCCGGCAACAAGATGGCAGCGTGTTAGAGATGCAGGGCAACCCGCTGCCTGGCGGCGGTTTTGTTACCACCTACAGCGATGTCAGTGCCTTTATCGACACCCAGCAACAGTTGGAGCAACGCGTTACCGAGCGCACTCAGGCACTGCAACAACTCAATGAAAAGCTGCAACTGGCGCAGCAGGAAATAGAAGCCAGCACCCGTGCCAAAACCCGGTTCTTTGCCGCTGCCAGCCACGATTTAATGCAGCCGTTTAATGCCGCGGCGTTATTTGCCGGTTTGCTGCGCGATAAACAAACCGAGCCAGCGTTAAAACAGCTGAGCCAAAATGTGATTAACTCACTTAACTCCGCAGAAGAGTTGCTCGGTGCTATTCTCGAACTTACCAAACTCGACTCAGGCGTGATCAGCGCCCAACCGCAGGCAGTCAGCTTAAACCTGGTGCTGGACGACATCGCCAAAGACGCCGCCGCCTTAGCCGCCGAAAAAGGCCTGACGTTTCACTATCTGCCGGTAAAACTGGCTGCGCTGACCGACCGTAAATTGCTCAAACGCGTGATCCAAAATCTGCTGGCCAATGCCATCCGCTATACCGACAGCGGCAAGGTAATATTAGCCGTAAAGCGGCGCGGCACAGAGTTGCAGATTTGCGTTATCGACACCGGGGTGGGTATTGCCGCGCAAGACCAGCAACGAATTTTTGAAGAATTCCAACAAGGCACGCAGCCGGATCAAAAAGGTCTGGGTTTGGGTCTGGCCATTGCCAGACGCATCAGCGGTATTTTGCAGCACCGCCTTGCTGTGCATTCTGCAGCCGGCAAAGGCAGTTGCTTCAGCGTTACCCTGCCATTGGCACAGCAGCCGGCCGCAACGGCACTGACACCGGTACCGGGCAGCATTAGCGCCAGCTTTGCGGCAAAACAGGTATTGCTGTTGGATAACGAACCGCAATTACGCGCCGCCGTGGCCGAACTGTTACGCAGCTGGCAGATTACCGTTACCGCAGTTGGCCAACCGGCAGAAGCGTTACAGGCATTGCAACAAGGCTTGCAACCCGACTTACTGCTGTTTGATTATCATCTGGATAACGGCGCCACCGGCGTAGAAGTGGCCAACCAATTGGCGGCGCATTTTGCGATAAATGTGCCGGTGGTTATTCACTCGGCAGACCACAGCGGGCACATTCGCGACAGCGCCTTAAATGCCGGCTATTACTTTTTACTTAAGCCGTTAAAGCCAGCGGCGCTGAAACAGCTGTTCCAGCGTTTATTGCGTTAGAGACTGTCAGGCAACTTCAGTTTTTCAAACATAATACCGGCTAAGGTACGGTTATTCACATTGAGTTTGCGTAAAATCGCCGACACATGCTGCTTAATGGTGGTTTCCTGCACGTTCATCTCGTATGCAATTTGCTTATTTAACAGGCCATCGGCAATCATTTTTAATACGCGAAACTGCTGCGGTGTCAGCTGTTCCAGCCGGCCGGCAAAATCGTCGTCAATCAGCGCCTTAGCGTTACGCACATCAGTTTCCAGTGCCGGCGGCAACCAGCTGTCACCGTTCAGTACCGCCGCAATCGCCTCCGATAACAACTCCAGCGGCGCAGATTTTGGAATATAGGCCGCCGCGCCCAGTGTCAGGGCTTGTTTAATAATGACAGGGTCTTCTTCGGCCGACACCATTATCACCGGCACGTCGGGGTATTCGGTGCGCAGTGCACTGAGGCCGGTAAAGCCATCACTGCCGGGCATTCTTAAGTCGAGGAAAATAAAGTTAGTATCAGGGTGCTGGCGCAGCAAAGGCCACAATTGTTGCATACTCTGTGCTTGCAGCAGCAGGGCATCACTGCCAAGAATATTGCCGCAGGCCTGGGATAGCGCTACGCGAAACAGCGGGTGGTCGTCAGCAATTAAAGCAATCATAAATCCGGTTCTGAGCCTTTTGGCCCATAATGTACCGGGGCTTTCGCCCCGGCAAGTGTTTTATTAATCAGAAACGGTAACCAACACTCAGGCTTACGGTACGTGGCGCACCATAATAGCCTATCAGGGTATTGTCGCCGCCCAAGCCCGGAATAAACTGGCCGGGGTTATTCGGATCCGGCGCGATAAAGGCGTAGTTACCCACCAGGTACTCTTCGTCGGTCAGGTTTTTACCATGCAGCGCGATGTTCCAGTGGCCGTCGTTACTAAACCAGGTTACCCCCAGGTTCAGCAAGCCATAGCTGTCCTGCGTCAGCAGGTTATCCAGCTCTACCAGTGAATAGCTGCTGCGGTAGCTGTAGTTACCGTTCACGATCACATCACCCAAGCCCGTCAGCAGGTTATAACTAAAGCCCACTGTGCCGGTTGTTTCCGGTGTATTGGTTACCGAGAAGCGGTCCGAAATATCTATTGCTCCTGCCTCAGGGTCAAAGCTAACCGCCTCCTCAAATTTGGCGTCAATTAAGCCCAGGTTGGCATAAATTTCCAGTTCGCGGCTGGCTCTCCACGTTACTTCCAACTCCAAACCGGTCGCTTCAGAGCGGCCTACGTTACCCAGGCGTTGGTTTAGTGCAGAAGCATCGTTTTCATCCGGGATCACCGCAATATACTGGCGGTCTTTGTGATCCAGCATAAACAGCGTGGCATTGATCCGCACGCGGTCATTCCAATCGCTCTTCATACCAATTTCAAATGAATCAACGGTTTCCGGATCCGCTGCCGGCTCTGCTACCGTAGCACGCGGGTTAAAAGTACCGGATTTAAAGCCCTGACCATAGCTGGCAAACAACATTAAATCGTTACTGTGCTGATATTCCACACCAATTTTCGGTGTCAGCTTGCTCCAGCTTTCGCTGTCATCCAGCACCACCGGTGTAGTTAAACCATCCGGCCGCACATAACCCGGCACCCAACCAGACTCAGGATACACAGTGTCAAAAATTAAGCCGTTACGCACCACTGCATCTTTTTCATCCTTGGTGTAACGCAAGCCTGCGGTTACCGACCATTTGTCGTCAATATCGTAGCTACCCTGGGCATACAGGGCAGTGCTGTCGCCGTTGCTGCAGCCGCTTACTTCACGGGTTAAACCCGGCGTGCCAAAGGCGCTTTTACCCAGCTCTTCCAGGATGGCATCAAACACACCACACGAATCTGCCGTGTAGTAATAGGCACCCGATACCATTTTAAAGCCGTCGGTTTGATAGTTTAACTGGAATTCCTGCGTAAACTGCTCGTCATCATAAATCGCCGGCACGTCAAAAATACGGATCGAGGTATTATCAAAATCGATATTGGTTGGCGAGTAGCTCTCACGCTGAGAGGTAATGGATTTAAACGTCCAGTTATCGTTAATGTCCCAGTTGGCCGTCAGGCTTAAGCCTTCGGTTTCTACTTTGTTTGAGGTCGGTAAACTGGTGTAAGAATCAAACACACTGTCCGGCACCGGCGCATCGGTCAGCAAACTTGGCAATAAGCGGAAACCGCCTTTGGCGTTAGATTTATCATCTGTTTTATCGTAATTAACACGGAAGAATAAATCGTCGGAGGGCCGGTATTCCAGCGTCAGACGAAAGGCCTGCATATCTTTGTTGTAGTTCTCACCGTCCTGACCGTCCAGGGCTGATGTCAGAAAGTTACCGTAACCATCGCGTTGCAGGTTGGCATAACCAAACCCCAGATACAGCTGGTTATCGATCAACGGGATCTGGCCGGTGGCTTTAATATCACCCTGCTTGTAGGAACCCGCTGTCAGATTGACCGCAAACTCAGTGTCACCGCTCATTTCTTTGGTAACGTATTTAACCGCGCCACCTATAGTATTTTTACCGTACAGCGTGCCTTGCGGACCACGCAGTACTTCTATCCGCTCAACATTCAGGATGTCCAGTACCGCACCTTGTGGCCGCGCTACGTATACATCATCAATATAAATACCCACACCCGGCTCATAACCCCACAACGGATCTTCCTGACCAACACCGCGGATAAAGGCGGTCAGGGTTGAGTTAGTGCCACGGCTTTGCTGCAAGGTGGTATTGGGCGAAAACTGCTGAATTTCCACTACGGTTGAAATCCCGCGCTCGGCAAGGTCGGCAGCACCAATTGAGGTTACGGCTACCGGTACTTCCTGCAGGTTTTCAATGGTACGGCGTGCCGTTACTTCAATCCGCTCCAGCTTCACGTCAGCTTCGGCGTCTTTGGCTTGTTCCTGCGCCAGCGCAGAACCGGCAAAACAGCTGCTGATGGCTAATGCAATAAGACTGGGTTTAAGTAGGCTGCTGCTAAACTTGTGCTGTGTATCACTATTATAGTTATAGGCCATCTTGGCTCTCCTGCTGTTTGATGTCACATCATCTTGTCTTTATTGGTATGGCTTTACTGTAGGCGCAAACGCAGAATTTTTAACCTGTACCTTAGTACTATGGTGATGCCCGCTGTCCTGTATCAGACTAAACGAAAATGAGAATAAGGATAACAAGATGTTGAGTCTTATCGGATTGCTGGCCGGGCTTGGCCTGCTGATAGTACTGACCATGCGCGGCTTTAACCTGTTTATTACCGCCCCGTTGTGCGCGCTGTTAGTGGCAGTAACTAATGGCATTCCGTTCTGGCAACTCAGTGACAAACTGGATTTTGTACATGGTTATATGTCCGGTTTTTCCGGCTTTGTCGCCGCCTGGTTTTTAATGTTTTTGCTCGGCTCTATCTTCGGCAAGCTGATGGAACACACCGGTGCCGCTGATGCGGTGGCACTGGCTATCGTAAAAAAGCTTGGTCAGGGCAAAGCCGTGCTGGCGGTAGTGCTGGCCTGTGCGGTGTTAACCTACGGCGGCGTCAGCGTGTTTGTCGTGGCGTTTTCAGCCTACCCGATGGCGGTAAGTTTATTTAAGGGCGCTAACCTGCCACGACGCTTTATTCCGGCCGCGCTGGCCCTGGGCTCGGTTACCTTTACCATGACCTCGGCCGGCTCACCGGAAATACAAAACTGGATCCCTATCGCGTATTTAGGCACTACACCCTATGCCGGCTGGCAGGTCAGCATTGTCGTCGCGGTGTTTATGGCCATCAGCGGCTATGCCGCACTGATGTGGATGCTCAGACGGGCAGTAACCAATGGCGAACACTTTAGCCAGCGCAGCAGCGACCCCGTGATCACCGACCGTACCCTGCCGCATCCGCTGCTGGGCATTATTCCGCTGGGTGTAGTGCTGTTGTTATCATTTTTACTGCATGACAGTCTGCAGCAGGCGGCGCTAATTGTCGCGCTCAGCGGTGGCGTCATCAGCCTGTACTTACTGAACTTTCGTTTTCTGCATAACCCGGCAGCGGCCACCAATGAGGGAGTGCTGGGGGCGCTGCTGGCCATTGGCAATACCGCCGCAGTAGTGGGTTTTGGCTCTGTCGCTAAACTGACACCTGCGTTTAGTCATGTGGTAGACATTATGACCCATCTGCCCGGGCCGGAGCTGCTCGGCGCCGCCGTGGCAGTCAGTGCCATTGCCGGTTTAACCGGCTCGGCCTCAGGTGGCCAGGTTATCGCCTTGCCGGAAATTGCGCCGCATTATCTCGACCGCGGCGTCGACCCGGAGCAATTGCACCGTGTGGTGGCCATTTCCTCCGGCGCGCTGGATTCTCTGCCGCATAATGGCTATGTGGTTACTACTATTCGTGCTATTTGTGGCGAAACACACCAAAACGCCTACTGGCCGGTAGCGGTGGTTAGCGTGTTAATGCCGGTGCTCGGCACTATATTAGCGATAGCGCTGTTTCAGTGGTTTTAACCGGAGACAACACCATGTTTATCAGATTGATGTTACTTTGCTGCGTTATCGCATCCGGCACCGCTCAGGCGATGTTGGTGCAGAAGCAGCGCTTTACGCTGGATAACTTCGCAACGGAAAACGGCCAAACTATTGCTCAGGTTGCAGTTGGCTGGGAAGCCTACGGCAGGCTTAACGCCGATAAATCCAATGTCATTTTAATCACACATTATTTTTCCGGCTCCAGCCACGCTGCCGGTAAATACCATGCAGATGACACTGCGCCCGGTTATTGGGATGCCATTATTGGCCCTGGCAAAGCCATCGACACCAACAAATTTTATGTGATCAGCAGCGACACCCTGGTTAATGCCAATGCATTTGATAAAAATGTTATCACCACCGGCCCGGCTACTCTTAACCCGGCAACCGGTAAACCTTATGGTTTAAGCTTTCCGGTAGTGACTATCGGCGACTTTGTTGAACTGCAAAAAGCCCTGCTCGACAGCCTCGGCATCAGCAAACTGTATGCGGTAATTGGCCCGTCGATGGGCTCGTTCCAGGCCATTGAATGGGCGGTGCGTTACCCACAGCAAGTGCAGCGCTTAATCCCGGTGATCGGCAGCGCCTATATCGACACTTACAGTGCGGTTAAGCTACAGCGTTGGGCCTACCCTATCCTGCAGGATCCGGCCTGGCATAACGGCAACTACTACGACAAAGGCCAACCGCTGCAGGGCTTAAGCACAGCGCTGGCCTATATTACCCAGGACGCGCTGCACCCGGATGGTTTTAACCCGCGTTACAGCGCCATCAGCACAGATAACAGCTTGCATCACAGCATAACTGCTCTGCCACAGGCCTGGCAGCAGTTGCTGCAACATGCCAAAACGCGCGCCACCTACCAGGATGCCAACCATATTTTGTACCTGGTGCGGGCATCGCAGTTGTGGCGCGCCGGCATGGGCGACAATTGGCAACAAGCCCTTAGCCGGGTAAAGGCCAAAACCCTGTTTTTACCGGCCAGCGGCGATTTACTGCTGCCGCCGGCCTTAAGCCAACACAGCGCACAAGCGATGACAGCTGCAGGTAATGCGCCGCAGTATGCCGAAATCCCGGGCAGTTGGGGCCACCTCGACGGCGTAGTGGGCATAAGTGCTGTCGCGCAACAAATCGAAGCCTTTCTTAACTAAGTTACTGCAACATTTTCCTGGTGGGTGCCGCAGGTATTGGGCTCCCTTTTTCCCCGCCGGATAATTTATTCGCCAACCGCCATCTTTTCCGCTAAAACTATCCGGCTGAGCATTGCAAAACGGCTGCAGTCAGGCAAGATAGCTGCGTTTTTAATAATCTGATTTATAAAAGGAAGTCACCATGGCGTATGATTATGGTAGTGAGTCGTTAGGGATCCGTAACCCGTTTAAAGCCGAAGGCTTGCTGCGGGCTATACGTGGCTTGATGGTAAGCCTGCTGGGCATTTACCCGCTGCTCCAGGTAGTTAGCCTGGTACAGCAGGATAAAACCCTGGCCTGGATCTACGCTGCGGTGGGTTTTGTGTTGCTGGCCGGTGGGTTACGGGCGCTGGGCAGCGGTATTTTTCAAATGCTGCGCTTCTTTGTTGGCCGCAGTGTGCCTACCTCACTGGCGCCAAACTATAGCAAGTCTGAGCGCGAAACCGCCAAACTGGAACAGCCGCACTATAAAAGCATTGATCTGGAAGAGATGCTGATGGGCCGCAAAAATAAAACCTTTGTTGAGCCGGACGGTTTTATTTCCCGCTTAGTGCATACCTTAGTACCCAAGCTGATCTTCCTGCCCTACCCGCTGCGCAACCTGGCGCAACGTTTTGCCGGTGCCTTAATTGCCACTGTGGTTGCGCTGGTGGCTTATGCGCTAACAGCTTTTGTTTGTTTAACCGGGCTGGCCGGTGACACCGGTGATATTTTGCTGCCGTTTTTCTCTTTTGTGCTGGTGGTATATTTAATTCTGAGCTGGCGCGGCGCCAGTACCGTGTTTCGCCAGGCGGAGAAAAGCATTGAAACCCGGGGCAACCTGCAGCTGGCAAAAATTATGGCCTTTGCCATTCTGGCGCCGGTGCTGCTGGGGTTAGCCATTAATTACTTACTGCAACAGCGCGATATACAAAATTTTGTCAGCGAACTGCAAAACTCAGAGTTACACAGCTTTGCTGTAGTGCCGCAATTGCTGCTGGTGTTACTGTTTGCTGCGCTCAGCGGGGCCTTTATCTTTCTGTTGTTAAAACAGCGTACGGCTAAAGTGCAGGCCCAAACCAAGGTGTCGGAGTATCGCGCCAACTGGCAGGAAAATATCCACCCGCGTGAGCTGTTTGTAAATATCGACAATATTGTTATGGCCAACCGCCGTTACAAGGAAATCCCCAACCGCGTATACCGCGAATTAACACCTAACCTGAACGAACAGTCGGAAAGCAAAGGCGATTTCAGCGGCGAAGTAATGATTGAAACCCAGCCGGCCTATGCGCCGCTGGAACACACAGCGTTGTTTAAACAGCTGCGCTTATTGGCCACCGTTGCCGGCCAGATCCTGCTGTTAATTGGCCCCTTCATTTTGTTTTATTTACTGTTCGAAGCCCAGACGGTGCTGGCGTTGGTGCGCGAATACACCGCACTGGCACGCCCCAATGACACAGTAACCCAAAGCTTTGTGGTTAACCTGTTTAATGAAAGCCAGTTTATGTTAAGCCTGATTTTCAGCTGGTTAATTTGCCACAGTTTTGGCCGCCTGCTGGAGAACTACAGCCACACCTTTTGGGCAGAGCTGAATTTTGATTCCCTACTGGTGTACTTAAAGTGCGAAGGCACTTACACCCAAAGTAAGCTGACTACCGGTAAAGGTATTTACGATTCTACGTCGTCAGAAAACTATGTAATGCGCTCCTCACTTACGCCGTGGATCATCAGCTCGCGTATTATGAGCAGCACCTTTGCCGACAGCGGCGCGAAAAACGTTGAACACCCGCGACATATCCTGGAGATGCAGGATAACCCGCAGGAAATGCAGGCCATATTGGACGATATTCAAAGCTTCTTATCTGAGCGTGAAACCATCGCCAATATTAAAAACCAGCAGGATTTATCCAACACCGAGCAAATTTACCAGATTAACCAGCAATCGCGCGCCATGCCGGTGACCCCGGATCAGGCCAGCCTGGCCAGCCCGCAGCAAGACGCTGAAGCCAGCATCAACCTGCCTCCGGAGCCTGCTAAAGACTAAGCCGGTAAACTGTTATACCGCCTTGTGTCGCAAACGCGGCGCAAGGTGGTTGGCAGAGCACTTTGGCAAAACACAGTTAGCAGTGAGTAGCGCTTTGGCTTACACTTTAAACCTTGTCGTTACTGTTTTGGTGAGTACTTTCTATGCAAACCCCGGCTATTCCTGATAACGAAATAGAACGATTACAAGCACTTATCGAATCCGGCTTATTCGACAACGATATTGATACCGATTTCGACCGCTTTACCCGGCTGGCGCAGGCGTTGTTTGGCTGCAAAATCTCGCTGTTGTCACTGGTTGATGAGAAACGGCAATGGTTTAAATCACGCCTCGGTATTACCGCCACAGAAACGCCGCGCGATGTGTCGTTTTGTGCGCATGCGGTATTTAATGATCAGCTGCTGTATATACCGGACGCCAGCGCCGACCAACGCTTTGCTGATAATCCGTTAGTTACCGGCGCACCGGCTATCCGCTTGTATGCCGGTGTACCGCTGCATTCTGTTGATGGCCTGCCGCTGGGTACCTTGTGCATTATTGATGACATACCCCGCGAGCTAAATGCGTTGCAGCTTACCCTGCTGCAGGATCTGGCGTCTTTGGCAGAAACAGAAATTGCCCGCAGTACTTTAGCCAGACAAGCCGAACAACTGCAGCGTGACAAAAAACTGGTAGAGCAGCACCGGCAACGCCTGGCCGGCTTTATCGAAAGCTCACGCCTGGCAACCTGGGAATGGAATGTGCAAACCGGCGATGCCATTTTTAATGAACGCTGGGCCCAAATGCTGGGCTATGATCTGTACGACTTATTGCCGTTAAGTGTCGACACCTGGCTGAAACTGGTGCACCCAACCGATAAGGCGCAGTCTGAACGCTTGCTGCAACGCCATTTCAACGGCGAAATCCCCTTTTATGAGCTGGAATGCCGCATGCAGCATAAAGACGGCCATTGGGTGTGGATCCTAACCCAGGGTAAGGTTATCAGCCGCACAGAACAAGGCCTGCCACGGCTGATGGCCGGCACCCATCAGGATATCAGTGAACGTAAAGCCAGCGAAGCAGCCATCACCGAAGCCTATAGTTTACTGCAACAGGTATGCCGCAATGCCGGGTTGGATATCAGCGGGCACGATAAACGCTGAAACCATGGTTGCCAGCCAGAGCCCCGGTTACTCTGCCGCTGCGGCAACAGTAGAAGACGTTGGCGCTTCAGTGCGCGGTATCAGTGCCTGCCACCAAAAACTGTTTTGCGCCACACTGCGATGCAATTCTGACATCGACACCACCTGA
This sequence comes from Rheinheimera sp. NSM, assembly GCF_052380015.1. NCBI lineage: Bacteria > Pseudomonadati > Pseudomonadota > Gammaproteobacteria > Chromatiales > Chromatiaceae > Rheinheimera > Rheinheimera sp. NSM. The sequence continues at coordinate 531,106 of NZ_JBQTCI010000001.1, read as the reverse complement.
CCAAACTGTGGTGTCAGCAGTGCCGCATCAGCTTGTGCTGCCGCAGCACTAACCCGTTCAAGTGGCTCATACCAGGCATGAAACGCCAGATCAAAGGTACCGTTATGTACCGGCACCATGACCCGGCTTTTAACATCCAGGTGCGCCTGCATGCTTTGCTCCGGTGTCATATGAATATGCGCCCAGTCATTATCATAAGCGCCGGTTTCAATAAAGCTGATATCGAACGGGCCGTATTTATTGCCTATCTGCTTAAAGCCATCGAAGTAACCGGAATCACCACTGAAATACACTGCACCGGCCAGGGTTTTAATTACCCAGGAGCCCCACAAAGTAGTGTTGCCATCACCAATACCGCGGCCGGAGAAATGCTGCGTTGGCGTAAAGGCAATCAGCACCTTGTCGCTGGTCTGCTCTTGCCACCAGTCAAAACGCTGAATTTTTTCTGCCGCCACACCCCATTTTTGCAGATCTGTTTCTACCCCTAACGGCACCAAAAACTGCGCCGTTTTTGCTGCCAACAGTTTAATGCTGGCTTTGTCTAAATGATCATAGTGGTTATGCGAGATCAGTACTTTAGCGATGGCTGGCAGCTCTGCAATACTGATTGGCGTTTGGTGAAAACGTTTCGGGCCTAAAAATGAAAACGGCGAAGCACGTTGTGAAAATACCGGGTCCAACAGCCAGTATTCACCATAGACTTTTAACAGTACCGATGAATGCCCCAGCTTAACAAAATGCACATCGTTATCCGGTAAAGCATCAAGCTGCTGCCGGCTCAGCGGTTGCAGCGGTATGATTTTTGCCGGCACTTTATCTACCGCCGGTTCAGTAAAATAGCGCTTGGCAATTGCCAGCGTTTTCAGCAAGCCCGGTTGTTCAAAGGCCTGCACATTATGAAACTTGCCATGCTGGTACCGGCTGGCATCCGTTAAGGTTGTTGCATCTACATTCGCTACTATTCTGGTATTCAGCATCACTATTCCTGCCCCTGTCAGCGCCAGGCTGCCCGCCAGCCAGCGTAGTGGTTTCATTAATTTGCGCATAAGCTCACCAAACATAAACTACACCGTGCAGTTTACATGTAAAAACACATAAGTAAACTGGTTAGTGCAGTTTTTTCTGTGCCGGGCTACAATAGCCGCACCGGAACAAGGTTTAAAATGATGAAACTAACCGACAAAAAACGCATGCAAATACTTGATGCGGCAGAAGAACTTTTCCACAGCAGCGGTGTGGAACATACCAGTATGGATCAGCTGGCGCTGCAGGCTAAAGTGTCCAAACGCACGGTATACAACCATTTCGCCACTAAGGACGCACTGTTTCAGGCGATTTTGCAGCGTATGTTCGACAAACTGGCGCAGGGCGGTGAAGTGCGCTTTAACGCGGCAGAGCCTATTGAGCAGCAACTACGCCGCATAGCGCAAGATGAAGTCGCGCTGCTCAGTTCAGCAGCCTTTTTACGCGTGGCCAAAATTGCCATTATGCAGGTAATGCAGCGCCCGGAACTGGCACAGCTGATGAGCGACAGCAGCCTGGGTTGCAAGCGTTACATCGACAGCTTTTTAACCGACGCCTGCTCTGCCGGTGTGTTGCAGATTACAGATATCCCCTTTGCCGGTAAGCAGTTTATTTATCAGCTAAAGTCCTTTGTGTTTTACCCCAGTTTATTTGGCCTGGAACAGCAAACCCCGGCGCAACAGGCGCATATTATCAACGAAGCGATTGCGTTGTTTCTGGCGCGGTATCAAGCTAAATAACGGCTGTTAAAACCGCTGCCGGTATGCCAGCACCGATGCTACCAGCAGTGCTGCCATAGTCAAAATACCAAACCAGGTCACTAAGTCTTCAGCCAGCTGTTGGCGCTGCAACACCAGCAGTAAAGGCAACAGTAATAAAGCAAAACCGCTTAGCCGCCAGATACGCTCTGCCCGGGAGCTTAAATGACGTAAGCCAAACAGCCGGCGATAACGCGGCATCGCCAGGCTCAGCAGCGTAAAACCGCTCAAACATAATAACCACAGCAACATCATCTTGTTTGCTCCGCACTGGTGCTGGCATCTGCCGGCGGCGCGGTGTAAACCAGGCTCAAATATAAGCCGGCGCTTAACAGCAGTAAGAGCAGGCTGGTTCTGCCCAGCCGTCTGGTGCTTATTACCCATAGAATAATCAGGCTGTAGCAGAGAAAACTCAGTAGCATCAGCCAGACAAAAGCCCCGGCTTTATCGGCACCCAATAGCGCCAGAACGCCCGGCACGGCGGCCGTGGCCAGAATACTCAGGCAAAAGCCGCCGGCAATCGCCAACAGCAAGCGGTAGCTTAATTGCACTTTGGGGTGTGATATTAACGACATGCCAGCTCCTGCGCGGTATCGCCTTCGTGCTTAGTCAGGTGTTGCTTAGCCCGGGCCGCGCGGCGCAAGGTAAAACGCCAGAGCAGAAAAAACCCGGCAGCGCTTAGCAGCAGGGCCAAATCCACTGTCAGTAAGGTGGTGTCGGCAGGAAAACGGTAACTGAGCAAATTGCGCTGCACCGTGAGTATACTCAGCAGCGGTAACACTGAATACGCCAGCCCAAGCAGCAAAGCGCCCTCGCGCCAGCTGTTGCTGATACCGCGTAGCAACGGATACAACAGCATTAACGCCCAGCCGGCAAAAAAGCAGTGAATCTCCATCTCAGCACGGTTTTCCAGCGCCAGCGGTAATAAGCGGTTGGCGTAAAAATACGCTGCCACGGCTAATGGCAAGCCCAGAATAACACCGACATTTAACCAGCGTACCAGTTGCTGCCCCGGCGCTATGTTGTGGCTAGCCCCGGGCTTTTGCAATCGTTTTTCTGACCACAGCACCAACCCGGTAGCGATCATCAGCGTGCCCATCACCCCGCTGATAAAGTACAGCCAGCGCAGCTGCAAACCGGCAAAACGGCCGGCATGCAAATTCACCATGGTGCGGCGGGTGTGCTCGGCGGCCAATTGCGGTTGCAACTTGCTGAGCAATTCGCCGGTCACTGCGGAATAAATTAAAGTACGGCCGGGCACAATAAGTGACTGCGTACTGCCTTCGGTAAACTGCACTGTGGCGGCCGTATCACCGGGATTATTCACTGCCACAAAAGACAGCGGCGCCCCGTTTAACTGCAACTTTGCCTGTTGATACAACTGCTGCAGCGGCAACATAGCGGCCGCTTCACCACTGGCCACCACCGCCGCCGGTTGCCGGGTTAAGGTTTCAAACAACGTATTACGATCACCAAAGCCAAGCGAAATGGCCCAGGACAAATACATAAACATCAGTGTCACCAGCCCGGTGTAGGTGATCATTAAATGAAACGGCAATGCCAGCACTGCGGTAATAGTGTGCGCATCCAGCCAGCTGCGCGGCCCCTTGCCCGGCTGAAAACTGAAGAAGTCTTTAAAAATCTTTTTATGAATAATCACACCGCTGATAATGGCCACCAGCATAAACATGCTGCAAATACCCACCAGCCAGCGGGCCCACAGCACCGGCATATAGTGTAAGTCAAAGTGAAAACGGTACAGAAAGCTGCCGCCACGGCTGTCTCTTAACGCGACTTCCTCACCGTTGCCATCCAGCGTAGCGCGCTGAAAACCACGCCCGCCGGCGGCGGTATCGCGCCAGAATATGCTGGTGGTAGCAGAGCGCTCATCGGGCAACGACACAGACCAGCGCGCCGAATCCGGCGCCTTTTGGCTCAGGAACGCCTGCGCCTGCGCCAGGCTTTGCTCAGGCCGGGCCTTATGTTGCAGTTCAGGCTGCATCCAGGCGGTAATTTCATGCTGGAAAAACGCCAGGCTGCCGGTGAGAAACACCGCAAACAATACCCAGCCAACGACAAGCCCGGACCAGGTGTGCAACCAGGTCATGCTGTCGCGGAATCTTGCTTTCATTCGTCTTACCTTTAATGCACGGCCATACCATGCTATGCAGTAGCCATAAATAAGGCCGGTATTATTAGCATAAAGCATAAATAATAACAATTATCATTCGCGAATTGATAGGAAGAAAAAACGGCACTGCTAGTGAGTGCCGTTTAGCTAAGCGGGTTGCTATGCGCTATAAACTGTTCAAAAACGCCAGCAAGGCGGCCTTATCTGCCGCGGCCAGGTTCTGGTAATTTACTCTGCTGATTTCTGCCTCACCACCGTGCCAGCGGATCGCTTCATCAATAGTGCGGGCGCGACCGTCATGCAGATAGTTCGCATCCGGTGTACAGTATTGATGGCCATCCAGGCCAAAGGCATCCCAACCGGTGTTGCCTGCTACACCGCCGGTAACACAGGCCGATAGCCCTAAGCCCCACAGCGGCGCAGTGCGCCATTCACTGCCGCTGGCCCCACCTTCGGCTAAGTTATCGACCAGCCCGGGGCCCATATCATGCAGCAGTAAGTCGGTGTAGGGCCGTATCGTCTGATTGCGCAGCTCGGCCAGCGGGTGATATTCGCTGGTTTGAAAGCTTTCGACATGGCAGCCGTTACAACCTATGTTGCTGAACACCGCCTTGCCCTGCAGCACCTGCGGCTTGTTGTAATCACGCTGTGGCCGCACGCCCAGCAACGAAATGTACTTAACCAAATCGGCCAGTTGCTGCTCGGGTAGCTGCGGGCCTGCACTGCAATCGCTTTGGTTAGCACCACAATCCGGTGTCGGCAGCATTGCCGTCATCACGCCCATATCGGTGTTCAAGGCGGCCGCCAACTGATGCTTTACACTGCCGGCAGCGGCTTTGTAGCCAAAACGGCCCAGCCGGGTTTCACCGGTAACGGGGTCAATAACGCGCTGCGCACGGCCGGAAATACCATCGCCGTTAGCATCGTCCGGATCTTCCAGCGCCAGTATCGCCGCTTCGGGTATTGCCTCCAGCAAACCAATACCGTTTAACTGCGGTGCAATACGGGCCGAGTAGGTATCAGGCACTATGCCGCCAAACTGATAATGTGGCGTACGCAAGCCGTTACTCTCAGTAAAAGCAGCGATAGAGGGCATGCCTTCACCGCTGGCGTTACCACTGGCACGCGGTTGTAATACCCGGCCCAGCTCTGCGTGCGATAAACCTTCAGCATTGCCTACTTTAAATACCCATTTGTCCAGCGGCTCGCCAATGCCCGCTACCGGCGCACGACCATTGCGCACATGGCAGCCGGAGCAGCGCTCATTAATATAGTGCGAGCCGGCAAGGCCTGCCATGGCGGCAAAACTGCCGTTTTCAGCGTTTTCGTCATGGCTGCCATCCAGCACAGAGCTATGGTGTACCCGCCGTCCCAATACAAAGGGCTGGCCATTGTCGTAACCCAGGTTAGTCGCCATTTGTTGAAAGTGGCCATCCGGCTCGGCAGTCATTTGCACATGCAAGGTGGTGTCGCCACCTAAACGCGCGCTGGCAGGCAGCGGCACTGAATCGCGCTGTAAATAGCGCCCGGGCTGAAATACTTCTTTGTCGGTAACATCCCACGGCACTATGCCCTGGCCAACAATATACAAAAAGGTGGTGCCGTAATAGTTAGCGCGGCCACGCGGCAGGGTTGATCCATCGAGAAACTGGCTGACTTCAAACTCCAGCTTATCGCCAACCTGAATCGGCCGGCCTTCACGGCAGTTATAGCTTTCTTCTTTCCAGTAGTGGGTGTTATCTACCATATTCATTACACCATTACCGCAAAACTCGGCCAGGGTGTTGACACCGATATACCACCAGCGGTTTTCGGCTTCGGTATCATGCAGTTTATTTTGCGTCACCACATTCATGCGGATACTGCTGCCGCCTTTGGCCACGTAGTCGACGATCTCTATCGCGGCGGTTCTGTCTTCCCAGTAAAACGTCAGGTAATGATCATAGGCCTGAAAATGGTTTTCTTTGGCATGCCGGTCGCGGGCACGATCAGAGAAACGTGTTACCAAAGCATCACCGCGATCATATTGAATGGCGCCCTCCAACGGCGTAGCAGCGTTATACAGCGGTACCACATTTACTGATGTCAGCGGGCAGCCATTGGCATTAACCGGGGTGCCGGCCGGTGTCCCCGGGCAGTTATCCAGTTCATTGCTGACCCCATCGCCATCACTGTCCTGGCCGGGCTCGGGCGTTGGGTCCGGGTCGGGCGTTGGATCAGGGTCAGGTGTCGGCTCCACTGCTGCGCCCAGGGTATAAGTTTGCAGCGCAGTATCCACCGCATAGCCGTTGGCCGTATCCCAGTAAGTAAAGAAGTAGCTCAGTACAGTGCCGGGCGCCAAACCCGCTACCGGATAGCTGTTTGCGCCATTTTGCTGCTGCATGGCGACATTAATCTGGCCGCCGTTATTCACGCGGTAATGCACATCAGCCCAACTGTCGCTGTTAACATAAAACCGCACACTGTCGGCGCCGGTTTGCGCCACACCAAAAGCCCCGGCGGCGGTGGGGCAGCCGTTATTATCCACCGCACTGCCGGCTGCAGTATTGGCGCATTGGTCCTGGTTGTCAGGCACACCATCGCCGTCACTGTCGGCTACCGCTGTACCGCCGCCTTGCCAGACAATATCGTCGATAGCAAATTCAAAGCTGCTGCCGGGTAGCTGGCCATCAATACTGGCAATATAAAACATGCCGCTTAACGCCTGTAGCGCAATTAACTCGCCGCGTAAATCGGCCACCGGAATGCTCGCTTGTGCCCAATCGCCATTACGCACCAGACCATAACGGTTTTCATTGGCGGGGAAATTCAGCCAATTTTCATTACTGTAGGAGTCGGCAATGCCAATTTTAAAGCTGACATTGGCCGGAATTTTGATACTGAACTTTAACGTGCCATCGGCAAAGTTGCTCATATCACGCACTTGCCGCGCCTGAACACCGCCACCAAACCATTGGCCCGGGCTGGTGTAGTGCCAGGCAATAACATTGCTGCCTTCCAGCGGTGCGGTGTTGCCGGCGGTTACCGAATTTTGGTTCCAGATATAAATATCGGAGCTGACGCCGGCCTGCAGCTGATCTGTCGTCGCTGTGGTATCGGTAAAAACACCAAAGTTGCCGCTTTGTGGCGGGTTAACATTGCCGTTAAACACCTGGCCCATGCCGTTTAGCTGGTACACCCGCAAATAATCGATATACATTTTCGCTGGTAACGGTGCCGTAATCTGCGAATTAACCGCAGCATCGGTAAAATTGCCGCCTACTGCCAGGTTCAGCAGCAGATAAAACGGCTGCTGCAGCTCGCTGGACTCTGCGGTAATGCTGATCGGCGCGTCATACATATCGTACTCAACCCCGTTATCAACAACGGTAAAACGCAGCTGAGTGTCGGTCCAGTAAGTACGGTAGGTCACAAAGCGGTTGCTCAGTGGCTGGGCAGCCACATAAGCATTGTCGGTTTGCCAGGCTGTCATGGCAGCACAGGTAGGATTTTCCGGCACACAGGCGGCGTCGGCGTAAAAAATCGCATTAGCGCCAACATAGCTGTTGATATCGGCGCCCGGATGGCCAGCGTCGCTTCTGCCCTGAGCACTGTGGCCCATTTCCATCATGTCAATTTCGCCTTTGGCCGGCCAGCTGGCGGTGCTGGTACCCAACATCCAGGCGGCAGGCCATAAGCCAATGCCCAGCTGTGGCACCCGCATACGTACTTCAATCATGCCGTATTGCAGCGCCAGTTTATGCTGGCTGTCTACTTTGCCGGAGCTAAAAGCGCGGCCGCCAATGGCGTCGTTACGCGCCTGCAATACCAGCGCCTTGTTACCCGGCTCACCGGGCACATCTTCAATACTCAGATTATTCGCGCTGTACCACTGCAACTCCTGGTTGCCCCAGCCACATAAGCCAATAGCACAGCCGTCGCCTTCTATCTGATTCCACGTATTGTTATTTAAGCTGTTAAAGTTGTCCTCAAACAGCAGGCTACCAATCACCGGATTGGTTACATCTGCCAATGCGCTGTGCGGCACAGCCAAAGTACACAGGCCAAGCAGAGCACAAAGCCATGGGCGCGGCGTTAACCACGCCCGAAAGTTGTTAGTATGTTTCATTTGCAATAACCCACAGGTTGCACATTCATCTTTCAGGCAACGCCGGTAGCATTAACGGCATACCGTAGCGCGCCCGACCGGGCTTGCTGAGTGTGAAAACAATCTTGCGGGTGAGACTGAACACAGCGCCGGCTTACTAAGCAGGCGGCAGCTGGCACAGGCATTGCTGCCTGTGGCATTACGTTATGTTTTATCCTGTCCTGAGGCGCTTACCGGCTCTGTCTTGTTACCTGTTCTTGCTACCGGAGGTTCAGACAGTATTGTTATGTTCAAGCTAAAATGTAAGCGCTTACTTAAGCTAGATGAGATCAGCGGACAGGTCAAGTTATTGCGTTAAAAGCAGGCAAAGCTAACAACGAACAACGCCACATACTTAGCGCGACGCTGCCAGTTGATTGGCAAAATCATGGTTTACATCGCGGTGCCCCGCTTCATCGGCACGTACGGCAATAATCACCTCGCGTAGCCTGGCGTCGCCGGCTAACTGCCAGTAATCTATCGCCACCTGCGGCGCGGCAATATTTTCTATCTCACCGCTGTCTATTTCCGCCAGATAGCAGCTGTAGCTGTATACCGCTTCTTCTTCAAAGTAGCCCACCAGCCGGTGCGCCGTTTCTGCCGACAGCAGATACAGCACTAAAAAGCCGGTAAAAAACAGCCCCTGCGCCAGCAAGATCAGCAGGCGCTCAAACCAGTTCGGTTTGGCAATCTCTATAAAAGTCATCAGGTGCATACGCTCGTTTTCGGCTTCATCCAGCAACACCCGAATCCAGCCATGGTCGTCTTCCATCCGGCGCAAGCTGCGCATATGCCGCAACATACCGGCCACCATTCCCGGTACGCCGGCCACGGTTTCCAGTATCACGGCACGGTGACCATAACGCTTGGCAAAAAAGGTGTCGGCGCAAAAGCGCAGCATTTTGGTTAAACGAAAGGCAATACGATCAGAAAAATTCTGCGGGCTGTGGCGTGTGGCTAACGGATCAGTCTGGCTAAGCGGGTCTTCAGACATCAGTGGCTCCTTTTGTTATGCCGCATCACAGTATCACAGGTGCCAACTGAACCCTTACTGAGTTAACCCAGTAACATCCACAGCGCTACAGCAAACATCAGGCTGGCGCCGATACGGTTTAAATACTGCACGCGGTTGGGTTTGCCAAAAAACAGCGCCAGCGCTTTACCACCACTGGCGTACAACAACATAGATAAAAACTCCAGCAGTAGAATAATCGCCACCAGCACTAACAGCTGCGGCCAAAACGCCAACTGCGTATCAATAAAAGGCGGTAACAGCGCCATATGAAAGGCCCAGCCTTTGGGGTTAGACACCGCGGTAATAAAGCCCTGGCTAAACAAGGTACGTCGCGCCATTAACTGCCGTATTTCGCCTTGTTGCGGCAGCGCCAGCTTGCCTTTGGCCAGCCACATTTGCAGGCCTATATAGCCGAGGTAACAGGCACCAATAATTTTAAACCACTGAAACACGGCCGGAAACTGCAGCATTATCGCCGCCACGCCGCACACCGCCAGCACGGCTACCAGCGCCACGCCAAGCATTTCGCCCCACATCATCCAAAAGGTACGCCGCACGCCCTGGCTCATGCCCAAGGTCATCGCCAGTGTCATACACATACCCGGCGTTACCGAGACAAATAAAAATGTCGGAATAAAAGCACCCATCAGGGCCAGATTAACCATAGCAACCTCAGCAGCAAAGTAGCGCTATTCTGGCTGGTTGCAGCAGCGCCAGCAATAGCTTTGAGCAGGGTTTTTCGGCACTTGAGCGCAGCCATACAAAAACCTATAGTAAACAAATTTCTCCACTCCTGTCGAATCCATCCCTGCTGTTTCGACTAAGCTGTGATACAGCAAATTATTGCGTTTAACACAGGAGATTCGTTATGTCAGGCAATACTGTAACATTGCACCGCGTTATGAAAGCTACACCAGAGCGGTTGTACCGCGCCTTTTTAGATGCCGATGCGCTAGCCAAGTGGTGCCCGCCGCATGGCTTTACCGGCAAGGTGCATAGTATGGATGCGCGGGTGGGCGGCGGTTATAAAATGTCGTTTACCAATTTTAATACCGGCAGCAGCCACAGCTTTGGCGGCACTTATCTGGAGCTGAAACCAAACGAGCTGATCCGTTATAACGACCAGTTTGATGACCCCAACCTGCCCGGCCAAATGCAGGTAACCATCCGGTTAAAACCGGTACTGTGCGGCACTGAATTGCATATTGAACAAAGCGGTATACCGGACGCGATACCGGTTGAGTTTTGTTACGCCGGCTGGCAGGAATCTCTGCAGTTGCTGGCGTTATTAACCGAGCCGGAGATCCCGGACGGCCCATAACAGTGAAAATGGCGGCGCTGGCCTGTTAACGGCCTGCGCCACTATCGTTATTTTAACCTTAACTTTAGCTGTCAGCCTTTTCTACGCCGATAAAGCGATATAGCTTTGCTGCAGTGCGCTGACAGCAGCGAGCTGACTCACCTGACTAACACTAAACCACTTTTGCACTCTATGCCGCCTACCGATACCCGCTGCCCAGTGGCAGCCGAATCTGGCATCTAGATCGGTCTGTCGCTGAGGCCTTGTAAGCTACTCAATAAATTGATATTTTCGCCACTTTTTGGCCAACTCATTCATTGAGATTTTTAACCACCAAGCTACAGCCTCGGTATTTTCTGCAATTGGATAATTGGCACAGCTATTGCCTCACGCCGACACTTAACAGATAAATTAAACGACTTGAGGGCTTAGCATGACAACAACATTTTTATCCAATACATCTCTGTTACTGCGCCGCCTGCTTATTATCACGTTGGCAGGCTTACTGGTGTTCTATCACGTTATCACGCTGTACGAGCTGTATCTCGGCGACAGCAATGCCACCCTTACCCGTTATGACCATATTCAGTCCGTATTCCGCGTTGGTATAACGCTGAGTTTGCTGTTGGTGGTGTTTGGCGTGCGCAGGGCCCTAATCGGCATGTGGCTTAGCATCGGCGCCTTGGTCGCTACCCACTACTGGGCGCATTTTGGCAATTTGCCGGTCGACTTCACCGCTGGCCGCCATCCGCTGTCGTACCTGAAAGGCTTTATCTTCCCCACTCTGATCACCCTGGCATTCCCGCACAGCAACAAGCGCGCAGTTGACAATAAAGCCGACTAATCAGAAAAACACAGAAAAAAGCCGGGCAAGCCCGGCTTTAATTTTACTGACACTAGATCAGCTGAATACCACCACCAAAGCTGCGGTAAATGCCGACTAAACGGACAAAGCTTTGCTGTTGCAGTTGCGCTAACTGATCGCGGCTGCGCAGCAATTCGCGCTCGGCGTCCAGCAGGTCAAGGAACTCACCGGTACCGGCATTATAACGCTGGCGGGCAATTTGCACCGCCTTGTTACTGGCCTGCCATTGCAGTTCTGTGCTCAGTTGCTGCTCACGGCTTAAGTTGTAGCTGTTAAGCGATAACTCCATCTCGTTGATGGCATCAAACACCTGCTGTTCAAACTGCGCCAGCGCCATTTGTGAGCTGGCTTTAGCTTGGCGGATCCGCGCTTTTACCGAGCCTAAATCTGCGGCCTGCCAGCTCAGTGCCGGTGCTACTGACCAGCTTTGCGTCTCACTGCTCAGGGTTAAGCCCGGGCCGGAGAGAAAGCCCAAAAAGCCGCTTACCGACAGGTTAGGATATAAATCTGCCGTTGCCACACCAATATCAGCAGTGCGGGCCGCTAAGATACGCTCGGCACTTGCCACATCGGCACGGTAACGCAGGTAATTCTCACCTTCTACTACCGCCACCGGTTGTTTCAGCTCAGGTAAGTACGGCACCGCACCCAGCTTTAACTGGCCGGGCCGTTGCGCCAGCAGGGCCGACAGAGTGGCATCTGCGGTTAGCAGTGCAACACGGTAAGCCGGTACTGCGGCATGCACCTGATGCAACTGCACCTCTATTTGTGCCAGCTCCAGCTCAGAGGCCATACCGGCCTCTAACCGTGCCAGCACTATGGCGCGGCTTTGCTGCAGATTCTGCAGGTTTTGCTCTGCCACCACTAAGCGCAGCTGGGCACCGCGGTATTCGCCATAACTGGTGGCCACCTGGCTTATCAGCTGCACCTGGGCATCGTGCCATAAAATATCGGCTTGCTGCGCTTGCGCTTCTGCCGCTTCACTGGCGCGGCGTAATTTACCGAACAAATCCAGGTCCCAGCTTAAGTTGGCGCCGGTGCTGTAACCGCGGGTTATCACGCCATCATCGGCTGGCGATAACGTAGGGTTTTCACTGGCCTGGTAACCGGCATCCAGCGTGCCCTTGGGCAAAAAGTCGTTATTGACATCACGAAACACCGCATAAGCGCGATCGACATTAGCACGGGCTTGCGCCAGGGTACGGTTTTCAACCAGGGCACGGCTAATCAGCTGGTTTAGCACGGCATCGTCAAACGCCTGCCACCAGCTTTGCGCCTGCTCTGCCTGCTGATACGGGCTGTTAAAGCTGATATCGGCTACCTTTAGCGGCGTTTGGTAATCCGGCCCTACGGCACAGGCACTTAATGATGCCACCAGTATAGCGATAGCCGACAGTTTCATTGTGTTACGCATGAGAGCCCTCCGCAGAATCAATTACTGTTGCAGCCGCTGGCTCTATTGCAGCCTGGCTGGCTTTGTTGTCGCCACGTTTGGCCAACATATAGTAGAACAGCGGGGTTAAAATTAAGCCGAAGATAGTCACGCCTATCATACCGGCGAATACTGCCACCCCCATGGCCTGGCGCATTTCGGCACCGGCACCGCTGGAGAACACCATTGGCACCACCCCCATAATAAAGGCGATCGATGTCATCAGTATTGGCCGTAAGCGCAGGCGGCCGGCTTCCAGTATGGCTTCCATTGCGCTCATGCCATGGTCTTGCAGCTCTTTGGCAAACTCGACAATTAAGATGGCGTTTTTGGTTGCCAGCCCCACCAATACTATTAAGCCAATCTGGGTGAAGATATTGTTGTCGCCACCGTAGATTAGTACGCCGCTCAGTGCCGATAACAACGTCATCGGAATGATCAGGATAATCGCCAGCGGTAAGCTTAAGCTTTCGTACTGCGCCGCCAGCACCATAAACACCAGCAGAATAACCAACGGGTAGATAAACATCCCGGCGTTACCGGCCAGAATTTGCTGGTAGGTCAGCTCTGTCCACTCGTAGGTCATACCATTGGGCAGGGTTTCAGCCAGTATTTTCTCAATCGCCGCCTGGGCTTCACCGGTGCTGTAACCGGCAGCCGGGCCACCGTTAATTTCAGCGGTGGTAAAGCCGTTGTAGTGCATAACACGGTCTGGTCCTGCCGTATTGGTTACGTTGATAAAGGAGCCCAGCGGGATCATGTCACCTTGGGTATTACGCACCTTTAACTGAGCAATTTGTTCCGGTGTTTGGCGGAACTGCTCGTCGGCCTGCATATTAACCTGATAGGTACGGCCAAACTGGTTAAAGTCATTCACATACACCGAGCCCATATAAGCCTGCAGCGTTTGGAACACTTCATCCAGCGCCACACTTTGCTGTTTGGCTTTGGTGCGGTCGATATCCAGATCCAGCTGCGGCACATTGACCTGATAACCGGAAAACACCCCGGCCAGTTCAGGCGTTTGCCAGGCTTTTTGCATTACCTGCATGGTGACTTTATACAGCTCTTCATAGCCATGGTTAGCGCGGTCCTGTATTTGCAACCTGAAGCCACCTATAGTGCCTAAGCCCATCACCGGCGGTGGCGGGAATATCGCAATAAAAGCATCTTCAATACCGGCAAACTGCTGGTTTAACGCCGCGGCTATGGCATTACCGGATAATTCGGCGCTGTCACGCTGGTCAAACCCATCCAGGCCAACAAACACAATGCCGGAGTTCGGGCTATTGGTAAAACCGTTGATGCTCAGGCCCGGAAAAGCAATAGAGTTAGCTACGCCCGGGTACTCCAGCGCAATGCGCGACATTTCTTTAATTACTGCTTCGGTGCGCTCCAGTGAAGCGGCATCCGGTAACTGGGCAAAGGCCACTAAGTACTGCTTGTCCTGACCAGGTACATAACCGGTAGGTGTGCTGGCAAACTGCAGGCCGGTTAAGCCGACTAAAGCCACATACATTACGCCGACAATAACGCCATAGCGGATCACCTTTTTCACCAGCCAGCCGTAACCGCGCGATAAACGGGCAAAAAAGCGGTTAAAGGGGTTAAACAACCAGCCGCCAAATAACTTGTCCATGCCGCGGGTTAGCGCATCTTTTTTCTCGCCATGGCCTTTTAACAGCAATGCCGACAATGCCGGGCTCAGCGTTAACGAGTTAATCGCCGAGATAAAGGTGGAAATGGTAATCGTTAGCGCAAACTGTTTGTAAAACTGCCCGGTTAAACCCGACATAAAGGCAGTAGGAATAAACACCGCCGCCAGTACCAGCGTAGTGGCAACGATAGGCCCGGTGACTTCTTTCATCGCTTTTTGCGTTGCGGCGATCGGCGATAAACCTTCACTGATATTGCGCTCAACGTTTTCCACCACCACTATGGCGTCATCCACTACGATACCGATGGCCAATACCAAACCAAACAGCGATAAGGCGTTTAACGAGAAGCCCAGCATATGCATAAAGGCAAAAGTACCGACCAGTGACACCGGCACTGCCACCAACGGAATAATAGAAGCGCGCCAGGTTTGTAAAAACAGCACTACCACCAGCACCACTAACAGCACGGCTTCGAGCAGGGTTTTTACTACCGCTTCAATAGAGCCGCGCACAAATACTGTCGGGTCGTACACGATGTCGTAGGTTAAACCTTCCGGGAAGCTTTTTGACAATTCGGCCATTTTCGCCCGTACATTGTCAGAAATTTGGATGGCATTAGAACCGGAGGCCTGAAAAATAGGAATAGCCACGGCGTCTTTATTATTCAGCAAGGAACGCAGCGCATAGGTAGAAGCACCCAGCTCTACGCGGGCAACATCTTTTAACCGGCTGATTTCGCCGTTGCCACCCACCTTAATAATAATATCTTCAAACTCTTCTACCGCGGCAAGGCGGCCTTTCACGTTGATCAATAATTGAAAATCAGCGTCACCGCTTGGCTGCGCGCCCAAACTACCGGCTGCGGCCTGCTGGTTTTGCTCGCGAATGGCAGCAGTAATTTGCGCCGGCGATAAGCCCAGCGCCGCCACTTTATTCGGGTCCAGCCAAATACGCATACTGTAATCGCCGGCGCCGAATAACCGCACCGCACCAACACCTTCAATCCGTGCCAGCTCATCTTTTACGTTTAGCGAGGCATAGTTAGACAGGTACAGCATGTCGTAACGCTGGTCCGGCGAGGTTAAATGCACCACCATGGTGAGATCCGGTGATGATTTCTCGGTAACCACGCCTAAACGTTGCACTTCCTGCGGCAGCCGTGGCATAGCGCGGTCTACCCGTGCCTGCACCTGGGTTTGCGCTAAGTCAACGTCAGTGCCAATGGCAAAAGTAACGGTTAATGTCATGCGGCCATCAGAGGTGGCCTGAGAAGACATATACAACATGTCTTCCACGCCATTAATTTCCTGCTCCAGTGGCGAGGCCACCGTTTCAGCAATGACTTTCGGGTTAGCGCCAGGATAGTTCGCGGTAACCACCACTGTTGGTGGCACCACTTCCGGGTATTCAGTAATCGGCAGTTGCCATACTGCTATCGCACCGGTAATAAAAAACAGCAGTGAGATAACAGCGGCGAATATCGGCCGACGGATAAAAAATTGTGAGAACATGATGCTTCCTTAACCGCGTCCCGGCGTTTTGCCGGCTTTGACTGTTGCTGTTGCGCTGTCTGCCTGAGCCGTCAGCGCAGTGCTGGTTTGATCCAGCAGTTGTTGCTCTTTACGTAAGCTGGCTAATTGTTCTGCACTGGCCATATCGACCAGTTTGGGTTCAATCTGCATATTCGGCATCACGCGTTGCAGGCCGTTAACGACAATTTTGTCGCTCGCCGCCAGGCCGTCGGTAACAATGCGTAAGCCGTTAACTTTTTCACCCAGCTTCACCGCACGGTACTCCAGCTGATTATTGCTGTTTACCAGCAGCACAAACTTGTTGTTCAGATCAGTACCTATGGCTTTTTCATCAATCAAAATGCCGTCGTATGAATCGCTGCCCACTATTCTGATGCGGGCAAATAGCCCTGGTAACAGGTTGTTGTCACTGTTGGCAAAACTGGCGCGAATACGGATAGTGCCGGTTTGCGCATCAATGCGGTTGTCAACAAAGTCGACACTGCCAACATGCGGGTAGCTGTTGTCGTCGGCCAGCGCCATATACACCGGGTTAGCTGCAGCGTCACGGGTATCAGCGCGTTTACCGGCTTCGCTCAACCGGGCGTACTTCAGGTAGCTTTGCTCGTCTACATCAAAGTAGGCGTACATTTTTTCCGTCGACACCAGACTGGTTAACTGGCTTTGACCGGCATTAACAAAGTTACCGGCGGTAACCTGCGCATAAGACACGCGGCCGCTGATGGGTGCGGTAATGCGGGTGTAGCTTAAATCCAGTTCAGCGCGCTGCAGTGCCGCTTGCACCGAGGCTACCGTAGCGGCAGTTTGCTGCTTACGTGCCAACCGGCTGTCCAGTATTTCGGCGGAAATGGCGCGTGCACTGCTGAGCTTTTCTGCGCGGTTGTATTCGTTGTCTGCCTGTACTGCGGCGCTTTGCGCACTTTGCAGTTCAGCTTTCAGCCGTGCCACTTCGGCAGCAAACGGCCGTGGGTCAATTTGCACCAACAAATCGCCTTTGCTTACCAGCGCACCTTCGCTAAAGTGCACCTGCTCGATATAACCGGAAACACGCGGCACCAGATTGACAGTTTGCGGCGCCTGCAAGCGGCCGGTAAACTCATCCCATTCAGTAATACGTTCATGAACAACCTGCGCCACACTTACCGCAGGGGCCGCCGGCGCTTGCGCCTGGCCTGCTGCTTCCGGATTGCCGCAAGCAGCCAGCACCAGGGCAGCTACGCTTGCTAACATAAAAGTTCTTACCGTGTTTTTCCTGCTCATGACGCTGCTCTCCACGTTTTTGCTAAAAGTTGCTAAAAAAACTTGTTTATTCTGTACCGCCCGGTAAATATATAGGACGACAAAAAACTGTCAACCGATTTCTGTACCGATCGGTAAATTAATTTAATTCTACGACAGAAGAATTTGTTCTAAGGCTGAAACAGCACTATTGCAGTGCCGACGACTTCACTAAGCCAGACGATTTCACTAAGCTAACAGAGGCTACTGTCAAGCTATGTCAGCATTGTACGGCGCCACACTACCGGGTTTAATGCCGGATACCGGCGCATTCTTGCCTGAAACTCCGAAGCTGCGGCGTGGCCACAGCTTTACTGAACCATCGCAAGCGCTTAAGGGTCTTAGCTGATGTCAGTGGCAAGATATCTGTACTCAGCGGTAAATAACCCTTACTGGACAAGGGGTCTTTTGCTGTTTACTATATGAGCAAGTTTTAATGCAGGAGCTGAACAATGTCAGCAGTAAATTGTACTCCAAATGTTGGCCGCCCCCGCGCTTTCGATATCGACACCGCGCTGGAAAAAGCGTTGGAAGTGTTTTGGCGCAAAGGCTATGACGGCACATCCTTATCCGATCTGACTGAAGCCATGGGCATTAATAAACCCAGCTTGTATGCCGCCTTTGGTAACAAAGAGCAGCTGTTTTTAAAAGCCATTGAAATGTATGAGAGCCGGCCCTGCTCGTTCTTTTTGCCGGCGCTGGAAAAACCCACCGCCTATCAGGTAGCCGAGCATATGCTGCATGGCGCAGCAATGAACATGGCCGACACTAACCATCCGCAAGGCTGTGTCGTAGTGCAGGGCGCGCTGTCGTGTAGTGAAGCAGCAGCCACGGTAAAAGAGGCGCTGATTAACCGCCGCGTAGAAGGCGAACAAAAACTCTGTGCCCGGTTTGAGCGGGCAAAACAGGAAGGCGATTTGCCCGCCAGTGCCGATGCTGAAACCCTCGCCCGGTACCTGGGTACGGTATTGCAAGGCATGGCCGTTCAGGCTAATAACGGCGCAAGCTCTGAGCAATTACGCCAGGTGGCCGAAATGACGCTGCAGGCTTTTCCGCGCGCCGGCTAAGCCGGTGCCGCCTGCCTTAAACTCCATACTTATTGCCTGATCCTCCAAAGCAGTGCTGCAGTAATAGGCAAAGCCACAGCGGCTGCCTATACTGCGCTTATCCACTGTGCCAGGGGCCATTATGACCGACGAACGCGAACTTCTGCGCCAGCAAATGCTGCAGCCTTTACTGACTGAACTCACCACCACCGGTGTCAGCAATTCTGTGATTCCGGGTGTGCGGCTGTTTCGCAGCAATGCGCCTACCTCTGCCACCCCCACCATATACGAGCCAACGCTTTGCCTGTTACTGCAAGGGAGTAAGCAGTTGCTGCTGGGTGACGAGCTGTTGTTGTACAGCCAACTGCAATACCTGCTGGTACCTGTGATGCTGCCGGTCAGCGGAAAAATTTTAAAGGCCAGCAGCGCCGAGCCCTATATTGGTATGAGCATTAACCTCGACTTACGCGAACTGACAGACTTAGTGATCGATCTGGGCGATAAAGTACCACGCCAACCGGCGCCGGCGCGCGGCATCAGTGTTGGCGACGCAGACCCGGCCTTACTGTCGGTGTTTCAGCGCATATTACAGCTATTGCGTCAGCCGGACGATATAGCGGTGTTGCTGCCATTGTTAAAACGTGAGCTGTTGTACCGTCTGCTGCTTGGCCCGGTAGGCGGCCATCTGCGCGAATTTACCCTGCTCGACAGCCAGGCCAACCGCATCAGCAAAGTCATAGAGTTGTTGCGTGAGCGCTACAATCAGCCGCTGCGGATCAAAGAACTGGCTGATGCAGCGCATTTAAGTGAATCGGCGTTGTTTCAGAGCTTTAAGGCCGTTACCTCTATGTCGCCGTTGCAGTTTCAAAAGCAACTGCGGCTAAATGAAGCACGGCGTATTATGCTGTACGAAGGTTTAGAAGCCGCCACCGCCAGCTATAAGGTAGGCTATGAAAGCCCGTCGCAGTTTAGCCGCGAGTACAGCCGCTTATTTGGCGCGCCACCGAAAGCCGATGTGGCGCGTTTTCGCCAGACGCTGTAAATTTTCTGTTCAGGCTACTGTTTTAACGGCGCACAAGGCTTTATGATCAGCGCCTCTGTTGCTGCCGGTCGCACCCACTATGCCATCCACTATGAAAAATACTCTGCTTTATCTGGTTACGGTTTTAATCTGGGGCTCAACCTGGTTCGCCATTGAGTTTCAGCTGGGTGAAGTGGCAGTAGAAGTGTCCTTACTGTACCGTTTTGCGCTGTCGGCTGTGCTGATGTGGCTGTATTGTGTATGGCGCCGCTTGCCAATGCGCTTTAGTGCCAAAGATCATGGCTTTATTGCGCTGCTGGCGCTGTTTAACTTTGCGCTGAACTACATTCTGATTTATCAGGCGCAGCAGTATTTAACCTCCGCCATGACCGCCATTGCCTTTACCACTATGTTGCTGATGAATATCGTTAATACCCGGCTGTTTTTCGGCAAGCCGGTGGCCAAGCGCATTTATTTCGGTGCCTTAATGGGCATTGCCGGCATAGTCGTGCTGTTTTACCCCGACTTAGACGGGCTGGATTTCACCAATGCCAGCTTAATTGGCTTAGTGCTGGTGCTGGGCAGCGCCCTTAGCGCATCGCTGGGCAATATGGCCAGTGTACGTAACTCACGCGCCGGTTTGCCCATTACCCAGGTTAACGCCTGGGGTATGCTGTATGGCGCCATTGGCCTGACATTGCTGGTACTGCTTAGCGGCACCCCGTTTACCTTCAGCAGCTCACCGGCTTACATCATTTCGTTGCTGTACTTAGCGGTGTTTGGCTCGGTTATCGCCTTTGCTACCTATTTTGCCTTGTTAAAAGGCATGGGGCCGGAAAAAGCCAGCTACACCATAGTGCTGTTTCCGCTGGTAGCAGTGGTGCTAAGTACCTTGTTTGAAGACTTTGCCTGGAGCGGCTACACCTTCGCCGGCTTTGCTCTGGTGCTGGCCGGTAATGCGCTGGTGTTAACCCCCTTTGCTAAAATTAAAGCGCTGCTGTTTAAAAGCAAGGTTCAGCCTCAAGTGCTGGCGCCGTAACCGCACGCGGTATTTAGCGGCGCTGACATCAGGTTGCGCCGCTGAATAGCCGGGCGCTGCCTATTTAGTGCAGCTGCGCCAACAAGGTTTCTTCTTCCATTTGCTTGATCATAAAACCGACCCGCTCGAAAAAAGCCCCGCGGCCGTGATCCGGGATCGGCTCGGCCAAAGGGATATCCGCCGTCATTGGGTTCACCGGCCGGTTGTTAACATGCAGCTCATAATGTAAGTGGGCACCTGTCACGCGGCCGCTGGCGCCGGATAGCGCAATGCGCTGGCCACGCTCTACCCGCTGGCCTTTACGCACCAGGCTCTTACTCAGGTGCAAATAGCGGCTTTTGTATTGGCCATGGTGCTGAATTTCAACGTAACGCCCGGCAAACGGATGCTTTTCTACCCGGATCACCGTGCCTTCAGCTGCGGCCAGTACCGCTGTGCCAATAGGAGTAGCGAAATCGGTGCCATTGTGTGGCTGCACCCTGCCGCTAACCGGGTGCAAACGGCGCGGATTAAAACTATCACTGATGCGAAACTTACGCTCTAATGGCAGCCGCATAAAAGCGCGTTCTAAACTTTCGCCATTAGCATCATAATACTGGCCGTTGTCATGCAAAAATGCACTCAGCTGTTGCCGCTGGTTAAACAGCCGTACGCCGTCAATACGGCTTTGGCCGGTGGCTTCAGCCCCGACATAATTGTCGCTACGCACCACCTGAAAACGGGCGCCGGCACGAATGTCGCGGGAAAAATTAAGCCGATCCCGAAACAACTGATGCACCGTAGCAATTTCGACATCGCTCAGGCCGGCCTGTTTTGCCGAAGCATAAAAGCTGCCGCTGATAGCGCCAACCAGGGTGGTACTGTGCCACTCACCTGCATTTAACAGTTCTTGGTAACTAAACTCGCCGCCGTCTTCGCGTTGATACAGCACCCGGTTGCCGGCATGCACAAACAGTTCCATGGCCTGTAGTTGCTGGTTGTCGTCCAGCTGAAATGTCAGCCGGTGCCCGGGCCGCAATACATCCAGCGCCAATAATGATTGATCAGCGGCCATCACTTGCTGCATTTGCTGCTGGCTAAAGCCCTGGCCGGAAAAAATGCCACTTAAGCTATCGCCCGGTGCAATGGCGTAGTGCCGTACCCGATCATCTTGGGATGGCACTTTCAGCCCTGCCACCAGTACGTGCTGCCATTGTTGGATCTGGTGCTTTACGTTATCTGCCTGCTGCCACCCTTCTGTTATCAAAATGGGCAATACTACGGCAGAGGCCGGTGTGGTGTTATGTCGCGGGCCAGGCCACAACATAATAACGCCAGACAGCAGCAAAAGTAGCAGCATCGCGCGGCGGTGCATCAGAGGAAGACTCGCAGCAAGCTGCGATACAGTTATGGCCATGGGGTAGTATTCCATCCTGGTTTAATAGTGGTTTAACCGGCTTGTGTTGCTAACCGCAGAAGAAGGCCGCCTGTGCTACTGCAGTTGCAAGTAAGGTGCTGGATCTTGTTGCCGGCCATGTAACAGTATTTCAAAGTGCAGATGTGGCCCGGTTACCCGGCCTGTAGTGCCCACTGTTCCTATTGGCTCGCCGGCTTGCACAGTCTGGCCGGCAACAATATGAAAATCATTCAGATGGGCGTACAGCGTTTGATAGCCATGACCATGGTCAATTAACACCACCTTGCCATACCTGCTGTTCAGGCTGCTATCATCGGCAATTAACACTTTGCCTTTTTGGCTTGCGCTAATAGTTGTCCCCGCTGCAGCACCAAAATCCACGCCCTGATGCGGCCGGTTTTGCCGGAACGGATGTTTTTCCGCATAAAAAGACGTTACCGGCTGCTTGCCAACAGGCAACAGCCATTGTTGCGGCGGCTCGCTGTAACTAAGCGCAGAGCTGCTCAGCTGCAGTGAAAACACAGCGCCGGCAAACAGCATACTGATACGCCATCTTTGTCCGCCAGACAGCCGCGGCGCGGGTTGAAATAACTGCAGCAAACGTTGCCGGTAAAAGTTCATGTCGGCATTGTCATGAATAAACCCTGCTGTTAGCGCGGATAAATGCCCGGCCTGGCTCTGCTTTAAACTACTCAGTAATGTCTGAGCATACAGGGCCGCCAGCTCCGGTTGTTTTGCTAACACCACTTGATCAACCGCCAGTTCAATACTGCGGATAAACGCTTGCTCTAGTTGCCGCAGCGCCGGGCTAAACCAAAAAAAGGCGACCAGAATGCGCATTATTAATAATTGCTGCGGATCACGCCTGTGCAGGTGCACCAGTTCATGCGCTAACAAGAGGTGACGTTGCTGTACTGACAGTTGCCAGATATAGGCTGGCAGCACCAATACCAGGCGGCTCCAGCCGGCAATAAAAGGCGAGATAGCAGCCTGAGTTTGGCGGATCTCAATATGTTGCGGTACCAATGCCAACTGCGTCGGGCTTAACAAGGTTGCCGCGTTTAGTGGCTCGGTCAGCGTTATCAGCTGTTGTAACCGCTGCCATTGCTGCGCCACCCGCCACAACTGCCACAGGCTGATCATTAATACCAACCCTATTAGCATGCGCCAAAACGACTGCATAACCGCCAGCGGCCGGCTAAGGTTGGGGTGTGCCGGTTGTGCGGCCAGGGTTTGCATTGAATAAACGGTATCTTGTAGCAAGGCAGACGGAATAGTCCAGTACTGGCCCAACTGCGGTAGTGGCAGCAACGGCAAAAAACATAAACCCAGCACACACCAGTAAAACGTTGGCCATTGCTGCAAGCCCGGAATTCTTTTCAGTAACACCTTGCAGACCAGCCACAGCAGCGCAGCCCAGACACTACACAGTAGCAGCGATATCAATAGTTGCTGCGCCATCTCAGGCGTCCTTATCGTGTAATGGTTTGGCTGCGGCTAACTGCTGCAGCAGCTTTTCTAAATCGGCTATTTCACTGGCATTGATCACTTTGCTGTTGGCAAACATCGCCACCGGTAACGGGCCTTTTATTTCAAACACCCGGTTGGCAAAATCCTGCACATAAGCGGCCAGCGTCGGCATTTTGTCCAGCAAAGCGCGATAACGGTTTTTATTGCCCTGGCTGTCACAGGCGATAAAGCCTTTAGCGCACATGCGTTCCAGGGTTTTGCGGGTAGAGGAATAACCCCAACCCAGCATAGGTGCCAGGTCATCATGCAGCTCGCGCGCTGTCAGCGGTTGCTTTAACCAAAGTAACTTAAGAATTTCCAGTTCCGGCGCCGTAGGTTGCTGCATAAGATTGCTGTAAGCTAAAAATCAATACGCCTAGGGTGCGACAAATGTCGCAGTTTATTTTCCGGCTGGCTGTGTCGTCAGTTAAGCAGTTAGTTTCAACCCCACTACTCCGGCCAAAATCAGCCCGAAGCACAACAGCTGCGTGGCGCTGATGCTCTGGCCGAAAAAGTAATGCTTAATAACGCTGATAGACAACACACCCACCGCCAGCCAAACTAAATAGGCATGGCTGGCCGGTATCTGTTTCAGTGATATGCCAAACAGCACCAGGCTGCTGGTCATACACAGTACCGCGAAGATCACATACGGAATTTTGCTGAACGACGCCGACTTTTCAATGCCGATAAGCCAACCGGCCTCCAGCACGCCAGCAATAATTAACAGTAACCAGTACACAGATACACCCCATCTTATCCAGGGGCCGTCCCCGATAGAGATAGAGCGGTGAGGTCGTCCTCACATCAGCAGAATGGTAAAACCGGCGCAGTTTGGCAAAGTTTACCCCTAACTTCAAGCTTTGAACTGCAGAAGCAGGCCGGATTAAGTTAACGTCGTTCTAAAACTCTTGCCGTACGCGCAAAAACCGCGCAAAACGCGGTAAGCCATGTTTGGTCAGGCCGTTATAGCGGTAAGTCACCACAGCACCAATTTGTGGCGGTGCCCGGCGCAATTCGTCGGTTAAACCACTGCCAATGGCAAACTCTTTACCTTCCGGCGTTTTAACCACTAAAGCCCCCACCATACCCTGATATTTACCCTTACCCGGCCGGTAACCAATCACTTGTGCTTCGGTATCCTGATAGGTTTTTAGTTTGAGTAAATCACTGCTGCGGCCGGTTTTATATAACGCATCCTGATGATGCAACATTAAGCCCTCGGCACCATTGCTTTCCAGCTCGCTAAGTTTGGCCTGCAATGCTGCCTGATCAACAACACGGAACTGCGGTACCAGGGTTAAATAATGGCTGTTGTGCTGCTGCACCAGGGTTTGCATCGCGCGGATACGCTCAGTAAAACTGCCCGCGGCATCCGGTAATTCAAACAGGTAATAACGGATATGCTGCCATTCGCTATCCACCGGCGTAGTTTTACTGACAATACTTAAGGTATCAGCAAACTTATTCCGCCCCAGCCACAGCTCGCCATCCAGCTTTTGGCCGGGGAAATCCGCCACAAACCACTTTGGTGCCGCAATAACATTACCGCCGCGCGAAATTAACTGCTTACCATCCCAAAAGGCGCGCACACCATCGAGCTTCTCACTGACCCAATACTGCTGTACCTCAATATTGTCGGAGTACAGCTGCGCCAGTAACAACTCAGGTTTAGTCGCCGCTGTTATATAAAAACAGCAGAGCAACAACAATGCACTTAACACTTTAATCATTATTTGGCATCTTTTTGTTTAAAACAAAAAGTATAGTGACCCGCCCTGTTTCAGCAAGTTAGTGGCTAAGCTACTGAAAATGCTCAGACAGTGCCTGCAAAAAGCGGTATTCATTTAATCCGGCGCGGTTAAGCGGTTTGGCTTGTGCGCTCCACATCGCTACCACCAGCTTTGCATCCGGGTCGACAAACAGATACTGTCCAAAAATACCCTCTGCGGCATAACTTCTGCCGTGCAGCGGCCAAAACATATAGCCGTAATCAACTGCCTTGCCGCCGATAACCTGGCGACGGCTGGCTTCCGCCATCCAGCCTTGCGGCAATACCCGCTCGCTGCTATTTGCCGTGCTGTTGCGATCTGCGCTGGTGCTGTTATTTGCGGCGTTAATTACGCCGTCATTCAGCCAAAATAAGCCCAGGCGGGCGTAATCACGCAAGGTGGCCGATAAACCGCTGCCACCTATTTCCAGGCCATCGGGCGCTTGCAGCCACCAGTTGGCATCGGCTTCCATGCCCAGCTTCGACCAGATTTTTTCTGACAAATACTGTGCTACCGGCTTACCGCTAGCGGCTTGCACCAAAGCCCCTGCCAGTTGAGTTTCACCGGTACTGTAGTTCCACACTGTGCCGGGCTTGGCGGCGCGCGGCAATGCTGCCATCAGAGCCAGAATAGCGCCCGGCTGCTGGCTTATTTGCGCCTCCAGCATGCGCCGTCTGTCTGATGCGGCATCAGTGTAAGTTTCGTTCCAGGCCACGCCGGAGCTCATCTGCAGCAGCTGTTTAACCGTTACGCCATCATAAACGGTGCCCTTAAAGCGCGGCAGATAGTTCACAATAGGGTCATCAATACTGTTGATATGGCCGTCGTGTATCGCAGCGCCAATTAAGGTGGCGGTAATGGATTTAACCACCGACATCGACATCCAGCGCGTATGTTCGTTATTACCCAGCAGGTATTTTTCAAACACAACTTCGCCGTGGTGGATAATCAGCAGGCCGCTAACGCGGTTCATCGACAGCACGTCGTATAAATCATAGCTCTTGCCATCAACCTGGTAAGAGAATTCCCGCAATGGCTGTTTACTCAGCGGCAAAGTACTTACCGTCTTGCCACGCGCTACGCTGCGGGTGGGGAACAGCCGGTCGATATTGCGAAAAGTATTCACCTGGATATCCGGGTACAGTTTGCCATCGTACAGCTGGCGTACTGTGCCGATGTCCTCATTGGCATGGCGATAGGGTGTTTGCGCTGTGTTGTCTGGTTGCGCTAAGCCGGCAGGGCTGTTTAATGCCAACAATATGGCTACGGTGAAGGCTGTTCTAAATTGACAGAAATACATAGGGCCTGATTCCTTTTTCAGATAGTGTTAACCGTAGCACTACAAAGGCGATTTAAAAAATGCCTAACCCCTTTGCTTTGTTAATTAAGGATCGCTCTTAAATAGCCGGCGCCAAGTTGCTGCATTTGCTGTTCAACCCAAGCTACGCGCTGGCGCAGGTAAGGCGTTAAATTGCGGGCGTCGCGGCTGCGCGGGCCAGGCAGTAACACCGCCAGTCGCGCGGCTTCATTAACGGTGAGCCTGCCGGCCGGTTTGCCAAAATAATGCCGGCTGGCCGCTTCCACGCCGTAAATGCCTTTGCCAAATTCAGCGATATTTACATACACCTCTAAAATACGTTTTTTGCCCCAAATCGCTTCCAAACTTACGGCAAACATCGCTTCCAGGCCTTTACGCACCAGGCTGCGGCCCGGCCACAGCAGCAGGTTTTTCGCCGTTTGCTGGCTAATGGTACTGGCACCGCGCAAGCCATCGCCATCATCAAATCGCTCAAGCGCGTTGCGAATTTCGGCCATATCAACACCAAAATGCTCAGGAAAACGCTGATCTTCCGAGGCCACCATTGCAAGCGCCACATGGGATGGCAGCGTATCAATGCTGACCCACTGTTGCGTAACCGGATAAGGGCTTTGCAGCATAAAGGCAGATGTTGGCGGCGGTACAAAACGCAGCACCAGTAAAAGAGCCGATAGCGATAGCAGCAGTAGCAGCACAGAGCGCCAGATGACAAACCAGGTCCAACCGAAAAAACCGCGCTCACGCTGTGTCATTTAGTCTCTCTTGTCAGATTTAAGCCGTTGTCGAACGGCCTGGAGTATAGGAAATTGCGCGGCCATAACAATTGGCTCTGCTTCTTGGCGCCTCAGCTTGGCGGCACGTCCTCGATCAATTCCCTGTGCACACATACTGCCGTACTCTTGGGACGAACCGGCTTGCCTCTGCCCTCAAGGTGCGCCCGCGTAAAGGCTGCCCCGAACAGCAGGATCATGGAAGAATAGTTTACCCAAAGCAGCAGCAGTGCCAGCGAACCGGCGGCGCCATAGGCCGATGCCGTCGCAGTATAGGCCAGGTAGATGGCGATCAGGGAACGGCCGGCCGTAAACAACACTGCGGTGATAAAGGCACCGGGCAGCACGTCCCGCCAGGACAGCACTACGTCGGGCAGTATCTTGAACATTGCCGCGAACAATAACGTGATCACCAGCAGCGACAGCACTAATTCCATCCCCACCATCGTCCATCCCGGAACCGGCAGCCATTCCTCAGCGAATGCCATTATGCTGCGCAAGGCTACAGACAATAACAGCGAAACCAACAGAATAAAGCCGATGGCCAGGATGATGGTCAGCGACAGCAAACGGCTCTTGATAAAGATCCACAGGTTGCTTCTGGCTGGACGAGGCGCAACATCCCAGATCTGATTCAGCGACTGCTGCATTTGCGCAAAAACCGTGGTGGCACCCACTATGGTGGCAATAATCCCAATCAACGCCGGCCAGATGCCACTCTGGTCAATCTGCGAATTGCTCACTGCCGTCTGCACCACCCCAGCAGCTTCCGCACCCAGCGCTCCTTCGAGCTGCGCAAACAGTTGCCCCTGAACCGCGCTCTCGCCTATCACCAGCCCGACCAGCGCAACAACCACTACCAGAATCGGCGCAATAGAAAAAACCGTGAAGAACGCCAGCGCGGCGGCGTAAATAAAAGCCTGGCTGGCCAACCAATGCCGCAGCGCGGCGCCCAAAATACTCAGCCAATGCCTCACCACAGCGGGGAGTTTGTTGTAAATCTTGCTAACCATAGTCGAAAATACCTCTGCCTTGCAGTCAATGTCGCGCTGTTACACCCAGTATAGGCGTTATAGGATAGCAAGGAATTTGCAGCTTAAATGTTACTTATCCTGTTGCTCAGGTATCGATGGCCGCAAGTAAGTCCGCTTTGCCTGATAATGTATTGCGAAATAAGCCGCCAGCATTGAGGTTAAAAACAGCCGGCAGACACCCGGCTAACTTCGCTGTCGGCTACATTAAAAAACAGCACATGGCCTGCCGCGACTTCGGCCACGGCGAAAAAGGTAATAAATGCCGAGTCTGTCCGTTCCGGGATCTGCTCTGTCAGCTGATAAAAGCGCATTTCACGGTTATCTTTGGTTATCACCCTGAGCTTTTTTACCTGCATAAACTCTGTATTTATGTATTCCCCGCCGCCGGGGTTGTACGGCAGTTGCATAAACTCTATCTGCTGATAGCCACTGGCATCGGCAAAATACAGGTTACCTACTTCATCAGTCTGCATGCTGTAACTCTCACCCATCTGCCACCGGCAACCGATAAAATCTACGGCGTTATGCTTAAGCACTGGCGCAGCAGGCAGCGGCTGTGACAACAACACAAACAAGATTAAAACCAGATACCGCATAACACTCCTACTCTTAAACTTGTCCGCGGATTACAAATTACTAGGGGCAGCTAAAATTAAACCGAAGTTTATCAGCTATTTAATGTTTTTTAGCTAACTTCTTTTCTCCACCTACCTGCACCTGGTTGTAAAGCGGATTAAAGCCCGCTAATGTTTGCCGCATTAAATTTGCCGCGGCGGAGTCTCTGCAATATCCCGCCCAACACTAAGGCGCCGGTTATGACCCTGGTTAAAGGTTTTCGCTATTTTTCATTTGTCAGTTTGGCTGCCGTGCTGGCCGGTTGCAGCACAGCAACGCTAACGCCGCCCGCCCCACCAGCCAGTGACTGGGTAAACAGCTGTACCGACTGGGATAAGTGGGACAAAGCCGGGCCGCCGTATCAAATTTATGGCAACAGTTACTATGTCGGTACCTGTGGCATCAGCGCTATTCTGATCACCGGTGCTGACGGCCATATTCTGATCGATGGCGCCACCGCAGCCGGTGCAGAGGTCATCGCCGCTAATATCCGTACGCTTGGCTTTTCACTAAGTGATGTAAAACTGCTGCTGCAAAGCCATGAGCACTTTGACCATGTTGCCGGTTTAGCGCAGTTGCAGCAACTAAGCGGCGCAAAGCTGCTGGCATCGCCTGCCGCAGCGCCGGTGTTAAGCAGCGGCGTGGTAGCTGCGGCCGATCCGCAAGCCGGCATGCACGAGCCATTTGCAGCCGCCAGAGTGGATGGCCTGGTTACAGCAGGCCAGCAGGTTACCTTAGGCAAGCTAAGCCTGATGCCGGTAGCAACGCCCGGGCATACTCCGGGCGCATTAAGCTGGCAGTGGACCAGTTGCGAAGCGCAGCAGTGTCAGGTGCTGGTGTATGCCGACAGCTTATCGCCGGTTAGCAGCGACAGCTATCGTTTTAGCCAGCATCTTAGTTACTTAAAAGCTTACCGCGCAGGGCTGGATAAACTGGCAGCGCTGGAGTGCCAAATTCTGCTTACGCCCCACCCGTCGGCCAGTGATATGCGCACGCGGCTACAAAGCAGTACGGGTTTAACCGATGCCAACGGCTGTGTGATGTATTCACAAGCAGTAAAGCAGCGGCTGCAAAAGCGTTTAACAGAAGAAACAGCACAGTAAGGTCGTAGCTGCGGCCCCATATTCTGCTGCATTACCCTATGTTTCTATCACTACAGGTTCATAGCGGGTATTTGCCCTGCCTTAAGGCAAGGGTTACACTGCTTTGCATAAGCTACACAGCTTGAACAGCGGAGCCCGGGTTGAATTTATCGCCGATACTACAGTTACTGCAACAACGCCTGCCCAATGTCATGGCGGTGTACGCTTTTGGCAGCCAGATAAACGGTACTGCCAACAAAAGCAGTGATTTAGATTTAGCTGTGCTGGTGCCAGGCTACGCCGATGTAATTGAGCTGTGGGACATTAGCAGTGATATTGCCGAACTGGCCAACTGCGAGGTCGATTTACTCGACTTTCGCGCCGCCTCTACCGTGATGCAATACCAAATTCTGACAAAGGGCGAGTGCTTATTTGCTATCGACAGCAGTGTCGGCGTTTATGAAGCCATGGTGTTATCACAAATGACCGCACTCAACGAAGCGCGGGCCGGCTTATTGCAGGATATCAGAGAAGAAGGTGCCGTTTATGGCCGTAAGTAATTCCACCCTGCCTGATGACGTACTACTGAATAAAGTCGCTACTATTGAGCGCTGCGTTTTGCGCGCACGGGATGAATACCAAAAAGACCCGCCAACCTTCGCTACCGATTTTACCCGTCAGGATGCAGCTATTCTGAATATTCAACGTGCTTGTGAAGCAGCACTGGATATGGGCCAACACCTGATCCGCAAGCACAAACTGGGTATACCGCAAAGTTCGCGTGATGTGTTTGCACTGCTCGCCACAGCCGATTTTTTACCAGCTGAATTAGCAGAAAAGATGAAGAAAATGGTCGGTTTCAGAAATATCGCGGTACACGAGTATCAGCGCTTACAGCTGGCGGTTACCGAGTATGTGATTACGCAGCGGTTAGATGACTTTAACCAGTACTGCCAGTTGCTGCTAGGCAAGGACCAATGACACTGCCCCTATTGATTCCTATTTTTTTTGCAAACCACTGAAATATAGCGAATTATCCCGATATACCTTTAATTGTCTCCGACCCCTTTTTCGTTTAATTGTCTCCGACCCCTTTTTCGTTTTTCGTATACTCCCTGTATGCCTAACGCCAGCCAGCATGCGCGGCTACGGAATAGAGACGAAGCCGCAATGTAGTAGACGTCGCCGTGACTGGCCTTGTTACATTCCCCACGTGCAGACCTCCAATTGATTGCGGCAGAAAGAGGTGTGATTGAATTCGAAAATAACACCCACGTCCGACGACTTACCTACCCACCCTATATCGAAGTGTTCTTGCGCCTCACAGTAATTCTGGAGAAGGTCAAGATTAAGAACGAACTCGGCAAGCGTTAAAGAATAATATGGCCCATCTGTATCAATAAAGAACCATCCTGGAATAATTGCCGGCTCGATACTAGCTTTGATAAAGCTGGTCATTTCAGCCATCGTGTCGAAGTACTTAAGATCCCAACCCTCAACTATGCCTCTAGTGGTAGTTTGTTGGTCCGCCTCCATATCCCATGTAGAGAAAGCTGCGTACTTTAGGCACTGCACGTCGTGACTGAATTCTACTTTCGAAAGCAAGCAAGAAAGCATAGGATCGACTGAGTCCAAAAGCTCGCGCCTCGCTCGCTTGTTCTTCACTTCTCGTAGCTTAGTTTCCAGCTTACTCATAATCTCTCAAGGGATGTAACAATTTAATAGAAGGTTCTCTGCCCGCAAGTTGCAGATAAAAAACTCAGAAGCAAAATTTTGTTTTAAACAGCTATTTAGTGCAGGCTTTCCTGTAAGACATAAATTATCAGGTCAGATAAAAACTAACCCTGATACCTCAGCATAATTTAATTTTGCTCTGACTCTATTGGTGTTAACAGCCAGCCGATCTCGGTAGCCTGGCACTTTCGTTTTAGCCCACCGGGCACTTCACGTTTTTCCAGGCAGTTAAGACTATAAACACTGCTGTAGAGTTTATGCATTTCCAGGCTATCAACAGAAAACGGCGGCCCTGCCAGCTGCGCTTGATCATACTCAAAGCAAATAACCAGTTGCGGCGCACCCTGGCTGATGGTTATCAGGTGTTGTGCATAGCGCTGTCGCATAGCGTCAGGCAAGGCTACCAGGGCAGCGCGGTCATATATAGCGGCAACCGCGCCCAGAGTGCTTTCTGACAACTGAAAAATATCGCCGACAAACACCTGCAGCTGTTCAGCTTGATAATGCAGCAAGTTACCCGCGCGACTAACGGTGGGTGTTAGCCCCAGCTCAGCAAACAGTTCTTGCACAGCCATTTCGCTTAACTCGGCGCCAACCACCGAATAACCCTGTGCCAGTAGCCAGTGTATATCGAGGCTTTTACCGCACAACGGCAGAAAAACAGTAGCGCCGGGTGCGAGTGCCAGCTGATTAAACCAACTTATCAACAAAGGATTGGCGGCTGCCTGATGAAAGGCAATTTCTCTTTTTTGCCACTTTTCCTGCCAGAAATCCGGGTCCACGCGCCCTCCTTTTAGTTTGCTGTGGATAGATGGGGCCAGTAACGTTGATATTTCTGTTAGCCACTTTTGCCTACAGCAAATCAATGTCACTGACCCTATTGATTTATATGCCCTTCACCAGCACCGACGTTTTTCTTGATCCTACAGACCTCTTATCAGGGTCATAGAAGGTTTCTACCAACTCGAACCCGGCTTTTCGCATCATGCCAGCGGAGGCCAAATTTTCTTCGTGTCGCTCAATATAGACTTTACGGCACTGTTCTTCACGCGCGATACCTACACACTTATTCAATAGCTTGCTGCCAATTCCCTTACCACTAAGCGTTAGGCTAACTACCACATCACCGATATAGGCAATTGATGATAACTCAGAGTATTTACTTAATTTCGCAGGACATGCGCTTTTTAAAATCAGCACAGCAAAACCCAGGATTGCGTTTTCCCCGGCCAGAACGGCTAATGCTTTTTTTTCGCGAATGAGGTCGAATTGTTGGTTAATACTCTCCTCCGTGATGTAATTCCACTCGTTAGCACCCTCTGTCAGCAGAAGCTCTCTCATTTGTTTAAAATCATCGTCATTCAGAGGTCTGCAATGTATTTTCATGTTCCACCAGTTTTATTTTGTGGCAAGTTGCGGCGTACAGCGTCTGGCATTAATCAACTTTAATAACTCCACCGTAGCTGTGGCGTCATCCAGCGCGCGGTGGTGATTGGTTAGTTTAATCTCAAACTCTTCGCACAGCTTACCCAGGCTATAAGATGCCAGCCCCGGGTAATAACGACGCATATTAACTACGGTACACAGCTGCGGCATATCAAAGGGCTGTTCAAGCCTGGCAAATTCGGCGCGGATAAAGCCGTAATCAAACTTGGCGTTGTGCGCGACAAACACCGCGCCTTGCAGGAATTCGGCGAGCTTGCCGGCTATATCGGCAAAGCTCGGTGCATCAGCCACCATGGCGCTGTTGATACCGGTTAGCCGGGTAATAAAAGACGGAATATAACGGCCCGGGTTTAACAGCGTACTAAAGGTGCCCAGCACTTCACCGGCCTGCACTTTAACCGCACCGATTTCGATAACGCGATCTGTGCCGGCTTTGCCGCCGGTGGTTTCGACATCCAGCACTACATATAAACGGTTGGGGTCGACTATCCACTGCAGTTTTTCTATCCGCGCGTTAAAGCCGGCATTTTGCAGCGCTAACAGCCGCGCTAACTGATGGCGCTGTATTTTATCGCCCGGTGCTTTTACTTCGATAAACGCAAGTTGCTGGTCTTTAATCAGCAGTAAATCCGGGTAGCCACTGCTATGGCGGGAAAAATCCTGCGCCATGGCGCGCAGTATTGGCGCTAAGCTACTTACGCCATTTGTTTCAGGCGCATATTGCAGCAGTGGCAGTAACTGCTGTGCCAAATCACTATGCCAGTAAAACAAGCTATTGGCTTTGCCGTAATGCGTAGTTAAGGCGCTCAGCAGCGTGCTGGCGGCAGTTGGCGCTGCCAGTTGGTTTAGCTTGTGCTCTATCTCGCTTTCAAACTGCTGATAAAAGCCGCCGCTGGCTAAATTGCGTGGCCGCCGTTCAAACGGGTTATGCAGGGCGCTGTCGCTATGCTCAAACAGCTCATGCCAAAACCACAGGCCAAACAGTGCCAGCCAGAGGTTATTCTCGGCGTGAAATACCGTATAACCCCGGGCGGCATAATGCGCCATTAAGCCTTGCTCAGCTTTACCCAAATACAGCTCGTCGACACCGACCAACGGCGCGTCATGTAGTAATTGCGTAAGCTGCGAGCGGCGCTTATGCCCGGGTTTAGCGCCACTGCTGTGATCTGCAAATTTGCGCCGGTAAAAATCTTCGGCAAACAGCCATTCTTCATCGCAGCCGGGGTCATCCAATAACTGTTGTAGATATTGCCGGCACAGTTGCTCGTCGCCTGTTTGGGCGTAAAGCCGGGCAAGCCGCTCACTGGCCGGAAAGCCATTGCTGTGCTGATAAAAGCAGATCGCAACATCATTAAGTTGGTATTGTTCGGCCAGTTTACCAAGGCTGTAACAGCGCTCGCTGCGCTTGAGTAACAAGGCGTTATCGTCCGGCACCGGCCAGGCAGCCACAGCGTCCTGCCACTGGCTAAGCAGCGCTGCGGCGTTATCCGGCTGTTTTTTTAACTGCTTGCCCAGCTCAATAATCACCGGCTTGGCTTTGGCCAGTTGATACGCCAGCTGTGCCTGCGCCGGTTCAGTGAAGCGCGGGCTAAACTGCTGTTTAAACTGGCCGGTCTGGCGGATGCCTAAGTCACGCAGGGTAAATAACGACAAATTGGCTTCGATACGGCCAAAATAGAGGAAATAAATATAGTTAAGTGCATCCTGGCGGCGCAGCGCGACATAGCGCTGCGGCAGTTTACTAATCAGCGCCAGCCAGTTTACCGGCAGCTTTAACGCCGTGCCCAGTAACTGCGGTTTGGTTTGGCTTTTTCTCGCGCTGACCGCATCGGGCAAGCCCTGCTGTACCAGCTCGGCTTGTGCCAGCTGCAGCAATTGCCACAGCGTGTCTTTGGTTAGTCGTAACCAAAAATCGGCCAGATCAGCCTCTGTTAACGGCGCGATAAAACCGGCTTGGGTTAACTCATCCAGCAGCGGCGTAGTGGCGCCGATTTCAGCATAATGAAGCTCAGTATCAGCAAATACGCTGCCTTTGCGGTTAAGCATGCGCACCAGCAGTTGCCGGCCAGGCTCACTTAGCGCATTAAAATCGCGGATAAAGCCGCTGCTATCGGCGCTTAATACGCCCTGATAATGCTGCGTAACAAACTGCAGCAGCTCGTTAAAGTGCTGCAGGTAGTAACCGCTGTCGAGTTCCGCGCGAGGCTGAGGCATCCGTCAGCCGCTAAGCCATCACGGTGCTGATCAAATAACCGGTATAGCCGATAAACACTGCCAGCAACAGGCCGCCTTCTACACGGTTAATCCGGCCCTGCTTTTTATAGCCGTAGCCCATAACAAACAGCGCTGCCGTCAGTACGGCCATCAGCGTCCAGTCGCGGGTTAACACCACCGAATCCACTGCCATCGGCTCTATCATGGCGGCAATACCGACTACCGCCAGCGTATTAAACAGGTTGGAGCCGATAATATTACCCAGCGCAATATCGTGCTCGCCTTTTTTAATCGCAATCAGCGATGAGGCCAGCTCCGGCAGCGAAGTACCAATGGCCACTACGGTTAAGCCGATCACCAGGTCGCTTACACCCAAGCCCTGAGCAATAAACACCGCACCGTATACCAGCATACGTGAGGCAATAATTAACAATACCAGCCCCACCACTAACCAGATAATGGCCTGCTTTAACGTCATTTTTGGCTGAGCGGCCAGGTCTTCGTCCATTTCAGTGGCCAGCGCATCCTGCGGGTTACGCATACCCTGCCAGATTGACCAGGCCATCAGCGCAAAAAACAGCCCCAGCAAACACCAGGCGTCGAAGCTGTTTAACTGATGATCAAACAGCAACCAGCCGGCAAATAAGGTAACCAGCATTAAAATCGGCAGCTCTTTGCGCAGTACCTGCGAGTGCACGGCAATGGGGCTAAGCAGCGCTACCAGACCAAGAATAAGCGCAATATTAGTAATGTTAGAGCCGTAGGCATTACCCAGCGCCAGCGCCGGATTACCATCAGCCGCGGCCATCGCCGACACCACCATTTCCGGTGCTGAAGTACCAAAACCAACAATGATCATACCAATTAACAGTGGCGGCATACCGGCGTAACGGGCGGTGGCGGCGGCACCATCGACAAAACGGTCAGCACTCCATACCAACAGTGCCAAACCGGCAATTAATGCGACTACGGCCAATAACATAGGGTAATTCCTGTCTGCGTGATTTTACTCTGCTCAGCATAGCATGCGGCTATTTTGCCGCGAAGCGGCCGCACGGCCTTTTTGAAACTAAAGTTGAACCGGGTTAAGCTGCGGCAATATTGCTGACGGAGCTCCCTATGACCACCTTAATTACCATTTTAGCTCTGCTGTTTGCCGCGCTGTTTATTCTGGTTACGCTGGCAGAAAAATATGGCAGCCGCGACGAGGAAAAAACCGCTAAACTCAGCCGCTACATTATGCCACTGGTGGCCTTACTGGTGCTGGCACAGGTGATTAAGTTTGCCTTTTTCTCTGATTAAGCCTGTTTCCGGCGCAGCACCGCGACCAGCAAGGCCGGTAAAAATGTCAGGCTGATCAGGGTAGAAAACAGCAAACCGCAGAGCACAATAATACCCACGCCGCGATACAGCTCGGTACCCTCGCCCGGAATCAGTACCAGCGGTGCCAGGCCAAAAATGGTGGTGGCAGTCGACATTAATATTGGCCGCAGCCTGGTGGCCACCGCCTGCAATACCGCATCGGTTACCGCCATATGGCCGGCTTGCAGGTTACGCCGGCTTTGGTCGACGATTAAAATCGGGTTATTCACCACAGTACCAAGCAAGATTAAAAACCCCAGCATGGTGATCATATCAAACGGCTGATGAAAACCGCCCAAACCAACCAGCGCCAGCGCACTGCTGATACCATTAACCGTAGCCAGGCCCACTAAGGCGCCGGCCAACCCCAGCGGCACCGTAGCCAGAATAAACAACGGATAGCCCCAGTGGCTGAAAATGGCCACCAACAGCAGGTAAATCAGTACGATAGCAATAATAAAATTGCTGCCCAGTGCCGCCCGGGTTTCATCCAGTTGATCCGAGGCGCCGGTAATGTCCAGCGTAACGTCGCTGCCTATAGCGCCGTCGCGTTGCAACTGCGGCACCAGTTGCTGCTGTACTATGGCCACAGCCGTTTCCAGCGCCACCGAGCGCGGCGGAATAATATACAGCGTCACGGTACGGCGGCCATCTACGCGGCGCAGGGTGTCACTGTCGGCCACTTCTGCCAGCTCTGCCAGGCTGCTGAGCGGCAACACAGCACCATTGGGGGTTAACACCGGCGTATGTGCCAACTGCGCCAGGCTTTGCTGCGCGCCGGCATTACTGAACAGAAAAATATCCACTTTGTCATCAGCAAGGAAAAACTCATCGACAAAGGCACCGTCACTTAGCGCTGATACGGCAAAGCCAAAGTCGGCGGCACTGAAATCCAGCTCGGCCAGACGTTGCCAGCGCGGGCGGATCTCGACCAATGGCTGATCCAGTGATAACGACGCCGGCTGCGAGCTTAACTGTGGCTTGTCAAACAGTTGGCCTGCCGCCACGTAAGCGGCATCGGCGGTGGCATACAGGCTGGCTAAATCCGGTCCGGAAATATCCAGCGCCACCGCGCGGGTACCGCCATCATTGCTGCTGATAATAGAGCCGCGCGACGAGAACGCCCGCATGCCCGGATACTGGCGGAATAATGCGGTCATCGCGTCCATCATGGCGCTGATATCCTGCGGCCGATTCGGTTCGCTCAGCACACGGATCCGCCCCACCGACACGCTGAGCGAGTAATACTTAAGCGACGGCATGGCAGTTTCACCACGGTCAAACTGCGCCGGGTCGGCATCTACCTGTGCCGTTAAATACGCCTTAATTTCTTCGGCGATAGCGGCCATTTCCGACAAGTTATAGCCAGGCGGCGCTATCATCGACGAAAACGCTTTCGGCTCTTCGCCCTCGGGCAAATATTCGGCCGGTGGCAACAGGTACCAGCCGGCGCCGAGGGTTAATAACACAGTAAGCGCCAGCGTTAGCCGCCGCGCAGCGCCTTTGCTGATAATGGCCTGTACCAGGCGTAAAATGGCGCCGGGCGGCGCAGCTGTGTTGTGGTTATCCGGGCTGTCATTCTGCATGCTCTGATTGTGCAAGCTGTCATGCTGCATAGCGGCGCTTTGGCCAAAGCCCAGTTTGGCAATGGCGGCCGGCACCACAAATACCGCCACTAACATAGAGGCGATAATGGCCGCGGCAATGGCAATAGCAATATCGGAATACAGTTGCCCGGCTTCCTGCTCGACAAACAAAATCGGCATAAACACCAGCACCGTAGTAAGGGTAGAGGCCAATACTGCCGGCCACACATCACGCACCCCGGCAATGGCGCCTTCTATACGGTCCAGCCCGCGGCGGCGCGCCTGCTCTATGCTTTCCAGCACCACTATGGTGTTGTCCATTGTCATGCCGATGGCAAAGGCAATGCCGGCCAGCGAAATAACATTAATAGTACGGCCAAACGCCAGCAAACCTAAAAACGCCGCTATGGTACAAATGGGTACGCCAATAACGCCGACCAGGGTAGCGCGGCCGGAGCGCAAAAACAGATACATTACTAACGTGGCCAGCATGGCGCCCAGTGCCAGGTTGGTCCAGACATTGGCAATAGAGTCTTCGACGTAGCGCACGTCGTCACTGATCAGCGTCAGCTTCAGGCCGTTACCGGCCAGCATATCCTGATTCATCTGCGCCACGACCAGCATCATCTGCTGCTTAATGTCGATAACATTGGAGCCGGGCTCACGCCGCACCGATAAGCCCAGGGTGCGCTCGCCATCGGCAAACGACAAATCGCGTACCTCAAAGTGATCCAGCACCAGACTGGCGACGTCTTTCAGCCGCACCTGGCTATCGCCCTGCTGGGTCAGGATCAGATTTTCCAGCTCGTCGATATGGTCAAAACGGCCGACCATTCTAAGCAGATAACGCCGTTTGCCGCTGTCGATATCACCGGCCGAGGTATCACGGTTACGGGCGCGGATAGCATCGCGCACATCCGTCAGACTAATGCCGCGCTGGGCCAGTTTGGCCGGGTCGACAAGGATCTGAATTTGCCGCTCGGCGCCGCCGCTGACGCCAACTTCAGACACCCCGGGAACCCGCTCCATGCGCGGCCGGACATAGTCTTCGGCGTAATCACGCAGCATATCCATATCCAGCTTAAGCGGGTTCCCTTGCACCGGCATCAGGCGAAAATACATAAAGGCATTATTAGAGAACGAGCTGCTGAATAAACGCGGTTGGTCGACGTTTTCCGGATAAGCCGGTACCTGGCTTAGCGCATTGCTGACGCGGATCAAGGCTTCGGTAACATCTACACCGAACGGGAACTCCAGCTCTATTTCTGCCGAGCCGGTGCCGGCGCGCGATACCATACGTTTTAAATTCGGCAAGGTGCGCAGGTAGCGCTCCTGCTCAATCAGAATTTCTTTTTCCACATCCTGCGGCGTGGCGCCGGGCCAACCGGTAACCACACTGATGGTACGTACTTCCAGGTCAGGGATCATCTGCACCGGAATGCGCAGCGCCGCCACTATGCCCAGCACGCAAATAATCAATACCGCTACGGTAAGAATGGTGCCACGGCGAATACCGGCTTCCAGCATGGCTTACTCCTTATTGCTGCGCGTTGCGCCGCTGTCTTCGTTCAGCACCCGCACCGCCTGGCCGTCACGCAGAGTTTCATTACCTCGTACCACCACCGGTTGCTGTTTTGGTAAGCCGGATAAAATTTCCACGCCCTGCTCATTGCTGCGGCCCAGGGTGACATTGTGGCGCCAGGCTTTATCGTCGCGCACGGCAAAGACACTGAAGTTACCATCCGGGTGGCGCAGTAACGCATCCGGCGGCACCACTAAAGCGCTGGCGTCATCGCGTTCAAAGTACAGGGTGGCGCGGGCAGATGTGCCCGGCAACAGCGTTACGCTGCTGTCTTGTATGGCCAGTCTGGCCAGGAAGCTGCGCGCTGCGGCATCGCCCACCGGCACAGTGGCCAGCAGGTTGGCGCTGAGCTTCTCGCCCGGCAGTAAATCAGACTGTACTGCGATGCGGCGCAAAGTAGGTAAGGCGGCGAAATATTCCTGCGGCACCTGCACATCCAGCAGCAGCGGGCTTAAACTAACCAGTTGCAACACCGGAGTGCCCAGCGCAATCCACTCACCGACATCGGTGTAGCGCCTGGCAATAACGCCGGCAAAGGGCGCGGTAAGGGTATGCCGGGCGAGCACTTCCTGTTGCTGTGCCGCCGCAGCCTGTGCCTGTTGCAATGCAGCGTCGGCTTGCGCCAGTCCGGCACGGCGCAGCGCCAGCTCCGTTTGCGGAAACAGTTGCTGTTTAGTCAGTTGTTCGGCTTCGCCAACCAGCCGTAGTTGCTCGCTTTGCAGTACCTGCGCCGCAGCTAATGCAGCCTTGCGCTGCGCCAGTTCATGTTGCGCCAGGCTGGTGTCCAGTTGCAGCAACGGCTGGCCTTTGCTTACCGTGCTGCCGGCGTCAACTAACAGTTCGGCCACTAAGCCGGCGGTGCGGCTGGATAAACCGGCATCTTGCTGTGCGGTAAGGCTGCCACTAAGCACCAATTGCTGCGATAAGCCTTTCTCCTGCGGCATAGTTACCCGTACCGGCACCGGCTGTTGTGCCTGCAATGCCATTGCAACCATAGTGCCCAATAAAGCTGCTGCTATCCGCCAACGCATAATACTTCCCTAACTAAATAAGAACTGTTCTTGTTAAGCTAAGGAGTATGACGCAAAGCGCGCTGTAGATCACTTTTTTCTGTGTTATTACCAGCTTAGCGGGTTAAGCCGGTAAAAGCGGCTTAGTTGCTGATACAGCTGCGGGTGCTGCTGCGACAATTGTTGCGGCTGTTCAAAGAACACTTCGCTGATAACAGCAAAAAATTCAGCCGGGTTGGTGGCGCCATAGTGATCAAACAAACCGCTCTGGCTATTTTGCGCCTGGCGTTGCAGCGCAGTAAACTCTGCCGCCATAACACCGGACCATTGCTGATAATCGCTGCTGCGCTCCAGCAAGGGCGCACCGTTGGCAATGCCTTTTTCCTGATCCAGCTGATGGGCAAATTCATGGATCACTACATTGCGGCCATCACGGGGGTTAGCGGCCCCCTCCAGCGTATCGGCCCAACTTAAGATCACTTTGCCCAGGCCCCAGGACTCACCGGATAACACGCGGCGCTGCTCATGCATTACGCCGGCGGCATCGGCCTGATTGCCGCTGACAATAAAGGCAGACGGATACAACAGAATTTGTTGCAGTTTCGGGTAGTAATAATCCGGCCGGTTCAGCAGTAACAGGCAAGCCTGGGCTGCTATGGTTACGCGCATTTCATCGGTTACCGTTAAGCCATCACAGCCGATAAACTGCTTTTCGGCAATAAATACCTGGATATGTTTTTTCAGCTGCAGCTGTAAATCGGCCGGTAAGGCACGAAAGTACGGCAAGCGGCGTTTTAAAATATCGCGCCAGGCGGCCGGGAACGGCTTAGCCATTAGCTGCCGGCGTTTATAACGTTGCCGATAAGGTGCAGATAACACCAGCGCGATGATCGCTGCGCCCAATAACAGGGTAATAAAGATAGCCAAGCTTCACCTCAGGCGTTAAGCGCAGTATGCTGCCAACAGTATGGTTTGAACTTAATGCGGTGCCTACAGGCGTTTTTCAAGCACGCTGTGCAGCGGCCGGTGTAACAACCGAACTTTGCCGCCCCACTCTGCTCTAACGGCAGTAATCATTAAAGGAAGTGCGATGTTTCAGTTATTTAAAACGCTGCTGGATAAAGTAAACGACGGCCTGGCTGCAGCGCCGGCCGGCCAAACCACCTATGGCCTGAGCGAAGCTGAGCTGGCCTGCGTGTCGTTAATGTTGATGGTGGCACATGCCGACTTTGCCAGTGCAGAGGAGGAACTGGCGTTAGCGCGGCAGTATGTAAAGCGTGAGTTTGCTTTGTCTGACGCCGATGCCGGCGCTGTGGTAGCGTTAGCGGATAAACAGGCAACAGACGCTATTTCGCTGCACCAATTTACCGTGCAGTTAAAACAGCTGAGTTATGCTGCCAGATTGGCTTTACTGGATAGTTTATGGCAACAGGCTTATGCCGACGGAGTGCTGGACCCGAATGAAGAGGCTATGCTGCGCAAAATTGCCGATTTACTGTTTATCCGCCACAGTGACTATATTCAGGCCAAGCTGGCGGTGTGTGGATAACGTTACTCCCCGACACAACATTACTAACCGACGACGAACCGGCTTGCAACCGGCTAATCTTCCCGCTTACGTAACACTTCGCCTTCAATAACACTGCGCGGCTGCTCTGCGCCGGGTTCACCGGCAGCGCCGGCTTGCTGGCGTTGCTGCCAGGCTTTAACTTTAGCGCGGTGCCGGAACAGCAGAATAGGAATTAAAATCCAGCTTAGCAGCAGCATAAATACCAGAATAGCCGCCCCGGCCAACAGCATAAGCCCCAGAATTAACCAGGCCAGCAGGCGTTGCAGCGGGCCGGCATTTTGCTGCCGGGCAAACTGCTGTTGCCACTGACTGCTTTGCTGTTTAAATGATGAAAACATAATTACCTCAATTCAGATACTATGCTATTAGTCTGGTCGATCGGGGCTAAGTTCAAGCCCCGGGCCAGGTTATTATTGATTACTGCTATACTTTGCCCAACCGCTAACCGACTTCATCCGCTAATGGCCGCTTATGCTTAATGTGCTTCTCTTCAGTAGCTGGCTACTGTTGTCTCAAACCGCGGGGCATAGTCCGCTATTGCTTGGCACCAGTATTCCCGCCACGACCGAAAGCAGCAATCATAAGCAAATGCATTGCATTATGCAGCAGATCGGGCAGCCGTATCAGTTGCTGTCGATGCCATGGCGCAGGGCCAAACAAGAAGTGAAAATGGGCCGGATTGACGGCTATTTTACCGCTATTCCGAATGACGATATGCAGGGTTATGCGCAGTTATCGGCGCCGCTGTTTTTGGAAAACTGGTACTGGTTTTGGCACCAGCGCCATGCCGGCCCGCACAGCCAAACTAAAATCCGCTATGGTGCCATTCTTGGCAGCCATCAGGCCGACTGGTTTAACGCCAAAGATTATAAACCGGAGCTGGAAGTGGGTGATATTGCCCAGTTAGTGCAGTTGCTGGCAATAGGCCGTATTGATGTGATCGTAGCCGACCTGGATGATTTTAACCACGCAGTGCAGCGGTTAAAGCTACCGCCGCAGCAGTACCGCCAGGCATTTTTACGTTATGTGCCGCTGGGGGTGTATTTTTCCATGGCGCGGTTACAACAACGGCCCGGCTTTATGCAACATTTTAATGCCGGCGTACATCTGTGCGCGCC
This sequence comes from Rheinheimera sp. NSM, assembly GCF_052380015.1. Lineage (NCBI taxonomy): Bacteria > Pseudomonadati > Pseudomonadota > Gammaproteobacteria > Chromatiales > Chromatiaceae > Rheinheimera > Rheinheimera sp. NSM. The sequence continues at coordinate 487,764 of NZ_JBQTCI010000001.1, read as the reverse complement.
AGCCCCTTTTGCCTTACCTGAAACAGAACAGCAGCATATAGTGGCATTGCTACTGGCCAACTTGCTGGATTTAAGCCGCAACCCGCAGCTACGTAGTGCAGTTTTGCAACAAAACGAGCGCGCTGCCAGCCTGGCATCGGTGATGCAGGCCGACGCGCAGTGGCAGCACCAGGTGCAACACAACGGCGCCGCCGGCAGCATGGCACAACAGCTGCTAAACAGCGCAGTTTCTGCCGTGTTGCGTAGCTGGCAGGCCAATTATGCTGACACTGTGACAGAGGTTATTTTAATGGATAACCAGGGCGCCAACGTCGCCATCAGCGATATAACCACCGACTACTGGCAGGGCGATGAAATGCAGTTTCTTGGTGTGTTTGCCCAACAGCATGACTACTTTATTGATGTGGTGGAGTATGACCAGTCTACCCAAGGTTTTCAGGTAAAACTGAGTGTACCGCTGACCGACGACAACGGCCATCATATCGGCGCGCTCAGCATCGGCGTTGATGTAGAGCGCGCCCTGTCACAGGACTGACTATTCTGTTTTATTACTGACGGCCCAGCGCACTATGTCGCCCCAGGACGGCTCTTTGCCATACATTTGCATGCCACGCAAAAACACCCGGCCGGCAACGCGGCGCATCCAGTACACGGTCGCCAGCAGTAATAACAGTGACAACAGCGGTTGCCACCAGGGCACGGTTACCATCGCCATTTTTACCGGCATGGCGGCAAAAGAGGTTAACGGCACAAAACTGAGTACTGTCATGCCCCAACCGGCCGGGCTGTCGATCACCATAAAGGTAAACACCATCGGCAACCAGGTAATCATCATCACCGCACTTTTGCCGCTGTTATTCGGGTCGTCAATTGAGGCGGCTATCGCGCCCATAAAGCTGGCGCACAGCACTACACCCAGCAGGGCAAACGGAATAAGCCACAACACTACGCCGATATTAATCCAGCTTAAATCAACGGCTTTTTTCGCAAACAGGCTTACCACGGCAAACGCCAGCAGCATGACCAGCCCGGATGTCACCATGGCTTTGAGCGCACTGAAACTGTGGCCCAATACTTTGCCGTCCATCCACTGCTGCGGTGTCACTATGGCGTACAGCTGCTCGGTAACCCGTTGTTGTTTCTCACCGGTAATGCTGACTAACACCTGGCCAAAGGCGGTGCTTAAGCCAACAAACAATAAAATTAACGCCCCCAGTGCGATCATTTTCTCCGGCGTATCTTTACCTTTGTAGTTTTGATCCAGATAGCGCGTGCTGATGGTTACCGGCTGCTCCAACTGGTCTAATTGCGTGGTGCTGAGCCCCATTTTCGCCGCCGACAGCTGGCGGTAATGTTGCTGTAATGTCGTTTCTAACTGCGCCAGCCACTTTTTGCCGGTAAGAGTATGCAGCACCAATTCGTCCTGATCGAAGCTAACCACGGCATGCCAGGACTGGTCGCTACGCATTTGTGCCAGTTGTTCAGTAAAGCTGATACCCGGCCGCTGAAACTGAAACTGCTCTGTATTGGCTATTTCCAGTTGTGCCGGCACGGCAATGCGGTATTGTTGCCGGCTTTCATCGGTAAAAAAGCTCCATAACGCTACGGCAGCCATCACCCCCAGCATCAGCAAATACGAGATCAGTTGCTGCTTCCACTTAAAAAAGCGTAAAAACTCCCACTTAGCTACGATTAAGCTTTGCCGCGACATCATGCTGCCACCTCCGGTTTGTGCTTCGCCATAGCCGCCAGATACAGTTGGTGCAAATCCGGCGTTTGCATCTCCACCAGTGTCAGCTCGACCTGCTGCAGCAGCTGTTTCAGGCAATCAGACACACTGACATCATCGGCAAGGGTGAGTAAAAAATGTTGCGCCTGCAGCGCTTCAACGCTTAATACAGCGTCCAATTGCTGCAATTGCTCTGCACTGACCGCATTGACAGTGCCTATTTTCATCCGCCGCTGGCCTTGGCTTTGTTGTTGAATATGTTGCAAAGTACCGGCCAACACCGCCCTGCCCTGTGCCATCAGCAACATATGGTCGGCCAGCTTTTCTACCATCGCCATTTGGTGCGCGCTTAAAATAACCGTCATACCTTTGGCTTTCAGTTGTTTTAAAAACAGCACTACCTTTTCCTGGTTAATCGGATCAAGCCCGGAGAACGGTTCGTCCAGAATCACCAGCGCCGGCTGATGCAATACCGCGGCGATTAACTGTACTTTTTGCTGGTTGCCTTTGGATAACTGTTTCAGATCTTCGTGGCGCCGGTCGGTCAAATCAAAAATATCCAGCCAGTAGTCCATTTCTGACAGCGCTTTGCTTTTGCTTAAACCATGTAACTGCGCCAGATACAGCAGGTTTTTTTCGATGCTTTTGTCCGGATACAAACCGCGGTCTTCCGGCAAATAACCGAGTAAACGCCGTGGTACATGGTCGAAGTGTTCGTCCTGATAGCTGATCATAATGCTGCCGCTGTCCGGCTGCGTCATCCCCACCAACATGCGGATAATCGACGACTTACCGGCGCCGTTTGGCCCCAGCAAGGCGAAAATGTCCCCGCTGTTTATCTGAAAACTAACCTGTTGCACAGCCTGCACATTGGCATAGGCTTTACTTATCGCGGTAACAATTAACTGCATTTATGCTTCCTGCTTATTAACTCTGCATTAGCTTATCATTGCCAAAGCCGGCCACGCCAACGGCAAAGTGTGAGCAAATATGTAACCGGCCGGGTTAATAGCTTTTACCAAACGACAAATACACCGCGTCGGCATAATCAGACTGGCCCTGCTCGGCCATGCCGACACCGAAATACAACGGCCCCAGCGGGGTATCCCAACCCAAAAACAGGCTACCGGCCCACAGCCAGTCGGTAGCGTCGGCACCGCCGGAGGCGCCAAACACATCTTTACGCACGCGGCCCCGCTCCAGCGATGTGCCGAAATACAGCGGCGCATTGATAAAAGAAATGCTCTGCTCGTTCAGCCGGTACAGGTATACCAGGCTGCCAAACTGAATTTGGCTGCCAAACAACGACTCTGCCGGGTAACCGGATAAATTTAAAAAGCCGCCGAGGCTGAATTGCTCCAATGCAAAGCCGGTGTCGTGTTGCGGGTTGTAGTGATCAAAGCGCCAGCGGGTACGCAGCGTATGCTGCTGCCAGCTTTTTGCCGCCAGTAATTCAGTACTGCTGCTGGTGCTGTTTAACCGGCCACCCAATACCTTGTCGGTTAAAAAGCGGTAACTGCTGGCTAACCGGATGCCGCGGGTAGGAAAACTACGGCTGTTTAACGTGTCCCAAATCAGTTCTGCCTGAGGGCCGTTGCGGCGGTAATCTATTTGATCCGTCATCAGGTCCCCGGCGTACAGGGCCGGTAGCTGGTATTCGCCGTCGCGCCAGATCCAGCCCAGTTGTAACCTGGCATGATCAGAGATATTCCAGCCACTGCTGAGCTGCAATTCATGTTCAATATTTTTCAGCTCACCGGCAGAGCGTTGCATGGTGTCCTGCAATGCTTGTATATCGCGCCGGTGTTGATAGCTGGCGCTGCTATAAAGCCCGCTGTTCGACCACGGCCAATACAGCTCAGTGTGCAAATACTTGTTACTGCCCAGCGCCAGCTCGGAATGCCATTCGGCGCCCCATGGCGATAAGTTAGTGCGGGTATAAGCCGCCGCCAGCTGATACTGATGGTTGTTACGAAAATCATCTTCAAACATCAGCCTGAAGTTCAGATAAGCCGGGCCCCAGCTTTTTTCTTCTGCCTTAACACTGAGCAAGGTGCTGCCGTCTTCTTCTACCGTAAGTTGCTGGCTAACCCGTTCAAAGGTATCCAGGCCATATAATTGCCGCAGGCCGCGACGAATACTGCGCTCAGTGTAAAGATCTCCGGGCTTAAGCTGCAGCCGGTCAAACAGTAACTGATCAGCAAGCCGGGAATTATTTTGCAGTTGCAGCCGCTCTATTGCTATCGCCGGCTTGGCGGCTTGATCAAAGCTGGCAAACCAGTCGCTGTACACTTTATGCGGTTGACTAAAATCGGCCAGCGCCTGCACAAAGCGGATAGCGCTTTGCCGACCGGACGCTACGGCGATATCAATACGGTCAAAATCCAACGTGCCTATATCTACCAAATCCGGCTGCAGTAGCAGGTCGCGGTCGGTTAGCAATTGCAATTGCTGCTGCACCCCGGCGCGCACTAAGAAGCCGGTGAGTTGTTCGGTAACGCTGAATGCCGACTCCATCTGCTCCCGCCGCAGCAGCGGTGAGTCAATACTTACCGCAATAATACGGTCTACGCCAAGCTCACGCGCCACACTGATTGGCAGGTTATTTACCACGCCGCCATCTACCAGCAGCTTGCCGTTTAATTCCAGCGGCCGTACTACGCCCGGAATGGTCATTGATGCCTGCACCGCTTGTACCAGGCTGCCGTTGCTCAGCACCACTTGCTGTTGCGTCAGTAAGTCGGTGGCGACAGCGCGAAACGGCACCGGCAAGTCATTAAAATGCTTCAGATCGGCATAGATACCAAAGGTGCCGTGTAATATCTCAGCCAGCGCCTGGCCATTTAAAATGCCTTTGGGCAGCTTTACGCCATCTTCTGACACGCCAAGATCGGTATTTACCGGGAAGTCATCACTGATTTGTTTGCGCCGCAGCGGCATTTCGTCGCGATACACGCGGTCGCGAAAACCGGCGGCCCAGGGCGTACGCTGCAACCGCTGCGCAATTTGCTCTGCGCTGTGACCACTGGCATAAAGTCCGCCGATAAAGGCACCAATACTGGTGCCTACCACTAAATCAATCGGAATTTGCTGCCGTTCCAGCTGTTCAATCACGCCCAAATGCGCGCCGCCACGGGCGCCGCCACCGCCCAGCACCAGCGCAACACAATCACGGTTCTGTGCTCTTGCCTGTTGGCATACATCATCTGCCAGCGCTACGCTGCTGCATACCAGGCCGGCAGCCAGCACGGTATTTAAGATCCCTGTCTTCATTTACTGTCAGTCCGTCTTATTGTTGTGCCGCCGGCGTTCAATTGTATTTGAGCCTACCCGGCGTTATTGCTATTGTTAACCACATCTTCCGCTAAGGTCTGCCACATTATGCCTGTTTCTTTGCGCTGTGCACTGTTGTTATACGGTATCTAGCCTATGCGGTTTAAGTCGTTACGCGGCAAACTCATTTTTATTCTGCTGTTAATGTTAAGTTTACTGGCGTTGGCGACCGGCTTTGCTACCTTAACCACACTAAAACGTGACAGTGAATTACAAGCGCAGCATATGCTGAACGTGTCGGCTAAAGTATTACGCCAGGCCCTGGATACCCGTGCCGAACAGTTGAGTAACAGTGTGCGTATTCTGGCAGCCGATTTTGGCTTTCGCCGCGCCGTGGCCACCGCTGAACAGGAAACCATAGAGTCGGTGTTGCACAACCATGGTAACCGTATCAATGCCAGCCTGACATTGCTGCTGGCACCGGACGGCACTCTGCTGGCCAGCTCGTCGCCAACGCTGAATATGGCCGATATTACGCCACTGTTTCAACAAGCCGCTGCCGGCAATGACCAGCCGGTGGCCGCTATTGTCAGCCTGAACGGCCAGCCATATCAGCTGGTACTGGCGCCGGTAAAAGCACCGAACCTGATTGCCCATGTTGGTATGGGCTTTCCGCTTGATGGCCCGCTGGCGCAGCAGATAAAAGGCATTACCGGGCTGGATATCAGTTTTACCGGCATTCGCGATGGCCGGCATCATGTCGGCAATTCCACACTGAGTTCAGCGCACCGGCAGCAGTTACCCGACTTACTCAGCGCGCTTATCGCACAACCCGACACAGTACAAAGCAGCCCGCAACAAGATTACGTCTCTGTCGCTCTGCCATTGGATCAACAGCAGCAACTGTGGGCGGTACAGCATTTGTCAAATCAGCGCTGGCTCAGCAGCTACCGGCAACTGCGCAGCCAGCTGTTTTACATCTTTGGCGCCGCCTTATCGTTATCGCTGGTAGTGGCATTTATTTTTGCCCGCAGCATTACACGGCCGATGCAGGCATTAAGCCAATTTGCCCGGCATATCGGCCAGGGCTTTGCCGCCGCCGCGCCGCCAGGCGGTGATGATGAAGTGGGTTTACTCAGCCGCACCCTCAGCACTATGCAACAGGATATTCAGCAACGTGAGCAACAATTGCTGTTTAACGCCGAGCATGACTCTGTTACCGGCCTGTATAACCGCACCGCCATTGAGCGCCTGTTACAGCAATGGTTGGATAGCTGTGACGGTAGCTTACTGCAGTTAAATATTCAGCAATTTAAAAGCATCAATGACGTGCTGGGTTTCAGCAACGGCGACTTACTGTTACAACAATTGGCACAGCGCCTGCAGCGCCTGGTACCGGCACCACTGTTGTTAGCCAGGCCAGGTGGCGATGAATTTATTTTGTTGTATCCGCACACTTTGCTGACAGAGCAGGTACAACAACTGATAAAACCCTTGCTTAACAGTTATAAACTGCAGCACTCCAGCATTAATTTGAAGCTATATGCCGGCATTTATAATTTTGCTGCCGGCCAGCTCAGTGTAAATGATGCCCTGCGCCGCGTGGATATTGCGCTGGAAAACGCGCGGCAAATGCCGGATGGCATCGCTTTTTATCAACAAGGCCAGGACGAAAGCCATCAACGCGAGTTGGGGTTAATCCGTGATCTACCCCAGGCACTGCACAATGGTCAGTTTTTTGTCGTGTATCAGGCCAAAGTGAATATTCAACAGCCGGGGTGTAGCAGTGCAGAGGCCTTAATCCGCTGGCAGCATCCGCAACTTGGCCTGGTACCGCCGGACCAATTTATCAAACTGGCCGAACATTCCGGCAATATCGGCTTGATCAGCCAATGGATGCTGCAGCATGTGATTGCCCGGGCAGCCCATTGGTGGCAAAGCACGACTCCGCTGCAACTGGCGGTAAACTTGTCGGTGTTTGATCTGTTGAACCCGCAATTGGCCGACGACATTGCCGCGCTGTTACAACAGCATCAGCTACCGGCAGCAGCATTGGCGCTGGAGGTAACGGAAAGTGCAGTAATGGAAGATGCCGACACCGTTATTGCCCAGCTGCACCGGCTGCGCAACCTGGGTATTACGCTGTCGATAGATGATTTTGGTACCGGCCAGTCGTCGCTGGCGTATTTAAAACAGCTGCCGGTGCATGAAGTGAAAATAGACCGCGCTTTTGTCAAAGATATTGAGCATAACAACAACGATGCACTAATTGTCAGAGCGACTACGCAGCTGGCACACAGCCTGGGGTTTTCGGTCACCGCTGAAGGCCTGGAAAATCAGGCCGGGTTGCAACAACTGTTAGACTGCGGCTGTGACAAAGTACAGGGTTATTACTTCGCTAAACCGATGACTGCAACGCAACTGGACGCCTGGCTGGCGCGGTTACCGCAACAACTTCAGCTTTGGTTTAGCGGCGCCCCGGCATAGCAATAATAAGCGCCGCTGTTAACTCGCTTTGCTAAGCTTTGCAGCTAATTTGCGGCTTAACGGCGCAAAAATAAACACCAGTGGGAAAGCACAGGCATGAGCATACAGATAGGCTTTTAACCAGGCGCTGAAAAAGGCGTCAAACCAGCCCAAATTAATAAAGGTCAGAATGCCGGACATCAGAAAAGCCATAAAACCGGACATAATAAAAGCAAACAGCACCGGCTGAAAACGCGCTGGAAACATAGGCAAACTCCTGAACTGGTCAATAGTGCTGCAACCCCTTAACGGCAGACTATGCGACTTTAGCATGAATTATTTGTGCAATGGTTTACGCGGCGCCAAAGCGCTGGTATAACGCGGCAAGACATTGCTTTTGCACCTTATTTGGATACAAAACTTACTACGGAACGAAATAATGCACGCTATGGTTTTTCTTGACGCCGCTACCCTGGGCGATGCTGATTTATCCGCCTTGCAGCAGCCTGACCTGCAGCTGGTGTGTTATCCGCATACCGGCAAAGAACAGATCCTGCCGAGGTTGCAACACGCCACTATCGCGATAGTGAACAAGGTTGAACTCAGCGCGGCCATCTTGCAACAACTGCCGGCGCTGAAACTGATATGTGTCGCCGCCACCGGGGTGAACAATGTTGACCTGGAGGCTGCAGCAGCGTTAGGCATTACTGTATGCAATGTCAGAGGTTACGCCGATACTGCTGTGCCGCAACATGTGTTTGCGCTGCTATTGCAACTGACCAACAAGGTGCAACAGTATCAACAGGCTGTGCAGCGTGGCGAATGGCAGCATAGCCCGCACTTTTGTTTATTAGACTACCCGGTAACCGAGCTGGCCGGCAAGTGCTTTGTGGTAATCGGTTATGGTGCCCTGGGTAAAGCCAGCGCTAAACTGGCGGCCGCCTTTGGTATGCAAGTGATCATTGCCGAGCAACCGGGCGTAGCAGAGTGTCGGCCCGGCCGGGTGGCTTTTACTGCGGCGTTAGCCATGGCCGATGTTATTTCCCTGCACTGCCCGCTAAATGACAGCACGCGGCATTTGTTTAACACTGAGACATTTGCCGGCGTAAAACCCGGCGCTTTGCTGCTTAACACCGCCCGTGGCGGCCTGGTTGATGCCACCGCTTTGCTGACAGCGTTGCAAAGCGGGCAATTGGGCGGCGCCGCTCTGGATGTGCTGGAGCAGGAGCCGCCGGCGCCGGATGACATACTGTGCAGCGCTGCGCTACCAAACCTGATTGTCACGCCGCATATGGCCTGGGCCAGTGCTGAAGCGCGCCGGCGAATGGTGCTGCAATTGGCCGGTAATGTGCAGGCCTTTCTCAGTGGCCAACCGCAACATAAGGTGTAGCCGTGTTACCCAATACCGGCTACACTGCGGCAAAAAACCTGACCACTGCTACTATGCTGCTACGTCTTATCATTGCGCTGCTATTTTTGCCCTGCAGTTTAGCTGCAGAGCCTTTAGCACAACGGCTGGAACATGCGTCCAGCCATGCCGAGCAAGTCAGCAACCTGTTACTGTCGCAGCCGGCTGATACGCTGAGCGCTGAAGACTGGCTGGTATTGACCGAAGCCCAGCTGCGTCTGCGCAATAAAGATGCCGCTATGGATGCCGTCAGCCGGGCGCTGGCGTCAACGCAAGACAGCTATTTGCGGGCGCACGCTTACCTGCTGAAGGCACAAATCTATGGCATTTTATACCGCGATACCGTCATTGCTATTACTCAGTTGGAACAGGCTGAACAGTTAGTACAACACGCAGAAGATATGCAGGGCCGTGACCTGTACAGTGATGTGTTGCAAAACTTTGCTCAGGCATACAATCAACTGGGCGATATACCACAGGCCATTCCGTATGCGCAGCGTAGCCTGCAACTGGCGCAACAAACCCAACAACCAGCCGCTGAACTTAAAGCCCGCATTACGCTGGGGCGCTTAACGCTGCAAAATAATGCCTACAGCCAGGCTTATCAGCATTTAAATCAAGCCATGATACTGGCTACCGCCTTACAGGATGACGAAGCGCTGGCATCGATCCATCTTCGCCTTGGCATGGCCTACCGTAAAATTGCAGACCATGACCAGGCCTTGCAGCACCTGTTGCAGGCAAAACAACGTTATCATCAGCTACAGCGCCACTCCAGCTATACCTATACGCTGATTTATATTGCTGAAACCTACCTGGAAGACAGCAGTACCGCCATCCGGGCCGACAGTTTTTTACAAGAAGCGCTGACACTGGCGCGACAACAAGATGATTTATTGCGCGTCGGCATTGCGTTGCAGGGCCTGGGCCGGCTGGCTGAATTACAACAACAACCAGAGCAGGCCAGGCAGTACTTCAGCGATGCGCTGCAGTTGTTTCGCCAGCAAAATATTCAAACCTATCTGCAGGAAAGCAGTATCGCCCTGGCCGGATTGTTGTTTAAACAACAACAATTTGCTCAGGCAGCAGAGCTGTTGCACGAGATCACGCCGCAGATGGAGCAGGCCGCGGCCTACCTGAAATTTCGCTATAACGAATTGGCGGCGCAGTTGGCGGCACAGCGCGGTGACTGGCAACAAGGTTACAGCTATATGCAACTGGCCGGCGAGTTGCGTTTTGAGCAGTTTAGCGAGCAAAATAAAGTACAGCTGGACATGATCAATAACGGCCTGGTGCAGGTTGCTACCGCCGCGCAACATCAAACCGAAATGCAACAACAACAGCAGCTGAATCAACAGCAGGGCGCCACTATCAAGTGGTTACAAGCGGCGCTGCTGTTACTGTGTCTCAGCTTTGGCACTGCACTGCTGTGGTACCGCCGCAAACCGGCCGGCAGCGCGCAGCCTTTGCTTTCGCCTGGCTGGAATTCTTTTTGCCAGCGCTTGCAACAACACAGTGCCAAAACCAACCTGACATTAATGGCGTTTTCTGCCGCCAACAGCCAACAGCTGAAACTGCAGTTTGGTGAACAACGGCTGCACCTGGCCACGCACAGTTTTTTACAACAGCTGCCGGCCGACGACATACTGGCCAGTTGCATATTCGACGACGTGATCTGGCTGGCCGTGAATGCTACAGCCGCAGAAGGCGCAGTGCTGCAACAGCAATTGGCGCAACAGTTACAGCAGCAGCTGCCGCACGCGGCCGCTTTGCAACAACTGGTCAGTTTGCGTTTAACCTTACAGGAGCTGTTGGACAAGCCATGGCAGGTATCAGAACTCAGTGCGCTGCGTGAGGCACTGTGGCTGTGCTGGTCGCTGGCTGCAGCACAAGATGCCATTGATAACTGCCGCTTATTGCTGTTGAACAGCAAGCAGCCGGGCGCCTGTGAGTGGCGCAGTAATATGGTGCGGCAGGATTTACTGAATGCGATCCGGCTTGGCAGCATCATCCTCAGTTGCAATAACGAGCGGTTGCCGGCCACCATTGGCGATACGCTAAGCTAAGTGCTGCCGGCGTGCTTGCCGGCCAACAATTAAGCCAGGCCACTGAATAGCTGCAAGGACGGTGGCAGATTAAAGCTGACAGCTTTGCGCTGCAGCGGACAGGTAAAAGTTAAACTAACGGCCTGCAGCGCCAAGCCGGCAGCGTCTTTATTGCCTTTGCCATATTGCGGATCGCCCATAACCGGGTGCCCTGCGGCCTCAAAGTGGCGGCGGATCTGATGCTTACGACCGGTGACAAGTGCAATACTCAGCCAGCTTTGCTGCAGCTGCGCATCATACTGCAACAAATTGAACCGGGTCAGGCAAGGCTTACCATCCAGCGGTAAGGCAATGTCGCCCTGCTGTAATAAACTGTCACTCAGCTGGCCTTTAACGCGGATATGATACTGTTTACTGATTTTGTGCTCTGTAATCAGTTTACTCAGCGCGGCGGCGGCGGTTTTAGTATGCGCCAGCAACACCAGGCCACTGGCTTCACGATCCAGCCGGTGCAGTAAAAACACCTGACGCTTAGCGGCAAAGTGCTGCTCTGCAAAACGCATTAACGACAGATGATCGCCCCACTCGTTACCCTGTGACAACATACCGGCGGGTTTAAACCAGACACTGTACTGCTGCTGATCACTGAGCAGCAGCGCGTCTGCGCATTGACGCTGCAGCAAATCGTCATCGTAATGCAGCTGCAGTTGCTGCCCGGCCTGCAACGCTGTTTGCGCGCGACGCAAGCGCTTTTGTGGTTTGCCACTGAGTAGCACCGCACCTTTGCTCATGGCATCTTTTAACCGGCCTTTGGACAGTTCCGGTACATGTTTGCTAAGCAAATCAATGGCATTCTCGCCACCTGCCGCCACTAAAGTGCGTACTACCTTCATTGCTTTACACATCCTTTACGTTGGGGTTCAGCCAAAATTCATGCCGTCAGCCTGTAATAGTAACAAAGCAAACGGAGATATCGTTATGAAAAATATTATTATCTGGGCCCTTAGCTACACGTTGTTACTGGCTACGCTGCCGGCGCAGGCTGCAGACAGCCGCACGACTGAACGGCATGGCAACAACGCGGCCACCGGCCTGAAAAGCCACAAGCCGCAAATGGTCAGTGTGCAGGGTTACCAAAGCCATGTTTGGTTTCACAGTGTCGATGTGTTTCTCAGTGGCGATTTGAATAATAATGGTTACTACCACCGGCTGGAAGTGGAACTGGATGCCGACACCTCAGAGCGTTACCAGCAGGTGTTTGCTGAGTTCAGCCTGTTGCCCACTTACGGTGGCGAACGGATTTTTTATACCAGTAGCGTGTTTGAGTTGTACCGCGACAGTGCAGACGACTGGCTGGCGATAGATACCGTATTAGAAAACCGCTTTGCTGCCGATGAGTACCTGCTGACCATCCGCTTGTTTGACGCCGCCACCGGCTACCTGCTGGCCGAGATCTCCGGCTTCGATGATATTAATCTGGATCTGTTGCCGCTGGAAGATTACGGTCGTGACAGCTATGTCGACAGCAGCACCACGGTGGAGGTATCGGGCGGCAGCGCTGGTATCTTACTGTTACTGGCATTATGCTTAGTGTTATGGCAACGCCGTTATGTTACCGGAACCCGATGAAACCACTGATATTGCTCAGCGTTGTAATGGGCGTTATGTTAAGCACGCCGGCATTGCCGGCCACAGCGCTGCGCTTTAGTGCTCAGCAGCAGTCGCAGCAGCTGCAGTTTAATTATCAGTTTGACTTTAACGGCCAGCCGCAACAGCTGCAGTTTGCGATCAGCAATAGCACCCTGGCCGGACACTTTCGCCAGTTTCGCAGTTTTCAACCGGCGTTACTGCAACAGTATTTGTGGCAGGATTTGCGGGCGCATGCTGCACAGTATCCTAATGTCAGGTTAAAGCGCTTGCCACAGCACAGCGGCTTGCGCTACCAAATCCGCACTACCGATGCAGAGTTGCAGCAAAAACTCAGCATTGAGCTACAGCAACTCAGCGCACAACGCACAGACTTTTATTTACAACGTGACTACTATTACCGGCATACCATGTTATTTGGTCAGCAGTATATTATTCCTGATCATCAGCGTCTGATGACCGACAGCCTGACCGACTTGCTGCCGCTGGCACAGGCGCTGCACGCCAAACTGGCCAATACCCCCAGCCGTGATTCATTGGCTTACATCAGCAGTTGGTTGCAGCAAATACCCTATCAGGATTTGTCTGACCGCAGCGAGGCCGCCGGCACCAGCTTTAGCCCGCCACTGAAAATGCTGCAGGAAAACCGTGGTGACTGCGACAGTAAAGCCGTATTGCTGGCGGCCCTGCTGCGCATGTTACTGCCTGATGTTAAACTGGCGATGATTTACCTGCCACAACATGCCATGTTGGCCGTGCAACTACCGGCAAAAGCGGATGATATGACGGTGACCATTGAAGGCCGCGAGTATCTGCTGGTAGACCCGACCGGCCCGGCACAACTGGCACCGGGTAGCATCAGCCCGCAATACCAACTGTACAGCCGCAATAATCAGTTTTCTTACCGCTTACTCTGAAGGTTTATCTTTTTGCTGCAACTGACAGATATGGTCAAAAATATCCTGCCAGCCATTTGGGACATGGCGTACACCATGCGATTGGCCGTTTGCCAGCCGCTCCAAATGCACTGTCAGCCGATGTACGGCAGACAAAGTACGGCGGCGAAAGCGATACTGTAACGCCAGCAGCAGCATGCCAAGCAACGCCGCATAGCTGCACCAATGCCAAAGGAAATCTTTTACCCCGGCAGCAAATAAGCTGGTTTTAGGTTCCAGCAAAGCCAACGACCAGGGCATAGTGTTCAGTCGTTGTATTTGCAACATATGCTCAGTCGTGGTTTGCGGCGGCTGCGCTGTGGAGTGGCTGATAAGGTTGCCGGCTTGATCCAGCAACATAAAATCGATATCGCTGTGTTGCTTATACATCGGCGCTAACATCGGCTCCAGCGATAAGGCAAACAGAAAACTGCCCAACCTGCGCTCGTCAGTATACAAGGGTAATAACACCGCCGCTTGTTGCGGCATAAACTCTGCGTAAAATACCATACCGCGGTCATAGCCGTTTTCTTTGCTGTTAACAGCGCGCTTATGCCACTGCAGCAGGTGATCGGCCATATAATCTGACCATTTCAACTGGCCGTTGTAAGCTACCCCCCGCTCTGACAAATAATAAACACCAACAACAGAGGGCAAGGCGTCAGAGGCCATGTCGAAGTACGGCTGCAGGTGCATCAACATTTGCAGTTCTGCCGTTAGCGCGCTGTCATCGGAGCTAAGTGGCAGTTGCTGCGTTTGCTCAGTGTCTAAATCCAGCAGCAGTATGCTGTCTCCGGTCTCTGTCGCCGGCAAGGCCAACTTAAGCTGCGCCGCATTAACCACAGCAGTGCTATACGCCAGCACAGGCGCAAACTGACTGTCCAGTTGCGAACTGACGGCGGTCAGCCGGGCTCTGGTTTGTAACACTTTATCATCAACACTGCGCAGGTAATGCAAGGTTGCGGCAAAGGTTGACAGCAGCACCACCAGGATCAATCCGAGCAAACCGGTTCTGCGATATTCAGTATAGGAAGGGTTATGCATGCAACTCCTTTGCATGTCCATATGGACGGCTGGCGGCTGAGAACAGCATAAAGCCTGGCTGATTTATTCTATTAGTCAACCAGGCTTTGGCGGTAACGCTATTGCTTATAAATTCGCTTCGGCAAAAGAGGCTAACCGGCTGCGCACCACACCATTCAGGTTTATGGTGGTACTGCCTTCAAAGTTCTTAAACCGTTCGACAATATACGTTAACCCGGATGTTACAGCTGTTAAATAGTTGCTGTCAATTTGCGATAGATTACCGGAACAAATCAGCTTGGTGCCTTCACCACAACGGGTAATAATGGTTTTCAGCTGTGCCGCACTTAAGTTTTGACATTCATCCAGGATAACAATGGCATTTTGAATGCTGCGCCCGCGCATAAAGTTAACCGACTTAAACTGAATATTGGCCTTTTCCATAATGTAATTGACGCTGGCATGCGGATGCTCATCAGTTTTATGCAACACTTCCAACGAATCGGTAATGGCGGCTAACCAGGGCGCCATTTTCTCTTCTTCAGTGCCCGGCAAAAAGCCGATAGACTCGGCAATTTCCGGGGTATTGCGGGTAACAATCACCTTATCGTACATGCCTTTTTCTATCACCAGCTCCAACGCTGCCGCCAGCGCTATCAGCGTTTTACCGCAACCGGCCGGACCGGTCAGGATCACCAGGTCCATTTGCGGGTCGAGCAAGGCCTGCATTGCCATGGCCTGATAGATATTTTTCGGATGAATACCCCAAGCATGGCGGTGCATTAAGCGCTCATAGCCAAAATCGAGAATACGGATTTCTTTGTCGGTAATGGCCACCACCTTGCCGGCAAAGCCTTCCACTTCATCAATCAGATATTCGTTAATATAAGCATTAGGTAGTACGCTGCGGTTAACAAAATGATAGGTTTCGCGACCTTCGTTTTCACTGCGACACTCCCCCACCTGGCTCCAGAAGTCGCCGGGGAATTTGTAGTAGCCTTTATATAGAAAGCGTACATCGTCTATCAGCTGATCAGTACGGTAATCCTCTACCAGCTTTAACCCGGCACCTTTGGCTTTAAGCCGCATATTGATATCTTTGGTGACCAGGATCACTTTGGTCGGGCTTTTCTCCCGCTGCAGATACAAGGCAGTGTTGATGATCAGATGATCGTTTTCACCACCGGGCAGACCCGGAATTTCGTCAGTAATATGGTGGTCATTAACGATAAACAAATGCCCGCCCTGCTTCTGCTCGCCCTGACGCGGCATAGCTACGCCTTGCAGCATCTGATCCGGAGAAGCATCTTTTAACACATCTTCCAACGCACGAATGGCAACACGGGCGTCACGGCTGACGTCTTTGTTGCGGTCTTTAATATGATCAAGTTCTTCCAGTACCGTCATCGGGATAACAACGTCATGTTCTTGGAAGTTAAGGAAGGCAAAAGGTTCGTGCAGCAGGATGTTGGTGTCGAGAACGTAAATTTTCTTTTCTTTGCTTTTTCTTCGCGCCATACGGGGCTCCTCTTCGCCTGACACCGGCCGCTTACCGGTGTCATAAAATAAGCATAGTGCAACTGTCACACTTTGCTCAGCCATTAACTAAAATTTACAACAAGCTCAGGTACTAACCACTGTGCCAGGCCTGTGTGGCAAACTTATGACAGGCAATAAGGTTATATTTGTGACTAATTCAAGGTGCAGTACCGCCTGTTCCCTGGTACCATAGCGCCCCATTTTAGCTGATAGGGTACAAGATGAAGTTTGCTCCGGGACAACGTTGGATCAGTGATACAGAATCCGATTTAGGTTTAGGCACTATAGTCGCGCTGGAAGGCCGGCATTTAACCTTATTGTTTCCGGCCAGCGGAGAAACCCGGCTATATGCCCAGGCCGAAGCGCCGTTAACCCGGGTGCAGTTTAATGTTGGTGATGAAATTGCCAGCGCCGACGGTTTTAAGCTGCTGGTAAGCGCAGTAAAAGAGCAACACGGCATTTTACTTTACTGCGGCACGCGATTAGACGACGAAAGCTATGTTGAACTGCGTGAAACCTTCCTCGATCACTTTATCAGCTTTAACCAGCCGCAAGACCGGCTGTTTGCCGGCCAGATTGACCGCTTTGACTGGTTTACCCTGCGTTATCAGGCCTGGCAGCATTTGCATCAACAGCAACAAAACCCGCTGCGCGGCTTATCCGGCCCCCGCGTCAGTTTAATTCCGCATCAGTTGCACATTGCCAATGAAGTAGCGCAGCGCTATGCGCCACGCGTGCTGCTGGCCGATGAAGTCGGTCTGGGTAAAACCATTGAAGCCGGCTTTATTATTCACCAGCAGCTGATCAGCGGCCTGGCCAGCCGGGTATTAATAGTGGTGCCTGAATCATTGCAGCACCAATGGTTGGTGGAAATGCTGCGCCGCTTTAACCTGCACTTTGCCGTTTTTGATCAGGAGCGCTGTGAGCAGTCACTGCTGGACAGCGATAACCCGTTCGATACCGAACAACTGGTGTTATGCAGCTTAGCCTTTTTAAAGAACCAGCCACGCTGGCAGCAAATGGCAGTGCAAAGCCAATGGGATTTACTGGTAGTAGACGAAGCCCACCACTTACAATGGAGCGAACAAACCCCCAGCGAAGAGTATCAGCGGGTAAGCGAGCTGGCCGCCAATACTGCCGGCGTTATTCTGCTTACCGCCACGCCGGACCAACTGGGGCACGAAAGCCACTTTGCCAGGTTAAAACTGCTCGACCCGGCGCGCTTTCACAGCTACGACGCCTTTTTGCAGGAAGAGCAAGGCTATCAACATATTGCTGCTATTGCCAAACCTCTGCTGCAGCAACGCAGCCTGACTAATACCGAAGCGACAGCGCTGCAACAGGCACTGCGCGAAACAGATATCAGCACTGAACTGGCCCTGCTGTGCAACGACCAGGCAGACACTGACGCGCTGGCACAGGCGCGGCAGCATGTGCTGGCGCAATTGCTCGACCGCCACGGCACCGGCCGCATTTTATTCCGTAACAGCCGCGCCGGCGTCAAAGGTTTTCCCAAGCGCCATGCGCATATCACGCCACTGCCACTGCCGGAGCAATACCACAATGCGCTGAAAGTGCACTTTAACCTGAACCCGGCGCTGACAGAGCAACAACGTATCAGCGCTAACTTGTTTCCGGAGCAGGTGTTTCAGCAACTCGATGCGCAGAGTAACTGGTGGCAGTTTGACCCAAGGGTGGAGCATTTACTCAGCCTGCTGAAAAGCCACAAACAGGACAAGTTCTTACTGATTTGTGCCCGGGCAGAAACCGCCATTGCACTGGAAGAGGCCGTGCGGGTACGCGAAGGCATCCGCGCCGCAGTATTCCATGAGGGTATGAGTATTCTGGAGCGCGATAAAGCCGCCGCGTACTTTGCCCAGGAAGAATACAGCGCGCAGTTATTACTGTGTTCTGAAATCGGCAGCGAAGGGCGTAACTTCCAGTTTGCCCATCATCTGGTACTGTTTGATTTACCGCTGAACCCGGATTTGCTGGAACAACGTATCGGCCGGTTAGACCGTATCGGCCAACAAGCCGATATTCAACTTCACCTGCCGCATTTTGCCGATCATGCCCAACAAGTGCTGCTGCAGTGGTATCAACAAGGCCTGGATGCCTTAGAGCATACCTGCCAAACCGGCCGCAATGTATTTGAGCGCTTTGCAGCGCAGTTGCTGCCATTGTTAGCTCAGCAAAGCGTTGATCAGGCTGCGCTGCAGCAACTAATCAGCCAAAGCCGCGAGCTGAACCAACAGTTAAAGCAACAATTAGAGCAGGGCCGCGATCAGTTACTGGAAATTAACTCCGGCGGCGGTACAGCCGCAAAACAGTTGGCCGCACAGCTGGCAGAGCAGGATAACGACACCGCACTACCTATGCTGATGTTTAAAGCCTGGGATATGCTGGGCATTAATCAGGAAGACCGCAGCGACACCAGTATTATTCTGTCGCCGTCGGAGCATATGCAGTGCAGCAGCTATCCGGGCTTACAGGATGATGCCGTTACCGTTACCTTTGACCGCGCCACCGCGCTGGCCGAAGAAGACATACAACTGCTGAGCTGGGACCACCCTATGGTGCGCGGCACCCTGGATATTCTGACTACGGAGCCGCATGGCAGCAGCTCGGTGGCCATCCTGGCGAATAAAGCACTGCCGGTTGGCAGTTACTTGCTGGAGTTTAACTTTATTGTTGAAGCCAGTGCACCGGCAGCACTGCAAATAAATCGCTATTTACCGGCAACACCGATCCGGCTGTTACTGGATAAGAGTGCCAATAATCTGTCGGCTAAAGTCAGTTTTGAGCAGTTAAATAAACAACTTAAACCGGTTGGCCGGCAAACCGGCAGCAAACTGGCCGGCGCTTTGCAAACCACCATTCATCCGTTAATTGCCAAGGCAACAAGCTTTGCCGAAAGCCAGTTAGCGGCTATTTTGCAGGCGGCGCAACAACGCGCAGCAAGCAGCTTAGGTGAACAGCAACAACGTTTAACTGCGCTGCGCTTATACAACCCGTCGGTGCGCCAGGATGAAATAGACGCCCTGGCTCAACAACAGTTACAGCTGGCAGAATACATCAGTAAAGCCAGATTAAAACTGGATGCTATCCGTCTGATCGTCGTGAGCCACGACTGATAATGCTGCTGCACTACACACCACCGCTGTCGCCCTATCTGGATATCCTGTATCAGGATGAAGCTCTGGTGGTGTTTAATAAGCCCAGCGGCTTGCTGACGGTGCCAGGAAAAGCGCCGGAGCATAAAGACAGCCTGGAATACCGTGCAAGGCTGGTTTGGCCGGGTATACGCCTGGTGCACAGGCTGGACATGGCCACTTCCGGCGTGGTGGTAATGGCACTGAGCGCGGACAGCCAGCGCGAACTTAACCGCCAGTTTCAACAGCGCGAAACAGAAAAGCACTATATTGCCCGGGTCAGCGGCCATATCGTTGCCGATTGTGGCAGTATCGATATGCCGCTAATTTGTGACTGGCCCAACCGGCCAAAGCAAAAAGTTTGCTATGAACACGGTAAACCCTCGCTGACGCATTATCAGGTGTTAAGCCGTGACAGCAGCGGCAGCCGCGTCAGGCTAACGCCGGTTACCGGCCGCTCGCATCAGCTCAGAGTGCATCTGCAATGGTTAGGCCATGCCATCCTCGGCGATAAGTTCTACGCTGATCTTCCTGCCCTACAGGCGGCCGACCGCTTACAGCTGCACGCCGAAAAACTCAGTTTGCAACATCCGTCCGCTAACCGCCGGATGGAATTTATTTCAACCTGTCCGTTCTAAGTATAAAAATCCGCTTTCTTATTAACCTAAGGTTCATCTGACAGGTGTAACATTATTAAATAATGTTATTACCGCTATCAAATGTACTACATTTTAAATGTCGCAATTTAACATGCCGCACAAAATAATGTGGCAGTTATGTTGTCGGGTCACCCTAAGGAGATATGGATGAAACTTAACAAAACGTTTTTAGCCGTTGCTGCAACATTGCCGTTATTAAGTACCAATGTGTTTGCTGATGCAGTAACTGCAGCTGATTTAAAAGAACGCGTATTCGGTTCACTGTTTGGTGAGTATTACATGCCGGATACCGATAAAACAGAATCTGCCGCCTGGAATTATATGGAGAAAGATTGGGGCTACGGTGTTGAGTTAGGTTATTACCTGACAGAAAACTGGGCACTGCGCGCAGAATACGCCCGGATGGAGATGCAATCTAAACTTGACGGTACCAATGTTGATGGCAACCGCTACGGTATTGATGCACTTTATCATTTAGGTAATATGCCATCTGTGTATTTGGTCGGTGGTTTAAAGCGCATGGATGCCGGACAAAGCACTACCGCATTCAATCTGGGTTTGGGTTACAAACATTTCTTCAATCAGAATTTTGCGTTGTTTGCTGAAGCCAACCGCTATCAGGGTATTGATGAAAGTTACGGCGATGCAGGTATTAAACTGGGTATGACCTACCTGTTTGGTACTGCCGCAGCCAAAGCAGCGCCAACTCCGGCTCCGGCACCTGCCCCTGTAAGAGCGCAACCGGTAGCTCCGGTAGCTGTGGCCGATACTGACAGCGATGGCGTACCGGATAATATCGATAAATGTGCCGGCACTCCGGCGGTACATAAAGTAGATGCGTCCGGCTGTACTGTCTATGTTGAGAAAATGGCCGCCGTTGGCGATATTGATATTGAAGTGCGCTTCCCGTTCGATTCTGCTGTAGTCGGTGCGGAACAACGGGCAGATGTAGACAATCTGGGCGCCTTTATGCAGCGCTTTACCGAGTCTACCGTGATGATTGAAGGTCATGCCTCTAATACCGGTAACCCGGCGTATAACATGCGCTTATCTGAGCGCCGTGCCAATGCAGTGGCTGACATTCTGAAGAACAACTTCGACGTTGATCCTTCACGCATCAGTGCTGTTGGCTATGGTGTTACCAGACCACGTGTTGAAGGTAATACCTCTGAAGCTCATGCGGCTAACCAGCGCATAGAAGCCAAAGTGACTGCGAAAATTAAAGAACCTGTTTTACGCTGATTAAAGTTTATGCAAAAAAAAGCCGCTGTATATCAGCGGCTTTTTTATTTTCGTCAAACCCGGAGTGAAAACACTCTGCGCGGGATAAAAAAGCTGTGCTAGCATGTCGATCCGGTGCGCAATGTTACTGCCACCAGTTGTACTGCTTGTCTGTTAATTTTACCCGCTACGCCGCTACAAGGAGCGCGCAACGGCATGCAGGGTTCAGGAGTTTGTTATGCCTAAATTTTATCGCCCGCTGGGTGTATTGTGTATCGCCGGTTTTACCGCAGCCTTTACCACCACAGCACAGCCGGCCCCAACCGTATCATTAAGCGCTAACTCGCATGTGTGTAATGCCGAAGCTGAGGTGGCCCGCCTGGCGGCTAATGAGCAACTGCAGGAAATGGCACGTGCTTTGGTTGAATTTAAAGCCACTAAGTACTGCTTTATCCTGCCGGCGGCGGCAACAGTAACAGTGCTGCAACAGCAACCGGGCTATATCAAGTTCGATTACAAATCGCAGGTACTATACACCTTTGATAAATATGTACTGCCTGGCGCGTTAACTGCGCAGACCAACTAAAGTTTCGCTGCTAAGTGCCGATAGCTGGTTATCATTGTGTAATGAGCACCTGCTATGCGGCATCTGTTTTATCTTTGTTTGCTATTTCACAGCCTGCTGCTGGCATCGTTTCACAGTACGGCAGTGTCATTATCTGCTGAGCAAGCCTTTGTCGCCGATCTAACCCGGCAAATTACCGCCGATGAACTGGTAGAACTACCGCTGCAACAACAGAGTTTTTTGTTACTGCGCCGAGAGGCCATGACCAGTTATACCAAAGGCACGGCAATTTTGCTGCCGGATGGCAGCGAACATGCAGCAAGTCCGAAGCATATTGATACCTTGCGCCAACAACTGAATGACTACGGCTGGCATACCCTGGCCCTGATGCCTCCGACCATGCCGGCAGATATCGTCGCAGATGACGTGTTGGCAGACTATCAACAACAGTTGGTTGCACGGCTTAATGCGGCACAGCAATTGGCGCAGCAAACCCCCGGTGTGACGATTATTATTGCTCAGGGTAGCAGCGCGGCGCTGTTAAACCAGTTGTACGCCTCACAACAGTTAACTGAACCGGCTGCCTTTATCATGTTAGGTGCATACTTGACCGATACCGCACTTAACCGCCAGATCGCCAAAGCGCTTGCCACACATCAGGTACCAACCCTGGATATCAGTCATCAGCAGGATAATAATCAGGTGCTCAGCCAGCTGCGCTTGCGCCGGCAATTAGTGAATAAACATATGAAGCCGGTATATCGCCAACGCCACCTCAGTGGCTCCGGCTACAACAGTGATGTGCAGCAATGGGTAGTGCAGGAAATCTACGGTTGGCTAACCTCGGTCGGGCTATAAGCCACTCCACTAACTGCGGCTGCGCCGCTGTTTAATTAACTCATAGGCAGCCTGAATATCCTGAGTGCGCCGCTTAGCCAGCTCCAGCATTTCTGCCGGCACCCCCTGCGCCATTAATTTATCAGGGTGATGCTGCGACATCAGTTTACGATAAGCCTTTTTCAATTCAGCATCTGTTATCGCCTCCGTCACGCCAAGCGATTTGTATGCGTCGGTCAGGTTATCCGCCTGATTACCGCTATGGTTGCGACCGGAGAAACGGTTTTGCGCTTGATATGCCTGTAGTAACATATCCAGTTGCAGCGCACTGAAATTCAGGTAACCGGCAACCTGTTGCAGTAAGCTGAATTGTGCGTTAGTCATTTGGCCGTTAACGCAGGCAATACTGAGCTGAATTTCAAGGAATAATTGCAGAACGTCTTTGCGTCGCCGGTACGTTTGATAAAAACGCTGTAACTGCGGCCGCAGTGGAAAATTTACCGCTTTACCGTCACGAAAGGCCGCCTGAGCCTCTTTTTGCTGGCCGGCGCTCAGGCCCAGTTGGGCCATATACTGCGTGGCCTGCTGAATATGCGCTGACGTTACTACCCCGGTAGCCTTGGCTATATGCCCCATAGTGGCAAAGGTCGTGTAGCGAAACAGCCCTTGTTCATCTGTGGTTTCAGTAAAGAGCCCGCTAAAGCCGCCGTTCATTTCAAACTGTTGTTTAAAGGCACGATCGAACCAATGGCCGATTAATACACCAATAATCAACCCCGGCATTTTAAGCAATGCCAAACCAAATAACGCGCCGAGAATTTTACCCCACACAATTTTACCCTTACGCTGCCGCTAAAGCCTGAACCAACTCAGGCAAAACCCGTCTACTGTCATGCTGGCTGCACTATATCGGATTAGCAGGAATTCTAAAATTGATTTATCATAGCCAGTCTGCTGTTTGTATAACGATATTCAACCTAAAGTAAGGCAAGAGTGGCTGCATGAAGCATGGGTTCGCTGGAGTATGTTTTTTTCTGATGGTGGCGGCCTGCCCTTTGGCTTTTGCACAAGATCACGCGGCAGCAATGTGCTATCTACCCAGCCCCCTACCTGTCGCACTGGATGGCCTGGATGCTGATGACCCCTCCGTGCGCATTACCTCTGATCAGGTTAACCTGACCGATAACCAGCAAGCTGCGTTTAGCGGCAACGTACAAATTGGCTACCGCGACACCCTGTTATTGGCGCCCAGAGCGAACTTCAGCAGCGCTAAGCAGAGTATGGATGCAGACGGTGGTATTGATTACTTTAACGATGCCCTGCAGGTTAGTGCCAGCCGCTTCAGCGCCGATTTGCAGCAAAACAGCGCCAACCTGAACGACGCCAGTTATCAATTCCGGCAGCAAGCGGGCCGCGGTTATGCCGCTGAGTTAACTGCGTCCAAGCAACAAGTGGTACTGAGTAATGCATTGTTTACCACCTGTCCGACAGCAGACAACAGCTGGGCGCTGCATGCCAGCGAAATTAATATTGAGGCCGATGAGGGCTGGGGCGAAGCCCGTCATGCAGTGTTTAAAATTAAAGACATTCCGGTGTTGTACCTGCCCTACCTGACTTTTCCGGTGAATGAACAACGCCGTAGCGGCTTATTGCTGCCCAAGTTTGGCAGCTCGCAAAAACTGGGCATCGATATTGAGCAACCCTACTACTTTAACCTGGCCGAAAATTACGATTTAACCCTGACGCCGCGTTATATGAGTAAACGCGGCAGCCAGCTTAAATCTGAGTTTCGTTATTTGACTGAACAGCATCAGGGTAATTTTCAGTTGGAATACCTGCATTCCGACAATGATAAAGCGGATAATTTCGGCAGCCGCTACCTGAGCCACTTGAGTCATTTAACTGATTTTACTTCCGAAGTGCGCGCCTCTATCGACTTTACTGATATCAGTGATGATGCTTATCTGAGCGAGTTAGGTTCAGACTACAGCAATCAAAGCGACACTCAACTGTTACGCGAAGCAACAGTAAGCTATTTCGGCGAGCAGGTTAATTCACACCTGAGAGTGCAAGGTTTTGAAATTTTGGGTAATTATGACAAAGCTTACAGTGCCTTGCCTGAAATCAGCGTAGCCTCTGCCAAGCCGCTGGCACTGCTGCCCGGTGTCAATTTTGCCTGGCAGGCGCAATATGCCCATTTTCGCAATGACAGTGCCAATGTCACTGATGCCGACCGTATCCATCTTGAACCCGGTATCGAAATACCCTTTATTACGCCGGCGCTGGAGCTGACGGCACAAGCCAGTTTACTTTACACCTATTATCAGCAAAGCCTTAGCGACAACAGCGGTGCCTTAACATCGACAGCCAGCCGCACAGTACCGAAAGTCCGCCTGCACTCGAAGTTAAACCTGGAGCGGGAGTATGACTGGTTTGGCGAAAGTGGCCTGCAAACTTTCGAACCGCAAGTGCAATATTTGTATATACCCTATCGTGATCAAACTGCTATCGGGCTATATGACACTACCCGGTTGCAGGATGACTATTATGGCTTATTCCGCATTAACCGCTACTCCGGGCTGGATCGCATTAACGAAGCCAATCAGCTCACCGTAGGTTGGACAACGCGGTTTTACGATAACGTGGATAACGAACTGTTCCGCTTTAGCCTGGGGCAAATTTTCTTTCTGGCTGACCCCACCATTCAACAGGATGAACCGGACGATTTAAGTTCTGCAGAATCCATGCTGGCGGCCGAGCTGATCTGGCACTGGTATCGAAAATGGTATTTCAGCAGCGCCTTACAATATGATATCGACAGCGAGCAGGTCATAAAAAGCAATGCTTCATTGGATTACCGGGCCAGTGACAAAAGTATCTTTCAGTTGAACCATAGATACAGCCGTGCAGTCTCAGGTCTGCAGATCCAGCAACTGGGCATGCTGGGCACGGTGCCGGTAGCAGACAACTGGCAGCTGGTTGGCGCTTACTATCGTGATGTCACGAATCATCGTATGATAGATGCCAGCTTCGGTGTGCAATATCAGTCTTGTTGTTGGGCTGTACGCCTGGTGGCCAAACGCCAACTGCTGACCGATCTTGAATTGCCGATAGGTGATTTCACCCTGGCAAGTCAGTTAGACACCAGTATAGGTCTGCAGTTTGTGCTTAAAGGCTTTGGCGACAGTGCCGGTTTTGGCGTGTCTGATATGCTGTCCAATGGTATCTTTACCTATCGACGGCCGTATTTACTTACTAATTAATGCAGGAATTTATGAAGTTATCTCAAATTATCGCGACCGCACTTTTATGTTGCGCCAGTGTACAAGCCGCAGCGGCTGAACGCGAAATTGACAGAGTGGCCGCCGTTGTTGATAACAGCGTAGTGCTGCAAAGTGACGTGGACGATGTTGTTAACCGGGTTAAACGTAATGCAGCGGCACAGCAGCAAACCCTGCCGTCAGACTCAGCTTTACGTACCCAAGCCATAGAGCGGCTTATTCTCACCAGCTTACAGCTGCAAATGGCGCAGCGCATGGGTATGCAAATCAGTGATGCCCAGTTAGATGATACTATCCGCAATATTTCGCAAGGCGAAAACCTGTCACTGGAAGCATTCCGGCAGCAGGTGGTAGCAGAGGAAGGTGACTACGAGCGCTTTCGCGAACGGCTACGTGAAGAAATGATTACCGGCGAAGTGGTGCGAGCCAACGTGCAGCGCAGGGTTTATATCAGCCCGCAAGAAGTTGACAGCGTACTCAAGCTGATGGAAGAGCAAGGCGCCAGCAACGAACAATACAATCTGGGCCATATTTTAATTGCGATCCCAAGCCAGGCGACAACAGACGATATCAATGCCGCGAAAGAGCGCGCGGATAAAGTAATGGAACTACTGCGTGACGGTAGCGACTTTAAACGCATCGCTATTGCCTCTTCTTCCGGCTCCAATGCGCTGGAAGGCGGTGATTTAGGTTGGATGAATATTAATGAAATGCCAACGCTGTTCTCCGAAGCCATTCGTGGCCGTAAAAAGACCGATATGATTGGCCCTTTACGTTCCGGTGCCGGCTTTCATATTCTAACTATCTTTGATATTCGCGGTGAAAACGTGGCCGATATCAATGAAGTTAAATCACGCCATATTCTGATCAAGCCGTCGATTATTCTCAGTGAAGAACGCGCCCGCAGCATGCTGGCAGAGTTTGTTACCAAACTCAGAGCAGGTGAAGCTGATTTCGCTGAGCTGGCCAAACAACACTCTGAAGACCCGGGTTCCAAGCTGAATGGCGGCGATTTAGGCTGGAGTGAGCCCGGAGTCTTTGTACCGGCGTTCAGAGATACCCTTAATCGTTTGCAGCCAAATGAAATAAGCGAGCCGTTTCGTACCGAACATGGTTGGCATATTGCCCAGGTGTTGGACAAGCGCACCGTAGATGCTACGGCAGATAAAAAACGTGAACAGGTTTACCGCATGATATTTAACCGCCGCTACAACGAGGAAGCCAACAACTTCCTGCGTGAGCTGCGTACCGAAGCCTATATTGAAGTAATGGCAGAAGACTGATGACATTGCGTCTCGGCATTACTCCCGGCGAACCGGCAGGCATAGGGCCGGATCTGGTTATCGCCCTGGCGCAACAGGAATGGCCGGTTGAGCTGGTGGTGTGCGCTAATGCAGCCTTACTAACCGACCGCGCGGCGCAACTTAATTTGCCGCTGCGCCTGGTGCCTTATAACCCGGCACTGCCGGCAGCTCCGCAGCGTGCCGGCACCCTGACCCTGGTAGACTTTGAGCTGGCAGAGCCGGTTGTTACCGGCCAATTAAACGCCGCTAACGGCCATTACGTGGTAGACACCTTGCGTTTCGCCGGTGAAAAATCGATGAGCGGTGACTTTGCCGCCATTGTCACCGGTCCTGTGCATAAAGGTATTATTAATCAGGCCGGTATTCCGTTTAGCGGCCACACCGAGTTTTTTGCCCTGCAATCTAATACGCCTTATGTAGTGATGATGCTGGCAACAGAAGGCCTGCGGGTTGCCCTGGCCACCACGCATATTCCGCTGGCCTATGTGGCGAAAGCCATCACCCGCGAGCGTCTGCTGAAAGTTATCAGTATCCTGCATCAGGATTTACAACAAAAATTTGCTATTGCGCGGCCGAAAATTTACGTCTGTGGCTTAAACCCGCATGCCGGCGAAGACGGCCATCTTGGCCGCGAAGAGCTGGATATTATCATTCCGGCCCTGAACGAGTTGCGCGCTCAGGGCATGACACTGATAGGCCCGTTACCGGCCGATACACTGTTTCAACCTAAGTATCTGAATGATGCTGATGCGGTGCTGGCGATGTACCATGACCAGGGCTTGCCGGTACTCAAACACATGGGGTTTGGCCGTTCGGTCAATATCAGCTTGGGTTTACCGCTGATCCGCACCTCGGTCGACCACGGCACTGCGCTGGACTTAGCCGGCAGCGGCAAAGCTGATGCCGGCAGCCTGTTCCATGCCGTTAACCAAGCCATTAGTTTGGCCACTAAAACGACGACTCTTAATGACTGATAACGTACACCAGGGCCACCGCGCCCGCAAACGCTTTGGCCAGAACTTCCTGCACGATCCTCAGGTAATTGGCCGTATTGTTAAAGCCATTGCTCCTAAGCCAGATGATATCCTGGTAGAAATTGGCCCGGGTTTAGGCGCGCTGACAGAGCCTGTCGCCGAAGCCGCCGGCCATTTAACTGTGATAGAGCTTGACAGAGATCTGGCGGAGCGTTTGCAGCAACATCCGCAACTGGCGGATAGGCTCACCATTCATCAGGCGGATGCGATGAAGTTTGACTTCACCAGCCTGACCAGCAGCACGAAAAAACTGAAGGTCTTTGGCAATCTGCCGTATAACATTTCAACGCCGCTGCTATTCCATCTGTTTCAATATGCTGATTTAATTGAAAATATGCATTTCATGCTGCAAAAAGAAGTGGTACAACGCATGACGGCTGTGCATGGCAGTAAAGCCTTTGGCCGCTTAAGTGTGATGACGCAGTACTATTGCACAGCGATGCCGGTGGTGGAAGTGGGGCCGGGCGCATTTAAACCGGCACCTAAGGTGGAGTCGGCAGTGGTGCGGTTAATACCTAAAGCAGTATCAGCCAGAGCCTTGGTGTCGGCCGAAAGCCTGAATCGGGTCTGCCTTGAAGCCTTTAATCAGCGCCGTAAAACGCTGCGCAATTGCTTTAGCAATATTGCTACTGCAGAAGACCTGCTGCAACTGGGGCTGGATCCGGGCCAGCGTCCGGAGCAACTGGCAGTGGAAGACTTTGTCCGCATTGCACAGTGGCTGGAGCAAAAAGAGTCGCAGCTATGAGTTCACATTACAACGTACCGGTTGAAGTAGAAACCTTTTATATCGCCGCGCAATCAGACCCGACCGCAGAACGTTACGTGTTTGCCTACAGCATTACTATTCGCAATCATAGCAATGAGACTGTGCGCCTGTTACGTCGCTATTGGCTGATCACCGACGCAAATGGCAAACAAACCGAAGTAGAGGGCGAAGGCGTCGTCGGTGAACAACCTCTGCTGGCCCCCGGCAGCAGCTATCGCTATACCAGCGGCGCGGTGCTGGAAACACCGGTTGGCACCATGCAGGGCCACTATGAAATGGAAACCTCACAGCAAGAGCGTTTTAATGCAGCTATTCCGCTGTTTCGTTTGGCCATGCCCAACATTCTTAACTGATGGCCACTTACGTAATAGGCGACTTGCAGGGCTGCTATGATGTGTTGCAACGGCTGTTACAACGCATCAATTATAACCCTGCACAGGACAAACTCTGGTTCTGCGGCGATTTAATTGCCCGGGGCCCGCAGTCATTGCAGTGTCTGCAATTTGTAAAAAGCCTCGGCGACGGCGCCGTAACTGTGCTGGGCAACCATGACCTGCATTTTATCGCTTGTTACTATGGCTTTAACACCGTTAAAGCCAAAGATCTGTTACAACCGCTACTGGATAGCCCGCAGTTAGATGAGCTGGTGCAATGGCTTCGCCAACTGCCGTTACTTTATATCAGCCCGGATCAGCGTTACCTGCTGGTGCATGCCGGCCTTGCACCGCAGTGGTCACTCAATGACGCCTTAACATTAACCAGCGAAGTGCAGCAACTGTTACGCGATGACCCGCACACATTACTTAGCGTTATGTATGGCAACCAGCCCGATTCTTTTGCCGCCGGCCTTAGCGCAGAGCAACGTTGGCGCTTTACTGTTAACAGTTGCACCCGGATGCGTTTTTGCCGTGAAGATGGCACACTGGAGTTGAAAGAAAAGGGCCACCCCCGCTACCAGACCGCACTGGTGCCCTGGTATGAATTCTGGCGTAATAAACCGCATCCTGAGCTGTTTTTTGGCCATTGGGCGGCATTAAACGGCTATAGTCCTGTGGCAGATATTCATGCGTTAGATACCGGCTGTGTCTGGGGCAATGCGTTGACCGCTTACTGCATAGAAACACAACAACGTTATAGTGTGGCAGGCCTGTAGCAATCGCTGTATAATTGCACGCTTTGGCCAGACTTGAGAAGTTATTCATCTTACGTTAAGGTGAACATCAAGCTAAAAATCGGGAGTTATTATGAAGTTAACCGTTGCATTGCGGGTGATCGGTGGGTTCGGTATTATTTCACTGCTCCTGCTTATCATAGGTGTGGCTTCCTATGTCAGCCTGAACAATATCAGTACGTCGACCGCCGAAGTAAATCAGGTATCCATTCCGGCACTGGAAAACAGTGCTCTGATGCAAAGCGAATTCGTTTCCATGAGTAAGCTTAGCTTACAGGCATTTTATGCCAACACTTTGACCGAAGTGGCGACACTGAAACAACAATTCTCTGATCAACAACAACGTTATCAAAAGGCTTCAAACACCCTGGCAACAGCGGTGCAAAACGAGCCCACATTAAAGTCAGCTGCAGCAACAGTGGCACAAGCCTATACTGACTTTACCCCGGTTACCGCCAAACTATTCAGTCAGTTGGAAAACAATCTTAGCTTACGTGACACCATAGACAGTAAATTATCTGACTTGGAAATGAATGCAGATGATATGGCGTCACTGATCCTTGATTTTACTGACGTACGTGACGTACAGCGGCGTTTTCCCCGCTCTTACCAGGCCGCTACCAGCATAGAAACCGGTATCAATACCCTTATCAGTAATGTGGTAGATTTAAACCGCACCACCTCTGATACAACCGCTAACACCATCAGCAATGAAATTGCCTTTCGCCTGAAAGATTTGAATGAGCAGTTTGCTGTTATCCGCACAGAAACCAACGGCCAGGTTAATCTGGTGGCAGACCTGGAAGAAAAAATAGCTGAAATTAATAACTTGCTTGACGGCAGCAACAGCATTCCGGGCTTAAAGCTACAACGGCTGCAACGTACTGCAGAGGCAACAGCCTCTTTAGCTGCAGCAGAAGAACAAACCGCCAGCGCCATGGCCAGTTTGCAGCGTTTGTTAAGCCAGGCCAGCGCCGCCGCAGAGCAGATTCAGCAGGATTCCGTTGCACAAGTGTCCAACGCCATCACCTTGATTTTTGTTGTGGTGCTGGGATCAATATTACTATCGGTGGTTATCGCCACGGTAACAGTGCGCAGTATCTCCATGCCACTGGCCAAAGTGAACCAAATTCTTGGTGTGGTTGCCTCCGGTGATATGACACAGAAGCTGGACGACAGCGCTAAAGACGAGTTTGGTGAACTGGCGCGTAACTGCAACAAAGTTATTGCTAACCTGCAGCAACTGATTCAGGGCATCATTTCCCGCTCGACACAGTTAGCCGCAGCATCAGAGCAAACCTCAGCCATTACCGTGCAGACTACGCAGGCCATACGTGAGCAGAAGTCACAGGTTACCCAGGCAGCAACAGCTACCACAGAGATGAGCAGCACAGCACAAGTCGTACTGCAAAGTTCAAACGATGCCGTGGCAGAGATTAAGAACGCCGACAACGAAGCCGAACGGGTTAAAGGGATTTCACTGGAGAACAAAGCCATCATCGTGCAGTTGTCACAAGATGTTGAGCAAGCCTCTACCGTGATCAACAAATTACACAAAGACAGCGCTTCTATCGGCAGTATCCTTGATGTTATCCGTGGTATAGCAGAACAAACCAACCTGCTGGCATTAAATGCTGCCATTGAAGCGGCTCGTGCCGGCGAACAGGGTCGCGGTTTTGCCGTAGTTGCGGACGAAGTACGTTCATTGGCCAGTAAAACTCAGGCCTCTACCCAGGAAATTCAGGCCATGATTCAGGTGCTGCAAAGCGGTGCTCAGGCTGCGGTAGAAGCCATGAACAAAGGCCGTAAGCAAGCTGAAAACTGTGTTGAGAAAACTGAAGTCGCCACCAAAGCACTGGATTCCATCACCCATGCGGTGCATCTGGCTCACGATATGAGTGAACAAATCTCTGACGCTGCAAAAGAGCAGAATCAGGTATCACACGAAATCAGCAAGTTGTTGGAGTCAATCGTGTCTATTGCCGAAGAAACGGCCTCCGGTGCCGAGCAGACTTCTGAATCGAGCCACGAAGTAGCGCGTTTAGCTGAAGAGCTGCGTGTATCTGTCGAACAATTCAAAGTGTAAGCAGAACAACAGCAATAAAAAAACCGCCCTCAGGCGGTTTTTTTATTTAATGAAGTTTTAACTTCCGGCCCGCTCTTTCAACACGGCCAATAGCGGTGACGCCGCAAAGCCGTTCGCTTCAGCCCATGCAATATCACCGGAATCGGCGATAGCTGAGCCGGGTAACTGCTTCGCAATAAACTCACCGACATCTGCCGCATTGCTGGTAAAAGAATGCCGGATCAAGCTCTGGCCGTTACATACCACACCGTCGTATATGTTACGTAAGCGCAGGCGATAGTCACTTAATACCTTACGCAAGCGGTTCTTATCGTCCGCGGCTACGTAGTCACACATAGAAGCAGCTAACTGATCATCGGCTACCGCAGCAGGCGCTACCAGTAATGACAACGTCACTGCTGCCGTACAAAACAAAGTTGGCAATAATCTCATTTACTACTCCTCGCTGTATATAACCTGAATCATCTTAACAACATGTGCTGACAGGTGCAAATATGGCCTAAATCGTACTTTGACGCTCCAGCGTTATAAAGCGACAGGTGTATGGATTTACTGAATCTGCGTTATGGTTTGATTCATCAACCAGGCGCCAGGGCCCGAACGGCTGGTAGTCAGGAAAACATGTATCGCCTTCCGTTTCCAGCGCTATCTCGGTTAGATACAAGCGCTGCGCCAGCGGCAAACATTGCTGATAAATTTGCGCACCACCTATAACCATAACTTCCGCCTGGCCTTGTAACAGGTTTAATGCCTGCTCCAAACCTGTCACCCACTCGGCGCCTTGCGCATCAGCCGGAGGATTGCGACTGATTACAATATTACGCCGGCCCGGTAACACATGACCGATAGACTGAAAAGTCTTACGCCCCATGATTACCGGCTTACCTAAGGTAACTTGTTTGAAATGCTTTAAGTCGGCGGGCAAATGCCACGGCATACGGTTATCTTTGCCTATTACTCTGTTGGCAGCCATCGCTGCCACCATAGATATAATCATTAACGTACCTTAGCGCTGATAAATCACTTCCACATCATAATCATCGTCATCGAAGTCGTCATCATCGTCGTCTTCATCAATCACCTGCTGTGCATCGACCGGGCTATCATCCCACTTAAAGTTTACCGGATCAGCCGCTTGTTCTGCCGCCTGCTCTGCCGGTAGTAACTCAATATAATTCAGGATATCAGCCGCTAAACGCTCAGTATTGGTGCGGCTGGCGGCAGCAATTTTGAAAACCGGGCCATCCCATTCCAGTGCGGCTGTGACCTGAGCAATAACTTCGTCCAGTTCATCGTCCATCACCAGATCAAGTTTGTTAAACACCAACCAACGTGGTTTACCAGCCAGCTTCTTACTGTACTTTGCCAGTTCCTGCACTATGGTAACGGCGTTTTCCGCCGGATCTGAGCCATCTGCCGGTAAGACGTCAATTACGTGCAGCAACAAACGGCAACGCTCTAAATGCTTTAAAAACTGGATGCCCAGGCCAGCGCCATCGGCAGCACCTTCAATTAAACCGGGAATATCGGCAATAACAAAAGAGCGGTGCGATTCAACCCGCACTACGCCCAAATTCGGCACCAGGGTGGTAAACGGATAATCGGCTACTTTCGGCTTAGCGGCAGATACTGCGCGGATCAGGGTAGATTTACCGGCATTGGGCAGACCTAACAACCCGACATCAGCCAGCAACAATAGCTCAAGGCGTAAATTACGGATTTCACCCGGTGTACCGTTGGTTTTTTTCCGTGGTGCGCGGTTAGTACTGGTGGCGAAGCGGGCATTACCCAAACCATGCCAACCGCCTTTAGCGACGCGTAATCGTTGGCCGGCACGGGTTAAATCGCCCAATGCTTCGTCGGTATCGACGTCTATAGCACGGGTGCCCACCGGCACGCGCAACTCCAGGTCCTTACCGCGTTTACCGGTACAGTTTACACTGCCGCCTTTTTCACCGGGCTCTGCGCGGTGAAACTTTTCAAACTGATAATCAACCAGCGTATTCAGGTTTTCATCGGCAACCAGATAGACATCGCCGCCATCGCCGCCGTCGCCGCCATTCGGGCCACCCTTTGATATAAACTTTTCACGTAAAAAACTGATAATGCCGTTGCCGCCGTTGCCGGCTTCAACCCGTATTATCGCTTCATCTACAAACTTCATCGGGTGCGTCCTGATTAACCATATTAAATAACTACCAGCAAGCGGCTGGCATATAAGTATAACTTAGCTTGTTGCACGCTGTGCACAAAATGCCTGTTAGGTTGTATCAGGCACAATGTTTAATAAAAAACCCCGCACAAGGCGGGGTTTGTTTAAAGTCTTACAGCTTATTCGCTGACGATGCTCACAAAACTACGATTGTGCTCACCTTTAACTTCAAATTTCACTTTACCTTCAGTTAAAGCGAATAAAGTATGGTCTTTACCGATACCAACGTTGGTGCCAGGGTGGAATTTAGTACCACGCTGACGCACGATGATGCTACCAGCTAAAACTGATTCGCCACCAAAACGCTTAACACCTAAGCGTTTAGCTTCTGAATCGCGACCGTTACGAGTGCTACCTACACCTTTCTTACTTGCCATGTGTCGATACTCCTGTTACGCGCTGATGCTGGTAATTTTCACTTCAGTGAACCACTGGCGGTGGCCCATCTGTTTACGTGAATGCTTACGACGACGGAATTTAACGATTTTAAGCTTGTCGCCACGGCCATGAGTGACCACTTCCGCTACTACTTTACCACCTTCAACTAAAGGTGCACCGATACTGATGTCTTCGCCATTAGCGACCATCAACGGTGTAAATTCGATTGTTGCGCCGGTTTCTAAATCTAGTTTTTCTAGACGTAGAGTTTGACCTTCCGTCACACGGTGCTGTTTGCCACCACTTTGGAAAACCGCGTACATAGTTAACTCCGTACAAAGCACGCCATCGCTTGTTTTAAGGGGCGTGTTAATTCAATTCACAGGGCGCGAATTGTACGCAATTTCCCCTACCCCCGCAAGTAGTAATATAAAAAAGATCACTCTGCTGACAAAAGGATCCGGTTTTGCTTTGGGACTGCCCAGCCGATAGTGTAGAATTAGCGCCATTCTAAGGTTTAAGCAGTTGTTTTTCATGACGCTCGAACAGATCCAGCAGCTATCCTCTGAGGATATGACCGCTGTTAATCAGCATATTTTTTCGCAGCTAAACTCTGACGTGGCCCTGATTAATCAATTGGGCATCTATATAGTCAACAGTGGCGGCAAACGTTTACGCCCTCTGTTGGCGGTGTTGGCCGCCAGAGCACTAGGTTATCAGGGCAATGCCCACGTTACCGTTGCCGCTATTATAGAGTTTATTCATACCTCAACGCTGTTACACGATGATGTGGTTGATGAGTCGACACTGCGCCGCGGTAAACAAACGGCCAATGCAGTGTTTGGCAACCAGGCCAGTGTATTGGTAGGCGACTTTTTGTACAGCCGCTCATTCCAGATGATGGTATCGCTGAACGACATGCGCATTATGCATATTCTGGCTGACGCCACCAATATTATCGCCGAAGGCGAAGTATTACAGCTAATGAACGTTAATGACGCTGATACCACTGAACAAAGCTATATGCAGGTGATTTACTGCAAAACCGCCAAGTTATTCGAAGCCGCTACTCAATTAGCCGCTATTATTGCGCAGCAACCTGAAGCTGTGGTGAACAGCATGAAGCTGTACGGTATGCATTTAGGCACTGCTTTTCAGCTGATCGACGATGTACTGGATTATCAGGCTGATGCCACTGAGCTGGGCAAGAATATTGGTGATGATCTGGCTGAAGGTAAACCAACACTGCCATTAATTCATGCGCTGAAACACGGCACAGTGGCGCAACAGGCGCTGATCCGTGAAGCGATAGAGGAAGGCAATGGCATGGCGCAGCTTGATGCTATTATGGCCGCGTTGCATGAAACCAACGCCTTTGGCTACACCCGGCAATTGGCAGAAGCCGAAGCAGAAAAAGCCCGACAGGCTCTTGCCGCTGTGCCGGAGTCAGACTACAAGCAAGCATTACTGGCATTGGCCGATATTGCGGTATCGCGCAGCCACTAGAGTCTTTTCCGGCGGCAAATAAAAAAGGCGCCTCAGCGCCTTTTTTATTTGCAGAACAACTTAGTTATTCTTTACAAACTCTTCGCCTAAGGTGATATCGGCTTTTAACGTGCCCAACATATCATTCATGGCTTTTTGCTCATAAGCACTTAAAGTACCGATTGGCAGTAATGCCTCTACGCCATTTTTACCCAGCGTAATTGGCTGAGCGAAGAAACGGGCATACTCGCCGTTACCTTCTACATAGGCATATTCAGTTACTTTCTCGCCCTGCAAACCCTTAATCAAGGAAATACAGAAACGCGCAGCAGCCTGGCCCATAGACAATGTTGCAGATCCGCCACCGGCTTTGGCTTCAACCACTTCGGTACCGGCATTCTGAATGCGGTGTGTCAGAGATGCCACTTCGTCATCAGAGAAACTTACACCGGCAACTTGTGACAATAACGGCAGAATAGTGGTACCGCTGTGGCCGCCGATAACCGGTACTGTAATTTCAGTCGGGTTTTTACCTTTTAATTCACCGATAAAGGTTTCAGCCCGAATCACATCCAGCGTAGTGACACCGAACAAACGACGCGGATCATAAGTACCGGCCTTTTTGAATACATCAGCAGCAATAGCGACAGTGGTATTTACCGGGTTAGTAATAATACCCACCAACGCTTTCGGGCACTGTTGCACAATAGCTTCAGCTAAGGTTTTTACCACACCGGCATTAATGTTGAATAAATCTGAACGGTCCATGCCCGGCTTGCGTGGCATACCGGCAGGGATCATCACAATGTCTGCACCAGCCAGTGCAGTGTGCAAGTCTTCTTTACCGTAACCTGTTACTTTAACAGCAGTAGGGATATGGCTTAAATCAACCGCAACACCCGGTGTTACCGGCGCCAAATCATATAACGCTAAATCTGTACCTGCTGGTAAGTCTAATTTCAGCAATAACGATAATGCCTGGCCAATACCGCCGGCGGCACCTAATACGGCAACTTTCATAATTATCTCCCTTGATAACGGTTGAATGAAAACGCGCCAACAATACTGAAACCGCGTTGAAAATACAAATAGCTTAAGCCTAAAGTCTAAGCATTTTAGCGAATTTTAGTGTACTTTACTTCACAAAGTGTACCGGACAACGAACTTTGCTAAGATAGCAGCAATAAACAACAGGTAAGAGCGTGGTATGACTAAGCAAGCAAAACAAGAAGCACTGATCCAGGCGTTTAAGGCGCTGTTGAAAACTGAAAGCTTTGGTTCTCAGGGCGAAATTGTTGAAGCACTTAAAAACGACGGCTTTGATAATATCAGTCAGTCGAAAGTATCACGCATGTTGAGCAAGTACGGCGCCGTACGCACCCGTAATGCCAAACAGGAGATGGTGTATACCTTGCCCCCTGAGTTGGGCGTACCGACCACCAAAAGTCCACTGCGTCAGCTGGTGCTGGATATTGAGCATAATGATGTGATGATTATTATCCGTACCAGCCCGGGTGCGGCACAACTGATTGCCCGCTTACTGGATTCTGTCGGCAAAGCCGAAGGCGTGCTCGGTACTATTGCCGGTGACGATACCATCTTTATTGCGCCAAAGAGTGTGAAAAACATCGACTTCACACTGAGGAAAGTCACCGAACTGTTCGAAAAAGTATAACCGGAAGATCGTGTTATACTTTGGCAGACAACTCCAAAAAGCTGATTGAAGGCACAAAGAAAGCCGCACTCAGCTCAATGCGGCAGTAGTTTAACAACAGATCGTAGCCCACCCCCTGTGTTGCCAGACCAAGCCTGTTCGTTAGTTGCAGCTGCAACGCAGTCGCATCTGCGGCGAAACTCAGCTGTATCAGCCCCTGCTGTGGTAGCAAACAAAACGGCATATTCTGTTGCAGTACCCGGGATGAACTGTCCGGATCCGGCTGCATCAATGCAATATGACTGTCAGGCAACAGCATCGTGTCGGCCAATCTTTTGCCGCTGACTTTGTCGTAGCCCATGATTTCTTCCTGCTCAGACACAGCCAGTTGCTGCCAGGCTACAGCATCAAAAGCCAGACGTTGCAGATAGACATAGCTGCCGGCGGCAAATACCGGTTGCTGCGCCGCATCCACCAAAGCCGCCTGCCGCTTGGCACGGCCTTTTGGATTATAAGGCGCATCAACAAAGCCGCTCAGGTTCCGGCCATCCAGATAACGAAAACCCTGTAACTGGTCTTGTAATTCAACGTGCCCTTGCAGCATCTGCTGTACCTGCATGCTGGCAATAATGTTGACATCCAGCCGGTCTGACCGGATATGGATCAATATATCCAATGGCACAGGGGCTAAGTCGATATCCTCAGTGTTGAAATCCGGAAAGGCAGTAAGGCCGGCAGGCCTGGCATCAGGATACAACAGATCCCAAAAACTACTGCCTATAGCAACCACACCGGTTAACATGGCTTCAGAAAAATGTTCAGCAAGCCGGTCAAACAATAGCGGCAGACGGGCCAGCTTGTGCCGCAGCACCCGCTCATGCCCCTCTAATGCATTAAATAGTAAATAACTGCCATGTAAATTCGCTTCAGCACAAACACCCAGTTGCTCTCTGGCCATAATATTCCTTTTGTAACCACAGGTTTTCAGCCCGGCTGCGACATATCGCACCCTAACGGCAGGCTTTGTTGTGAGATATATCTCACAAATGAGTGAGCTTAAACGCTATTTACCCCGGAAACTCACAACAAGAAATAGTCATAAACATATGATAAATATCATAAAATGATGTAAATCTCATGTTTTACAATAATATTACACTGTGCTTTTTTCTCAAAAGCCATGCTTAAATCGCGCTGCAGAGTTCATACTTAACTCGTCAACGGATCGACCCCCTGACAGGATGACAGGGTGTAACTGCAGGACGCAGTGCTTGGCTAGGATAGCACAAGGATGAATAACAGGACACGCTCAGGACGAGCAGGCCTTTTTTCAGATTCTTCGCAGGCGCTGAGAATTGCACGGAAGATACAGGACACTCTCAGGATGAGAGCACATTATCAGGATGATAATGTTTAAGGATGACAGGATCAGGCAGGATGCCTCAGGAACACTCCGGGACGGAGCCAGGGATGATATGCTAAGGACAGTATCGACAGGATGACGAAACAGGACCTTAGGTGGCCGCGCAGTTTGCGGCCTACCTTCTTCCTTCGTACTGCTAACCGCTTACTGTTTGTCCAGCCGCTTTTGGTATACCGAAAAGTCCGGTACTTCACGCTGATAATCCTGCTGATACAAGCTGGAGTGAATAATAAAGTCTGCCGTAGCCTGATTACACGCCACCGGAATATTCCACACCACAGCTAAGCGGATTAATGCTTTTACATCCGGGTCATGCGGTTGCGACGACAACGGATCCCAGAAAAACACCAACCAGTCAATTTTCTGCTCAGCGATCATAGCGCCAATTTGTTGATCGCCACCTAACGGGCCACTGGCCAGACACACTACATCCTGCTGCAGCGCTGCTGCAACTAACTTACCGGTAGTACCGGTTGCTACCAGCTGTTTATCGGCAAAGAACGCTTTATGCGCCGCCACCCATTGCAGCAAAGCCTGTTTCTTACCGTCATGTGCAACCAGGGCTATCGTTTTCATCTTGCCGTGCTCCTGTTTCAGAAACCTTAGCTTAACGCGAAAAAAAAGCCCTGCATAGCAGGGCAAAACAACCAAGGTCCACGTATAACATCATTATTGGTCAGGTAACACGGCGGCTTTTGGCCCGGCGCATACCTTTAACCACATCATTCTTTGAGTTACTGATTTGATTCCACTATGCGTTTCATCGCTGTCATATAACCACGTAATTTTTTACCTACTGTCTCTACCGGATGCTGGCGGATAGTCTCGTTCACCGCTATCAGTTTCAGGTTATCCACGCCATTACTGCCGCTGATGCCTTTACCGATGTACTCACTACTTAAGCCATCAACCATATCTTTCAGTAACGGCACCGCCGCATGAGCAAACAGATAGTTACCGTATTCAGCGGTATCTGATATCACCACATTCATCTCATACAAGCGTTTACGCGCTATGGTATTGGCGATTAACGGCGTCTCATGTAACGACTCGTAGTATGCTGACTCTGCCACTATGCCGGCATCTACCATGGTTTCAAATGCCAACTCTACGCCGGCCTTAACCATGGCAACTAACAACAAACCGCGGTCAAAATAATCCTGCTCGGCAATCTTTTCGTTCGACACCGGTGCTTGCTCAAAGCCACTGCTGCGGGTTTGCTCACGCCAGGTCAGCAGGTTTTTATCATCATTGGCCCAGTCTGCCATCATAGTGCGGGAAAACTCGCCACTGATAATGTCATCCATATGCTTTTCAAACAGTGGTCGTAATGTTTGCTTTAGCTGCTCTGCTAAATCAAAGGCTTTGATTTTCGCCGGATTGCTCAAGCGATCCATCATATTGGTGATACCACCGTGCTTTAACGCTTCGGTCACCGTTTCCCAGCCGTACTGTATCAGTTTGGCGGCATAACCTGCCTCCACCCCATCGGCCACCATTTTATCAAACGCTAAAATAGCGCCCGTTTGTAACATGCCACACAGGATAGTTTGCTCGCCCATCAGGTCGGATTTAACTTCCGCCACGAAAGACGACTGCAGCACACCAGCCCTATCTCCCCCCGTTGCCGACGCATATGCTTTGGCAATGTCTAAGCCTTGTCCTTTGGGATCATTTTCCGGGTGTACCGCGATCAATGTCGGCACCCCAAATCCTCTTTTATATTCTTCACGTACTTCCGTCCCCGGGCACTTGGGCGCCACCATCACGACCGTGATGTCAGGGCGGATTTGCTTACCTTCTTCAACAATATTAAAACCGTGTGAGTACGCCAGGGTAGCGCCCTGCTTCATCAGCGGCATAACAGCATCAACCACACTACTGTGCTGTTTATCCGGCGTCAGATTTAATACTAAATCTGCCGTCGGAATTAACTCTTCATAGGTACCGACAGTAAAACCGTTACTGCTGGCTTTTTGAAACGACGCGCGTTTTTCGGCAATTGCTTCTGCGCGCAGCGCGTAGCTGATATTTAATCCCGAGTCCCGCATGTTCAGGCCCTGGTTTAACCCCTGGGCACCACAACCAACAATGACGATATTCCAACCTTTTAACAGCTCGCAACCGTTGGCGAATTCAGCCTTATCCATAAAGCGGCACTGCGCCAACTGGCCTAATTGCTGACGTAAATTCAGCGTATTAAAATAGTTTGTCATGATACTTCTCTAAATTCGTTGTAACCGCTCTAACCTGTTGGTGAGCATAAGCAGCACTGGTCGTCTGCTTTAATAAGCTAATACTAGTTGCTGTTTCTAGTTGCGTGAAGTGATATATTCTGAAGTCTGTATTTCATATTTTGAAATAAAGGAGTTGTATGGATATCCGTAGTGCCCAGCTGTTTCAGCATTTGGCCAGCAGTTTAAATTTCAGTAAAACCAGCGAACAAATGTATGTCAGCCCGCCAACGCTGACGCGGGTTATTCAACGGCTGGAAGAAGAACTGGGCACAGAGCTGTTTTTTCGTGATAAGCGCTCTGTTCGGCTCACTTCCGCCGGGCAACGTTTTCAACGGTTCGTCCGTACCTGGTTGGATGAATGGCATCAGCTACAAGTGGATTTGCAGCTGGCCAGCGCCGAATTAACCGGCGAAATCCGCTTATTTTGTACCGTTACGGCCAGTTACAGCCATTTGCCAGCCATCTTAGATCGCTTTCGTTTAATGTGCCCTAAAGCTGAAATCAAACTGACCACCGGCGATGCCGCCTCGGCGATAGAAAAAGTGCGATTGGATGAAGCTGATATTGCGCTGGCGGCACATCCCGTAAACCTGCCGGCCAACCTGGCATTTCGCAGCATTGCCAGCCTGCCGGTGATGCTG
This sequence comes from Rheinheimera sp. NSM, assembly GCF_052380015.1. Classification (NCBI taxonomy): domain Bacteria; kingdom Pseudomonadati; phylum Pseudomonadota; class Gammaproteobacteria; order Chromatiales; family Chromatiaceae; genus Rheinheimera; species Rheinheimera sp. NSM. Next base: position 445,593 of record NZ_JBQTCI010000001.1, on the reverse strand, counting down.
ATTGCACCCACAATTCCTTGTAAAGTAAACGACTTATTGCAGCAAAATCCGCTTTGCTGGGACAAGGTACCGCTGATTATGCCGGAACATGGCCCGGCCCGCAGCCGCTTTGATCGCTGGCTGGCCGATATGGCCATAACCCCCCTGGTTGTCGCTAAGGTGGATGGCCACGAAGCCATGGTATCAATGGTGGCTTTAGGCACCGGTGTTGCTCTGGTAGCCGATGCGGTAGTCGTAAATAGTCCGGTGAAAGACCGCGTCAGGGCATTGGAGCTGAACTACCGCTTTGAGCCATTTGACTTGGGAGTGTGTATGCTGAATAAGCGGCTGCACGAACCGCTTATTCAGGCATTTTGGCAGGTTGCTACCGCAAAAGCGGAGATTAACCGCTAATGTTACGCCACGACTTTGCTACTTCACTATTTTTAAGTGTGACGCTCTTTTTGGCTTAGGTGGTTCAGGCGGTACAGGCTCATCTTCAAGACTATCACTGAAAATCTCTGCTTCGTCTTCTTCTTCTTCCAGCGTAAACACAGTGCCGGCGCCATTTTCACGGGCATAGATAGCTAACACTGCTGTTACTGGTATATACAGCGCAAAGGGTTTACCACCGAAGCGGGCATTAAAGGTTACCGCATCATTACCCAGTTGCAGGTTACCTACCGCAGAGGGTGCAGTATTCAGTACTATCTGACCATTCTGCACAAACTGGGTCGGCACCTTTACATCGCTGGCTGTCGCATCCACCACCAGATAAGGTGTACTATTATTATCGACAATCCACTCGTAAAACGCCCGCAGCAAATACGGGCGGTTTGGCGTCATCTTCATTAAAACTTCATTCCTCTGCGGATCTCACGCTCCACGTCGCTTAATGAAGCCTGAAACGCATCACGTTCAAAAATACGTGTCATATAATTTTTCAGCTCTTTACTGCCGGGGCCATTCAGTTCAATGCCCAATAACGGCAAGCGCCATAATAACGCCGCCATATAGCAGTCAACCAAGCCAAACTCTTCGCTCATAAAAAACGGTGTTTCGTTAAACAGAGGTGCAATAGACAGTAAGCCTTCCCGCAACTCCTGCCGTGCCGTGGCAGCGTTTTCATCGCCATTAAGAATGGCGGCAGCCTGACGGTACCAATCTTTCTCTATGCGGTACATCATTAAACGCGCCTGGCCACGTGCTACCGGATACACCGGCATCAACGGCGGGTGCGGAAAACGCTCGTCCAGGTATTCCATAATAATATTGGCTTGATACAACGCCAGTTCACGATCAAGCAAAGTTGGCAGGCTACCATACGGGTTTACTTCGTACAGGTCCTCCGGCAAATTATCTTGTGCGACCTGAAGAATATCGACAGTTACGCCTTTTTCAGCCAGTACTATACGTACCTGATGGCTGAACATGTCATCAGCAGCTGAGAACAATGTCATCACAGGGCGTTTGTTGGCAGTGATCGCCATGTCTTCCTCCGGTAAAATAAAAAACGGCAAAGGGGCGCTAAGGCCCCTGTAAACATATCTAGTTGAAATAACTAGTTAATGTACATCTTTCCAATATTCTTTTTTCAGCAAGTATGCCAGCACAAAGAAAATCAGCAGGAACACCATAACCTTGGTGCCAAGCTCACGTGATTCCAGTTTGGTTGGCTCTCCAACGTACTCCAGGTAGTTTACCAGATCTGCTACTGCACTATCATATTCTTCTGTGCTCAGCTCACCGCTACCGTCGGTTTTAATGCCAACATAAACCTGTTTTGACTCACCATCCACTAAACGCGTCTCATAGGCTTTGTATGGCATACCCTGCAATTCCTGCAGTACATGCGGCATACCAACCATAGGAAATACGTCGTTATTTACCCCAAATGGCCGCGCCGGATCAGCATAAAAACTACGCAGGTAAGTGTATAACCAATTCGGGCCGCGTACACGTGCGACGTTGGTTAAATCCGGCGGTGTCGCACCAAACCATTTTTCACCATCTTTAGCCGACATATTGTTGGTGATATGGTCACCCACTTTCTCACCGGTGAACATCAGATTCTCCATACCGATATCTTCCGGAATGTCTAAATCGCGAAAGGTGCGGGCATAACGCTGATATTGCATCTGGTGACAGCCCAGACAGTAATTCTGGAATAACCTGGCGCCATTTTGTAAAGACGCCTTGTCTGTCAGATCGATCGGGGCTTTATCCAGTGGTATGGTTGAGCCTGCCGCCATCGCCCATGACGATGCAACGAGTGCAATTGCTGAAAATAAGTTCTTCATCATCAGGTTAACCTTACTGGTAATGGTTTTGTTTTTTCATTCTTACTGTAGAACCACAGTAGAATAAAGAAGCCAAAGTATGTGAACGAGAAAATCTGTGCCAGTAGGGTATAAATACCCTCTGCCGGCAACACGCCCAAAACACCCAGTGCCACGAAGCTGATGCAGAAGTTAATCAGGTTAGCCGTGTGTAGCGCACTACGGTAGCGCATAGAGCGCACTGAACCGCGGTCAATCCATGGCAGCAACGCCAGAGCCAGAATAGCCAAAAACATAAAAATGGCGCCAAACAACTGATCAGGTACGGCACGTAAAATGGCGTAGAACGGCGTGAAATACCATACCGGAGCGATATGCTCTGGTGTTTTTAACGGGTTTGCAGCTTCAAAGTTTGGCGGCTCAAGGAAGTAACCACCACCTTCCGGCAGGAAGAAAATGACCCAGGCAAAAATAAGCAGGAAACCAGCCACGCCAACCAAATCTTTTACCGTGTAGTACGGGTGAAACGGGATTGCATCAACAATCACTTTCTTTCCACCGCGGGTAAAGTATTGGTGGAAGGTGAATTTCTTATCCGCTTCTGTCAGCTCTACCGTGCCGTCATTGTCTTTCTTAATGTCGATACCATCGGGGTTATTTGACCCTACTTCGTGCAGCGCCATAATATGCAGGAATACCAAAATAACCAGCACCAACGGCAATGCAATAACATGCAGCGCAAAGAAACGGTTTAGTGTAGCACCGGAAATAACATAGTCGCCACGGATCCACAGCGTTAAGTCTTCACCAATACCGGGAATAACGCCGAAGATAGAAATAATAACCTGTGCCCCCCAGAACGACATCTGGCCCCATGGCAGCAAGTAACCCATAAAGGCTTCTGCCATTAGCACAAGGAAAATCAACATGCCAAAAATCCACAGCAGCTCGCGCGGCTTTTGGTAGGAGCCATACATCATGCCCCGCAGCATATGCAGGTACACCACAACAAAGAAAGCAGAAGCACCGGTAGAATGCATATAACGCAGTAACCAGCCGTAATCGACGTCGCGCATAATGTATTCAACAGACGCGAAAGCGCCGTCGGCTGAAGGTTCGTAATTCATTGTCAGCCAGATACCGGTCAGGATCTGGTTTACCAGTACCAGCATGGCCAGTGAACCAAAGAAGTACCAGAAGTTGAAGTTTTTCGGTGCCGGGTACTGCATGACATGGAGATTCATTTTATCCATGAATGGCAAGCGGTATTCAATCCAGCTCATCAGATTTTTAAACATCAGACAGTCCCCTCATCTTCACCAATCACAATGGTATTGTCGTCGATAAACATATACGGAGGGACCTGCAGGTTAGATGGCGCCGGTACACTTTGAAACACGCGGCCGGCCATATCAAACTTAGAACCATGGCAAGGGCAGAAAAAACCGGAGCTGACACCTTCAACCTGGGCGGCAAAATCATTCGCAATATAGGTAGGAGAACAACCGAGGTGGGTACAGATACCTACAGCAACAAAAATTTCCGGCTTTTTCGAGCGATGACGATTTTGTGCGTAAGCAGGTTGTTGTTCAACTTCAGATGCCGGGTCACGCAGTTTGTCTTCGTGTGTGGCCAGCTCATCCAACATAGCCTGAGGCCGCTTTACGATCCAAACCGGTTTGCCACGCCACTCAACCCGGATCAACTGTCCCGGCTCAAGCTTACTGATATCCGCACTGACCGCTGCCCCAGCCTGTTTTGCCTTTTCACTTGGCATCCAGGACGCGACAAAAGGCACAGCAGCTCCGACAGCACCCACGCCCCCTACAACTGAGGTTGCAATGGTAAGGAAGCGGCGGCGACCATGATCTACAGGCGCATTGCTCATCCACTCATCTCCACGTTAACGCTTAAACAGAATTTAAGCGGCTGAATTTCAGCAATTATTATAAATCGAAAAAATAACGCCGATCATAATGAAAAGCCCTGCTTTACACAAGGATTAAGGCAAACTGAATCAGTATTATCTTAGGCTTTTGCGTTATACGGCAAAGTTTCACTGCCGGTTTGCCGCTGCTGCCGACGGTAAAATACAGGCAAAAAAAACCCGGCAACGAAGTGCCGGGCTTTGTACTTGAAAAACGCTTAACGTTTTGAGTACTGTGGACGTTTACGTGCTTTACGCAGACCCACTTTCTTACGTTCAACCTGACGCGCGTCACGGGTAACGAAGCCTGCTTTACGCAGTGCAGGACGCAGTGACTCGTCAAATTCCATCAGTGCACGGGTAATACCGTGACGGATAGCGCCAGCCTGGCCGCTGATACCACCACCTTTAACAGTGATGTACAGGTCGAATTTCTCAACCATATCAACCAGCTCTAATGGTTGCTTAACAATCATACAAGCTGTTTCACGACCGAAGTATTCAGTTAACGCGCGCTGATTAACAACGATGTTACCTGAACCGGCTTTGATGAAAACGCGGGCCGTTGAGCTTTTACGACGACCAGTTCCGTAATATTGATTCTGTGCCATGTTATGCTCCGATTAAATATCTAATACTTGCGGTTGCTGAGCAGCATGCTGATGCTCGGCGCCGGCGTAAACTTTCAACTTACGGAACATAGCGCGGCCCAGTGGACCTTTTGGTAACATGCCTTTAATAGCAAGTTCCAGAACCATTTCTGGTTTCTTCGCGATCAATTTCTCGAAGCTGATTTCCTTGATACCACCAGGGAAGCCAGTGTGAGAATAATACATTTTGTTCTGTGCTTTGTTGCCGGTAACCGCTACTTTTTCCGCGTTTACTACGATGATGTAATCACCGGTATCCACGTGTGGCGTGTACTCTGGCTTGTGCTTACCACGTAAACGGGCAGCGATTTCAGTTGCGATACGGCCCAGTGTTTTACCTGACGCATCAACAACGAACCAGTCGCGGGTTACGCTTTCTGGCTTAGCAGTAAAAGTTTTCATTTATCGATCCAAAAATAACTTAGTTACACCTGACACAGTGCAGGGCTGATGCAGTTGTGTCGTTAGCGTACCCCTTCGAGTACAAAAACTACCGGGCTAACGGCAGTATTAGGCTGTAACGTAGGCCGGGCGCGGATTATATATTAACCAATTGCAAAAATCAGCACCTTGCACAAAAAATTCCGCCAAATTGACAAAAAAGTTAGGGTAAATGTGCTTTGGCCAGATAGTCGCGTGACTGCATCTCCTGCAACCGGCTGATACAGCGTTTAAACTCAAAGTTTAAAATGCCATCGCTATACAGCTGTTCCAGCGCGGTTTGTGCGGAAATAATCAGCTTAACATGACGCTCATAGAATTCATCCACCAGGGCAATAAAACGCCGCGCTACATCGTCATTCTGCCGCCCCATGGTTTTGACGCCAGACAACAACACCGTGTGGTAACAGCGGCTTAACTCCATATAATCATATTGGCTACGGGCGGTCTCACACAGCTCAGAGAAATCAAACCAGACAATGCCGTCAGCTTCGTGCCGGGCATGTAATGTACGATTGGCAACCTCTATTTCTGCCTGCTGCTGGCGCGGTTCAACCGACAAGGCGGTAAAATAGTGCAGTAAGTTCGTCTCGGCCTGTGTATCTAACGGATAGTGATATATTTCCGCCTTTTCCAGCGTACGCAGGCGGTAGTCTATGCCGCTGTCAACATTAACCGTTTGCGTGTGTTGCTTAATCAGCGCTATGGCCGGCAAAAAACGGGCGCGCTGTAAACCGTTACGGTACAAGCCATCCGGCTCGATGTTGGATGTTGCCACCAGAGTAATACCGCGGGCGAATAAGGCTTGCATCAGGGTGCCGAGAATCATTGCGTCGGTAATATCTGACACGAAGAATTCGTCAAAACACAGAATATCGGTTTCCTGTTTAAATTTATCCGCCACTTTTTCCAGCGGATCACTGACCCCCTTTAACAGTTTCAGTTCCTCATGCACGCGATGCATAAAACGATGAAAGTGAATACGCATTTTGCGTGTGCCGGGCAGGCACTCATAAAAGGTATCAACCAGATAGGTTTTGCCGCGGCCTACCCCACCCCAAAAATACAAGCCTTGTATCGGTGGCTGAACGGCTGCTTTGCCGCGCAGCCGCTGCCACAGCGACACTGTTGCCGGCTTTTGAGCAACGAAATCATCAAATAAACGCTGCAGTTGGGTGACAGCGAATTCCTGCGCGGCGTCATGCTGAAAATCGTCACGCGTTAAATCCTGGCGGTATTTTTCTAGTGGTGTCATTGAGTCTTACTTGAAAGCTGCGCTGATAAGCCCTAAATATGAGAGATAATAGTAACATGCCTTACCACTGTGGATAAGAAGTTAGGTTACACTATTGGAAGATATTACCCCGCAGGAGTTATTATGGACTACATGTACGCCGCAGCCTGGCTTGGCGCTGGTTTAGTTATCGGCGCCGTTATCGCGCGTTTGGTTACGTTAAAGCAGCTTAATCAGCACAAATTACAGCTGGAGCTGGAAGAAAGTCAGGCTCAGTTGGCACAGTACCGGCAGGATGTATCCAGCCATCTGGAAACCACCAATCAGCTAATGACGCAGCTGCAGGATAACTATTCCCGCATTGCCAGACACATTGCCGACTCAAAGATGCAACTGGTGGAGCGGCCAACGGAATCGGTGCGCCAGGATATAAATTATCTGTCAGGCGATACCGCAGCTTATATCCGTCAGTCGTTAAATCAAATTGACGAAAAACGCCGTGTCTACTCAAACGCAGAGCAGCAGCCACGCGACTACTCTGGTGAAGCCAGCGGCCTGATTAAAGACCGCAAACACAGTAAATCGGGCGAATAATTTGTTACATATCTACAACGCTGTCAGCTGAACTTTTTTTATTGCTAAACGTTCTTAGTCGCAGATCATTGAAGGAGACTACTACGCTATGAATAAGAAATTGTCATTGCTTGGCGCCGCCGTTACAGCCAGCCTGTTGTTGACAACAGCACCACCTGCGGATGCCAGAATACCGTTTTTTTCATCTGAACAGGAAATACCTACTCTGGCGCCGATGCTGGAGCAAGCCACTCCCGCAGTGGTACATATTTCGGTTGAAGGCAGCCGCGAGGTACGGCAGCGTTTACCTGAAGCTTTTCGTTACTTCTTTGGCCAACGCGGACCGAACGAGTTCCGCGAAGAGCGGCCATTTAAAGGCTTGGGTTCCGGCGTGGTAATAGATGCCGATAAGGGCTACATCGTTACCAATAATCACGTTATTCAGGACGCCAACGATATTGAAGTCCGGCTCAAAGATGGCCGCACTTTTAAGGCAAAGAAACTCGGTGCTGATCCGGAAAGCGACATCGCACTGTTACAAATTGAAGCGAAAAAGCTGGTGCAAATTCCGCTGGCAAACTCAGACAAAACACGGGTAGGCGATTTCGCCATTGCCATTGGCAACCCTTTTGGTCTTGAGCAAACCGTCACCTCCGGCATCATCAGCGCGCTGGGCCGTGGCGGTCTGGGTATTGAGGGACTGGAAGATTTTATTCAAACCGATGCAGCAATAAACAGTGGTAACTCCGGTGGTGCCCTGGTGAACCTGCGCGGTGAGTTAATCGGCATAAACACTGCGATTCTCGGGCCAAACGGTGGCAATATCGGTATTGGTTTTGCCATCCCGGCCAATATGATGAAAAGCCTGGTCGACCAAATTATCGAGTATGGCGAAATCCGCCGCGGCAGCTTAGGCATCCGTGGTGGTGACGTAAACGCCGAACTGACCGAAGCGATGAACTTAAGCGTTAGTCGTGGTGCCTTTGTTAACGAGGTGCTGCCTGACAGTGCAGCCGCCGCCGCGGGGTTAAAATCCGGCGACGTTATTATCAGCATGAATGGCAATAAGATTAACTCCTTTTTAGAGCTGCGCGCCAAAGTGGGCACCCTGGGCGCCGGCCGTGAAGCCAAGCTGGGTATTTTACGCGACGGCAAAGAGCGTAGCGTAACAGTTAAGTTGCAACAGTTGTCTTCCGGCCAGGTGGCAGCAAATCAAATGCATCCGATGCTGGATGGCGCCGAACTGTCAAATACTGACGGCGGGGTAAAAGTGGATGCGGTGAGCAATAACTCTGCCGCTGCGCAGATAGGCTTGCTGGCGGATGATGTCATTGTCGGTGTAAACCGGCAGCGTGTGGCTAATCTGGCAGAGCTGCGCAAAGCATTGGAAAACCGCAGCGGCGTAGCCGCATTAAATATCCAACGCGGCAGTACTAACCTTTATGTGTTAATTCGCTGATAGCAAAGGTTTAAGCAGTAGCCAACGGCTACTGCTTAAACGATATTAATGCTATGCTAGCACTACCTGAATTTTACAGACAACACCGACTCCGTGGCTAAATTTTTGTTTTTTTTGCTTAAAAGCATTGCCTACGGGCTGGCGCTGGCCTTTGTGCTGATGTTGTTTTTTCCATCCTTTAACTATCTGTCGACCCCGCTATTCGGTAACAACGAAGCAGGTAAAGAAGAAGCGGTTGTCAGCTACGCCAGAGCAGTACGCCGTGCTGCATCGGCGGTCGTTAATGTTTATACCCGCAGTACCCTGGTTGATCCACGTTCCTTACGACCACGCACTATAGAACGGCAAGAGCTTGGCTCCGGCGTCGTAATGAGTGCTCAGGGTTACATCCTTACCAACTACCATGTGGTGTATGGTGCTGATCATATCGAAATTGCCCTGCAGGACGGCCGCTGGTTAGAAGCGGTATTAATTGGCCAGGACGAGTTGACAGACCTGGCCGTATTATATGTACAGGCAGAGAATTTACCGGTTATACCGCAAGATGCCGAACTTGAGCCTCAGGTAGGTGATGTTGTATTGGCGATAGGGAACCCGTTGAATCTGGGCCAAACTATTACCCAGGGTATTATCAGCGCCAATGGCAATACCGGTTTAAGCTCGCGTGGCTATATCGATTTTATGCGGATGGATGCCGCCATTAACCGTGGCAACTCCGGTGGCGCTTTGGTGAACAGTAATGGTACCCTGGTGGGTATTAACGCCGCAGCGTTCCAGCTGGAGAGTCAGGATATTCAGGGGATTTTCTTTGCCATTCCGTATCGGCTGGCACTGAATGTGATGCAAAAGCTGATTAAACACGGCAAGGTTACCCGTAGTAATTTAGGTGTATCCGGTGATGCGGTAGTAAACGCCGCCGGTGACAAGCTGATTTCCTCCGGGCAAAGGTTATACGGCCTGAGTATTACAGCGGTAAACGCCAACGGCCCGGCGGCTGAGGCGGGCTTACAAATAGGCGACATTATCCAGGCAATAGACGGACGGCAGTTTGATACTGTGCAGCAAGCGCTGAACATGATTGCTGAAACCGAGCCCAATACCAGTCTGGCACTAACGGTAGACCGCAGTGGTCAGCAACTCACCATCAATGCTGTAACCCGTGAGCTGCGCCGATAAAAAACGCGGCTAAGAAGCCGCGTTAACACGTTCAATATTGGCACCGAGCTGCCTGAGCTTGTGCTCTATCTGCTCATAACCGCGGTCAATATGATAGATCCGATCTACCACTGTGGTACCTGATGCAACCAAACCGGCAATAACTAAGCTGGCAGAGGCACGTAAATCGGTGGCCATCACCTGAGCCGCCATCAGCTTGGCGGTATGTTGGCATACCGCAGTATTGCCTTCCAGACTAATTTTTGCCCCCATGCGCTGTAATTCAGGCACATGCATAAAACGGTTCTCAAAGATCGTCTCGGTTACCATGCCAACACCGGCGGCTACAACATTCAGCACAGTAAACTGTGCTTGCATGTCGGTGGGGAAGCCCGGGTGTGGCACCGTTTTAACATTTACGGCCCGCAATACCCGCCCGGTCATATTGGCACGGATCCAGTCAGCACCGGTCGTGATTTCAGCGCCGGCCTCACGCAATTTGTCCAGCACAACTTCCAGCTCGGCAGGGTCGGTACTGCGGCAGGTCACATCACCGCCGGACACCGCCGCCGCCACCAGGAAAGTACCGGTTTCAATGCGATCCGGCAACACTCTGTGCTCACCACCCTGCAAGGCACTTACGCCTTCAATTACAATAGAATCGGTACCGGCACCGGAAATCTTCGCGCCCATGGTATTAAGGTACACCGCCAGGTCGACCACTTCCGGCTCGCGGGCGGCATTATCAATGGTAGTAATACCATCGGCCAATACCGCGGCCATCATCAGGTTTTCTGTGCCGGTAACGCTGACCATATCCATAATGATATGCGCACCTTTTAACCGGCTGGCGCTGGCTTTAATGTAGCCGTTTTCCACCACAATCTCGGCGCCCATTTTACGCAGGCCGTCAATATGCAGATTAACCGGGCGGGCACCAATAGCACAGCCACCGGGTAAAGATACTTCAGCACTGCCAAAACGACTGAGCAAAGGCCCCAGTGCCAAAATAGAGGCACGCATAGTTTTTACCAGTTCATAAGGTGCAAACTGATTGTGAACTTTACCGGCATCAACCTGCACTACGTTGTCAGCAAAACTGACATCGGCACCAAACAACTGTAACAACTTCACCGTCGTTTCAATGTCTTTTAGTTTAGGCACATTGGTTATCGTAGTGGGTTTTTCTGACAATAAGCTGGCAAAAAGGATAGGCAAAGCGGCGTTTTTGGCACCGGAGATAACTACCTCACCGTGTAAAGCCTGACCACCTGTAACAAGAAATTGCTGCATAAATTACTACATCGGAGGGTTAAGAAGTTTTTCTCTACGCCACTGCTCCGGCGTAAAGGTCTTGATGCTGACCGCATGAATAGAGCCGTCAGCAATGGCTGCCATTAAAGGCGCATAAATCATTTGTTGTTGTTTCACCCGGCTAACATCAGCGAAACAGGTACCCACTGCCGTTACGGCATAATGAGAACCTTCCGCACTGACAATCACCTCGGCCAGTTGCAACTGTTGTTGCAGCAACTGCTCAATTTGCTTGATGTCCAAAGCTAAACCTTAATCATTAATTGGCAATAAAGATCGTACTGCCGTCACGTCGGCCAATGATAGCAGCTGTTGCGGCACATTACATAACGCAATCGTGATGCCCAGCCGTTTGGCTTCGGACAACTGCTGCAGCAACCAGGCTAAGCCGGCGGTATCAATATTATCCAACGTGTCAAAGTCAAACTTTACGCTGCCGGACAGCTTATTTAACTGCGTGAAGGGTGAATACAGCATTAACGTATCACGATTTAATACACCGGTAAAATGTATAGCGTCAGCTTGCTGCGTGATCTTTAATGTCACTTTTCCTCCGCTCGGGTGATGGGCGCCTGGGCTTTCTCCGTCAACAGTAAAGTGACACTTTTCAGGCCTTGCTGGCGGATCAGGTTACTCAGCTCCGCTCTTTTGCTGTCCAGCAAAGAAATACCTTCGGCGACCATGTCAAACACCAGCCAGGTATCAGAATCCTTGCCACGACGTAGTTTGAATTCAATATTAATATCCGGCTTACCCGGATCTATTACCCTGGTTTTAATGCTGATAATCTTTTGGTTATCAATAGCACGTGCCGGTTCGATCATCACTTTTTGATCACGATACTGCGTAAATACACCAGCATAAGTAGCAACCATATAGTTTTGAAACGCATCGACGAAAGCCAGCAGCTCTTCACGCGGTGTATTTCTCAGATCGGCGCTGTTACCTATTACCCGCAGAGCAGCATAGCGGCTGTCGATATAGGGTACCAACTCTTCATTAACGATAAGACGCAACACTTCCGGGTCTGCTTCAATTTTGCTTTGATCTTTGGCAATCCGGCTAAAGGTATTGTCGGCCAGCACTTCCATCATTTTATATGGATCGGTATAGGTCTGAGTTTCAGAGCGAACCCCAGTTGCCGCCAGGCTCAGCAAGGTTAAACTGCCGGCCAGTATCAATGCATAAAGTTTCATATTAATTCCCGCGGTTAAATAAAAATTGACCAATCAACTCTTCCAGTACTAAAGCCGATTTGGTGTCTTCGATATAGTCACCGTCAGCCAGGATCTCAACAGTTTCATCAAGAAAACCCGGTTGTAATCCCAAATACTGCTCGCCCAGTAAGCCTGAGGTTAAAATTGCCAGGGTGCTGGTTTCAGGAAAGTTACTGTAACTGTTGTTGATTTCCAGCGTTACCACCGGCCGGTAATAGGTAGTATCCAGCTCAATTGCCGCGACACGCCCCACGACCACACCACCAACTTTCACCGGTGAGCGCACTTTTAAACCGCCGATATTTTCAAACTTGGCATGCAGACGATAGCTTTGTCCTGTGCCGGCCACACCGGAACTTGCCACCTGCAGCGACAGCATTAAAAACGCCGCTATCGCCAACACAATAAAGCCACCTACCAGTATTTCAATTTTCCGCGTGGTCATGTTATCCACCAAACATTAATGCAGTTAAAATAAAGTCAAAAGCCAACACGGCCAGCGACGCAGTAACAACCGTTTGTGTTGTTGCCTGGCTGATCCCTTCCGACGTGGGAACAGCATCGTAACCTTTGTGCAGGGCAATCCACATCACGATCAAAGCAAACACTACACTTTTAATCACACCGTTCATCACATCCTGGTACAAATCGACGTTTGCTTGCATCGCAGACCAGTAACCGCCACCATCAACACCCAACCAGTCGACCCCAACCAAATGGCCACCCAAAATACCCACCGCGGTAAAAATCAGCGCCAGCAACGGCATACTGATGACACCGGCCCAAAATCTGGGGGCAATAATACGCCGTAACGGGTCAACAGCCATCATCTCCATGCCGGACAATTGCTCTGTGGCTTTCATCAGGCCTATTTCTGCCGTAATAGCGCTACCGGCACGACCGGCAAACAGCAAGGCCGTTACCACCGGGCCCAATTCACGCAGCAAACTCAACGCCACCAGAGGGCCTAACATCTGTTCAGCGCCAAACTTTACCAGCACAGTGTAGCCCTGCAGGGCCAACACCATGCCAATAAACAAACCGGACACCAGGATAATCAGTAACGACAGCACCCCTATTACATACAGTTGCTTTATCAGCAGCGGGAAGCCTTTTCGTATATCCGGTTTGCCCAGCAAGGCGCCAAACAGCATAATGCCGGCGCGGCCAAAACCGCGGACATTGTTGATGGTACCCGCGCCGAGTTGTTGTAACTTATCTGCAATCACCCGACCAACTCCATTAATTCCTGCTCATAAGGCGCCGCTTTATAGTGAAACGGCACAGCACCATCTGCCTCGCCTTTTAAAAACTGCTGCACTAATGGCGAAGGATGAGCCCGTAGTTGCTCCGGCGTACCATGGCCAATAACGGTTTGCTCTGCCACCACGTAGACGTAATCGGCAATACTCATCACTTCGGTGACGTCATGAGACACCACCACCGAGGTTAAATTCAACGCATTATTCAAAGAGCGGATCAGCCGCACTATCACCCCCATAGAAATGGGATCCTGGCCGGCAAAAGGTTCGTCATACATAATCAGTTCCGGGTCCAGAGCGATAGCCCTTGCCAATGCTGCCCGTCTTGCCATACCACCGGATAATTCTGCCGGCATTAAATCACGTGCTCCACGCAGCCCCACAGCTTCCAACTTCATTAACACAATCAAGCGAATGAGGGATTCCGGCAGCCTGGTATGCTCGCGGATAGGAAAGGCCACATTGTCAAAAACCGTCATATCGGTAAACAGTGCGCCACTTTGAAACAGCATACTCATCCGTTGCCTGGCGGCATACAGCGCACTGCGCGACAGCTTGGGAATATCCTCGTCACCAAACAAGATATGGCCGCTGTCCGGCTTTAACTGCCCACCAATTAAACGCAGTAAGGTGGTTTTGCCGATGCCGCTCGGGCCCATAATGGCGGTTACTTTGCCGCGGGCAAACTGCATATTCAGATCACGGTAAATCACACGCTCACCGCGACTAAACGTCAGTTGTTGAATATCGATTAGTATATCTGACACCTAAAATGCTCTCCGCCGCTGTCAGCGCTGTTGTGCCCTGAGAGGTATAAAATGCAATATACATACATTAGTGTATGTTTTCAATTATACTGATTTCTACGTTGGATTATTGTAAACGGATCCAGCGCTAAAGTCGTTACAAAAAATCGTAACAAACTGTGCGGAAAATCGATATTGGCCGGAAACTACAGCTTTTTTTGCAATTCGCACCGATAAGCAGGAAAATACCACGCGATACCTTACACAAGACTTACACAGAACAGGGAAATACATATTGTCACCTTTGCTACTCGCCATTATTTTTGTCGTTGTCGGGCTGGTGTTACTGATTTGGAGCGCTGATCGCTTTGTGTTCGGCGCCTCCTCTATCGCCCGCAGCGCCGGTATATCACCGATGATCATCGGCCTTACCATTGTTGCTATGGGATCATCGGCACCGGAAATGCTGGTATCTGCCAGCGCGGCCTGGCAAGGACGGTTAGATACATCGGTCGGTAATGCGCTCGGTTCAAACATCACCAATATTTTATTGGTTATTGGTGCCGCTGCCTTATTAAAACCCATTGCGGTATCGTCGTTAACGCTAAAGCGCGAGTATCCGTTGCTGCTGTTATGCACCCTGTTGGGCTATTACTTTATTTCCGACAATATGCTGACGCGCTTTGAAGGCGTGTTGCTATTAACGGCTTTTGTTGCTTTTCTGGCATTGCTGGTTTATTGGGGCAAACACGCCACACCGGATGATCCGCTCATCGCTGAACTTAATGCCGAAATGCCGGCGCAAATCTCAGCGTTAAGAGCGATGGTTTGGCTTGGTATTGGCCTGGTGTTGTTATTGGCCAGTTCGCAATTATTGATCCATGGTGCCGTAACCATTGCCACTTACGCTGGTCTGAGCGATTTAGTGATCGGCCTAACCATCATTGCCATCGGCACCAGTTTACCGGAGCTGGCCGCCAGTATTATCGGTATACTCAAAGGCGAAGATGATTTAGCGCTGGGTAATATTATCGGCTCGAATATTTTTAATATTCTGGCGGTGCTGGGGCTTGGCGCTGTTATCGGCCCGGCGGGTTTGGATCCTATGGCCGGTAGCCGTGATAGCTATGTCATGATAGCCGCCACAATAATAATGCTGCTGATGTCACTTCGGATAGGTAAAATCAGACGCATTAACCGTACAGAAGGCGTAATACTGTTATGTGGTTTTGTCGGTTATCAGTATCTGTTGTTTAATGCCCTGACCGCTTCTTAAACTGAGAGTGATATGACAACTGATTTTCGTATCCGCGCTGCCGAGGTAATACGCATCGAAGCTGAGGCTGTAGCGCAGTTGCAACAGTATTTGGATAGCAGCTTTAATCTGGCCTGCCAGCTCATTTTCGACAGCAAAGGTAAAACCATAGTGTCCGGCATGGGGAAATCCGGCCATATCGCTAATAAAATTGCGGCAACTCTGGCATCTACCGGCACACCGGCGTTTTTTGTCCACCCGGGCGAAGCCAGCCATGGCGATCTGGGCATGTTGTCTACGGACGATGTGGTGATTGCTATTTCCAACTCCGGCGAAACGCCGGAAGTGTTGACCATTATCCCGCTGATTAAACGGCTTGGTATTAAACTGATAGCCATGACCGGCAATCCGGCATCAACGCTGGCGAAACTGGCCGATGCCCACCTGTGCGTTAAAGTAGAACTGGAAGCTTGTCCACTCGGCCTGGCGCCGACTGCCAGCACCACGGCCACCCTGGCGATGGGTGATGCGTTGGCGGTGGCTCTGCTGGAAGCCCGCGGCTTTTCTGCCGAAGATTTTGCGCTGTCGCATCCCGGCGGCAGCCTTGGCCGCAAGCTGCTATTGCGGTTGGACGATGTTATGCACCGTGACGCTGAGGTGCCTGTCGTGCCGCAAACGGCGACGATTAAAGATGCTTTACTGGAGATCTCAAAGAAAGGACTTGGCATGACAGCGGTAGTCGACAATGCCGGCGCCCTGGCCGGTATCTTTACCGACGGCGATTTACGTCGCATTCTCGATCAGCGTTACGATATCCATACGAGTCTGATCGCCGACGTCATGACCCGGCGCTGTATTACTGCCCGGCCGCAGATGCTGGCGGCAGAAGCACTGCAAATCATGCAGCAGAAAAAAATAAACGGTTTGATTATTCTGGACGACAGCGGAAAGCCGGTTGGTGCGATGAATATGCACGACTTACTGCGGGCCGGGGTGCTGTAATATGACATTGTTTAATCGTTTATATCAGCCGGTCAGTGCACAAATCAACGCTAAGGCTGCCGCCGTTAAGTTACTGATCTGCGATGTAGACGGTGTATTTTCTGATGGCCGGATCTATCTTGGCAACAACGGCGAAGAACTGAAAGCCTTCCATACCCGCGATGGCTATGGCATTAAAGCCTTGCGCCAGGCTGGTGTAGAGGTTGCGGTTATTACCGGACGTAATTCTGCCATCGTACAACAACGTATGACGTCGTTAACCGTGCCCTATATTTACCAGGGTCAGGAAAACAAACTGGCCGCCTTTGCCGATTTACAGCAAAAATTGCAACTTACACCGTCGCAGATTGCCTATATCGGTGATGATCTGGCAGATTGGTCGGTAATGCAACACTGTGGCTTAGCCGTGGCGGTAAAAGATGCGCACCCTTACCTGTTACAACAAACTGATTATATTACCAGTTTGCCCGGCGGCTATGGCGCAGTACGCGAGCTGTGCGATTTGCTGCTGATCAGCCAAAACCAATTCGGCTTATTTGACGGCAGCAGTTCATGAGAAAATTTCTTGTTTTTATTGTCTTCCTGCTGGCCGGAACCGCCGCTTATCTCTGGTTCGAACCGGCAGATGACGGCGATGCGCTGCAAACCGATCAGGAACTGTTGCCGGATTACGTAGCACAAAAGGTAACCCGCCGCTTGTATGATGCCCAAGGCTACCTGGCAGACACTGTCAGCGCCGATCGGTTAGAGCATTTCGAATTGCTTGGCTTCACCCGATTCGAAAATCCGCTGTATACGCTATACAACGACGAGCATCAACCCGGTTGGACAGCCAGTAGCCGTCAGGCCATTTGGTTTAACCAGGACAGAATAATTCTGGAGCAACAGGTCAGTATTGTAAGCCTGATGCCGGACGAACTGATCGAACGCATAGACACAGAAACATTGGAAATGTTATTTCCGGACAATACCTTGCAAAACGATGCGCCGGTATTTATTCAGGGCAAAGGTTTCTATATTAACGGCAGTGGCCTGCGGGCTGATTTGACCAATGGCAGCTTACAGCTGTTACAACACCAGCAAACGGTATACCAAAATGACCAATAAAATAATTTCTGTTCTGTTGCTGCTAAGCAGCAGCGTGGTAGTGGCACAGCAGCCCGACTACAGCCAGCAAATTCAGATAGATGCTGATAACCTGGCGTCGTTAAAAGAAAACGTGCTGACCTATCGCAACAACGTGGTGGTTACTCAGGGCTCGTTACAAATGAAAGCCGATCAACTGGAAATTAATGCCAGCGCCGGTAAGGGCAAAGAGGTTTATATCGCTACCGGCAGCCCGGTTAGCTATTCGCAGCTCATGGCTGATGGCCAGCCGGTGACCGCCAAAGCCAACGAAATACGCTACGAACCCGCCAGCCGGATGCTGACGTTAACCGGCGATGCCGAACTGGCGCAAAGTGGTAGCGTAGTAAAGGCCTCGACAATAAGGTATAACGTAGAGAAGCAGGAGCTTAGTGCCGAAAGCAATGAATCCAAACGCGTTACCACCATCTTTACGCCAGAGGAAAAAAATAATCCATGAAGTTAGTTGCGTCCCATCTGGCCAAGAGTTACAAAGGCCGGCAGGTTGTTAAAGATGTCAGCCTGGAGGTGAATGCCGGGCAAATTGTCGGCTTACTTGGCCCTAACGGAGCCGGTAAAACCACTACTTTTTATATGATTGTTGGCTTGGTGCCCTCTGACAAAGGCACTATCAGCCTGAATGACAAAGATATTACCTTTGATCCGATCCATGCCAGAGCCAGGCAAGGCATTGGCTATCTGCCGCAGGAAAGCTCTATTTTCCGCAAACTTACCGTACATGACAACCTGCTGGCCATTTTGCAAACCCGCAAAGACTTAACACCGGCCAAACGCGAAGAAGTAGCAGACGATTTGCTGGAAGAATTCCATATCGGTCATATTAAGAACAGCCTGGGCATGAGCTTGTCCGGTGGCGAGCGCCGCCGCGTAGAAATAGCCAGAGCTCTGGCTGCCAACCCTGCATTTATTCTGCTGGACGAACCTTTTGCCGGCGTCGATCCAATTTCTGTACTTGATATCAAGAAAATTATTCAACATCTGTGTCAACGTGGTATCGGCGTGTTAATTACCGACCATAATGTGCGTGAAACACTGGATGTGTGTGAAACTGCTTATATTGTCAGCCATGGTGAGTTAATTGCGTCAGGCCCGCCACAGGAAGTACTGTCGAATCAAAAGGTACGTGATGTATACCTGGGTGAGCAATTCAGGCTATAGTTAGCAAAAAATAATACCAGCGTGTCATTCAGGAGAACGGTAGAAGTAGATGAAGCCCTCTTTGCAACTTCGCTTAGGACAGCAACTAACCATGACGCCGCAGTTACAACAGGCTATCCGCCTGTTACAACTGTCGACGATTGAGTTGCAGCAGGAAATTCAGGAAGCTCTTGATGCTAATCCGTTATTGGAAGCAGAAGACGAGCACGATAGCTTTGACACCGCCCCCAAAGAACCACAACAACAAGCTGACAACGGTACTGACGTCGACCATAACCCTGACGATAGCTACGAACCGGCAGAGCCGGACAGCAGCGAGTCGATGACCGAACAGAATATTCAGGAAGATCTACCGCTGGATAATAACTGGGATGATTTAGTCAGCGCCGCCCCGGTAAGTGCCGGCAACAACAGCGGCGATGAAGACCATGTTTATCAGGGTGAGACCAGCGAAAACCTGCAGGATTACTTACGTTGGCAAATGCAACTTACCCCCTTCTCTGACACTGACCGCGCCATCGCTGAAATCATCATTGAAGCCATCGACGAAAACGGCCTGTTAACCATCAGTTGTGAAGACATTCTCGAATCACTCGGCGTCGACGACATTGAAGCTGACGAAGTAGAAGCCGTGATTAAACGCATTCAATTATTTGACCCAGTCGGGGTTGGCGCCCGTTCGGTACAGGAATGCCTGTTGGTGCAACTACGTCAGTTTGATCCCGACACACCGTTTTTAGCCGAAGCCCGCAACATGATCAGCGAGCATACAGAATTTTTAGCTAATCGCGACTTTCGTTCTTTGATGCGAGTGACTAGACTCAAAGAGGATGAGTTAAAAGAAGTGATGCGGCTGATCCACAGCCTTAACCCAAGACCAGGTGCCGACGTTATCCGTGAAGAGCAGCAGTATGTTATTCCGGATGTCAGCGTGCAGAAAGTAAAGGGCCGCTGGCAGGTAGAACTTAACCCCGATGCCATGCCAAAGGTACGGATAAACCAGCAATATGCCGCTATGTCACGCACCGCAAAAAACAGTGCCGACAGCCAGTTTATCCGCTCACATTTGCAGGAAGCGAAATGGTTTTTGAAAAGCCTGGAAAGCCGTAATGAAACCTTGTTAAAGGTGGCGAACTGTATAGTGCAGCAGCAACAGGCTTTTTTTGAACACGGTGAGGAAGCCATGAAACCCATGGTGCTGAACGATGTAGCGGAGATGGTAGGCATGCACGAGTCCACCATTTCCCGTGTTACCACGCACAAGTATATGCATACACCACGAGGTATATTTGAACTTAAGTTCTTCTTTTCCAGTCATGTTAGTACGGAGAGCGGCGGTGAGTGTTCTTCCACTGCTATCCGGGCTTTTATTAAGAAATTAGTGGCGGCGGAGAACCCGGCCAAACCGCTGAGTGACAGCAAGATGGCTGACATTCTGCTGGAACAAGGTATTAACGTTGCGCGGCGCACCATTGCCAAGTATCGCGAGTCGTTGTTTATTCCGCCGTCAAATCAACGCAAGACCTTGCTGTAAATAAGCCTAAAGAAGGAATATGTCTATGCAAATCAATCTAACCGGTCGTCATGTTGAAATCACTTCAGCCTTAAAAGAATACGTAGACAACAAGTTCGCTAAACTGGAACGGCATTTTGATCATATAAACAATGTACATGTGATCCTAAACGTGGAAAAATTGAAGCAGATCGCCGAAGCCAAGCTGCACCTGAACGGTGGCGAAGTGTTTGCCGTATCTGAGAATGAGAACATGTATGCTGCAATTGACCAGCTGATAGACAAGTTAGATCGCCAGGTCATTAAGCATAAAGAGAAAATAGCCCGACACTGATTAGATGATGATGAATTTAACCTCTATGCTTGCCGAGAACTGCACTAAAAGTGCAGTTCTTTTTAACAGCAAAAAGCGCATTCTGGAATATATCGCTGAGCTGGCTCACCAGCAACTGCCGGATATGACAGAGTACAGTATCCTTGAAGCGCTGATGACACGTGAAAAGCTCGGCTCAACCGGCATAGGAGGTGGTATTGCTATACCACACGGCAAGCTAAAGTGTGTAACACAGCCAATGTTGGTGTTTGTCGTCAGTAAAGAAGCCATTCCGTTTGACGCCATCGACAACCAACCGGTAGATATCTTCTGCGCCATTTTAATCCCGGAAGATCAGTGCCAGGCACATCTGAGCACTCTGGCCGGCATAGCACGGCTACTCAGCCAAAAAGAGCTGACGAAAAAAATCCGCCATGCTGAAACTAACCAGCAGTTGTACCAGCTGTTAGTGGAGTACAGCGCTATGGAACCGGTAAAATGAAGCTGCTGGTAGTAAGTGGTCGCTCCGGCTCAGGCAAGTCTGTTGCACTGCGTGTGATGGAAGACCTTGGCTACTACTGTGTCGACAATATCCCGGTAAACCTGCTTCCTACCCTTGCTACCACAGTAATGGGCCAATATGAGCGTGTTGCCGTCAGTATTGACGTGCGCAACCTGCCACAGGACCCCGATGAACTGGCAGACATTTTATCTTACCTGCCACGTAAACTGGATTTAACCATCCTGTATCTGGATGCCGACCACGCCAGCCTGATTAAACGCTTTAGTGAAACGCGCCGGCTGCATCCGTTATCGCATCAGGCCATGTCGCTGGACGAAGCCATATCGCGTGAACAACAATTGCTGGATCCGATCTCCAGCCGTGCCGATTTGTATATCGACACCACTGATTTGAACGTGCACCAGTTAGCCGAACAATTGCGCGAGCGTATTCTCGGGCAAAAAACCGGTCGGCTGGTTATTCTGTTTGAATCTTTTGGCTTTAAATACGGCATTCCCAAAGACGCCGACTTTGTATTTGATGCACGCTTTTTGCCCAACCCGCACTGGGAACCGGATTTGAAGCCGCTGACCGGGCTGGATCAACCGGTAAAAGATTACCTGGCAGCACAGCCGGTAGTAGCGAAGTATATTTGGCAAATCAACAGTTTTATCAGCACCTGGCTACCGCACCTGGAGCGTAATAACCGCAGCTATCTGACCATTGCCATCGGCTGCACCGGCGGCCAGCACCGTTCTGTCTACATGGTTGAAAGCCTGGCCGAAAGCTATCGCAGTTCACGCGATGACGTACAACTGCGTCACCGCGAATTAGTCAGGCATCATAATAAGGCCTGAGCATGCCCAAATTCAGTGAAACTGTCACCATTGTTAATCCGTTGGGCTTGCACGCCAGAGCAGCCACTAAACTGGCCCAGCTGTGCCAGCAGTTTACAGCACGGATTGAGCTGATACAGGAAGATAAAACGGCCGATGCCAGCAGCGTATTAGCCTTATTGATGCTGGCCAGCAGCAAAGGCAAAACGCTGCAGGTGTGTGCTGAAGGGGAAGACGCTGAGCGGGCACTCAGCGCCGTGGTAGATCTGATCAAAAACGGCTTTGACGAAAGCTAACGCTAGGGTTTCGGTTGCCGGTCGTGTTGTTTTTGTTGTGCTGGATGAATATTCACTAAACCTGTGGTTTTCTGTATCGCTTTCAGCTTGTGATGCAACGCTGTTTTAATCAACATGTGCGCACTGATAGGTGCAGTGATTAGCAGAAAAATGGTGATCAACAATTCGTGCACACTGACATCACCGGAAACACTGAAAAAGAAAATAGAACCCAATAAAATACCGCCCATGCCTAAGGTAGTGGCCTTGGTCGGGCCATGTAACCGCATAAAGAAGTCCGGCATTCTGCTCAGACCAATAGAACCAATCAGCACAAAGCTACCGCCTAACAACAGAAAAAACGCTACCGCCCACTCCATCCAATGTTGCATCAGCTACTCCTATTCAATGATATCGCCGCGTAACAGAAACTTGCACACCGCCACTGTACTGACAAAGCCAAGCATTGCTATCAGCAAGGCAGCTTCGAAATACAGTGGAGAGCCCATCAGCAAACCATACAGGATAATCAGCGCTATGCTGTTAATGTACATAGTATCCAGCGCCAGTATGCGATCCGGCAGGCTGGGGCCTCGCAGTAAACGCCACAGGTTTAGCAATAAGGCAATACTGATCATCGCGAACACCAGCATAATAACGTTATCTAGCATTGGAAAATCTCCTTCAGTGGTGCCTCATAGCGCTGTTTAATCGAGGCAATCAGTTCCGCCTCATCGCCCAGGTTCAGCACATGAATCAGCAACCATCGCTGCGGCAACGGCTCACCCGGCACCAGTAATTCGGCACTTGGATAAATCTCTGCACTAACAGTACCCGGCGTCATTGACACCGTACTGGCCAGAATAGTGATGGGTAACTCGTGTTGCAGATCCAGTGGCACCCGCACAAATGCCGGATTCAACCGCCGTTTCGGCCCGAGAATTAACACTGCCACCTGGGCGTTGGCGGTAATAATGTCAGCAAATACAAGCAGTATGTAACGTAATGCTAATAGCGGTCGTTCAATCAGTGGCTGCGGATCACGAAAACGCAATGTCAGCATCGGGATCAACAGTGCGAGGATAATGCCGAAAAATACATGCACCGCTTCAACACTCTGGTTTAGCAATAACCAAACAATAAGTAGCAACATACTGCGATAAGGTGTTGGCAACCAACGGTATTTAGGCTTAAACCTCATGGCGTTTCTCCCTGAGAAACCGACTGACCCAGAATAATCTCAATAGTCGCGCTTGTATCATATAACTGCGCCGCCGCCTGGTGTGACAGTTCGGTCAAAGGCCCGGCAAAGAGCACCAGCAACGGGCTGGCCAGCAGCAGCCAGCAAACTGCAAACACCTGCAGCGGCGCCGCTTTTTCTCCGGCAGCATCACTGCCACTGATACGCCAGAATAAGGTGCTGCCGGCGCGGGATAAACCAATAATCACCAGCAAGCTGCTTACCAGCACAAAGCTCCACAGTAACAGCCGGTTGCCTGGTTCTGTTGCCGCTTGCAGCAGCATCAGCTTACCTATAAAACCGGAAAACGGCGGTAAGCCGGCGACCGTTAATGCGGCCAATACAAACATAAAACCCAACAGCACCGGCTGGATCACCCGCCGACCCGACACCAACCGGTCTGCCGCCTTGCCGCGCTGATTAGCGATAAGATCGGCCAGTAAAAACAGTGCCGCAGTAACCAAAGTGGAGTGCACGGTATAGTACAGGGCGGCGGCAGCGGACAACTCTGTTTGCAGCGCCACCAAACTGACCAGGGTACCAACCGACACCAGCACAAGGTTGGCCACCAACTTGCGAAAATCCTGGCTGGCCATCACACCGACAGCACCCAGGGCAATAGTGGCCAAACCGGCCGGCAGCAACCAGTCAGCAGCAATACCGCCTAGTTCACCGGCGCCGGGACCAAATATTGTGCTGTAAACCCGCAGCAAAGCGTAAACACCAATTTTCGTCATCACAGCAAATAGCGCGGCAACCGGTGCAGAGGCAGAAGAATAGGTAGCCGGCAGCCAAAACTGCAATGGCAATACGGCTGCTTTCAGTGCAAACACTATCATCAGCATCAAACCACCGGCTTTTACCAGCATCATATCTTCAGCCGGCAAGGCGGTAACCTTGAGCGCCATATCGGCAATATTCAAAGTGCCCAAAGTGCCATATAACACCGCCAGCGAAATCAGAAAAATAGCCGAGCCGGTCAGGTTCAACACCACATAATGCACCGCAGCTTTGGTTTTGTTTTTGCCACCGGCATGGATCAACAAAGCGTAAGAAGCAATCAGCAGCACTTCAAAGAATACAAACAGGTTAAATAAGTCGCCGGTTAAAAAGGCGCCGTTAATTCCCATGATCTGAAACTGAAACAACGGGTGGAAAAAAGAGCCCTTTTCATCTTCACCGGCACTACCGTAACAAATAGCGCCTAATGCCAGAAATGACGTTAAACACACCAGCACAACCGATAATGTATCGGCGACAAGAATAATACCAAACGGCGCCTGCCAGTTACCGACCGCGTAGTGCAGCAAGCCCTGTTGCTGAACCTGCAGTAATAACATTACCGCCAATGCCAACTGGATTGCCGCAGAAACCATGCTGAGCCAGCGCCGGCGCATAGGAGAGTAATGGATTGGCGGTAGCATAATCAGTAATGCTGTCAGCATCGGTAACAATACCGGCGCCGTAATCAAATGCCACATTAACGACTTTCCTTCTTCATATTGGCTGCTTCCGGTAATTTACCGTCCACATGATCATTACCTAAATCGGCCCTGGCGCGGATAGCAAGAATTACCAGGAAGGCTGTCATCGCAAAACCTATCACTATGGCGGTTAACACCAACGCCTGAGGTAGGGGGTCGGCGTATTGCTCAGCAGTGCCCAAAACGGCAGCACCACGCAACGTCAGCCGGCCGGAAGAAAAAATAAACAAATTGACGGCATACGACAGCATTGTCAGGCCCAATACTACCGGGAAAGTGCGGCCACGCAGCATTAAAAACACACCACAGGCGGTTAAAAAGCCGATACAACCGGCAAATAAGGTTTCCATCAGATCGTATCCTTATGCACAGGCCTGTGGCTGGTGGTCATCTTGCCTAAACTGGCCAGAATCAGCAGCGTAGAACCTACTACTGTGACATACACGCCCAAATCAAACGCTATCGCACTGGCCAATTCAATCTTACCCAGTAGCGGAATATCAAAGTAATCGAACCAGGAGGTCAAAAACGGCCGGTTAAACAACCAGCTGGCTACACCGGTAGCCAAAGCAATTAACAGTCCCACCGCGACCACACGTTGATATTCCACATTCATCCGCGCTTTTACCCAATCGACACCCTGAGCAATGTATTGCAGAATAATGGCAACTGCGGTGACCAAACCGGCAATAAAACCGCCACCAGGCAAGTTATGGCCGCGGAAGAAAATATATACCGACACCATAATTGCCAGCGGTAACAAACTTTGCGACACGGTAGACAATAACAGCGAATGGCGCTCAATGGCCCAGGGCCGGCCATCGCCGTCACTGCTGGGTTTAAACAGCGGGATCCGCGTCAGCAGTTTGAAAATACCCAGCGAGGCGATACCCAGTACCGTAATTTCACCCAAGGTATCAAAGCCACGGAAATCGACCAGAATAACGTTAACCACATTAGTACCGCCACCACCGGTTTTGGCGTTAGCGATAAAGAAATCGGAAATTGTGCTGAACGGCCGCGTCATCAGGGCATAGCTTAAGCTGCCGACTATCACCCCCACCATACTGGCAATACTGATATCCCGCACCACCCTGGATGCTTCTGACTGCTTCGGCGTTTTGTGCGGTAAAAAGAACAGTGCCAGCATCAGCAAAATAATAGTCACTACCTCAACCGATAGCTGAGTTAACGCCAGGTCCGGTGCCGAAAAACGGGTAAAGGCGATGGACACCATTAAACCAACCACAGAAATCATCAATAAGGCGATCACGCGTTTGCGGTGCCAAATAACTGTTGCAAAGGCTGCCAGCAGCAGCATTACCGCACCGGCGGCGTTAACCGCATCTACTGCCAGCTCTTGCCGTCCACCCCACAGCGTATCTAAACTCAGCAACGGCATACCGGCTAACACAATAAAGGCGAATAACAAAAAGGTCATATAGCGCTGCAAAGAACCGTTATCCAACCAGTCATACAGCCGGTTGCAGCTGGCAGCAAACTTTTTAATACTGTTCTCAAAACTGTTTAAAGCATCAAAATCAGGTAAGGAGTTCTGAAAATCAAACAAATGTTTGCGGTTAACGTAAATCAACATGCCACCGGCCAATGCCAATACACTCATCATCAAGGGTAAATTAATACCATGCCAGATAGATAAACTGTACTGTGGCACCTCACCGGCTAACACCGCTGCAGATGCCGCATGCAACAAATTGCCGACGATATAGCCCGGGAAAATACCGACTAAAATACACAAAGCGACCAGTACTTCTACCGGAACCCGCATATAACGTGGCGGCTCGTGCGGTGTTTTCGTCAGGCCTTTAGGCTGACCATTGAAAAACACGTCGTGGATAAAACGCATCGAATAGGCAACCGAGAACACCGCTGCCACTGTTGCCAACACAGGAATAACCCAGGACAAGGACCCCAGCAAATGCTGATGCAGGGTTTCGGCGAAAAACATCTCTTTGGATAGAAAGCCGTTCAGCAAAGGTACCCCGGCCATCGCCGCTGCTGCCACCATGGCCAGTGTCGCGGTTATCGGCATAAATTGCCATAAGCCATTCAGCTTGCGCATATCGCGCGAACCGGATTCATGGTCAATTATGCCGGCAGCCATAAACAGTGACGCTTTAAACGTGGCATGGTTAATAATATGAAATACCCCCGCTACCGCGGCAAGGTCACTGCCCATGCCGAACAGCAGAGTAATTAAGCCCAGATGGCTGATGGTTGAGTAGGCTAACAAGCCTTTTAAGTCATGCTTAAACAACGCCAGATAGGCGCCGATTAACAACGTTGCCAGCCCGGTCAAACTCACCAGGATAAACCATAACTCCGTGCCGGATAAGGCCGGATAAAACCGCGCCAGCAAAAAAATACCGGCCTTTACCATAGTAGCCGAGTGTAAGTAAGCACTTACCGGCGTAGGCGCTGCCATGGCGTTAGGTAACCAGAAGTGAAACGGAAATTGCGCCGATTTGGTAAAGCAGCCCAGTAAAAACAGCACCAGCAACAGCGGATACCAACTGTGCTGCTGAATAATATCGGTGCTGGCCAGCACCACTTCCAAATCATAACTGCCTACCACTTCACCAATCAGTAAAAACGCGGCTAATAAGGCTAAACCGCCGGCTCCGGTTACTGTTAACGCCATACGTGCACCGCGGCGTGCTTCGGCTTTATGCCACCAGAAGCTGATCAGTAAAAACGAGCTGATACTGGTTAATTCCCAGAATAACCACAGTTGCAGCAAATTGCCGGACAGCACTATGCCCAGCATCGCTGTCATAAACAGCATCAGATAAGCGTAAAAACGCGGCATCGAGTCGCGCTCAGACAGGTAATAGCGGGCGTACAAAATAATTAACAGGCCAATGCCTAAAATCAGCAGACTGAATAAAAACGCCAGGCCATCAAGACGCACTACTATATCTAACCCCAGTAGCGGTACCCATTGCCAAAAGAAGCGCAGGCTTTCGCCGGCTAATATGGTTTCGGCGTGGTACAGCAGCAACATCAGCGCGAACGCCGGGGGTATAGCAGTAGCAAGGGCGCAAGCACTGCGGCTCCACTTAGCAGTGAGCACCGGCACCAAAGCCCCCAGCAGCGGCAGAAGTAAAATCCACAAAAGTGTCATAGCTGTCGCGCATCCTTATTAAAATTATTCTTAACTGCCAGCCCATTCTGCACCGCTTGGCTTACAGATTAAGTTGTTGATATCCAAAGGCAGTTAACTAAGCATAGAAGACGCATTGCCTTTGCAACATGGACGGGTGCAAAAAATCAGCTTGTCAGTTATTCAGCCGGTATTTATACCGGGATTTGGCATAAAAGTCTATTTATCACGCCGCGCCACGGCGCATCTGTACAGAGTTTCACCTTGCAGCCTAGCCGGTTTATCGCAACACTAAACTGGCAACACCGCACTAAAGCAAGTACAACTAATAGCAAGGTGATGCAGCAATTTTAAAGGAGTGGATATGAAAACCAGAACTGAGCGCGACAGCATGGGTGAACTGCAGGTGCCGGCCAGCGCGCTGTACCAGGCACAAACCCAACGCGCGGTGCAAAATTTTCAGCTTAGCGGCCTGACCTTACCAGTTGGCTTTATCCGCGCCTTATTGCAGATAAAACAGGCCGCCGCCACGGTAAACCAGCAGTTAGGCTTGCTCGACAGCAAGATTGCCGGCGCAATAGTTAAAGCCGCTAAAGCACAACTGGCTGACACCGACATGCAGCAGTACCCGGTAGACGTGTTTCAAACCGGCTCTGCTACCAGCAGTAATATGAATGTAAACGAAGTACTGGCCACCCTGGCCGAGCAGCTAACGGGCCTGGCGGTTAGCCCGAATGATCATGTTAACCTCGGCCAAAGCAGCAATGATACGATTCCCTGCGCTATTCATGTCAGCGCGGTGCAGGCTATTACCCGGCAACTGATCCCGGCACTGCAGCACTTGCAAGCGGTGTTGATAAGCAAAAGCCAGCAAATTGGCCATATTGTAAAAACCGGCCGCACCCATTTAATGGATGCCATGCCGGTAAACTTCAGCCAGGTGTTGGGCGGCTGGCAGGCACAACTGGCACAGGCTGAACACGGCGTACAACAGCAACTGCAGCAAATACAGGCACTGGCACAGGGCGGTACTGCTGTTGGCAGCGGTATTAATGCCGACCCACGCTTTGCCGCAGCCTTTTGCCGCCAACTGAGTGACGATACCGGGCTGGCATTTCGTCCGGCGGACAATTTTTTCAGCGCTATCGGTTCGCAAGACAGCGCGATTGCCACTTCAGGTGCATTGAAAACCCTGGCGGTGTGTCTGCTGAAAATCAGCAACGATTTACGCTGGATGAATTCCGGCCCGCTGGCCGGCCTTGGCGAAATTGCACTGCCGGCATTACAACCCGGCTCGTCCATTATGCCCGGCAAAGTCAATCCGGTGATCCCGGAAGCCGTGGCCATGTTGTCGGCTCAGGTTATAGGTAACGACACTACCATTACGCTGGCCGGCCAGTCCGGTAACTTTGAGCTAAACGTAATGCTGCCGCTTATTGCCTACAATTTGCTGCAAAGCATCAGCCTGCTGGCCAATGGCTGCACCGCGCTGGCAGATCAAGCCATCAGTGGTTTTACTGTGCTGGAAGATAATATCAGCAAAGCGCTGGCGCGAAATCCGATCCTGGTCACTGCGCTTAACCCACTGATAGGCTATGCCAAAGCCGCGGAAATCGCCAAGCAAGCCTATAAACAACAAAGGCCGGTGCTGGATGTCGCGCTGGAGCACACCAGTTACAGCCGGGCTGAACTGGAACAACTGCTGGACCCGGCGCGCTTATGTGAAGGGGGTAATGCCAGCTAAAGCCGGCGTTGTATTTTGTGGCCTTTAACTGCATAAAATAAAATCATGCCGTAGCACGGCAGCAGCAACCAGTATGCTTGCTGGCTGCCGCCGGCTTGTGCCAGCCCGCCATACAACAGCGGCAGCACGGCACCACCGGCAATGCCCATAATCAGCAATGCCGAAGCGGTAGCGGTAAGCCGCCCTAAGCCCTGCAGCGCCAACGGCCATACTGCCGGCCATACCAAAGCATTGGCCAGTCCGAGCAGGGCCAGATAAAATACCGGATCAGGCACCGCCGGCACCCCTGTCCAGCCAATCATAGTTTGCGATAATTGCAGGCTGTCTGCCGGGCTTAGCAGCACGCCACAGGTAAAGCCGATACCGCACAGCGCGGATAGCAGCAATGCCTGTTGCTGACTAAGCCAACGCGGAATACACAGTATACCCAGCACATAGCCCACTACCATAAAAGCCATAGTATAGGAGGTCAGGCTGCCAAAATGCGCCACCCCCAGCCCCTGACCAAATAACCCTATGGTATCGCCTGCAATAACTTCGACACCGACATAGCAAAATAATGTCAGCATCCCCAGCAATACCTGAGGATAACGCAGCACTGCGCGCCAGTTGCGGCTGTCGTCATCTGTATTAGTCTCCAGCTGGAGTTCAGGCAACGGCGACCACCAGACAAAGGCCATTAACCCGAGTAAAACCGCACTCATCAGCAGATAAGGCGTAATCAAGCGCTGCGACAACTGCATCAGCATCTGCTGCAACTCGTCGCTACTCAACTGTGCCAATGCCTCGTTGCTGTATGCGTCCATACCGGTGAGGATCCAGGCACTGAATAACAGCGGCACAATAAAACCGGCACCTTTATTGACAATGCCCATGCAGCTGATCCGCATAGCGGCACTGCTGCGCGGGCCAATACAGACAATATAGGGGTTGGTTGCTGTTTGCAGTATCGTCAACCCGGTACCCAGCACAAACAGCGCCAGCAAAAACAAGCTGAACTGAGCCGTTAATGCTGCCGGTATAAACAGCAATGCGCCGGCGCACATCACGGCCAGGCCGATCACCATGCCGTTTTTGTAGCCAAAACGGGTCAGCAATGCCGACATCGGCAGCGCCATCACAAAATAGGCAATATAAAATACAAAGGCGACCAGCAGTGCCTGAAATTCATTCAGCTGACAGGCTATTTTTAAGAACGGGATCAGCGCACCGTTCAGCCAGGTAACAAAACCAAACACAAAAAACAAGATGCCTATTAACAGCATAGGCAGCAGGCTACTGCGCTGTGGCAGCGCTTTTTCCGACATAAGTTCCGACATCAGCTTTCCCCGTTTTTCTGCGCTCTAGCGCTTATTGTAAGCGGCCGGCTATCCAGCTTGCCTGCACCTTGCCGGCAGCGTTTAGCCACACCAAATCGGCCGTTAATCCCTCTGTTATGGCGCCGCGCACTGCCGACTGGCCGATAAATGCTGCCGGCGTGCTGCTGGCCATTTGCACCGCCGCTACCAGCCCGGTTGCCAGCTCTGTGGCGGCATAATGCACCGCGCTGGCCATATCCAGCACCGAACCGGCCAGCGAACCCTGTGCATTAGTCAGTCTCATGCCACAGCGCTGTACTTTGCCGTCAAAAAAAGCAAATTCACTGTCATTCGTACCCACCGGTGACATAGCATCGGTTACCAGCATCAGCCGCGATACTCCTTTGGCGTTAAACGCCACCCGCGCCGCTAACGGGTGCAGATGTTCACCATCTAAAATAATGCCACAGTAAGCGCGCTTATCTGCCAGCGCACAGCCCACCATACCCGGCTCGCGCGACGTTAACGCCGACATGCCGTTGTATAAATGCGTAAAGCCGCTGGCGCCGGCGTCCAGCGCCGCCATTACAACATCAGCACTGGCATTGGAATGCCCCAGGCTAACCAGCACACCGTTTTGCACCAGCAGGCGGATCTGCTGCGGGCTGATATGCTCCGGCGCCACCGTCAGCAGGCGTACCCCCAGGTCTGCACGCAGATACAATGCCAGCTCAGCCTCTGTTAGTGGGCGTAAGTAATTAAGCGGATGACAACCACGCTTAGCTGTGGATAAATGCGGCCCTTCAAAATGAATACCCACAATACCGGGCAGCGCCTGCTGTAGCGCCTGCGCGACTGCATCGGCAGCGCGGCGCATCACGTCAATATCATCAGTAATGACCGTTGGCAGCATAGCCGTAGTGCCAAACCGGCCGTGCGCCTGCATCATCTGTTGCAGTGCCACCAGCGTGGGCTGCTGATTAAACAACACCCCGCCACCGCCATTTACCTGAGTATCAATAAACCCCGGCACCAGCACACCGTGCGCCAGACGCTGCAGCGGTACAGCGGCCGGCGGCTGGTCACTGATTTGCCGGATAACTCCATCTTGCACCGTTACATATTTATTCTGCCGCAATTGCCCGTCCAGCAGCACTGATGCGGCATGCAGGCAGAAAAATTCAGCTGACATATTGCTGTCCTGTTTTTAATGCCCGGCCTAACAGCGCAGCCCCTCGCACACCACTGGCAGCACCAAACTCAGCGCGGGCAAACTGTGGTAACCGGGCGCCGTGAAATAAATGCCGGGCCGTGGCTTCAGGCAACGCCTGCAGCAACTCCGGAATGTCCGACAAGCCGCCACCGAGCACAATAATGTCCGGGTCTAACGTCAGGATCTGCGCTGCCATAACGCTGCCCAGCGCACTGATATAACAAGCAAAGGTGGATACAGCAGCAAGCTCGCCTTGCCGATACGCACTAAGCCACTGGTAGCTGTCTGTCTGTGGCAGGCCACTAAAATGCTGGTATAACCTTGCCAGGCCGCTACCGGAAACATAAGGCTCGGCACAACCGGTCAGGCCGCAGCCGCAGCGGAACAACGGCAGAGCAAATTGATGTACCACCGCAGCAGCCAGGCCCTGATGGCCAAACTCCCCCGCCAGTTGCGCTGCGCCCTGATACAGCCTGCCATCCAGACAAAAGCCACCACCGGCGCCGGTACCAACAATAGCGCCGAACACCCGGCGCTTGCCTTTCCCCGCGCCGAGCAGCGCCTCGGACAACGCAAAACAGCGACAGTCGTTGCCGATGGCAACCGGGCGCTGCAAACGTTCGGTCAGCGCCGCGGCCACTGCTTGATTTGTCAGGCAAGGCACATTGCTGGATAACACTGTGCCGTCAGCCCGGATCACGCCCGGCAAGGCAATACCCACAGTGCCACCGTTGCCGTGCAGCTGATCGGCCTGCTCTACCTGCGCCACTACCGTTTGCAGAAAGCCGGCATAATCATCGGTAGGCGTTGCCAGCCGCCAGCTTTGCACCGGCTGCATAGCGGCATTAAATACCGTCAGCTCTATTTTGGTGCCGCCTATGTCCAGCCCGTAATGCATCAGTTACTCCGTTAAAGGATACAGCGTAACACCCTGCACCACGCGGTTTACCTGACCACCGGGACAGGGGTTATCCGGCGACACGCCCAGTTGCAGCGCTTTATAAAATGCCAGCGTCTGACACCAGAGCACAAAGGGTAAACCAAGCCAAACGTCAGCCAGCGCAGCGTCTGTAGCAAACTGATCCTGCGACAGCAAATCAATAGCCAATGCCTGTTTGTCCTGCTGCAGCTCACGCAGTAAATCCAGATCATATTGCCGGCTGTACTTGTCTGCAGACTGTAACAACAGGATTTGCGTACCGGCATTCACCAGCGATTTCGGGCCATGGCGAAAACCAAGCGGCGTCTCAAAGCTGCTTAGCACCTTGCCCGCTGTCAGTTCCAGATATTTTAATGCCGCCTCCTGCGCGATAGCTTTGAGCGGACCGGCACCTAAAAACACCATCCGCTGACAGGGTTGCAACGCCTGGGCACGGATCTGATCCAGCCGGCTGTGCAGTATCTGTTGCGCCAGCGCTATACTGCCGCTAAGCGCGTGTTGGTCGGGCGCAAAAGTCAGCAGCGTGGCCAGGTACATGCAGCTGAAACTGCTGGTCATCGCAAAGCTTTGGTCATGCGCCGCGTCAGGCATTAAGTACAGCAGGCTGCTGGCCGGATGCTGGCGCGCGTATTGCGCCAGCTGGCCCTCTGCATTACAACTGATCAGCAGATGGCGGCAGTTTGGCAGCAACTGGTCTGCCAGTTGCACCGCCGCCACACTTTCCGGGCTATTGCCCGAACGGCCATAAGACACCAGCAAGGTTGGCAATTCACTGCCTAAATACAGTTGTGGGTGGCTGACAATATCGGTGGTGCTGACAGCCTCTGCCCGTTGCCCGGCCAGCGGTAGTTGCTGCTGAATATAAGCAGCCAGGGCTTCGCCAATGTAAGCCGACGTGCCGGCACCGGTAAAAATAATACGCAGCTGTGGCTGTGCCAACAACGGCGACAGCCAGGCTGTCAGTTGCGCAGCAAAACCGCGATGTTGTTCAGCCAGTTGCTGCCACAGCCGTGGTTGCTGGCAAATTTCACGCGCCGTCCAACCAGCACCGGCTGCGGTTAATTGGGCCGGATCGGCTAATAACTGTTGTTCGGGGATATCAGTGGCTAACATCAGCGTCAGCTCCTTGTGTAATACTCATGCCACAGGCTGTGGCATAGTCAGCCAGCACCTGGTCTATTTTATCAAGCAGCAAGGCTTCGCCATTGTTGTCCAGCTTGCCACGCAACACAGCCTGATACTGCAGCGGCAGATACTGACTAAGCAGCGGCAGTGGCACGGGCCGGTTTAAATTACGTAGTAACCTGGCAACCGCTTGTTGTAATTGCACTTGTGGCCAGTAATAACGAATACGATCACTGAAGCTGTACAGTAATTGCCAGCTTAGCGC
This sequence comes from Rheinheimera sp. NSM, assembly GCF_052380015.1. Classification (NCBI taxonomy): domain Bacteria; kingdom Pseudomonadati; phylum Pseudomonadota; class Gammaproteobacteria; order Chromatiales; family Chromatiaceae; genus Rheinheimera; species Rheinheimera sp. NSM. The sequence goes on along the minus strand of NZ_JBQTCI010000001.1, from coordinate 410,924 downwards.
ACTGCTGTCGGTATAAAAGCTCTGCCAGTAGTCCGGTTGCTGTTGCATCAGCGCGCTACAGTGTCCGGCTAAACCGGAACAGTCTGCCGCCGGCAGCAGCAAGCTTTCAATATGGGCCAACGCCAGTAAGGCTTCGCGCAGCGCAAAGGTCAGCTGCGGACCGACCTTTAAAATAGCAAAATGGCCGCTAACCAGGCCGGCATACAGCTCCGGCAACTGATAGTCAGTAGAATGCGCCTCGTATACCAGTTGTGGCTGCTGGCCGATATAGCGGCTTAGCGCGGCCGCCGCCTCAGGTTTAAACAGCTGCACCTTGCTGTTATCAAATTCAACACCCGGCTGCACCACTACTGCCAGTACTTTTTGCCAGACTGCCTCACCCAGACCGGCGGCCAAAAATGCCTGACGGTGGGTTTGCAAGGTTTTATCCACCGCTGCCACCGGTGTTACTGCGACATGGTGTTCCAGCTCGGTTACGCCGCCGGGCGCCGGTACTTCGGTGCCAATGACATAACACAGTTGCTGCCCGGCTACACAATGCTGCTCGGCAACCTGACACAGCCGTGCGGCCCGCGCCGCGATCAGCTCATCGCTTAACAGCGCGGGGTCGTCTGCACAGCGCATACTGGTATCAAGGTGAATTTTGCAAAAACCGGCGCGGACATAGGCCGCGATAAGTTGTTCCGCCTGCGCCAATGCCACTTCGCTGCTTTGTTTGCACCACACTACCGGGCCAAGATGGTCGCCACCGAAAATCAGTTGCTGTAACGGCACACCTTCAGCAGCAGCCAACTCTGACACATAACGGATAAAATCTGCCGGCTGCATACCGGTATAACCGCCATACTGGTTTACCTGATTGGCCGTTGCCTCTACCAGCAGCAGCGACTGATCTGCCCGCGCCCGGCGCAGCGCCGCCTTTAATACCAAAGGCTGGGCAGAACACACCGAATAAATACCTTGTTGCGCACCGGCTTTGTTTGCCTGTAGCACAACACGCAGGGCTGACACTGCAGCAGCGGAGGAATCTAATGCTGACATAGCTGCTCCTTAACCCACTATGCCCAGGGGTTTACCGGTTTGCCAGGCGCCACGGCTAAAATCAGGGAAATCTTTTGAATTACTGCGATCAGCCACCGACGCCACTGAAAGTGGCAGAACTGCAGACCAGGCGGCACCGTCGTAGACATCCTGATCCAGCGGCTCGGCATTACGCAGGCAATAAATCATCCGCCAGCACATTAAAAAGTCCATGCCGCCATGGCCGCCATTCTGCTCCGCTTCTTTGCCCATGCGTAACCACAAAGGGTGGTCATATTGGGCGTACCACTTCGTCATATCCTGATCCCAGTGGTGAAAATTACCACTGCCGCCCTGCTCCAGCGCAATGCGGTTCGGGAAGCCGGCAAACACACCATTGGTGCCCTGAATTAAATTATGCCGGCTGTAAGGCCGCGGTGTAGTGGTATCGTGCTGCACCATGATGGTGCGGCCTTTTACCGTTTTAATAATGCTGGTATTGATATCACCATGAATATAGTTCAGTTGATTGCGCGGATGATCGGCAGCAAACTCACGTTTGGCATAGGCTGCCCGGCCCAGCGCCGGCGAACTGGCCGAGGTTAAATAGTCAAAGCGGTCACCGCGGTTAATATTCATATATTGCGCGACCGGCCCCAAACCGTGCGTCGGGTACATATTGCCGTTCAGTTTGGTATGGAAATGAGTGCGCCAGGAGCCGGTTTTACGCTCGGTTTCCTTCATCTGCCAGCGCAACTCATGGATATATGCCGCTTCGCCGTGCAGCAGTTCGCCAAACACGCCCTGGCGCACCATATTCAGCACCATCAGTTCATCACGGCCGTAGTTGACGTTTTCCATCATCATGCAATTGCGTTGCGTGGCTTCAGAGGTATCTACCAGATCCCACATTTCTTCTAATGTCAGCGCCATCGGCACTTCAACAAAGGCATGCTTGCCGGCCAACATCGCATCTTTAGCCATCGGGTGGTGCCACTGCCACGGCGTGGCGATAATCACAATATCAACATCGTCACGGCTTAGCAGCTCACGGTAGCCGTATTCGCCCTTGTTGTAATAAGCCGGAGTATCGCGGCCGTAGCGGCTGACAATATCTTTGGCGCGTTTTAATACCTTAGCGTCAGGATCACAGACTGCGGTAATGCGGGCACCGGCAATCTTGCTGAAATGATGCACAAAACCTGAACCCCGTTCACCGACACCAATCAGGCCTACCCGTACCTCATGCATTGCCGGCACCACCAACCCCATTACCGATTTCCCCTTAGCTTTGGGTGTAAAACCGGTATTAGCGCCGCTGCCGGCACAAGACGCCAGCGCCCCCAGAGCTGCAGTGGCCATTGATGCTTTTAAAAATGAACGACGGTTTAAGCCTGACATACCAATCCCCTGTTACAAGTTAGCTTTATCTATCAGGTGCAATTGCACACCCTGTTTGGTTAATTCTTCGGCATAGTGCTCCGGAATGCCGCAGTCGGTTACCAAAGTGTGTATCGCCCGGCTGGCACAAATCACATGAAAGGCCTGCTGCTCAAATTTGGACGAATCTGTCACGACAATGATCTCGTTGGCAATCTCACACATCAGCCGGTTTAAACTGGCTTCTTTTTCAAAATGGGTGGTTAAACCGGCGCGTAAATCGAAACCGTCCACCCCCAGCACCAGCTTGTTAAAGTTGTAATCGCGCAGACTTTTCTCTGCCACACTGCCATAAAACGACATCGATTTTTTTCGCAGCAGGCCGCCGGTCAGCATTACTTCCACGTCTTCTGACTGCGCCAGCTCCATCGCAATGTTTAAGCCATTGGTCATCACGATCAGATCGCGGCGTTGGCTTAAATTCGCTGCCACCTGCTGGGTGGTCGTGCCCGAGTCCAAGATCACTCTGTCACCGTCATGGATCAGCGCCGCCACTGCCTGGCCCAGCTGTTGTTTTAATGCCGAGTAACAATGCCGTTTTTCTTTCAGTGACAGCTCGCGGCTCAGTTCACTGTTAATCAGCGCACCGCCGCGGGAGCGCACCAGTAGTTTTTTCTGATCCAGCACCGCCAAATCGCTGCGAATTGTCACCTCCGACACCGCAAAATGCTGCGCCAGTTGCTTTACTGCCACCTTGCCCTGTTGCTGCGTCAGCCGGACAATTTCCTGCTGTCGTTCAATGGTATTTAACATGTCCATGCTATTTTCCGTCAGTTTGCTTTCACTATGCCGAACATAGCATGCGGCTTTAGCTTTCAAAAGCTTTCGAAACAAGCAATAGCGGCAAGTATCCGCTGCCAGGCCTGTTCACATGCCGCTATTAGCGGCTTTCGCCTGGCTGACATCACTTTCACTTTACCTTAGCATGCCGCATTTCGAAAACAAATAAAAGTTTTTTTGCACTTCGTTATTGATCATTGTCTATTTTTAGCGCTATAAGTAAATACAAGAAAGCAATAGCACCTTCACTTGCTTTCGTTACAAAGTAGAAAATGGCAACAGCCGTACTAATAACAACAGCGGGGGAAGAATGAACAGCATCACAGCAAAACCAGCCATACTCAGTCTGGCCATCGGCCTGGCACTCAGCACTCAGGTTAACGCTGAGCAACAAAGCGAAACCGGTAGCGAGCAAGATGTAGAGCGTATCCAGGTATCGGGGATCCGCAGCAGCATTAAAGAATCGTTATTTCAGAAACAGAACGCCACCAGCGTGGTTGATCTGGTGGTAGCTGACGATATTGGTAAGTTTCCGGATGAAAATCTGGCCGAAGCGCTACAGCGTATTCCCGGCATTACCATTACCCGTAATGGCGGTGAAGGCCAGAATATACTGGTACGTGGCTTAGGCGGTGGCTATAACGTCACCACACTGAATGGCCGCAAACTGGCATCAGAATTTGCCGGCCGGGATTTTAACTTCGACACTATCGCCTCCGAGCTGGTTAGCGTACTTAAAGTGTATAAATCACCGCAAGCCCAGCTGCCGGAAGGCGGTATAGGTGCCGTCATTGATATTGAAACCCGTAAACCGCTGCAACTGGACGGCCGCACTGTTGCCGCATCAGCTAAAGGTATTTATGAATCCCGTACTGAAGACGTGCATCCGCATGCATCGCTGATTATCGGTGACAAAACCGCTGACAGCCGTTTTGGCGCACTGTTTTCTGCGGTGTATTCGCGTAAAACCCTGCGCGCCGACACCTATTCAGCATCAGGCTTCTTTGACGAAGATGAAGGCTGGGGCGTGGATAGCGCCGGCGTGCCGGTGGATACCAACAATAACGGCGTAATTGATGCAAACGAAACCTATGCCTCGAAGATCCCCAGCTATATGTATTTTGCCAACGCGCAAGACATCCGTGAACGCTTAGGCGCTACCCTGGCACTGCAGTGGCGTCCGACAGATAAGCTGGACCTGAATTTTGACGCCTTATATTCCCGCTACAACACCGACGGCAACCGTTACCAGATCGGCTTTGTCAATTACGATGAAGACTGGACACCGGGCACGCCGTTGTTCAGCGACGCCGAATTTGACGAGTTAAACCGGGTAATTAAAATGCGCCAGACCGGCGAAAACACTATGGTGGAATTGCTGAATATCAGCAGCCCGCGCAAAACCGACACCTATCAGCTGGGTTTAAATGCGCTGTATCAGCTGACGCCGCAGTGGTCTGTTACTCTGGATGGCGCTTATTCGGCAGCCAAGAACCAGAACGCCGGTGATAACCGTTTTATCGTCGCCCGCGGTTTTGTCGATGCTATCGACATCGATTACAGCACAGGCAATATCCTGCCTGATGTCACTATCAGCCCCGGCCTGACAGCAGAGCAGGATTACGGTGCCCACTACAGTTACAACTCCGGTACCGGCGTAGAGGATAAAATCACTGATTTGAAGCTGCTAAGCAACTATGTGCCGCTGGAAGGCTTGATCAGTAAAATTGATGCCGGCCTGCACTATGTTAAACAGACTAAAAGCCAGAGCCAGTTTGCCTCTGCCAACCCCAGCCAGTTTAGCCGCGGCGGCTTTTACCTGACCCGGGATGGCTATAGCTTTGATAACAGCAGTGTCTTTACCAAAGGTGAGTTTGAGTTATTCAAAATTCCGGCTGATGTGTTTGTACCGGCTAATTTTGATAACTTCCTCGACGGCGAAAACAGCATATCGCCCGAGCCCTGGCCCAGTTTTGATTACGACAAACTGCTGGCGTACTACCGCAGCCTGAACGCCGAAGCCGCAGATAACAGCATAGTGGCGGTGCCAAACCGCGCCGGTAGCTATCAGGTAGAAGAAGCTGTCAGTACCGCCTTTGTGCAGCTGACTATAGAACAGGACATGTTCGGCCTGCCGTATATGTTAAATCTTGGCCTGCGTGCCGGCAAAACCGATGTCACCTCCAGCGGCTTTGGCTACGACTTAAGCAAAGTGGTACTGGACAGTGAAGGCCAACCCATCAACAACGACTGGCGCCAGGTATTACCGGTAAGCTACAGTGACAGTTACGCTAATGTGCTGCCCAGCCTGAACTTTAAGCTGCACCTGACCGACAGCTTACTAATGCGGATCTCCGCCGCCGAAGTGTTAAGCCGGCCGGCATTGTATTATCTGCGTTCCTGGGCGGCGCCAAATTTTACCACCCGCGAGCAGGGCTTACCGACGCTGGCTATGGGTAACCCGGGCGTAAAGCCGGAAGAAGCGCGCCAGGCAGATTTAACCCTGGAGTGGTATTACGGTGACAGCAGCGCATTAAGCGGCGGTATCTTTGTGAAAGATATAAAGTCTTTTGTCACTGAGGACAAATTTGCTGCCAATGTGGCCGGCACCGATTATCTGGTGACGACCTCCGTTAACGGCGACTACGGCGCCACAGTCAAAGGCTATGAAGCGGCATGGCAACAATCATTGCAAGACTGGCTACCCGAGCCCTTTAACGGCCTGGGTTTTCAGTTGAACTATACCTTTGTTGACAGCAGCTATGATGAACCGGCATTAAAAGCCAAAGATCTGCCATTTCAGGGTATGTCGGAAAGCTCTTACAACGCCGTGCTGTATTATGAGCAATATGGCGTGCAAGCCCGCTTAGCCTATAACTGGCGCTCTAAGTTTGTTACCAACCCTGAAGATTGGGGCGGCCCGTCGTGGATTGCCGACTACGGCCAGTTAGATGCCAGTTTCAGCTACGACATTATGCCCAAACTTACACTGTTTGTTGAAGCAACCAACTTAACCAACAGCCGCTACCGGGGTTATGTCAAACGCGAAGATCAGGTGAACTATCTGGAACGTTTTGGTACTCAGCTGGCGCTGGGCGTGCGCGGCAGTTTCTAAGCGGCATGTTACGCTTTACAGAACCGACAGCCCTTAACCAAGCAATAAACTAAGGCATGGCGCAATTGACGATTCAATTGCGCCACTACCTTGTTAAATAATAAATAAAAACTATTGCCAACTACATATTGTTGCCAGCTATAATGCCGCTTTTATTTTACACAGCAGCAACAAAAAGGAAGCAGTTATATGGAAAACACCTTCGGCACCACCGCGCCACAGCTCAGCCAGGCGCGCATCAGCAAAGTAGCCTTCAGCGGCCAGGCCGGTGAATTTTTTGGTATTTGGATCGTCAATCTGTTACTCAGCATCGTTACCTTGGGTATCTACAGTGCCTGGGCTAAAGTACGCACCAATCAGTATTTTTATGGCCACACCAGTATAGAAAACCAATCGTTCCGTTACCTGGCCAGCCCGATACAAATTTTAAAAGGCCGCATTATTGCAGTCATTATCTTTGCTTTGTTTTTTGTGTTATCCGCTGTATCGCCAATACTTGCGGTGATATTAGCGCTGGCTTTTTTAATTGCCTCGCCATGGTTACTTGTGCAAAGTTTAAAATTCAATATGCGTATGACCAGCTACCGCAATGTGCGGTTTGCTTTTAACGGTGATTATGCCGGCGCCTTTAAGCACTTTGTCTTGTTGCCGGTGCTGGCAGCATTCACGTTGTATCTGGCCATGCCGTGGGTATTGAAACGGATGGACCAATTTGTTTACGGCAATATCAGTTATGGCGGTAAGCAATTTGAGGCCAACACTGAAACCGGCAATTACTATATCGCTGCCCTGGTGGCCATCGCCGCTGTGGTGTGTGTCGGTATCGCTTTCAGTGTTATCTCAGCACTGGTGATTGGCGCCACAGCCTTCGGTACCGAAAGTAGCTTAAATGGTGTGCTCGGTGTCACCGGCTTTCTGATTTTTGTCATGTACTTTTTAATGCTGACCCTCAGTGGTGCCATTTATCAAACTATGATCCGCAACCATTTATTCGAGCGCACTGCATTGCCACAGATTGTACAGTTCAAATCTGAAGCCCGCGTCATGCCGTTTTTATGGTTAACCATCACCAATTTGCTGGCGATTATTGTCACCTTAGGCCTGGCATATCCGTGGGCCAGGATCCGTAAAGCCAGCTATCTGGCAAGCGTGACTACGGTAGCGGTGTATCCACAAGCCGATTCGCTGGTTGATCAAGTACAACAAAGCAGCAGCGCCTTTGGCGAAGAAGCGGCCGGCTTATTTGATATTGACGTGTCGTTAGCCTGATGCACGCCAGCCACCGGGTTGCCGGGCAATTTCAGCAAGCTGCCAGCAGCATCTTGTATGCCGCGGTGGCAACCATCAGTGCCAGCGGCAGGCTGAGCATAGTTAGTGCGGCGGATCAGCGCAGCCTTTATCAGGCCAGTGCCGACGACTATCGCTTCGGTACTGTGCTGCCGGGGTTAGCAGTAGAACTGCAGCTACGCGATGGTGCAGTATTTGTGCCGGATGACCGCAGCTTTCGCTGGCCACAGCTTAGTGGCAAAGCCAAACTGGCCGCCTGGCTGGAAAGCCACAAGCTGGCTATGGTTGCAGCGGTGTTTTTATCGCCGCTGTTGCTGTGGTGGATTATTGTGTATGCCATGCCGATGGCGGCCAGTGCTGCCGTGCCCCTGGTACCTGACAGCGTAAAACGCCAAATGGGCCAGCAAACTTTTTACAGTTTGCAAAAAACCGTGCTGCAGCCTACAGAGTTAGCGGCACCACAACAGGCCGCTGTGCAGTACCACTGGCAAATGGCATTGCAGCAACTGCCGTTGCAACAGAGCAACTATAAGTTGTATTTGTACAAGTCAGACTTTTTTGGTGCCAATGCTTTTGCCCTGCCTGACGGCACTGTAGTAGTAACCGACGAGCTGGTAAAACTGCTGCACGACAAACCGGATGCGTTACTGGCGGTATTGTTGCATGAGATCGGCCATGTTGAAGGCCAGCACAGTGTGCGTTTAGTGGCACAGTCACTGGGCGCGGCTTTGGTGTTTGGTATTTTGTTTGGCGACCCGGAAGGCATTGCCGAGTTGCTGCTGGGCTCGGGCTCTGTGCTGCTGCAAAGTGCCTTTTCGCGTGATATGGAGCGTGAAGCCGATCAGTTTGCGTTACAGCAACTGAAAGCTTTGGGTAAGTCGCCATCTGCTTTTGCCGATGCCATGTCAGCACTGCTGAGCGAACACGGCGATAGTGATGGCAGTTCTGCCAGCTTGTTAAAATACCTCAGCTCCCACCCTGATACGCGCGAGCGTATAGAGCAGGCAACACAGCACCACACCGACTGAACCACCGTGCCGGATTCCGCCGGCGCGGTTTTATTGCTATAGTTGGCAGCAAAACCAAACAGAGACAATACCTTATGTTGCGCTTTGCCAGCTTAGCTTGTGCGTTATTTACTACCGGCCTTTTTACCGGCAATCTCAATGCTGCGCCGGTGGTACTGTCAGATATTAAAGGTTACGGCTTTGACCAGCAACGCCAGCTGCAGCAGTTCAGCGTGCTGGTATTTGATGATGCAAGCGGCAAAGTATTGGCACGTGGTGATGCCAGTGTAGCAGCCGGCTATCCGCAGGCTAAGCAACTGGCCGGCAACGGCAAAACCTTGCTGCCGGGTTTAATCGACGGCCATGGCCACGTATTGGGGCTGGGGCAATATTTAGCCGAGGCAGAATTGCGCGGCAGCGCCAGCGAACAGGACGCCGTAACACGGGTAGCACAGTTTGCCAAGGCCAATAAAGACGCCCCCTGGATTATCGGCCGTGGCTGGAACCAGGTATTGTGGCCGGACAAACAGTTCCCTACCACCGCCCTGCTCGATGAGGCCATCAGCGACAAACCCGTGTACCTGACCCGGGTTGATGCCCATGCCGGCTGGGCTAACAGCAAAGCGCTGGCGCTGGCAGGGATCAGCAAAGACACTATAGACCCCCCCGGCGGCGAAATTATCCGCGACAGCAAAGGTAACCCCACCGGGGTATTAATAGACAACGCCATGGCGTTGGTAGCACAACATATACCCGAACCGGATAAAAACGACACTTTGCGCGCCCTTAACGTGGCCTTTTCGCACTTGCTGGCGCTGGGCATTACCAGTGTGCACGACGCCGGCGTCGACACCGATACGGTAAAGCTGTATCAGCAACTGGCGGCAGAGCAAAAGCTACCAATGCGGATCTACCCGATGCTATCGGCGCGCGACCCGCAGCTACCGCAGTGGCTGCAAGCCGGTATTATTGATGACCCCAGCGACTTTCTCGATATCCGCTCGGTAAAAATTTATGGCGACGGCGCCCTGGGCAGCCGTGGCGCGGCCTTGATCGAACCCTACAGCGACCAGCCGTCGCAAACAGGCCTGCTGGTAACTCAGCCGGACCAATTAACGCAAATTATGCAAATGACGATAGATGCTGGTTTTCAAACTAATGTGCATGCGATAGGCGATTTAGCCAACCGCTTAGTGCTGGACCGCTTTGAACAGCTGGTGCCGGCAGATAAACGCGAATCAAGCCGGCATCGGGTTGAGCATGCGCAAATTGTGTCACCCAAAGATATACCGCGCTTTGCCAAACTGCAGGTGTTGCCAGCGATGCAAGCGGTGCATGCTACCTCAGATAAAAATATGGCCGGCGATCGCTTAGGTGTAGCGCGGCTGCGTGGTGCTTACGCCTGGCGCAGTTTTATTGATCAGGGCAGCATTATTGTTGGCGGCTCGGATTTTCCGGTCGAACTGGCCAATGCCTTTCATGGCATTCATGCCTCGGTTACGCGGCAAAGCCAGGATAACCAGCCGGAGGGTGGCTGGCTGCCGGAGCAAAAACTCAGCTTAACTGAAGCGCTACGCTCTTTTACTGTTGACGCCGCTTATGGCGCTTTTCAGGAGACCAGCATGGGCAGCCTGGCGCCGGGTAGCTGGGCTGACTTTATCCTGGTAGATCGCGATATCTACAATATTCCCTCCGAGCAATTATGGCGGGTAGAGGTAGAGCAAACCTACGTTAATGGTAAACAGGTATTCGCTAAATGATCAGCCAGAAGTGGAGCAAGTTAATCCGCTCCTTACAGCAAAAAAAATACCGCAAAGCCGAACAACTGTTTTTTGTTGAAGGCGAAAAAGCCGTGCTGGAATTGCTGGCCTCCGGCTGGCAGGTAGAAGCTGTTTTTGCCACCGACAACTTTTTACAGCGTCACCCGCAGCAAGTAACCACAGCGGCACTGGTGCAACAATGCAGCGCCGATGAACTGGTAAAAGTGGGCACTTTTAGCAGCAATGATGCTGCGCTGGCGGTGGTGAAAATGCCGGCACAGAGCGATTTTGTGCCGCATAGCCACGGCTTTGTGTTGGTGCTGGATCAGATCAATGACCCGGGTAACCTGGGTACTATTATCCGCATTGCCGACTGGTACGGCATTAAACATATTGTCTGCTCGCCGGATACTGCTGACTGCTACAACCCCAAGGTGATTGCCGCCGCCAAAGGCTCGTTTTTACGGGTGCAACTGCATTATCAGCCGCTACAGCCGCTGCTGGCACACAGCACACTGCCGGTATACGGCGCTTACCTCGGTGGAGAGTCAGTACACAGCCTTAAGCTAAACGGACAAGGCGGTTTTATCGTACTGGGTAACGAAGCCAACGGTATCAGCGCAGAGTTAGAGGGCGTGATCAGCCGTAAAATTACCATTCCCGCCTTTGGTGAGGCAGAGTCACTGAATGTGGGTATAGCGGCAGCAGTGATCTGCGATAATTTGCTGCGGCTAAGCCAAAAATAGGTTCGCGCCGGCAACAACGCTGTTAAACCGATATCAGTCGGCTCAGTAACACGGCGTTGTTACACACCCTTTTCGATGACTGTCAGCGTTCTTTCGATAAAACGTTCAACGGCAGGCTGCGGAATAAAATCCGTTTTATGTTCCGGGTTAAACTTGCTCAGGATGCGCTGTATTTCAGCGTTATTTTTAATCTCACTGACTGTCAGGCCCTGATCGTGCAGCACTTTTACTTGTGCAACCCACTGCAGGGTGTTTTGCCGGAACAGCTTAAGCTGCTGCTTGTCGGTTGGTTTACCGTGGCCCGGTACGATAAGGCTGTTTTCATCGCCTAAGTTTAAGATGGTATCGACAGCGGCGACAAAACCGGCTACGCCTCCGGCATAAAACGTCGGGTGCCAGTTGGTGGTATAAATATCGCCGACAAAAATAGTATTGCTAGGCTTATGCACAAAGATGGCATCGTTGGCAGTGTGTGATTTCACTGTCATGCTGTCAAAATCTGCGAAAGCAGCTGTAGATTGTATCAACTCACTGCCAGCGGCAATAAAATAGGCATTGCCACCGCTATGATCACTATGCTCATGCGTGTTGAGAATATAAGTTACTTGCTTAGCAAAGATACTCTTCACCTGCGCACTTAACGCCTCCAGCTGATTTTCGCCCGGCATCGGGTCAATCAGCACTACTCCTTTTGCGGTGTTAAACAAACCGATATTGGTCGCATACGCCGGTGTTAATATATAGGCATTAGCTGAGCGTTTAGTGACGCTAGTATCTGCCGTATCGGCAAAGCCGGACAAAGGGCAAATTAACGCTATAAAAAATAAGATGATTTTCATTCAGATCCCTTTATGAAAATAAAAGCTGTCAACCACACAACCTAGCCTGCTTTGCCTGGTTTGACAATAACCTGCTATTGGCAACTCAGCGCTTAAGCATTAACAGCCAGCTGGCTTTGGGCTACACTGGCGGCAGTGTTTTCCTCTTTAACCCGGCGGCTTTGGCTATGACTTTTCCTACTCTTGAACACACCATTGGCAACACCCGGCTGGTGAAATTGCAGCGCATGGCGGCGCATACCAACAGTACCGTATTGTTAAAGCTGGAAGGCGATAACCCGGCCGGTTCGGTAAAAGATCGCCCGGCGCTGAATATGATAGTGCAGGCCGAACTGCGCGGCACTATAAAGCCCGGCGATCGCATTATTGAAGCCACCAGCGGTAATACCGGTATTGCTTTGGCAATGGCGGCGGCGATTAAAGGCTATGCCATGACGCTGATTATGCCGGATAACGCTACTGAAGAGCGCAAAAGCAGTATGCGCGCTTATGGCGCCGAGTTGATACTGGTCACTAAAGAGCAAGGCATGGAAGGCGCGCGCGATTTAGCCCTGCAGATGCAGGCACAAGGTAAAGGCATAGTGCTGGACCAGTTTAATAACGCGGATAACCCGGCAGCGCACTATGCCGGCACCGGGCCGGAGATTTGGCAGCAAAGCCGGCAGCAAGTAAGCCATTTCGTGTCCAGCATGGGCACCACCGGCACCATTATGGGCGTGTCGCGCTACTTAAAAGAACAAAATCCGGCGATCCAAATTATTGGCCTGCAACCGGCTGAAGGTGCCAGCATTCCCGGTATCCGCCGCTGGCCCGAGGCCTATTTGCCGGGCTTCTTTGATAAAAGCCGCGTCGATCAGATTATTGATATCAGCCAGCAGGATGCGTTAACTGCGATGCGCCGCTTAGCGCGCGAAGAAGGCATCTTTGCCGGCGTCAGCTCCGGCGGTGCCGTACATGCGGCAATACAGTTGGCCGAGCAGCACGATAATGCCGTAATAGTGGCGATTATTTGTGACCGCGGCGATCGCTATTTGTCTTCCAATATCTTCTGAAGATAGCCGGTTTAACCCGGCCACAGCTATTTTAACCAACTTTTTTGGTCAGAATAGTTGGCCGCGTAATTTGGTCTTAGCAGCAAATTGCGCTATCCTTTAAAGCCCCCCTGCTTTAAATCTGATACAAAATAAGGATTTACTATGTTCTCACCTCGCAGTATCAGTCTGATCGCTGCCGTTGGGCTATGCCATTTCTCTGCCCATGCCACTGAAACCGATGACATTAAACAGCAACTGGCAGCGCTGAAGGCGCAAATTGCCGCCCTGGAACAACGCTTGGCAGAGCAGGAAGTTGCCGGCGAAAAAGCCACAGCACTGCTGGCGCAGCAACAGGCTGACACAGCTGACAATGCGGCTGATGCCGACAAAGACGGTATTAATGTCGGTGGCGCTATCCGCACCAATTACAGCCATACCTCGTACAGCGACGGCAATAAAAACCGCGGCGGCGACTTTGCTTTTGATATTTTCCGGCTGAATTTAAACGGCAGCATCGGTGATGTGCTGCTAAATGCCGAGATCCGCTTTTTTGACTATATGACCGCGGTAAAATACGCCTATGTTGGCTATCAGCTAACGGAAGACTGGCAGGTACAGGCCGGTATTACTCAGGTGCCTTTTGGTAACTGGCCATACAATTCGCATAACTATTTTTTCAGCACTAACTATTATTTGGGGCTGGAAGATGATCATGACCTGGGCATTATGTTTAAGCGCCAACTGGCCGACAACTGGCAGTTGGATCTGGGCTTTTTTAAAAATGATGAACTGGGTGGCGTTGATGGTTATGTCAGCAGCCGCGCTGATCGCTACTCGTACGACGTGGTAGGCTACCGCCAGGGCGATGACGGCATTTATGACGACCCGACACAGCCATTGGGCGAATACAATACGTTCTCCGGCCGTTTTGCCTATCAGTTAGAGCACAGCAGCGACTTTACCACGGAGCTGGGTGTCTCAGCCTTAGCCGGAGGCCTGCACAACGGCAGCTCACGCGCCGGCAGTTATAATGCCTGGGCGTTGCATTTAAACAGCCACTACCAGCGCTGGAACCTGCAATTACAACATGGTGAATACCATTACAACATCGACGATGTTGACCGTATGGCTGTAGGCGCTTATGCCTTTTATGACAGCATTGCCGCCAAAGCCAAAACCAGCACCGTTAACCTGGCCTACAGCCTGCCCATTGAGTGGGGTCCGGTAACCGGGCTGCAGTTTTATAACAACTATGGTTTGGTATACGACAAATCAGACAACAGCCGCGACACGATGATGAACGTCACCGGTTTCTCTGTAGCCGCCGGCGGCCTGTTTACCTATTTTGATTTAGTGCATGCCAGAAATCAGCCCTTCGTTGGCGGCAGTGCTGCCGGTGACAGCAGCGAAACCGAACGCCGCTTCAACATTAATATCGGCTACTACTTTTAACAAAGGCTGCGGCTTTGAGCACAGAACAAGGACAACAGCATGACTGATTATAAAGATCCGATGATCCCGGACGGTAAAGTTAACCCGATAGATACCGATTACCAAATAGGCCAGGACAATATCCTGGTAAAAGTCGGCCCGTTCGGCCTCGATATTCATAACAGAGTGTTTTTAATTTCTGCATTGGTAGTGGTGTTGTTTGTCGTACTGACCATCAGCTTTCAGCAACAGGCAGGGCCGGTGTTCACCAGTATGCGCGGCTGGCTGACAGCCAACCTCGACTGGTTTTTTATTTCTGCCGCCAATATTTTTGTCCTGCTGTGTTTAGGTTTAATAGTGTCGCCACTGGGCAAGGTGCGCCTCGGCGGTACCGAAGCCACACCGGACTTCAGTTACGCCGGTTGGTTTTCCATGTTGTTCGCAGCCGGCATGGGCATTGGCCTGATGTTTTATGGCGTGTCTGAACCGCTGTCGCACTTTAGCAGTGCATATGGCGGCGTTAGCATAACCGATGGTGTGCGCACCGATTGGGCCCCGCTGGCCGGTGCTGCCGGTGATGCGTTAGCCGCCGAGCGATTGGGCATGGCGGCCACAATTTACCACTGGGCACTACACCCCTGGGCTATTTACGCCATTTTGGCACTGGGATTAGCGCTGTTTTCCTTTAACAAGGGTTTACCGCTAACCATCCGCTCGGTGTTTTATCCGCTGCTGGGCGAGCGCATTTGGGGCTGGCCCGGCCATATTATTGATATTCTTGCTGTGTTTGCCACGCTATTTGGTTTAGCTACTTCGCTGGGGCTGGGTGCATCACAAGCCGGTGCCGGCTTGCATTATCTGTTTGACTGGCCGCAAGGCAGCACCACGCAAATATTGCTGGTGGCAGGCATTACCGCCATAGCGCTGATCTCCGTATTGGCCGGGCTGGAAGCCGGAGTAAAACGCTTATCTGAAATTAATATGCTACTGGCGGCATTACTGCTGCTGTTTGTCATTATTGTCGGGCCTACGCTGGCCATCGCCAGCGGCTTTGTTGCCAACCTGGGTGCTTATTTGCAGCATTTGCCGGCACTGGCCAATCCGTTTGGCAGGGAAGATGTTAATTTCTCGCAGGGCTGGACCGCATTTTACTGGGCCTGGTGGATCAGCTGGTCACCTTTTGTCGGTATGTTTATCGCGCGGGTATCGCGTGGCCGTACCGTGCGGGAATTTCTAATTTCTGTGCTGTTAATCCCTTCATTGGCCTGCGTGCTGTGGATGACGGTATTTGGCGGCACTGCAATTAGCCAGGTGGTGCAACAAGGCTACGAAGTAGCAGCCGGTGCCGAGTTACCGTTACAACTGTTTGCCATGTTAGACGTATTGCCACTGGCGCAAATCAGCTCTTTTATTGCCATTATTCTGGTGGTGGTGTTTTTTGTTACCTCGTCTGACTCCGGCTCACTGGTGATTGATACCATTGCCGCCGGCGGTAAGGTAAATGCTCCCACGCCGCAGCGCGTATTCTGGTGTACCTTTGAAGGTCTGGTCGCCGTGGCACTTATTCTGGGCGGTGGCCTGGTGGCCTTACAGGCTATGGCGGTGTCTACCGGCTTTCCGTTTACGCTGGTCTTGTTGGCGGCCTGTGTGGCGGTGGTAAAAGGCCTGATGTCTGAGCCCAGAGCCTGATGCGGTGAATAATATGGCTGGTGGAAACTAACCCTGATGGAAATAGAGCAAATTGAAATATTGCAATTTCTGCAGCGGCATTCGCCGTTTCAGGAGTTGCCGCCGGAGCAACAACTGCAGTTAGCGCAAAGTATTAATGTCGGCTATTTTCAGGCCGGCAGCGAGATACTGCGCTATAACGAGCCGCTGCAGGCGCTGCACCTTATTCGCAGTGGCGCGGTAGAAACCTTTCGTCGCAACGGCGATTTATATAACCGTTTAAGTGAAGGCGGTATTTTCGCTGAGCAAGGCCTGCTGCGTGGCGGCAAGGTACGCTTTCCGGCGACCGCGCTGGAAGATACGTTAATTTACTTTATTCCCGATAACGTATTTCAGCAGCTGTTTGACAGCAATGAGTTTTTTGCCGATTACGTTGAAGTAGGCGATACCGAACGGCGTAAATCGACCAAAGCGGCAAAGCAGGCCGAAGCCGATCTGCTCAGCGCGAAAATCAGCACCCTGTTACAGCGTGAGCCGGTGTGCCTGGCCAGCAGTGCCAATGTCTGGCAGGCGGCGCAAACCATGACAGAGCATGGCGTGTCCTGCTTGCTGATCCTGCATGATAGCGGCGCTGAGCAAAGTGCTGAAAAAGCTGCTAAGCGAGGTACCTTGGCCGGTATTATTACCGACCGCGATATCCGTTCACGCTTAGTGGCGCCAGGGCTGAAATCAGAAACCTGCGTCAGCGACATTATGTCCACCAGGCTGGTGACCATTGACCAACACCAGTATCTGTTTGAAGCCATGATGCTGATGCTGCGCCACAATGTGCACCATCTGCCGGTGCTGCAGCAGGCGCGGCCGGTAGGCGTATTGGCACTGTCGGATATTATCCGTTACGAGTCGCAAAACAGCTTGTTTGTGGTCAGCAGTATTTTCCGCCAGCAATCGGTAGACGAGCTCAGCGCACTTGGCAAAGATGTTAAAGCCTGCTTTGTGCGGATGGTCAATGAAGACGCCAACTCGCATATGATTGGCAGCGCCATGGCCGCCATTGGCCGCAGTTTTAAACAGCGGCTGCTGGAGCTGGCCGAACAGCAGCTTGGCCCGCCGCCGGTGCCGTACTGTTTTTTAGCGCTCGGCTCGATGGCACGCGACGAGCAGCTGATTGTTACCGATCAGGACAACGCCCTGGTGCTGGATAACAGCTTTGATCCGGCAAAGCACGATGCTTATTTTCAGCAACTGGCGGCTTTTGTCTGCGACGGCCTGGCCGCCTGCGGTTACAGCTATTGCAGCGGCAATATTATGGCGACTAACCGACAATGGCGCCAGCCGCTGCGGGTATGGCAGCAATATTTTACCGACTGGATAGAACAGCCCGATGCCGAACGTTTGCTGCACGCGAATATCTTTTTCGATTTAGACGCCGTTTGGGGTGAAACCCGCTGGGGCGATGAGTTAAATCAGCTGATAGCCACAGCAGCAAAAAACCGGCCGCAGTTTCTCGCCTGCATGACCCGTAATGCGCTGCAACGCACACCACCGCTGGGCTTTTTTAAAGACTTTGTCATGGAAAACGACGGCCGGCAAAATAACAGCCTGAATATTAAACGCCGCGGCACAGCGCCAATGGCGGATCTAATTCGCGTGCATGCGCTGGCGATTGGCTCTTTGGCAACCAATTCCTTTGAACGGCTACGCGATATTATTGTCGCCAGGGTGCTGCCCAACGGCCGCGGTGAAGATTTACGCGACGCCTTTGAAGTGATCGCCATGACACGCATCCGCCAGCAAGCTCTGGCCTTGCAGGCCGGTGAAACACCAGACAACAACGTGGTGCCGGAGCGGTTATCTGAATTTGAGCGTAAGCATTTAAAAGAGGCGTTTTCAGTGCTGAGCAATGCGCAAAAATTCCTTAAATTTCATCTGCGGGCCTAAGCATGCTGTATTTGGGCCCTTCCAAACTGCCACATGCCATCGGCCGGCAAGCAGACCCGGCCATCAGCAACTGGCAACAGTACTATCAGCAGCAGGCTGAACACAGCCAACATGCGCTGCTGCGGCAGTTTTATCAGGCCGGTATGGTGGCCGCCGACACCCCTGTTCGCGACGTGCCCTTGTTGGCATTGGATATTGAAACCACCGGGCTCAACCCTGCCAGCAGCGGTATTGTCAGCATTGGTTTATTGCCAATGGACTTAAACCAGATTTATGCCTCCAGGGCCAGGCAATGGCTGTTAAAACCGCGCTTTGCCCTTAGCGATGAGTCGGTTACGCTGCACCGTATTACCCATTCAGATATTGCACAGGCGCCGGATCTGAGCGAAGTCTTACCACAGTTGTTAGCCTTGATGGCCGGCAAAGTGGTGATAGTGCATTACCGCGGCATAGAACGGCCATTCTTACACGCAGCAATGCAGGCCCGGTTAGGGCAAGGTTGTTACTTTCCTGTGATTGATACTATGGCACTGGAGGCGCGGTTACACCGGCGCAAAACGCTAAGCCTGTGGCAACAACTGCGTGGCAAAAAGCCGGTATCTATCCGCCTGGCAGACAGCCGCTTACGCTATGGCTTACCCTCCTACCGGCCGCACCATGCTGCCACCGATGCGCTGGCCTGTGCCGAGTTATTCCGTGCCCAGCTGGCGGCACGTTTTAGCCCCGACACCCCGATCAGCCAACTGTGGTGTTAGGCCGCCTCTTGCATTTATCGCAGCCAGTTGGCATAGTGCGACAAAGCCACAACAGGTCAGACCACAATGAACCAAATTAAACCCAACAAACTGCAGCGCATCGTTACTAAGTGTTATCGGCTGCCGCAATCGTTGCAGGCCTTTGCGTTAAGCACAGTATTTGGCCGCGTGATTAAATTTGCCGGTACTGCCGGGGTAGAAGTATTAGAGCTAAAAGGTGCGCGCTCGGTGCTGCGGCTGAAAAACCGCAAGAAGGCGCAAAACCATATCGGTTCGGTACACGCTGCCGCCACCGGCTTACTGGCTGAGTCTGCCACCGGCTTTTTAGTCGGTATTCACCTGCCCGACAGCAAGCTGCCGCTGTTAAAGCAAATGCAGATTGACTATATCAAACGCTCGACCGGTGATTTAACCGCCGTAGCCACACTAACCGACGAGCAAATCGCGGCGATGCACAGCGAAGATAAAGGCGAAGTAACAGTAGCGGTAAGCATTACCGACAGCGCCGGTATTGAGCCGGTAAACGCTAAAATGACCTGGGCCTGGATCCCGAAAAAGCGCTGAGCCTGCAAGCAAACTAACGTATAATCCGCGTTTTCTCCGGCGCGGAGCTCACCTTGTCTTACGAATATCTGGCGTTAGCGGCTGCAGCTTGCTGGGCGCTTGGCAGTTTATTGTCGGCGCAAGCCTCTACTCATCTGGGCGCTTTTGCTTTTACCCGCTGGCGTATGCTGTGCGCTGCGCTGATGTTATGGCTGATTGCCGCTGTTAGCGGCGGCTGGGTAACCCTGGCCGTCGACAACCTGAGTGTGCTGGTGCTGTCCGGCCTTATCGGCATCTTTATCGGCGATACCGCGCTGTTTGCAGCGATGAACCGCCTCGGCCCGCGCCGTGCCGGGGTGCTGTTTGCTACTCACGCATTATTTTCTGTGGTACTGGCATATATTTTCCTTGGTGAAACCCAATGGGGCTGGACACTGATCGGCAGCAGCTTGCTGCTTAGCGGTGTAATGACAGCCATATTTTTCGGTAAACGCAAAACCGAACTGCATGCATGGGAAGCCAACCAAAGTCAGCTGAAAAGCGGCGTTGCTTTGGGTTTGCTGGCCGCATTGTGCCAGGCCGTGGCTACGCTAATGCTGAAACCTTTAATGGAAACTGCTATTGACGCCGTCTCTGCCAGCGCCGTGCGCATGACAACCGCCTTTGTGCTGCACCAACTGATCTTTATGTTGGGGTTTAAAGTCGCCCGCGCTTATTTGCCGCTGAACAAAAAAGTGTTTTTACTGGTGCTGGCCAATGCCGCGCTGTCGATGGTGTTGGGCATGACATTAATATTGCAGGCATTAAAATACGGCGACGCCGGTATGGTGGCAATACTGTCATCGGTTAGCCCGGTACTGGTATTGCCGCTGTTATGGCTGGTGTATAAGCGCAGCCCGGCAGCCGGCGCCTGGCTTGGAGCCTTGCTTACAGTAACGGGTACAGCATTAATATTGCTTAAATAAGCAACGCAGCGCGCTCTCACACCAGCCACCGCTTTTTAACTTAACGCAAACTGAATATATTACTTGCGGCTAATGCTTTATTAGCCCAAGATTGCCTAAAATAACTACAGAAATGCGCTTCCTGATGCCGCAAAAGTTTCATTTTATCTCTGGTTTACCACGCTCAGGTTCAACCCTGCTGGCCGGTATTCTCAAACAGAATCCACGTTTTCATGCTGCGATGAGTAGCCCTGTTGCCGGTCTGGTTAACGGTGCCTTAGAGCAGATGGGCGCGGCCAGCGAATCCTATTCGTTTTTTGATGAAGCAAAACGTAAGGCTATTTGCCGGGCCTTGATCGATGCGTACTACGCCGATAAAACCCGGCCGGTGTTGTTCGACACCAATCGCAACTGGACCGCCAGACTGCATCAGTTGGTCGAGTTGTTTGATGATTTTAAAATGATTTGCTGTGTGCGTAACCCTGCCTGGATTATGGACAGCTTTGAAGTGATTTACCGCAAAAACCCGTTTGATTACAGTCGGATGTTTAACGCCGCTAACCGACAAACGGTGTATAGCCGCTGCGATGCGCTGATTAATGCCGGCGGTGCCGTTGGTAGCGCCTGGACCGCACTAAAAGAAGCCTATTATGGCGAATTCTCTGACCGGCTACTGCTGATTGATTACGATATTCTGACCCGACACCCGGCACGCAGCATTGAGTTGCTGTATCAGTTTCTTGGCGAAACACCGTTTAAACACAACTTTGACCAGGTTGATTACGAAGAGAGCGAGTTTGACCAAAAACTCGGCGTTAAAGGTTTGCATTCCGTCAGAAAGAAAGTGGAGTTCAAATCCCGACGTAGCATTTTGCCACCGGATTTATTTACAAAGTATCAGGATATGGATTTCTGGCAAGACAAAACCGGTACCGCCGCCCATATTATCGCGGCAACCAAAACCTCTGACAGTGCCGAATAAAGGATCATAATTATGCATAGCAATATTCTTACCGCTTTATCCGGCCTGATCCTGCCGTTGGCTGGCTATGCCATGCCGGCTGCCAGCGGCAACACTTATCAACGCAGCTACCTTGCTGCCGCCCGACAAACTTCAGCTGCAGATCTTGTATTGCATAACCGTCCGGTAAAGAGCAAGGCTAAGCCAATTACTAATACTACAGTTGATGAACTCCAGTTGGGGCAAGCCAATCCGGTGCAGGAGCTAGTCATTATTGACAGTGCTGTACCAGACAAAGCCGTGCTGTATAAAGCGGCCAAACCGGGCACAGTCATTGTTGAGTTAACCGCTGATACCGATGGTTTACAGCAACTCACTGCTATTTTGCAGCAGTACCGGGGCCTGACGGCACTGCATCTGGTGTCGCATGCAGAACAAGGTGTATTGCTACTGGGTAACAGTCGTATTGATGCAGCACAGTTACAACAAGAATTGACCCTGTTCAGTTCGTTAAATGGTGCGTTAAAACCCGGCGCCGATCTGCTGTTATACGGTTGCAACCTGGCAAAAGGTGATGCCGGCGCTGAGTTTCTCGATATTCTGCAAACTAATACTCAGGCCGATCTTGCCGCGTCAAATAACGTTACCGGTAATCCGGAGCACGGTGGCGATTGGCAACTGGAAATCCAGCGCGGTCAGATTGACACTGAGCTGGTTTTTTCACAAAAAGCACTAAAAGACTTTTCTGCAGTTTTGGCATTAACTGAATACACAGCCCTGAGTATCTATAACAATGCTGGCGGTAGCTATTACAAACAAGCAGAGTTAAGTTCGGCAGATGATAAAGTCATTTTCAGTTCTCCGAGCGGATATGTTACCGCATACAACGCAGGCTCTTTGGGCATAATAACGGCTCTGAACTCGTCAAACAGTTATCTTGGTACACCTCTGCAAGTGAGCACTGACGGTAACATTGCGGCAACTTTCGAACTGCATCAGTTAAAGATGTGCGTGCAACACTACGAAGGAACAGAACAAACCTTAAATCTAACAATCAATGGCTACAATCTGCAAAACAGTAATGTACGCACACACAATTTCGCCATCACGACTCAACGGTGTGACGTCACTGAAGACATTGATACCGTAGATTTATCGGCCATTTTTGGCAGCAACTATGATTTAAGCCGTTTTGTTATCAGTTATGACGGAGCTACACCATCAGAGTACTTTTACTTTAAATCCGTCACTCTGGATAACTTTAAAAGTCCTGTTACTACCCCGATTGTCACCGATGCCCGTATCAGTATTTCCGGCGCCAGCGGTACCGGTGGCGCTTATAAAATTGGCGATACCATCAGTGCAACCTGGAACAATACTGCCGGTGGCGATAATAACGCTGGTATTACCGGTGTTACCGCGGATTTTTCCCAGTTTGGCGGCGGTGCTGCCGTAACGGCCACTAATAACGCCGGCACCTGGACAGCAACCTATACCATCACGGCAGGCGCCATTGATGCTACCAACCGTAATATCAGCGTCACTGCCAGCAATGCTGATGGCCCAACCACCACCGCCGACACCAGCAATGCTAGCGTCGATAACGTGGCACCTGCAGTAACCGATGCGCGGATCAGTATTTCCGGCGGCACCGGCTCTGGCGGAACTTATATTGTCGGCGACACTATCACCGCCAGCTGGAACAATACCGCAGGCGGAGATAACAATAGCGATACCATTAGTGGCGTGACTGTTAATTTCAGTCAGTTTGGTGGCGGTACAGTTGCCGCCAGCAATAGCGCCGGCACCTGGACAGCCACTTACACCATCGTTGCCGGTGCAATAGAAGCCGGTGGCCGTAATATAGCGGTTACTGCGACTGATAACGCCGGCAATACGACAACCACTGCCGATAGCAGCAATGCCGCTGTGGATAATGCCGCCCCTGTTGTCGGTAGTGTTAACGTACCAGCCAATGCTACCTATATTGCAGGACAAAACCTGGATTTTGTGGTTAATATTGCTGCTGTCAGTGATGTCGTAGTAGACACCGCTGGCGGCACGCCGCGCATTGCACTGACTGTCGGCGCCAGCACGCGTTACGCCAGCTACATCTCCGGTTCAGCCTCGCCTTGGTTAACCTTCCGTTATATAGTCCAGCCCGGTGACTTTGATGCTAACGGCATTACTGTCGCGGGTGTAATTGACGCCAATAGCGGTACCTTAACAGACGGTTCGGGCAATAATATGAATCTGACACTGAACAGTGTCGGCAGTACAGCATCTGTGCTGGTGGATGGTATAACGGTACCCGACGCCCCAACCATAGGCACAGCCACTGCTGGTAATGCCCAGGCCAGTGTCACCTTTACTGCTCCTGGCAATAACGGCGGCTCAGCCATTACCACTTATACCGCTACTGCCAGCCCCGGTGGCGCCTCAGGTAATTGTGCCGGCCCTGCAGCTTGCAGCATTAGCGTAAATGGCCTGGATAACGGTACCTCCTACAGCTTTACCGTGACAGCAACCAATATTAAAGGCAATAGCGTTGCTTCTGCGGCCTCTAATGCTGTAATCCCTAAAGCAAATCAAACCATTACCTTTAATAATCCCGGAGCGCAGAACTTTGGCACCACGCCGACATTGACAGCAACGTCATCTGCCGGAGTTGGCTATGCAGTAAGTTTCAGCTCAGCCACTACCGGTGTTTGTACCATTACTACCGGCGGCAGCCTAACCTTTATTAGCGCAGGAAGCTGTACTATTGACGCCGATCAGCCCGGTGATGCTGCCATTAATGCTGCGACGACTGTATCCCGAACCTTCACGGTGAATGCGGTTGCACCCGGAGCGCCTGGCAGCCCGGCAGCAACAGCAGGCGATACTCAGGCCAGCGTTGCCTTTGTAGCGCCGTTGAATAACGGCGGCTCCGCGATTACCAGCTATACGGTAACAACAAATCCGGCGGATGTTGCGCCGGTAAATGGCGCAGCGTCGCCGGTAGTGATTACCGGGTTAACCAACGGCCAGGCCTATACCTTTACTGTCACAGCAAATAACGCAGCAGGCACTGGCCCTGCATCGGCAGCATCCAACTCAATAACGCCGGCTGCTATCCAAACTATTACCTTTGCTAATCCGGGTGCGCAGAACTTTGGTACTACACCAACCCTGACAGCAACGACAGACTCCGGTTTAACGCCTGTATTTACTTCTTCCACACCAACAGTTTGTACTATAACAGCGGCAGGCGCACTGACGTTTGTGACCGCGGGTACCTGTACAATCAATGCCGACCAGGCCGGTAATGGTAGCTACTTGCCTGCTCCGCAAGTAAGCCGGACCTTTACTGTTAATCCGGTAGTACCGGGTACACCCACGGCTGTTGTTGCCACTGCGGCTGATACTGCTGCAAGCATTGCCTTTACCGCCCCGGCGAGTAATGGTGGCGTGAATATTACCGGTTATACAGTTACATCTAACCCCGGCGGCCTTACCGGCGTTGGGGCGGGCTCGCCGGTAGTCGTCAACGGTTTAACTAACGGCACGCCTTATACTTTTACCGTTGCGGCAACTAACAGTGCCGGCACAGGTGCTGCCTCGGCAGCTTCAAATGCTGTTACGCCCAATCCGGCTAATTCTGCACCGCAGATCTCAGGCTCACCGGCCACCAGCGTAGAGCAAGGCGAGGCGTATTTATTTACTCCCACCGCCAACGACATTGATGCCGGCACAACATTACAATTCAGCATTGTTAATAAACCCACCTGGGCCACCTTTGATACAGCAACAGGTACTCTTAGTGGTACACCGGCGCGCGAGCATGTTGGCACCAGCAGCAATATTGTTATTTCGGTCAGCGACGGCAGCCTCAGTGGCAGCCTGGCGGCGTTCAGTATTGAAGTTATATCGGTTAATGCCGCGCCGGTAGCCGTAGATGACAACATTGAACTACCGTTTAGCGCCAACCACACCTATCTGCTGGATGTAGCCGCTAACGATACCGACCCGGACGACGACAGCCTGACCATTACGGCCGCCAAAGCCGGTATTGGTCTGGTCAGTGTGCAGAGCAATAAACTGTTGTTTACTGCCCCGGACAATTTCAGCGGTACCGCCTCTTTCAGCTATAGCATCAGCGATGGCGAGCTAAGCGATATGGCGCAGGTAACATTGCAAATTGCAGGCAGTAACCCGGATGCACCGGTTATTACCGCACCGGATGATTTAATCGTCAATGCTACCGGCCTGTTTACCAAAGTAAATGTGGGGGTGGCCACCGCAGTTGATGTTGCAGGCAACCGGCTGGCAGTATCTTTGGTTAACGGCTTACCGATGTTTGCAGCCGGCAGCCGCGAACTGTACTGGCGGGCAACCGATGCCAGCGGTCTGAGCAGCACTGTCACCCAGTTATTACAGGTAAACCCTTTAGTCTCGTTAAGCAAACCGCAAACCGTGATTAACAACAGCACAGTTACAGTAGAGGTGATACTGAATGGCCAGGCACCGGTTTACCCGCTGGAGGTAGCTTACACTGTCAGCGGCTCTGCCGATGCCCTGACCGAGCATGATCTGGCAGCAGGCTCGGTACAGATTAACTCCGGGCTGCGCGCCAGCTTCAGCTTTAACCTGTTTGCTGATTTAAGCAGCGTGGCAGAAAAAGATATTGTGATTACACTGGATAATGGCCTGAACCTTGGTGCCAATGCCAGTACTACCATTAGCGTTACCGAAGCCAACCTGGCGCCCGTGGTCGTATTGGATGCACAGCAACAGGGCGAAAACCGGCTGACACTAAGTAAAGCCGGTGGCGTAGCAACCATTACCGCGCAGGTTAGCGATCCTAACCCGGGTGACAGTACCGGCCTGCAATGGCAAGCTGATGCGGCGCTGACTAATATCTCCGGCGATGCGATGCAGTTTGTGTTTGACCCTGCAGGCCTGGCTACCGGTGTCTATCGCATTGCGCTGACAGCCACTGATGATGCCGCTGCGCCGCTGAACAGCACCACCGAAATTTATCTGCTGGTGCAGGACAGCTTGCCGCTGCTGGATGACAGCGACAGTAACAACAATCTGATCTCTGACCAGGCAGAGGGTTTTGGCGACAGTAACAGCAATGGTATTCCTGACTATCTGGATCCGGGGTTTGACTGCAACGTCATTCCGGAACAACTGGCCAACGTTGTGCAGTTTGTCGCTGAAGGTGAGCCCGGTATCTGCCTGCGTAAAGGTACAACGGCAGCACTGAGCAATTCCGGTGGTATTCAGCTGACAACTGCAGACCAGCAAGCTCTGGAACCGGATATGCTGGCCACGAATATCGGCGGCAGCTTCGACTTTATGTTGCATAGCTTGCCTGTTGCCGGTGCCAGTTATCGTCTGGTATTGCCGCAGCGCCAGCCGGTGCCGCAAAATGCGGTTTACCGTAAATTTACTCAAGCCAATGGCTGGAGCAACTTTGTGCAGAATGAGCGCAATCAGTTGTTTAGTGCTGCCGGTGAACCGGGTTTCTGCCCTCCGCCGGGCGACAGCAGCTGGCAGAATGGCTTAACCGCCGGCCACTGGTGTGTGCAGTTACAGATAGAAGACGGCGGCGCTAACGATGCTGACGGCCTGGCCA
Organism: Rheinheimera sp. NSM; assembly: GCF_052380015.1. Lineage (NCBI taxonomy): Bacteria > Pseudomonadati > Pseudomonadota > Gammaproteobacteria > Chromatiales > Chromatiaceae > Rheinheimera > Rheinheimera sp. NSM. The sequence continues at coordinate 384,030 of NZ_JBQTCI010000001.1, read as the reverse complement.
ACAGTACCATTGTTGACCCGGGCGGTGTGGCCGTTATCCTCAATGGTAACCAGTTACCTGTAGCCGCAGACGACAGCTACTCGGTACAGTGGAACCAAAGCCATACGCTGGACGTGCTGCAAAACGACACCGATGCAGATGGTGATACGCTGAGCATTAACCAGGCCTCTGCCGCATTCGGCAGTGTCAGTATCAGTGATGATGGCCTGACGCTGCTATATACTCCGGCACAGGATTTTGTTGGTACTGACACCTTAAGTTACGGCGTCAGCGATGCTAACAACGGCAGTGCCAGTGCAACGGTTACTGTAGAGGTGTATTATAACCGGCCTCCTGTCGTGGCCAATGCTACGGCCAATACCAATGACAAAACCGCTATCGATATTGATGTACTGGCCAATGCCAGCGATCCGGATGGCGATGCGCTTGTTATCAGCAGCGCCAGCGCACAACACGGCACGGTAACAATCACTGCAGCGCAAACCCTGCGTTATACGCCACAGCCGGGTTTCTCCGGTACAGATACCGTCAGCTTTACCGTCAGCGATAACCGTGGCGGCAGTGTTAACGGCGAAGTGCTCATCAGTGTCACTGCATATGAGGTCATAACCGTGGTAAATAAATCGTCCGGCGGTGCCGCCAATGGCTGGCCGCTGCTGTTGCTGGCCTGTTTGGTGATGCTTCGCCAACGCCAAATACTGCTGAAAACGTTATTGATGTTAGTGGCAACGCTGAGCTTTAGTGCCAGCGCTAACTGGTCTGTTGATGCATTTTTCGGCAAAAGCACTACGAAACAATCAACTACGGAGATCCGCAGCCAACTGCCGGCTGAAGCCGAATTGCTGCAATACGATAATAGCGGCAGAAGCTGGGCGCTGGGCCTGAGCTACTACTTCACGCCGCGGCTGGCAATACAGGCGCATTACGTGGATTTAGGTGATGCCAGTGTCAGCATGCGTGGCGAGACGCTCACTCCGGAAGCGTTCCACCGCAGCGTATCAGACATAGGCCCTATGCTGGCCAAAGGTGTGCGCAGCGGCCTTAATTACCATGTATGGCAGCATGCCGGCTGGTCGGCAACGGTGCAAGCCGGCGTGTTTGCCTGGAACAGCGAAACCCACAGCAGCGCCGGCGATAATTTTATCCGCTATAAAGTAAGCGACACCGACATTTACTGGGCGCTTGGCGCAGGTTATGCGTTGGACCAACATATAACCCTGCGCACGACATTTACCCGCTACCATCTGGAAGGGAATAAGGCTGATAATATTATGCTTGGCGTCAGTTATAACTTTTAATCAGCATTAAGGCGCCTGCGGGCGCCTTTACTTTCGTCGCGCCGCTTTCACTGCATGGTGAAATGGTTAATACTGGCGTAAGCCTGAGCCCGCCATGCTGTTAACCGGAGGCCGCCATGAAGCCACTTAGCAAATATTTAAGCAAACTCAGCCCTGCACAGCGCATCTTGGCGTTATTACTTTGTCTGTTGCTGTTGGCGGCCGGTATTTACACTGGCCTGCTGCAACAACGGGCGGTAAACCCGCTACTTGCACCGCTGGATGACAGAGCCACTGCTGCGCTGCAGCGCAGCCTGGTGTTGAGCAGCGCCTCTTTTGCTACTGCGCGCTTAATTGACCGCGGCATTGCCTTTGTGTCGGAGGCCGAAGTCGGCGTCGGGGTTGCCAGTGTTAAACCCGGCCAGTTATTAAAGCCGCTACAAGATATGGCCGTGCGATACTCTGATCTAATGGTATTGGCGATGACATCCATTGGCCTGCAGCTGTTTTTACTTGAGTTCGGTAAATTAGCGGCCCTGCCGTTATTTGGCTGCGGTATTTTACTGTCTGCTGTATTGCTGTTGCTGGGGCCTGCCGGCTGGCGCACCAGCTGCAGCCAGTTATTGCGTATTTTTATTGCCCTGCTGTTGGTGATCCGTATTGGTGTGCCACTGGCCGCTTTTGGTGTGGCTGAACTGTCAGACTGGGTATTAGAGCCGCAGCGTATTGCCGCCGAGGCCGCACTGAGTGGTGAAACCGCCGCGCTGCAGCGGGTAGATCAGCCGCTGCAAAATGCCGATGAAGGCTCATTCAGTTGGTTACGTCAGATGGCAGCGCAGGCGAATGATATGTTTGCCGCGGTTAAAAGCTTCTCCGACACCATGGTAGAAAAGCTGATCCAGCTGATAGTGGTATACAGCTTACAAACGCTGATATTTCCACTGTTATCGCTGTGGCTGTTATGGCATCTGGGGCGCTGGTTTGTACGCCGGCCACTGCCGGCAGTGCCGGCGGCAACCAGCACGGTTGCTGCAGCTTAAACGCGAAAGCGCTGTACCAAAGCACTTAAACGCTGTTCTATGCCGCCCAGCTCATCGGTCGATTTGGCCAGTTCAGAGGCGTTATTTGCTGCCTGGTCGGCCAGCTGGGCAATTTCATGAATACTGCGGCTGATATCTGCCGCCACAGCAGTTTGCTGCTCTGCCGCCGTGGCAATTTGAATATTCATCTGGGTAATGGTGCTAACCGATTTGGTAATGGTTTGCAGCGATTCACTGGCTTTATCGGCCTGGGCTACCGTTTGCACTGACTGCTCCTTGCCGCGCTGCATTACCAATACCGCATCTTTGGTGCCCTGTTGGAACACATCTATCATCTGCTGAATTTCATTGGTGCTTTGCTGGGTACGGGTAGCCAGGGTGCGTACTTCGTCGGCGACAACAGCAAAGCCGCGGCCCTGCTCACCGGCGCGTGCGGCTTCTATTGCCGCGTTCAAGGCCAGCAGGTTGGTTTGCTCGGCAATACCGCGAATTACATTCACCACTGAGCCAATCTGGTCGGCGTTAGCGCCGAGTTTCTCAATCGCATCGCCGGCACGGTTCACATCTTCGGCCAACTTATTAATCGAGCTGATGGTAAGCGATACACTGTGCTGGCCACCTACCGCTTCTTTATCGGCGTCCTGAGCGGCACCGGCAGCTAAACCGGCACTGCTGGCCACTTCCTGCACTGCTGTCGACATCTGATACACCGCGGCGGCGACCTGGGTGGTTTCGGCTTTTTGCGTGCCGGCATCCTGATCAGTTAAATGCACAATCTGCTGCATAGTACTGGCCGAATGGCTCAGCGCCAACACCGCTTGTTTTACTTCGCTAACCAGTTGCTGAATTTTTTGCGCAAACTCATTAAAGCCACGTGCCACTTCGCCTACTTCATCTGCTGTTTCTATCTGCAGCCGTTGGGTTAAATCCCCCTCGCCCCGGCCAATATTAATCAGCGCCGCTGAGGCTTTTTGCAGCGGCGATACCACTAAATTTGCCACAAATAACGCCAGCAACACCACCAACACCAGCAGCACTATAGCACCGCCGATAATCATCAGCAGCGTATCGCGGATGCGCTCGCTGATTTGTGCCTCCTGCTCTGCTACCCGGCGGTCAATATCATCAATATAAAAGCCCGAGCCTAACACCCAGCGGTTGTTATACAGCGGGGCAGCATAGCCCAGCTTGGGGGTTAAGCCGCCACGGGTTTTCTCATCCCACATATAAGTAACAAAGCCACCGCCTTTTTTGCCGGCGTCAATTAACTCGCGGATCAAATAAATACCATTCGGGTCCTGCAGGCTCATTAAATTACGCCCTTCCAGCGCAGCATTAGAGCCGTGCACTATATTCACGCCGTCCATATCATAAACAAACATATAGCCGTCATCGCTGAACTTCATCGCGCGGATCACCGCTTTTGCAGCCTCCAGTTGTTCGGCTGCGGGCGCACCACTACCGAAATAGGGTGCAACGGCTGTTACCGCAATGGCCACATGGTGTTGCAGCGCCGTTTGCTTCTCTGCCATCATATCGGCGCGAAACTGCACCACTTCTTCTTCGCCCATGGCGCGCATTTGGCTGTAAATCAGCAACATCAGCGCCAGCACTACCGTCACCATCGGCAATACCGCCAGCAGCAGCATTTTGTTTTTCAGCGTAAAATTGAACATCGGCAGGCTCCGCAAAATGGCGACAACAAATTGATTCTGTTACAGCATAGTGTAAATCATAGGTAAATAAAGCCGGCTACGACCTTAGTCGCGTATAGCAGAAGCACCGTTGCTGCATACGTATGCACCAAAAAAAGGCAGGCCGGCGCGAATAATCCCGGTTACTTTAAGCGACAAGAAAACCAGACAGGGTAGATATATGTGTAAAAAAACCTTAATACTGATGCTAAGCGTTGCCAGCGCTGTGTTGCTGGCCTGCAGCAAAGCACCGGAGCCGGCCATGCCAACCGACACACAACCATCAGCCGTCAGCAGCAACCAGGTCGATAACAAAATAGTGGTGTATCAGGTATTTACCCGTTTATTTGGTAATCAAAACAACACTAACAAGCCGTGGGGCACAGCGGAAGAAAATGGCGTTGGTAAGTTTGCCGACTTCACACCACAGGCGCTTAGCGCCATTAAAGCCATGGGCGTCAGCCATATCTGGTATACCGGGGTGCCACACCACGCCTTGGTGCGTGACTACAGCGCTTACGGCATCAGTAATGACGACCCGGACGTGATTAAAGGCCGCGCCGGCTCACCTTATGCGGTAAAAGATTACTATAACGTTAACCCCGACTTAGCCACAGATCCGGCCAACCGCTTAGCCGAATTTGAAGCCTTAATTGCCCGCACTCATCAACATGATATGAAAGTGCTGATTGATATAGTGCCAAACCATGTGGCACGTTCGTATCAGTCGCTAACCAATCCGGGCAGTGTTACTGATTTTGGCGCCAACGATAAAACCAGTGTTGAGTACCAACGCGACAATAACTTTTACTATGTGCCAGGTAGCGCCTTTAGCGTGCCACAGTGGCCGGCAGACTATAAAGTATTAGGCGGTGATGCTCATCCGCTGGCCGACGGCCATTTTGCCGAGTATCCGGCCAAATGGACCGGCAATGGCGCCCGCGCCGCACAGCCGGCGTTTGATGACTGGTACGAAACAGTAAAGATTAACTATGGTGTAAAGCCAGACGGCAGTTACGACTTTGACACCCTACCCAACGACTACGCCGACAAAGACTGGCCGGCGCATTACGCCTTTTGGCAGGGCAAAGATGTGCCTGACTCCTGGCGTAAGTTTCGCGATATTACCCAATACTGGTTGGCGAAGGGCGTGGATGGCTTTCGTTACGATATGGCCGAGATGGTACCGGTAGAATTCTGGAGCTATTTAAACGCCCATATTAAACATACCAACCCGGCCGCCTTTTTGCTGGCCGAGGTGTATCAGCCGCATTTATACCGCGACTATATTAAACTTGGCAAAATGGATTACCTGTACGACAAGGTCGAGTTTTACGACAGCTTAAAACTGGTGATGCAGGGCAAGGGCCCTACGTCTGCGTTAGTAGAAACCCAACAGCGGATGGCCGATATTGAGCACCATATGCTGCACTTTTTAGAAAACCACGACGAGCAACGTATTGCCGCCCCCGAATTTGCCGGCGACGCGCGCAAAGGCATGCCGGCAATGGTGGTATCTGCCACCATCAGCACCTCACCTACTATGCTGTATTTTGGCCAGGATGTCGGCGAGCCGGGTGCCGGTGACGCCGGTTTTGGTAAAGCCAGCCGTACGACTATTTTTGACTACTGGGGTGTACCGCAGCACCAGAAATGGATGAACGCTGGCAAGTTTGATGGCGGTGGCTTAACTGCTGACGAGCTGGCATTACATAACTTTTATAAAACTTTGCTTAGCTTTACCGCCGGCGCGCCGGCGCTGATGGGTGAATATACTGAATTACATAGTGTTAATCTGGCAGCCGGCACCGCCTACAGCGAGCAACAACTGGCGTTTGCCCGCTACAGTGCAGAGCAAAAACTGCTGATTGTCAGCCAGTTTAACAGCGACAACAGCGTTAATTTTGCCTTAACCGTACCCGCAGAGCTGATCAGCAAATGGCAGCTGACCGATGGCCAATACCGGCTTAGCGATAAGCTAAACGGCGGCGAAAACAGTCTGATAGTTAAAGACGGCGTCGGCACCGTAACTCTGCAACTGGCACCGTTAGCCTCGGTAATTCTGGAGCTGTAATTTATGCGCTTATTTATGCTGTTACTTGCCGTTTTTTTTTCTGCCGCCACCTTTGCCGCGCAGTATCAGGCACATCAGCTCGATGGCAATAGCCTGCTGATCCAAACCGAAGAGGGCAAGCTTAGCCTGACATTTTACCAAAGCGATGTAGTAGAAGCCTTCTACCAGGCCGACGGCGTTAAACAGCTGCCGTCATTTTCCATTAGCCAGCAAAGCGAACCGCAGCAGTTACGCCTGACAGAAACTGCAGAGGCGTTAACGCTGGGTTCGGCCAGTTTAACGGTAAAAATTAATAAAGCCCCACTGCAGCTAAGCTATTACTATCAGGGCAAGTTACTGCTGGCCGAAGAGCAAGGTTATTTTCAACAGCAACCGCCGCAGCAGCACGGCTTTCGCTTTGTCCTGAGTAAAGATGAAAAACTGCTCGGTGGCGGCCAGCGCGTGCTGGGTATGGACAGACGCGGGCAGAAATTCCCGCTGTATAACAAAGCACATTATGGCTACAGCACAGAGTCCAGCCAGATGTACCTTAGCCTGCCGGCGGTAATGTCGAGCAATAAGTATCTGTTGTTATTTGATAACTCCGCTAAAGGTGAAGCCGATTTAGGCCATACCGAGCCGGATATTATGCAGTTTAGCGCTGAAGGAGGCCGTAGCAGTTATGTGGTTGTTGCAGGTGACAGCTATCCGCAGCTGATAGACAACTACACTGCCCTCACCGGCCGTCAGCCACTGCCGGCGCGCTGGACCTTAGGCAACTATGCCTCGCGCTTTGGTTACCGTAACGAGGCCGAAGCCCGCGCCGTAGTACAAAAGTTTCGCCAGCTTAAACTGCCGCTCGATGCCCTGGTGCTGGATTTATACTGGTTCGGGCCGGATATTCAGGGCCATATGGGCAACCTGGCCTGGGATAACAATGCCTTCCCGCAACCGGAACAAATGCTGGCCGATCTGAAAGCCGATGGCATCAATACCATTTTAGTCACCGAGCCCTTTGTGCTAACCAGCTCTAAGCGCTGGCAAGAAGCGGTAGCGGCCGGCGCCATAGCAGCAGGCCCGGATGGCAAACCAAAAACCTTTGATTTTTACTTTGGTAACACCGGCTTAATTGATGTATTTAGCGCGCAAGGCCAAAGCTGGTTCTGGCAAATTTATAAGGGCCTGGCAGAGCAAGGCGTAGCCGGCGTATGGGGTGATTTAGGCGAGCCGGAAGTGCACCCGGACGATACCGTGCATGCCATCGGCATGGCCAACGAGGTACACAACGCTTACGGTCATCAATGGGCCGATATGGTGTACAGCGGCATGCGCCGCGATTTCCCAGAACAAAGACCCTTTATTATGATGCGCGCCGGTGCGCCGGGCAGCCAGCGTTTTGGTATGGTGCCCTGGACCGGAGATGTCGAGCGCAGCTGGGGCGGATTAAAACCGCAGGTAGAACTGGCGCTAAGCATGGGGCTGTTTGGTTTTGGTTATATTCACTCTGATTTAGGCGGCTTTGCCGGTGGCGAGCAGTTTGATAAAGAACTGTATATCCGCTGGCTGCAGTACGGCGTGTTCCAGCCGGTATACCGGCCGCATGCCCAGGAGCATATTGCGCCGGAAATGGTGTTTCACGATGCCGATACCATCGAAACCTTGCGCCCCTGGCTGAATTTACGTTATCAGTTGCTGCCATATAATTACACCCTGGCGTATCAAAACAGCCTAACCGGCATGCCGTTAATGCGGCCCTTGTTTTTTTATAAAGACAGTTTTTCAGACGAGCAAAACCCGGCGCTGATGGATGAGAAAAACAGCTACTTCTGGGGTGACGCTTTTTTAGTCGCGCCGGTCACCGAACCCGGTGTCACGTCATGGCCGGTGCAACTGCCTGGTGGCGTTTGGTTTGATTACTTCAACGGCACCCGCTACGAAGGCAGTAACAAAGTCGAGGTGCCGGTAACGCTGGACACTATCCCGGTGCTGGTAAAAGCCGGTAGCTTTGTGCCAATGGCGGAACTGGTGCAAAGCACGCGCGATTACAAAAGTAACAAGCTGACGCTGCATTACTATGCCGATAGCAGCGTGGACTGCGCTAAAGGCGAGATGTATGAAGACGATGGCAAAACGCCGGATGCGATAGCCAAAGGTGAGTTTGAGCTGCTGAACTTCTATTATCTGCAGCAGGATGGCGAGCAGCAATTTGAACTGCGCCGCAGCGGCGACTATGCCGGTAAGCCGGACAGCCGCGAGTTGACGCTGGTAGTGCATAACCAAAGCGCGACACCCAAGCATATCAGTATCGATGGTCAGTACCTGCAGTTGGTGCCGCAGCAAGCCCGCTTTAACCGCATGCACAATGTAGCCTGGTACGACAAAGCCGCTAAGCAGCTGCATGTAAAACTGCACTGGCAGGCAGATAAGCAGCAGATCCTGATCCGCTAATCCGTACAACAGCAATACCCTCCAGACTTCGGCACTGCAGCAGCAAATGGCTGCAGTGCCGCACGACTTTCCGGACCGGTTATAACCGGCCGACATTGGCAATATGCGGTGGTAAATGTAAAAGAAATCAAAACCTTGCAAATAGAATAAATAGCAGCTTTACTTGTTAACTCTGCCTGCGCGCCAGCCTGAGCAGCTATCATTCAGTTAACAGAGGCCAGCCAATGCAAACCTTATCGATTAAACAAAAAATTATGGTTTTAGCGACCATCCCGGTAATTTTGCTAACGCTGGTGCTCACCTGGCAATCTATCCGCCAAGCCAATGCCATTGCACAAATGAGCGTGCAACAACTGGAAGCTTCACTGTTTGCCGAGCGCCGATCACAACTGGATGCTTTTCTTGAGCTGGCGATCAGCGCCACAGCATCAGCCGGCACGGACGAAGCACGCAAACAGATCCTGCGCCAGCTGCGTTACGAGCAGGGCAACAATTACTTTTTCGTTTACAACACAGCAGGGGTGCAGATAGTCAGCGCTGACAATCCGGCAAGGGAAGGACAGAACTTTTACCAAAGCAGCACCCCGGATGGCCGCTATCTGGTACAGGATTATATTAAAGCCGCGCAAAGCGGCGGTGGCTATGTGGAATACAGCTGGCCACGCGTTGGCAGCAGCGTTGCCTCACCTAAGCTCGCCAAAGCCGTGCTGTTGCCGGGCACCGACTGGGTGCTGGCCACCGGCTTTTATATTGATGATTTACAGCAGCAGTTAACCGCCCTGGAGCAACAAAGCAACAATGAAGTAAAAAGCGGTATTATCCGGTTGGTGCTTATTGCTTTGCTGTTGCTGGCGCTGATCATTGCGCTGGGTTATACACTGGCACGTAGCATCCTTACGCCTTTGGCCCAGGCCGTACAAGCGATGAAAGACATTGCCCAGGGTGATGGCGATTTAACCCGTCGGCTGGACGATCAGGGGCATGAACTGGGCGAATTAGCCAACGCATTTAATGCATTCGCAGCGCAGGTCGCGACCCTGGTCGACAATGTACGCAGCTCGGTAAACAGCTTAAGCCAGTCTGGTGAGCAGTTATCCGGTCTTATGCAACAAGCTGAACAGGGTGTGCAGCGCCAGCATAGCGAAAGTGATCAGGTTGCCACGGCCATGCATGAAATGGCCACCACAGCACAGGATGTCGCCAGCAGCGCCAGTAACGCTGCGCACGCCGCCAATGATGCTGACCGTCAGGTACACCAGGCTGCGCTAACCCTGCAAAGTGCCATTGAGGTGATCCACGGCTTGGAGCGGCTGGTGCAAACCGGTGTCGATGTTATCGGCAGGGTCGGCAGTGAGTCGCAAAATATCGGCGGTGTGGTAGAAGTGATCCGTGGCATTGCCGAGCAAACCAACCTGCTGGCGCTAAATGCCGCTATCGAGGCAGCCAGGGCTGGCGAGCAGGGCCGCGGTTTTGCCGTGGTTGCTGATGAAGTACGTACCCTGGCTGCCAGAACAGCAACCAGCACCCAGGAAATTAACAACATGATTGGCCGCTTGCAACTTGGCGCTAAGGAAGCGGTCAATGCCATTAATCAAATCAAAGATGGCAGCAGCCATACCGTCAGCGAAGCATCAAAAGTCGACAAAGCATTGCACGAAATCCAAAATGCCGTCAGCACCATTAACGATATGAACAATCAAATAGCCAGCGCTGCCGAAGAGCAAACCACAGTGTCTGAAACCATCAACCAGAACGTACATACTATTGTCGAAATTGCGCAGGAAACAGCAGACGGCACCGGCAAGGCTGCCAGTATCAGTGAGCAACTGGTGATGTTGGCAAGCGGATTGGAGCAGCTGATTTCACGCTATAAAACCCGATAATATTAATAGCCGGTCGCCGGCTGTTACTTCTGGTAACCGCTGGCTTTTGCATTACAATGAAGCGGTTAGTAACCGGATGGATGTAGCCTGTGTACACTGCTGATTTTAATCATAAACGTAAGTTTGTCGTCAAACTGGGCAAGATGCTGCATAAGTACGGCACCCCGGCGTACCGGCTGGAAGCGCATTTAACCGAGCTGACTACCCACCTGGGACTAAAAGGCTCCTTTATTATCTCGCCCACCTCGATGACCTTTGTGCTGTGGACCGATGGCCACGAGCAGGAATATACCCATGCTTCCAGGGTAAACCCGGGCGATCTGGATCTGGGCGCGTTATCGCGCACCGACGAACTGGTCGATCAGGTGCTGCAGGGCAAAGTCAGCATTAATGAAGCCGATGCCCTGCTGGATGCTATAGATATGCGGCCCAGTTCATACAGTAAACTGGCCACCGCAGTAGCGATGATGGCCTCCGGCGGTGCCTTTGCCATGTTAATGGCCACCAGCTGGAATGATGTGCTGTGGTCGTCTTTACTGTCATTACTGGTTTATCTGTTTATGTTATGGGCACAACGTTCGCCGCGCATTGCCAATATGCTGGAGCCGTTAGTGGCGCTGGCGGCCGGTATCGGTGCCTGTGCTATCAGCAGCTATATCGATCCCGGCATTAATATCCGCCTGGCGGTTTTGTCGGCCATTATCTCCTTTATTCCTGGTCTGGCCCTAACCATCGGCTTTGCCGAACTGGCGGCACGCCATCTGGTATCGGGCAATGCCCGTATTATGGATGCGCTGATGCTGCTGTTTAAGTTGTACTTTGGCGCGCTGCTGGGTATTGCTATCGGCTTTGCCTTATTTGGCGTGGTCGACTTTGTCAAACCAGCGCCGATATCGCACCACTTTGCCTGGTTGGCCGTGGGTATTTTAGTCAGCTCGCTGATAGTGCTGTTTAAAAGCCGTGGCAAATATACACTGTGGTCACTGGCCGCCGGTTTTATTGCTTATGGCGTCAGCATCAGCGGCGCCAGCCTGTTCGATTACACCATAGGCGCCTTTCTCGGTGCCTTTGCCGTGGGCATTTACAGCAACCTGTTTACCCGGCTGGCGAATGCGCCGGCGGTTATTGTCGCCATGCATGGCCTTATTGTGCTGGTACCGGGCAGTAAAACCTATATCGGCTTAAACTCGCTGATCTCCGGCCAGGATTTTGTCGTGTCTGACCGTGTTGGCCAGCAAACCTTTCTTATTTTAATGGCCTTAGTAGCCGGGCTTATTTTTGCCAATGTAGCGCTGCCGCCGAAAAAAAGTTTGTAATATTATGCAGCCGCTGTCGATTTCATCCTTGCCGTAACGACCAGTTATACCGTTGAGGGTAAAACAGGAGCTACAACATGAATCACAGCCAACAAGTACAACAAATTACCGATCTGCTTGCGGGTTGGGCTAACGCATTGCGCCGCAAAGACGTTAGCAAAATTATGACGCTGTACCATGACGACATTATTGCCTTTGATGCAATAGCGCAGTTGCAATTTAAAGGCAAAGCCGACTACCGCGAGCATTGGCAACGCTGCATGGAATTTTGCAGTGGCGAATCTATGTTTGAAGTGCATCAGCTAAAAGTGCAGGCTAACGAACAACTGGCGTTTAGCCACAGCCTGACCCACTGCGGCGGCACCAATGACAAAGGCGAAATGCAAAGCTGCTGGATGCGCGCCACCCAGTGCTGGCAACATGGCAGCGATGGCTGGAAAATAGTACACGAGCACTACTCGATGCCATTTGATATGGAAAGCGGTGCTATTCTGTCAAACTTAGCGCCTTAAGGAGCACAACGATGAAATATCTGTGTCTGGTGTACAGCGACGAAAACAGCCTGCATAGCCTGCCCGACAGCCCGCATGACAGCGAGTGCAATGCCTATGCTGAAAAGATACAGGGCAGTGGCCGCATGCTGGCCGCCGAAGCTTTGCAGAGCGTCAGCACCGCCACCACCATTCGGGTGCGGAGTGGTAAAGTCAGCATTACCGATGGCCCCTTCGCAGAAACCAAAGAGCAACTGGCCGGCTTTTATCTGGTAGAAGCGCACGACTTAAACGAAGCGATCCAAATTGCCGCCGGTATACCGGCAGCGCGGGTCGGCTCGGTAGAAGTGCGGCCGGTGCGCCAGTTGGAGCTGTAACCGCGTATGCCGGTTAACCCCGCTCAAAGTGGCCAGATCCGGGCCAGGCTGAGCAAGCTATACCGGCAGGAGTCGCGCAAGGTACTGGCGACGCTGATCCGCCTGCTGGGCGATTTTGACTTAGCCGAGGAAGCGCTGCACGAGGCCTTTCATGCCGCACTGCAGCAATGGCCAAGGGATGGCATACCCGCCAACCCCAGCGCCTGGCTGGTGTCGGCCGGGCGTTTTAAAGCCATAGATCAGCTGCGAAAAACTGCGCGTTTAACCCAATTGCCGGATGAAATACTGGCACAGCTGAGCGCAGAAGAAACGCCGGACGCTGAACCGATAAGTGATGACCAGCTGCGGTTAATCTTTACCTGCTGTCACCCCGGGTTAGCCGCCGATGCACAGCTGGCACTAACGCTACGCGAAGTATGCGGCCTTACCACCGAGCAAATTGCCCGTGCCTTTTTAACCAGCCCTACTACCGTCGCGCAGCGCATCGTGCGTGCTAAAGGCAAAATCCGCGATGCGCGCATTCCGTATGAAGTACCGCTGCCGGCTGAGCTGCCACAGCGGCTGGATAACGTGCTGCAAGTGATCTATCTGCTGTTTAATGAAGGTTATTCGGCATCGATAGGCGAGCAGTTGCTGGATATCAGCTTAAGTGACGAAGCGATACGGCTTGGCCGCTTAATGCTGCAACTGCTGCCCGATGCCGAAACTGCCGGCTTGCTGGCGTTAATGCTGCTGCAACATGCCCGCCGCGCCGCCCGCATCTCAGCGCAGGGCGAGCTGGTATTGCTGCCGCAGCAAGACCGCAGCTTATGGCAACAGCATGACATACGCGAAGGCAGTGAGTTAGTGCAATGGGCGCTGCGTACCCGGCGTATCGGCCCTTATACCTTACAAGCTGCCATCGCTGCCATCCACAGTGAAGCGGCAACGGCAGCAGACACCGACTGGCATGAAATCAGCGGCTTGTACAATTTGCTGCAGCAGGCCGACCCGTCGCCGGTTGTGGCGCTCAACCGCGCCGTGGCCATAGCGATGCGCGACGGCCCGGCCGCCGGCCTGACGCTGATTAGCGAGTTGGAACAACAAGGTGAGCTTAGCCAGTATCATCTGCTGTATGCAGCCAAAGCCGACTTACTGCGCCAGCTTGGCCTGAAAACAGAGGCCCTACAGGCCTACCAGCAGGCGCTAAGCCTGTGCAAACAAGCACCGGAGCAGCGCTTTTTGCAGCAGCAAATTGCTGGCTTGCAAGGCTGACAGCCGCCGGCACTGGTCCGGGCTGTAGCTGAATACGTATGCATTTCGGGTATCTGCCTTGCTGCATCGTGGTGCAATGCTCTAGGGTTAGAGCACCAGAAAAGTCAGCGGAACCGTTTATGTTTATCTTCAACCTGCGTCGTTACCAGCTGTTATTGCCTGCTTGCTTAGTTTTATGCGCATTACCGCTGTCTGCCGCCAGCCTGAACGTCAGCTCCCCCGATGGCAATATAGTGCTGACGCTGGACGACACGGCGCTGACCTATCAGGTGCAATTTAACGGCCAGCCGGTGATAGCGCCCTCCGCGCTGGGCTTTCGTTTTCTGCAGCTGCCGGCCATTGGCAGCGGCTATAAAATCAGCAACCATAGCCGTAACAGCGTAAACCAGAGCTGGCAGCAGCCGTGGGGCGAGCGCGCAACCGTCGTTGATCAGCACAACGAACTGGCCGTAACGCTACAGCACCCGCAGCGCAAAGCACCCTTTACGCTGCGCTTTAAACTGTTTAACGACGGCCTCGGCTTTCGCTACGAAGTGCCGCAACAAGGCGTGGCTACGCTGGATATTATTGACGAGCTGACCGAGTTTCGCATCAGCGACAGCAAACAGACTACTGCCTGGTGGATACCGGGCCGCAGCTGGAACCGCTATGAAATGCTGTACCGCACTACAGCGCTAAACGAGGTCGACCGCGCCCATACACCCTTTACCGTTAAGCTGCCAGGCGGCGTACACCTGAGTATTCATGAAGCTGCGCTGGTCGATTTTGCAGCTATGGTGCTGGATCAGCAGCGTGACGGCGTGTTAAAAAGCGAGTTAACGCCCTGGTCAGACGGCATTCGGGTTAAAACCAACGGCAGCTTTACCACGCCATGGCGCACGGTACAAATTGCCGGCAGCGCGGTGGGTTTGCTCAATTCTGATTTAATCTTAAATTTAAACGAGCCGAATAAACTCGGTGATGTATCCTGGGTAAAGCCGGGCAAATACGCCGGTATCTGGTGGGGCATGCACCTGGAAACGCAAAGTTGGGGCAGCGGGCCTAAGCACGGTGCGACCACGGCAAATGCAAAACAATATATCGACTTTGCTGCCGCCAATGGCTTTGATGGCGTGTTGGTAGAAGGCTGGAATACCGGCTGGGACGGTGAGTGGTTTTTAAATGGCGCGGTGTTTAACTTTACCACGCCCTACCCCGACTTTGATTTGGCTGCAGTTACCGCTTATGGTGCAGCAAAAGGCGTTAAATTAGTTGGCCACCATGAAACCTCCGGCCATATCAGCAACTACGAAGCGCAAATGGCCGACGCCTATGACCTTTACGCCAAGCATGGTGTCAGCCAGATTAAAACCGGCTATGTCGCCGATGGCGGCCAGGCCACGCGCATTGATGAAAACGGCATAGAGCGCAAAGAGTGGCACGACGGCCAGCTGATGGTAAACCACTATCTGCATTCGGTGAAAGAAGCGGCCAAGCGGCAAATCAGCATTAATACCCATGAGCCAATTAAAGATACCGGCCTGCGCCGTACTTATCCGAACTGGATTAGCCGCGAAGGCGCCCGTGGCCAGGAATATAACGCCTGGGGCTCGCCGCCCAACCCGCCGGAGCATACTGCTATGCTGCCCTTTACCCGCATGTTATCCGGCCCGATGGACTACACACCCGGCATCTTTAACCTCGCCTATAAGGGTTTAGACGCGGAAAACCGCGTGCAATCAACACTGGCTAAAGAGCTGGCGCTGTATGTGGTGTTGTATAGCCCCATTCAGATGGTGGCCGACTTACCCGAACATTACGACGCCCACCCCAAAGCCTTTCAGTTTATTAAAGACGTCCCCACCGACTGGGCACAAAGCACAGCGCTGCAAGGTGAAGTCGGCGATTTTGTTGTGTTTGCCCGCAAGGATAAACACAGCAACGACTGGTACTTAGGCGCACTGACTGATGAACAGGCACGCACTGTAACGGTAAAACTGGACTTTTTGCCGGCCGGTAAGCGTTTTAGCGCACAAATTTACCGCGATGGCAAAGACGCCGACTGGCGCACCAAGCCATACCAGATGATTATCGAGCAGCAAAGCGTAACCGCTAACGACAGTTTAACCCTGCCGCTGGCCGGCAGTGGCGGCGCCGCCATTCGTTTTAAGGCAGAGTAACCTATGTACGCTAAAACCTTACTGGCGCTTAGCGCCGCCGGCTGCCTGCTAAGCAGCCATGCCATGGCACAAAGTTTTCAGCCAGACCGTTATCAAATAACACGGTTAGAACCCGCCAACTGGTGGGCCGGTATGCAGCATCCACAGCTGCAATTGCTGGTATATGGCAAAGATATTGCCAAATTAACTCCGGCGCTTAATTACGACGGCGTCAGCGTAACCGGCGTGGAACGCACCGCTAACCCAAACTATCTGTTTGTTAACCTCAGCCTGGCCGCTGATGTACAGCCGGGTGATATCGCACTGCAGTTTAGCCTGAACGGCGAAACGCTGCTTAGCCACAGTTACCCGCTGTTACAGCGCCGCGCCAACTCCGCCAAACGCCGGGGTTTTAACCCGGCTGATGTGATTTACCTGCTGACGCCAGACCGTTTTGCTAATGGCAACCCGGCCAATGACAATATGCCCGGTATGCCGGACAAAGCCAACCGCAATGACGACAACGGCCGCCACGGTGGCGATTTAGCCGGTATGCAAAACGCCCTGCCCTACATCGCCGATATAGGTTTTACCACCATTTGGCCAACACCACTGACCGAGAATAACCAAAGCGCCTATTCCTACCACGGCTATGCCGCGACCGATTTGTACAACATCGATGCGCGCTTTGGCACTAACAGCCAATACCGCGATTTTGTTGCTGCCGCCAACAGCAAGGGCATTAAAGTGATTCAGGATATTATTCTGAACCATATTGGCTATCAACACTGGTGGCTAAAAGATCTGCCGGATAGCAACTGGCTGAACAGCCAAAGTTTTTTAACCGGTACGGCCTTTGTTGGCACTAACCATAACCGCAGCACGGTGCAAGACCCGTACGCCAGCATCGTTGATAGCGCGCAGTTTACCGACGGCTGGTTTGTCGACACTATGCCGGATTTAAACCAGCGCCATCCGCTATTGGCGACTTACCTGATCCAAAACAGTATCTGGTGGGTAGAGTACGCCAATTTGGCCGGCATCCGCGAAGATACCTACAGCTACGCCGACAAGCAGTTTTTAAGCGAATGGGCACGGCGCCTGATGCTGGAGTACCCGGATTTTAATATTGTTGGCGAAGAGTGGAGCCCGAATCCGCTTATCGTGTCGTACTGGCAACGTGGTAAGCAAAACAAAGATGGTTATGTATCGCACACACCGGCGATGCTGGATTTTCCGCTCTATGACGCCATGTTAAAAGCATTGACCGACGATGAAAGCTGGAATGGCGGCTGGATTGGCTTGTACGAGATGCTCAGCAACGACCATATCTACGCCGAGCCGTTTAACCTGGTCACCTTTGAAGGCAACCACGACACCGCACGGATTTTTTCCCTGCTTAACGAAGATATGGCTTTATACCGCATGGCAATAAGCTACCTGCTTACCATGCGCGGTATACCGCAAATGTTTTACGGCACTGAAATCGCTATGACCAGCCCCAAAGTGCGCGATGACGGCAAAGTACGCGCCGACTTCCCCGGCGGCTGGGCCGGCGATAAGGTTAATGCCTTTACCGGCAAAGGCCTAAACAGCTCGCAGAAAAGCGCACAGCAGCTGGTAAAAACTCTGCTGAACTGGCGCAAAACAGCCAGCGCCATTCACAGCGGCAAGCTGATGCACTATGCCCCGGACAGAGGCACTTATACCTATTTCCGTTACAACGACAAGCAAACCGTGATGGTGGTAATGAATAAACAACACCAGCCGGTAACGCTGGATTTAGCCCGATTTAATGAAGTACTGCAACAAGGTAAAACCGCAACCGAGGTAATTACCGGCAACAGCATTAAGCTGGATAAACAACTCACCGTACCAGCACGGGGCACTTTGGTGCTGGATATTCGTTAGTTTTAAACACCCACAGCGGTGCCAGCCGCTGTGGTTTCTCAAAGCTCTGTCATTTTTTAGCCGCAATACCGCAAGTAAACACTGTATAACCTACTGTAAAGCAGCAATACTTTTGTTAATAAGTCAATCGCAAGCTTAAACCCCGCTTTCACCCAGACACATATTAAGCACGGTACAAGATGTTGTTGATTTAGCGACAAATGTTGGCTAGTTTAGCAGGGTGTGAAATCAGGATAGAAGGGTGAAACCCGCAGTGGAAAGCAGGGATTTTGCCTTCTAATAATATTGTTATACAACTTAAAGGGTTTAGCGGTGGGTTACGTTCCTTTTTTATTACTTGTTATGGTAATGCCGCTTATATTAGTGCCAGTGGTTTTGTTGCCTGCACTTTTGTTCCTGAGAGCCAGAATGGTTAAATCATTACAAATTTATATTGCAGTTGGGGCGTCTGTTGGCGGTTTGCTAGGGTGTGTTTTTAGCTATTCGTTTTACGCTCTCAGTAATGAGTTTAATAGTTACTATGTGTTTTTAACTTTGGCTTCAATACTAGTTGGCGCTACAGTTTCGTTCGTTGCATGGCGTTCAACCCAGGGGCGTAAAGTTGTATAACAAACGCCATCAAAGACGCGCCCTTTGGGCGCTCGACTCGCAACACGTTGCTCGCGTTTGTGGCGGGCGTTAGGCATTTAAAAGGACGTTACGTGAACTGGGCACGAATTGCTAAATACACAGTGGTTTACTTTATCTGTTCGACTGCTTCG
Source organism: Rheinheimera sp. NSM (assembly GCF_052380015.1). Classification (NCBI taxonomy): domain Bacteria; kingdom Pseudomonadati; phylum Pseudomonadota; class Gammaproteobacteria; order Chromatiales; family Chromatiaceae; genus Rheinheimera; species Rheinheimera sp. NSM. Next base: position 365,387 of record NZ_JBQTCI010000001.1, on the reverse strand, counting down.
GGAGTGCCATTGGGGTATGTTATTGGGCGCTATGATTCAGCTGGTGAAATGATTCCGAGCTCAATTTACTGGAGCTTTATTTTCCTTTCTATGGTTGTTGAAGCAACGATCATTTATTTTCTAGTGAAGAACCAGAAAAAATTTGCTTTTATACATGCACTTATAGTTGTTTTGCTCAGTTCTTTAATTGCATCATGTATTCTGTTTTTTCTTGCTGGCGAGGTTCTTTTGGGCGGCTGGCAAATTGATTATGTCAGTATGTTTATTGCGCTTTTGTTTGGTGTTGCCTTGGGCAAGCAAGCAGCAAAAAGTTCAGGTGTTGCAAATGCCTAACAATCGCCATCAAAAACGCGCCCGTTGGGCGCTCGACTCGCAACAAGTTGCTCGCGTTTGTGGCGGGCGTTATGTGGTGAGAGATGGACGCTGATTTGTTCATTCAAGATATAGGCCCGCTATTGAAGCAGAGTGGCTTCAAGAAGAGCAATTCCACTTGGCGAAAAGACCAAGGTGAGAGCATTGCCGTCTTCAACGTTCAAAAATCACAATGGGGTGCAGGCACGTTCTACATAAATTTGGGGGTCTATTTCCGCGCTTATGGCGACGAAGCATCCCCCACGGAGAACAAGTGTCATGTTCGGGTTCGTCTTCCGGTAGAAGAGGCATCGGCAGTGGTCGCCGCTGCTGTTGACTGGTTCGGGGCAAGGGTATCGCTACAGGATGCTGCGATCTTAGCAGAAGCAGACTCTAAGAAGGGACTGGTAGCCAAGGAGCTTCGAAATGCGGCAGCCACATAACAAGGCTAGGCACGGCGACGGCTTTTCCGTTGCGGCTACGCCTTCACTACAAAGCCGCGCGTGCTGGCGGCGTTAGGAAACTAGAACGATGGTTACATTTAGACCAGCTAAGGACTTAGCAAAAGCAGCAAACTTTACTTTGACGAATATGCGCCCATATTACGAACAATACTCTGTAGATTGGGATGAAGCTCAGATTGAGCAAATGACACAAGAGCTTGTGAACTTTGATATTTTGTTTGAAGAAAAGCTTGTTGGTGTCATTAGATTATCTTTCGACACTGAAGAGTGCTGGGTACGTGATTTGCAAGTGGATCAGAGTTATCAGAACCGAGGGATTGGCTCAATTGCTCTTGCTGAGGCGGAACGTTTGGCTAAAAATCACTGTTCTCACATTTTGAAACTTAGAGTGTTTAAAAATAGCCCTGCCATTCATTTGTATAAGCGGCAAGGGTTTGTTTTAACAAGTGAAGATGACAAAATTTGCTACATGAGTCGTGCCGTCTCCTAACAAGCAAATTTTATCGCCAGCAAAAAGCGCTGGCTGCGACGTCAACCCGCTGCGCGGCTTTCCGCGCTAAATTTGGGCGTTATGCACTAGGGAAAGAAAGAGGAACTAGCTATGGAATGTGCATGTAATTGTGGCGGAACCACAGCTGGTGGTGATTTTCTTCCTGGTCACGATCAGCGGCTAAGAACTGATCTAGAACGACGTGTTGGTGGCATCATAAATTTGCGTATGCTAGTAGAGGCTGCAGAGCATTTCGTAGAGGGCAGCATAGGAAGTTCTCAATTTAACGGCATGGTAAAAGAGTTGTTGAAAGATCTTGGTCCAATGTAATGGAGCATAACAAACGCAACCAAACCGGCCTATCGGCCTCGACTCGCTACGTCGCGTTTGTTGCGGGCGTTAGCTGCAAAAGGAAATTATGAAGCTCTTCGAAGTCATACAAGCCTTAGATAATTTCGATGATGAGGGAACCATATTCGTACAAAAAATTGATGGTTCTTATCACCCCAAGTCTGAAGCTGTGGTCATAGAAATGACCGACGAAGAACTTAAAATGAAAACTAGCGAAGTCGCAAAAACAAGATGCCCTGGCAAGTCCTATTTCCTAGAGGTTTTCGTAGCTCTAGAGGTTCTTGAGGGGTGGGCTTCAAATCATGGTGGCAAGCAACCAAATATCGAGCAAGCCTGCCATTGTTTAATACATTACGCTGAACGTGATGCATACCCTGAATCATTTTTCAGCTAACAAGGCGCTCAACTGGACAGCAAACAGTCGCTTCGTTTCGCGCATGGATGAAATCGTTGGAAAAAGGGGTCGTAGCTAATTATCGACACACCGGGAAAAAGGGGTCGTAGCTAATTAACGACACACAGGCGAAAATTCGGTATCGGTAAAATATTGCGGCAATGGATTTGCCGCACAACGCCTGACTGTTAGGGTTAGATTTGCAAACCAAAAATCTGGATCACGCCTACGGCGATCAGATAAATAGCCACAACATAGTTTAAGATTTTGGGCCGGATCAGTATCAGAATGCCGGCAACGATGGAGAGTACCGGAATAAGGTCAATATGCAGAGTCATAATCCTGTCCTTTTATGTTTGAGTTTAGTGGTGGGTTGACTAAAGCAGTTTGCTACCTGGACGGGAATATAGCAATCGATAAAAAGTAACCTGTGACAACCGCACCATACTTTCGTGCCTGGCACTGCCATCAGTTGACGGCACCTTTTAACAGGTGCTATTAATAGCTACTGTTAACAGCAGGAGCTGAGCATGCAAACCAAATTCTCTGAAGATGTAGTGCCGTTATCGGATTTAAAAATAAACCCGGGCAAAGTAGTTACTCAAACCAACACTACCCACCGGCCGGTATTATTAACCAGCCGTGGCCGGGGCGTTGCTGTGGTTCAAGCGCTGGAAGATTACGAGAACACCGCTGAAGAGCTGCGCTTTGTTAAAGCCATTGCAACCGGCCTGGCAGATATTCGTGATGGCAATACGGTAACTGCCGAACAGGCTAAACAGCTGCTGGGGATCGGCTGAGTGCGATTAGAGCTTGCTCAGTCCGCGCTGTCTGACCTGTTGGCAATAAAAGCCTGGTATCTGGAGCAAGGCGTGCCGCATATTGGTCAGCGTTTTGTTACCGACATTATGGCAGCTACCCGGCGCCTGACAGCGCAGCCTGATTCCGGCCGGATGGTGCCGGAGTTTAACCAGGCTAATATCCGTGAAATTATTCTGCCGCCGTTTCGTGTGGTGTACCTGCGCGAAGCAGACCGTATCAGCCTGATCCGTGTCTGGCGCAGCGAGCGTCAGTTGCAACTGCCTTAGAGGGACAACTTCAATGACAGAGCATCGCATTTTCAGCATGCCTTTTGCTAAAGTTTATCCGCTGTATGTGCAAAAAGCTGAGCGTAAAAACCGCACTAAGAATGAAGTGGATCAGATTATCTGCTGGCTTACCGGTTACAGCCAAACTGAGCTACAGCAGCAAATTGACCAACAGCATGACTTTGCCAGCTTCTTCGCTCAAGCCCCTGCGATGCACCCGAACTGTGGGCTGATTAAAGGCGTAGTTTGCGGTGTGCGGGTTGAAGATGTTGCCAACCCGCTAATGCAAAAAATACGCTATCTGGACAAACTGATAGATGAGTTGGCCAAAGGTAAAGCGCTGGCGAAAATACTGCGCCAGTAAGCTTTCTTTGGCGCTAACCAGTCGCTAGTCTACCGAGATTGCAATCTTACCTTTTCGGTTTCCGGTTTCGATTAGCTTATGCGCTGCCACTATGTCAGTTAACTTCATCACCCGCTCGACGATTGGCTTAATACCACCGGCATCAACTACTTTTGCTATTTCAGTAAGCCTTTTCGCTGATTGGGTTGTAAACACAAAATGGATCTCTGCATTGGCTAACCAGCCGGCAATCAGATTTTGCGGCACAGCCATATCGACAATAGACACTAACCGCCCTGAGGTTGCCAACAACGAAAGACTGTTTTCTATTGTCTTTTGCCCAACAGTATCTAAGACAATGTCAAAACCAGAGCTGTAGTCCTGCTGCAGTTGTTCGTACAACGACTCATTGCGATAGTCGTAATTAACATCAGCCCCAAGCATTTCGACAAAATCTTTGTTATGCAGACCGGATGTAGTTACCACATGCGCGCCAAAAAACTTCGCAATCTGAATAGCATACACACCAACACCACCCGCGCCGCCATGGATAAGCACTTTGTCGCCTTTTTTCAGGCGGCCCCGCTCAACTAAACACTCCCATGCAGTGCCTGCGGCTAAAGGCAATGTAGCCGCTTGCTCAAAAGAAAGGGTGGCAGGTTTTTTGGCGACTATAGCGGCTTTCTCAACATGGTGTGTTGCATAGCTGCCCTCATTTTCCAGTAATCTGGGCACATAAAACACCTCATCGCCAACCTGCAGATCATGCACATCTTTGCCAACTTGCTCAATGATGCCGGCACAATCAACGCCCAGCCTTGCCGGTAAGGCAACAATACTTTTGTAGTCTCCCCTTCTGGTTTGTATATCAACAGGGTTCACCGATGCCGCTTTTACCCTTACCAGCACTTCATCATCTGCAGGGGTAGGTGTCGGTTGCTCTACCAGCTTCATCACGCTTGCCGTGCCAAATTGTTCGATCACTACAGCTTGCATTTTTTATCTCCGAATTTGAATTTTCTGCAGTCTACATCGAAAGTTCCCTTTGCATAAGTACGCACAATTTTGTAATGTAGTATCAATTTGTATACCACTAAGAATAACGCCGATATGAACTACGATGAACCATTTGGCTGCTCAGTAACGACGACTCTCAAGGTGATCGGTGGCAGATGGAAGCCGATTATCTTGTTTAATCTGTTAGAAAACGACAAATGCAGATTCAACGCCTTAAAACGCATGATTAATGGCATTACGCAGCGAATGTTGACCATGCAGCTAAAAGAACTGGTCGATGACGGCGTTGTTGCGCGGCAAGTGTTTGAAGTTGTTCCTCCTCATGTTGAGTATTCGCTGACAGAATATGGCAAAACGCTGACCCCCTTATTGATGCAGATGAGAGACTGGGGGGCATTCCATGCACAGAGATCAAGCAGTACTGAGCAGGAAAAAGGCGACAACTATGTCAGTAAATAAAACATCAGATGAGCTATCGCCGCAGCAACGCATCCGCTACATCATTCAGGCTATTCGTGCCGAAGAACAATATTGGCGCGAACGCTACCCCATCCTGCGCTACCAGGACTGGCTTGGGCTGGGTATATTACTGTTTGCACTAACGGGGATGCTAACTGCCGCTGGTTTATATTACCTGCAGTTGATCCCGGCCTGGGCCTGCATAATTGTGGCCGCCCTGTGTGCATCGCTGTCGCATGAAGTTGAACATGATCTGATCCATCGTCAGTATTTTCGTAACACGCCAATTATCTACCATGGCATGATGCTGCTAACCTGGTTGATGCGCCCTAACACAGTTAACCCCTGGTACAGGCGCGATATGCATCTGTTACATCACAAAGTCTCCGGCACTACCAATGATGTGGAAGAACGTCTGGTAGGCAATGGCATTGCCTATGGCTTTAGTCGTTTTATTGTGATGTTTGACGGTTTATCGGGTCTGTATATACGTCGCGCTATTTTGCGCCGCGAAGTAGACAACTTTTCAGTGAAAAAGCTGCTGCAAGCAAGCTTTCCGCTGGCTAGCCTGTATTTTCTTTGTTGGTATCTGTTTTTGTTATTCCACGCCTATGATGCCCTCTTCGGTGGGATTAACGGCGGAGCTTATCCAGACAGCTTAGTATGGCTGATGCAAGGCATTGATTTCGCAGTGGTAGTGCTGATCGCCCCCAACGTAATTCGCTCGGCCTGTTTAAATTTTATTACTTCCCATATGCATTATTACGGCAACGTAGATAACTTGCTGCAGCAGACCCAAATTTTGGATCGCTGGTATTTTATGCCGCTGCAGCTATTTTGTTGTAACTTTGGCAGTACCCATACTATCCATCATTTTGTGGTGCATCAGCCATTCTATTTACGCCAATTGGTGGCCGGCAAAGCTCTTAAGGTGCTGCGCCAACAGGGAGTAAGAAGCAATGATCTGTCCACTTTTGTTAGCGGCAATCGCTGGAAGGAAGAGCAAACAGTCAGAGCAAATTGATTGCTTATTTTTGGCCGCCAGGCGCCGGCTTAATCAACCAGGAGAGAACGCAGCATGGCTTATTCAATTGCAGTGATCGGCAGCGGCATGGCCGGGTTAGCAGCAGCCTACAGGGCGCGTTGCGCCGGCCATGATGTCACTGTATTTGAAGCCCTTGAGCAGCATGGTATGGACGCCCACACGCTGACGGTAGCAGGTGGTCTGGTCGATATGCCACTGCGCGTGATGAGTCAGGATAGTTGGCCCGGCGTGCTGCAGCTGGCGCAAGAGGTTGGCGTTAGCACCTTTGATGTGCGCACTTTCAGCTCCTGCAGCTGGACTAATCGTCACACCTGGTTTCGCAGTGGCGAAGTGCCGCTGCTGGGCTGGCCTTTTGTTGGTTCCTGGCGTTACCTGAACAGCCGCACGCTGCGTATCGGTTTGGGTATCCGGCAACTGCGGCAGCTGACCCGCAGGCTGCAACATCAGGGCAACGACGCCACGCTGGGCGAATTGCTGGCACAGCAACACTTTGACCCGTTATTCTGGCGCGGGCTGGTACTGCCAATCCTTACCACCATTTGCACCTGCGACGAAACACACCTGCTAAACTGGCCGGCGCTACAGTTACTGTCGCTGCTGGACAACATTTTGCACGGCGCGACATTTTGTCGTCTGAGCGGCGGCACCCCTGCGTTAGTACAAGGGCTGACTAAAGAGTTGCGTTTCTGCAGCGGCAGCGCTGTAGCACTGGTAGAGCAAAACAACCAGGCAGTAACAGTGCTTAACAAGCGCGGCGAAACCGGCGTATTTGACCGGGTAATAGTCGCCACTCAGGCGAATCAGCTGGGCTTTTTGCATGCCGGGCAATTTGCTGCCGAACGCGACATGCTGGCGAATATCGGCTTTGCTTCAGGCGAACTATGGCTGCATACCGATGCGCGCTTTATGCCGTTATACAAACGCGACTGGAGCGCACTGAATTTCCAGATGGACCAGGCATTGGATAAACCCATGTTTACCGTTTGGGTTAATCAGCTAGAACCTTCCCTTAACAACACGCCGGTTTTTCAAACCTGGAACCCGCTGTTTGAGCCGGCCCCCGATACCGTACTGGCCAGGATACCGCTGCAACGTGCTGTGGTTGCCCCCGGCACCGCCCGGGTGCTAAGCGCCCTTAATCAATGGCACCACCAGCCCGGCCGCAAAGTGTTCTTTTGTGGCGCCTGGGCTTATGCCGGCGTACCGCTGTTAGAGTCAGCCGTGCGCTCAGCCAATACCGTGGTGGACATCATTAATCAACCTGCTGCGCACTGATAACTGCCGGGTTCACCTTCGGCAATACGCAACCCAGCCAGAGTAGCGGGCCGGCGCTGTTATAGCGCAATTGCAGTACCGCAAGATCCGGATCGGCAGGAATTGTTTAGCCTCTTAACATGGCAACTGTTCGGGCATCTGCCCTTTTATAGCGAACAGAACCAGGAGGAATGATTGATGACTGTACTTGCCAACAAAGTGGCTATTGTTACCGGCGCCAGCACCGGGATTGGCTACGCCACCGCAAAGCTTTTTGCCAGAGAAGGTGCTGCCGTAGTGGTGGCGGCAAGGCGACAGAAAGAGCTTGACCATCTTGTGGACTCAATTCAAGCGGAAGGTGGCCAGGCACTGGCGCTGGCGGGTGATGTGGCCGGGGAAGCTTTTGCCAAAGCCTTGGTAGATATGGCGGTAAACCACTTTGGCGGACTGGATATCGCTTTTAACAATGCGGCTATCCTCGGTGCTATGGGGCCGGTGCCGGATATGTCGCAAAAGGACTGGGACCAGGTTATTGCCACCAACTTAACCAGCGCGTTTTTGGGCGCAAAGTACCAACTGCCCGCTATGGCGGCCCGAAACGGCGGTTCGTTAATTTTCACCTCTACTTTCGTCGGTTATACCGCGGGTATGCCGGGTATGGCCGCCTACGCAGCCAGTAAAGCCGGCCTGATAGGGCTAACTCAGGTGTTGGCATCTGAGCATGGGCCGCAGAATATCCGCGTTAATGCCCTTTTGCCAGGTGGTACGGACACGCCGGCGGGTCGTGAGTTTGCCAATACGCCGGAAGCCCTTGCCTTTGTACATAATCTGCACGCCCTCAAACGCATGGCAACACCAGATGAAATTGCGCAGTCCGCATTATACCTGGCATCCGATGCTTCCAGTTTCACTACTGGCTCTGCGATGCTGGTCGATGGCGGAGTATCCATAAACCGTGTCTGAGAGGCAGGGCTTTGCGGTATCAAGCCGTATGCCCTGCTCTGCCGTGCAAAACCGTTTATTGCTCGGTAAATTGCTTTAGTGCTTGTAAGCGTTGATCCCACTGCGCTTCCAGACTGGCGATAAAAGCCCGCCCCTGCGCCAGCGCGGCAGCATCCAGTTGCACTTTCACTTCGCGCCCCACCGGGTGCAGCTGTACTACTTTAGCCGACACCAGCGCCTGAATTTGCTTACGGGCGCCCTGGCGGGAAATGCCAAGATCTTTAGACAGCTCGCCCATACACAGTGCAGCGCCATGTGACAGCCGCTGCACTATTTGCAACCGCACCGGGTCACCCAACGCTTTAAACAACTGTGCTACAGCGACCTGGCTCATTTGGCCTCCGCACTGAAATATTGCTGCAGCCGGCCCAGCATAAAGTCCCAGCCGCCGCTGTTTTCATTAAAGCTGCTTGCGGCAATTTCCGGCGGCAACCCGGCAAAGCCGGTTTCGGTTAAGCTAACCTTGCAGCGGCCCGGCTCAAGTTCGGCAATACGAAACTCAACCAGGGTGTTAGGCACGGTTAACACGTCTCCGGTGAAGTTATTGCCGCCCGGTACCCAACGATAGGCAAAATAGTTGCAGGGGTTGGCCGCTTCGATATAGACACTGCTTTGATGTTCTGTACCAAAACTAAAAACCGCTTGCGCGCCCTGGCGGTAGTCGCCTGTTACTGTATCGGGAAACCACTTTACCACCAGCTCTGGCGTAGCGATGGCGTTGTATATACGCTCTGCTGTGGCGTTGATAGTCAGTTCGCGTTGAATAATGTTTTGCATAAGTTGCTCCGTAGTTGAGTTTATCTTCACTGCGGTTTAATAAAAGCACAGCAGCACAAAATATGCAACCATATGGTTGCATATTTTGTGCTGGCATTATTTACTACCCTTAGCCACGCCAATGCGTTGGTGGCTTACTACAGAGCTAAATCTTAAGGCATGGTTATACTTCAGCTAAACTATTGGCATTTGCATTTACCGGAGCTACGATGAAATCCACTTTAATTCTCTGCCTGCTATTGTGTGTTAGCGGCTGCAGCAATAAAGCTGCATATCAAAATCTGCAACTGAACAAGCAGCAACAATGCATGCGCGGACCTGCTGCTGAGTATGACAAGTGCATGCAGGGCATGGACCAGAGCTATGAAGAGTATGAACGGCAGCGCCGGGAAGCCATCGAACAGTAACAAGCTGGCTGCCACTCCGGCCTCTTGCTAAAGGGCTGCAGCTGTTAGCCGCAGCTGCTGCCCTGCATGTTCTGCCCCGCTTAGTTACTAACGGTCAGCATATATTCGGCCACGGCTAAGCGGGTCTCAGCGTCCAGATAATCCTGTTTCGGCATAGGCGGATAGTCGTCACGCTTTTTCACCGGGTTAAGAATGTAGTCGGCCAGCGCTTGCGGCTCATCCATATACAAGCTTTGGAGCACCTGCACCGGCGGGCCCACTAAACGGCCGGTATAGGCATGGCAGCCGGTACATACACCCAGATAGACATATTTACCCTTTTCATCCGCTGCCACAGTGCGCGGTGCAGCGGGCTCTTCCAGCAGATAGTTAACCACGCTGTCGGTATTGGTAAAGCTGCAGGCCGGCCATTTACTTACGCCGACAGTGATATATTGCTGCGGGTTATTAATACAGCTGTTATTGCTGTTACCCACGCGGATAATATCCGGCTGTCCCTGCTTAAACTCAGTGGCCATCAGTACTTTGGCTTCGGCGATGGTGTCGTAGCCATTGTTGTACATCAGGTTATTTAAAATCATTACCTTGTCCGGCGTCGGATCAGACTCCGGGTCCAGCGTGGTATTCGGCGCATTCTGGTGGTCAGTAATAATGATACCGGCGGTTTTATTGCCGATAATAAGGTTGTCTTCAATGATCACCTCATCGGCCGCCATTATCAGTATGCCGGTACCGGCCGGAATGCCCGCTACCATTGAACCGGGCGCACCAAAATTGGCGGTATTGTTATTGCTGATCCAGTTATTGCGGATAATTACATCGACGGTGTCTTTAATCGGCAGGCCAGGTGTAACAAAGGCCAGAATGCCGCCGGTGTTATTGTGCACAAAGTTGTTCTCGACCACCGCATGGCGACTGTTTTCAATTTCAATGCCGGCGACACTGTCGAATACTTCGTTATTGGCGACATGAATATGGTCGCTCATGCCGACATAAATCGCTGCATCTTCAATGCCGGAAATAATGTTGTGCTCGACCAGACCATTTTCACCCAGCTGTGGAAAAATGCCGTACACACCGGTATCTTCAATAATATTGTTACGAATCTCAAAGTTATTGCCGGCCTGGCCCATAATGCCGTTGCCTTTGTATTTGGTGATCAGGAAGTTCTCGATCAGGATATTATTGCCGGAATATAAAATAGCGTCGTTTAACCGCTCTTCGCCAAATAAACGCGGCCTTTTACCGTCTATGATCACGCCGCTTAACCGAATATTGTCTTTATCGATATACACGGTTTCAATGTAATCGCCGGGAAACACCTGGATCACGTCGCCGGGCTTAGCGGCTTTTACCGCATCCATAATCAGCTGGCCGGGCTTCACCTGATGTACCTGGCCTACTTCACCGTGGTCAATCACCGATTTTTTTGCATTGCCTGAAGCTGCTACACCGCCGCTAAAGCTAACATCTGCGGTCAGACTTGGCGCCTGCATGGCCGTGTTACTAAAATACCGGCCGGAAAAAAAGGCGACCGGCAGTAGCAACACCAGCGCTATGGTAGTTTTTTTCATTCTGTCGCTCCTGAAGTGTGCGTGTTGGTTGTTATTTCTTTCGGTAATGCCAAGCCAGACGGTAAACGCTGTGGCGTTTGCGGCAGCAGGCTTTGATCGGTCAGACTGCCGAGAAAGGCGGTTATTTGCTGCACTTCTTCCGCCGTCAGTTTTGGCTCCCAGATATGCCAGTGCAGCAGTAAATCTTCACCCGCTGGCACCGCATGGCCGCGGCCCTTGCTGTAAAATTCAGTTGCCTGTTCCAGGCTGGCAAAACGGCCGGAATGCATATAGGGCGCAGTCAGCGCGATATTGCGCAGCGTTGGTACCTTAAAACCACCGCGTAATTTTTCCCACCCCGGTTTGGCACCGGCACCGGCGTCAAACGGCATGCCGTCCGGCTCGGGTGTGCCAATCACCGCAATCTGCTGATTGGTAAACAACGGCGGGGTATGGCACTCAGCACAGCGGGCAACAAAAGAGCGGAACACATTCATGCCTTTAATTTCCTGCTCGTTCAGTGCCTGATGGTAGCCATGGGCATAGTGGTCATAACGGCTGTTTAGTGACACCAGCGAGCTTTGAAACGCCGCCAACGCCGTTGCTACCTGCGGCAGCGCTATGCGTTCAGTGTTAAAAGCCTGACGAAACAGCGCCGGATAATGGGCATTGGCCTGCAAATCGGCCAGCAATTGCGCCGGCGTGTTGGCCATTTCATGTTCAGCCTGCATCGGGATCAGCGCCTGCTCTTCCAATGAGCCGGCACTGGCATCCCAAAACAACCGGCGTAAAAAGCCGACATTCCATAAACCGGGTGCACTGCGCGTACCCAAAGCCCCGTTGACACCGGCGCTGAGCGCCTTGCCATCGGCAAAACCACGCGCCGGCTGATGGCAGCTGGCACAGGCCTGCTGATGATTACCCGACAGCAATGGATCAAAAAATAAATAGCGGCCTAAATCGATTTGCTGCGGGCTAAAACCATCGCGCCGGGGCGGCAAAGCCGTTTGGGTGCCGCCAACACCTTTGTTTTGCAGTGAGTCGTATAAATCGTACCGGGTAACCAGTTTGCACTGGTTATCGGCTGTCAACTCAAAGCTGGGCGGACAGCTCTGGCTCAGGTTAAAGCCGTCTGTAGCGCTCAGGCTGGCAGCCAGTAATAAACCATGCAGCATCATGGCATGCCTGCCCCGATATAAGCAGCCACCGCCTGCATATCCTGTTCGCTCAGGCTGCGGCTGATCAGCGCCATTTGCCGCCCCGGTTTATCGGTCTTGTCTTTGCCACGCAAGCCGGTTTTAAAATGTTGCAGCTGCAGTGCTATGTAATCCGCGTTTAGCATGCTGAGCGCCGGGGCATTAAACGCCATATTGCCTTGCGCTTTGGCGCCGTGGCAGGCGCCGCAGCTGCCTATGTACATGCGCCGGCCCTGATCCAGCAGTGCAGCATCGGCAGCAACAGCCGGGGTGTCGGCCTGCTGCTGGCTGAAATAGCGCGCCAGAGCCTGAATATCAGCCGCGCTTAGCATCGCGGCCATCGCCGCCATTTGCTGACCCCTGACGTCTGTTGCATTGGCACCACGCTGGCCGCTTTGAAATTGCTGTAACTGCTTTTGCAGATAAAACGCCTGTTGTCCTGCCAGCAGCGGTGCGCCGGTGGCCACACTGACTGTACTCTGATGGCAGCCCAGGCAAGTGTCTGTCAGGGCCGGCAGATTGGCGGCATAAGCTTTGCCTGCCAAGATCAACGCGGCAGCCAGTTGGATAAATGTCATTTTCATCGCCCCACACACTCCGGGTTGTGATCGCTTTCTTGTCGGTAGAGTGCGTTTTAGCGGCGCCAGGTTCAAACGCAAAAGTGTACAAAAATGTGCAGATCGGTTTATTTCGCCTGCAGTGGGTTTACTATCAGCTCTACTGCATTCGCTGTAAAAACAAGCAAGCGCACTTACCACGCCAGGCAGCATGTTGCAGATAATTAGAACAAAAAAGTCAGGGGAAAAGCATGGCAACTCAACAGCAAGCTAAAAGTGGTTTTCGCAGGCAGCCGTTAGCCTGGTGTATCAGCCTGGCCATCGCCAGCCAGCTGGGTACAGCGTTGGCGCAGGACAATAACACGGCAGAAAAAACCGAATCGGCAATTGAAACCATTACCGTCACCGCGCAAAAACGCGTGCAGAATGTAATGGATGTACCGCTGGCGATTGACAGCGTTAGTGCTGAGAATCTTACTGACACCAGCTCAGTGCTACTGGGTGATATTGCCGATTACACCCCGGGGTTTAAATTCAGCAAAGAAGCGGTGGCACAGGCCTCGGCGGAAATACGTGGCATTTCCAGCAGTAATATCAGTACCGGCGGCGACCCGTCAGTGGCGATATTCTTTGATGATTTTTACCTGCCGCGGGCGGCGCAAAGTGTGCTGTTTTCCGATATGCAACGCATTGAAATTCTTAAAGGCCCGCAGGGCACCCTGTTTGGTAAAAACGCCGCCGCCGGGGTGGTAAACATGATCCCCAATGCGCCACGGTTGGACGATGAAGCCTTTGTCAAAGCCACGCTGGGCGATTACGGCCTGCAACGTTTCGAACTGATGGGCAATAAAGCGCTAAGCGATAACTTTGCGCTGCGCCTAAACCTGATGAGCAACCAGCGCGATGCTTATGTTGATAACCTGAACCCGGATTACCGCGGCAATGAACTGGGCAGCGTTAATCACCGCTCTGCCCGTCTGGTGGCGCTGTGGCAGTTAAGTGATGCCACCAAAGTGCAACTTAGCTACGACCGGGATGATGTCGACCAGGGTTATGCCCCTGGCGTTGGCGTCAGCCCTTATGCTTACAGCCTGAACCCAAGCGATCGTAAAATTGAAAACGATGTGATAGACGGCCATGAAACCCGCGATATGACGGCGCTGTCCGTTAAGCTATGGCACGATTTTAATGATGAGTGGTCTGCCAAATTTATCAGCAGTAAGCGCCAGTGGCAGGTATCCGGCCGTGATGACGCCGATGGCACCGCCGATAAAACCCGTTATCTGGACACCATTAACTTTGAAGACTCAGATATTTTTTACAACGAGCTACAGCTGAATTACAGCGACGGCAAGCTGAGCTTCGTCGGCGGTATGACCTACAGCAAAGAAAATGTCTATCAGAAAACCAGCCTGAATATTCTGGCCGATACCATTGCCCGCCTGACCACCGACAGCCTGAACCAACAACTGATCGGCGCGCTACAGCAAAACGGCCTGCCGGACGAAATGATTGCCCAAATGGGCTTACCGGCCGACCATATCTGGAACCCACAGAACTGGGCCAGCATGTTAAGTGTGATGGCGATGGTCGACCCATCGGTAGCCGGTTTACTGCAAATGCTTGGCGCTGAGCCTTTCAGCCCGCAGCTGGTAGCCGCCATAGGCGCCACCGGTGATCTGACCTACGACGCTATTGCCGGCGGCTTAGGCGTGGCAGAAATATTCGGCCCGTCTAACAGCGGTAAAATGTGGAGCGAAGATATTATCAACACCGGCGATTTTACTTCTTATGGCCTGTACTCGGATCTCGACTACCAGCTCAATGACCACTGGGGTTTTACCGCCGGTTTGCGTTACAGCCGTGACGAAAAGGACTTTAGCTGGGAAATTAAAGAACGCTCGTTCGGCCAGCCATTACCCGGCATCACCAATTTTCTTTTCCCGCTGATGCCGCAACTTAATGCCAGCAAAGACTGGAGTAAACTAACCGGCCGTGCGGTGGCACGCTACAATATCGACAGCAATAATATGCTGTATCTGTCTTATGCTACCGGTTATAAATCAGGCGGTTATGACTCTTTAGATCCAATGTCGTCGCAAAACCCCTTTGCACCGGAAGAAGTGGCCAATATTGAGCTGGGCTACAAAGCTGATCTGTGGCAAAGCCTGCGCGTTCAACTGGTGGCTTACCAGATGGACTTAACCAACCGCCAGCGCTCGGTTAACAGTAAGGCACCGGACGCCGGTGTAGCCATTCCAATCGTAATTAACGGCGACCAGGAAATCCGCGGCGGTGAGCTGGTACTGGACTGGCAAGCCAGCAACACACTAAAGCTGGGCCTGGTAACTGAATACCGTAAAACCGAGTCGAAATGGCAGCAGTTTTACAATGCCGATGGTGAACTGGTAACCGATGTGGAAAAAAGCTCGGCTGCCGACTCTTATACCCTGACAGCTGACTGGGCGCCGGATTACCGCCTGGCCGGCGGTGCCGTTAAACTGCATGTCGATTATGTATTTGAAGAGAATACCAAAGCTGATGATCCGGATATCCTGGATATTGCTTATCAGATCCCGGGCTATTTTGCTGATACAAAACACCTGAATGCGCGCCTGAGCTGGGCCAGCCAGGATGATCAGTGGCAGCTGGCGGTCTGGGGTAAAAACCTGACTGACAATACTACTGTAGGCGGTATCGGCGGCTTTGCGGCTGCAGCGCTGGGCACGCCGCTGACCAGCCTGAATGCACCGCGTACTGTCGGCGTGGATGTCAGATACCAGTTCTGATGCCAGCGACGGGCTAACACTGTGGCCTGTGCGCTGTGCCTTTACTAATTGCATGGCGCACGGCACACTCAGCTATTGCGTTACACTTAGCTATCCTGTTTAGCAGCGAAAGGCGATGATGAAAGTTATTGCGGCCACAGCTCTGTTACTACTTTTGCCGGTTGGCGCGGATGAGTTCGCCGTGTCGCCGCGCTTGTGCGTGCAGCACGCCGGTCAGGATTGTGTGTTACATCTGACCATTAGCTGGCAACAGCCACAACCGGTTTGCCTGTATCAGCAAACCGCCCCCGCTACGCCGCTGTTGTGCCAGCAAAGTGCACAGCAAGTTAAGCTGGCCTTGCCGCTACAACAGGACACAATGCTGCTGTTAAAAGATCAGGCCAGCGGTAAGCTGCTGGCACAGCGGCAACTGCGCTTATTACGGGTCGATCTGCAATCAGGTGAGCATTTGCTGAATAAAAGCCGTAACGGCTGGTGGTTACTGCAATGACAGCGCACATTCTGCTGATAGAAGACGATTTGGAACTGGCCAGGCTGGTAGAAGATTTTCTGCAGCATGAAGGCTTTCAGATCAGCCAGTGTGGCAATGCGCTGACGGCGAAGAAACTCCTGTTAGCACAGGCATTCGATTTAATTGTTTGTGATGTAATGCTACCCGGCAGCAATGGCTTTGATTTAGTGCGGCAAATTCGCCAGCAGTTTAAAGGCCCGATTTTATTTATGACGGCGCAAACCTCGGTTGCAGCCCAGTTAGAAGGCCTGCAGCTGGGCGCCCAGGATTACCTGTTAAAGCCGCTCGATCCGCGTATTTTACTGGCAAAAATTCGTATTTTCCTTAGTGAGGCACACAGTGCAGTAAGCAGCGGCGATATGTTGCAGCAGGGCAACCTGCTGATCGATCAAAAAGCTGCCAGCGTCAGCGTGGCCGGCCAAGAGATCAACCTGACCGGGTCCGAGCTGCAGTTGCTGATTTGCTTGATCAGCAATTACCCGGTGGTAGTAAGCCGCGAGCGGCTGTTTCGCGAGCAGCTGGGCCGCGAATACGACGGCGCCGACCGCACCTTCGATGGCCGCGCGTCCAGGTTGCGCCGCAAGCTACAGGCGGTAGATCCGCACTGGAATATCCGTAATATCTGGGGCAAAGGTTACTGCATTTCTTACCACAGCACAGAAGCAGAGCCGGCATGAGTTCGGCCTTGTTGCGGTTTTACTTTGCTATAGTACTGCTGGTGCTACTGCTGTTTTTCAGCTTAAGCCAGGTGTATCACCTGATCTATCAGCGCAATGATATAGTAGTAGCGGCGCAAAGCATTCTGCAGCAGGCCTATGTATATGATCAGCAGGCTGACTTGCAGTTAAGCTGTCGTATCAGCGCCAGCGAAGACTGCCCGAACGCGCTATTTGTTACTTACCCGCAGCAAATGTGGCAACCGATCCCCGGCTTTGATTATCAGTTGGAGATAATGCGCGACAGCGCCGGCAACGCCTCGCTTTGCGCTACTATGACCAACAACGATCTGTTGTGTCTGACTAAGTTAACCCTGCCGGCGCGGTTAGATTTCAGTGTCGATTTAGTGCATGTGTTTATGCTGCTGTTGCTACTGTTTTTATTCTGGTTAAGCCGTAATTTGTTTCGCGATGTCGAAACCCTGCGCCAGAGCGCGTTAAAAGAAGTAGCTTTGGGCCGCTTGCCGGCGTTTCAGCTTAGCAAGCAGTCGTATTTGCAGCCATTGGCGCAGTCGCTGAGCCGGATGAACCAAACCATTACTGATTTAAATACGCTGCAGCGTGAAATGGCCGACACCGTCTGTCACGATATTAAAACCCCGCTGGCGCGGCTGCGGTTTATTATGCTTCGGCTGGAAGACCAGTTGGCTGAAGCCGACAGCAAACAAATCCGCCGCAATCTGCAGGAAATTGAAGACAACGTCTACGATTATCTGCGTCTGGCACAGAAGGGCTTTCGCTCAGAGCTGGAATTAACCCAGCTGCAGCTGTCAGAACTGCTTAGCGAACTGATTGATAAATTTGCCGCCAACAGTGAACACCAGCTCAGCCTGCGGCCGACACCGGCGCTGACTATTCAGGCTGACAAAAAACTATTGCAACGTGCCTTATCTAATTTATTCAGTAATGCCCTGCGTTACTGCCACGGCCATGTCTGGGTTGAACTGAGCACTGACGGCAGCAATTGCCTGATTGATGTTATCGACGACGGTGCCGGTTGGCACAACAATGAAAATGTCAGCGATGGCGTCTCACACCACGGCATTGGCCTCGCCATCGTCGCCCGCGTCGCCATGCAACACGGCGGCAGCTTCAACCGCTTTAACCGCCCGCAAGGCGGCGCAGTTGCCAGATTAAGCCTGCCTTTAGGCTGCGCGGGATAACGCAGTTTCAAGGGGGCAGATCGCTTGAAGTTTTCAACTGCTCTGCCCCCTTGAAAGGTTTAGGCTGCGGTTGGCGTTTCCTGCTCTTTTACCAGCCATACCGACAAGGCGCCCAGTACCATGGCAGCACCGGCTAACATCACGATATACACCGCCTGGTTTTGAAACACCGAGCCTAAGATCCAGCCGGCAATTAAACCAGACACAATCTGCGGCGCGGCAATGGTAAAGTTAAAAATGCCCATATACACACCGGTTTTTTCCGGCGGCAAAGCACCGGCCAATATCGCATACGGCATGGCCAGAATAGCAGCCCAGGCAATACCAACGCCGATCATCGGCAGCATCAGCCCCAGTGCGCCTTTGGGAATTTCTACCTGAGTAATCAACAGGTTTACGTGCGTCATGCTTGGATCGGTAAACAGCACAAAGCTTAAATAGCCCAAACCACCTGCCAGCAAGGAGAACGAGTAAACAAACTTGCGGCCAAACAGGTTAGCCAGTTTGGCCATAACTAACGAGAACAGTACGGCAAACAGCGAGTAACCGGCGTATAAAATACCCACCCAGTCACCGGCCGCACCTTTGGCGGCAGCAATATGTGCCGGTACGCCGCCCATTTGGGCAATATAGCTGCCGTCGTACCACTCTACGCCGACACCCCAGGTGTTCTGCGCAATGGCCGCGGGAAAATAGGTCCACATAATAAACAGCGCAAACCAGGAGAAAAACTGCACCAGCGCCAGCTGCTTCATAATGCGTGGCATGCTTAGCATGGTTTGCCAGAAGTCGCTGAGTTTCTCGCCCAGCGAGCGCGACTTACGCACCTGTTCAGCCAGAGTTTGCGCCTCTGCATCCAGGCCTTTGTAAGCGTAATACTGCTCTGGTGCGTATTCTTTAGTGCGAAACACTGTCCACAGCACAGAGCCCAGCAGCACAGTAGCACCGATATAAAATGCCCAGATCACAGACGGCGCCACTTCACCGGCTTTAGAGGCGTTTTCCAGCCCAACCACGTTGGTGAGCACAAACGGCAAAATGGAGCCAAATACCGCACCGATATTAATTAGCAAGGTTTGTACTGAGTAACCAATATTGCGCTGCTCCGGTGGTACCATATCGGAGACCAGAGAGCGGAACGGCTGAAAGGTAACGTTAAAAGCGGCGTCTTTAATGGCGAAAATAACAAGGCCAAACAACATTGGCGGAATAAAGGCCACCACCATAGAGGCATTAGGCAACAGCATCATTGCCGCCGCAGCCACTACTGCACCACCGAGCATGTACGGCAACCGCCGGCCGAGCTTATTCCAGGTACGGTCAGACGCTGCACCCACAATAGGCTGTACCAGCAGGCCCATAATCGGCGCCGCCAGCCAGAATAACGACAGCGACGATAAATCGGCGCCTAAGTCTGACAGTATGCGGCTGACGTTGCCGTTTTGCAGTGCAAAGCCAATCTGGACACCTAAAAAGCCGAAGCTCAGGTTCCAAATCTGCCAAAAGGATAACTTAGGTTGTTTCATATCCGCTCCCCGGATGGTTCTATTATTCTGTGTAAGCGCACAGATCGGTCTAAGCTACACGATAGCGGCCATTTTGCGCAAAATTGTGCATACGTATTCATCTTGTTGTCGCACTGTTTTGGCGTTATTACCAAGGCTTAATCAGCATAGCAGTGCATCCGCGCGTTAATATGGTGCACGCAATAATTAGCACGGGGACAACATGAAAACCTTTAGCCTAAGCGCCATAGCGCTGTCATTGTTACTGACTGCTTGCCAACCACAAACCAGCCCGCCGCAAACCAGCGCATCTGCACCCGGGGTCAGCCCAGCCGCTACGCAGGTAACCGGTGAAGCCGCCAGCCCCTGGTGGCAGGACGCGGTGTTTTATCAAATCTGGCCGCGCAGTTTTTATGATAGTAACGGCGATGGCCATGGTGATTTTAACGGTATGACCGCCAAATTACCGTATCTGGCCGAACTAGGCGTTAATGCCTTATGGTTAACACCGATGTTTGAAGCACCGTCCTACCATGGCTATGACTTTACTGAGTTTTATCAGGTAGAAAGTGACTACGGCACTATGGCCGAATTTGCAGCCTTTATCGACGCGGCAGATGCCAAAGGCATGAAGGTGATTCTGGATTTGGTGATTAATCATATCTCCAGTGAACATGACTGGTTTAAACGCTCGGCCGCAGGCGAAGCACCGTACAAAGATTATTTTATCTGGCGCGATGATATGCCAAAAACCGGCAGTGGCTGGGGCCATGCCTGGAGCGATAACGATAAACCCGACGCGGTCTGGCATTACAATAAAACCCGTAACGCTTACTACTATGCCGCTTTTGGTGCCAGCCAGCCGGATCTGAACCTGCGCCACCCTGATGTAGTGGCAGAAATGAACAAGATGGCCAAGTTCTGGCTGGATAAAGGCGTAGCCGGTTTTCGTTTAGACGCGGTGCGCTTTGCCATGGAAGGTGGCCCGGATGCCCAGGCCGATACTGCAGAAACCATTGCCTACTGGCAGGACTTTAACCAGTACGTAAAAAGCGTTAACCCGCAAGCCTATTTAGTCGGTGAAGCCTGGGTAGATATTCCCATCGCCGCGCGCTATTACGGCGATGGCACCGGGCTGGACCAGGGCTTTGATTTTGAAGTGGGCTATAAAATTCTTGGCCTGTTAAAACCCGATGCCAGCGGTGAAGCGCAGTTTGGTACTATGCAATCCAACGCTAAACAAGCCGCTGATGCAACAGTGCTGCAGCAGAATGTGCAGCAGCGCAACGATTCTGTCGCCCCGCTAAGCTTCTTCGCGCCGTTTTTAACCAACCATGACCAGGAGCGGATTGCTTATCAGCTTGAGCAGCACGATGCCAAAGCCAAGCTGGCGGCAGCCATGTTATTCAGCTCACCCGGCACGCCGTATATTTACTACGGTGAAGAAATTGGCTTAACCCAGGATCGCAGCGGCCACGATGTGTTTAAACGTGCGCCCATGTTGTGGGATAACAGCAAGCAGGCTGGTTTCACTGCTGCAGATAACAGCTGGGTAGAACAGCTGGAATTGTTTGGTGATAACTTCCCGAACTGGTATCCGGATTTTCTTACCGCCCAGCTAAGCGCAACAGATCGCAGCGTAGCGGCACAGCAGGCGCAGCCGGACTCGATCTGGCAACTGTATAAGCTGCTAATTGCACAGAAAAAGCAGCGGCCGGAATTGGGTACCGATGGCAGCTATGATGTTAAACAGCTGGATAACGGTGTGGTACAGATAAGCCGCGAGCTTAACGGCAGTAAAAGCCTGTTTGTGCTGAATTTAACCGACAGCGCCGCCGATATCAGCGCCATTAACCGCGACGGCTTAAACGCCGGCTGGGCTTTTGATCTGGACGGTAATATGCTGGCTGCATACGGCTTATTGCTACTGCACAGCGCGCCCTGAGATTTAAAAGTTCTCCCTGAAACCGCCGGCTGGTTTAGCGGCGGTTTTTTCTATATATCTCAGACTAATAGCGCATACCGGCACGGCCCCCCATTTGCTAAACTAACACCAACTGTTCTGCTGTAGCGGAGTTGTGGTGTCTGACCGTTCTCACCTGTTTTCCCTACGCCTTGGCCATGCCCTGCGTGATGTGCTGGCCGAAGGCTATGATCTGAATAAACTCAGCAAAGACCTGCTGGCTGGCATTACCGTCGGCATTATTGCCATACCGCTGGCAATGGCGTTGGCGATTGCCTCCGGCGTAGCCCCGCAATACGGCTTATACACTGCTATTATCGCCGGCTTTGTTATCGCACTCACCGGTGGCGCGCGCTACAGCATCAGCGGCCCCACTGCCGCCTTTGTGGTGATATTGTATCCGGTAGCGCTTAAATACGGCTTAAGCGGTTTGCTGATGGCAACGGTATTATCCGGTTTTATGCTACTGCTGATGGCCATGTTTCGCTTGGGCCGCTTAATTGAATATATCCCCGAATCCGTTACCCTCGGTTTTACCGCCGGCATAGCCGTGGTGATTGCTACCTTGCAAATTAAAGACTTCTTTGGCTTAGCCATAGCGGATATGCCGGAGCATTATGTCGGAAAAATTACTGTGTTGGCGCAACATTTACCGCAGTTATCCTTACCCGCCCTGCTGGTTGCAGCCGTTACGCTGGCAGTGATGCTGTTATGGCCGAAACTTAAAACGGTGATCCCGGCGCATTTACCGGCGCTGTTTATCGGCACCCTGCTGGCGTTGTTGTTGCTTAATTTCGGCGCTGAGCTGGACACCATAGGCTCGCGTTTTAGTTACACTATGCCCGATGGCAGCAGTGGCAGCGGCATTCCACCCTACTTACCTTATTTCGACTGGCCCTGGTTACGGCCGGGCCCGGATGGCGCGGTATTGGGCTTTAGCTGGCAGCTGGTAAAAGACTTACTCGCCGCCGCCTTTGCCATGGCAATGCTGGGGGCGATTGAATCGCTATTGTGTGCAGTGGTGTTGGATGGCATGTCCGGCCGGCGCCACAGCGCCAATAGCGAATTACTTGCTCAGGGCTTAGGTAATATTATTACGCCGTTTTTCGGCGGCATCACTGCCACAGCGGCGCTGGCGCGCTCATCGGCAAATTTTAAAGCCGGCGCGCAATCGCCCATTGCGGCTATGGTACACGCCCTGGTGCTGCTGCTGGGTTTAGTGCTATTAGCTCCGGTATTATCCTATGTGCCGATGGCGGCACTGGCTGCCTTGCTGCTAATGGTAGCGTGGAATATGAGCGAAGCGCCCAAAGCAGTACATTTACTGAAAACGGCCCCGCGCAGCGATATCTGGGTGTTTATCACCTGCTTTAGCCTGACAGTGCTGTTTGATATGGTGATCGCCATTACCACCGGCATTCTGCTGGCGGCGCTGTTGTTCGTTAAAGAAATTGCTGAGATGAGCAAGGTGACGGATATCAGCAACAACCGTAAACAGGTAGAACAGCCGATACCTGCCGGCTGGCAGGTGCTGAAAATTAGCGGGCCGTTGTTTTTTGCCGCTGCCGAGCGTATTTTTGCCGATATCGCCCGCTTAACCGACCATAGCCGCGGCATAGTGCTGTATATGGACGGCGTGCCGCTGCTGGATGCCGGCGGCCTGGCGGCGCTGAATAAACTGATTAGCAAATGCACAAAAAATAGCACAGAGTTGCTGATCGCCGATCTACAATTCCAACCGCTGAAAACCTTAGCCCGCGCCGGAGTTAAGCCACTGCCCGGCGTACTGAGCTTTTACCCGACATTGCGCGAAGCAATGGAAACACTGTATCAGCAAGCTGCAGACACAGACGAGCAAGACGGCTGAGCTGCCGGCTGTAATACGCTGCCCAGCAGTGGTGATAACGGCAGGCGGTTAAGCTCACGCTGGGAAAAGCTTACCGCTGTCCAGACTATGCCACTTAATGCCAATGCCAGTGCCAGCCAGCCAAATACCCCCAGCCAGCGCGCCAGCTGCGGCTGTTTATGTTTGGTCCGCAGCCAGTGCATACGCATACCACCGGCCACCAAAATACACAGCCCGCTACCAAACAGCGCATAAACCAGCTTAACAGTCAGGCCGCTAAAGTTACCAAAGTGCAGTGGATCGGCCATATCACTTAGCCGCGCCAACAGACCCAACTCAGCTGCATATTGCCGGCCCAATAGTTGCCCGTTGCTGTCGAGATAAATCCGGTTAGCACGATCGCGTACCAGCACAGTATCATCCTGACCGCTCAGCACTATCGGCGCTTTAACATGGCTGTTATATAACACGGCGCGGATATCCAGCTCCGGCCGCTGTGCCTGCGCTATGGCAGTAATGCTGGCCAGCGATAAAGGCCCGTTAGCCGCCGTTGCCGGCGGCGCGGCGCTAAGCGCCGCTGTGGGTGGCGGCGGATAATACGCCAACTCAGAGCGTAACAACCAATGCTCGGCAAAGTACCACAACCCGGTAACGGTCATCAGCAGCACAAACCACCAACTCCACAGGCCAATCAGCTTGTGCCACGACGCCCAGCTGTTGCGCACCGCCCAGCGCCATGTACCGGGGCTGCGAAACCATTGCCGCCACCAGTTACGGTAGACAAAAAAGCTGGAAATGAGTGAGATTAACAGCAAAAAGCTCAGCGAAGTAACAACCACTTTGCCGCTGCTGCCCATGGATAAATACATATGCAAGTTACGCAAAAAACGCGATAGCCGGCCCCAGTCGCCACTGCCGGTTAAGGCACCGCTGGCCGGATCAAAATAGGCAAAGCGAAAACCCGCAGGCGTAGCCAGCGCCGCTTCGCCGGCCAGATAGCGCTGTTGATGCACCTGTGCACTGATCAGCTGGCTGTCCGGGTAGGCCGCCGCCAGGTTTTGCTCTAACTGTGCCCAGTTTACTGCCGCACTGCGTGGTGTCAGGGCGCGGTATTTGCTGTCACTCAGATATTGAATTTCATAGCTGAGCGTCGCCAGTACGCCGCTGATGCACACCAACAGCAGCAAAGCACCGAGCACAAAACCTGCCCAGGAATGCAGGGCAAACCACTGCCGGTTAGTCATATCAGAAGCTGTAGGTAGTAGTCAGATACAGCCGGCGCGGCTCGCCCGGAAAATGCCCGGTGCGGTCGATAAAACCGCTGCTGGCATAGGTTTTATCAAACAGGTTTTTCACGTTCAGTTGCACCAGCCAGCTTTGCCACTCGGTTTGCCAGCTGATATCAAACACCGTATAGGCTTTTACCGGCTGGCCGCCAATACTTTGCTGCTCGCTCACATAGTCGACTCCGGCGGCAAAAGATGAGTGCAATGCCGGCAATTCATAGCGGCTCCACAGGCCCAGCTGATGCCGCGGCGCATTGGCAAAGCGGCCGTTAAACGCATTGGTAATGCCATTATTGTCCTACATTACCCGGGTATCGTTATAGGCATAGTTCAGGTTCATTACCCAGTTGTCGGCTAAATCACCTAACACATCCAGTTCAAAGCCGCGGCTGCGCACTTCGCCTAAGGCCCGCAGCAGATCGGTATCTTCTCCGCCGAGAGGATCGGCCTGCAGAATATTTTTCCGGGTAATTTCATACACAGCGGTATTAAGCCGGACGCTATCATTTAGCAACGAAAAACGCACGCCGGCTTCATATAAACGCGAGGTTTCCGGCTCGAACGGCCCGCCCACTGCCTCTGCCTGCGACGCTGCCGCCTGCGGCACAAAGCCGGTAGCAGCAACCAGATAACCACGGGCATAGTCGGTTAGCTGATAAGTGGTACCCAGCCGCCACGAGGTATCGTTACCCGATACTTTGCTGCCATCACGCTTGTCGGTGTCTTCAAAGCTGTCCCAGCGCAAGCCCAGCAGCAGGTTCCAATTGTCCGACAGCGTTAACTGATCCTGCAGGTAAAGGCCCTTACGCACGGTTTCGGTATCGGTAATGTTTGGTGTGACGGCGTCAAGGTTATAATCAGCACCGCTGGTTAAACCGTATTGCGGGTTAACCAGGCTCAGGCCGGGCACCACACCACCGCTTTCAACCGGCTGCGCATTGCGGCCGGAAAAAAAGGAAGCCTGCTGCAGGTAGTCAGCTCCTACCAACAGTGTATGCTCAACACCTGCAGTGCTTAGCTCAATAATATTGTTCCAGGTCACACTGACAGAATCATTTTCGCGGTTTTGGTCGCGAAACTGCCGAGCGCAGTAATCAATAACACCATCACCATCGCGATCATAACTGCAAAACGGCTCATGATAGTTTTGCAGCTCCTGGTTTTGGTAACCGCGCACGGTAACATCGCTACTCCAGTAAGCGTTTATCTGCTGTTCCAAACGAGCCTGATACACTTCGGCGCTGAGTAGCTGAAAGTCGCTGCTTTCATTATGGTTCCAGCTGCGATCGGCCAGAAAGTTACCCTTAGCATCCACCACCACACCACGTAAACGCGCACCGGCGTAGTCTTGCTCTACGTCGGTGTATTGCAGTGTCAGCGTAGTGTCCTGCGTCAGGTCGATGGCATAGCCAAAGTCAAGGATCTGGTTTTCCACGTCGGTATTTTGCCGGAACGGCTGTTCGCTGTCTTTGTATATGCCGGCACGATAACGCTGGGCCGCATCGTCGGTTAACGGGCCGCTCAGCTCCAGCGAGCCACTGTAAAAACTGTCATTACCCAGCGCCAGTTTTAACTGCCTCTGCGCTAAGGCGGTCGGTTTTTTTGTGCTGTAGTTGATCAGGCCGCCCGGCGCCATACTGCCATACAGCGCACCGGCTGCGCCTTTTAGCACCTGAATTTCTGCTACGTTAAATAACTGCGGCACCGCGAAGCCATTAAACGGGTCGCCGCGTACACCATCATATAAGATTTCGTCCTGGCGAAAGCCACGAAAGGTCACGCCGGAATAACTAAAGCTGCTAACCCCGCTCATGCTGCGATACAAGTCGGTAATTTGCCGTGCCGCCTGATCGCGGATCAGGGCTTCGGGCAATACCTGAATATTCTGCGGCACTTCATCCAGTGCAGTATCGGTGCGGGTGGCCAGGCTGGAAGAATCAACCCGGTACAGGGTTTGCGCGCGGCCTTTTACTTCGATGTGCTCCAGCGCCGCGCCGGCCGTGGTTTCAGTATTGGCATGAGTAGCAGCAGAGAGTGCCGTGGCGCAGAGCAGACTGACAGCAGAGAGACGGAACTTCATAACACAACCTGTATCGCAAGAGGGATTAAACAGGTCGCGAAGTGTAAATGATAACAATTACCATTACAATAAAATTGAACTAAAAACTGTAAGGCAAAACGCTGCTACCATTGCCGGCAGCAGCGTTGACGGTGTTAGCCTTTATGCTCGGTTTTAATCAGTTTGCCGTGCTGATCAAAGTACTGCCAGTCGCCGGACGGACGGTTGCTGATATAGCCGCCCTGAGTACGTACCTGGCCGTTGGGCCAGTATTCCAGCCACTCGCCTTCTTTGCGATCGCGCAGGTAATCGCCCAGCTGCAGCGGTTTGCCGTTCGGATGAAAGTATTCGGCTTTGCCTTCTTTTAAGCCTTTAACATAGTGTTCCTGTTGCTGCGGCCGGCCGTTTAAATGGAACAGCTTATAGTTGCCATGCGGCTTGTCGTACTCGTACTCAATTTCGCTTTTCAGCTGGCCGTTGTCGTAATATTCCCGGGCTAAACCATGCTTACGGCTGGCATCGTAGTGTACCGCCTGCGCTAAAGTGCCGTCTTCAAACCACGACTGCCACAAGCCAAACCACTCGCCCTTTTGCAGTTTACCGGCAATTTTCGGCTCACCGTTGCTAACATAAAACTCTTGGTAATCACCGCTTTTTTCGCCGTTTTGCCACTGTTCAGCTTTATACAAAATGTTTTTCGCGGTGTAAAACTCCGCCTTGCCGTGTTGTTTATTGGCCTGCCAGTGTGTTCTGTATCTGATGGTGCCTTCCGGAATAAAGCCGTACGTCGGATCATCGGCCTGATAATAATATTCCAGCCACTCCCCGGTTTTTTGGTTGTTTTGGTAATAACCACTGTTGCGGCGCCGGCCCTGGTAGTAAGTCACAAAACGGCCTTCGGTTTTGCCGTCAACAAACTCCTGCTCTTTGCTTTTTTCACCCTGTGAATAACTGATCCAGTTACCATGGCGTTTGTTATTAACGTAGTTGCCTTCTTCGGTCAGATCGCCATTACTGGCCCAATACTGGTATTTGCCGTGCAGGGCAAACTTATACTCTGACGGCTTTTTCTCCGCGGCATAATGCTCCAGCTTTTGCGGCTTACCGCTATCGTAAAAGCTTTGGTAGCGCCCGGTCAGTTGGCCGTCTTTGCGCTCACCTTCTTCACGCAGGGTGCCGTTAATATGCCAGCTTTTGAAAGGTCCGCTGAGCTGGCCGTCAACATAGCTGTTTTGCTCGCGCGGCTCACCGGAGGAGTAAAAGGTTTTACTCAAACCATGGCGCTTACCGGCCTTATACTGCGATTCTTCTACCAGCTTGTCAGCCTGAAAGCGCTGATGCACGCCATCACGCTCACCCATAACATAGCCGGATAACTCTATTGCCCGGCCATTGTCCTGAAAACGCTGAAATACACCATGCAACGGGAACTGACCGTTAGCGCTGCGCTCTGTGGTGTGGTAGTTAATGCGCTGCGCCAGTTCACCGTTGCTGTGATAGTGCAATTGCTCGCCGGCTTGCATGCCGTCAATATAATGCAGCTTTTCCAGCAGTTGCCCCTCTGCGCTCAGCCGTTGCTGTTCGCCGTGCAATTTGCCCTGCTGATACAGCGATAACGCAATCAACTGGCCGTTAGCGTGAAACTCGCGGCACTCGCCGTGCTGTACGCCATGCTGATAATTACAGCTGCTGACCAGAGTACCATCAGTGCTGAACTGCTCACTGTTGCCATGACGCTTGCCGCTGACATAGTTAACCTTTGCAGCCGGCACCCCGGCGGCGTGAAACTGCTGCCACTGGCCGTGTTGCTGGCCCTTTGCATCGTACTCCCCCTGCAACAGCACGTTGCCCTGCTCATCGTTACTTTGATACAACCCGGTT
Organism: Rheinheimera sp. NSM; assembly: GCF_052380015.1. NCBI lineage: Bacteria > Pseudomonadati > Pseudomonadota > Gammaproteobacteria > Chromatiales > Chromatiaceae > Rheinheimera > Rheinheimera sp. NSM. The sequence goes on along the minus strand of NZ_JBQTCI010000001.1, from coordinate 336,920 downwards.
AACTGATTATTGGCATAGGTCCACTGCTCGGCTACTGCACCGTTCAGGTGGAAGGTTTGCCAGGCGCCGTGACGCAGGTTGTTCTGATAGGTTTCAACACTCTGCAGCTTGCCGTTATCATAAAAGCGGCTGACATTAATTTTTTCGCCGCGCTCAAAGCGGGTAGTTTCCACTATTTGGCGTTGGCTGTTAAAGCGTTGCCACTCACCGCTGGCAACACCGGCTTCATAATGCTCAATTTGCTCAATGCTGCCATCGACAGCAAAGTATTGCCATTGGCCATGCTGCCGTCCGGCCTGGTAGTGGCCGCTAAGCACAGGCTGATTACGCTGATCAAATACCTGCCAACTGCCCTGTACCAGGCCCTGGTCAAAGGTGGCCAGAGTGTAACCCTGGCTATCGCGCACCAGCCGGTATTCGCCCTGCAGCGGCAAGCCGTTGCTAAGGTTGTAATACACATCGACGCCTTCAACCTGGCGTACGTCCAGCATCCGGTTGGCTAAGGTTTGGCTGGCCATGGACGGTGCGCTAACAAACAGACACAGCAGTAGTACAGCAGAGTAAAAACGGGCGGGCATGCTTTTGTTCCTGATTTACTGAATATTCCGGCGCGGAATATTAACACAAAGCTGCAGCAAGGTAAGCAGGGTTATGATTTGGTAAATGATGCGGTGCCGGCTGCAGCGGCCGGCCACTTAATTCAGATAAAAGCCGCAAGATTGGCGAATAATCAGTTTCGGTTCTATCTGGCTGACGCTGATAGGTTGGTTGTTGATCAATTGCAGCAGGTTGTTCACCAGCAACTCGCCGGCTTGGGTGGTATCTTGTTGAATCGTGCTCAGCGCCGGAGTAGCAAAAGACGCCACCGGAATATCATCAAAGCCCATTACGGCGATGTCTTCCGGCACACGCAAATTGCGCCGTTTCAGGCAACGCATTACGCCAATGGCAATAAGATCGCTGGCGCAGAAAATCGCATCCACCTGGTGGCCGGCGGCCAATAACTGTTCGGTGGCGCTATCGCCGGCGCTTTCGGTTGATATGGCATCAAAGTGCGGTACTTGCGCTTCTTTTATGCCGGCCATATTTAACGCATCAATAAAGCCCAAATAACGCGCGCTAAATTCCGGGCTGCCCTCAGAAGCATTGCCGATAAAAGCGAATTTCTTATGCCCGGTAGCTAACAGGTGCTCGCCGGCTAAGCGGCCGCCTTCGCGGTTATTGCTGCGCAGGGTAAACTCGGGATGGCCCAGCACTTCAGCGCCCCAGCAGACAAAATGCGTTTCCTGCGCCAGCAGCTTGGCCAGTTTTTCTTCGTAATCTTTATAATCGCCGTAGCCAAGCAAAATAATGCCGTCGGCTTTATTGCTGTCTTCATAGTCGGCGTGCCAGTCGTCGCTTAGCTGCTGAAACGACACCAGTAAGTCCTGGCCGCGTTTGGCGCAGGCACGGGTAATGCTGCCAAGCATAGATAAGAAAAACGGGTTAATCAGCGACTCATCTGTGGTGGGGTCTTCAAACAACAGCAAAGCCAAGGTGCTGCTACGCTGCTGGCGCAGATTACTGGCATTTTTATCGACTTTATAATTCAGTTGCCGCGCTATCGCCTGCACTTTTTCACGGGTGGCTTTATTTACCTGCGGGCTGTTACGCAGCGCGCGTGATACGGTAGACTGCGACACACCGGCCATATAAGCAATGTCGAATGAAGTGGCTTTGTCTTTCATCTGAGTGCTCTGCTGTGACAGCGAAATTACTGCATAATACAGCGCAGTCGGATCGAACTCTGACAAGCGCCTTATAATTGTTATGGCGGTATCATAGAGGGAATTGACGCTGGATTCAATTTCGTTCTGTGCCTGCCACCTGCAGTTATACCATACTGCACGCCGGCCCGATCACCCTTTGCCGTTAACAACTGATCATTTGTGGCTGCTCTGTGATGGCCAGAGGCTTATTCACTTTAGGAAACAGTACTAACAACCAGGGCTGCTGTACTATGGCAGGCTGCGGACAGCCTTCGGCGGCGTACTGCGGCTGCAGCGTAATGCTAACCTGCTGCGCCACGGCACTAAAGCTAACTGCATCCAATGTTAAAGCGGCAGGCTGCGCTCCTGACATCACCAGCAATACCTGATAATTGTTAAAGTCAAACGTCTCCGGCATACCGCTGCGGTTCAGTACACGGTAAAAAATATCGTCGTACGCGCTTTGGCTGCCAATCACCTGCAGACGTTTATCATCGCTTTGGGCAGAATTGCCTGTGGCAATAATCTGATATGCACTGGTGTCGTCTGCAGTCAGATCCTGCACACAACCACTCAGCAGGCATAACAACGGCAGCAATATGGCCGGCAAAACAGCTCTCATCAGGTATCCTCGATGCTTTTTTCCCAGTGTAGTCAGGCGGCTCTTGACTTACTGTGACTAATCACAGCAAATTGTGAAACATTGTTATGCCGGCTTATGTCCGGCGGTACAACTTGCTACACTCTCACAGCTGAAATTCTGTCTGAAAAAAGGTGCACCTTGCCATACTTGTTACTGCTACTTTGTCTGCTGAGTATGACGGCTAATGCCGATACAGCCGATACAACAGTTGGCTGCGATTTGGAATCGTTGTGCGCGACGGAGCAACAACTGCATTTAAGCTTTGCGCTGGGCTATGGCCAGCGCAGCAATCCGCTGTATGGCGGTGAAGAGCTGCCGCTGGTGCTGTTACCCGATATTTACTACTACGCCGAGCACTGGTTTTTTGATAACGGCAAGCTGGGGACCGGTTGGGCCTTGTCGGAGCAATGGCACCTGAGCCTGCTCGGCCAGTTTAATCAGGAGAAAGGTTATTTCCAAAAATGGTTTGGCGGCAATGCGTTTCAATTCAGCAGTGCCACACCGGGCCTCAGCATTACCGACGAGCGCTATGGCCCGCTGCAAGCCTCAGTGCGGGAAATCAGCAAAAGGCCCACCGCCTTTGATTTGGGCCTGCAACTGGACTGGTTTGCTACTAACTGGCAGCTGCAAGCCGTGCTGTGGCAGGATGTCAGCAACACCTACCAGGGCCAGCATGCCACTGTCAGTATGGCGCGTAACTGGCAAAGCCGGTTTGGTAATTGGCAACTGGGCGCTAAATTACACTGGAAAAGCGCCAAACTGATTGATACTTACTATGGCATTGATAATAATGAGCCTTTCTATCTGCCGCGCTACAACGGCAAGGCCAGTTGGCAACCGGAATTGCGCCTGAGCTGGCAAAAGCCGGTATCAGAGCGTGTCAGCCTGCTAACCTTTTTGCGCTATTTATCACTGGACGATGCCATGACTGACAGCCCGCTGGTTAAATCAGACAACGTTACCACCTGGTTCCTCGGCATAAGCTACCGGTTTTATTAATGCCCGGATTTTGGTTGTTGCTACTGCTTAACGGCGTAACACCACAAGTGCCGGCGGCGGCTTGTGCCGCCGCGATATGCTGGGATGTCAGCCCGCAAATTTGTGTCACAGAGCAACGCGATCAAAGCTGCCGCACCCAACTACAATTAAGTTGGCACAGCCATACCCCGCTTAGCGCCTGTTTATTCTTGGCTGAGCAAAAACTGCATTGCTGGCACGACGAAACCGTTGGCCACTGGCAACAACTGTTGGCCTGGCAAAACGCAGCCTTAACACTGCGTACTGCTGATAACCGGGTACTGCTGCATACCGATTTACAGGTATTAAGCCGCAAACCTGCCCGACGCCGATTAAGCAGCCCCTGGAGTATATTTTGATGGCAAAAATACTGTTGGTCGAAGACGATATCCGCCTGGCCTCATTAGTACAAAGCTTTTTGACCCAGCACGGTTTTGTGGTGCAGCTGCAAAGCCAGGGCGATGCCGTGGCAGAGCATTGCCGCCAGTTTCAACCGGATTTAATTGTACTGGACCTGATGCTGCCCGGCTTAGACGGCTTTGGTGTATGCCGCCAGATCCGCCCCTGGTTTAAGGGCCCGGTACTAATGTTAACGGCCAAACAAAGTGATATTGATCAGGTGTTAGGGCTGGAACTGGGCGCCGACGACTACGTAGTCAAACCTGTGGAGCCCCGGGTACTGGTAGCACGCATTAACGCCTTACTGCGCCGTACCCAAACTGCCAGCAAAACCGAGCAGCAAGAGCTGCAGTTTAACCGCTTATGGCTAAAGCAGCGCTCGCGCGAAGCCTGGTATGACAACGAACGGGTGGAGCTGACCAGCTACGAATTTGATTTACTCTGGATGCTGGCGAAGCACGCCGGCCAAACGGTTAAGCGCGAGGCCATTCACCAACAAATTATCGGCCGTGAATATGACGGCCTTGATCGCACCGTGGATGTGCGCATTTCGCATTTACGCCGCAAACTGGGCGACAACGCCGAAACACCGTTCCGGATAAAAACCGTGTGGGGCAAGGGCTATTTGTTTGTTGCTGATGCCTGGCACTAGCGCGGTTTGAACCGATAATATGCAGCGGCTGTTCTGGCATTTCTATTTATTTTTGTTTTTGGTGCTGCTGGGTATCGGCTGGGCCGTGGAACAATTATGGCAGCAATGGCAACCAGCCGCGGCACCGCCCTGGCTTGCCAGCTACACCAGCTTGCTGCAACAGCAGGTGCAACAACCGCAAACCAGCTGGCCGGCTACCATTCAACTGCCTTACACTGCCATAGCAGCAAACAGCATTGGTTGGCTGGAGCAGGAGCAACAGCAACTGCAACGCGGTGAAGTGCTGGCGCTGTTTGAAGATAACCAGGTGTATTTCTATTATCTGCAGCAACAGCAGCTCTGGCGTTTCGGCCCCTTGCCGTTAACGCAAAACGACGGTGCCACCTGGTTTACCCTGTTGTTCTTTTTGCTGTTGGCCATTGCCGTCGCCCTATGGCTGGGGCCGGTAGCCCGTGATATCCGCCGGCTGCAGCACAGTTTACAGCGCTTTACCGATAATCGAGATACTGAATTAACCTTACCGGCGCGCTCCTTTATCGCTCCCATAGCAAAAAGCTTTGCCGATATGAGTGAGCGCATCCGCGACTTGTTGAACCTGCAGCGCGAAATGACCCATGCGGTATCACACGAACTGCGCACCCCTATCGCCAGGCTGAGTTTTGCGCTGGAAATGGCGGAGCAGTTGCCGGCACAAGAGCGTCAGCTAATGCTGCAGGACGTGCGCGAGCTGCAGCAACTGGTCGATGAAATTCTGGATTATGCACGGCTGGAAACCGGCCAGTTGCCGCTGCAACTGCAACAAATTAACTTAATTGAGTTAATTAACAATGTACGGGAAAAGCTGGCCCCGCTGCCGGGCGCCGATATCAGCTTGCAGTTACCCGGCAGTGCCATCCTGTACGCCGATGGCCATTATCTGGAACGGGCGTTACAAAACGTGCTGGTGAATGCGAAAAAATATGCAAAGCAACATATCTGTTTATGCCTGACACAGCATAAACAGCACTGGCAAATTAGCGTCGACGATGACGGCCCGGGTATAGCACCGGAGTTACGGCAACAAATTTTACAGCCGTTTTTTCGCATTGAAGCCAGCCGTAATAAACAGGCTGGCGGCTTTGGTTTAGGCCTGGCGATAGTGCAACGGGTAATGCAGTGGCATCAGGGCAGTGTCACAGTGACAGAGTCAGCGAAGGGCGGCGCCCGTTTTGTGCTTAGCCTGCCGCAACGCCGCCCCGCTCAGTTATAAGCCCAGGTTCTTCATAAAGTCGTCGTCAACATCCATATCAACGCTAACGGTATTTTCCGGCTTGTATTGCTGCGCATTGGCCAAAATATCGTCCGGATGCTCCTGCTCGGCTTTGTCAAACTCATGCAATTGAATAAATTCGGTTTTATCCATTGCCAGCTCAAGATAAAAAATATTATGTTCCGGCGTACTGAAAGTGACCCGGCGCGCCTGCGGCTGGTCCAGTTGGGTATTAATCAGAATTTGTACCTGCTTATTTATCGCCATCATTTTCGGCTGGCTCTGATTAATTGAGGTTTGTAAGTCGTAACGCACGGTGTTGGTAAAGTCACCGACGATCTGGTTCATCAGCTCACCCATCACATTACCAACCTCGTCCGAGGTATGGAACTGTGCCAGCTCATCTTCCGGCATGCCCATGCTCATCAGGTATTTTTTATAGATTTCCATCGCCGCGGGGGCTGTAAAATTAATAATCACCAACCCGGAGAAACCGCCGTCAAACAACACAAAACAGCCAAGATCAGGCCGCAGGCAGGTTTTTTGAATTTTTTGCACCATCGGCGAGTAAGCAACATTGTGGTTACCGGCACCGGACAGTACCTTGGTAACAGACTGACATAGCGTCAGTAGTATTTCATCTGTAGTAATTATCTTGGTTTTTTTCATTCTGGCATCCTAACCTGCTTAGTTACATTAGTATAAGCGCAATGCTTACCGTTAAGCTATTTTGTTGCTACTGCAGCAGGTGCGTGCCACTGCAGAATAGCGGTTAACTCACCGCTTTGCGCCAGCTTTGCCAGCCCATGATCAAACGCCGCGGCGTGTTCCGGCAGCCAGCAGGCCGCGGGATAGGATTTGGCGTCAAATATCGGATGGATAGCGAGCCTGATGTGGGGTGCCAGCTTGGCCGCCAGATACAGCAGCACCCGTTGCTCCCCCACCACCAACTGCACTCTGTCACTGAACAGCAATTCCAGTTGCAACTCCCGCTCAGCCAGTTCCAGGTAAGCCGCCGTACTGACGGCCTGCGCAAAGTCTGCGCCCAATACCTGCTGCGCCTGTTGGTAGGCGGCGATACGCTTATCACGCAAATCGTGCAGGCTATTTACCGTCAAGCCGGTATCTTGCCGGCTAATAGCAACATCCTGAAAGGGTAAATAAGGTTGTGTATAGCTGGCCCCATCTACCGGTATCGCCACCGGTGAAGCGCAATCGAGTTTTTTATCGGCAAATTGCTTTAACAAGCGGCTGTAACTGTGAAACTCATACTGCACCTGATAGCCGGCTTCACTAAAGATGCGTGACACCAGCCGGTATTCATAGCCGTCCGGCTCACCTTGCGCATCGAAAAATGACCAGGGCGCGGACAAATGCAAGCCAACACGCAGTGGCTGTGCCGCCTGCAGTAACGGCAGCGGCAACAGCATGATCAACATCATCAGGTAGCGGCAACATTTCATAAAGGCACAACAGCTTTATCTAATTTAACGCATTACACTGCTTTGGGCCGGCAAATGCAAATTACGCTGCCTCTGACAGACATATTTAGTAACCCATTTTTACATTGCGTTGTTAGGCGGCAGCAGCAAAACCGCGTATTATATAGCGCCGCTGAATTAAGAGCCTGAAGCCCATGCCCCAAAAACCCGCCGGTTGGATCATTATATTACTGGCCGCTGTCGTTGCTACTACCCCTTTGGCAATAGATATGTACCTGCCGGCTATGCCAATCATGGCGCAGCAACTGAATACCTCTATTGGTATGGTGCAGCAATCGCTGAGTATTTTCCTCGCCTTCTTTGGTATCAGTATGCTGATCTGCGGCCCGCTGGCCGACAGTTTCGGTCGCCGGCCGCTGGCTATTTTCGGTTTAACCGGTTTTGTGCTGGCCAGCATAGCCTTAAGTTTAGTGAGTACCATAGAGTGGTTTTTGTTCTGGCGCGCGCTGCAAGCCTTGTGTGGCGCGGCGGCAACAGTAGTGGTGCCCGGCATAGTACGGCATATTTATCAGGAGCATACCGCTAAGGGTATGTCTTATGTATCAATGATCATGATGCTGGCGCCCTTGCTGGCCCCGGCTATTGGCAGCGGCGTGCTGTGGCTGGCTAACTGGCAGATGATTTTTGTCTCACTGGCGGCCTATGCCGTCATTATTTTACTGTTAAGCTGGCGCTACTTGCCGGAAATCAAACCAGCCGGCACAGTACAGAAAATGGCCTTTTTTGCCGGTTATAAGGTGGTATTTTCCCGTGTTTCTGCACGGCCGGATATTGCTACCTCAATGTTCGCCTCATTTTCCTTTTTTTGTTTTTTAACCGCAGTGCCCTTTGTCTATATCAAATTTTTTGGTGTAGACGAGCAGCAATTTAGCCTGCTGTTCGGCTTTAACGTGCTGATGCTGATGTTGGCTAATTTTATTAACAGTCGGCTGGTAACCCGTTTAGGGCCGCAACGTATGCTGCGTGCCGGCCTGGCGCTGGCAATAATAAGCGCCAGCGCGTTAACACTGTTTAACTTCTGGCAATTTGAATTGGTCTACACTGTGCTGTCAATTGCCCCGCTGATGGCCAGCTTAAGCTTAATTGCAACCAATGCCGATGCGATGATCCTGATGAAATTTCCGGATAACAGTGGCACGGCCACGGCGGTTATCGGCACCTTGCGCTTTGGCATCGGCGCCTTGGCCGGGCCATTGCTGGCGCTGTTTTATAATGGCACGCCGTTGCCGTTTTCATTGCTGATGCTGGCCGGCGTATTGTGTATTGCAGTAAGTCAGTTATGGCATAAACCGGTTAGCGCCGGCACCGGTTAAATCTTACAGGCGCCACCACTGCACTCGTCGTCTTCGTCGCCATATTGTGGTTCGTCAGCACGGTTAAGCTCATCCTGCTGCTGACGCTCTACATTTTGCTCAGCGGCAGCAAAGTCCAGATGATCCAAATCAAAATCCAGCTCAGACATAGTATTTCTCCTGCGTTAAACGCGTTTAGTGTAGCAAAGGCCGGCGGCAGACTAAAGCGGCCAGAACCATAAAAGTGCCGGTACCGACACCGACACCACCAGTATTTCCAGCGGCAAGCCCAGCCGCCAGTAATCACCGAATTTAAACCCGCCCGGCCCCAAAATAAGCGTATTATTCTGATGCCCTATCGGCGTTAAAAAGGCACAAGATGCGCCTATGGCTACCGCCATTAAAAAGCTGTCGCTGCTTACATCTAACTGCCTGGCAATGCTCACTGCTATCGGGCACATTACGGCAGCAGTGGCAGCATTATTCATAAAGTCGGACAAGGTCATGGTTAACACCAGCAGCAGGACCAACGCTATTACGGCGCTGCCCTGCGATAAGTATTGCAGCATAAACTCCGCCAATAAACCGGCAGCGCCGGTTGTTAACATCGCTTCAGCGACCGGAATTAATGCCGCCAACAGCACCACTACCGGCCAATCAATCGCCTGATACACCTTACGCAGCGGCACGGCTTTGAACAACATACTGGCCAGCACCCCCGCCGCGAACGATATCGCCGCCGGCACTAAACCCAAAGCCGCACCGCCTACAGCAAACAGCATAATACTGCCGGTTAACCAAATCCGTTTTTTATCCGGCACCTGAATAGAACGCTCGGCCAATGGCACACAACCAAACTCACTGGCAAAGGCCGCCAGCACGTCCATATCGCCCTGCATCAGTAACACATCACCGGCCGCCAGCTCAGTACGGCGCAGCCGTTTTATCGAGCGGTTGCCCTGGCGCGATAAGGCCAACAAATTAATACCAAAACGGCTGCGCAAGCTAAGGTCAGCCGCCGAACGGCCAATTAACTGCGCATCCGGCAATACCGCCAGCTCCAGCAAAATTTCTTCGCCACCACTCGAATTTACATTGCTCTCTGCGCCGCTGCCGGCCTCCGCTTTAACGTTCTCTTCCAGCGTCAGCCCCAGCTCTGCAAGAATATTACCGAGGGACTCGGGTTCAGCTTCTATTACCAGTACATCATCGGCTTTTAGCATGCGATAGCCGGTAGGCGCCGACACCCGCATTTTATTGCGCACCAGGCCCACTACCTGGGCATCGGCTTCTTCCAGCAGTTGCTCTAATGCCGCCAGGCGTAAACCATCGGCCTTGCCCTTTGCATCTACCCGCACTTCGGTTAAATAGCTGGCAGTATCAAAACCTTCCGCTCCGCTTTGCTGACGCTGCGGCACCAAACGCCAGCCTATCAGCGCAATAAAAGCCACGCCGGCAAGCGCCACCAGCACCCCCACCGGGCTGAAATCAAACATAGCAAAGCTACTGCCCTGGCTGCTGTGGCGAAAACCCGACACGATCAAATTCGGTGGCGTGCCAATCAGGGTAGTCATACCGCCGAGTATTGAACCAAAGGACACCGGCATCAGTACCTGGCCGGGCGTTAAATTCAACCGCGTCGCAGCCTGAATGGCCACCGGCATCATCAGTGCCATGGCACCAACGTTATTCATAAAGGCCGATAGCACGGTAACCAGCGCCGTTAATAGGGCGATGCTGGCCATCACGCCGCTGCTCGCAGGCAATAATTTACGCGCCAGTAAATCTACCGCGCCGCTGTGTTGCAACGCATAACTGAGCACCAACACACAGGCCACAGTAATCACTGCCGGATGGCCAAAACCGCTGAATGCGGTTTCTGCCGGCACCAAACCGGCCGCCACCGCCGCCATCAAGGTTGCCAGGGCTACGGTGTCATGGCGCCAGCGGCCCCAGATAAACAAGGCCACAGTGCTGAATAAAATAGCGAATAACAATCCTTGTTGCAGGGTCATTAACGGCTCCGTGTCGGCTAAATGGCAATACTGGCTAAGCTACGCTGAACCGGCACTTACTACAATAAGCCCCGGCGCAATTTCAGCGCGGCAGGGCGCAGTGCTGATTACTTAGCGGCCGTTACTTGATATCATAGCGCCACTTTTTTCGCCGCAGCAGCTGCAGGAGCGCCCCAATGACAACTCTTACCTTACAAACCCCGGATGACTGGCACTTACATTTTCGTGACGGCGATATGCTGCGCGAAACCGTGCCGGCCACAGCCCGCCAGTTTGCCCGCGCTATTGTTATGCCTAATTTAGTGCCGCCGGTAACCACGGCCGCCATGGCTTTGGCCTATCGCGAGCGGATTTTAGCGGCACGGCCGGCCGGCAGCGACTTTCAGCCGCTGGTAACCTTGTTTTTAACCGATAAAACCAGCGCTGCCGATATCAGCGCCGCCAAAGCCGCCGGAGTGGTAGCCGCCAAGTTGTATCCGGCCGGCGCCACAACCAATTCCAGCGATGCCGTCAGCGCGCTGGGCAGTTTGTATCCGGTGTTTGAAGCCATGGCAGAGCAAGGCATGTTGCTGTTAGTGCATGGCGAAGTGACTGATCATGACATTGATATTTTCGATCGCGAAAAAGTGTTTATCGACCGCTACCTGCAGCATATCGTGGCGCGGCTGCCAACACTGAAAGTGGTGTTTGAGCACATTACTACCGCTGATGCCGCCAGTTTTGTTGCCACGGCTTCTGCCAATGTCGCAGCCACTATTACGCCGCAGCATTTATTATTAAACCGGAATGATTTACTGGTTGGCGGTGTACGGCCACACAACTACTGCCTGCCGGTACTAAAACGCCGTACGCACCAGGAAGCTCTGCGTGCTGCTGTAGCCAGCGGTTCGACTAAGTTCTTTTTAGGCACAGATTCCGCGCCGCATGAAAAACACCGTAAAGAGTCAGCCTGTGGTTGCGCCGGCTGTTACAGCGCCCACAGTGCAATAGAGCTGTATGCCCAGGTGTTTGATGATTTAGGTTGCCTGGATAAGCTGGAAGGCTTTGCCAGCCATTACGGCGCCGACTTTTACGGCCTGCCGCGCAACAGCGGTACGGTAACGCTGCAAAAACAGCAGTGGCAGGTGCCACATGAAATTACCCTGCCAAACGGTAACCCGATAGTACCGTTTTATGCCGGCGAGACCCTGAACTGGAAACTACTATAACCCTGAGGCGCTGCAGCATCAGTTGAATGCTACAGCGCCTTTTCATACTCCAGACAAAACTGATCAAATTCGCTGGCAGACATCTTTATTACTTCATCTGCTGCCGAAAAATACAGTTCGCCTAAATTTTCAAAGTATATCGGTTGGCCAACATCTGCTGGCGAGACAACCCGCTTGGTTTCGGTGTGGCACAATAATCCGTTCTGTCTAATCCACATTTATCTGTCCTTAGATAAAACATAATTCTTTAATAACCGCCGTCAATATTGTTTTGCTACCGGCGTGCCTAATGCTAAAGCCAGATTATTTTACCCAATAACGTCACAATGTAAATGTTATGATGCCATTTAATATATTAAATTAACTTTTAAGGTAACTTAGTAGTCGCTCCAGCGCGCGATAACTTAATGCCTCCATTAAATGCGCGCGGCTTATTTGCGCTTGTTGCTGTAAGTCTGCAATGCTGCGCGCGACTTTAATAATCTTATGGTAGGTGCGCGCCGACAGCTTAAAGCGGTGAATAGTATCTTCCAAAAATTGCGCGTCGGCTCGCTGTAACGGGCAAAAATCGGCGATTTCGCTGCCGCTTAAGCGGGCATTAGCCTTACCCTGGCGCGCCAGTTGCAACTGTCTGGCAGCCAGCACCCGCTCGCGCACACTGGCACTGCTTTCCTCCTGCGTCTGCTGGCTTAGCATACCTTTAGGCAATAGCGGCACTTCAATTTGCAATTCAATGCGATCGATAAAAGGCCCGGATAAGCGGTTTAAATAGCGCATTACTTGCTCAGGTGTAGCACGGCCGTCCTGATGGTGCCCCGTTGGGCTGGGGTTTAGTGCTGCCACCAGCTGAAACTGTGCCGGAAACTCGGCCTGGCGCGCTGCGCGGCTGATATGTACCACCCCGGTTTCCAGCGGTTCGCGTAATACATCCAGCACCTTACGCGGAAATTCCGGTAACTCGTCTAAAAATAAAATACCATGGTGCGACAACGATATTTCGCCCGGCCTGGGTACAGAACCACCACCTACCAATGCCACTGCAGAGCTGGTGTGATGCGGCGATCTGAACGGTCGTTGCTGCCAGTCAGTTAAATTACGCTTTAACCCGGCAATAGAATAAATGGCCGCTGTGGCCAGTGCTTCCTGTTCTGTCAGCGGCGGCATAATACCGGGCAAACGCTGCGCCAGCATTGATTTACCGGTACCGGCCGGGCCCAGCATTAGCAGGTTATGCTCACCGGCGGCGGCAATCTCTAACACCCGTTTGGCATGAGCCTGGCCTTTTACATCAGCCAGATCCGGCAAATGTTGTTGTTCGCGTGCCGGTAAGACGGGGATTGGCGGCAGCGGTTGTTGTGCCAGCAAAAAGCTGTGTACCTGCAGCAAATGCTCCGCGCCATGCACCGCCACCTTGGGCACTTGCTGCGCCTGCTGTGCGTTTAGCATTGGCAGCACCACTTCGCGGCCGGCATCACGGCAGGCTATAGCCACCGGAATTTCGCCTACTATGCTGCGGATCTCACCGGACAGCGCCAGCTCGCCGCAAAACTCATAGCCGTGCAGGCTTTTCTCTGCCAACTGGCCGGAGGCAACGATGATGCCCAACGCTATCGGCAAATCAAACCGGCCGCCTTCTTTGGGTAAATCGGCCGGGGCTAAATTTACGGTAATTTTACGGTCGGGAAAGGCAAAACCACTGTTCACCATGGCACTGCGCACACGGTCACGTGACTCCTTTACTGAGGTTTCCGGCAAGCCGACTAACTGAAATGCCGGCAAGCCATTACTGATATGCACTTCCACCGTCACCAGGGGGGCATCCAGGCCATGGCGGGCGCGGCTGTAAACAACGGCCAGTGACATCCTGTCTCCGCTAGCAATCAAAAGATAACTAATATTTATTCAATTGTTAAATATATGCAAGCAAATGGGTGATTTATTAGCTTGTTATGCCACAAAGAAGCTTAATCTGCCGGATCACAGCGGATAAAAACGGTTATGCTAAGCTTGTTGCAGCAAACCCGCGGCAGCCGTTTTTTGCCGTACCCCCAACACCCATAATACGGAGGCCGGATGACATCGCCAGGCTTACACCGCTGCTTGCGCCACCCCTGGTGGGCACTGTTTTTCTCACTGCTGTTAATCGCATTGTGCAGTGTCGGCATGGGCAAGCTGTACTTTCGCGGTGACTACCGTATTTTCTTCTCGCCCGAGAACCCGCAACTGCTGGCATTTGAGCAAATGCAGTATGATTTTAATAAAAGCGATAATTTGCTGATTGCCGTAGTGCCAAAAAGTGGCGATGTTTTTAGTCCTGAGACCCTGACGCTGCTGCAACAACTGACGGAAGCAGCCTGGCTTACGCCCTACACCATCCGCGTCGATTCCATCACTAATTACCAGCACACCGAAGCTGAAGGCGACGATTTGCTGGTAGCCGATTTACTTTACGACCCGGCCAGCTTAACGCCGGACAGCATAGTACGGATTAAACAAATTGCCTTGCACGAACCGGCACTGGTAAACCGGCTGGTCTCCGCCAGCGGCGCCGTGGCGGCGATTAATATTACCGTGCAGCTACCGGAGAAAGATCAAAATAAAGAAGTACAGGATGTGTGGCAGTACGTACGCCAGCAAACCGACGACTTTGCCACACGCTACCCCGGGGTAGAATTTCACCTGACCGGTGTTATCGCCATGAACCACGCCTTTGCTTCCGAGGCAGAGAATGATGCGAAAAAACTGGTACCGCTGATGTTGTTGGGTATTTTACTGATGCTGGCCTGGCTGCTGCGCTCGGTTGCTGCCTCTTTTGCTACCCTGGTCATTATTATTGTTACCGTAACCTCAGCTCTGGGTCTGGCCGGTTGGGCCGGCATCTTCCTCAGTACCGCGACTATTAATGTGCCGACTATTTTAATGACACTAGCCGTGGCCGACTCGGTGCATATTATTGCCTCGGCACAATTTGCCCTGCGCCGCGGCGACACTAAACTCAGCGCGTTGCACTACAGTATCCAACGCAACCTGAAACCGGTATTGATTACCAGTGTTACCACCGCAATAGGCTTTTTAACGTTGAATTTTTCTGAAGTGCCGATCCTGCGCGATCTGGGTAATATGACCGCCGTGGGCGTTATGCTGGCCTGCCTCTACAGTCTGGTACTGCTGCCGGCGCTATTACTGTTTTTGCCGCTTAAAGCCGGTAAGGCCACTGCCGACACGCACGGCGCCATGGACTGGCTGGCCGACAAGGTTATCCGCTATCAGCGGCTGCTATTGCCGGGCCTGAGTATCTTTATTCTACTTTGCACTGCCCTTATCAGCCTGAACAAAGTCAATGATGAAGCCATTAAGTATTTTGCCAAATCGACAGAGTTTCGCCAATCGAATGACTATCTGGAGCAAAACCTCAGCGGCTTTACGCTGATGGACTTCTCCGTTAACGCCGGGCAAAGCAATGCGGTAAACCAGCCGGCGTTTTTAGCGGCGGTGGCCGATTTCAGCCAATGGTTATTGGCGCAGCCGGAGGTGACCCATGTCAATACCATTACTGATGTGATGAAACGGCTGAACAAAAGTATGCACGGCGATAGTGAAGCTTATTACCGCCTGCCGGACAACAGCGAACAAGCGGCACAGTTTTTATTGATGTACGAGATGTCGCTGCCGTTCGGGCTGGATCTCAACAACCAGCTTAATATTGATAAAAGCGCTACCCGCATCAGTGCTACCTTGCTTAACCTCGGCAGTAAAGAGCTGACCGGGTTGGAGGCGCGGGCACTGCAGTATATGACAGAGCAGTATCCGCAGTATCAGGTCAGCGCTGCCAGTGCCGCCCTGATGTTCGCCCATATCGGCGAGCGCAATATGGCGTCGATGTTAAAAACCTTGCCACTGGCTTTAGTGCTGATTTCATTGCTGCTGATCCTCAGCCTGCAATCTTGGCGGCTGGGCTTGCTCAGCATAGTGCCGAACCTGGCCCCGGCACTGGTGGGTTTTGGTCTGTGGGGTTTGATCAGCGGCGAAATTAATCTGGCATTGTCGGTGGTAGCCGGTATGAGCTTGGGTATTATTGTCGATGACACTGTGCATTTTCTCAGTAAATATCAGCATGCCAGACAAGAAGGCCGCGATGCCGAAGCCGCCGTACGTTATGCCTTTCACAGCGTTGGCCGCGCGCTGTGGATCACAACCCTGGTACTGGTGGCCGGCTTTGGCGTGCTGATGTTTTCCGGTTTCCGGCTAAACTCAGATATGGGCATGCTGACGGCACTTATTATCTTTATCGCCTTAATTATTGATTTTCTGCTGCTGCCGGCTTGCCTGTTGCGCTTTGATAACACCACGGAGAAACACCATGTATAAGCCACTTTGCCGCACCACTGCTCTACTGTGTTGCCTGCTGCTGACAGCAACGGCGCTGGCAGACGATGCCGCCAAAGGTCTGCAGATAGCAAAGGAGCAGAAAGCGCGCGACAGCGGCTGGGGCGACAGCGAAAGTGAACTGATTATGGTACTGCGCAATGCCGCCGGCCAGCAAACCGAGCGCCGTATGCGCACCCTGGCATTTGAAATGGCAGAGGATGGCGATAAAGCTCTGACCATTTTTGATGAACCGCGCGATGTGCGCGGTTCGGCCTTTCTTACCCATTCGCACCCCACCGCAGAGGACGACCAGTGGCTGTATTTGCCCAGCCTGCGCCGTACCCGACGCATAGCCACCCGCAATAAGTCCGGCCCCTTTATGGCCAGCGAATTTGCCTATGAAGATATGACCTCGTTCGAGCTGGAAAAATTTGCCTTTCGTTACCTGCGCGAAGAAGAGTGTAATGACCAGCAGTGCTATGTGCTGGAGCAAACCCCTACCGACAGCTTCTCCGGTTACAGCACTACCCACGTTTGGCTGGACCAACAGCATTACCGCGTCCAAAAAGTCGATTACTACGACCGGAAAAACAGCCTGCTGAAAACCCTGACTATGCACGACTATCAACAGTATCTGGATAAGTACTGGCGGCCACACAAAATGACCATGCACAATCACCAAACCGGCAAAAGCACCGACTTGCTGTTGCAAAATATCCGCTTTGGTACCGGCCGCACCGAAGCTGACTTTGATGTTAATGCGCTGGAGCGTGTGCGGTGATGCACAGCACAGCCATAATTAACCGCCTACTGTTAACCCTGCTGGCTGCCGGCCCGGTATGGCCGCTTAACGTTACAGCACAAGATAACCCGGCGCCCTGGTATCAGGACATCAACGCCGATTACAGCCTGCAACTGCAGCAGCGTTATTACCCGCAGCAAGGCGAACCACCGCAGGCACGGCACTACAGCAGTGCCGCCTTTAGCGCCGACTGGTATTGGCAAAGTGCTGACCGCCGGCATCAGTTGGCGCTGCAGCCTTACCTGCGTTGGGATCAGCGTGATAGCGAACGTAATTTGCTGGATTTACGCCAGGCTTACTGGCAATACGTCGGCGACGGTTTCGACATTAAAGCCGGCGTCGACATAGTGTTTTGGGGCGTGACCGAATCACAACACCTGGTCGATGTAATTAATCAAACCGATGCTGTGGCGCATATTGACGGCGAAACCAAACTGGGCCAGCCGATGCTGAACTGGAACCTGCATGGCAGCGGCGGCAGCCTGGCGTTGTTTTTGCTGCCGTATTTTCGTGAGCGCAGCTTCGCCGGGCCCGATGGCCGCTTAAGGCCGCCGCTGTTTATCAACCAGAGCCAACCGGAATACGAATCGGCACAGGCAGAGCGCAACCTTGACTTCGCGCTGCGCTGGAGCCAGCGTTTTGATGCGCTGGAGCTGGGGTTGAGTTACTTCGAAGGCAACAACCGCGAACCGTTATTACAACCCACAGCACAAGGTACGCTGCAACCACTGTACCTGCACATGCAGCAGCTGGGGCTGGATAGCTTATGGCTTAGCGGCAGCTGGATTTGGAAACTGGAAACGATTTATCGCAAAACCCGCCGGCAAGACTTTGTTGCCGCCACCGCCGGCTTTGAATATACCCATGTCGGCCTGTTTGGCAGCAATTGGGATTTGGGCTGGATAGCCGAGTACCAATACGACAGTCGCGGGCAACAAGCGCCGCTCCCCGGCCAGAACGATATTTTTATTGGTGGCCGCTTTGTGGTCAACGACGCCGCCGGCACTGAGATCTTGCTGGGCGTAGCGCAAGATCTGGATAACGGCAGCAGCCAAAGCGGCAAACTGGAGGCGTCAACACGGCTTGGCAACAGTAGCCGCCTGAGCCTGGATGCATGGTTTTTCCGCGCTAAGCACAGCGAAGATCCGCTGTACTTGCTGCGCCGTGGCGATTTCCTGCAACTCAGCCTGGATTACTATTTTTAAGCCGGCGTATAACAATGTTAAGGCACCGGCGCTTCCAAAATCAGTTTCAGGTTGTCTAAGCCTTGCTGTAAATCGTCGGCGATCATGCTTTCGACATCAATAAACAACAGCATTAAATTCATCGGGTACGGCATATGGCCGGCAAAGCCCCAGCGAACCAGGGTTTGGTTATCGTTAATGGCTTCAGTTTGCATATAAGCCGGCGACACGGCAGTAAAAGGCTCATAAAAGCGCAGCTCCAGCTCTATTCGCTGCCCCTCAGTGATGGCGATAATTTCCTGTTCACCGGTGCCGACATCCGGGTTCTCACTGTGCCATGATGAGACAAAGCCGACTGTGCCATCCACGCCGCGTGATGCTGTTTGCATATTCGGGTCCAGCGCCGCCCAGACACTGAAGTTTTGTTGATTACTGACAAAGCGCACATAGTCAAATACCAGCATTACCGGTTGGTTAATCTGCACCCTGGCTTCAACCTGATAATCCTGTTTGACAAACAATGCCGCCAGCAAGGGGATCGCCAACAACGCTACCACTACAACCAATACTTTCTTTAACATAGTGAACAATCCTTATTATGCTGCGACATTATTCTGCTGTAATGCCTGATGGCGCTGTTACCCTTTGTTTAAACAGCGCATGTTTAAACCCGGCCCGCTTAAACATAGCCCGCTTTTTGTTAACACTCCAGCAGTGGCGGTTATTGTTAGCAAAAGCCTAACCGGTATCGTCAATTCAGCCATATAGTGGTCACAATCGCCAAGCTTTAATGCCACTTTAAAATATAAATGTTTAATTACAATAACTTAAATTCAGGCATTTATTTTGCACTGCTGTTGTTAAACGCTTTGGCAAACTTAGCCATTATTGAACAAACCAGACAAACAACAAGGAAATCATATGAAAAGCACTGTTATTACTGTACTCGCTGCCGGCTTACTCAGTGGCTGTGTTATTTATGTTGGCAATGGCCACGCCGGTGACTTACAACATGAAGAACGCAAACTGACATTAGATGGCGCAGCCTTAACACAGCTGGTGGCAGATACCGGCGCCGGGAAACTGGATATTATTGGTGAAGCCGGCCGCAGCGAAGTGGAAATGGTCGCCAACATTTATTACTACAAGGCTGACGATATTCGCTTGAGCCTGACAAGCCGTGGCAACAATGCGGTGCTGGAGGCCGGGTTCGATAAAGCCTTTTACAGCGGCAACAGCCCCTATATCGACGTGGTTGTTAAAGTACCTGAACACTTCGGCCTGACGCTGGATGACGGCTCCGGCGACACCGACATCCGTGGCCTGCAGGGCGATTTACAGGTAGAAGATGGTTCCGGCGATTTACGCATTAGTGGCGGCGCCAATGTGAAGGTGGAGGATGGCTCAGGCAATCTGCTGATTGAGCAGGTTAGCGGCAAACTGACGGTAGATGATGGCTCCGGTGATCTGACTATCCGCAATGTGGCCGGTGATGTAACCATTGAAGATGGTTCCGGCGATATCGTCGTCAGCGCAGTGGGCGGTATCGTTACTATTGATGACGGCTCCGGCGATATTAACGTAGACGGTGCCGGCGGCCTGACCATTCTCGACAGCGGCTCCGGTGGTTTAAAGCTGAATGCCATAAACGGCCCGGTAAAAATTAACGATTAAGCCGGTTAACCAGACAAATTTTGTTTATTTCACGCTACCGCATTTGGCTTCAGGCAAAACTGCGGTAGCATTACGCCTTTGTGCTTAACATTCAGGCGTTATGACAACAGATACAGCGTTTCCCCTTAGCCAGCAACAGTTGGAACTCTGGTTTGACGCGGTGACTTTTCACCGTGCTCAGGCTTACCTGCAGGCCGGTAAAGTGGTAAAGCTGGAATACAACAGCGACTTATCCGATATCAGCGCCCAGGTGTGGGGCGCTGCTTTTACGCCGTACCGGCAATATATCAGCCTGAAACAACACAGCGACGGCTGGCAACTGCAAAACCGCTGCACCTGTCCGGTGGGCGCCAACTGCAAGCATGTGCTGGCGGTATTGCTACGGCTGCAGCGCGACTACCAGCAACATAAATTACAGCTGGAGCAGCAACCGCTGCGCGCAATAAACCAGTGGTTTGAGCAGGTAGAACAGTCGCTGGCACCGCCACAGCAGGATAAAGACATAGTGCTGTATTTGCTGTCTTACGGCCAGGCGGGCTTGCAGCTAAGCCCGCGCCGCGTGCGCGAAAGCAAAAAAGGCGGTTTTACCAAGGGGGTGGCTATTGGCAAGTACGATTTAGTCAGCCCCAGCGTGCCTTATTGGATAGAAGAGCAGGATTACCGCCTGCTGAGTTATTTCCGCGCCCAAAGCCTGCGCGATTTGCCGCTGCTGGAAGGCGACTGGGGTTACCAATTGCTGCAACAGTTGCTGCAAAGCGGCCGCTGCTTTTTCTCTGAAGCGCGCTATGCGGTTGAGCGCGGGCCGAAAAGGCCGTTAAACTTTAGCTGGCAAGACAGCGCCGGCGGCCAGCAACTGGGTTGGCAGCTGGATGATAACGAGCGCGATTTTGAGCTGGTGTACACCGATCCGCCTTGCTACCTCGACACCAGTTATTACCAACTGGGCGAGCTGGACACCACACTCAGCAGCCAACAGCTTAAGTTGCTGAATAAAATTCCGCCTATTCCGCAGCAGGCCTTAGCCGGCGGCATCAGCCGTTTGCAGCAGTTGTTTAAGCAAACCAGCCTGCCGCTGCCCAAAGCAGCCGGTATCAAGCAAGTCAGCACCGCCCCCAAGCCGGTATTGCAGCTGAAAATGCTGCCGCACAAAGCCAAAGGCCGCAGCGAGCCCACTGCCGTACTGCAGTTTCAGTATGCCGACTATTTGCTGCCGCTGGATTTAAGCCAGGCGCAAACCGAGCTGACGCGCGACAGCAACACCATTTTTATTAAACGCGACCGCGCCACAGAAACCACGGCGCTGGAGCAGCTGCTGCAACTGGAGTTGTTGCAACTGCCGCCGCTGCCACCGCCTTATGCTGAACAAAGCGCCTTTGCCGTGGGCGAAGGCCCGGACAACCCGTTGTTATGGCAACCGCTGCTGGATGCGCTGCCTACGCTTGAGCAGCAAGGCTGGCATATTGCACGCGATGAGAATTTTAACCTCGACATTTTAACCGGTAATCCGTATTTACAGGTGCAGGACAATGCCGTGGGCGGCTTTGCGCTGGCGATACAGGTAGATATCGACGGCACCCAGGTACCGCTGCTGCCGCTGATCAGCCAATGGCTGCGCCAGCACGGCCTGCCGGACGCGGACAAACCGATTTGGTTGTCGTTACCCCAGGGTAAACTGGCTTTGCCGCTGGCGCTGATCCAGCCGTTTATTGATACCATTATTGAACTGCTAAACCCGCATAAACCGCAGTTCAGCCTCGACTTACCGGCCTTTAAAGCGGCGCTATTGCCGCCGGAAACCGCCAAAGACATTCAGTTTTTAAATGCCCAGCGCGTACAACGCTTAAGCAATTTGCTGCACAATTTTGCCGGCATTACGCCCTGCCTGGTGCCGCAGGGCCTGCAGGCATCGCTGCGCGATTATCAGTTACAGGGCTTGAGCTGGCTGAACTTTCTGCGCGAATATGGTCTGGGCGGCATTTTGGCCGACGATATGGGCCTGGGCAAAACGCTGCAAACCTTAAGCTTGCTGTTGCTGCAAAAACAGCGTGGCGAGCTGCAACACCCGGCGCTGATTATCTGCCCTACCAGCGTATTAGGTAACTGGCTGGCCGAAGCCGCCCGCTTTACGCCGCAACTGCGGGTGCTGCAAATTCATGGTAATAAGCGTCAGCCACTGTTTAATGAACTGGCCGATTATGACTTGCTGGTGACCAGCTATCCGCTGGTAGTACGCGACCATAAGTACTACCAAAGCCAGCCGTTAAGCGCAGTCATTCTGGATGAAGCCCAGCATATTAAAAATGCCGGCAGCCTGGCCGCCAAGGCTGTGCGGCTGTTAAAAGCCGACATGAAACTGGCGCTGTCGGGTACGCCGCTGGAAAACCATTTGGGCGAGCTAAAGTCGATTTTCGATTTTGTCTTGCCCGGCCTGCTGGGCAACGATGCCCACTTTAACCAGGTGTACCGCAAACCGATTGAAAAACACGGTGATGCCGAACGCGCCCATGCGTTAAAGAGCCGCATTGCGCCCTTTATGTTACGCCGCACCAAGGGCCAGGTTGCCGCTGAGCTACCGGATAAAACCGAGATCATTCAACTGCTGGAACTGGAGAGCGATCAGCGCAACCTGTACGAAAGCATCCGGCTGGTGATGGAAACCAAGGTGCGTGAACTCTTTGTGCAAAAAGGCGTTGCCGCCAGCCAAATTCAGTTTTTAGATGCCTTATTAAAACTACGCCAGGCCTGTTGCGATGCCAGACTGGTGCCGGTAGAGCATGCCCGCTCGGTGCAAAGCAATGCCAAGTTACAATGGCTGCGCGATACCCTACCGGAAATGCTGGAAGAAGGCCGCAATATTTTACTGTTCAGCCAGTTTGCCAGCATGCTAACGCTGATAGAAGACGAGCTGCACGCGCTGGGCATCAGCTACAGCAAACTGACCGGCCAAACCAAGCACCGCCAGCAGCAAATAGATGCCTTTCAAAGTGGCGAAACCCGGGTGTTTTTAATCAGCTTAAAAGCCGGAGGCACCGGGTTAAACCTCACTGCCGCCGATACGGTAATTCACTACGATCCGTGGTGGAACCCGGCCGCCGAAGCCCAGGCTACCGACCGCGCCCACCGCATTGGCCAGAAAAAAGCCGTGTTTGTGTACAAGCTGATTGCCAGCAATACGGTAGAGCAAAAAGTACAGTTGTTACAGCAGCATAAGCGCCAGCTGGCTTATCAACTGTTTGCCGGTGGTAAAGGCCAGCCGTGGCAAGGCAGCGCCGACGACTTACTGACGCTGTTCAGTGCTGACTGACGCTGAAGCACAGTGTTAATCGGCGTACCACATTCTGGCCTGGCGTGCCGGAATGCTGAAGTTGTAACTGCCGCCGTTGATATACACCAGGTTGGCGCCGCTTAGTACGTCGCGGTAATTGCGGTACCAGTAAAAGCGGCCATGAGTATTAATATTAAAGCTCTGGCTGCTGCCGCATTTATTAATGCCCACTACGCCTTCCTGGCCACGGCGGAATAGTATGGCGCAATCATTCCACGCCAGCATTTCCATGCCCTGGCCCTGCATGCGGTTATGAAAGTTCAGCATCTTACTAATATGGTCTGCCTTATAGGCGTTAACCCAACGGCCGTTATCGGTGCCGGTGCTGTCACTGAAAATAAGCGGTTTACCGCCGTCGCGCCCCATTACATAGGCATAGGCCAGATATTCGTCGGTCGGGTCCATGATCAGATAACGAAAGCCATCATTGGTAGGAATATCATGCGTAACGGTAAAGGTCACAGCGCGGCTGTTTTGCAACGCCTGGCCCGCGCTTAGCGGGTTAACCAACTGGCTTAAACTGCCGCCGAAACCAAAGGCACTGCGAATGGCGCTAAATAGCGGGAAGTCGTAGGCTTTATGGTCGGTGTAGGCTAAATAAGGTGCTAAAAAGCTGTCGTATTCGTTATTCCCGGCGCCGCCGCTGGTAATAATTTCACCAAACAAATACATACCGTTTTTAATGCCGGCGGTGAAGATTTCATTAATATGCCAGATGGTCATATGTTTGGCGGCATCCACGCGAAAGCCTGCAACACCCAGGTTTTTCAGCGCCGTTAAGTAACTGCGTTGCTGCTGTACCACCCAGCTGTTCGGGTTGAGATCCGGCAAACCGGTATCACCACCACCGCCGCACAGCCGCCAGTTTTGTACCTGCCACACATCGTTATAATTGCTGATGCAATTGGCCGGATTAAAATCACTGCTACCAAACAAGCCCTGGCTTAAATTGCCAAACAGGCGTTGGTTGTTCCAGTAGCTGCTGTTATTGCCATAATCATTCAGCGCGCTTTGGCCCGGAAAGTCCGTAGCGCCATTACGCTCATTCGCCATATGGTTCAGTACGATATCGGCGTACACCGCTACCTTACGCGCCGGGTTGGCATCGTTCAGCGCATTAATCATATTTACAAACGACTGCTTATTGCC
This sequence comes from Rheinheimera sp. NSM, assembly GCF_052380015.1. NCBI lineage: Bacteria > Pseudomonadati > Pseudomonadota > Gammaproteobacteria > Chromatiales > Chromatiaceae > Rheinheimera > Rheinheimera sp. NSM. The sequence continues at coordinate 312,693 of NZ_JBQTCI010000001.1, read as the reverse complement.
TTTGCAGTGATCAATCACGCGGATATCCTGCGGCTGATAGCGTTGCCACCAGGCACAGTTAGCCGCATTAGACTTCAGCGGCGGCGCCACCAGCACGGCTTTGTAGCCCAGATCTTTTATTTCCCCGGCTTTGGCAGCCACTTCATCATAATGCCAGTCGAAGGCATGCAAAATAGCATCGGCGCTGGCGCCGGGTGTAAATAGCGTTGAACTAACAAGCAGCGCCAGCCATACCAGCCGACGCTGTAACAAGGTACTGATTACTTGCATGAGTCTATCCTTTATTTTCATTAGTTTATGCAAGTCATCCGTGAGTGGGCAGCAGTGCGCTAATCGCAGCACCACTAAGTGTTATTGACTACCAGCTCCGTTAACACACAATCAGCCTACGCCTTTAACCGCACAATTTATTGCCCATATACGCCAAATTTACAACTTAGCTACAACGGGAACAAAGTATCTCATTGACCCCGTGCTACAGTGGATTTAGGCTTAGTAATTACTTACTTTATATCGTACAACTGCAGGTAACATAAGCATGAAAAACCTGACCGAACATTTAAGCCAGTACGCGCGCTACCACCGCGACGAGCGCAATATTCTTACCCACTATGCCGGTATACCGCTGATATTGGTGGCGGTATTTTCACTGCTGTACTGGCCGTTATTCAGCCTGGCCGGTATTGTTATTACCCCGGCGTTAGTACTGTTTATCGGCGGTATGGCGTTTTACCTGCGGCTTGATCTTCGCTTTGGCCTGGTGATGTTTATTTTCAGCGGCATTAGCCTGCTGCTGGCGGCACAACTGGCAGCTTTGCCATTCTGGCTTTGGCTTGGCAGCTCTGTCGCGTTATTTGTCGTAGGTTGGGTGTTGCAGTTTATCGGCCATTACTACGAAGGCAAAAAGCCGGCCTTTGTCGATGATTTAGTTGGTTTGCTGGTTGGCCCGTTGTTTATTGTCGCCGAACTGAGCTTTAAACTCGGGCTGCGCAAACCGCTGCAGCAGGATATTGAACAAAATGCCGGTAAAACGCATTAAGTCAGTTGCTGTTCAGCGCGATTAACTAAGCTACAGCAAATTCTGGCTGTTCTCACTGAAGTAAGTGGTAGTGAATGAAGTTTTTATCCTTTTGCACCGGCAGCTTTTTGCTGCTGTTTTCTGTATTTGCTTTAGCTGCACCCGCCAATTTTGACCAGGCCAAACGTTTAGCCCAGCGCATTCATGCCCCGGAGGCAAAAAGCTTTTATTGCGACTGCGACATTCGCTGGCAAGGCAATAAAGGCATCCCCGATTTAGCCGGTTGTGGTTATCAGGTCCGTAAAAACGGCCCGCGTGCCAGCCGGATAGAATGGGAACACGTAATGCCGGCGCACCACTTTGGCCACCAGCGCCAGTGCTGGCAAGACGGTGGCCGCAAGAACTGCGTAAAAACCGACAGTGTATTTCGCGCCATGGAGGCCGATTTATACAACCTGGTACCGGCCATTGGCGAGGTAAACGGCGATCGCAGCAACTACCGCTTTGGTGTATTACCCTCCACCACTGCAAAGCACGGCGCCTGCCCGGTAAAGGTCGATTTTAAACAACAGGTATTCGAGCCCGCCCCGCCGGTGCGTGGTGATATAGCACGTATCTACTTTTACATGGCAGACAAATACAACCTAAACCTGTCCCGCGCCCAGCAGCAGCTGTTTATCGCCTGGCACAAGCAAGACCCGGTAACAGCGCAAGAGCGCGAGCTAAACCAACGCATCCAACAACATATGGGCCACGACAACCCCTTTGTCAGCGGCAAGCGCGAGTGGAATTTAGGCTATAAGCCAACGGGTTATGGGCTAACCGCCAGCCAGTAGTTGTGACAGTGTTATCCGGCCAAGATTAAATAGTGCGGTTGACAATTGCAGTTTACCGGCGCGATGTTACTGCAACCCTGCTTTTACTAAACCGGTAAACTCCGTTTTGCTCATGCCATTGGCATGAACTGTCAAAATGTATTCAGATGCTTTGTATTTTACCACATACGCCAGGCAGCGCTGTGTTTTGCATAAGCTGTAAAGTGTCCAGCCCTGCAGTTGTTCAGTGCTGACATCAGACAAATCGAAGCTGTAATTAATCTCTTCTGCTGTGTTGCTAAACAGCAGCGCATTCTGTGCATTTAAGCCGCTGACAGCTTTGAGCTTCAGCACATATTGCGGATATAACTGCATATCAAAGTCGGCCGGTAACTGCTCAGACTCAGCCGACAGCACTTTGCCGGAAAACAACTGCCCGGACGCTGTCTTGACTGACAGCCCATCTGCTGCAAACACCGTAGCGCCGGCAAATACCGACGGCGGTAAAGCAATTTTAAAATCAGCACTAAAAGACAAGGTCGTTGTAGCTTGCGCAGCACAAGCAGCTAAGCTGCCAACCAGCATTAGCACAGATAGTTTTTTCATACACAATTCCCTGTTACAAAGCAGGCATAATAACCATTATTCATCAATAAATTACCATGCTGGCGAAAAGCCAAAAGCTGATCTTGTCTTGAAATACCCACTAAAAGCATGCAGAGTTGCAAACAAATAATAAGCAGCATCAATTGCGCCGCATATACAGGATACGTACGATGGACATTATTCACATTGATGGTGTGGCAGTAACCCCGGCGTCGCTGCGGATATACGAAGAACTGATAGATATTGAATTGCGGCATGCTGAAGAAAACACGGTATTTCCGAAAAAGGCCAACACACTAAGCTATGCCTTTGCCAAAGACGGTATTGCCATGGGTTACTATAAAATACTGTCTGCAAAAGCCTCTGAAGCAGAAGGGCTGACATTATTTACGCTGCATAAACAGTAACAAAACCTGAAAATTCTTCTATGGTTTGTCAAACTACGCCTCAGCCGTTTATTTATATGGTGAGAGCCGGCAATGACGCCACAGTTGGAGACTGACAATGACAGATCTGGTCCTGACAACTTTTGATTGGGTTCCTGAGCTACCACGCGGCTATGTGCGTGACCTGCGCATTCGTTGGGCGCTGAAAGAGGCCGGATTGCCCTACCGCGTTAACAGCGTGCCATTTCGCCAGCGGACCGCCGGCCATTTCTCCCACCAACCATTCGGTCAGGTGCCTTGGCTGACAGACGGTGATATGTCCATCTTCGAAAGTGGCGCTATTCTGCTTCATCTGGCCGGACGCAGCGAGGTACTGATGCCGGCTGACGCGCGCCAGCGCAATGATGTTATTACATGGTTGTTTGCAGCACTTAATTCCGTTGAGATGGCCAGCCTGCCCTGGTCTATATTTAAATTCTCCGGTGACAATGAAAGTACGCAGGGACGGCAACAGCTGAACAAGTTTTTGGCGTCCAGGCTACAGCAGCTGGAGTCGGTTTTGGCCGGACGTGAATGGTTAACCGCCACCTTCTCAGTTGCCGATATTGTAATGGCGGATGTGCTGCGGTTGGTCGACCGGTTCGATGGATTGACAGAGTACGCAGCCTGCCGACGCTATGTTAACCGCGCAACAGCGCGCCCGGCTTTCGTGTCAGCGCACGCAGAGCAGATGGCCCATTTTGCAGCAGCCGATTAGTCAGCAGTATTACACCCAATATTAAACAGCATGGATACCGTTAGCATTGTTTTATGACTAAGCACGACATCTCAGGAGGAATATGATGCAACGTTTTGACTCTAAGAAAGACTTCTTGTTGGTCTTTATCCTAATTGCAGTTGCCATCGTCTGTACGCTGGCTGCGGTAAATGTAATTACCACCAGCGCCAGCTCGTATCTGTTATTTGCCATTATCAGCATCATGGGGGTACTGCTGCCGCTGTGGCTGCTCACATCAACTTACTATCTGGTAGATGGCACAATGTTGAAGGTAAAAAGTGGCCCCTTTCGCTGGACGATTCAGCTGTCAGAAATAGCTGGCGTTAAACCGTCTGATAACCCAATTTCAAGCCCTGCTTTATCTTTGGACAGATTAGAAATTAGCTATGCTAATGGCAAAAAACTCTTGGTATCGCCGAAAGACCAACCGGCTTTTATCAACGCCCTGCAGCGTTAACAGCCTGCTGTGTTGTTACATACTGCATAATATTCAGAAAGGTATCAGTCCAGTAAATATCGCGGTTGGCAGCCAGATAGGCCAGCAATTGGGCGTGGGCTTCGGCCGACACACTTAAGTGATCGCCCCCGACGCCATGAAAGGTAAAATTAACCATAGTGCCGTACTGCGCGGCCTGTTTAACCAAGGCGATTAACTCTGCGCCACTGCTGCCCACCGGTGCTATTACTTCTACTGCATGCACATCCAACTTTGCCATATCAGCGATAATAGTGCCTGTTTTGGCCTTTATCGCCACAAAATCATGATAAATTAACGGCAAATATGGCTGACCACCGGCAAGCTCGTCACCGCAAGGTGCGGTAAAGGTGCGCCCGGTTTTGCCGTCGATGGCAAATAACATGCTGTTGGCTAAACGAATTTGCTGTACCAGCTGCGCAGCGCTGAGGTTGTCTAAGTCATTTTCTGCCGCCACCCATTCTCGGCCGGGTTTGGAGGCCGAGCATTGATGAAACAAGGTATGGTTACCCAGCTCATGGCCCTGCGTGGCAGCAGTGCGCCAGTCGCTTAAACGCGCCGTTAACAGCGGGCTGGACAACTGCAGGTAAAAACTGGCTTTAAGACCGTGCGCATTGAGTGCCGGAATGGCAATATCCAGCTGCGAGGCCAGCGTATCGTCATAGGCCAGGCTGACAGCCGCTTTAGCGCCATGCGGCCAGCTGAATTCCGGCTGTGTCTTACTGGCCGCACTGTTCAGGAAGGCACAGCAAGCTAACAAAAAAATAATCCGTGCCAGCATATTCAAGCTCCGAAGTGTAATACATCAGCCTAAACCAGCTGGCGTCAGCAGTAAATACCAGCAAGCGCGGGCATTATTTCAGCGCATGTAACAGCGCTGGCCAGAGTGAAATTACAAGCTGGCGATACACTCTACTTCTACTTTGGCGTTCAGCGCCAGGCCGCTGGCGGCAAAGGCGCTACGCGCCGGCAGCGGTGCGGCAAAATAGCCTTTATAAATCTCGCTGGCTTTGGCCCAGTCGTTGATATCTGCCAGCATCAGCGTGCATTTTGTTACATTTTGTGCTGTTAGCTGGTGCTCTTGCAATACCGCCATAATATTGTCCATTGTCTGCATCATCTGACTTTCGATATCAGCGCCGGCCAGTGTCATAGTACCGGGGAAATTACCAATCTGCCCCGACAACCACAGCATGCCGTCAGCTTTACGCGCAGCAGAAAACGGCAGCCGGTTGTCATCGCCGCGATAAACAAAGCGGCCATTTTTCAGCACATGAGCAATATCGCTGCTGTTGCTGATATCGTCAAATGGGTTGGTATTCAGGATCAACAAATTGGCCTTTTTAGCCACGCTAACAGTACCCACTTCGTCGTCGATACCTATGGCTTTTGCACTGTTCAGCGTAGCGGCCTGCAATGCCTGCGCCGGTGTCAGGCCGGCCAGTTTTACCAGTAACTTTAACTCGTGGTGTAGTTCAGGCAACGGCGCGGCATCATCAAAAGCATCGGTGCCTGCCGCTATGGCTATGCCGTATTGTACTGCCAGTTTGGTCAGAAAGATGCCGTGCTGAAACATCAGTTCGCGGTTAGGGCCCTTATCACGGTGTTGTTCAAATACTGTCAGAGTGGCGTCCAGCACTATGCCTTGCTGCTGTATGCTGCGCAGTAAACTGTGGTAGTTATTGCTGTCAAACGATGCCGTTTTAACGGCTTCACTGATAGTGCCATCTTTGCGCCGCCAGGCTTTATAAGCCGGAATAACTTCAGCTGATAAATCCGGTACATGTGATATCGCCTCAACCCCGGCTGCCACCACTGCAGAGGGTTTATCCGGGCCGATATAGGCATGCGACCATACTTTTATACCGGCCTTTTTCGCTGCTGCAGCCAGCTGCCTTACCTTACTGGCCGGGACATCGGCATAAATTTTAATACCGCTGGCACCGGTGCCGAGCGCACGCTGCATCAGGGCATCAAAATCGGTATTATCATCCACCGAGCGCATCCAGTCGGTGTCACCGGGCGTTTCGCCTTTTGCCGCTGCTGCGGTTCTCGGGTCGCTGAAAAATTCCGGCCCACCCAGAATAACAGCATAGTAAATATCCGGTGCCTGGATCAGATCCAGCTGTGCGCTGCGTTTTAACCCCGCCAGCACGCGCACATCACCGGCCATATCCCGTACCGAGGTTACCCCGCCGCGCAGCAGTTTTTGCAGGCGCTGACGTGTGATGGCCGCATTGTTGTAGCCTTCCGGTTCAGTCGCATGATGCACATGAGCATCAATTAGGCCCGGCAGCACATACTTGCCGGTCAAATCTATCTGCACATAGTCTGCCGGTACCCGCTGGCTGCCGGACAAAATGGCGCTGATTTTGTCATCGTGCAGCAAAATAGCCTGATCGGGCTTTACGGTCAGGCTTTCCACATCGGCCAGATTGACGTTAGTTAACGCGATCTTAGCTGCCAAAGCCGGCAAACTAATCAGAGTAGTAACCAGTAAGCTGGCACCGGACAGCCATTGAAGTAGGCGCATATTGTTATTTCCCGCTGTTATTATCATCAACACTATATAACCGGCCATACGCGCTTAGTAGGGTATTTAACCGTTAAAAGCTGTCGCCAGTCGATAAAACAGCCGGCTTTAGCCGTAGCTGCTTATGCCACTGCACTAAAGTACTAAACCACTTTTGCTATCAAGCACCTATAGTTTTTACCACGCTGAGGCCTGCTGCTGCGGTTGCCATAACACAGACAGGGAGAGGCTGCGTCGCTTCGGTGTTCAATACAACAATAATGATAAGGAACAGACGACGTGAAAAAACTTCACTACAACCTGGCCGCCATCCTGGCGCTGGGTATAGCGGCCACACCAGCTTTGGCCGGTAGCTGGCAGCAGAATGTCGCCATTGGCGGCTTTAACAAAGTGCATTTGTATACCCCGGATTCAGTATCCACTGTCGGCCAGGGTCGCGGCTTGCTGCTGGTGTTGCATGGTTGCACTCAGTCGGTGGATGCCTATTTAACTGCTAACCTGGCGCAGGCAGCCGAACAATATGGCCTGGTTATCGCGGTACCGGATGCGATGAACAAAGCCGGCTTTAGCTGCTGGTCTTACTGGCAAGGCACTAAAGCCCGCACCGCAGGTGACTACAAAAACCTGATTAACCTGGCCGGCGCACTGACGGCCAACAGCAGTTATCAGATAGACCCGAACCAGGTGTATATTGCCGGTTTATCCTCCGGCGCGGCTTTTGCCAACACGACCGCCTGCCTGGCACCGGATGTTTTTGCCGGTATGGGCATTAGCGCCGGCCCCAGCATAGGCACAAGTTCCGGCGGCGCTATAGGCCCTTGTGAAAACGCCGACGTGGCCGCGCGCTGCGCTCAGTACGCCGGCAGCTACGCCAGCCATTTCAGCAGCCAGATTGCCTCTGTTGCCCATGGCCGCAGCGATACTACGGTGAACCTGTGCTACAACGAGCAAAATGCTACCGGCATGGCCGGTTTGTACAACGTAGCGCGGATTAGCGGCGAAAACCTGATTAGCGAAGGTGCCGGGCGCAGCGCCGATGAGACGCTGTGGCAGGACGGCCGGGTATCGATGCTGTGGTTTAATAGTGTCGACCATGCGTGGTCCGGCGGCCAGGGCGCCAGCGGCTCTTACATCAATGGCAACAGCATCAACTACGCCAGCTATTTAGGGCAGTACTTTCGTGATAACAACCAAAGGGTTAACCGCAACAGTGCACCAGAGCTGAGTAACGTCAGCATCAGCCAGGCGGCTAATCAGATCAGTATCAGCGGCAACGCTACCGATGCTGATGGCGACAGCATCAGTATCCATGCCGGCTTTACTGACAGCCTTAACCAGACGCAGACTGCCAACAGCACACCAGACGCTTCAGGTGATTTCAGCCTGGCCAGCCCGCCGCTGGCCGATGACTGGTATCAGGTGAGTGTCAGTGCCAGCGACAGCAATGGTCTGGTCAGCGAGGTGTACAGCACGTCGGTGCTGCTTGGCCCACCACCAGCGGCAGCTGCGCCCCAGCTGAGCGATCTTGCTGTAAACATTGACGGCCAATGCGCCACGGTAAGCGGTAGCGTATTTGATGTAAACCGCGATCTGGCGTCGGTAACGGTTGAATTCGACACTGCTACTGTCAGCGCTACCTTAAGCGGTGATGTGTTTAGTGCACAGCGTTGTAATTTAGCCGGTGGCACCAACACCGCACTGATTACCGCTACCGATGCTACCGGTCTGTTCAGCACTGAACGGCTTAGCTTTACCATTGATGCCGGACAAAATGGTACCCTGGACCAGCATATCAGTGCCGGCAGGCTCGATTACACCAATTACGCTAACTGTTATCTGGAATACAGTACAGCCAGCTTTATTTTACGCGAACAAGCCCTAAGCGGCGGCCAATGCCGTTGGCAGGACGATGACGGTAGCTGTTTTGGCCCTGGCCAAAGCTGCAGCACTGGTGGCGGTGATGGCGGCGAAGAAGAGCCGCCGGCACCGGCAGACTGCGTGCAATTCAGCACTAACAACTACAGCCATAAGGTGGCAGGGCGTGCCTACAGCACCGGCAATCCTTATGCACCGGACTACTTTGCCAGCGGCAGCAATGCCGCACTAAGCGGTTCTACCTGGGGCATCAGCCTGTTGTCCTCAACCAGCAGTGGTTACTGGCAACCAGGCGCCTGCCCACAGTAAGTTGCTGTAAATTGGTTTAAACAGCGCTATGCTAAAGCCCGTTCCGGTAGAACGGGCTTTTTACTAATAGGGAATACTATGATCACAGCTTTGTATGCCGCCCTGCTCGGGCTAATGTTTATTGCGCTAAGTATTAAAGTGATAGCTAAGCGCCGGCAGTTTCAGGTTGGCATTGGCAGCAAAGGCGAAATGGCGCTGGAACGTGCTATTCGGGTGCATGGCAATTTTGCTGAATATGTGCCCTTTGCGCTGCTGTTGCTATTTTTGGCCGAATACAGCGGTTTAGCGCCGCTGTACCTGCATATCTTAGGTATTACGTTGCTGCTGGGCCGGTTAAGCCACGCCTGGGGCGTACGCCAGCTGAAAGAGCCACTGAAATTCCGGATGTTTGGCACACTGGTGACATTCGGCGTTATGCTGCTGTCTGCGCTGGCAATTATTGCACTGTACAGCTTAAAGCTTTTAGTTGCCTGAGCCGGCAAAAGCAACCGGCTTTAACCGATACTACAAGACAGCCAACATAAGAGCCCGGTATCAGTCTACCGCTATCGCTTGCTGCCGCAGTAGTTCCAACTCCTCTGAACGCTGCCGGTAGATGATGTATTGCTCCGTGCCCAAGCTATTAAGCAGCTTGCCAAGCGGGTTATATAACCAGCTGTACCACGGAGGTGTTGGCGCAATATCTCCGTCAGCCTGCGCCAGCAACATCCGGGCCCGCTCATTACTGGTAGCTTGAATTAACAGCAAAGGCTTTAGCAGCATTAAACTGAGCCGTTCTGTAGCGGAGCTTTCTGTAGCATCCGCCGCTGGCTGTAACACAGTTTGTATCACATTATTACCAAATACCCACTCGCCGGAGAATGCCCGTAACATACTCAGCTCCTCTGCAGTAAAGGGCGCTAACCAGCTTTGCGGCATCATAGCGGCTTGCTGTTGGGGTGCAATCTGTTGTTTTAATACAGTGGCAAATCTCAAGTGTCTTTTCACCGCTGCAGTGCTAATCATTTTGCTTAGTAAAAGGTTATTTCTCTGCAACTGTGAGCGCCAAAAATGCAGATCTTGCTTCAACACATGCTGTGCCGTCACCATATCCTGCTGCTGCACCGCCAGCCACGCTTGCAGTAATAGCAGTTGCTGCGCGTGTAACAGGCTTTGATAAGACGGCATAGCTTCAGCTGTATCAACCGGTATCGGCTCATACCAATGGCTGTAGCTGCGTACCTGCTGATAAAAATCTGCCAGCGCCCGATGCTGCTCAACAAGCTGAGCTAACTGCGGCTGTGCCATTAAAACCGCATGGCAGTCTGATACGTCGCACTGACGCATCAACAGGGAGAAATCCTCTGACACCAGGTGTTCGGCAGAACCGGCATGTTGGTGAAAATATAAATAGCCATTGTTGTCAGCATTCATATCTGCAACTGGCTGCTGCAGCGCCTGCATAGTTAAAGCAGCTGCTGATGGCGTCTCATCCTGCAAATTAATAATCAGTAGCAAAATATAGATCACCGTTACGACTGACAGCAGTATCGCTAACGCCAGACCCAGCACTTTCGTCAGTTTTAACAACAACTGCATCCTTGGCACCCTGCTTTGCTAAATCAATGAATTACGATGTTAATACTCTTACTATTTAATAACAATATCCGCCGCACTGAGGGGGTGCTACGCTTTTCACAGATTTTTCTTTGTCTGTGCTTCGCCGCATATTCCCTGCGATGCCTAACTAAGGTATAACGGCGCAATGAAAATACCGAAACGTATTCAGCCGCTGGTCGACGAAGGCCTGGTGGATGAAGTAATCCGCCCGCTGATGAGCGGCAAAGAAGCTTCTGTGTATATCGTCCGCTGTGGCGAGGATATCCGCTGCGCTAAAGTGTATAAAGAAGCCGACAAACGCAGCTTTAAACAAGCGGTGTTATATCAGGAAGGCCGTAAAGTACGCAGCACCCGCCGCAGCCGTGCGATGGAGAAAGGCTCGAAGTTCGGCCGTAAGCAACAGGAAGAAAGCTGGCAGAATGCCGAAGTAGACGCGCTGTTTAAACTGGCCAAAGCCGGCGTGCGCGTACCGCAGCCTTTTGGCTGCTATGACGGTGTACTGTTGATGGAGCTGGTGTGCGATGACGAAGGCATGGTGGCACCGCGCTTAGCCGATGTGGCAATGGATGCCGATCTGGCCCTGGCCGACCACGCAACCATGCTGCACTACATTGTCATTATGTTGTGCGAAGGCTTGGTGCACGGTGATTTGTCGGAGTTTAACGTGCTGGTAGACGACCACGGCCCGGTGGTGATTGACCTGCCGCAAGCGGTTGATGCCGCCGCCAACAATAACGCGAAATGGATGTTCTGCCGCGATGTAAACAATATGCGCGATTATTACGGCCAATATGCTCCCACGCTGCTTAACACCAACTACGCCGAAGAAATATGGGCGCTGTATGAAGCCGGTGAATTACACCCGGAAGTGGAGCTAAGCGGCGAGTTTATTGCCGACACCAGCGAAACCGATGTCGATGCCGTATTAGAGCAAATAAAAGCCGCCTTTGCCGAAGCTGAAGAGCGCAAAGCACGCGCACTGGAGCAGGACGATTAACACCCACGGCTAACCTCCACAAAGCTGTTGCCTGGCAGCGCATTTATGTTTAGCTTAAATAACGTACTCAGCGCCAGGACACTATTTTGCAGCAGGCCCGTTTTCTTAGCGACAAGCGTTTAATTAATACCTCAGACTACCTCAGCGCAGCAGAGCACTATCGTGGCCTGTTGCTGTGCCCGCTATGTGGTGAAAAAGCCTGGTTTATTAAAGCGGTGAACAGCGACAACATAAATCGCGCCGCCTGCTTTGGCGCGCACCATCAGCACGGTTGCGAGGCCGCCACCTTGCGCCTCAACGCAGAAGAAGACACAAGCCAGGCACCAAAAGCAGATACCGTACGTGAAGCCGCGACCCGCTATGCCCCGGCCGGCTTGTGGCAAGGCATCAGTGCGCCGCAACTGGGCGGCAGCGACGGCTACGAGGTAAACAGCGCACTGCGGCAGTTATTAAGCCATCTATGCCGCAATGCGGATTTTGCCGCTCAGGGCCAGAAACTCCGGGTGTTGGCCGCCTCCGGCCGCGAGTTGATGGCCGGCAAACTGGCCGATTATGTGGTGCATGTAAATGACATCAGCGATAAGCATTTAGAAGCGTTGTATATTTTTTGGGGCCAGATCAATAACGTTAACGAGCGCGAATTTGACAACCCGGATGACGACGAGCTGTGGCTGAATATCGGCGACTACCGCAAAGAGCCGAGCATTTTCATCGACGCCGACCTGCGCCGCAGCCTGGTCAAACGCTTTAACCTGACCGACTTAGATGCCCTGTGCGGCGCAGATTTTATTCTGCTGGGCCATGCCGGCAAATCGGCACACGGCAAATTTACCCTGCATATTGCCATGAGCAAATATATTGCCTTTCGGCTATATGGAGTGGGTTAAATATAACAGCTTGTCCGGCAGTAACACCGGACAAGCTGTTATTTCATTGCTATGCCACCATAGCATGGCAGGCCTGAGCACAGTCACGGCAAGCCTCGGCGCACTCCATACAGTGATCATGTTCATGCTTAGCGCATTCAGCAGCACAGGCCTCGCACAAGCAGGCGCACAAGCGGCAAATATCGCTGACATGCTCACTGCTACGTGCCATGGCTGCAGCAGCGAAGCGACACAAGGCCGCACAATCAATATCTAAGCGGATACAACGCTGCATCCGCGCGACATTATCTTCCTGCAAACACGCGGTAGAACAGTGATCACAAGCGTTAGCGCAACTGCTACAGGCATCAATACAGGCATGATACTTTTGGTGGGACATGAGTGTTCCTCCCTGGCTTGCTGTCAGTTAATGGCCGCTGAATTTCATCGAAATATCATTCAGCACTTTACCCGCCGTTTCCGGCCGTAAATACTTAGCAATGTCACCCAAACTGACTACCCCCACCAGCCTTTTTTGCGCATTAACTACCGGCAAGCGCCGCACCTGCTTCTCGCCCATATTGCGGGCCACCTCTTCCACATCCTGCTCTTCACGGCAATACAGCAGGTCATCTGTCAGTATTTCATCTACGCTGGTGTTTTCGATATCTTTTCCGGTCGCCACAGCGCGCAATACTATGTCGCGGTCGGTTAAGGTGCCTTTTAGTTCGTCGTCCTCTCCGGCCAATAAAAAGCCGATACCTTCACGGGCCATGCAGGCTGCAGCGTCTTTTATCGTCGTGGAAGGTTTAATTAATACCGGATTGGTAGTCATAATGTCTTTAATGTTCATGCCAGTCTCCTTTAGTCGTAGTTTGATTGAACTGTCAGGCTTCGCCTGCCAGGGACAACGGAAACTAAGCGAACATCATGCCAATGCCGGCCCGGGTGGCTAACGTCACAAAAAAACCGCTGGATGCTTAAAACCCACCGCTGAAACGCCGGTGGCACCGCCCGCACCAACCACGCCGACTGTATAAAATTTACCGCTCCCGGTAAAAATTACGTACGCCGGCTATACTCCTGCCATACCTTGTCAGCAGTAAGCGTTACTATCTTTTTCAGGCTGACATGTTGTCGGAGAAGCAGCTGCCCTTAACCAGACAAAGGAGATACCAATGAAACAAACTTATACCGGCAGTTGTCATTGCAACGCCGTACAGTACGAAGCAGATATTGATTTAACGGCCGGCAGCGGCAAGTGTAACTGCTCTTTTTGCACCAAGATGCGCAATTGGAATGTGGTGATTAAACCGGCAGATTTTCGCCTGCTAAGCGGTGAAGACGCGCTGAGCGATTATCAGTTTGCCGGCAAGTCCTGCCATCATTTGTTTTGTCGTCACTGTGGCATTCATCCGTTTAGTAAAGGCTATGTTGAAGCAATCGGCGGCGATTTCATTTCAGTACAGTTGGCCACGTTAGATAACGTTGCGCCTGAACAGCTGATCCACGCTGAGGTACGTTATGCCAATGGCCGCGATAACCTGTGGTGGCAACCACCGGCAGAAACCCGTCATTTGTAAAACCGCCGCAGTCAGCAATTCGTCATTTTCGCTACAATGTGGCGAAAATGACAGTCCACCGCCAAGCCAGTATAGAATAAACTGATATAATTCAATAAATTAAAACTGGCAAAGCTTTTGCAAAACCTGTGGCAAGCTAACTATAAAAAGGACATCACCATGAAATTATCTCAATTTGTTGCCACAGTAAGTTTAGTTATCGCATCAGGTTGTCTGGTTAATGCTTATGCTGCAGAGCATGGCAGTATTGATAAAGTACTGGGCTCAGCATCAGTAAGCAGCAACCAGCACTACGGCGATATATCACTGGTAAACGGCAGTATTCAAATGGCCAGTAATAGCAGTGCCAAAACCGTTTCTACCGTTAATGGCAGCATAGAGCTGCGCGACAACATAAAGTTGCACGGCGCCAGCACCGTAAACGGCAGTATAGAAAGTGGTAGCGGCTTGCAGGTCGCGGATGAACTAAGCACCGTTAATGGTAAAATTTTACCCGGTAGCAATGCGGTAATTGGTGGCAATATCAGCACAGTGAATGGCGATATTGTGCTGGATAACAGCGAAGTAGGCCAGGATGTCAGCACAGTAAACGGCGATATTAAACTAAGCGGTAACACCGTAGTAAAAGGTGACCTGATATATAAACCGCGCGGTAAGAAAAGCTCCTTCTTTGGCTGGAGCAATAACAGCAAACCGACGCTGTATATCGCTGCCGATGCGGTAGTGCAAGGCAACATTATTCTTGAGCAGGAAGTTGAACTGCAGATTGAAAACCCCGCCATGCAGGCAAAGGTAATCACACGGATTAACGACGGCCGCTAATTGTTGTACAGCAGCGCTGATAGCTCAGTGCTGCTGTGTTTCTTCCAGCAAGCGCCGCATAATTTGGTTATTCCGGTGCTGAATAATAATTTGTGAGCGAAACAATGCCCACAGCTCAACCACGCTGATCAACACAATAAGCACTACGCCCAACCAGGGCCACGGGCTGAATAACAATACCAGCCCGGCAATAAACACCAGCAGGTTAAACAAGCCGCGCCGCCATTGGCCAAGGTAAAAATGATGCAAGCCGGCGAGAAAACACCAGTTCAGTGCCGCGTAGGTATCGGGATCGCGCAGTTCACGCTTTAACTGCTGATAAAACTGCTGACGCTGCTGATCCGGCAAGGCTGCCGCCAGGACGCGCAGCCGTTCTTCTTCGGCATCAACCTGTTGTTGTTCTAACATCTGCGGCCTCCGGCACCGGTTCAATACATTTACAAAAGCTGTCACGATGCGAGCAGCGTTTAATACGCTGCCAACCCATCACCACACCACGCCGTGCACCAAAACGCGCAATGGCGGTATAGGTATAAGCAGAGCAGCTGGGTTCGAAATTGCAATCAATGCCAAACCAGCGCATGCCACCACCGGTATTGCGATACCGGCTTATCGCCCATAACAACAGGCGTTGCACCTTAGCGCCCCAGGGTAACGATCATGGCTTCGCGGCTCCAGAACAACCAAAAACGCTTATGTTCAATCACCTGAAACACCACCTGCCAGCCCTGTGCAGCCTGAGCATTCAGCTCCGCCTCCACTTTTTTCAGCGGCAAGCCCGACGCGCCCAGCAAAATAGTGCCACAGCCGCCTTCGGCAATATGGATAACTTTGTATTCTTTATAAGCTGTAGCCATGTTAACGCTCCTTAAAATACATCAGCAAAGCTTTTGCAGATGTTGCTGATAACACTACTGTTTTACAGCCCGGTTGGCAAGATACAACGCTCCGCGATAGCTGTACCCCAAAACAGGCTGGCTTATCAGCAGTATCCACGGTAATACTATAATAACCATTACCAGTGACACCGGCACATCATAAGGTGCCAAACACGGGAAAACCCACTATGTTGCACAAGGTATTGTTACGCGTGGTATACCTGCACACCATGGTCTTATTGTTAAGTCTTACTGTCTGCGCACACGAGGCAAACACCGGGCAGCAAAGCGCTTTAATACCACTGCAACTCAGCGCCGGTGAATGGCCGCCCTTTCTTAGCGAAAGCTTGCCGCATCAGGGCGTGGCGGCACATTTGCTCCGCGATACCTTTGCTGCCGCCGGTTATCAGGTCAACTTTACGTTTTTACCCTGGGCCAGGGCCTATCACGACACCGCCAACGGCAAGTACGCCGCTACAGCGGTATGGATGTTCAGCGAAGACAGAACACACGACTTTTTGTACAGTGACGCTGTATTAAACGAACAATTTGTGTTTTTTCATCGCAAACAACGCTTGTTCGACTGGCAGCAAATGGCCGATTTACGTGGTCTGCAAATTGGCGGCGGTTTGGGCTACAGCTATGGCCCGGCGTTTGATCACGCCGTTAATTCAGGTGTATTTAAAGTGTCGCGCGTTGCCAGTACAGAGCAAAATTTCCGCCGTCTGGCGGCAGGCCGGATAGATGTTTTCGCCGAAGAAATCAGTGTCGGCTACCATGTGCTGAATCATCAACTGCCGGAGTTGGCAGCAAGCATCAGCCACCACCCCAAACCACTGTTAACCAATCAGAGCTTTTTGCTGTTTCCGCAACAAACGGCAGACAGTACCCGGTTGCTGGTGCTGTTTAACCAGCAGTTGTTGCTGTTTAAACAAAGCGGGCGCTATCAAACTTATTTCGACCGCCTGGCTGAGGGCGAATATCAGTAGTTGCAACTTTGACAGTAACGACACCAAAATGGCGGGCAATCCAATGTCTTGTTTAGTCTGGCTGCAGTGCCGTTCTGAATGCCTCTTTATAACGGCGGGACAGCGCCAGCTGCTGACCGCTTTTCAGCAAAATATCGCCATCACCACTGCTGTCGTAACTAATGCTGTCAATTGCATTATGATTAACCGCCAGACTACGGTGAATACGGCTAAAGCCTTTGCTGCTTAGTTGCGTCAGAGTATTACTTAACGTAGCACGCAACGGATAAATACGGCCTTTACTATGCAAATTAACGTAATTGCCACTGGCTTCCAGCCATTCAATATCATCTACCCGGATTAAAAACTCTTTATCCAGCTTTTTTACCAGAAAATGCTCCGGTGCTTTTAGCGACAGGGTTGCAGCACTGTCTTCAGCATTATCTAACTGATGCGCCTCGCCTTTGATCCGGCTGTAAACAAACTGCGCCAGTTGGTATCCCAGTAAAAAGAACAGATAGCCCCAGGCATCTTTACGGTACTCATAGAAAAACTCGCGCAGCAGTGGGCCAAAGTTGTAATTCCAGCCGTGCCAGTAATAAATCAGCTCGCGCAGGCCAACCATAATGGCCACATGGCAGACAGAAAACACCAGGCTGCCGAATAAATGCAGCAGTAGCTGGCGGCGTATACCTGTTAGTTGCAGCGGGTGGCGGCTAAACCAGCGGAAAAACAGCGGGCACAGTAATAAGGTGCTTACAGCACTACTGTATTCCCAGACTATTGGCTCCCACAACTGCAGCGTATTGTTGCTGCTTCTGTTGTGCTCCATCCAGACGGAGCTGGCGTTAATAGCGGCATTAACAAAAAAATATGCTGCCAGTAGCAGATAGCTGAATAATTGCGGATGCCTGTCAAACCGCGCAAACAGACTTTTTGCTTTACCGTTCGTCACACTGTGCCACCTGTTATCCCCAAACGCCGCCGGTGAGTCATTCTGCGGTTTCTCATGCTAGTGCAGCAACGCACTATAGCGCAACAGTAATAACGGAGCACACTCATGACAACCACACCTTATCAGCGCCACTACGACCTGGACTGGCTGCGCACCCTGGCCTTTGGCCTGCTGATCTTGTATCACATTGGCATGTACTATGTTGCCGACTGGGGCTGGCATATTAAAAGTGACGTGACCAGCGAAGCGCTGCAAAACCTGATGATTTTAACCAACCAATGGCGTATGTCGCTGTTGTTTTTTATCAGTGCCATGGCGCTGGCCTTAGCACAGCAACGCAGCAGCCGGCTCAGCCTGTTTGGCCTGCGCAGTAACCGTTTACTTATTCCGCTGCTGTGCGCCATGTTTATTGTGGTGGTACCGCAGGTGTACTTTGAAGCCTTGTCACAGCAGCTGATTGAACCGGGTTATCTGAGCTTTTGGTGGCAGTATATCAACCCTAATACAGAGCTATTGCGTAATCATCACAGCCCTATTGGCCTGCTAACCTGGAACCATCTGTGGTTTTTGCCGTATTTATGGTGCTACAGCGCACTGGCGCTGTTGTTCGCCGGCCCGTTAAACCGGCTTGCTCAGGCTAACTGGCTGCAAGCGCTAGCCGGACGCTATGCATTTTTACTAATCGTCGGCAGCATGATGGTGGTCTGGCTGACATTACGCGCGCATTTTCCGTCTACCCATGCTCTGCTGGATGACTGGTATAACCATGGCAAATATATGCTGGCGTTTGTTGGCGGTTACCTGTTTGCACAGCAAGGGAACTGGTGGCAGCAGGTTATCCGTTGCCGGCGTTACTTCCTGCTGGCTGCTTTGCTATGCTACAGCCTGATTATTGCTGATCGTAACGGTGTATTTGGCAGTACACCGGACAATGAAATTACCTTTATGCTGCGGCTGGTTTTCTCTGCTGTACTTTCGCTTAATCACTGGTGCTGGATCCTGGCATTAGTTGGTTACGCAGGCCGCTACCTGAACCGGCCTACCAATAAACTGGATAAAGACGGCAGCCTGCTGCACTACAGCAATAACGCTATATTGCCCTGGTATATGCTGCACCAGACGCTGATTATTGTATTTGCCGTATGGTTAAAACCGCTGGCCCTGCCAATAGGTATTGAGGCCATAGCGTTGGTCGCGCTGACCTGTTTCGGCTGCTGGGCCGGCTACGAGCTAATCAAGCGTTTCTGGCTTAGCCGCTGGCTGTTTGGTTTAAAGGTGAAGCTGCCGGCCAGTAGCGGCCGCCAAAGTACTGCGGTGCAATAAAACAGTAAACCTGTAGAGTTAAACCTGCGTATAACTGCCAAATATCGCGGATAAACCGGATAATGAAAGCCTTTATCTTGCTGTTATTTATGCTAATGCCCGCCATCGCCCAAGCATTTTTCCGCGCTCGGGCGAAGCGGCTATTATTGCACTGCCGCTAACACGATCAGCTACCGTGCTGGCTCGGATAACCGAACCCTAACAGCCCGCCAGCACAGAGCCTGACAAGCCTCAACCGCCTCGTTTACTTTATTAATACAGTAATTTACACTCTGGCCAAATTTGACAACGCCGATAACGGACAATGAAACTACTTTTACTCGCGATAATAATGAGCCTGACCGCCTGCGCTACAGTAAAAACGCTGCCTTCAAGCACCACCCATATCAATATTGAGCATCATGGCAAGCGCAGCTATTGCCAGAGCATACCGCGGATATACAGTGGCTTCAGTTACAACTTATGCAAGCTGCACGGTGAGCCCAGTCGCCGGGAGAACCTTGGCGACAGTTTTAATAATGTGCCGTTTTTTATTATCGACGGCGGTTTTTCTTTAGTCGCTGATACAGTGGCTTTGCCTTACACCCTGTATACGCAAAGTAAGCATGGCAGTATTGACGTAAATTAAGCCCGCCAGAAGCCACTAAAAAGTGTAACGCTAACGCTTATGGCTGAGATTGTTTTGCTCTGTATTGTGCCGGTGTCAAGCCGGCGTTGCTTCTAAAGGCTTTATAAAATGACGACCGCGCGTTAAAACCCACTGCCATCGCTATGCATAGCACGCTGTCTTCGGTTTGCTGCAACAGCTGCTTCGCAGCAACAATTCTGGCTTCGTTAATATAGTCATAGAATGATTGCTGCAAAGTTTGATTCAGCGTCTGCGATAAATACTGTGCCGACACGCCAATATGCTCAGCCAGTTTGTATAAGGTTAGCGCCGGGTCCAAATACAGCTGTTCGCTATACACTGCCTGTTGCACCTTAGCAGCAATACGCTGTGCCTGGGCCTCACCTAAGGCCGAGCGCTGATACTTTGCATTATCGGTTGTTGCCTTTGGCTCGTCTGGTTCAGCTGCTTCGGTCTCAGCCCGGGGTATTGCAGTTAGCTCAGCAAAACCAGGTTGCTGATTCAGGCCGCATGAACACAGCAACCATACCAGTAGCAGTGCCAATAACAGCACGCCGGCCTCACTAAGCCAGGGCGATGGCTCTGCCAGCAAAAACACCAGTACGGCATAACTCCAGTTCAGCAGCAATATCAGCATTAGGGCGCTCAGCCAGCCAAGGCGCTTTCCGCTGTCTGCTGCAAATACCTGTTTTAGTTGCTGCCGGTAACGCTTAATTAGCCGTGTGATACGCAGCAAGCTAACCAGGCTCAACACCAGCCATAACAAGGTGGCGATAAAAAACAGCACAGCAGTGAGCAACAACTGGCCCTGTAGTTCAGTGTCATCGGCAAAAAACAGTGCTTGTTGCTGTTCGGCTGGCAGGGTAAGGATCAACAGCGCCAGTGGTATTGCCAACAATTGCGACCAGAACATTCGGATGCAGCGCCATTGCCAACGCCAAGGCGTGCTGGCAGTCAGCGCCAGGGCGTACAAATACAAACCGGGCAGCAATAGCAAAAACGTAACCGGCAAAGTAGCAATGTATATAAAGTTTAAGCCCGGAAACACACTAAAGACTATCGGGCCACTGATAATCAGCGCTAATGCAATTAGCACCAGCAGCAGTGGCTGCAGAAAACGGCGTTGAGTCAATTGCGGCAGCAATTGTTGAATAGTCAGGCCAATAACAGCCAGCGCGGCAGCACTTAAGATCTGTTCAAGCATTTATCTGGTTAACCTGTTTTATCAGCAGCCTCAGTGTACGACGTTTCCGGCTGGTGCAATAGTAAAAACCTGTCCGGGCTTATCGTCACGGACGACATAATGCCATTGCTTACATAGCCTTAAAGCTGACACCGATCGTCAGTTATTTAATGAGGGCTGTATAATGCACAACAGTACAACATCAGACCGGGCTATGTATAAAGCTAGTGGCTACGCCGCTATCGGCATGGCACTTTGCTATATCAGCGTGGCGGTAATTTTCTTTGGCCTGTTAGCCGTGCCAGCGGGGCTGGACAACCTTGGCCGGCTGCAGTTTTACCTGCAGCAGAAATATAGCTTGGTCGCCATCGGCTGGGGCATTGGTTATCTGCTGTTTGGTGTGCTGTTGGCAATTTTGCTGCAAGCGTTACAACAGGCTTTGCCAGCTAAGCAATCTGCCGTGGCAGGTTTAGCAGAGCGTTTTGGCAATGTCTGGCTGGTCCTGATGATGGCATCTGGTATGGTGGCGTTAATTAGCATGGATATGACTTTACGCCTGCTCGACACCAGCACTGAGCAGGCGCTGGCGCTTTATAACACCGGCAACCTGCTTACCAATGCACTGGGCGGCGGCATCGAGCTGGTGGGCGGGTTCTGGGTATTATTGTTCAGTATTGCCGGCTTGCAACAACAGCGCTTTGCCAAAGCACTGCATCTGCTGGGGCTGTGGGTTGGTAGCTTGGGTATTCTCACCGTACTGCATACTGTGCCCTATCTGAAGGATGCTTTTGGCATCAGCCAGCTAATCTGGTTTATCTGGTTAGGTATCACTCTACTGCGCGTCGGGCGCCAAACAGCAAAAACTGAGTTGTGACGCAGTAGCAGACTAAACTTGTCGCTGCTGTGCGGCGTAGTACTTTGTAACCGAGTAAACCGCACACCGTTAACGGGACCCTGCCAGATGAAAGTGTTATGGCTTACGTTGATATTATTGCTGCCGGCAACCAGCCTTGCCGATGGCGACGCTTGGCAAGCCTGGCGTGAAGGTAAGGCCTTGCTGCTAATGCGCCACGCTTTAGCACCCGGCAGCGGCGATCCGGCCGGTTTTGTGTTAGAGAACTGCAGCACACAGCGCAATCTTAACGACGAAGGTCGGCAGCAAGCCGAACGCTGGGGGGATTTGTTGCGTGCGCAGCACAGCGGCGCAATATCAGTTTACAGTAGCCAGTGGTGCCGTTGCCTCGACACCGCCAGGCTAATGGCACTGTCTGCACCACAACCGCTGCCGCCACTTAATTCGTTTTTTGCTGGCCGCGGTGATGTCGATAAACAAACGCAGGCGTTAGTTCAGCAGTTTGCCGCAGCACAACTGCCGCAACCGACAGTACTGGTAACCCATCAGGTTAATTTCACCGCCCTTACCGGTATTTTCCCCCGATCCGGCGAAGCCGTTATTATTGGCCTGCCATTAACACAACAAGTAACCGTACTGGCGCGGATAGCAGCGCCGTACAGCCCGCCGGGTAACTCATCAGGCAGCTTTTAACGCAATGCTGATATCACGGATAAGCAGCAACTGGTTCATGCTGCTGGCCGGCGCTTCATCGCGCATTATGGCAAACATCTGCTTTTCCTCCACAGGCAGTGCCTGGTATTCAGCAATGATTTGATACAGCCAAATTTCGCTGTCCCACTCAAGTTGCTGTTGGGCAAGATAATCCAGTGCACTCAGTTTGCCACCGTGGTCAATTACCCTAAGATAAAAATTCTCGACATCGGTTTTCAGTGCCTGCTGCCGGGCGGCGATGGCTTCATCCTGCCATTGCTGAGCAAAACTGGCTGCCGGGGTGGCGCTAAGCTGCACTGCTTTATGCCGTGGCAGGGCGCGCACTAATTCGGCTAAGATCTGCCGCTCGCTGGCTTTATCCAGCGCTATCGCGGCCTGCGGTTTAATCGCGGCCGCCTGGTTAAACAGTTGTGGCAGCTCGCTGCGATTTGGGTAATCGGCCGGTTGGTACTTCGGATGCTGGCGCAAAAACGCCGCCATATTGGTAATTAACATTGAGCGGGCTTGCTGCTGGCGGAATTTGGCCAGCAGTTCAACCAGCCGTTTTTGCACTTCCAGCAAGCTACTGTGATGCGAGCTGAGCTGGTTTTGCAGCTGGCTTACCAGCAGCTTACGTAAATGGTTATTGCCCTCGGCCAGCTCAATTAATTCGCTGAAATCGAGCAACACCAAGCCATCGAGCAAACGGCGCAATTGCTTTTGCGCCCGCTCGTTTTCGCGGATTTTATCATCCAGGCTGGCGACAAAGCCAAAGTCACTGTTCAGCCGGTGCCATAAACTGTCTATCGCCTCTTCAAACTGGCCGCTTAAATCATGCACATGCTCGGTTAACCGCTGCAGTTGCAGCTCGGCCACGCTGTAATCGCCTTTGTATTGCGCATCACGGTAAGCCTGCACGCGGTTACGGATTTGCTCCAGCTTTTCCGCCACATCAGCGTTAATCTGGCGGCGGTTTTCATCAGCCACCATGCTGGCGATCAGCTCGCTGACCAAAGGCCGCAGCGCCAGCGCTTGCTGCTCGTCCGGCCGCCATAAAATCCGCGCCGCGATCAGTTTTTTCAGCGCAGCTTCGCTAAAGGCGGTTTCATCAATAAAACCATCTAAATAACCCTGCATCAGCGCTTTGTGGTGCTTGCCCAATAAGGCTAAACGCTCAGCGCCGATAGTAAACAGGTTAGACGCTGTGCTGCTGCCCGGATCTGTAGGCGCCATCAGATTAACGCCTCCTGCGTTGGCGTATCGTCCACCGGCAAATGCTCTTCATCGCGGATAAAACGAATAACATCAATTAAATAATCAATTTTACCGGTAACGATATAGTACTGCCGGTCGTGGTGCGGCTGCAGCAGGTAGCCATGCTCTTTTAAACGGCGGAAAATCAGCTTTATCTGATTATCCAACTGCTCGCTCTGGCTGTTAAAAAAGCGGTCGCTGGCCAGCTGGTTCAGGCGCTGACGCAGACTCTGGTTATCTTCGGTGCGCAGGATAAACTCCTGCAACTTAATGGTATCACCGGCGGTTAAGGCGCTGTCCCGCCCCATAGTTTCCTGCACCAGTTGTAACCATTCCAACAATGGCAGCAACGACTGCACCGTTAAGGCAAACTGGCTGCTTAGCTGCTCGCGCGCTTCTTTAGTTAGCTCGTGGAAGCCGAGAAAAAACACGCTGCTGTCATCATTGGCCACTAAACGCCGGTTTAACGGCCGCAGGTAGTGGTTAATCTCCTGTTGGGTTTGCTCGTTGCTTAAACGGCGAAACGCATCTTCGTCAGTAACCTGACAAATAAAATCGCCGGCCAGCAGGCGCTCCAGTAAAGGTCCGTGTTGCAACATCAGCTTGCCTCCTGCTGTTTGCCGGCCAGTCGCTCGGCTAAGCGGCTGATTTTAGGTTGAATACGTTTTAACTGGCGTTTGCTTGGATCTTGCTGGCTGGGCTCAATTAAATAGCGGTGCGAAAACAGCATTAATACGTCTGACTCCGGATTCGGGAAGGCGCCGACAATGACAATATTGTTGCTGCTGCAGGCAGCAAACAGCTTTTCCACGTTGTGATACGCCAGGGTACCGATTTCATCTATCGGCCAGTGGATAGCCACTTTGGCCTCACCACGCAGTAAGCGGGTAAAAGCCAGCAGGTACTTACATAAAATCAGGTAGGCCATACCGTGGCTGGAGGATTCCAGCAACTGGCGATCGTTTTTAATCACCAGCTCAGAGCCACCTTCGCTTAAATGCAGTTCGAGCCGCAGCAAAGACTCAATGCTGTATTGCTCATCGGCGCGCAGCAGCTCAACCACATCGGCCAGCGCATTCAGGTACTGCTCCGACGGCAAGGCTTTGCCTGAGGCGGCCCAGTCGTCATAAAGTTTGGCGAAATGCTTTAACGGCTGCCAGAACCCCAACTCGTCAATGGTGGATAAAATACGCACCTCTGAGCGGCTGATACCTTCGAGCACTAAATCATCGGCTACCGCTTCGCTTAAGCGCCGGCTTTGCAGCGCTATACGGCGATTAATATCGCTGAATACGGTGAAGAACTTTTTCAGGTCGCCGCCAATGTTCTCGCCCATTTCCAACAACTGCTGCTGCGCATCTTTTAAAATCTGCAGCAGGCTGTGCAATATCGGTAACTGCCGGCGTTTACCGGCAAATTCCGGCAGTTGCCGCCTCTCGTGCTGCAGCCGATCTAAAAACTCCGGCCCGGCATCTTTGCTCAGCATGGTTTCAAACTGCTCCAGCGCGGTTTTTAATGCGCTGTCGAGTTTGCTGCGTTGCTCCAGCGCTTCGTTGGCACGGGCCAGCCGTTCGATAATATCGCCCGGGGCAGTAAGCGCGGCCGGGCTGATGCCGGACAAATGCAATTCGTTAAAGCGGGCAAATACCGGCCTTAACTGTGCCAGCAACTGCTCGGCCTGGCCCATCAGCTCCTGCTGTTGGCGTTTTTGCTCGTCGAGTTTTTTCTGGTTAGTGCTGTAATCGGTTTTTTGCTGCTCCAATGCCTGTTTTACACTACGCAGCTGCTGTTTTAACTCAGTTTCTTTTGCCAGCAGTTCCGGACGTAATTGTTGCCAGTCCAGTGCGATAAATTTCTGCCAGGCGGTCAGTTCATCCTGGCGGCCTTCTACCGCTTTAATGTCGGTTTTTAACTGCTCCTGCTTTTGCTTCAGCTCGGTTAAACGGCGCGGATCTATACCCTTGGCCGATAACTCTTCGTTAAACGCCTGCTGCAGTTCTTTGATCTGGTTCTTATTGTCGTCGCGCTTATACTCCAGCTGGCGCTCCAGCTCGTCGATTTGCTCGTCAAACACCTGCAGTTCGGCCTGCCAATCGGCTTTATGTTCCAGTTTCTGGCTGTTATGGTCGGCTTTCAGTGCTTGTAAATCGGCCTGTTGCTGCTGTTTTAGTTTCTCCAACTGCTGTTGCTGCGCGCTAAGCTCTGCCTTAACGCTGGCCTGGCGTGTTGCCACCAGTTCACGCTGCTGCGCCTGCAGCCGGTTGCGTGCATCACGGGCGTATTCGATGTTCTGCTCATACTGGGTCAGCTGCCACTGCGCCTGCTCCAGCTGACCACGGCTAAGCTCAGCCTGCTCATGCAACTGTTGCAGTGCTTTTTCCGCCTCGGCTTTATTGGCAGTAGCCTGCGCCAATTGTTGTTCAGCCGCGGCAATGCGGTGGCGGATGGCAGCTTCATCCTGAGCATAGTCCGGCGTGTCTATCGCCGTCAGCTCCAGTTGCAGGCCATACAGGCTGTCGCTCAGCTGTGCCAAATGCGGCTGTAAATCCTGCCGCTCTAATAAGCGCTCGTCCAGTACCTTGCCCAACTTTTGCTCCCAGCCGTTATAGTGCAGGCGCAGAAAATGGCGCAAACTGCCCTGCTCCGGCGTCAGCTGGCGGTGCAGCTGTTGCAGTTGCTGCGAGGCACTGTGCAGCGCTTTGCGGCTGTGCTCCAGTTGCTGATCAGCATTATCCCGCGCGGTACGGGCCTGCTGGTGTTGCGCTTGTAACTGCTGTAACTGACGGCCTTGTTGCTGTGCCTGTTGCTGCGCTTGCTCTAAGCGCAGCTCAGCACTACGCTGCTGTTCTAACTCTTCTTCCGTCAACTGTGATGCGGCTAACTGGCTATGCAGTACCGCTATGCTGCTACTGATACTGCTTAGCTGATCAGCAAACTGCTGTTGCGCCTGCTGTAAGCGGCTTTGAAACGCCTGCTCCAACGCCGCCAGCTTGTTGTCTTGTTGCTCACGGGTAGCATCTTTTTGTTGTTGCAGCTGGCGGGCTTTGCCGCGGTGCTGCTCGCTTAAGCGGTTAAAGGCTTCGGCCAGCTTGATTTTACGCTGCTCCAACTGGCGCTCTAAGTCGCCGTGCTGCTCTACCATCAGTTGGTATTGCTCCAGCGTTTCTTCTAACTGCTCGCGCCACAGCGGCAAGGCATCGCTGTCGCGTTGTAACTTCGGCATATCTTTGCTGTCAAAGTCGTCATAGCGCTGTTGCAATTGATCTAAGCGCGCACTGGTTTCATGTAAACCGGCTTCGGCTTTTACCAGGCTGCTGTTTAGCTCCAGTTGCTGCTGGCTGAATTGCTCTTTTAAACTTTGCAGCTCACCGCGCAGCGCATTAACCTGCTGTTCGGCATCGGCTTTGCGTTGCTTTTGTGCGCTTTCATCTTGTTGTAGCAGCGGCAGTAAGGCTGCTAACTGCGCCTCACCAGCGTCCAGTTGCTGCGCCAGCTGTTGCAAGCGCTCAAAGTCCTGTTGCAGTTTGTCCAATCGCATAGACTGGCGCATTTGCAGGATCCACTCGCGCGCCTTGGTATTCTTTACTTTGGTAGTAGGCAGAGTTACGCCGTCTTCTTCAAAAATGGCCGCCAGCATCGCTTTTAGCGTGTCCATTTTGCCTTCTTTGGCGTGCACGGCACTGACCAGCTTTTCAATATGGCGCAGCTTATGGCCACTGCTGACCAGGCTAAAACCGGCGGCTAAGCGGCGTAATTTAACGCTGTCGGCATTGTTACCACGCAGCGCAGCGGCGTCGTTTTGAATAATGCTGCGATACTCGCTGGTAGCACTGATTTTGGCCGACACCTGCACCTCAGGCCGGCTGCGCATACTGGCCGCCCAGTCGCTGTAGCTCATGGCTTTTACGCCATCTTCGCTTTGCGTCAGGTAAAAATCACTTTGATAGGCTGCGCCAACAAAACGGTAATCCACGCCGCCATCGCTTTTACGCGTTAACACCACCTGGCACACGGCGCCGTCTTCGCGCTGATATTCATAAATCAGGTAGCTGTTGGAAAACGGCAGATAAAATTCATCAAATTTTTTGCGGGTTTTCGGCACCACGCGGTTGGGCTGCTCGCCATAAAATACCGGCACCAAGCGCTGCAGCGTGGTTTTGCCCGAGGCATTGGTACCGCAAATATTGGTGTGCTGATCCAGTTGTAGCTCCACCACACCGGGCAGATGAGTGTGCAGCAGCACAATACGAAGTAATTGAGACATAGCGCATCCTGTCGGCGGCGCAAACGCAAAGCGCCGCTATCGTTTTAATGCGGCTTATTATCCATGGAATGGCGATAAACGCCAGCATCACGCGCGCGGATGCTGGCGTCTGCGGCATTAGTCGTCGCTGGCAGGCGGATTTTGCCCTGCATCGCTGCCACTTGCCGCCACGGCATGCTCTGCGACGGTACTGTCCGCTTCTGCATTATCTGCTATGGCACTTTCCGCTTCGGCTGGCTCGGGCTGCTTATCCAGCCAGGCGCTTTCATCTGTGCTTAGCTCAAAGCGGTTTAATGCTACCTTGTAAATAGCATCATCGCCGTCGGCGCGCACATACAGCTGGCGAAACGCCGGGCTGTCGCCCAGATACAGCGTATGCAACACAGTGTCCCCCTGCTTTAGCAGCAGCTTTTGCTCAAACTTATCCTCTGCCACACTAAAGCGGCTGTGCGCTTCGCTGCTTTGCGCCACCGGCCAGCCGGTTTTCAGCGCGGTTAAATCACGCAGCAAAGCATCCAGCTTGCTCTGGCTCACCGGCAGGCCGCTAGTTAGCTGCCAGCTATCGCCCTGTTTAGTCAGGGTCAGCTCGCCGTCTTTACTGCTTAGCAGCAGGGTGTCAGCAGTTGCCAGTTGCGGCAATAATGGCTCACTGACAATCTCATCGTTGCTGCTAAACAGCCACAGTGCCAACAGCAACTGCGCCAATAGCAGTACGGTTAAATTACGCATTAAGGGTGTCATAACGCCTCCTGTTACTGAGCCAATTGCCGCAGCCAGGCCAGCTGACGGCGTTTTTGTATACTACGTTGCGCCAGAATAAACCCGGCCAATAGCAGCAGTGCTAAGCCATAGTTCAGGTATTCCCAGAATTGCTGACGGCCTTCGTCCATTGGCAATAGCGTGCGGTTAAACTGGCCACGGGCACGGATGCTGGTTAGCGCGGCATCGTCCAGCGCCCAGTCCAGCGTATTTGCGACAAGCTGCAAGGCGGCTATATTCTGCACACCGCTGGCCGCACCACTGAGATGCAAGGCGGTGTCGCTGATAAAGTCGTTTGAGCTCAGGACGATTAAGCGCGCTGATGCTGGCGAACGTGTTAGCACCGACGACAAATTTAGCGTTGGCTCTGTCTCCTCATTGGCGGTCGCCTCATTAGCTGCCGCTAACAGCGGCGAGTCTTTACCGACAAAGTAGGAGCTAAATTCGCCTTCAACCACAGCCCCCAGCAAATAAGACTGCTGTTCGCCTTCTGGCGTAAAGCTAAGCTCACCGTATTGATTTAGCGGCGGTAGCACGTCGCTACTGTCAGACAACCAGGACCGATTAGAGCTGTGGATCAGCTCTGTCACTTTGCGGCCACGGTTTTTATCGCTATCGATACTCAGCGGCGAGGCCCAGTTTAGCGTCAGTTGCTGCAGGCTGGCGCTGGCCGGATGCTCAGTATTTAAGCCGTTTTGGCGTACATCAATAAAGTACGGGTAATCCAGCATCCGCACTTCCTGCACCCTAAAACCACCCAGATCGCGCGTTACCGGCAGGGGCAGTGCCGCGCTTTGCTGATCCAGCACTAAGGTTTTTTGCTGGCTGATGCCATGATGTGCCAGCCAGTCTGCCAGGCCGGATTCAACCGTTTTCAGCTTCAGGCTGCGGCCGCTAAAATCGCCACTGTACGGCGAACTGGCCAGCAGCACAGTGCCGCCCTGCATTAAAAACTGATCGACAGCGAACAGCGCCTTGTCGTCCAGTTTTTCCGGCGCCGCCAGCAGCACAATGTCAGCATCGCTGGCCACTGTGCCATCAGTTAGATCTTCGGTTTTTACGTTTAGCTCATCGCCGAGGTATTGCTGCAGCTGGTTAAAACTGACACCGCCGCCATAAGGGTTAGCCGCCGGCGCCACCAGGGCTACCGTTTTGCGATAACCGCTGGCAAAGCGTTTTACCGCCGCGCTGAAATTGCGCTCAAAGCTGTCGGCAGAGAAATCGTCCAGCGGAATTTGCAGCAGCTGTTCACCATCACCCAGCAGCAAATGAAAGTAAAACGGGTTCGGGTCTAACAAACCGGTCACCAATGGGCTGATGCCGTAATCATTGGCCAGTTGCTGCGCCAGCTCACCGCCGTTAGCGTCCGGGTCCAGCGTCTGGCGGCTAAGCTTATCACCGGCCTTTGCCGCCAGCCGATCCAGCACGTCGTTAATCTCAGTGGCAAACTGCTGCAATTGTGGGGGTAACTTGCTGCTGTCTGAGATATAGGCAGTAAAGCTTAGCGGTTTATCCACCGCAGTAAACAGCTCTCCACCGGCTTGATAACCCTGCAGCACAGCACGGATAGTGCGGGTAATATCCAGCTCGGGGTTACGCAGCTGCACATTGATATCGGCCTCGCCGCCGGTTTTCACTTCAATAAGATCGCGAAAACCCAGCACTTTGTATTCGCTACCGTATTGTACCAGCACATTAAAGTAGCTGCTGACGATAGACGATTGATAGCGGTCGGCCACCTGAAACGGCACCGGCTCGATGCCAAACTCCTGATTGGCCTGCTTTTCTGCCTCAGCGGAGCTTAACGGGTCAACCAGCTCCAGCTTAACGCGGCCCTTGCCGGCTATTTCATATTCACGCAGCAGATCACTTAACTGCGGCACCAGCGGCGCTAGCAGCGGATGGGTTTTACTGCTGAAGTAACCACGCAGCAGCAATGGCTCCTGCAATTGTGCCAACTGCTGTTTGCTGGCAGGCGACAAGGTAAATTGCTGGCCGGCCGTACTGTCAAAGCGTAGCGCAGATAGCTGCCCGAGCCATAAATTCAGTGCCAGTGCATTAACGATAATCAGGCTGGCTGCCCACTGCCAGCGTTTGCTGGCCTGGCTTGGCTGCTCGCTCCAGCGGCCGCGTTCCAGCGCCAGCGTATTCAGGGTTAAAAACACCAGTGTTAAGCTGACAAAATACAACAAGTCACGCGCATCCAGCATGCCGCGGCTTATCGCCTCAAAGCGGCCCGAGGTAGACAGCAAACTTAGCCACTGGCTGATATGCTGGCCAAACAGGCCGGCAATTATGCTGCTGCCAACTAAATAAAACACACCGCACAACAGCACTGAGACCAACAGCGCCACTATCGGATTATCACTGCGCGCTGAGGCATACAAACCAATGGCCAGATACAGCATGCCCAGTAGTAGGGTAGCCAGATAACCGGCCCAGACCGGGCCCCAGTCCAGCTCGCCCAGCATCGCCACCGTGAACGGCAGCGGTAAGGTCAAAAGCAATGCCAGTAACAACAGCAGGCTGCAACCGATAAATTTACCCAGGACAAACTGCCATAGCGGCGCGCTTTGGGTAAGCACGTGCTCCAGCGTGCCGCTGCGGCGCTCTTCGCTCCACAGCCGCATAGTTAAACTGCTGGCGAGGAAAATCAGCAGCAGCGGCATAGAGTTAAACAACGGCCGCACATCGGCAATATTGCGGGCAAAAAATGCCTCGCCCCAGAAAAACATAAACAAGGTGACAGCCAGAAAGCTGCCTAAAAACAGATAGCTGACCGGCGAGGCAAAAAACAGACTGATTTCTTTTTGCGCTATGCGCCACAGCATATCGCGGTTACTCAGGCTCGTTTCAGGCCGCATCTTTCACCTCCGTTGTGCTGTTAAGCTGACGAAATACCGTTTCCAAATCGCGCTGTTCAATAAATAACTGGGTCAGATTAGCGCCGGCATTAAATACCGCTTTTGCCGCCGTCTGACATAAGGCTGTTAACGGCTGGCTGACGGTTTGTTTATCGCTCAAGCTTAAGCGGTACTGCCCCTCAGCCAGACTGCTGATTTCAAGCCCGTTAAATTTGTTATTCAGCGCGTCACGCAGCGCCGACAGGCTAATATCACTAAGCAGCTGTACGCTATTGCTCTGACGCAAAGCGCTCAGGCTGCTGTCCAGCACCAGCTCGCCGGAGCGCAGCATTAACACCTGGCTACACAGCGCATCGACTTCCTGCATAATATGGGTAGATAAAATGACTGTGGCATCTTTGGCCAGTTCGCGGATCAGGTTACGCATAGCTTCGGTTTGTGCCGGATCCAGGCCATTGGTGGGTTCATCTAAAATCAGCAGTTTTGGCCTGGTCAGTATCGCCTGCGCCACGCCAACCCGCTGTTTAAAACCGCGGGACAACGTCGCAATAGGTGCCAGCAGCTTGCTGGCGATATCGGTAGCGGCAATGGAATAACGCATGGCGGCGGTTTTATTATCGCCACTAAGCCCTTTTAACGTAGCGGCGTAATCAAGATAATCGGCGACCGTCATATCCGGATACAGTGGCAGGCTTTCCGGCAAATAGCCAATTTGCGCCTGTATCGCCGCGCGATCCCGGCTCATTTCCAGGCCGTTTAGCCTAATACTGCCGCTATCGGCCTCCAGATAGCCGGTAAGCATTTTCATAATGGTGGTTTTACCGGCGCCGTTATGGCCTAACAGGCCAACAATTTCGCCCGGTTGAATAGTAAAACTGACGTTATTCACCGCCAGCATAGCGCCATAACGACGCGTTAAATGGGATACCTGTAGCATAATATTCTCCGCAGCATAGTTAATTCTGTTTAGAAATATGCGAAGAATAAGGCGGCGGCTGAGCCACCAACGGGGCGTGGATAAGCGTAAACATTGTTTTTACCTTCCTCTTTGGTTGCCGGGGTCATTCCCGTAAAAACAGTGTGTTAGTGCAAAGCCTGATGTATATAAGGCCGCTTGCTAAGAATTCAAGCGGCAAAAAAAGTTCCAGTTACCCGGACAAACCGCGCCGCTGCAGTTGTTTCTGGCTTGACATTTGTTAACAATATCACTATAAATGCGAACCATTATCATTGCATTTAATGTTAACAAGGTACCCATGTCTGCATTGCCCCGTTTTACCCCGTCTCGCATCGCTTTGGCATTGGTATTATGCAGCCCGCTGCTGCAAGCCAACGACGATGCTATAGAGCATATTCAGGTTAGCGCTACGCGCAGTAACGCGCCGGTGAGCACAGTACCGGCCACCATTACCGTGATCAGCCAGGAGCAAATAGCCAGCCAGCTGGCGTTTACCCAGGATATTTCGGCAATTTTGGGCAACCTGCTACCTGGTTTTTCACCCAGCCGGCAGAAGCTGACCTCGGCCGGTGAAACACTGCGTGGCCGCGAGCCGCTGTATATGATTGACGGTGTGCCGCAGTCTAACCCGCTGCGTAACGGTTCGCGTGATGGCAAAACCATTGACCCTGCGATGATAGAACGCATTGAAGTGATCCGCGGTGCTAATGCCATTCAGGGTATGGGTGCCAGCGGCGGCATTATTAATATTATTACCAAGTCGGCCGGTGACAACCGCCATCAGCTCAGCGCCGGCTTTACCACGCCAACTGCCGGCGGCAGCGATAGCCAAAGCTATAAAGCCAGTTACTTACACAGTTACCGGCAGCAGGAGCTGAATCTGGTGGCCGGCGCCGCCGTCAGCGACACAGGTATGTACCGCGATGGCAACGGCAAGCTGATTGGCGTTGATGGTACCCAGGGCGATACCATGGACTCACGCAGTATTGACGTGTTTATCAAAGCACGGCAGCAATTAAGCGCTGAGCAAAGCCTGCAGCTGATGGTAAACCATTATAAGTTGCGCGGTAACGGCGACTATGTGCAGGTTGCCGGTGATGTACAACAGGGCATAGCTGCCACCTCAGTACGCGGTGAAACGCAAGGCCGCGCCCCACAGAATAAAGTAACTACCGCTACGCTGGACTATCAGCACCAGGCGGTGTTGGGCGGCAGTTTAAGCTGGCAGCTGTTTTTGCAGGACTTTGCCGCCTTATACGGTGGCGGCACCTTCGCAGCCTTTCAGGACCCGGCCTATGGTGAGAACCTGTATGATCAATCGCAGAATAAATCCACCAAGTACGGCAGCCGCTTAACCTGGTTTAAACCTGATTTGGCATTGCGCGGGCTGGATTTAAGCACCGGCGCCGATTGGCTACAGGATCAAACCTATCAGGAACTGGCGCTGACCGGCCGTAACTGGGTGCCCGAGGCGAAGTTCACTAATCTGGCGCCTTTTGCCCAGTTGCGCTACAGCGCAATACCCGACTGGACCTTCAGCTTGGGTGGCCGTTATGAATACGGCAAATTAAAAGTAGCTGATTTTACTACCCTGGCGTCATACAACAGTACCTTTGTTGCCGGCGGCGAACCGGACTTTAACGAGCTGCTGACCAATGCCGGTGTGGTATGGCAATTTCACCCTAATATGAGGTTATACGGCAGCTACAGCGAAGGCTTCAGTATGCCGGACGTGGGCCGCGTGCTGCGTGATATCAACACTCCGGGGTTATCGGTAGACAGCTTTCTAACCCTGCAGCCGGTAATCTCCGACAACCTGGAGTTGGGGGTAGAGTTCAGCTTTGATAACTGGCAACTGCGCGCCAGCGCCTATCGCTCGGATTCTGCTTTAGGCTCGCGCTTACAACCCGATGCCGACGGTATTTACAGCGTAATGCGCGAGAAAACGGAAATAGACGGTATTGAAGCTGAAGGCCAGTATTACTTTGGCAACGACAATTTGCTTGG
Source organism: Rheinheimera sp. NSM (assembly GCF_052380015.1). Lineage (NCBI taxonomy): Bacteria > Pseudomonadati > Pseudomonadota > Gammaproteobacteria > Chromatiales > Chromatiaceae > Rheinheimera > Rheinheimera sp. NSM. Next base: position 278,444 of record NZ_JBQTCI010000001.1, on the reverse strand, counting down.
TTTTAGCTACGCCCGCACTAATGGCCGCTTTGATAACAACGAAGATGGCAGAGTTGACACTGATCTGGGCGGCGTGAATATCGCGCCGGAGCGGTTAAACCTGTACTGGCAACAACAATGGTTGCCGGCACTGAGCAGCCGTTTGCAAGCCAATATTTTATTTAGCCATACGTTGAGTATTGGTGTAGATATAAATACCGGTGCAGCTATTTATGAGCACTTTAACGGCTATACCACGCTGGATTTCAGCAGCAGCTACGACACAGCTTATGGCCGCTGGACCCTGGGTATAGAGAACCTGAGCGACAAACAGTACTTTACCTATTACGCCCAAAGCACCCCGGCAAATGCACGCTATTTCGCCGGTATTGGCCGCACGCTGAACTTAAGCTGGAGCCACAGCTTTTAATGAGCTTATTTTAAATGGCTTTAACCGCGGCGCGGCTGCATCGCTACCTGAGCTGGGCCTTGGGTATCTGGTTGGTGTTGCTCTGCGTTAGCGGCGCAGTGTTGCTGTACAAGAACCCGCTGTTGCGCTGGCAATATCCGCAGTTGCAGCAGATCCAGCCGGTGGCCGATATCAGCCATTGGGGGCCGCTGCTTAACCGGTTACAGCAAGATGCACAGTTTCGTTATGTAAAATTCCCGGCGGCTGATGCGCTCTGGCTGGAAGCGGTGACGTTTGACAATAGCCGGCATTATTATAATGAACAGCAGCAACTGCTGTTAACCCGCAGCATGCATAGCGACTGGCTGGATTGGCTGTACGATTTTCATCTGCATTTACTGGCGGGTGAAGGCGGCCATACCGTAAACGGCGTTATCGGCCTGCTTAGCCTGCTGCTGTTACTCAGTGGCCTGTGGCAATGGTGGCCGCGCCGCTTTAACCGCCGCCTGTTTAAGCTGCCCCGCCCTGATAAAAGCCTGCGCAGTGTCCGCCAGTATCACAGTGTGTTGGCACTGCTGTTGTTGCCGCTGTTGCTGCTCACCAGTGCCACCGGCGCTATGATGGTATTCAGCCAGCAAACGCAAACGCTACTGCACACTTTGTTGCCGCCATCCGGCCCTGCGCCGCAACCGCTGCGTAGCATAGCGGCGGTGCCGCTTAGTGCCACCAACTGGACAGCTGCACTGCAAAGCGCGCAGCAACACTGGCCGATGCAGTCGCTACGGCTGGTGAGCCTGCGGCAAAAGGATACTGATCCGATAAGCTTTCGCGCTAAGGCCGGCGACGAATGGCACCCGAATGGCCGCGGCGTACTGCAACTTAACCCATTGGATAACAGTGTGCTGTACGCCGTACCGGCGGCGGAGCTGGCAACGGCAGAGCGGTTGCGTAACAGTTTTTACCCGCTGCATCTTGCAGCAGTGGGCGGCACCTTATATCAGCTGGCGTTGCTGCTAACCGGCGTGCTTAGCCTGGCGTTACTATTACTCGGGCTGTTGTTCAGCTGGCGCCGGCTTAAGGCTCGTTCAGCTCGTTATGATGCTTGCTGAACACGGGTATGGTTAGCTGCCATTTCATCGCCGCTAAGCGCAGTAATAACAACGCCAACATGCCGCTAAGCATGGCCGGCAACTGCGCCACACCCAGCGCCAACAAGCCGGTGTAAACTACGCCGCCGAAGATGCAGGTTACCGCGTATAGCTCACCGCGAAACACCATCGGGATATCGCGGCACAATACGTCGCGGATCATGCCGCCACAGACGCCACTCATGGTACCGAGCAAAATGGCCACCATGGTTGAGGTGCCATGATCCAGCGCCTTTTGCGTACCCATAATAACAAAGAACGCCAGCCCCAATGCATCGAACAATTGCAGGGTGTTATGCGGTATGGTTAAGCGGTTGCGTACCAGTAAGATGGTGGCTGCAGCGGCGATAAAGATAGCGTAAAAATAGCTGTTATTGTTGATCCAGATCACCGGCGCATTAAGGATGAGATCGCGCAGCGTACCGCCGCCAATAGCCGTAACACTGGCCAGTACTATTACGCCAAAACCGTCCATTTGTTTGCGCCAGGCTGCCAGGGTACCGGACACAGCAAACACGGCAATGCCGAGTAAATCAAACCAATGAAAATAGTGTTCCATATCTGCCGCCGCTGCCTGGTTTCAGCCGCCAAATTAACAGGCTTTATAAACAGCGTAAATAGGTCGCCTTCTATAAAAAAGCCGGCTTGTTTACTATTCGGCCAGCGCCGCTTGTGTTAACATTTTGCCGTTTTATTAACAAACACACTTAAAGGATTAGTATGAACAAGTCAGTGATAGCGTTGGTTGTAGTAGCGGCGGCAGCCGGCGGCGCTCTGTATTATGCCAATGGCCAGGCAGAAAACGCCATCAAGCAGCAAATTGCACAAGCTAACCAAAGCTACCGCGACGTGGCCGACAGCGGGCTGATGCCGCAAATCGAATTAAGCTATAAAGATGTATCGGCCAATGTGCTGACCTCCAGCTACAGCATCAGCGGTCTGGATGTATCTTTCGGTGAAATGGGCACTGTTGCTACCATCGAGCTTATCACTGCCAAAGGCGTGAAACCGCAAGGCTTAGCCGACAAAGGCAGTATGCAATTGGTCGGCGCCAAAGCCGCCCCGGCCGTGTTACAAATACTGCCGCCGCACGCCAGTGCCTTTTTGCAAAGCGTGGCATTGCACGGTGATTACAGCTACGAATACCAAACCGACGGCCAGCTGTTATTCAGCCAGCAAACCCGTATTAACGACGAATTCAGCCTGGGCTACAACTTTACCCTGGCGCAAATGCAGCAGTTTTGGCAATACGCGCGTGAGCTGAGCGAATTACCGCCGGAGCAGCAGCAAGAGCTGGTAGGCGATGAAGCCTATATGGAGCAAATGCTGGCCAAGCTGGTTACCGGTGCGCTAAGCAAAGGCACGGTTACCATTGAAAACAATGGCTTTATTGAACGCGCCGTTGCCATGGCTGCAGAGCAAGGCCAGGCGCCGGATCTGGATACCGTAAAAGGCATGGCGTTGATGAATATTGCTATGCTGGAGCCATTACCACAGAGTATGAAAGACAGCCTGACAGCCTTTGTCAATAACCCCGGCAAGCTGGAACTGAGCTTTAACTTTGCCGAGCCATTACAGTTTGAAAAGCTGTATACCGGTGAGCCGATAGCCGGGCTGGATACACCAGAAGCCATTATCGAGTACGCCAACCTGCAACTGACTGCTAACTAAGCCGGCAGTATAAAACCGCGGGACTCTGTTATGCAGCTATAAGTTTGTTACCACTAAGCGCACTGTTACTCTGCGCTTAGTGGTATACGCGCATATGCAGAGTTTTACCTTTGCTCTTTACTACGACGCGCGGTCAGCTCTTGTTTAAGTTCAGCACTAAGTTGTTGAATTTCCGGCATCACGTCTTTCATCATCTTTTGCGAAAGCATCATAGATTCACTCATTATTGCCGGCATTTTTTCCACCAGTGAACGCCCCGTTGCGGAACGATAGAAAATCAGCATGTCTTGAACTTCTTTTTCAGTGTAGTGCTTTAAATATATATCTATCATCGGGTCTTTCATTTTTGCCCAAGACATCTTTTCTTTAACTACAGCGCCAACTTGCTGCATAAAATTATCAAAAATATCCTGTTCAGACGGCTTTACGCCAATCTGCTGCCCCATACCAGCAAACATTTGATCCATTTGGGCATAGATACCGTCAAGCATTGAATCTGCGTTTGTTAGCTGCAGCAGCTCTTCGATGCTCTGCCTGTTGCTTGATTCAGCATAAACTGACGTATGCATTACCAGACATAAAATCCCTGCAATCAATCTTTTCATGTTACTTCCTTAGCGTAAAATTCATATAACCAAGCGATAAAACAGCTTTTCCGGCACAGTAACAGTGCTTCTGCCGGTGACCAATGCCAGTGTAGCACTACAACATTATAGCGCCATGACGTTACGTCTCCCGCGCAGGCTGGCACAACTCAACGGCCGGCTATGACAACACAGCGTTAACTCTCGCCCTTAACTCTGGCAACAGCTGCTCTGCAAACCAGGGGTTGCGTTTCAACCAGATATTATTGCGCGGGCTGGGATGTGGCAGCGGGATAATATCCGGCCAATACTGCTGCCAGGCTGCCACGGTTTCAGTGAGCGAGGTTTTAGCTGTTGGCAAATGCCAGGCCTGCGCATATTGGCCAATCACAATCGTCAGTTGCAGATTTTTTAACGGCTGCAGCAGTGTCTGGCGCCAAGTGGCGGCACATTCCGGCCGTGGCGGTAAATCACCACTTTTACCGGTACCGGGAAAGCAAAAGCCCATCGGCAATATTGCCACCAGTTGCGGGTTATAAAATTGCTCAGCCGTTAGTCCCAACCAGGCACGTAAACGCTCACCACTGGCATCGGCAAATGGCACGCCGGCATCATGCGCTTTTTGCCCCGGCGCCTGGCCGGCAATTAAAATGCGTGCTTGCGGGTGCCATTGCAAAATGGGCTTCGGCGCCAGCGGTAAATGCGGTGCACACAGGGTGCAGTGGCGCACATCGTCAAGCATGCTCAGCTGCCGCTGAACGATACGCATCGAAACGGCTATAGTACAACGGCAGAGCTTTAATTTTATCCGGGCAACTCACTGACATGTATCCTCCTGTGATCTGATGCTATCAGTTAATAAACACGGCAGGAATCAACAAACTGTTGCCTCTGGCCGTATATACGCCGCAAGCTCTTCCGGTTCGCCTGTTGGAAAGGCTTCCTTCAGATGCTCAAGAAAAGCTGAAACCCTTGCATTGAGTAAACGACGTGATGGGTATAGCGCCCACAAGGCAATCTCCGGAGCTTCGGCTTCGCCCCAACATACAAGCTTTCCCGATTTAATATCCTGATTAACTAATGAGACCGGCAGCAAAGCTGCGCCCGCGCCGGCGCATACTGCATCGCGTACCATAATCATCGACGAAAGCTGAAGCACGGGATTTACGGCTATGCTGGACTTTACGCCCCCGGAAATCAACTCCCATACAGTTGGCTGTTTTCCAGCTCCACGCACCACCACCGGAACGGAGTGATTGCCGGCTGGCCGCACCAGATTACGGCTCGCAACAACTACCAATCGATCCCGCAAAATCGGGCGACCGTAAAGGTTTTCATCCTTTGCCGGATTGACTCTGATCACCAGATCATATCCCTGGTCGACCATATCGACAGACTGATCGTCCGACGTGACTTCAAGTTGTACATCCGGATGTTTAATGGCGAACTCTGCCGCCAACCTTCCCATTGCAAGCTGGCAGAATAGCAACGGGGCACTGACGCGTAAGCGGCCTCGTGGCTGGGCCACACCGGAAGAAATTGCCAGGACGGCTTCATCTAATTCGCTAAGCAAGGCTCCCGTTCGCTCATAAAGTGCCATCCCCTCTTCGGTCAGTTTGAGCTTGCGGGCTCCACGTTCGAACAGCCTCAGTTGTAGACTATTCTCCAATTCAGCGACACGTCTGGATAACGTTGCCTTTGGGCGCCCGCTCTCCCGGGCTGCACGGCCAAAACCGCCATGTCTGGCAACCAGGTTGAAATCGGCAATAGCGGCTAAATCCATAAAAGTGTTCCACCAGTGAGACAATGCGTCCAACTTTATCATCTATCTGAACCAATTTGAAACACATAGAATGGGAATCGTCAACAGACAACACATTCACCTTAATAAATTGGAGTTAACCATGACTATTCTCGTAACTGGCGCCACCGGCCGGGTTGGCCAACACCTTGTAGCACAACTCGTTAAACGCGACGCTAAAGTGCGCATCCTCACCCGCAGCCCTGACAAAATAAAATTTCCTGACTCTGTAGAAATAGCGAGCGGCGATCTGCTTGATATTGACTCCCTGCGCGCCGCATTCAGGGGTGTTCGCAGCTTATTTCTGCTCAACGCAGTAACAGGAGATGAGTTTACGCAGGCCCTGATTACTTTGAACATTGCCCGGGAAGAGGGCGTCGAACGGGTCGTCTATCTGTCGGTATTCGATGCAGACCAAGCCGTTAATGTGCCCCACTTTGCGGTCAAGTACGGTGCAGAGCGCATGCTTGAACAAATGGGCTTCAGCGCAACCATCCTGCGCCCTGCCTACTTCATCGACAACGAACTTATGATCAAAGACGTGATTTTCAATCATCATGTTTACCCGATGCCGATAGGTAGTAAAGGTATTGCGATGGTCGACGTTCGTGACATCGCTGAAGTCGCCGCACTCGAATTAATCCGTCGCGATAAGGCACCAAATATATTGCCGGTTGAGACGATTAATGTAGTTGGGCCCGACACCCTGACAGGCTCAGACATTGCTGCAATCTGGTCTGAAACACTCGGCCGCACAGTTAACTATGGTGGCGACGATCCGAGCGGATTTGAACAGAATATGGCATCTTTCATGCCTAAATGGACCGCTTACGAGATGCGTTTGATGGCCGAACGCTATGTCAGCGACGGCATGATCCCTAAAGCGGGTGATGTTAAGCGTCTAACCCGGCTCCTTGGCCGTCAGCTACACAGTTATCGTGAATTTGCACAAACATTGAGCTCACTAACAAACTCAACTACCTGAACACCCAAACCATCAGTAAACCACAGAGTTTTTATTGAGTTCTTTGGGTCAGGCCCTGTGTTTTGCTTTACTGCCAGGCAAAATCAGGACCTGCCCCAATCCTTTTGTAATATTACCCGTCAAGCAAAAGAGTGCTTCACCGCTGCAGCTATCAGCATAACAGCAACCAACGCTGTTATAACAACCAGTGACGACACCGCTGGCCAGCCAAAAGCGCCGGCAATTGCACCCGCGGCAACGGGGCCAAGCAACAGGCCGATATTATTGCCCTGCATCGCAAAACCCAAGGTGGCACCGAGCAGCTCCTTGCGGGGCGCAAAGCGCGCTGCACCGGTGAAAATAACCACCGGCACTAAACCGCCGGCAAAAGAAAACACTATACATAAAGCGTACATTACCGGCCCCGGTAACAGCGCGCTAAATGCGGCCACAGCACAGACCGCCATGCCGGCAAAGCTAAGCAACAGCAGCCGCGCCGGCTGCACGCCACGTGCCAGCCATTGACCACAAACAAGGTTACCCACGCCACTGGCGGCAATGGCCACTGCACTGAGCATGTTGGCCGCTTCATTGCTGATGCCAAGCCGCTGCGTCAGCAGCATCGGTAAAAAGCCAAACAGCGCAAAAAACAACACTGAGAAGGCGGCAAACAAGCCGCACAGCAACCAGGGGCCGGGCGCAGTCATAGCCTCAGCTATATCGTTCAGTACAGACCGCGGTGTTACTGTCGCCGCTTTTACCGCAGGCAAAACCCACAGCAACAGCATGGCATAGCTTAGCAACACTGCACCGTTCAGCAGCCAAAAACCGCGCCAGCTCAGCCAGTGCAGCAGCGGTGCCGCCAGCATTGCTAACGTCATACCGACCGGCATAAACGTGGCCCACAGCGCCATAGCGCGGTTACGGCTTTGCTCTGTAGCCACAGCAACAATCAAAGCCGGTGCCGCGACAACAAGACCAAGAAAGCCAAGCCCTTCCAGCACACGGCTTGCCATCAGGCTGCCGGCGCCGGCTGTTATTGCGCCCAGGGCAGAGCCCGCCGCCATTAGCAATAGGCTCAGCACGACCATTTGCTTTGCACCGACACGGTCGACAAACAGTCCGACAGGCGCGCCGGCAAGTGCGCCTACCACAGCGAATGCTGAGATCAGCCAGGATGCAGCACTCAAACTAAGGCCCAATTCCTGCTGCACCGCCAGCATGGCCATTGGCGCCTTGCCAACCTGAAAAGCCGCCAGCACGCCAGCGCAAAATAGCAATATTATGCTCAGCCACATGCTGCGATAACTACGCATCATTAATGCAGTCCACTTAGCTTGTCTGGGTTACGCACAGCATAGATATGCTGAATGCGCCCGGCGTGAGTTTCAATGGTAAAGGCAGTGGCAAGCTGCTGATCTTCAAACACTAACACACCAACTGAGCCATTAAAGCGTTGCGGTTGAAAGCAGATTTCAATGCCATTTTGCCGGTAAGCCGAGAAAATTCCGGCCAGAAAGCCTGCCACTTCGCCGGCGCCCCGCATCACTTCTGCCAGCGCCTGCACCTTGCCGCCGCCATCAGAGTAGAGCTCCACATCCTGCGCCAACAGCGTGAGCAACTTACCGCTATCATGTTGTTGCGCTGCAGCTATAAACCCCTCCAGCAAGGCGCTGTGCATCTCTGGCGTGGTGACAAAACGGCGGCCCTGCTGACGAATACGTTTTCTGGCCCGCGTTGCCCACTGCCGGCATTGCACAGCAGACTTCTGCAGCACTTGGGCAATTTCAGCAAAACTCAGCTCAAAAATATCATGCAGTAAAAATGCGGCCCGCTCCAGTGGCGACAGCTTTTCCAACGCCAGCAATAAGGCAAATGACATGGTATTGTTAAGCTCTGTCTGCCATGCCGGGTCATCCGGTTGCATGGCAACCTCATCCAAAAAGGGTTCAGGCAACCACTCGCCGCTATACATTTCCCGCTGCTTGCGGGCTGACTGCAACTGATTAAGCGCAATTCTGCTGCATACGGTAATTAACCAGGCCCGTGGCCGCTCTATAGCCGTAATATCAGCATGGTGCCATTTCAGATAGGTCTCCTGCACCGCATCATGGGCTTCGGCAAGGGTGCCCAGCATGCGGTAAGCCAACCCTTCTATGGTTTTACGATGCTGTGCAAAAATTTCTGTTCTTTGATCAGTCATACCCGCTACTCATTTGGATTAGACATTAACACGGCAAAGCGCCAGCCACGGCTGGTATGGCGGAAGATATGTGTATACTTTTGCCTTGCGGCATAAACGCCGGCGGCATCTGCCTGGTTTTTCATTTGTACCTGCTGCACGCCCACTTCGTAGGCCAAATCACCACTACGCACCACCAGCGCCGGCTGTTTTACAAAGCCAATAAAACTGGCAGTACGAAACAGTGCCTGCTCTACCTGCAGAAATGCGGTTTTACCTGAAACCGGCTCTTTAGATGGGATCAACAGCTGTATATCATCGCTGCAAAGCTCAGCATAGGCGTTGGCATCACCGGCGACTATAGCTGCCGCCTGGCCGGCACGCAGCTGTTCAATATCGTGTTTATCTTGTTCGCTAAATTCGCCCTGCCACTGCACAGCTGGCACCGGCTGGAACAAATGATCAATTGCCTGCTGCGCGCGCGCTACAGCAGCCAGAAGTCGGCCAGGCTCTGCAGCTGTGCCTGCTAAGGCGATAACATCAACTTGCGTAATACCGATAAAAGCAAAGATCTGCTTAAGGTAACTTGCCTGAAAGTCGTCCGCACTATCAGCTGAGCTGTCCCCGCCCCGGGCGGTAATAAAGCTTGCCCGCTTATGCCGCAACAGGCCCTGATAATCGCCTTGTTTAACATCAAAAGTCTGGCCGGCGCGTACAATATAATCAAGATACGCCTTTAGCCCGGAGGAAACATTAAAGTTGTACAACGGGCTACCAATGACAATATGATCAGCAAGTTTTACTTCTTCGATTAACTCAAGCGATAAATCACAAGTGCTTGCAGGCTCTGCATTGCGCTGGAAAGTGGCATACACTTCTTGCGAAAGATGCGGAACCGGGTTCGTAACCAGACAGCGTCGTATTACCTCCCCTTGCGGATTGACCCGCAGCCAGGCTTGTTCAAAATAATCGGTCAATTTGCGCGTGTTTGACCCAGTCAGCCGGATACTACAGTCAATTCTTAATAGCGTCTTCATAGCAACTCCCTACATTGTTAGTGCCAGTAAGACAAAACAGCCCGGAAGAATGTGACAGCAAAGCATTAAAATCGACGAGCGGATGTGGAGCTAATGGCCAGCCGTTTGATATAAGACAACAGTAAAACCCTTGCAATGACTGTTGCTATGCTCTGTTACACTACCAATCTGCTTAAGGTGTAACTTTCACCGTCCGCCACCACACGAAGGGGATAATCTTTTGCCTGCGCCACCAACTCTGCGGCTGATAAGTCGACTTTGCTCAGGTCTACCATTGCCTGAGGCAGCCCCCCGGCAGAGATAGCCTTTCGCTTATGCGGTTCCTGAATAATCTCTTTATTGGTAATATCTACCCGCCCCGCCATCAGCAGCCGCATATCCTGAATCAGGTAAGCCGCAAGTGCCTCATCAGCAATATGCTCGTCGGCAATATCGAGCCGGAAATCCTGCGCGGACAAACTGCCACCATTGGTGAAATACACAACGAAATCAAACTTAACCCGGTACTGAGCCATATTCACCTCTGTTGCTCTGCATAACACTGATCAAATTTCAATTAACGGCCCCTATTTGTTCGATTTTCTCCCAACCCGGGGCGGTACTAAAAACCAACTGACTAACACCAGACAACCAAAGCTGGTATACAGCAGCATAAATACCCAATCCGGTGCGGTGTAATACAACAGTTGCTGCAGCCAGTGCTGAATAAAAGAGCCACTATAGGTTGCTGCGCCGGCCTTATCGCGCAGTGCCATTTCCCAAATGGTTAACGGGCAAATTAATCCAAACCATGACTGCAGCGCTACTATGCCGATAGCGGCTAAATGCAAAATACGAAAAGTGCGGTTTTTTACCCAACGCCACTGCAGAACATAGCCGCAGTAAATGGCCACCAGGCCAAACACCACGAATAACACAAATAAGAAGTGAGCAACTAAAATGGTATCGGCCAGCACTATAAGTAACGAGGTTTTTACCATGTTATTTCACAATAACCCCAGCAATTTCAGGCTAGCTTTCCCCAGCGTTACCCGCTTACCTGCATCGGACGCGTTTTTAATATCCAAATTTAACGCAAACGTATAAATGCGCCCTTCTTTTTGTACCCAGCCAACCCACCAGCCTACGCCGGGACCTGGCACATTTTCCCAACCGGTTTTGCCATATAGCTGCCAGTTCTCGCCGTGTTCCAGTAAGATAATTTCATGCACATTTTGCTGAATGTGTTTAGGTAGAGGTAACTGGTTTTTAGCCAGTTTTGCCAAGAACAGTGTCTGCTCAGCTGCGCTTATTTTCAGCGGCCCTTGCAGCCAGAAGGTATCAACCGTTAAGCCAATATCGGCATTACCAAAATCAAATGCCGAAACATATTCACGCATGCGTTCAAGACCAGTGCGCCGGGCCAGCTCCTGATAAACCGGCACATTGGATACGGTAATCGCATCACGCAAAGCCATGTCTTTTTCCCAGGCTGCAAAAGGTTGTGGCTGGCCGCCATAAGGCAGAATGTCGTCAACATTTTTTACTGAGCCTACTGCCAGACCAATCAGGCTATTGGGGATCTTAAACGTCGACGCAGGGATGAATCGTGTTTTGCCGCGAGTCTGGTTGTAACCAATAAACTGATCAGCATCAACATCATACAGTACAAAAGTGCCGGCTATACCCGCCTGCGTGAACAAAGCTTCAACTTCTGAGTTGTCACGCCAGTCAGATGCGAAGCCAGGCCAGGTAACAAGTAGCAATATGGCAAATAGTGATTTCATCTTGGCTCCTTAAGTCAGTACTATGCCAAACATCGTTAAATAAGGTCTGCTGCTGCATAAATCCAGCACTCGGTGCCGGACTTTAGCGTCGCTTTTACGCGCACATAAGCATCCACTTCGTAGTCATCGGCCAGGGCCAGTTCAGCGGCGGTCAGCTCAAATACGCTACCGGGTACTTCATCCAAGCTATTGCCGCTAAAGCGCAAAATCGGGTGAATTGCCTTGCCGCTTTCGCGTAGCACCCGTTCGTCAGTAATTTCCACCTCGCCGATAATATAGCCCTGCAGAATATCTTTACTGCCGCTTAGCTCGCGGCCAAAGTTGGCTAACTGGACGTTTTTTTGCTGTAAAGTGCCGTAAGAGAATAGTTTAGCCATGGTTAACCTTGCTCAGCGTTGAGTGTTGATTGCGATAAGTTTACTGCCGCGGTGGGCTAAGGTACAGCGTCTTTCGGGCTGAAAATCAGGATCTTACGCCAAGCTAAACAAATGCTATCCAGCGGCCGGCAGTTATAGTGGCAAGCCATAGCGTGAGTGAGATTAAGGCGGTGAGTTTCAGCAGCAACGTGGCTGGCTGGCCTGCCAGCATGGCGCGCCAGCAAGACAGATAATGCACCACAGTTACATTAATTAACGCCAGGCTAATCAATGACAATTTCAGCAGAAAAGCGCTGTTGCCCAGATAGTGTGCCGGCTGCACGCTGAATAACAGCACCCCGGTTAGTATTGCCAGCATAAAGCCGCCCGCTGCAACCCGGCTTAACAACGGTGCCAGTTCGCTAAGGGTGCCACGCTTAATGATGCTTAAAATACGTAAGTCGAGCGTGACGATACTGCCAGCCAGCAAACCCAGGCCCAGAATATGTGCTGAGGCTACCAGCGGATAGCCGATATCAGACTGGCGCAGTGCCGATGCTAAAGCCGTATCTCCCAAACTCAGCAACAACGCCGTCAGCATTACTGGTTAGTCCTCACGCAGCAGTTCCGGATAAAAGGTATATTGCTTGTTATTAATAGTGGCACGTACAGCTTTGATAATATGTTCAGCTTTGTTGGCTGAGCGGTGGCCACGGATCAGCACCGTGTCGCCCGTTTTGGCTTCGCCTGCAACAAAACCGGCAGCTTTGGTTTGCCGGGGGTTACCTAAATCCACCTGCCAGGGGCCGGTATCGGTTTCAATCATCAGCCGGGGGTGAGGCGGGCCGATAAACACTTCGGTGATAGTGCCGGTCATTTCTGTTTGCTTATCTTCGGTCCAGGCCCAGCCATGGTGCGCTGCCACTTCGGGTAACCAAAGCAGTATCGCCGCCAGAGCACTGATAACCGTAATTGCCGTGTTTTTGCTACGCATATATTTTACCCCCGCCGCTAAAATAAACCGACCTTAAGTATACAAAGCTGACAGGGTATTGCCATGTTGTCAGCAAGAATGCTGAAACCAGCAGGCGCTCATTGAGCATGAGGTAAGAGAGCCCCGATATGTGTTTGTTGCAGGCTATCGCCTGACAACCATGATGACAGATGAAGCAGTCTATCTCGCTGATGGACAAACAGACTGGCCGCTAACGCGGCCAGAAGAGCGGCTTTACCTACTGACTCCGGGAAGGCTCATATGTGTTAGGCCTATTCAGCTCGATTTGAAGCGGCTAATTTCCTAGCGAGTAGACTAGCAAAAACGAGGTACTGTGCTGTACTGACCGCATTCAAGTCGGTCTCCAACCGGTGCGCTTTAGGGTTCCGAATACCCGCATACGCTCCTTTGAGCATATCGATAAACCCCACTTGGATGCTTCGTCCTGATTGAGATTTAATGTCGGCTAGTTGCAGGATCGGATTTTCGAGAGATAGAGCTTGAGTGACTAGTGCTGCTCCATCAAGGTCAAGCCCGCTCTTTTGTCGAAGAAGATCAAAGACGGCCATGACAGCGTTGAGAGCCGCCTCACGGTAATGCCCTGCCAGATAGTGTCGGTACGCAGCTTGCTCTACAGCAGGATCAAGGAGCTCTTTCAATGCAGTCCTTATATCAGATGAAGGCTGTTTTATGAAAAAAGCATCAAGCTGATCTTCGGCTGCGGAGGCAAGTTTGCGAAGCTCCCACCCATCGATCTTCTGCTCAGCGATAATGCTATCCATCGCATCCAATACATCGTTGCTAATGCCCTCGGGCCAGATCAAGCGAAGCTCTCGCAGATCCCGTTGTATGTAGTCTGAAATACAACCCTCAGCATAGCCATCCGCATCATGAACACCGGTCAAATCTGAAATACGTTCGCGAAGTGCTCGAAGGTGTCTATTTATCGTTATGTAATCTCTCATGGAACCCCGTCATACCAACGCTTCAATAATCGGCGTAGGCGCAAAGTTGATTGACTTGATATTCATTGCGCCCTCTCCCAGCCCAACCAGATTGGCTAAGCTGGAAGGCAACCAGACCAAAAAGGAGAAGACCTAATAAAATTTTATACTACACAACATCCGTACTATTGTGGAATTGATTTGCATATCCGCTCTTTCTACGGCTGTATCCTGTACTCTACCGGTGAAACCATCTTAGAATTATTAGGGTCAGATAAAAATTAAACCTTAAACTCATCAGCTATTTAATTTTTATCTGACCCTGTTAATTAATTACTGGTCAAACCTAAAAATTTCTTTAAAACCACACTGCACACGCTTTTGAGTGACTTGGTGTATGCCGTTATACAATTCATCAAACTGCTTTTTATGCCGAATGACAAAATCCATATTTTCCATGTTGTTATCAATAAAGTGAAACAGCTGATTATTGAGCACGGAGCTTACTACGCTAATATTATCCAACGACTTATTCATGGCCTCATAGTCTTCAGAAAACACATCTGTGAGTTTTACATTCCAAAACTCCAGTTCGCGATGTGACTTATATAAGCTTCGTCGAGCTTGATACAAGTAACTCCAAACATTATTTAAATGCTCAATACGCTTTACTGATATGTCTTTTCTCTCCACTAGTAATCCAGGAACTGGACATAAGTGGTTGTACTGGAACAGCAATTCATGCAAGTGCTCTTCAATTTCATCTATTGAAGCAACGTACTTTTTAGCAGCCAAGTACGCATCTTCTTTACGCTTACTACTTAGCCATTGAAAATAAGTGAAAAAGCCGAAAGCAAAACCAAAAAAAGTTACAAGAAGCGTGCCTATATCAGTCCACTTCACGCCTGAGAACATGTTTTTATGTTCAGTAGTACCAATACAATATCCGATTACCAATAAACATATTGCTACAAGCAACCCAATTCCATATTTCATCATTTTTTAACTCGAAGTGTTGCAGCTTAGCTCAAACTAACATCCACATAAAAGGCGGAGCGTTAGCGACGTCAAACGAAATGAATTGGAGCGATTTTTGATGTGTCTGTTAGCTCATTTCCAAATGAGCACGATTTTTAATCCAAGCACTGGAAACGAATTTCAGTTTTAGGGAAGTTTCCAAAAATATATGGTGGCTTCGCATCAATTGTTTCTATAACTTCAACACGCTTCCCTGTTTTCTGACACTGTGCATACGCCTCTCGCATTGCGTCGGCCTTCAGTGTACCCATGCCAGAAAATCCAGTGGCAGCCTGACGTGAAACCATATATGTATCGTTTCCCATTGGGACTACGCCAGAATTTGATGCGCAACCAGCTAAAAGCAAGACGGGAACGAAGTATTTTAGTTTCATAGGTAATTCCTGATTATTTGTAGCCCTAACATTTTATTCTTGAGCATGCTCACCAAAAATTCCTGCAACGGAAACAAAAATTGATAATTTATTGAAAAATAACCATAATTATTCAATTTCTACTTTCTCGATTTGGAAAAACAAGCATGCGTTATATTTCTAAACTAGGCGGCTTTAAGTTCCTAATTTATAGCAGGTAGATAGCACAGGCAACAATATAAAAAAACACCTCAGGGCAGATATGCCGCTGAGGTGTTTTTGTTAACTGTCAGCCCGTTGGATCGCAGCTGATAGAGCCTTAGTGTTTACCCCAACCATGGTTGGCTGGCTTTGCGGCTTTGCTCGTAATCGGCAATTTGCGAGTTTAGCTGCTCGCTACTGCCGATAAAATCCAGCCCGGATAACAGCCGCTGTTTAATATCGGCGTCGATATTAAAGCCCATAGCCGCGTTATTGCCGAACATAATCTCCTGGCTGGCCAAGTCAATTTGCCACTGCTGCGGCCCTTGCTGGCAGCGGTTAAACAGCAAGTCGATATTGGTTTTGCTCAGTTGAATTAACAACATGGCGTTATTAACACTGTTATTAAAGAAAATATCGGCAAAGCTTTCGGCAATAATCACCGAAAAACCGTACTGTTTAATCGCCCAGGGTGCGTGTTCTCGGCTGGAGCCACAGCCAAAGTTAGCCCGCGTCAGCAATATACTGGCGCCCTGATACTCAGGTTTATTTACGACAAAATCCGGGTTTGGGCTGCCATCGGCTAAATAGCGCCAGTCATAAAACATCGCTTCGGCAAAACCGTCACGGCTAACACTGGTTAAAAACTGCTTTGGGATAATCTGGTCGGTATCAACGTTGTTTTTATCCAACGGGCACACCAGGCCCTGTGCAAATATCTTACTCATGCCCGATCTCCTTTTTCATTGGCAATAGCGGCAATATTAACAAACTTACCGGCAATCGCCGCCGCCGCTGCCATCGCCGGGCTAACCAAATGGGTGCGCGCTCCGCGGCCCTGGCGGCCTTCAAAGTTGCGATTTGAGGTAGAGGCGCAGCGCTGGCCGGCTTCCACTCTGTCATCATTCATACCCAGGCACATACTGCAGCCGGGCTCGCGCCATTCAAAACCGGCGTCGGTAAAAATAGCCGCTAAGCCTTCGGCCTCGGCCTGGCGTTTTACCACGCCTGAGCCTGGCACCACTAAGGCGCGCACGCCGGCAGCCACCTTTTTACCCTGCACAACCGTTGCGGCAGCGCGTAAGTCTTCTATCCGGCTGTTGGTGCAGCTGCCGATAAACACCACATCGACTTTACAGTCTGTCAGCTTTTGCCCTGGTTCCAGCCCCATATAAGCCAGCGCGCGTTCGGCCGCATCGCGTTTGGTGGCATCGGTAAAACTATCCGGTGAGGGTACGCTTTGATCCACTGCCATTACCTGCTCGGGGTTAGTGCCCCAGGTAATTTGCGGCGTAATAGCAGCGGCATCAATTTCCACCACAGTGTCAAACAGCGCATCAGTATCGGAATACAGGCTTTGCCAGTAGGCTACTGCACTGTCCCAATGTTCGGCTTTGGGCGCATGCGCTTTGCCTTTGATGTAATCGAAAGTAGTTTGATCCGGTGCAATTAAACCAGCTTTGGCGCCCATTTCAATGCTCATATTGCACAGCGTCATCCGTCCTTCCATGCTCATGGCGCGGATAGCACTGCCGCTAAATTCGGCGACATAGCCATTACCACCGGCAGTGCCCAGCTTGCCTATTACCGCCATGATCACGTCTTTTGGCGTAACATGACGGCTTAACTCGCCGTTTATCTCTACTTTTAATGTTTTTGCACTCTGCTGCGGCAAAGTTTGCGTCGCCAGTACATGCTCTACTTCTGAGGTACCAATACCAAAGGCCAGGGCGCCAAAGGCACCGTGGGTAGAAGTGTGCGAGTCACCACAAACGATAATCATACCCGGCTGGGTTAAACCCTGCTCCGGGCCAATCACATGCACTATGCCCTGATCCGGATGGGTTAAATCCAGCAGTGGAATGCGGTTTTCGTCGCAGTTAGCGGCTAAGGCTTCCAGCTGCTTGCGCGACGTTTCACCGGCGGCGTCGATACTGCGGCGCTGGGTAGAGACGTTATGGTCCATGGTAGCAAAGGTTAAATCGGGCCGGCGCACACTGCGGTTGGCCAGTTTTAAGCCGGAAAATGCCTGAGGGGACGTGACCTCGTGAATTAAGTGCCGATCAACATATAACAAGTCGGTACTGGGGTTTAACTTACCCACTACGTGGCTGGCGTAGATTTTTTGATATAGCGTTTTAGCCATTAGTTCTGCTCCTGGCGCAAAGTGGCAACAATGGCCGCGCCAACCGCAGCCGTGCCATAAGTGGATTTCGGATTTATATCGCGCGTTACTATGTGCTGCTGCAGGCAATGCTGCACCGCCTGCTCAATGGCGCGGGCGGCGTCTTCTTCGCCAAAGCTGTAGCGCAGCATTAAAGCAGCACTTAAAATTTGCGCTATCGGGTTAGCAATGCCCAAACCTGCAATATCCGGCGCACTGCCACCGGCCGGCTCATACAAGCCAAAGCCGTTACCGTTTAAACTGGCCGATGGCAGTAAACCTAAAGAGCCGGCAATAGCGGCAATTTCATCAGATAAAATATCGCCAAACAGGTTATCGCACAGCAACACATCAAACTGCTGCGGGCTACGAATCAGCTGCATAGCCGCATTATCGATATACATATGCTCCAGGGTTACGCCGGGGTAATCTTTGGCCACCCGCTCTACCGTTTCACGCCATAAAATACTGGTTTGCAGCACATTGGCTTTATCAATTGAGGTGACTTTATTGCTGCGCTTTGTTGCGGCTTCAAAGGCTACTTTAGCAATGCGTTCAATCTCGCGCACGCTGTAGCGCTGGGTGTCAAAAGCATCAGTATCGCTGCGGCCTTTTTCGCCAAAATAAATGCCACCGGTCAGCTCGCGTACGCACAGTACATCCATGCCTAAGCTGCTAACACGCGGGTGCAGCGGCGATAAATCGGCAAAGGCCGGGTAAATTTGACCGGGGCGTAAATTGCAGAATAAATCGAAGGTTTTACGAAGTGGCAATAAGGAGCCACGCTCGGGTTGTTTATCCGGCGCTAAACCGGTCCACTTTGGCCCGCCGACCGAGCCAAATAAAATGGCATCGCTTTGTTTGCACAGTTCCAGCGTAGCAGCGGGTAATGGCTCGCCGCTGGCATCTATCGCTGCACCGCCGACTAACGCCGGTGTTAGGGTAATACCAAACTGAAATTTATCGGCTACGACCTGTAATACTTTTTCCGCCTCGGCCATCACTTCCGGGCCTATGCCGTCACCGGCCAGTACGGCAATGTTGTAGTGTTTGTTTATCTGTTTGCTCATTGCTGCTCACCTGCTGCTATTTTTGAAACGGTTTGCCTGGCGTGTTTATGCGCATCAATGGTTTGCGCACGCTGGATCATATTCAGCACATGCACATAGGCCAGCACCGAGCTGCGCACTATGTCGGTAGCCAAACCGGCGCCATGAAAGCGGCGGCCTTCATGTTCGGCAATAATATCCACCTGGCCCAGCGCATCCTCGCCGCTGCCTTTGGCTTGTAAGTTAAAGTCGACCATCTTGATATTCAGTTTACTGATACGGGCAATGGCACTGAATGCGGCTTCTACCGGGCCATTGCCGGTAGCGGCTTCGGTAAAGACTTTATCGCCACAGCGCAAGCCCACAGTAGCGCTTGCTACATGACCGGTATGGGTAGACGAGCTTAAAAACTCCAGCGCGTAATAGTCGTTTTGCTCCTGCATGTTTTCAAAAAACACCAGCGCTTCTAAGTCATAGTCAAACACCCGGCCTTTTTGGTCGGCCAGCGCGACAAAGCTTTTGTATACCGCTTCTAAATCGTAATCGCCGTTGGTATAGCCTAATTCGGCTAAACGGTGCTGGATAACATGCCGGCCCGAGCGTGAGGTTAAGTTCAGCTCGTTCTGGCGAATGCCGACTTGCTCCGGCGCCATAATCTCATAGGTGTTTTGTGCCTTTAACACACCGTCCTGGTGAATGCCGGAGCTGTGCGCAAAGGCGTTTTCACCGACAATGGCTTTGTTCGGCTGGATCGGCATATTACAAATCTGGCTGACTAAGTGAGAGCTGCGGTAAATCTCGGTAGTTTTAATATCAGTGTACAACGGCGCCAATACGTCTTTGCGGGTGTTGATAATCATCGCCACTTCTTCCAGCGAACAGTTACCGGCGCGCTCGCCAATGCCGTTTACCGTACATTCAATTTGCCGTGCGCCGGCCTGTATCGCACTGATGCTGTTGGCTACTGCCAAACCTAAATCGTTATGGCAGTGCACGCTTAACCGCGCTTTATCGATATTCGGCACCTTATTGCGCAAGGTACTGATAATGGCAGCAAACTCATTCGGGATGGTGTAACCGACGGTATCCGGAATATTGATGGTGGTAGCCCCGGCAGCAATGGCGCGCTCGACGATCCAGCATAAATCGTCAATCGGCGTGCGGCCGGCATCTTCACAGGAGAATTCGATATCGTCGGTATAACGGCTGGCCAGTTTAATACAGGCTACGGCTTGCTCACTGGCCTGGGCCAGGGTTTTACGCAATTTATACTGTAAGTGCAGCGGTGAGGTGGCAATAAAGGTATGAATACGGCGGCGTTCGGCGTCTTTTAATGCTTCGCCACAGGCTTCAATATCAGCGCTAACCGCGCGGGCCAGGCCGCAGATAACCGGGCCTTTTACTTCGCGTGCAATGCGCTGCACTGAATCAAAATCACCCGGGCTGGACACCGGAAAACCCACTTCCATTACATCAACATTTAACCTGGCTATCGCATGCGCCAGCTGAATTTTCTGCTTTTGGCTTAAGCTGGCGCGCAATGCCTGCTCGCCGTCGCGTAAGGTGGTGTCAAAGATCCAAATTTTATTATCGCCGCTCATCTTGTGTATCCTGTTCCGTTATCTCGGTTTAGGTTGCAACCTGTGGCGGGGGCTAAAATGCAAAAAACCCCGGCCAGTGGCACGGGGTTTTTGCTTTATCGGTTCGTTACGTTTTTACCAATAAGCGACACCCCGCGCGCCGGTGAGGAGCACGAGGAGGCTAATTGTAGAAACGCGACGGTTAAAATTCATTAATTGCTCTGTTGGTTATATTGGTTAGCAAAACGCCAATAGTAATAGCATGGTTATTTTTTAACTGCAACAGTATAGATGGCTAAATGGCAAAAAACTTTGCAGTAAAACAGCGTGGCATCGCAGCTTTAAACCGGATAGCACACACTCACACGCCGTGAACCCATCCCTGGGGGCTCGATTATAAACTTCATCCATGAAGTTTATCCTAACGGACCAGCAGAGCTGTTCAAATTCGCTCCGGGCGAATTTGTCAGCATCCTGGCCTGCAACGGTGAGTTTAGTGCTAACCGATTCGCGCGCTGCCAGTCTCTACTTAAAAATGCGCCTTTACCAGCAGGTTTATATTCGACTCATGGGTGCGAAACTGCGGGCTGTCGGCAATACCGTATTTATTGCGCCAATACACATACTCCACGCCAACATAGAGTTTAGATTTCCAGTTAAACAACGGGTGCAGCGCCCATTTCAGTTGCGATGTCATATTCATACTGGCGCGTTGATCATCAGTGGTACTGTACCAGTCGAGAAAGCCGTCATACAAAAATTGCTGACCACCCAGCGTAAACGGCACCGCCCAGGTGGTGGTAAGTTGCCAGTTATCGGCCAGGCCGTCGTTATTGCGACGGTAAAAATTCAGTTTCAGGTAGCTAAAGCCCGGTACGCTAAGATCGGTGGCGACACCGTATAAAAAGTCCGTCCTTAGTGATGACATCTCAACAGTACTGGTTAGTAGCACATCTTTGATCAGGCCATATTGCAACGGCTTACCACTGAGCTTGCTCAAGCTTAGCCGGGGCGACCACTCGGCATAGTTACTGCGGCTGCCGTTATCGCCGCGTAAATGGTCGAGAAAGAAAAAGCTGTCGCCCCAGCTGGTACCGGCAACATGCTCCAGCGTCAACACTTGCTTATCCGGACCATCTACACGGTAATTGCTGCCGTTTAGGTAAGTGGCACTGAAATCCTGCCATAGCACTTCGGCGCACAGCGGCAGGCAGCTAAAACCCGACAATATCAACACTATGATTTTCTTCATTGTTTACACCTTAAACTGCGTAACCAGAGTGCGCAGTTGTTCTGCCCGCTGTTGCAACAGGCTGATAGCTTTAAGTTGCTGCTCGGCATTGTGGTGAATGCTGGCGGCACTGTCGGAGATTAAGTGCGCCGACTCGTTAATATGCTCTACCACTGTGCCCTGCTCTTCTGTCGCGGCCGCAACCTGATGATTACCGGCGCTGATCGCTTCAAATTTCTGTTTAATACTCAGCAGTGCCGCGGCCGACTGTTCCGTACGCTCAGCAACTTGCTTACTGCTGGCCGTGCCCTGCTGAATAGCCGCGGTAGACTGCTGCGCGGTTTGCTGCAGCCGCGTAATTTGATCGCGAATTTCCAGCGTCGACTCCTGAGTGCGCTTGGCCAGGTTACGCACTTCATCGGCCACCACCGCAAAACCACGGCCCTGCTCACCGGCACGGGCAGCTTCTATTGCCGCATTCAGTGCCAGTAAATTGGTTTGCTCTGAGATGGCGTTAATCACTTCTACTACCGAGTTAATGGCGGCCGCCTGGTTGGCAAAATCGACAATGGTTGTTTCAATATCGCCCATTACCGTATTTAGCTGCTGCATGGTGCGCGAGGTCAGCGCCATATTATCGTTGGTACTGTGGGTGTCGTGCACGGCGGCTTCAGTGTCGCTGGCGGTGCGATGGGCAATGCCGGACACTTCAGCAATAGTCTGGCCCATTTCGGTAATGGCGGTGGCTACCTGATCAGTTTGCGCCCGCTGTAACTCAGTCGAACTAAAAGTGTCGTTGGCCAACTGTGCCAACTGCTCAATACCGGCTTTCATTGCCGTTTCTGTATGTTGAATTTCGGCGACCAACTCGCGAATTTTGCCGATAATGGCGTTAAAGCCTTTAGCTAAATGGCCCAGCTCGTTGTCATGGCTGTCGTCGAGCCGTTTGGTTAAGTCACCGCCGTCCCCCGACATCTGCAGCAGGTTTTCCCCCACCTGACGAATGGAATTGCTCAGCGAGTTAGCAAACACCACCGTCAACGCAATAAATATAGCCGCCAGCACAATACTGGCTATAACTGAAAACGAGATCACGCTGTTAATGGCACCACTGATTTCCGCCGACGGCAACACCGCCACCAGCTTAAGCCCGGTGTCGCGGATATCCTGCACACCGATATACACCGGTTCGTTATCCAGTTCAGTTTGCTGCAGGCTAAAGCCGGTGCTGTGCTGCGTAATTTGTTCTGCCACGGCCTGATACTGCGGCAACTGCTGAATATTTTGCCGTGCCAGCGCCAGGTTGCGGTGCACCACTATCATGCCGTTGGCATCGACCAAAAACAAAAAGCCGTTTTGGCCCAGCTTATAGCCCGACACCAGACTGGCGATGGCCGATACGTCATAACCCAGCCCGGCCACACCGGCACGCTTGCCCTCTACCTTAACTGCGGCATTGACAAATAGCGTAAGCTTGCCGCTGCGCTCATCGGCATCTATCGCCAGTTCACGCTTAGCCGTGCCGTTTAGGAAAGTAAAAAACCAGCTGTCACGTGGCTCGCTGGCTGAAATAGTCTTAAACACGCCGCCTTCGGTGTAATAGGTTTTGCTGTAGTCCGATACCCAAAACAGCGTAGACGCACCGGCATCTTGTTGCTGCTGCTTAAAGTAGCGCAATACCTCAGCATGATTCGCCGCGGCGGTTTCACCTTCACGCATCCAGTTGTGCAATAAGCTGTTGGCGGCTAAATTCTCCGACAACGTAATCGGGTACATCAGCTCTGATCGCACCTGCTCGGCAATACGGCCAACGCTGTTAGGCAAATATTCTGCCTCTGTCTGGCCGTAATACAGGCCGGAAAACTGGTTAATATTAATCAGTGTGGCTACCAGCGTTAGCAACGCCAGCGCAAGGCCAACAAAGGCAATAAATACCGTACGCAGTTTAAATTGGTGCATGGTTGCTCCGTCAGATGCAGGCTGGATGACAAAGTTTTAGTAGCAACGCGACGTTAACCGGCTGCGACTTAAACACAACTTGTGAAAATAAGCATAGCAGCGCAATTCAATAAAGCTTTGAAATATAAGTAACAAAAATGCGGCATTAGTGGTTAACACTAATACCTGAAGTAGAAAACCACTTGCATATTGTTGCAAGGTTACATAAGATGCGCGCCGTCTTACCAAGCGCATTCGCGCGAACGACTCTGCCCGGGTGGTGAAATCGGTAGACACAAGGGATTTAAAATCCCTCGCTCGAAAGGGCGTGCCGGTTCAAGTCCGGCCCCGGGCACCATTTATCTGCTCTGTTGCCAATCGCCGGTTTCCGGCCGACATAAAAACATATCTTTACCCTGCCGTGGCCAAGCCGCGTAAATTTGCTTTTCGCTGTCTGACAAATGGCTATGCAGCACCGGCATGTGCCGTGCTGCCGCCTGCGCTTAACGGGCGGCAACACCTGATAGCAACACAAACCGCTGAAAGCCTCTGGCTGTCACACCGCCTGCACCGGAGCTTACTTTGTGTATAATGCCATGCTGCTGTGACGCAGTTTGCACCGTACTGGCGTGAGATTGCGCGTTTACCCATTCCGCCACATTAATCACCTTGCTGCCATCGTGATTAATATGAAAATGCGAGGCTATATTACCTGATTTATCATTTACCGAAGTGGCAGCTGCAATGATGCTGTCGACCAATTGGCGCTGCCGCGACGGGCCGTCGACATCAAAGCTGGTCAGCACCAGGCAGCCTGTGGCTGAACCTGCAGCCGCTCCGTCCATAGTGCGGTAAATCCGGAAGCGGTCGATACTATCCCGGGAAATACCTGCCGGATCAGCCTCTATCCGGCGGGCGCGTTCAGGTTGACCACCGGCCAGGTAAGCATCGAAGGCGGCATCATCACGCCACTGCGAGTAATTCAGTACGGTTTTACCATCATCGGCGCCGTAAACATGGTGCGATAACATGCCATCAGGCCAATCGGTGTCTTGCCATAGCTGCATCGCAAGAGCGGCGGCATGGCGTTGCAGCCCGGCTGTCGGAACAGTCCAGTAGCTGATCAAGATAAGGCCGGCGTCAGCTCTTGCTATAACAGGAGTAGCAGTATTGGCTAAACTCATTAGTCAAAACTCCTCATCAGGCTGGATAGATCGCTTTAGCTTTGGCGGCGATTAACGCATTAGCCCACCACACCAGCTGGGCAAACATTGCGTCGACAGAGTTGTTATAACGCTCCGGCTCAATAAAATTGCCTTGCTCATCGAACAGCTTCCACACGTTGTGTAAGCTGACAGTGTTACGGATACTGGTGGCATGAACCTCTGGCAGTACTGCTCGCAGATGCTCAACCGACCGGATACCGCCCCCCATGCCGCCATAAGAAACAAAGGCCACCGGCTTAGCATGCCACTCAGTTTGCGCTACATCGATAGCTTGTTTTAACGACGCCGGAAAGCTGTGATTGTATTCCGGCGTTATCATGACAAAGGCTTCTGCTTTAGCAATGCGCTTAACGTAAGCCGCTGTTGCCGGGTCGTTGTCGTAGGGTAACACAGCGGGCAGGCAGGCCTCTGCCAAATCGATAACATCAAGCTTCAGCCCTTGCTGAATTTCAGCCCGACTGACAAACCAATCTGCCACAGTTTTAGCAAAGCGTTGCTCACGCGTGCTACCAATAATAATTGCAATTTGAATGTAAGACATCGTTACCTCCACAAGTTAGACGGTACGGCTCGTCTCGTTTTACATCTTATAGCAACCTGTGTCAACATACTAATCGAGACGTATCGTCTAGAGATGGGAAATAACATGCCGCAACAAAACAGATCCAGGCAAAACGAGAAAGTAAGAATAGCCATACTCGACGCCGCATTTTCGCTGGTAAGAGAAGTTGGTTATGACAAATTGACAATAGAGGGCATTGCGAAACGCGCAGGAGCGGGTAAGCAAACCCTTTATCGCTGGTGGTCTTCTAAGGCGCTGATCTTGCTGGAAGCTTTGGTTGAACACGTTAAAGATGAGTTGGTTTTTGCCGATACCGGTAATATCCGTGATGACTTGTTGGCCCAGATGCTGCGGGTAGAAAAGCTGTTAACCAGCAAGGATACCGGTTGTTTATTTATCGGCCTGCTGGTAGAAGCTCAGTTTAATCAGGACGTTGCCAACGCGATGAATGTGCAGATTTACCAGCCTACTTACCGTGCTGCAACAGAGCGGCTGGCTATTGCCCAACGCCACGGCGAGTTGCAGCCCGGGCTCGATCCGGTAATGATGGTTGAGTTGCTGTACGCACCAATTTATTACCGGCTTATCGTGCCATGTACCAAGCTTACCGCTGCCGACATTCCAAAGTTTCTCGATATGATATTGGCCGGCATCCGGTTGTAATTTGCGCTAAAGCCATTGCTAGTCGTTCCATGAGCGTGCCAGAAAGCGGCCTTTACCACCCGACAGCACATGAATGGCCAGTTGGCAGTTGCGCGCCTGTGCCTCTGCTGATTTTAACCGGGCCAGATAGCGCAGAATTTCTTTTTGCATACCAGGAGTAAGTTTGTTCCAGGCTTCGCTGGCAGGCTGATGTTGCTCTAATGCTGCACGAAACCAGTCTGGCATTGGGTCGGCCGGCCCGGCTTTATACTCTGCATCAAATTGCAGCTCTACACGGATCTCGCTACCCACTGTGACGCCGGACGCTTTAAGCACTGCAGCGTTCAGGTACAAATAAAAACTACCATCACCAACCGGCATCATATTTATCCGCCATGGCAGCTCTGGTGTCGAGTTCACCCGTAACAACACCGGCAGGGGTTTGCGCCAGTTTTCTTTAAGTTGCGAAGCCAATTCAGAGCCGACCAGAACATAGGGGTTTATACCGCGCTTTTTGATCGTTGCGCTAAATGTTATGTTCATCGCTCAAATCCCCTATGGTTGCGGTATAAATTGGATAATCAGGCAATGATACCGTAACTTTGGGTATCCATAACAGCACTCCACACCATTAGCATAACAGGCATCGGGGCAACCCGTATTAACCAGCCGTATTGCCTGTTTATCTATAAAGGAGTCTTGTTATGACAACTAATAAAGCCAAAGTAATTCTGATCACCGGCGCCAGTAGTGGCATCGGCGAAACCACTGCTAAAGTGCTGGCAAAAGCCGGGCATACGGTTATTGTTGCAGCTCGCCGCACTGAGCGGCTTGAGGCACTAACCCGGATAATTAAGCAAGATGGCGGCCTTGCCAAAGCCTATGCTTTGGATGTGACATCACGCGACAACTTCAAAGCTGTGGTTGCTGCGGCAACGGAGGAGTTCGGCCCGATTGATGTACTGGTTAACAACGCCGGCTTAATGCCGCTGTCACCCATGGCAGCCCTTAAAGCGGACGAATGGAACCAGATGATCGACGTTAACATTAAAGGTGTGCTAAATGGCATTGAGTCTGTTTTAACCGCAATGGAACAGCGCGGCGGGCACATTATTAATGTGGCCTCTATCGCCGCCCATAACGTGTTCCCCACCGCTGCGGTGTATTGCGCCACTAAGTTTGCCGTGCGCGCCATTTCAAACGGCCTGCGCTTAGAAACCAAAAAAGTACGGGTTACCACCGTTTCGCCCGGCGTAGTGGAAAGTGAGCTGGCTCACACCACAACAGATAGCGCAACAAAAGCCTGGTTGGAAGATTTTCGTAAAGTAGCACTAAAACCCGAAGCCATTGCTAACGCTATTGCCTATGCCATTGCGCAGCCGGACGATGTTAATGTGGATGAGCTGATAGTACAGCCCACTCAGTCCGGCTATTAGGCTGACTAAAACCCCGGCGGCACTGCGCCGCCGGTTTTCTTCTTTCAAGCAAACTGGCGTTACAGCGCCAGCGTGAGAATTTGCCGGGCTTTGGTCAAATCAATGTCGCTGTGTTCACCCAGGGCGGTCATGCCGTTGCGCTCGAGGTTGGCGATAAGTTTATCGATATCGGCCGCTGCCAGATTGTAATCTGACAAGCGGGTTTTTACGCCCATATGCTCGAAAAAGTCCTGAGTGGCTTTAATGGTTTTATCGATGATCTCATCTTCGCTGCCACTGCTGATAGCAAACACCCGCTGGCCAAACTGCAGCAGCTTTTGGCGCTTTTGCTCACGCTGCACGTACATTAACGTAGGCAGCACTATGGCTAAGGTTTGCGCGTGATCGAGGCCAAACAATGCCGTTAGCTCGTGGCCAATCATATGCGTAGCCCAGTCTTGCGGCACGCCTTTACCAATCAAACCATTCAACGCCATGGTGGCAGACCACATTACATTGGCACGCACGTCGTAATCTTCCGGCGTGGCCAGCGCTTTGGGGCCTTCGCTAAGCAGCGTTTGTAAAATACCTTCGGCAAAGCGGTCTTGCAGCGGCGCGTTTACCGGGTAAGTCAGGTACTGCTCGATAACGTGCACAAAGGCATCGACCACGCCGTTACCCACTTGCTTTAGCGGCAACGAGAAGGTGTACACCGGGTCGAGCACGGCAAATACCGGTTGCACTAAATCTGAGCCAAAAGCGCGCTTTTGTGCCGTGGCTTTGTTGGTAACGACTGAATTGCCGTTACTCTCTGAACCGGTGGCCGGCAGCGTTAACACAGCACCTATAGGTAACGCGCTGGTAAAAGCAGCGCCTTTGGCCAGAATATCCCACGGCTCGCCGTCAAAATGCGCTGCAGCCGCAACAAACTTGGCGCCGTCGATTACGCTACCGCCGCCGACAGCCATAATAAAATTAATGCCTTTGCCACGCACCAGCTCTACCGCCTGCATCAGGGTTTCCAGCGTCGGGTTGGGTTCAACACCGCCAAACTCGTGATAACTAACACCTTCCAGCAGCGCTACCACATCGTCATATACGCCGTTGCGTTTAATTGAGCCGCCACCGTATAACAGCAACACTTTGGCGTCTTTGGGTAAACGGCTTTTCGCTTCTTTAATCTGGCCTTTGCCAAATAAGATTTCGGTTTGATTTTTAAAATTAAAATTCAGCATAGCTACTCCGGTATTTGCTTAAGACAATTAACGCTGTTGTTGCAGTTGCGCTAACACAGCTTGCGCCAGCGCTTTATCGGAAAACGGGTTTTGCCCGGTAATAAGCTCGCGGTCCACCACTACATTGGGTGTCCAGGCCTCACTGTATTGCATATCCCCACCGGCTTGTTGCATGGCCTTACCCGGGTAATATTGCAGCTTGTCGCCGTTTAACGACGCTTCAAACACCGCTTCTTCTGCGTTAGAAAAAATCGTCATCTTGTAGCCGGCATAAATCCAGCTATTGGCAGTAACCTCACTTTGCTGTACCAGCGCTTGCTGAAAAGCCTGCGGATTTTGTTGGGCCGATAACAGCGCTATAGGGCCATGACAAATAGCAGCGGTGGGCTTAGCTTCAGCATTAAAATGCGTAAGAATGATGCCAACTTCAGGGTTATTGGCTAAATCAATTAACGGTGCGTGGCCACCCGGGATAAATACCGCCTCGTATTGCGCCAAACCGCCGTCTATTACTTCTTTTAATGACAACGTATCGTCAATGCCGGGGATAGCTGCAACGACCTGGCTGATGCGCTGCATTTCAGCTGCATCACCGGCGAAATACTGCACTGTTACCGATTTCTGATCTACTACCGGGGCATTGCCTTTCGGCGTGGCCAGTACCAGCTCGTAGCCGGCCTTAATAAAAGCATCGGCCGGTACGCCAAATTCATTCAGGTAATAGCCGGTAGCCAGGGTTTTGCCATCCTGCAGTTGCATTTGGCTTTCGCTGGATAACAACACCAAAATTTGGCCTTTGCTGTCTGCCGCTACAACCGTTTGACTAAAAGTGCCCAGCAGGGCCACTGCTAACAGAGTTTGCTTAATCATCAATTTTTCCTCATCAGGGGGTAGGGCTAAGCCGATGCTCAGCGCTGTATTACGGTGGCCAGCTTAGGCCGTTTCGCTTGTAGTTAGAACTCAGCTCTTTTACTATCAGCCATCACATTTCTGATGGCTTGAGGCTTTATGTCGTACTTTGTACAGTTACGTACCTTCGTTGAAGTGTATCGCTGCGGCACCATTACCAAAGCCGCCGCTAACTTAGGCTTGTCGCAACCGGCGGCGACAGCACATATTCAAAGCATAGAATCACTGGTGGGTTTTGCGTTATTTGAACGCAAAGCCCGCGGCGTAGAACCTACAGCAGCCGCACACGATTTAGCCCTGCAGGTGTCTGCTCACCTGGATGCGGTAGAGCAAAAACTGGCCTCGGTGCGTAACCGCAGCAATGCGGTATACGGCACGCTGAACATTGCCGGCCCTGCGGAATACATCAGCCATATTGCCGGGGCACAGTTTGCCAACTTACTGCAAGCCGGTGAGGTAAATCTGGTGGTGCATATCGGTAATAAAGAGCGCATTTACCAATTGTTAGCTGACGGCACAGCCGAGCTTGCTATTACTGCTTCAACTCCGGATCCTGCAGTCTATGACTACCAAATCATTGATAGTGAGCGGCTGATGCTGGTGGCCAACCGCTTTACCGGCGCACATTTGTCGCAGCAAGCCGTCAGTGCAGAGCGGCTGCGACTATATCCGGTGGTCAGTTATGATCAAACTCTGCCGTTGATCCGGCATTACTTTAATACCGTGTTTAATGAAAGCTGCCAGTCGCCGATCGCCGCCATTTGCCCCGACATTCGTGCCATTGCCGGCATAGTGAAGGCCGGTATAGGTTACAGTGTGCTGCCGGATTACTTATGCCGCGATGCCATAGCTGCAGGTGAACTGATCCACATTGGCGAACCCGGGCCGGAAAATTTTATTTATTTAGTTTGGCGCAAGGGCGCGCTTAAACATCCCAGAGTCAGCTACGCCAAAGACATACTGATGGCTTTTGCTAATATCAATAAGTACGCGGCAGGTTGAATCTGTTAAACCACAGTAAAACACGGCGACCATTGTTTAATTTCCCATCAACTGCAGTCGGCGGTATAGTAAACACCATGCAGTGCTGTTGTTTGAAAAAACAACTGCGATTCGGGACAGGACATGACAAAAATTTCAACTGAAACTCAGCCACTGCCTGAAACAACGCCAACGCAAACAATAGCCGATGTAGTGACAAAGGCTGCTGTTGACGCAACACTCAAGCGTTATTCCGCCCATATCGAAGATGCTGCCACTCAGGCGGCAATGCAACCCTGGATTGCTATGGAGTGCTATCAGTTGAGCCACGGCCGATGCCTGGCGAAAATGGACACACTAAGCCTGGGCGGGCAACAGGTTGTACGGGAAACGCAATTGGCAGCAGTGCAAAAGCTGGGTGTTACACCGCCCGGCCTCTGTACCTTGTCTTACTGTACCGCCGCGCCAAATTTCCGTTTTTCTGAATATGCCGCCAGTTGCGCCAAAACCATCTTTTTTATGCCGGAATGTACAGAATTTGATATTTATGTGCCGGCAGGCCAACAAACCGCCTATATCAGCTTTAACCAGGAAGATTTTTTGCAAGATGCGCGGGCATTGAATCCTGCACAATGGGATCTGCCACAGCAACAACTGCTATCGGACAACAGCGGCCAACAACCGGCTTTAGCTGCTGTAGTAAAGCATTGGCTGCACAACAGCGAAGCGTTAAGTAAGCTGCCGGAAACGCACAACAAGATGCTCAATGAGCAACTATTGCAACAAGTGCTGCACATCGCTACTGCAAGCGGAGCCTGTCAAACGGCACCTTCAATGACAGAGCGCACACACGCCTTTCACATTTGCCGCAAAGCACGGGTCTACATTACAGAGTGCTTTGTATTGGATATTATCCCTACCATCAGTGCTATTTGTATCGCTGTCGGCGTTTCAGAACGCAGCTTGCAATATGCCTTCCGGGCCTACGTTAATATGTCGCCGCTGGCTTATCTGCGCTCTTGTCGTTTAAGCCGTGTACGCTCTATGTTAAATATTGCAGACCCCAAAATCACTACTGTAACGGCAATTGCCATGCGCTTTGGCTTTTTCCACCTTGGTCGCTTTGCGCTCGACTACAAACTGGCGTTTGGTGAATCACCCTCTGTTACGCTGGAGTCATACCGCTAAACGCATTTTGCGGAAACCGGATAGCCGCCTCTGCCTCCCTGTCTTTATACTTTCGCGTTATTCAGCATACAGCACCCGCAATAGCCATTACCCCCGCTTGCGGGAGGGAGAACTTTTTATGACATGGTGTCAACAACAAACACCCCGGCAAATAAGCAACAAAGTTGGTATCTGCAAGCAAACACTGCCAGGGCTATGCCTTATTTTACTGACAGCCTGCGGCGGTGGCAGCAAGGAGAGCGATAACGACACAGGCACAGACAACGGCGGACAAGTACCGCAGCCACAGCCAAACTTTACCGTTAGTGCTACTGCAGCAGCCGGCGGCAGTGTCAGTCCGGTAAATACTGTTGTTAGCAAAGGCGAAACTGCCCGCCTGAGTATTACGCCACACAGTGGCTATAGTATTGCCAATGTCAGCGGTTGTGGTGGTGCGCTGGACGGCAACCAGTTTACAACGGGGGCAATTGAGGCTGATTGTGCCGTCAATGCGGGGTTTAGCCGCATCAGCTATACCGTTACGACCACATCGACCGAAAATGGCTCAGTAAACCCGGACAGTGTTGCGGTGTTTTACGGCGAGACAGCCAGCCTTACCATCACCCCGGACAACGGCTATAACATTGATGCCGTCAGCGGTTG
This sequence comes from Rheinheimera sp. NSM, assembly GCF_052380015.1. Taxonomy (NCBI): domain Bacteria; kingdom Pseudomonadati; phylum Pseudomonadota; class Gammaproteobacteria; order Chromatiales; family Chromatiaceae; genus Rheinheimera; species Rheinheimera sp. NSM. Next base: position 246,255 of record NZ_JBQTCI010000001.1, on the reverse strand, counting down.
CGGCGGCACACTGCAAGGAAATGTTTATACTACAGCTGCTGTTACGGCTGATTGTGCGGTTAATGCCGGCTTTATCCGCAGTTATAGCGTCAGCACTAATACAGACAACAGAGGTTTAATGTCACCGGTCTCGGCCCGGGTAAGTCAGGGGCAAACGGCCACCTTCACCATTACAGCCAACAACGGTTACAGCATTGCCGATGTTAGCGGTTGTGGCGGCGTGCTCAACGGCACTGAATTTACCACCACCGCAATAACAGCTGACTGTACAATCAACTCAACTTTCACAGTATTGAGCGCGCAAAATGTCAAAGCAAGCGCATTGCACCGGCAGGCGGCCATTGCTTGGGATGCTATTGTCGGTGCAACAGATTACTGCCTGTACAGCAGCAAAACCCCGGGTATCAGCCTTGCGGATCCGGCCAGTTACGATGCCGATTTATCTGTCTGCATGAACGCCGATGTAAACAAATACACTATCGCCGGACTAACAAATACCAACGATTACTATTTTGCCCTTAGTACGAAAGTTGGTAATGATGAAAGCGCGCTCAGCAATGAAATGCGCGCCCGCCCCGGCAAAAAAATCAACGACTCAGGTAACGCGGCAACCTGCACGACGATACAACTCTTTTCCGATCCCAGCGACGAATTTCTGGATTGTTCCGAGGCAGGCGCCACGGCCACGCAGGATGGCCAGGACGTCGATGGTAATCTGGTGCCTAAGGGGCAAGATGCGCTTTTCGGCCGCGATGCGGATGTCAATCTGGTTAAAGCCGGCGGCGGGCATGACAGCATGGACTTTACCCGTATTTGCAACAATGGCGCAGCCGAGGGTGAAGGCGATTGCCCGCTGAACATGACGGCAACTAACATCGGTGATGGCCCTAATCAATGGGCGTGCAACTACGACAATGTCACCGGCCTAATGTGGGAAGTAAAAAGTTTAGAGTCAACGCACCTGCGCAGTAATAAACACACCTACAGCTTTTTCAAAGAGGTAATATACGGCCCCGGCAATACAGGCAGCTTTGGCACTGAAAATGGTGGCGTGTGCTTTGATGAGGTTAACTGCGATACCGACAAGTTTGTCGCTCAGGTTAACGGTAGCGGCGGTATTTGCGGTTACGGCGATTGGCGTATGCCGCTGAAAGCAGAATTGCGCAGTATTATGCTGTTAGATGAAAGCTTTCCGTCTATCGACGCAGATTATTTTCCCGACCTTGAGCCGGTTATTGTTCAAGCTGACAAAAAACGACACTGGTTTTGGTCAGCCAGTGTATCTCCCCGCGGTGATGTAAACAGAGAATTGGCTTTTGTAATGTTTTTTTTAAATGGTGGCGAAGACACGGCCTATATTAAACATGATTCATTTACCCTTACTCCCTATAAAGCCCGTTTAGTGCGCTCGAACACCCCCTCTGTTTTTTCGGCGCCACCTCCGCCGGAACATGCAGACGAAGAATATGCCGCCAACGACATGAGTATGCAGTGGGTTGAAGATGACATTCAGGCCGTGCTGCTTGACACCGGTTACTTCTCTGCGGATATGATTGTTACCCGGCCGGTACGCATGTACACAGACCATGGCGACGGCACAGTAACCGACAAAGCCACAGGGTTAATGTGGAAAAAATGCTCTGAAGGGCAAGTTTATCAGCCGGAGGAATTCTATCAGCGCCAATGTGGTTTTTTAAGCGATTCGCTGCTACTTAACTGGGTAGCCGCGCTTAACCGTGCCAAGGCAGTAAATGACGGTGTTGCCGGCGAATCGCTGGGCTACAACGACTGGCGCCTGCCCAGCATTAAAGAGCTGGACGCTCTTATGATGACCAGCATGGCCAACCCGGGTATGAACGCTGTACTCTTTCCGGGCAAACATCAAAGTGATCCGGGCATTAATGACTACATGAATTTACTTTTTTGGTCGTCGACCCCAGCTTACTCCTGGAACTGGAGCAACAAGGCCTACTCTAAACGCGCAGCCTGGGCAATCAGTTTGATCACCAGCCAAATTATGGCACCAGATACTCAGGTCGGTGAATTTTATGTTCTGCTGGTGCGCGACCCCAGGTAATATTTAATGACGTGGCAGAACGGCGCCGCCGGTATTTTTTTGAAGGCGGCAGATAAAATTGCGATACACTTAGCAGCAAGTATTTGTTAAGGAGCCGCTATGCCACGTTATTCTGCTGAATTTATAAAAGAGATGCCCAAGTCTGATTTACACCTGCATCTGGATGGCAGCCTGCGCCTTAGCAGTTTAATTGAGATGGCCAAACGCACCGGCACCAAGCTGCCGGCCGACACGGTGGACGGCTTAAAGCAGTTGGTGTTTAAAGACAAGTACAACAACCTGGCTGAATACCTGCACTGCTTTCAATGTACCTGTGCGGTGCTGCGCGATATGGAAAATTTAGAGCGCGCCGCCTACGAGCTGGCAATAGACAACCAACTTGAGGGCGTTAACTACATTGAAGTGCGCTTTGCACCGCAGCTGTTGATTGACCTGCCCAACGGTATCGATTTTGACCGTGTTATGCATGCGGTTAACGACGGCTTAAAGCAAGCAATGCAAGAGTATAACCGCTCTGAGCCGGTATTAAGCGGCGCTAAACCGCCATTTGCTTATGGCATTATTAACTGCGCCATGCGCATGTTTGGCGACAAGGGCTTTTCGCCTTACTACACCAACCTGTTTCAGCTGATGCGCGACTTTGCCCCGATAGACGTAATTAAACTGGCGGCGATGGAACTGGTGCGCGCCAGTGTGCGGCTGCGCGACGAAGAAGGCATACCGATTGTCGGGCTGGATTTAGCCGGCCAGGAATCCGGTTATCCGGCCGGTAAATTTAAAGAAGTGTACGAATATGCCCACCAGCACTTTTTGCTGAAAACCCTGCATGCCGGCGAAGCCTATGGCGCCGAGAGCGTGTTTGAAGCCATTACCGAATGCTATGCCGACCGCATTGGCCATGGTTATTCGATGTTTATCCCCGAAATGATTTCACACCCCGACATCGTCGATAAAGCCGCCTATATCCGTAACCTTGCCTCCTATATTGCCGATAAACGCATAGCGGTGGAGGTATGCTTAACCAGTAACCTGCAAACCAACCCGGCCATTAGCGATATTAAGCAGCATAAGTTTAAAGATATGCTGGATAACCGTATTGCCACGGTAATTTGCACCGACAACCGGCTGGTATCAAACACCACGGTAAGTAAGGAATACCAACTGGCGCTGGATAACTTTGATATTCCGCTGAAGCGGTTAAAAGACATTGTTGCCTACGGTTTTAAGAAGAGCTTTTTCCCGGGGACTTATGTGGAAAAACGCGAATATGCCAAGCACTGCCTGGAGTATTTTGATCGCGTAGCAAAACGTTATGGTTTTATTTGATAAAAATCAAATAGATAAGCATAGTGTCGCAAAACACCTACACAATAAATCATTGAAAATTATCATTATTTTATTTAGTCCAGATTAACTGTCGCCAAACAGCGACAGTTAATCGCCCCCTTTGCATCTCACGCCCCACGTCAAACATTTAAAACATTGATTAATAACGTTAATAATTGAATTTAAAAAGTTGGCACAGGCCTTGTATATGTTATAGCAAGCGACGCTACAGGAGAATGTCGCAAGCGCAATCAGTACCACGCAAGCTGCCTTTGCCACATTCTCCTCTAAACCGTCTTAACGCAGCAAAATGAAGTAAAGGCTGCACCCTACGGAGGTTGTTATGGACTTATTCTTACTTGGTACAGTGTTATTTTTACTGGCTAATGTTGCTGTAGTAGTTCGCATGCTGGGCCGTGTTAACCTGAATAATGACAGTGTACTGGCATGGGAACAGGCTCAAATCGCAGCAACACAACCGGCTTATGTGCAACCGCGTCCGGTTAGCCAGTATCAACCGGACTATATGGCTAAAGCGGCTTAAGCTGTTTTAGCTGACGATCCCATGAGTTCAGCGGGTTTCGCTGAATTTTTGTAAGGCCGGAACCCCACCGGCCTTTTTTTTTTGCCGCTAAAATAGGGTATGCTTAGCAGCCCTGCGGCTAAGACAGAACATTATGCGCTTTTCGATTCAAACGGCTTCGTTGCGCCAACTGGTATTGCTGAGCTTCTTTCTTGCCTTAATTCCGGTAGCGGTATTAATGTGGCAAAGCCATAAAGCCTTAAGCGGCGTGAGCCGCAACGCGGTGGTTGAAGCTGAGGCTTCTGTTGCCAGCGTGCGCCGCGCCGAAAATATGCAAAACCTGGTGGTGGATATTGAGCGTGCGGTACGCCAGCATGCAGTGGTAAAAACCGATGCGTTGGCACGCGTGGCCCGCAGCCACCTCGACAGCTACGGCACCCTGCTACAACAAGTGTGCGACAACATTGGCCAACCGCAACTGTGCCAACAGCAACAATACCAACTAACCCTGCTACTGGATAACTTTGCCAGCCTCAGCGGCGCGCAACTGGAGCCGGTGGTACAGCAATTTCGCCAGCAACAACAGCAGCTGACGCAACAAATCTGGTTACTGCTGGAGCAAAACCTGCAGCAACAACAACGTTTTGTGGTTGAAAGCCAGCAACAACTGGCGTGGCAAACGGTAGCTCTGGTGCTGCTGACACTGCTGCTGGTGTTGTGGGCATCGGGCCGCATTACCGCACCGGTACATAAGCTGGATAAGATGATCCGCGCTATTGGCCAGCAGCATCAGTTTCCTGATGAAAAGCTCACCGGCCCGCGCGAGCTGACCGAACTGGGTGAGCAATTGCGCTGGCTCAGCTCACGTTTACAGCAGTTGGAAGCGCTGCGGCTGATTTTGCTGCGCCATGCCTCACACGAATTAAAAACTCCGCTATCCAGCATCCGCGAAGGTTGTTCTTTACTTAGTGAACAACTGGTTGGCCCGTTAAATAAACAGCAACTGGAAGTGGTAGGCCTGCTTAATGGCAGCGCCGACCGCTTAAGTGTACTGACCGAGCAACTGCTGGATTACAACCGCCTGCTGCAACAAGCCAAGCCCGAGCCCGACTGGCATTCACCACAGCAACTGTTCAGCGACTGCTTTAACGATCATGCGTTATCACTGCAACAACGCGGCCAAAGCATAGAGCTTAGCTGCCAGCTGAGTGCAATTTATACCGATGCCACCTTGTTCCGGCGTATACTGGATAACCTGATCAACAATGCGCAGGCCTATGGCGGCCAGGATAGCCCGGTATGGGTAAAACTGTACCAGCAGGAGCACCAACTGGTACTGGATGTTGCCAATAACGGCAACCCGATCCCCACCGCGATGCGGGAGAAATTGTTTGAGCCGTTTCAACGCGGTACTACCGCACGCTTTGATGCGGTGCAAGGTTCCGGCTTAGGCTTATCTATAGTGGCAGACTGCGCCAGGTTATTGGGCGGCCATGCCGACATTGTTGATGTAATTTATGCCGACGTCTGTATTCGGGTGCGGCTACCGTTGTTAGAGGAAAAAAGCGGATGAAAACCGGTGTTATTATTAGCTTATTGTTGCTGCTGAACGGCTGTCAGTTGCTGCCACCTCCGACGCCGGCTGAAACACCGGCAGAGCCGGTCACCTCACTGGAGCCGCCGCCGTTAACCTTACCGGTACCGGAGCCGGTTAGCGCGCCGTTGGCGATTGCCGACGATGCCGCCACTCTACAGGCTTGGGTAAACTACCGCGCGGCCATGTTAGGCCGGATGAACGAAGAGCGCGACCTGCTGCTGGCCGATACCGGGCAGGACGAAATCTGGGCCCTGAAACGCACCATATTGCAGCTGCACCCGGACACTCCCTATTTAACCCGGCTGCGGGTACAAATGCAGTCGGCCGAGCAGCTGGCACAGTTACCGGCCCCTCTGGCCGCGTTACTAAGCTGGGACCTGGCGTTTAACCAAAAGCTGCTGGAGGCGGAGTCTGCAGTAAGCGCGCTGACCCGGTTGAATGCCCAGCAACACGACAACCTGGAACGCTTGCAAAAGACCAACCGGGAGTTACAGAAGAAGATAGACGCGCTGACACAAATTGAAGCCCAGCTTAATCAACCGGTACAGGTACCAGAGCCGGAGGACAACAATGGCCAGCCCTAAACCACGCTTACTGCTGGTTGATGACGACCCCAGCTTACTGCGGCTGTTAACGCTGCGCCTCGAAGGTGAAGGTTATCAGGTGATCAGCGCCGATTCTGCCGAAGCCGCCTTGCCGCTGCTGAGCAAACACAGCGTCGATGTCGTGCTGAGCGATCTGCGTATGCCGGGACTGGACGGCATGAGCCTGTTTGACGAGATAGCCAAGCGCTACCCCGGCTTACCGGTAGTGCTGATGACAGCGCACGGCTCTATTCCCGAGGCGGTGGCAGCTACCCAGCGCGGCGTGTTTGGCTTTTTAACCAAGCCACTGAATACCAACGAGCTGCGCGATATTCTGCAAAATGCGGTGCATCAATCCGTACCCGAGCAAGCCGGCTGGCGCGCTGAGATTATTACCCGCTCACGCCTGATGGAAGAGGTGCTGGAACAAAGCTACCGCGTGGCACAGCGTGATGTCAGTGTATTGATCACCGGCGCCAGCGGCACCGGTAAAGAGCTGCTGGCCAAGGCTATTCACAACGCCAGCCCGCGCTCCGGCAAACCTTTTGTAGCAATAAACTGCGGCGCCCTGCCGGAGCATTTGCTGGAATCAGAATTATTTGGCCATACCAAAGGCGCCTTTACCGGGGCGGTAACCGAACATGGCGGCCTGTTTCGCGAGGCCGACGGCGGCACGCTGTTTTTAGATGAAATCGGCGATATGCCGGTATCGTTGCAGGTTAAATTGCTGCGCGCCTTACAAGAGCGGCAAATCCGCCCGGTGGGCAGTGCCAAAACCATGCCGATCAATGTGCGGGTGTTATCGGCGACGCACCGCGACCTGCAACAAGCCATGGCCGACGGCAGCTTTCGCGAAGATCTATACTACAGGTTAAATGTAGTTAACCTGCAGCTGCCCACCCTGGAGCAACGGCCGGAAGATATCCCTTTGCTGGCACGCCACGTATTACAGCAGAGCGTTGAACGCCACCAGGTAGATGTTACGCGCTTTTCCGATGATGCCATGCAGCTGCTGGCTACTGCCAAGTGGCCGGGCAATGTGCGCCAACTGGTAAACGTGGTCGAGCAATGCGTAGCACTGACACACAACCCGGTAATAGGTGCCGCTCAGGTAGAGCAAGCCCTGTCACAAGACAGCAGCTACTGGCCCAGCCTGACCGAAGCGCGTGATCAGTTTGAGCGGCAATACCTTATACGGGTGCTGCAAATGACCGAAGGCAATGTTACCCGCGCTGCAGAGCTGGCCGGGCGCAACCGTACCGACTTTTATAAATTACTGAAAAAGCATGAGCTCAGCGCCGCCCAGGTAGCTGAGCAAGGCGATGAAACTGAGTAAGCCATTTATGACGATAACCACACCACCCGATGCCCATCTTATTGATGACGAGCACAATCCCGAGCTGATCAAAGCAAAAATTGTCAGCGAAACCGCGCGGATTAACTGGCTGGAATTGCAAAAATTTTATGCTGCCGGCGCAGTGATCAGCGTAGAGCCTGCACTGGATCTGGTTGAAGCCGCTTTTGCCTTTAGCTGTGATGATAAAGCCCGCGTTGCCGACTGGCTGGCCGCTGGCATGCTGGGCCGCACTACAGAGCAGCAGGCACAGCTGTGGTTTGATAATAAAACCGAGCTGTGGGCTGTGGTGATTTCGCCCTGGGTATTAGTGCAGCATAAACCGCTGCCTAACGAGCTGAACTAAAGCTCTGCTACACTGAAGCTAACCTATTGTACTAAAAGGCAAACAGACTATGGCAGATCTGTATAAAAAGAGCAGCAGCTCCCGTGTTACCTTGTCGCAGCTGATGCTGCCGTCACATTCTAACTTCAGCGGCAAAATTCACGGCGGCTATTTATTATCGCTGATGGATCAAATCGCCTTTGCCAGCGGCTCTAAATTCAGCGGCAAATATTGTGTTACCGCCTCAGTAGACCGCGTTGATTTTCTCAACCCGATTGAAGTGGGCGAACTGGTAACACTGAAAGCCTCAGTGATCTTTGTCGGCAACAGCTCGATGGTGGTGGGTATTCGCGTCGAAGCGCAGAATATTCAAACCGGTAAAGTTAAGCATTGTAATTCATCGTATTTTACGATGATTGCCAAAGACGAACAGGGCAATAATGCCAGGGTGCCACGGTTGATTTTAACCAGCAAAGAAGAAGTGCTGCGCTTTGTTAAAACCACCCAACGGCTAAAACTACGCCACAGCTACGCCGAATTATGCGCCGATTTTGACGGCGATATGCAGCAAGCCATAGCGCAGATAAGCCGCGACTATCAGGTACAGGTGCAGCTGGCTTAGCGCTGTATCAGACTATTTCAACTGCGCGGCTAACCAGCGCTGCAGGCCCTGCGCCAGTTGTGGGGTCATTTCACCTAAAATACCTTTAGCCTGAGCCGGCAAATGTGCTGCCGGGTCGCCGTTTTCGGCAAACAGGTAGTGTTGCAGCATATATTGCCAGGCTTGGCGTTGGCCATCCGGTAGATGCTTAAATGCCTGAATCGCATGCAGCAGCATAGGAAACGGCAAGGCACTGGCGACATAAACATTACTCCACCAGTAATTTATCAGCACATTAAACGCCGATAACGACTGCACATGGTGCCACCAAGGCGTCGGAATATAGATAGCATCGCCGGGGTGAAGCTCTACTGACAGTGCTGCAGCGTAAGCTTTGGGGTAATTGGGGTGGGCGGTTAAATCCGGCGCTAACATATTCACCATACTCACCGGCTGGCCTGCCGGGGTTAAATCCAGCGGGCCAATATATAAATTCGCCAGCTGCTGCGGTGGAAACAAGGTAAAACGGCGTTTACCGGCTACGACTACGGCGATATTGCTGGCTTCATCAAAATGCGCCGGCACTGTAATACCGTTGCCCAGCCAGATAAACGACTTAGTATCAGCACTGAGCAACGGGTTATCCAGCATCAGCCCGGCAAAATTATCCTGCACCGGCACGCACTGCAGGCAATAGCGATCGCCACCCGGCGTCGCCTGCAACATCCGCTCTATCGCCGCTGTCATACGTGTCTGGCTGCCGCTGAAGTTCATGCCGGTTAAGCTGTCATTGTAAAACAAGCGGCCATTCAGACCGGCCGGCAACTGCAGTAACACCTGAGGTTTATCCAGGCTGTGTTGCTGTAAATAACGGCCGGCGTCTGCATCTGACTGCTGCCCCGCCTGCACCAGTGGCCAGTGGCTGGCAAAACCGCGCAGCACCGCCGGCTGATAAATATCGGTAATTTCAGCGGCGAAATTGTCTGCCGTTACACCGCTGACTTCACGCGGTGACGGCAGCGCGGCCAAATCCAGTGTCATACTCAGTAGCCTGCTGCCTGGCCGTCTTTACGTGATTCCGATGCACCAACCCAAACGCCGTTGGCATGGTCGCGCATAATGGCCTGGTAACCGCCATAGCCGCCTAAGCCATAGCGTACATCGTGGCCCTTTTTCATCAGCTCGCGTACGGTGTTATAAGGTACACCGCGCTCTACTTCTATATAGCCGCCGTTTTGCAGGTACATATCGCTGCCGTCTGTGGGTTCGGTGCTGCCCAGGTGTTGCCAGCGCGCGGCGTCGCCGGCTTCCTGCAGGTTCATGCCGTAATCAGCCATATTGATCAGAATTTGCACATGGCCTTGTGGCTGCATAGCGCCGCCCATTACACCGAAGCTCACCAACGGTTTGTTATCTTTAGTAATAAAGGCCGGAATAATGGTATTAAACGGCCGTTTGCCGGGTTCGTACACATTGGCGTGTTGCTTATCCATCGAAAACAGCTGACCACGGTCCTGAAACACAAAGCCCAACCCGGGCACCACGACACCTGAGCCCATACCACGGTAATTGCTTTGAATTAACGACACCATATTGCCGTCTTTGTCTGCGGTGGTCATGTAGATAGTGTCGCCTTCGTACAGATTAGGATTGCCGGCATCAACGCGTTTTGCCGCCTTATCGGTAATAAGTTTAGCGCGCTCACGGCCGTATTCTGCGGAGATCAAACCGCGGATCGGTGCTTTATTAAAATCCTGGTCAGCATAAAACTTGGCTCTGTCTTCAAAGGCCAGTTTTTTTGCTTCCACCAACAGGTGCAGGCTTTGTGGTGTATTAAAACCGCTGGCTTTTAAATCAAAGTTTTTCAGGATCTGCAGCATTTGCAGCGCCGCTATGCCCTGGCCATTCGGTGGCAGCTCCCACAGCGTGTAGCCTTTGTAATCTACCCCCACCGGCTCAACCCAGCTGGAGCGGTGGTTGGCAAAATCGGCAAAGCGTAAATAACCGCCGTTAGCACGCATAAAACGGTCAATTTCTACCGCGATATCGCCTTTGTAAAACGCATCGCGGCCCTTGCTGGCCAGCTGTTTCAGCGTATTGGCCAGCGCCGGATTTTTAAACATTTCGCCCTTGGCCGGCGCTTTGCCGTTCAGGGTGAAGGTACCGGCAAAATCGCCCGGTTGCGGACTTAACACCGGCACACTACGATCCCAGTAATAAGCAATTAATTCGCTGACCGGGAAACCGGCTTCAGCATAACCAATAGCCGGTTGCAAAATATCGGCCATCGGTAAACTGCCGAATTTTTGGTGCAGCTCAAACCAGCCGTCAACGGCGCCAGGTACGCTAATCGGTAACATGCCGTGCGGCGGCAAATCGGTGCGGCCAAGCTTTTGCAGCTCATGCGCCAGCATGTCGTAACTTAAACTCAGTGGTGAGCGGCCCGAGGCATTTAAGCCATGCAGCTTTTGTGTTTTGGCATCCCAAACAATAGCGTATAAGTCGCCGCCGATGCCGTTGCCGGTGGGTTCCATCAACCCCAGCGCGGCATTGGCAGCAATGGCCGCATCAATGGCATTGCCGCCGCGCCGCATAATATCCAGCGCAATTTGGGTAGCTAAAGGCTGGCTGGTGGCCGCCATAACATTAGGCGCTATGACTTCAGAGCGGCTGGCAAAATCCGCGCCGGTAATACGGTCATAGCCGTGTGCCACTGTGGTCATTACCAAACTTAAGCCGGTAACAACACCGATAAACAGGCTTTTCATAGCAGACTCCGTTATTTTTGTTATCTTGACCATACTCAGCCACGGCGTACCATACCAGAGCTTTACGACCAGTGAAACGCTGCCTGCGATGTTTACGCGCTGTACAGGTGCAGATTAAGCTGTTGTTTTTGCTCAGCCGTAATGGCGACAGCTTTATTGCCAGTATAATCAAACTGTACCATTACCGCCGTGCCGGACACGGTTTTCACTCCGGCTTGCCAGGCCTCCTGATACACATCAAACGAGCTGCCGCCAATGCGGCTGATATAGGTGCGTATTTCTACCGCTGTGCCGTAGTGCGTTTGGGCGTGATAATCCAGTTTTACGCTGGCCACAATCAGCGGCCACTGCTTTAAATTAAGTTGCGGGGTAAAAATTTCAAAAACGCCTTGTCTGGCGCCTTCAAACCACACGGCAAACACGGTATTGTTGATATGTCCGAGCGCATCCGTGTCAGAAAAACGCGGAGAGAAAATGTCTTGCCACATAACAAGGTTACCTGATGACTGATTTTATTGAGGTGTACGATAATGCGTTAAGCAGCGAGTTTTGCCAACAGCTGATTGATGCCTTTGATGCCAGCCCGCATACCACCGCCGGCCGCACAGGTTCTGGCGTAGATACCAGCAAAAAAATCAGTACTGACTTGTATTTGTATCAGCACCCGGAGTACCAGCCGTTTTTAAAGGTTATTTGGGAGGCAACCACGCGCTATGCCTGCGAGTACTTTAAAAAGTACCATTTCGCGTTGATTGGCCCATTGGGCTTAACCATCGCCCATCCGCAAACCGGCCAACCTATTGCTATTACGCACGACAACTTTGCTGAGCTGGGCGAGCCGAAAACCATGGATTTTATCCGCGCTTTGTTTCGTTTGGGGAACATTCAGGCGCAAAAGTATCAGGCCGGTTTAGGTAATTACGGTTACTGGCACAGCGAAGTATACCCGCAGCAAGGCAGTACCGAGCCGTTACACCGTACTTTATTGTTTATGTTCTATTTGAATGACGTAGCCGAGGGCGGCCAAACAGAGTTTTATTACCAGAACAGAAGTATTACACCCAAAGCCGGCAGTATGGTAATAGCACCGGCTTACTTTACCCACACCCACCGCGGTTGTATTCCGGTATCGAATGACAAGTACATTTTAACCAGCTGGATCCTGTTTAATACCGCCGAGCAAATTTACGGCCCGCCGCAGCGTTAAGCCGGCTTAAACCCGATGAAAAAAAGCCCCTGCAATGCAGGGGCTTTGTGTATTGCTCTACCACACCGGCTTAGAAGCTGTAACGTACACCCAGCTCGAACGAACGCTCCGGCCCCACATAAATGCCCTGACGTAAACCGGCGATATAGCGTTTATCGGTAAGGTTTTTCACGGCACCAAACATGCTGACATTAGCTGCCAGCTTGTACTGCGCAGTTAAATCCAACACCGTGTAAGATGGAATTAACCCACCCCAGATGCCGCCGGCGGCATTAGCCGGAATATCTTCACGGTTAGCAGCGTCGCCGTACTGCTCACCACGGTGATGTGCACTTAACGCAGCACTTAATTGCTCTAACTGATAATTCAGTGCCACGTTAGCAATAATTTTTGGTGCATAGGGCAGACGGTTACCCTGGTTGTCACCGGTTTTAAACTCTGAGGTGGGCACCCAGGTAGCATTGGTATCCAGGCTGAAACCGGCACCTAACTCATAGCCCAACATAAATTCCATACCGCGGTGTTCGGTTTTGCCGGCGTTAGATTGCGACAGGTTTGGATCACTGTTACCAGTCACCACCTGATTACTGAAATCCATCGCGAAAGCGGCCACTTCATAAGATACAGTGCCAGCCTTACCGCGAATACCGATTTCATAGTTGGTAGAACGCTCACCGTCTAATTGCTGATCGGTCAAACCGTCTAACGCCACACCATTAGATGCCGGTGAAAAGGCGCGATACACGCCACCGTACAACTGAGTTGATGCACTCAGATTGTATGTAGCACCAACACCCGGCAACCACTCAGTATTGCTGGTTTTTGCAGTGTCGTTATTACTACTTAAAACGACACGTTCTTGCTGATACGATTCAACCCGCAAGCCAGGTGTTACGGCAAAACGCTCATTCAGCTCGATACGGCTTTGCGCATATCCAGCCACACTGTCGGCAGAATCAATAATATGGCGGTCATTTACCCCGGTGCGGTCGGCGCTGCGCTGAGCCCGAATGCGGGTATCGTTGGCTTCTTCCTGCATAAAGCGCAAGCCAAACTCGCTGCTGGCGCCAGTACCGAATAAGTTGTGCTCTACTGTTAAGCGGCTTTCTACGCCAACACGATCAAACGAGCGGTTATTGCCGGTGAGAGCATCAGTATATACCCAACGGCCGGCAGTATTGGAGGCCTCGGTATCGACGTTATAACGCCAATAATCGCGCGTCATTTCGCTCCAGTAAAACAGCGTTTTCAGCGTAGCCTGACTCGACAAGGTCCACTCATGGTTCAGATCAATTGCTGTACGGTCGGTCAGATAGTAATCGTCCGGCGCCGGGTTGTAATCAGCACCGGCCTGATAGTCTGCCAGCAATAAGCCACGGTAAGAGATGTTGGCATTATTTTCATGGTGAGAAGCTTTAATACCCAGTTTATGGCTGTCACTAAATACCACACCGGCTTTGGCCATGACGTCGGTCATTTCATAGCCTTTGTCCATAAAACCGTCGCTTTTAGCATGGGTTGCCACTACCCCGGCAAAGGCGTCACCTGAGGTACTTTTGCCACCCGCTTCCAGCCCAACTTCACGCAGGTTAAAGGAACCCACCCGACCGGTTAATTCAACACCATCGTCCGGCGTTTTAGTTTGGTAATTCACCACGCCGCCAATAGTAGAGGGCCCGTAGCGTAAAGAAGCAGAGCCTTTTAGCACTTCTACCTGCTCAACACGCTGTACCCGTGGATTAAAATAACGATCGTTACCGATAAACAGGCCCGGTGCTACCGGCACGCCATCTTCCAGTACCAGTGATTTTGATTCGCTGGCTGATAAACCGCGCATGCCAAAATTCGACACAATAGAGGTTTCTTCTTCGCTTGTGACATTAATCCCGGCAACGCGGCGCAAAATGTCCTCAGTAGAGAGTGGCTGAATAGCTTCTATTTGCTGGCGATCTATCACCACAACACTACCGGTTTGCTCCAGCAGTACCGGTGCCGCTTCACCCACTACGCGGATCACTTCCAGCGTCGGCATAATACTTTTGCGCTCTACACTGCGCTCAGCCGACGCTTGCTGCTGTGCAAAGGCGTTTATTGATACCGATGCCAGCGAAACGGCAAGAGCCAGGCGCGATAATTTAACGTGCATAAAAACTCCGTTTATTAACAAGTAAACTTTAATGCGCGCAATTAGAACACAGTAAAAAATACGAATCAATCGTATTCAGGTCATGTTTCTGTAAGGGTTACAGCCAGTTACTGTAACACGCGTAAAAGTTAATTAATTGATAATTTAAAGTTTGCGTAGCCATTCTATCTCTGACGGCGTTGAATAAAGCCGATTATATTGATTGATCTTACCAATGATAATAATTATCATTCGCCACACTATTTACAAATCTTTTCGTTCCAGCCCGGCATCCCTGCCTGAATAACACTGTTAAAGGAGTTAAAAATGTTGTTTCGCCCCACCACTCTGGCTTGCGCCATGGCCGCCGTTTTTGCGTTACCTTCAGCCAACGCTAACCTTGCTGCCGCTGCGCCGGATTACAATATGGAAGTTATCGTGGTTACCGCTTCGGGCTTCGAGCAAAAACTGGTGGACGCCCCGGCCAGTATTTCGGTTATTACACAGGAAGAGTTGGCGAAACGGCCTTACACCACTTTATTAGATGCGGTACGCGATTTGGAAGGTGTGGATATTGGTGAAACCAGGGATAAAACCGGCCAGGGCAGCATCAGTATGCGCGGCATGGGTTCAGACTATACCTTAATACTGGTGGACGGTAAGCGGCAGAATAACCATGGCGATATTTACCCGAATAACTTTGGCGGTAACCAGTTTGGTCATATACCACCGCTGGACGCGGTAGACCGCATTGAAGTGATCCGCGGCCCGGCGTCTACTTTATACGGCGCGGATGCTTTGGGCGGCGTTATTAATATTATTACCAAAAAAGTTACCGATAAGTGGATGGGTTCTGTCAGCCACAGCCGCACAGTGCAAACCGATGACGCCTTTGGCGAAGATATCACTACTGACTTTAACGTAATGGGCCCGCTAATCCCTGGTGTGCTGGGTATGTCACTGCGTGGCAGTTTTTACAATCGCATGGCATCAACACCACAGTATGCGCCTATTGAATACCCTAACGGCGAAGTACGTAACCGTTCTCTGGGTTTCGGTAGCGGCGGTAAAACCGTCGACAACGATAACGAAGTGTTCGGCGGCCGTTTAAGCTGGACCCCGGCCAGCAACCAAAGCATTTGGTTTGATATTGAAAGCTCTACGCAGCAGTACGACAACACTCCGGTAATTAACGACGACGGCTCCAGAGAATATCCGGTGGGTACCGTAGATAATATCGACAGCGTGTGGGCTGCCGGTGATTTTTGTAAGGGTGCTGTGGGCCGAAATCAGCAAGCCTGTATCGACGCCGGCGGTGAGTGGGCGCGCCGTGCTAACCCGCGCATCGGTTACAGCCCAACCCAGGAATTCAGCCGCGATACCTGGTCAATAACTCATGAGGGTAAATGGGATTTTGGTAACAGCTTTGTGTCGTTGTCTTATGTCGATACGCAAAACCACGGCCGTACCCTGCCCTTTACTACGGCAGAACGTGAACTGTTGCTGGCGATGTTTGATGGCACCGGTGTTTATGCCGGTATCAGTGAAGAAGAGCGTAAGGACTTAGCTGAAGCCACCTTCTTACCACGGGCGAAACGGGTTATGGCCAGCAACCAGTATACGCTGGATGCTAAACTGGATATGCCGTTTGAGCTGGCCGGCCAACATATTGCTGTGGTAGGTGCTCAGGTGATCCGCGGCGAGCTGGAAGACGGCGTCTTTGGCATGGAAAGCGGTACCCCTGGTGCTGTGCAAGAACACAATATGTGGTCGGTATTTGCTGAAGACACCTGGGATGCTACGCAAGATTTCTCTGTTACCGCCGGCTTGCGCCGTGATGATCATGAAGTATTCGGTAGTCAGCTTAGTCCGCGTTTGTATGGTGTATATACCCTAAGCGAAAGCTGGACCATTAAAGGTGGTGTCAGCACCGGCTACAAAACACCAAAAACTACCCAGCTGTACAATGGCGTAATTGGTTTTGGCGGTCAGGGCACCTCACCGTTTTTTGGTAACCCGGATTTAAAAGCAGAAACCAGCGTATCAAGCGAGATCGCCGCTTACTGGCAACACCAGAACGGCCATAACTTCAATGCCACCATCTTTAAGAACGATTTTGACGACAAAATTGCTTCGCAGCCTTGTGGCACCGGCACCAACATTGAATGTGTGCCAACCGGCGAATATGCCGATCTTGGCTATGCCACCAGCAGCAAAACCGTCAATATTGATAAAGTCACCATTCAGGGGGCTGAGCTCGCCGGACGCTGGCAAGCCACTGATAGCCTGGCAATGCGCGCTAACTACACCTATACCGACAGTGAGCAAAAAAGCGGTGCAAACAAAGGCCAACCGCTGGGTAACAGCGCCAAACATATGGCTAACCTGACGCTTAGCTGGGATGCGACTGATGAGCTGAATGTATTTTTAACCTCAGAGTACCGCACCAAGCGTTTCCGCTCGTGGGATGTCGAGCACGATAAAGCCCTACATTACAAAGCTTATAATGTGCTCCATTTAGGTGCATCTTATCAGGCCAGCGAGTCGGTTACCTTTAATGCGCGTATCAATAACCTGTTAGACCGTGATTTTACTACCTACAACATCGCCTTTACCGAATGTAGCGAAACAGCCGCGAGCTGTGTGTACGACGCCAACGGTGAAAACGGTTACTCCGCCAGTTTTGTTGATCACTACAACAACAAAGATAAGGCACGTAACTTCTGGGTGGGTGTAAACGTAAGGTTCTAACTGCACTTTGCAATAAAAAAGCCGCGATAAACGCGGCTTTTTACTGTCAGCTTTACCAGATTTTTACCCGCACTTTGTCGTCACGGTACATGCCGTCACCTGGTTTCACCTCGTACGCCTGGTAAAACTGCGGCATATTCGACAAGGTACCCAGCACGCGGTACATACCCGGCGAATGTGGCCCGGTAATGACTTGCTGGCGCAGTGCTTCGTCGCGGAATTTAATCCGCCATACCTGGGCCCAGCCTTTAAAGAAACGCTGTTCAGCACTAAAGCCATCAATAACCGCACCAGGCTTGCCTTGCAGCGAATTCTGATAAGCCCTGTACGACACCGTTAAGCCACCCAGGTCAGCGATATTTTCGCCTAAGCCCAGTGCGCCCTGCAGATGTAAATCGTCTATCGGGTTAAAGCTGCTGTACTGATCAACCATTAACTGGGCCCGGGCCTGAAACTGCGCCGCATCTTGCTCGGTCCACCAGTCACGCAGGTTGCCGTCACCGTCAGAGCGGCGGCCCTGATCGTCAAAACCGTGGGTAAACTCGTGGCCGATAACGCCGCCAATAGCGCCGTAATTTACCGCATCATCGGCGTCGACATTAAAAAACGGCGGTTGCAGAATAGCGGCCGGAAACACAATTTCGTTCATGGTAGAGCTGTAATAGGCATTAACCGTTTGCGGCGTCATACCCCACTCAGTGCGATCGACCGGTTTACCTAAGCGGTCAATAGTGCGCTGGTATTCGCATTCGGCACTGCGGCGCAAATTACCAATTAAATCAGCGGCATTAATTTCTACACAGCTATAGTCACGCCATTTATCCGGATAACCGATTTTGGTATTAAATTTGGCCAGTTTAATTTGTGCCTGTTTTTTCGTTACCGGGCTCATCCATTCCAGCTCGTCTATAGACTGGCGAAAAGCACCGCGCAGATTCTCAATCATCTGGTCCATCCGCGCTTTGGCTTCGGGTTTAAAGTATTGTTCAACATACTTTTTACCCACCATAAAGCCGAGGTTGTTGTCCACCAGGCTAACGGCGCGTTTCTCCCGACTGCGCTGTTCCTGCAGGCCGTTTAGTGTTTTGCCGTAAAAATCGAAGCTGGCGTCAACAAAAGCCTGGTTCAGGTTATTAGCATTGCTACGCAGCAAGTGAAACTTCAGATACTGCTGCCACTGCGCTACCGGTGTGTTTGCCTGCAGTTTGGCAAACTCAGTAAAGTAGGTCGGTTGACGTACTACCAACTCGTTAATGCTGCCAAGGCCGGCAGCAGTTAAAAACGCCTGCCAGTCAAAGCCCGGCGCCAATTTGCTAAGCTCAGCTACTGTCAGCTTATTGTAAGTCGCATTGCGGTCACGGTTTTGTACCCGGCTCCACTGCGCAGCGGCAAGCTGCTTTTCCAGAGCGACGATATCGGCCGCCACTTGCTCAGCGTTATCAAACCCGGCCAGGGTCCATAACTGCGCAATAAAGGCCTGATACTTTTGCAGCAGCTCAATTGAACGCGCATCATCTTTTAAATAGTAATCCCGGTCCGGCAAGCCTAAGCCGCTTTGCGACGCGCCGGTAATGTACTGATCGGATTGCTTTTGATCCTGGCCAACATAAACCGCTACCGGGGTGCCGACGCGATAACGCTGCCAGTTGCCCCACAAGGCGGTTAGTTCTTTATGGTTACTTACGTTTTCAATTGCTGCCAGCTCGCCGCGCAGTGGGTTCAGCCCCAGCGTTTCAGCCAGCTGTTGATCCAGAAACGATTGATATAAATCAGCAATTTTCTGCCCGTCAGAGCCTTTAGCATGCTGCTCAGCAGCCAGTTGTTGCACTATTGCCAGCACCTGCTTTTCGGCGTTTTCACGCAGTTCATCAAAGCTGCCCCAACGTGCTTTATCCGCCGGAATTTCAGTGTTTTCCAACCAATTACCGTTCACATAACGGAAGAAATCCTGCTGTGGCGCCACATTGGTATCCATGTTGGCCAGTGTAATGCCCGAGCTTAAAGCCGCCGGGTTTTGTACAACGGTAATTTGCTCTGCAGCGCTATTGCCGGAGGGTGTTGTGCTGTTAGAGCAGCCAACAACACCTAACGCCAACGCTATGCTTAGCGCAACGGTGGTGATTTTTTTCATTTTGGGTTCCTGGTTAGGTTAAACACTGTTGTTATTATTTAATACTGTTGTTCTGATAAATACAGCGCCAGTGTAGAGCGCGGATCAGCGCTGTCCAGCCATTAGCGGTTAAGCGCAGGCCCGGCTGCGATAAATAACCATGCGCCAACGGCCGATTTAACTTGAACTACGTAGTGTTTTTGCGCAGGATCAGCGCCAGACGTTTTAACTACAGGACTTACCATGTTAGATACCGCTTTAACTTCACTTGCCGGCTTACCCGCCTTTGCTGCCTATTTTGCGCTGGCCATCGTGTTATTGCTGTTGTTTATCCGCCTGTATACCTGGGTAACACCACATGACGAGTTTGGTCTTATTCGCGCCAATAACCCCGCTGCAGCCATTGCTTTTGGCGGTGCGTTAATCGGTTTTGCCTGGCCGCTGGCCAGCGCCATAACGCATTCGATGTCATTGCTCGATTGCGCTATCTGGGGCGGTGTAGCCTTAGTGGTGCAGGTGCTGACTTTTGTACTGAGCAGCGTCGCGCTAAAACAGCTGCCACAACGTATTACGCAAGGCGAGCTGGCTGCCGGCATTTTCTCTGCCGCCTGCTCTGTTACTGTCGGTATGTTAAACGCCGCCTGTATGAGTTATTAAGGAGTACTGCATGAGCAAAACTTTTAAGCGCAGCAAAACTGCCCGGTTGATTATGATGGTGCCGGCCGCCGGCATAGTACTGGCGGGTTGTGGTGAGAAACCGGTTGAAGTACAGGTATTTAATACCCCGGACGAATGCGCCGCCTTTTACAATCCACCGGCCGAATGTAAAGCGGCTTTTGCCGAGGCTAAAGCATTGCACCCGCAGGTTGCGCCGCGCTATGCCAGCAAACAGGAATGTGAAACTGACTTTGGTAACGGCCAGTGTGAAACAGCCCCGGCGCTGGCGGCAAATAATACCGCTGCAGTAAACGGCACTGAGCAAACTCAGCCACAAAGCCAGCAAAGCAGCGGTTTTTTTATGCCAATGATGATGGGTTTTATGGCCGGGCAAATGTTAAACCGTGGCGGTATGGCTGGTGCACCGCAGCAGCAAACGGCTAATGCCACGCGCAGCCCGGTCGCCAACCAACCGCTGTATAAATCACGTGATGACCGTGGCACTTTTCGCACTGCCACTAATACGCCGGTTGCGTCACAGCCCGGCGCCACCAGCATCCGTCCTTCTGCCGTGCAACCCAAACCGGCCACCATGGCACGCCGTGGCGGCTTTGGCGCTCAGGCGGCTAAGCGTAATGTTGGCAGCTATGGTGGTTAAAGCCTGATGAAACGCGTTAACAGTAACCCCAGACCGGGCTGGAAAGCCTTTGCCGAAAGTGTTGGCTTTAGTTTTCATACCTTTGACGGCGAACCCTACTGGGACGAAAGCGCTTATTATCAGTTCAGCATGCAGCAGATCGAGCAAGATCTGGAAGACCCTACCGAACAGCTGCATCAGATGGCGCTGGATCTGGTTGAGGACATCGTTAGCGATGAGCAAAAGCTGCAGCAACTGGCCATACCGCCGCAGTTTTGGGATGCCGTGCTGGCCAGTTGGCGCGCAAAAGACCCGCACTTATACGGCCGGATGGATTTTAGCTATAACGGCAGCGGCCCGGCCAAACTGCTGGAGCTGAACTACGACACGCCAACTTCATTGTATGAAACCGGCTTTTTCCAGTGGGTTTGGCTGGAAGATCAGCTGATGCGTGGCGAGTTGCCGCAAGGTGCCGATCAGTTTAACTCGTTGCAAGACAAGCTGCAGCAAGCCTTTAGCGAGCTTAGCCTGCCTCAGCCTTTCTATTTCGCCAGCGTAACAGAGAGCATTGAAGATAAAGGCACGGTAGATTACCTGATGGATATCGCGCTGCAGGCCGGGCTTAACTGCCGTTATATTCAACTGGAGCAACTGGGT
Source organism: Rheinheimera sp. NSM (assembly GCF_052380015.1). NCBI lineage: Bacteria > Pseudomonadati > Pseudomonadota > Gammaproteobacteria > Chromatiales > Chromatiaceae > Rheinheimera > Rheinheimera sp. NSM. The sequence continues at coordinate 224,956 of NZ_JBQTCI010000001.1, read as the reverse complement.
GATATCGACGGCCAACTGGTGGATTTAGACGGCTTTCCCATTCACGGCTTATTTAAGCTGTACCCGTGGGAATTTATGTTGCAGGAAGACTTTAACAATACCATTTTAACCAGCCAAACCCGGTTTATTGAACCGCTATGGAAATGCTTGCTGTCAAACAAAGGCATACTGCCTCTGTTATGGCAAAAGCATCAGGGCCACCCTAACCTGCTGCCGGCGTTTTTTGATGATGGCAGTACGCTGCAAAACGGCTGGGTACGCAAACCGCTGTTATCACGTGAAGGCGCTAATATTCAGCTAGTTACCGCTGATGGCCAGGCACTGCAGCAAGACGGCCCTTACACCGACAGCGGCTTTATTCGTCAGCAACTGGCAGCGCTGCCAAAATTTGGCAATAACTATACGCTGATTGGTAGCTGGGTAGTTGGCGACAGCGCCGCCGGCATCTGCATCCGCGAAGATAACAGCCTGATCACCAAAGACAGCTCGCGCTTTCTGCCGCATATTATTCTCGACTAAGCTGCCGTTTTACGCGGAGTGCCGGCTACAGCACTTCGCGTAACTTTAACATTCTTCCCGATAAACGCCATTTTGGCCCGATAATATGTAAAATAACCGGGCACTATGCTGTAAAAAAATTTCGTCTTACTTCAGTCATTTAAGCTTAACTCAAAAAATTATCAGCAAAAAATCCGTTGTTATTTTTGACAACGCTGTCATTTTTGCCATAGTCAATACCGCTCATTTTCTAAACCACACGGAGCAGTAGCGTCAGGCGGACAATAAATAAAATGTGCCGAGCAATGCGTTGCCGTACTGCAGTAACTTGCAGCGCATCCTCAATAAAAAAGATAACAAAATAAGCAACACCATTGGAGGAAGTTATGTTTAAACAAGCAGTTAAAAGCTGTGGTGGCGTATCGCTACTACTGCTGGCAGCCAGTGTTCAGGCGGCCACACCCAATGCCCCGGTACTTAGCTGGATGCCGACAGATTATCAACTGCAGAACGGCAGCGTACAGGTACCTGTCAGTTGGGATATGTGGTGGGGCACCAACGGCAACAAGTGGTATTTGCATCAAAATGACAGCGTTGTCTTTGAAGGTGCGCTGACACCAAATGGCCAGAATGCGCAAACCGGCAGCACCAGCCTGACGTTCAACCAGCCAGGCAGTTATCAGCTGCAAGTCAGCTTATGTCAGGTTAGCGGCAGCACGGAAGAATGTGCGCAAAGTGGCGTTACCACAGTAAACATCAGCGGTACCGGCGGCACCAACCCCGACCCGGTTGAGCCAGACCCAACAGATCCGGATCCTGTTGAACCCGATCCGGTAGAGCCGGACCCGGTTGCACCCGATAACCCGGCCGCACCGGCCAAACCGGCTTTTGCCTGGAGCGAAAACAGCGTAGCGCTGAACGGCGGTACTGCCAGCCTGAACCTGGCGTGGAATATGTGGTGGGGCACTAACGGCAACCTGTGGCAGTTAAAACAAAATGGTGTGGTAGTACACAGCGCCAGCCTCAGCAGCGCCAGCCCCGCCGCGCAAAGTGGCAGCACCAGTGTGAGCTTTAACAGCACCGGCAGCTACAACTTTGTCGTTAGCCTGTGTCAGCAAAGCAGCGATGCCCTGCTGTGTACCGACAGTGATGTAAAAACCGTAGCAGTAACGGCCGGCTCCGGCGGCGGAGATGGTGGTGATGGTGGCGACGGCGGCGATGGCAGCTTCGACCCCTGGACCGATCTGGATATGACCGCCTGGCCTCATCCGCTTAAGCAAAATAATGTGGCTTACAACAACACCAGCGGTAAAAAAGTCGGTGCTTATTTTGTTGAATGGGGCATTTATGGCCGCGCCTTCCATGCTGCCGATATTCCGGCGCAAAACCTGACGCATATTTACTATGGTTTTATCCCGCTGTGCGGCGACAACCCGTCACTGCAAGCCGCTAATCCGGAAGGTTATGCCGCGCTGAACAGCCAATGCGCCGGCAAGCCGGATTATTCTGTGGTGGTGCATGATAAATTCGCCGCACTGGAAAAAGGCTATCCGGGTGATGTATGGGATCAGCCAATCCGCGGTATTTTTGCTGAGCTGTACCGGCTGAAGCAAGCGCATCCGCATGTAAAAATTTTGCCTTCCGTTGGCGGCTGGACCTTATCCGACCCACTGTATCAGGTTGGCGTAAATCCGGCAGCACGGGCGGTATTTATTGATTCCATTATCGATTTTATCCGCACTTACGACTTCTTTGACGGCATTGATATCGACTGGGAATTCCCGGGCGGCGGCGGTGCTACACCGGAGCTGGGTAGCCCACAGGACGGCGCCGGTTTTGCCACCTTAATGCAGGAACTGCGTGCTGCGCTGGATGCACTTGAAGTGGAAACCGGTCGCGAATACGAGCTGGCGGCGGCGATGTCGGGCGGCGTGGAGAAACTCAGCGTAGTGGACTGGGAAGATGCCGCACCCTATATGGATTACATCAACCTGATGACCTACGACTACTACGGCGCCTGGAATGGCGTACTGGGCCACCAAACCGGTCTGTATCCGTCGCCAAATTCACCTATTGTTGGTTTTAGTGCCGATGAAGCCGTGCAGTATCTGCTGAACCGGGGTGTACCGGCAGGCAAAATAGCGCTGGGTGCGGCGATGTATGGTCGCGGCTGGCAGAATGTGTCGGGCACAACAGGTGGTAATCCATTTACCGGCACTGGTGGCGATGGCATTAGCGGCGGCTGGGAACGCGGCATTATGGACTACAAGAAAATTGAAACCGACTTTATGGGCGGGCCGGAAGCGACAGGTGTCAACGGCTTTACCGTAGGCTGGGATGACACTGCCAAGGCCAGTTATGTCTGGAACCCGGCTACCAATACGCTGGTAAGTTTCGATACCAAGCGTTCGGTACGCGAAAAAGGCGCCTATGTTCTGCAGCACCAGCTGGGCGGTATCTTCGCCTGGGAAATCGATGCCGATAATGGCCATATTTTAAACGCGATGCATGAAGGCTTAGGCCATACGCAGCAATAACAACTATTGCCGCAGGCCCTATGCTACTTAGTTAGCTCGGGCTCTATAGCCTAAGTGATTGGCGTTGCAGTGAGGCGACAAGCGAGCGAGCCCCCATGAGCATAGACACACTATGTGATTGGGGCGAGCAAGCGAAGTCAACAAAGCTGCAGCTTCAAGCACGACGGCTATAGCAGGCATTTTGCAGGAACTTTGATATGAAACTCACTACAACTTTGTCGCTGCTGGCGTTGGCCAGCACAGCGGCATTTTCTGCCCGCGCCGTTGATTGCACGGCGCTGCCAAACTGGCAAAGCGATGCCGCCTATGGCGGCGGCGCTCAGGTACAACAGCAACAACAGGCGTTTCAGGCTAACTGGTGGACGCAGGGCAATGACCCGCTCAGCCACTCTGCACCGTATCAGGAGTGGAGCTTACTCGGCAGCTGTGATGGTGCTGAGCCGGAACCAGATCCGGAGCCCGAACCGGACCCTGAACCCGAGCCAGACCCGGAGCCTGAACCAGAACCTGAGCCCGATCCGGGCGTACCGGGTGATAACAGCTGCCGGCCGGATGGCCTGTATCAAACGCCCGGCGTCAATGTGCCTTACTGCAGTGTGTATGATGCCGACGGCCGTGAAATTATCAGCCCCGATCACCCACGGCGCATTATTGGCTACTTTACCAGCTGGCGTCATGGCAAGAATGGCCAGCCGGCCTATTTAGCCTCCGATATTCCGTGGGATAAAATCACCCATATCAACTACGCCTTTGCTCATGTTAATGGCAGCAACCAGATCTCCATCGGCGATGCAACCGACCCCGACAATGCCTCCACCGGCATGGAATGGCCCGGTATTGCAGGGGCTGAGCTCGACCCTGCCTTGTCATACAAAGGCCACTTTAACCTGCTGCAAAAATACAAACAGCAGCACCCGCATGTAAAAACGCTGATCTCGGTTGGTGGCTGGGCAGAAAGCGGCGGTTATTTTGACGCCGACGGCAACCGCGTTGCCAGTGGTGGTTTTTATACTATGACTACCAACAGCGATTTAAGCATTAACCAACAGGGTATTAATACCTTTGCCGACTCGGCCGTAGCCTTTATCCGCCAGTATGGTTTTGACGGCGTCGATATTGACTACGAATACCCTACCAGCATGAATGACGCCGGCAACCCGGACGACTTTGCGCTGGCAAATGGTTTGCGCGGCGGCTTGATGCGCTCTTATGTTGAGCTGATGAAGGTGCTGCGGCAGAAACTGGATGCCGCCGGGGCGGCTGACGGTAAGCACTATTTGCTGACGATCGCCTCGCCATCTTCCGGTTACTTACTGCGTGGTATGGAGGCATTTCAGGTAACCCAGTATCTGGATTACGTTAACATTATGAGCTATGACCTGCACGGAGCCTGGAACCAGTTTGTCGGCCACAATGCCGCGCTGTTCGACACCGGTGAAGACGCAGAGCTGGCAGCCTGGAACTACTACAACACCAGTCAGTACCAGCAAATTGGCTACCTGAACACCGATTGGGCTTACCGTTATTTTCGCGGCACTATGCCGGCCGGGCGGATTAACATTGGTATTCCGTATTACAGCCGCGGCTGGAAAGATGTGCAAGGCGGTAGCTTTGGCTTATGGGGCACGGCGGCGTTACCAAACCAGAGCCAGTGCCCACCGGGCACCGGTGGCAGCACGGTAAGTAAATGCGGCAATGGCGCTGTCGGCATTGATAACCTGTGGCACGATAAAAACACTCAGGGCAGCGAAATGCCGGCCGGTTCTAACCCATTGTGGCATACGATGAACCTGGCCGAAGGTATCAGTGCCAGCTACTTCAGCCTGTATGATCTGGACCCAACTAACCCTGAGCATCAACTAAGCGGCAGTTACAGCCGCCACTACGATGCTACTGCAGTGGCGCCCTGGTTGTGGAATGCGCAAAAGCAGGTGTTTTTATCGGTAGAAACCGAGCAAAGCATCGCCGCCAAAGCGCAGTACGTGATTGATAACGGTATTGGTGGTGTGATGTTCTGGGAGCTGGCAGGCGATTATGGCTGGGACGCCGCCAAAGGCGAGTACTTTATCGGCAATACGCTAACCACGCAGTTTTATAACAGCTTTAATAGCGCCAGCCCTTATGGCGCGGTTAAAGCTGAACGCACTATGCCAACCCAGGCGGCCGATATCCGCCTGAGTATCAGCGACTTTAAACTGGGCGATCAGAATTTCCCGATCAACCCCAAAATTACGCTAACCAATCACAGCAACAGCACTATTCCGGGCGGCAGCAACATCAGCTTCGATGTGCCGACAGCGATACCGGATAGCATCAGCGATCAAAGCGGTTTTGGCTTAACGGTAATTGACAGCGGCCGCAACGCCAGTGGTAATAATATTGGTGGCCTGGAGAATAACTTCCACCGTGTCGCCTTTACCCTGCCGGCTTACTTAACTGTCGCCAGTGGTGACAGCGTCACCGTGACGCTGAATTATCAGCTGCCGATGCCAATGCCATCGAACTGGGTGTTAACCGCTAATGGCAGCGACTATGCCTTTGCCGAAGAGTACCCGCAGTTGCCTGTGGTGGACATTGGTACCGGTGATGGCGGTGACGGTGGCGACGGAGGTGATGGCGGCGACAGCTGCGGTGGTATTACCGCCACTATCTACCCTTATCCACAGTGGCCGCAAACCGACTGGGCCGGCAACCCCAGCCATGCCACTGGCGGTGACCATTTGTCGTACCAGGGCGGCGTGTATAAAGCCAATTGGTGGACTAACTCGGTGCCCGGTAGTGATGGCAGTTGGAGTTTTATCTGTAATTTATAACGTGCTACAGAGTGCAAGGCGGTAAGCCGCAAACTTACCGCTTTTCCTTGCGAGGGTCGGGTTTGGAGTAATGCGGTGAGCGGGTAACGCTTGTCAGGCTCGTCACCAATGTCAACTAAGCTGCAGCCGGAGGGTTCTCTGGCTGTAGAGGAGATCCAATGATGAAAGCAAAATATGTAATGCCTGTATTACTGACAACCAGCCTGCTATTTGTCAGCCTGCAGGTCAGCAGCCATGGCTATGTTGATTATCCAAAAGCCCGACAACAAATTTGTAAAGACGACGGCGGCTATTGGTGGCCGGCCGATGGCAGCGGCATACCCAATGCCGCCTGCCGTGCTGCTTACCAGCAATCCGGCGGTTATATGCTGACCCAGCACCATGAGTTTTCCGCCAATGTCGGCGATTACCGCAATATGGCCGCGGTACAAAGCGTGGTCAGCGATGGCAGCCTATGCGCCGCCGGCGACAGTAACAAAAGCGGTATCGATATTCCGTCAGCCGACTGGCAGCGCACCACTATCGATCTGGCGCAAAGCAGCGAGTTAACCCTGCGCTTTCGCGCCACTACGCCACATAACCCCAGCTTCTGGCAAATTTACCTAAGCAAACCCGGCTTCGATGCCGCCGCAGAGCCACTTAGCTGGAACCAGTTGGAGCTTATTCACCAGCAAAGTGATGTGCCGGCTGATGCCGGTTACTACACCCTGCAGGTGCCGCTGCCCACTGATCGCAGCGGGCCGGCTGTGTTGTATACGCGCTGGCAACGGGTTGATGTGGTTGGCGAAGGCTTTTATAACTGCTCGGATATTGAACTGGTAAACGGCAGCGGCGATACCCCGCCACCGCTGTGGTTTGATAAAGGTGCTTACGTTAACTTGCAAACCCCTGCTGAAGTCGGCGGCTATGCTCAGCTACGGCTATTTAATGCCGATGGCCAGGAGCTGATAGACGAAAGCTGGCAAATTACCGACGCCAATATCGGCAATGCACTGTGGGCCACGGAACTGGCGGCACAGGTAAACAGCCAATACAGCAACCTGCTGCAACTTGGGCTGCTAAACGGCGATAATGTGGTATTTAGCAGCGATCTGGCAGCCAACCGCGCCTATGTGCGGGATAACAGCCATTTTTACAACCTCGACCTGCGTCCGGCGCCTGACGATGGTGGTGATGGCAACAATCCGCCCGGCAATTGTCCTGGTTATGATTTAACGCAGATAAACACTTACCCAAACTGGCCACAATTGGACTGGCAAGGTCAGCCCAGCCATGCGGCTGCCAGCGATAAGCTGATTTACCAAAGCGCGTTATATCAGGCCAATTGGTGGACGCAAAGCTTGCCAGGCAGTGACAGCAGCTGGACGCAGTTATGTAGTTGGTAATTGTCTAAAGCAAAACAGGCCGCAATTGCGGCCTTAAATTGTCAGTATGCTTTACAGGTATCTCCCCCACCCTTTTGGTTAACAATTTCAATTCAATGTTTTTATTAATGTTAATTCAAATGGTGTGATTATTGCTTGATTCGCACTCTTGGATCACCAGCCGGGGGCTCTATGCAGTACTTTCATCCGGCCATTTTCATCAGCAACTGTTTGCCTGCAGTATTAAGCAAACCATACTAGCGGAATCTGACGATGCTATATCAAACACTGGGTTTAGTGGCCGTTCTATTAACATCAGCTGTCAGCTTTGCAGCTGATCAACCTGCCCAAGACGGCGACAGGCAGGTAAAAGCAGGGAGTCAGTTTAGCATACTGTCCCGTTCTTCCCCGTTTGATCCGCCCACCGAACATAGTTTTGTGGCAGATTCCGGGCACGGGTTAGACACCGGTTGCACCTTTAATACCGATCCAGCCCATCCACTGTTAATCAATGTACTGATTGACAAAGCGGTGGGGCCGGTGGACGCAAACGGCTATCTGCTCAATGCCGATGCCCTGATTGCTCAAGGTATTATTCCCTCTACCGTAGGCATTTTGATGCCGGCTTATGATGTTGACGTTAATGGCACACCGCCGCCGGAGCGCAATGAAGTCATCTTTAACGGCGAATCTTTAGGCACCCTAACCGGCGACAACAATATCTGGATGCTGAATAACTTTACTGTTGATGTCCGTAAGATCAAGTTCCCGGTGCCCGGCAGCAATACACCCAGGGCTAATCAGGTGCAAATCAATATCGATACTTTATCCAGTGGCCGCTGGTGCACGGCTATTGATTGGGTAGCAGTTATGCTGGAAATTAAACCCGTTATTGCGCTGGAACTGACGCCGGACAACGGCAACCCGGTTTGGAAAGATAATACAACTCAAGTTACTGATATTTTCACACAAAGCCTCGATGCTAATTGTAACCTCACCGACGATACGTCATCTCCTGCAGATAAGCCGTTTTCTGCTGCTATTGATGCCGCACTGGTGGATGTGGATACCCGGCTAAGTTCCTGCCCCGGCGATTTACTCAACGATGCTGAAGTGCAGGCGCAATGGGCCATCCAGGGCGCGTCTAAGCAAGGTAGCACATCCTGGACCGGGTCTGCCGGTACGGTGTCTCTGGATGTGCCGGCACAAATAGGCGCCTATAACGTGACCTTTGACTACCAGGTAAACGGCGAGGCATTACCTACCGTCACCCGTACTTTGTATGTCACCAAAAGCGCACCTACCCTGCCTAAACCGCTGTCATATTGGTACGAACAGGCTACCACCTGGGCCAGCGGTGAATCTGATGACCAGCAGATCCTGAGCAAAGTATTGCAAGGACTATACGGCTATGGCAATAGCCATTGGGAATATGGCTACGGTGCTCATGCCGGCGCATTTGGGCCAGTGGTAAAATGTTTGTGGACAGAGCTGATGGCTGATCCCCTTAGTTGCAACTATTCTGATTGCTATGTATTCAGCGATGTGTTTGAAAATATGTCCGGTTTGCTTGGTGTAAGCGGTCTGGGCCCGGTCACAAAAATTGGTAATGCTGCCGATGGCTATTTTATTACCAAGGTAGCGCCGTCACTCGATCCGGCTTTTCCCGGCAGTGCCAGGCCGATAGGTGGTAGTTACGACAGATATTGGTTCAGCAGCCACAGCCTGCGCTTAAGGTCCGGTACTTACTATGATGCTACCTTTAATGGCCGATACAGCCAGGATAATGAATTTATTGCCTGGAATATCAACGGCTCAGCTGTCGATGGTAGGGGATGGCATGAAACCACTGTGGAAGGTGCGAAAATTTATCCTTATGCTCCGGCCATACCAAACAAGTATGAACAAACCTGGGGCGCTTATGAATATCTGGCACCGGTGCCTTTTGCTCCTGGTGTGCCGCTGGCAAACAATCCGCAGCAGAAAACTGTATCTGTGCAAGCTGAAGCCATATTTGAACCGCTGGATCAGGATGGCAATGGCGTGTTTGAGCAATTACAGGCCAGGCTGTTACTGGATTTCCCCGGCGCTGGTTTTTACTTTATCCGTGCATCACTGACTAAAAACGGCTTACCAATAGCCAACCGTGCCAGCGATGAGGACTCAAGACCGGTAAGTTTGTTTTTTGATGTGCCGGCAGCGGGTTCACACGAAATCAGCCTGCGTTTCTCCGGCCAACAGATCCTCGAATCCGGTGTTGATGGCCCTTATGAACTCAATCTGCTGGCCGTAGGACCAGGTGGTGGCCACTTTGAGGTATCTGTAGTGTCACCGGCACTGGATCATAGCCTGTTTGGCGAACGGCCGTTGTCTATACTGTCTGGTACCGATCAGGGTATTGATACCGACGCTGACGGCTTATTTGATCTGCTGCGCGTTCAGGTTGAGCTGAATGTTGTGACAGCAGGCGAGTATCAGGCCAAAGCCACGCTGCTCGGCGCCGGCAACGGTGTGCAAAATATCCTGCAGCCGGTAATCCTGGCACAGGGCAAACAAAGCCTTAGCCTGGATTTCTCCGGGGTTGCCATCTACCGCGCCCAAACGGACGGGCCTTTTGAGATTGTCATCAATGTCACCGATCTGAACGACCGCACGCTAGCCAGCAAGGTCCTGACCAGCCAGCCCTACCAATACCTGCAGTTTGAAGGGCTGATTGAGTTCGACGGCAACCTGCAGGCGCAAGGAATTGACAGCAATGGCAACGGCAAGTTTGAGCAGTTGCAGGTGGATATTCCGGTACTGGCCCGAACCACAGGGAACTTCCATATTCGCGCCACGCTGAAGGACAACAGCGGCAATAAAACTCTGGTAGCAGAGCAAAGCATCCTTTTTGACAACAACAACCTGAACCTGAGCTTCCTGTTTGACGGAGCTGCTATTCACGGCCTGCAAATGGATGGCCCCTATGCGTTAACTCTGGTGCTGGTCCAACAAGCCAATGATTATGTCTCTGACGTAGTGCCGGTGCCCCAGCTCACTCAGACCTTCAGCCATGAGGAGTTTGAAAGTGCTGGCCAGACCCGATTGTTAACGCTGAACGGCAATAACAGCGATCAGGGCGTCGACACCAATGGTAACAACCTGTTCGACAACCTGCAGGTGAATATCGGTATTGAGGTTGCGCTGGCCGGCAGCTATAGCTGGACAGCCAGTTTAGTCGATGTTAATGGCAGAGTACTGTCATTGGGCAACAGCCAGGGCTTTCTCGGGTCAGGTACTCAGTCGCTAAGCCTGAATTATCCCGGCCAGGCTATTGGCAGCAATGGTGTGGCGGGGCCTTATTTCGTGCGGGACCTGCTGGTATTCGGTAACACCGGTGCCAATCTGGTTTCCACTGTAGGTGCCACGACTCAACCTTATGCCGCCAGCCAGTTTGAAGGTTATACCGGCCAGCTTACAGGCGATTTCGATGGTGACGGAGATGTAGACCGCCAGGACCTGCAACTGCTGATGCAACAGTTAAATCAGCCTGTTAATGCCGGCAATGCGGCTATGGATCTGAATCAGGATGGCGTTATCAACATACTTGATGCGCGCCTGCTGAGACTGCGCTGTAGCCGGCCTCAGTGTGCTGAGGAATAAGCAAGACCAGGGAATCGGGGCAATCCCCCTATATTCAAAATCACATGGATAAGGACAAAAAGATGAGTATCAACCGAGTAACATCCTTGCTGGCCGTATTGGCGTTGCTGGCCTCTGCTTTTAGCCAGGCGGCGCTTATCAGTATCGTACCTTCACAAAGCGCTGTGCTGCCCGGACAAAGCTTTACTGTAGATATTATCATTGACCAGCTCGCCCCCGGCGGTGCGCCGTCGCTCAGCGCTTTTGACCTGGTATTTGTATTTAACGGCGTAAGCCTGGGATTAGACAGCACAGATACTGATGCTAACGGCATACCGGATGATGTCATTATTGATCCAACCGGCCAGTTAGATGTCTTCGGCCTGGGTTTAAACATGCAAGGCGCTGAGCTGCTGGCGCCCGGCCTGTTGCGGATTTTCGGGCTGTCTTTCGATCTACCCGGTGATTTGGACACTTTTCAGTCTAACAGCTTTGTACTCGCCAGCCTGACCCTGACAGCCCTGGCCCCGGGGCTTTCCGATTTGGCGCTTAACATCAACGGCTTGGCAGATGGTTTGGGCAATACTCTCAGCAGTCAGATTATTAATGCTGCAATACAGGTAGAAGGTACCGCCGCTATTGCAGAACCCCATGCATTGTTGCTGATGTTGCCCGGCCTGCTGTTTTTAAGCAGCATACGACGCATAGCGTCCGGGCAGAGCGCGAAAACCAAGACTATTTTCCGCGTTTAGTACAAACATAACCGGCCGCATCTGCGGCCTTTACCTGTTCTGCAACATAACTCTTGCCTGGCTGAACAATTACGAATAAATATGCCAAAAAAGTGGATACAAACCCACTTATCACCTAAAATGCCGCCTTTGCCGCAGCTATAGTTGGCATTTTGTCATACAGCTGCCATCTTTATATCCTATATAGCTATTGTCTTATCAGAAGGAAGCCCAACGCCCGTGCGCACTACTGAACTTGTTTCCGGTTTTCGCCAGTCTGCCCCTTACGTTAACGCTCACCGCGGCAAAACCTTTGTGGTAATGCTCGGTGGTGAGGCCATTATGCAAAGCGGCTTTCGCAGCATTATTAATGACATTGCTCTGCTAAACAGCCTGGGTATCAAAGTGGTATTGGTGTATGGCGCACGGCCGCAAATTAACGCCGCGCTGCAACAAGCCGGGCTGGAACCCACTTACCATAACCGTGTACGGGTTACCGATGATGACTCGTTCAAGCTGATTAAGCAGGTAGCCGGTGCACTGCAGCTGGATATCACCGCGCGCTTGTCGATGAGTTTAAGCAACACACCGATGCAGGGCGCACAAATTAACGTGGTCAGCGGTAACTTTGTGATTGCCCAGCCACTTGGCGTGGACGAAGGCATAGATTATCACCACAGCGGCCGCGTGCGCCGCATTGACGCCGCCGGTATCCGCCGCCAGTTGGATAACAACGGCATAGTATTAATGGGGCCGATAGCCGCCTCGGTTACCGGTGAAAGCTTTAATTTAACCGCCGAAGATATTGCCACCCAGGTAGCGGTAAAACTGAAAGCCGACAAGATGATTGGTTTTAGTGAAATTGGCGGTATTGTTGGCGAAAATGGCGAGATAACCGCCGAATTGATGCCCAATGCCGCAGAAAAAATTATGCTGCAGATGGAACAGCAACCTGATGCCTGCCCGGGCACGCTGGCGTTTTTACATGCCGCCATTACCGCCTGCCGCGCCGGTGTGCCACGTTGCCACTTAGTCAGCTATGACGAAGATGGCGCCCTGCTGCAGGAGCTGTTCTCTCGCGATGGTATAGGTACACAAATTGTTACCGAGTCGGCGGAAAAACTGCGTGCTGCCAGCATTTCTGATATCGGCGGTATTTTGGATTTGATCCGGCCGCTGGAGCAACAAGGACTGCTGGTGCGCCGCTCACGCGAGCAACTGGAGATGGAAATTAACCAGTTTACCTTAATTGAACGCGATGGCCTGGTCATTGGTTGTGCCGCCTTGTATCCGTTTCCGGAAGAAAATGTCGGCGAATTTGCCTGCTTAGCGGTGCATCCGGATTACCGTGATGCCGACCGTGGCAGCATCTTACTCAAAGCCGTGATCCAGCAAGCGCGGCAACGCAAATACGACAAGCTGTTCGCCTTAACTACGCGCAGCATTCACTGGTTTTTAGAGCAGGGTTTTGAACTGCTGACGGTAGATGATTTGCCGGCGCAGAAGAAACAGCTGTATAACTATCAACGCCGCTCGAAAATTCTTGCCATCACCCTGTAAAACTCTGCCGGTTGCGCTGCTATGTCGCGGCAACCGGCACATTCTTTAGCTAAGCTTAACTGACCGCAGCCGGCAACGGAGCAGTCAGATGTTTTCTTCACGCAAACGCTATAAAGCCGGCTGGCTGCTGTTGATATTGCTGCTGCTCTACCTGCTGTACCACAGCAGTGCCAGCCCGGGCCAACGCTGGCGTGAACCCAACCCGGTACAGGGTATAGCGCCGGCGCAGCCTGGCCCTTTGTTGCAGGTTAGCCGGCATATCCGCTTTACTGCCAGGCCAAAAGATCCTTACCCCTACCCGATACCACTTGGCGAACCCGGCCCGCTACTGCCGTTATACAGCGGCGGCCTGAGCTACCCGCTGTATTGTGATTTTGTCAGACAGGGGTTGGATGCGCCGCTGGCAGACAACCAGCAAGGTTACGGCATCGCAATAGTGCAACCGGGCAGCACCACGGGGTTTAGCAAAGATTGCCAACACCCTGCGCAGCTGCAGTTTTATCTGTTGCACAGCAACGGCGATATCACGCCTTACGAAGGTGGTAGTGTTGGCGCTGAGCAACAGCTGATAAGGCTGGAGCTTGGCAGTATTAACCGGTTTTTTTACTACATTTTAATGCCGGTAAGCGGCACAGAATATGGCCGGCGTGAGGCGGCGTCACAGTGGAATGGCAAGCTGATTTATCAGTTTTACGGTGGTGTCGGTATTGGTTATCGTCAGGGCTATTTTCGCCCGGAGCGGTTAATCCGAGATCGCAGCGCAGAGCTGCGCAGTGGCTTTGCCGTGATCAGCGCCAGCATTAACAAAACCAGTTATGGCTATAATTTTTTACTGGCTGAAGATACGGCCAGCCGCGTTAAACGCCAATTTGTCAGTTTATACGGGCCGCCGGCGTATACCCTTGGTATTGGCGGCTCCGGTGGTGGTATTGCGCAATATTTACTGCTGCAAAACCATCCCGATTTATTGGATGGCGGCATAGCGTTGTACAGCTACCCGGATATGCTCAGCCAAACCTTATATGCGCTGGATTGCGATCTGTTGCACAACTACTACTACTTTAATGCCGCGGATAAAACCCGCTGGCGGGATATTACCCAGCGTCAGCTGACAGAAGGCTTAAGTGTATCGCGGCAACATAGTCTTACATTTGCCATGCAGGTGGCTTGGGCGCAACTAAGCAGCGGTATCTGGCCGACACTGCCAGATGGCGCTACCCAATGCCACAATGCCTGGTTGGGTTTATCATCGCTGGTGCATAACCCGACGCAAGGCAAGCTGAAACGGCTGACCACAGATAGCTTACTGCCACAGGTAAACTGGAGTTACTGGGGCAATCTGGCTCTCATCTACGGCAAAGACCCGGATGGCTTTGGCCATAGTTTGTGGGATAACCGCGGCGTGCAATATGGTTTAACGGCCTTAACCAGCGGCCAATTAAGCCCCGCTGACTTTATTGCGTTAAATCGTGCCATTGGCAGCTGGCAGCCGCAGCATCAGATGCGCCCTGAGCACATTCGTTACCTACCGTTTATTGATGCGCCGCTGTGGCAAACTGCCTTTAGCCGGCAGAATATTGTCAGCAGCCGTGGCAACTCAGCGGCGCCACGCTTTGCCGCCAACCGCGATGCAGTCGGCCGCGCCTACCGCTACGGCCAGCTGTTTCTTGGCATGACAGACAAACCCATTTTGGATTTGCGCCACTATTTGGATCCGCAGCTGGATATGCATCACCTTGAGCCGTCATTTGCTGCGCGCGAGCGCCTGCAACAGCGCAATGGCCATGCTGATAACCAGCTGATTTGGGTTAGTCACCCCGACTATACGCCACTGCCGCAAGCTATAGCGTTGATGGATCTATGGTTAAGCCAACAGCGAAAGCCGGCGCAGGCAATAGATCAATGTTTTGCCGCCGATGGCAGTGTTATTGCCGGCGGTGCGGCTGTCTGGCAAGCCGGTGAGCCTTGTGCATTGACCTATCCACCGCTGAGTAACAGCCGGTTGCAGGCCGGAGCGCCCAAACATGGTCTGATGTTTAACTGTGCTCTAATCGACGTAAATGATGCCATAGGCAGGGGCGACTATTTACCGCTGGATATGCAACCCTATGCAGCGCAGTTGCGGACGATTTTTCCGGCTGGTGTTTGTGATTACACCCGGCCCGATCAAGCGCTGCCGCCGGATTTAGCTTTTCCCTACTGACTGTGTTACCTGCTGACTAACCTGTTGCCCCAATGCCCGCGCCGTGGTCCATTTACCGCCGGACACTGTTAACAAACGGCCCTGCCAGTTCAGTTGATATTCGCGGCTGGCTTTGCTGGCATTGGCCGTACCGCCCAGTAAAGGCCGTACTCCGGCAAAATCAGCTAACACCGCAGCGCTATCACAAGCCGGTTGAAAATAATGGTTATACACCGCCAACAGATAATCCCGCTCTGCCGCAGAGCACTGAATCGGCTCATCCAGTTGCTGACGAACCTCAGTGGTGCCAAGCAGCGTTTTGCCCTGATACGGCAATACAAACACAATGCGCGCTTCGCCGGGCACTTCCAGCATATGACCGTAGCGACTGATTGGCGGTAATAACAGATGGCTGCCGCGCACTAAATCCAGCGGCTGCTGCGCCAAACCGGACTGCTTAAGCAATTGCTGGCTCCAGGGCCCGGCAACGTTAACTAGCCGATCAAATTGCTGCCAGCCGCTGTGCAGCAATAGCCGCGCATCAGCAGCCACCTGCAGCACCGGATTATGCTCAAACAACGCAACGCCGGCTTTAGTGCATTGCTGTGCCATCCACAGACCCAGCTTTTGGTCGTCCATCTGGCCATCAAAAAACAGGTAAGCTCCGGTTAAACCCTCAGCCTTTAACTGCGGCGAGCAGCGTAATGCTTGCTCTGCAGTCAACCAGCGATGGCGGCCAATACCTTTTCTGCCGGCAAAGGCGTCGTACAGCCAAAGGCCAATTTTCAACTGCCAACGGGCACGGCGTGAGTCCTGATAAAACGGATATAAGATTGGCAAGCGCCGCGTTAACTGCGGGGCTTTTTTCAGCCACCAGCGGCGCTCTTGCAGCGCTTCACGCACCAGACGAAATTCGCCCTGCTCCAGATAGCGCAGGCCGCCATGCAGTAATTTAGATGATGCGCTGCTGGTCGCCTGCATCAGGCTGTCGCGCTCAAACAAGCTAACCTCGTGTCCGGCCAGCGCCAATTGCCAGGCGCTGCTTAAACCGTTAATGCCACCACCAATTACCGCAATTCTCATTCGCTACCTGCCTTTAGCTTGTCAGCGCAATATCATCCCGGTGTACCACTTCTTCACTGGGGCAAAAACCCAGCGTATCAGCAATCTGCTGGCTGTGTAAGCCTTTGATCAACTGCAGCTCGGTCGCGCTGTACTGACAAATGCCCTTGGCCAATTGTTTACCGCCGCTGTCGCACAGCCAAATAGCATCACCTTTGTCAAAGCGGCCATCCACCGCGGTAATGCCTCTGGCCAACAGCGAAGCGCCTTTGTGTAACAAGGCCTGCACTGCGCCGCTGTCGAGCATGATACTGCCCTGGCTTTTCAGGCTGTTAAGCAGCCAATGCTTCTTCGCGCTGAGCCGGTCCTGCTGGCGGACAAATAAGGTACCGGCCTGCTCGCCACGCAGCAGGGCATCAAAGGCAGCAGCATTCTGGCCGTTAATAATCAGCGTATCGACGCCCAGCTTAGTGGCTTTTTCTGCTGCCTGAATCTTGGTTAACATACCGCCGGTACCGATAGCATGATGGCTGCCACCGGCCATGGCATAAATGCCGGCGTCTATCTGCGCAACTCTGGGTATAAAGCGGGCGTCAGGTGTGCTTCTGGGGTTGGCACTGTACAAGCCGTCAATGTCCGAGCATATAATCAGTGCATCGGCATCCACCAGCACAGCCACCATCGCAGCCAGGTTATCGTTGTCGCCTACCTTTAGTTCCGCCGTGGCCACACTGTCGTTTTCATTGACGATAGGCAGCACCTGGTTGGCGAGCAAGGTGCGCAAGGTGTTATCGACATTCAGGTAACGCCGGCGGTCGGCTAAATCATCATGCGTCAGTAAAATTTGCGCACAGCGAAAATCAAACAAATGGCTCCAGGTCGCCATCATCTGCGTTTGCCCCACGGCAGCCATCGCCTGCTTGATATTGATCGGCAGCGGCTGATGGGCAAAGGCGATAGCAGAGCGGCCGGCGGCAACACTGCCGGATGATACCAATACCACTTCGGTACCTTGTTGGCGGCATTCGCTGATAAAACGGGCAATCGCCAATAAGTAACGGGTAGAACACCCTTTGGCATCGGGGGAAATCAGCGCACTGCCAACCTTAATGACAATGCGCCGCCAAGCTGAATTCAACATAGACACACCTTGTACGCTGCGGTATTGTCAGCAGCTTAAAGTTTAGGCGTCTATATGTCTATTCAATTCTTTGTACTGGCCATAGCAATTTCGCAATTGCCGGCAGACAAATGGGTAAAGCCGCCGTAAGCGGCCAGTACCAGCTGCTCATCGGTCAGTTTTTTTACTTGCCAGCTTACCTGGCCACTACCAAAAGCCGGGTGATCGATAACAAAAGAGCCGGGCGTCTGGCGGATAGGATATTTAAAGGTGTCCAGCCGCTGCTCCTGGCTAATGTGCTGCACCATTTGGCGCTCGCTGAAAATCCAGGTTTTACGCATAGCCGTATCTTGTTGCACCACGCCATCCGGTATATCAGATGTACCCACTTCGCACCAACTGCCGGCGATCAGATTATTTACGCTTTGCTGAGGCTGCTCGGCAAAGCGGATATCTAACTTCACTTCATCGCCGCTACGGCACGGCTCGCCCTGAAATATTACTTCACCGCTGCTGTCTGTACATTTATATACTTCTGCTACAACAGGTTGCATCATGCAAGCACTGCCCAGCACCATTAAAATGCGCGCTATTATTTTCATTATTCAATTCCTTTTATTCGCTTCAGCTGTGCTGAGCGCAACTAAACCGGCCTACAATACAAAAAAAAGCTGACAAAGTGAACAAATCACACAGAAATATACAAAAAAACAACAAAACAGCAAAGCTAAAGCCGTTATAGTTCAGCACGAATTCAGCTGGTTAAACTAAGCTGACAATAACCAACATTCCGGAGTGTCTTATGCGCCGTTCCTCATTACTGATTTCTTTAGTTTCTGCCAGCCTGGTTATTGCAGGTTGTGCATCCAATGAATATTCCAACACCACCAAAGGCGCCGCCATTGGTGCAGTAGCAGGTGCCATCGCCGGTAAGGCAACCGGCAACCACAAAGATAAGCGTTTGGTTATCGGTGCAGCGGTAGGTGCATTAGCAGGCGCTGCCGTTGGCAGTTATATGGACAAGCAGGAAAAGGCGCTGAACGAAGAACTCAGCGGCAGTGGCGTTAAAGTGATACGTGAAGGCGACAAGCTGCGCTTGGATATTCCGGCCCAGTTAACCTTTGATATTAACCGCTCTGATATCCGTTCTAACCTGTACCCGGTATTTAATGATATTGCCAAAGTACTGCGCGATTATGAAAAAACCATGTTAGTGATTGCCGGCCATACTGATGATACCGGGCCTTATCAATACAATATGAATTTGTCACAAGCGCGGGCCGACAGTGTAAAACAATATTTGGTTGCACAAAATGTGCAGGCAATCCGGCTGGAAACTCAGGGTTACGGCCCGAACTATCCGGTGGTACCAAACAGCTCAGAGGCCAACCGCACGGTGAACCGTCGGGTAGAGATTCATATAGAGCCGATAGTGGAATAAACCTACGACGGATACGCCACCTCCTAAGGCAGTGGCGTCCCGTTCTTTAATAACTACTTATGTAGTGAATAAATGGCACTATCAAAGTCCAGACCTACATGGAACATATTGGGACAGGTTCAACCAAGACCCTTCATTCGTGCCGTTTACTGCCCGTACCCGATAAAGCACTGTCGTACCAACGGATTCTCCGACTGTAAAAAATGCTGAAGTACCTGTATACATGCGATACCAATGATAACCTTGCTTCTTTTCCAATTGATAAAGCATACCGCTACCTAGATTAGTCCATTCCATTAGTCCTCTTGCATGCCAACCAGAAGTGCAACCAACCCATTCCACTGCCACTCTACTCACATAAGGGACTCTGGGTGTTTCCCCGTACATTTCAATTAATCCGTTAATATCACCAAGAGATAATGAATATCCTCCCAGAGTGGGAGCAGAAGATGATTTCGCACTAAGGACTGTTTTCCCGTCCCTTGTACCTCTATAATGCATTACGGATGAATAATCATATGCCCCTGTTACCGCGATATTCGCAGTCAGCTTGTTATAATCTACTTGATACTCAGAAGAAATATTGTTCCAATGAACGGTGATAAAATCGTCGCGATCAGGTCTAGTATGTTCATGAAAAAATCCTAAAGCATGGAGAATTTCATGAAAAATCGCGTGAGAGCTGGGATAAATACATGAATCTTTTAACCAAACATTCTGCTTTCCTCCCTGTTTACCTATATAGGATCTGCCACACACACCTTTTTCACTTGTGAATTCAAAGTGCAAATAATCGCGCTGATTTGAACGAGGCACGAATCTAATATTAGCGATCGCTTCAAATTGACGCATCACACCAAGGATATCTGTTCTATTGGCCTCAGTGAGTGCCGTATTGAAGGCGTACGGAATAGTACTCGGCCATTTTCTTCCAACAACAGGTGTGTACATAGAAAGTGGGGTATAGTCATCCGTTTCAATTTTTTTACTGGTATTCCCCAGCTGAACCACATCTGTATCACCAAGAACAATATCACCCTCAAAAATCGCAGTTCCATTGTCATTTACAAAAGAAACGTATTCCACCACAATATTCCCATCGTTATCCAATAAGGATATAACTCCTTGGCGAGTATCAGGCAAATCACCCGCTGCCCTCGCTAGCAAAGGCAGTGCCATTATCAATAAAATGATAAAAATCTTCATGAAGATCTCCAAAAGTAAAACTATTTTAAATAGTGTGCGCACTCAATAGACTAAACTTCATAGAAAGCCTATAGAAAGCCACCTAATCACCTAAAATTTATAACTCACTTTGCCATAAATAAAACGCCCTCTGGGGTTGTGCACTTTTGATACATAACCGTACAAGTCGTCATCACCATTACCGATGGCAAATGGCGGATCTTCATCAAGCAAGTTGTTGATACCCAGAGTTAATCTCAAGTTGGCATTTACGTCGTAATAACCTTGTAAATCCGTCAACACATGCGCTTTTACGGTACGGCTGGTGTTTTGATCGAAATCCAGATTGCCGTCAAAATCAATATCTGGTGTATCTTCAAACTCGCCGATATAACTGAAAATCAGGCTGGCACCAAAATTGTTCAACGACCAATCAGCTGACGCGACCCAACGATGTTCCGGGTACTGATACTCGCCCAGATAATTGCGCCTGTCTTTCTCAAATTTCTGCGTGTAAGTCCATTCTAAGCCAAACTTTAACGCACCATATTCGTTTGCATCCAAACGGTAATGTGTTGATAAGTCTATGCCGGCAACATCCTGTGAGCTGACGTTACGTAAGCTGCCATCAAGCTGTTCAAGCACACCCAAGCTCTGACCAGCCACCGGAGGCAGACGGCGACATACCGTTGAATTCTGGTTGTTACATTCCGCTTGATAGGCCTCCTCAAAAGAGATATCAATTTTGTTATCTTGGGTAATACTCCATACATCAAAGCCAATATCAAAGCCTGAATCAGACGCATAAAACACACCTATATTCCAGGATTCCGTCTCTTCAGCATCTAAATCCGGATTACCACTAAAAGACACGTTATAGTCAAGAACGCCGCAATCAGCACCGGTCGCCTGACAACGATAAGTATCGATAAAGAAAATAGATGATTCTGACGGACCCAAACCAATCTGCGCCAGAGACGGCGCCCTGAACCCTTGCGCCCATGAAGCGCGCACTGTGACATCATCAGTTAGGGTGTAACGAAAAGCTACTTTCGGATTAAAAGTACTGCCAAAATCGCTGTAGTCGTCATAACGGCCGGCCAACTGCATTTCGAGTTGATCTAACAGCGGCACGGCAAATTCAACATAGGCCGCCCATTGACTGCGGTCTGCCGATGCTGACACAGCTTCAGTGCCAAAAATAAGCCCACGTTGAAACTGCTCATCCGGAATATCTGAAACCTGCTCTTTACGATACTCAATACCTGACGCCATTAGCACAGTGCGCTCAGCAAGAGTAAAAGCTTCGCCGCTGATACTGAAATCTGCTGATGTCATGCGGGACTCACCACGCCGTACCAAGCTGGTACTGATGTCATCAATGACATCTTGAGGGTTCAACACGCCACCAAAAGGATTGTACCGGCCGTTATTGATTTCACGTTGCAGATAATCAACCCGTACCCAACCCTGACCACGGCCGCCGGTTTGTAATGATTGGCTCCGTGCCTTCTGAGCCGCCAACTCCCAATCCCAATTATTAATTTCACCCTTAAGCCCGGCAAGTAAGCGCATGGTATTGGACTCGATATCCCAACGTCTTGGCCCACCATCTACCGGACGGAAGCGACCAATCTCGATATCCTGACCAAAGGGATTATTCGGATGAGTTCCCGGTACCGTTAAGCCGGCAGACTCATCCAGTGGTGTCGCTGCGCCGCCCGCTTCTGAGGTATTGTGTTGAAATGAAAACTCGAAAAATGCGTTAACATCATTTTTAAACGTTTTATCAAACTGGAATATGGCGCCGACACGCTCTGCTGCCGGGATAGTAATACTGTCCGGACCGTAGTCGTATACACAAACCTGTGCTGACGCTATCAATTGATCGGCAGGACAGGCAGGGTCCACTGTTTTTACACCATTAACATAGAAATAGCCGGGGAAACCACGGGATGAACGGAAGTCTAATCCGCCGTAAGGCTCTTGATTAGAAGTACCAAAACGCCCCATTTCATCGTTACCTAAACGGCTATTTTTAAAGTAATCGAGAATAAATGAAGCATTAGAGCTGCTTGTACTGCTGCCCCACAACAAGCTAACGTGATGCTCGTCATAACTACTGTCACCTGTACGACCTGTGCTGGCATTTAGTTCAGTACCATCAAAATTCTTCTTTAACACTACGTTAACCACACCAGCAACCGCATCAGAACCATAGATCGCTGAAGCACCGTCTTTCAGAATATCCACCCGCTCAATCGCTGAAACGGGAATACTGTTTAAATCTACGAAAGAGTTAGTAATACCTTCAGCAAAAGCACTGATACCCACACGACGGCCGTTAATAAGCACTAAAGTTGCATCAGGACCAAGCCCGCGTAAACTTACGGCAGCCGTGCCGTTGGCACTTGAATCCTGGCTATTATTTCGGGTAGAAAAGGTACCGCTGCCTGTTACCGGCAGACGTTCCAATATTTGTTGTAAATTCTGAAAGCCCGAGCGGTCTATCTCCACCCGCCCTATGGACTGGATCGGAGAAGCTCCTTCCAAATCATTGCGTTTAATACGTGAACCGGTAACTTCAATCCGTTCAACCTGCGCAGTTTGCTCCTCGCTCTGCTGAGCTAAGGTGACATTGCTATAACCCAGAGAACTTACCGCCAGCGCACAAAGTGAGTATTTAAATGACGTTTTCATATGCATCCTTTTTGTTATTTGTATTGTCATCAACTGCTTAAGCAGCAATCAAGGTGTAGCACAAATAGCCAAAAATTAACATCACAAGCATAAATTTATCATGATGATAAATTTATGCTTGTTTTGAACCAATACAGAAACAAAAAAGCCCCGCTATGCGGGGCTTTTTTGTCGAAAGGGATACTTAGTTTTGTGCGTATTGCCGTTCAAGGTTACCGGTTTTTAACTTCAGGTTGGCAAGGTTACTGCGCTCAGCTTTAATTTTGTCGTCGTACTGCTGCTCCAGTCTATCAATCCGTTGCTGCAAAGTAGCCAGTTCTTCTGCTTTAGGATAACTGCGGCGTAACTTGTACAAATCTGACTTGAGTAAATCCAGCTGCTGTTGTTTTTCCTGCTCCAGTTTGCTGATTTGGAACTCAACAAAACGGCCCTGACGTTTCAGTGCATCTACCTGTTGTTTAAATTCGCTGCGGGTGCCGATCATCGCGGTACCGAGTGGTCGCATGTCTACCTGCTCGGCTTCATCAGCACAGGGAAACTGGCTAAACTCAACTACGCCGTTCTGCTCACATTTGTACACCGCAGCTTGTGCGGAAAATGCACCTAAAAACAACAAGTAACAGTATTTCATGATTTTCCACCCCACATATGAGCAATAAATGTACAGAAAGCTTGCCAAATACGCAAGCTGGCTTAGCAATTTATTTCTCTGTTCAGCCTGAATTTAGTGTAGCAGTTTCATCAGGCTGATAAAGCTGTCCGGCAAATTTAAACTAATAACGCCTTTTTCATAAAATTTGGCCAGGCAGAGGCGGCTTTATGCACATCAACATTGTAATATTCTGTACTGAATGGCGCGGCGGCGGCATCTGCTTCACGGAAACCGTTAAATGCTGCGCCTTTACGCGCCAGGGTACAGGTCCACCAACCGGACGGATACACCATTTGCGGGAACAACAGCGTTTGCAAGGCATCAAAGCCGGCATCCAGCATAGCGCCGCGCATGTCTTTGAGCAGTGGCATATGGATCAGCGGTGACTCACTTTGTTGCACTAAAATACCGCCATGGCGCAGCGCCTTACGGCAGCTGTCATAAAACGCACGGTTAAATAAGCCTTCGCCCGGGCCGATAGGATCAGTGGAGTCCACGATGATTACGTCAACCGACTCCGGTGCGGCTTCACGCATAAACTTAATGCCGTCATCAAACTTCAACGTAGCGCGCGAGTCATTGTTCGAGGCACACAGCTCCGGGAAGTACTTTTCTGCCATCCGCGTCACTTGCTCATCAATATCAATTTGCGTCACGCTTTCTACGCCGGGATGCTTTAACACTTCACGCAGGGTACCGCAGTCACCGCCGCCGATAATGACCACGTTTTTCGGGTTGGCGTGGGTAAACAGCACCGGGTGGCTAAGCATTTCATGGTAGAGGAAATTGTCACGGCTGCTAAGCATAATAACGCCGTCAATTACCATCAGGTTACCAAAGTGAGTGGTTTCAAACATTTCGATATGCTGGAATGGCGACTGCACTTCATCCAGTTTTTTGCTGATGGCCAGGCCAAAGGCGCTGCCGCTGGGAGCGAAAATTTCAGTGAACCAATTGTTGTCGCCAGACATAGTATTACCCTCAAAACAAATTAGCCGCATATTTTGCCCTCTTGCGCCGCTAAGGACAAATATTTCGACGTTTTTTGCTGCAGCTTTACAGCATTGGCTTTAAACTATGCACATCTTAATTTTAAAGGAACGACAATGGCCGACTGGGGTACTGAAAAAGCACGCTCTATCTATAACGTAGCAGTGTGGAGTGAAGGGTATTTTGATGTCAATACTGACGGTGATCTGGTGGCTTATCCGGATCAGGACCACAGTAAACCAGGCATCAGTTTTCCTGAGCTTACTGCACGTTTTAAAGACGAAGGCTTAACCCTGCCGGTGCTGGTACGCTTTACTGATATTCTGCAGCACCGCGTTGATACACTGATTAAGTCGTTCCAGCGGGCCAAGGCAGAAAAAGATTATCAGGGCCAGTACACCGCGGTTTACCCGATTAAAGTAAACCAGCAATTCTCGGTGGTAAAACGGCTGATTAGCCACGACAGCGGCAAAGTGGGCCTGGAAGCCGGTAGTAAACCGGAGCTGATGGCCATTTTGGGTGTTACCGACCAGCCGCTGCAAATAGTCTGTAACGGTTATAAAGACAGCGAGTTTTTGCGCCTGGCCACTATCGGCCAGATGATGGGCCATACGGTTTATGTGGTAGTAGAAAAACTGTCTGAGCTAAAAACCCTGCTGCGTGAAATTGATAACTTAGGCACTGCGCCACGCATTGGTATCCGCATCCGCTTGAACTCTGTGGGTAAAGGTAAGTGGCAAAACACCGGCGGCGAGAAAGGCAAGTTTGGTTTAACCGCTACCCAGGTGTTGCAAGCCATTGATATATTGCGCGAGGCCGGCAAGCTTGAGCTGTTGCAACTGGTGCACTTTCATATCGGCTCGCAAATTGCCAATATCCGCGATATTCATAACGCTATTCGCGAATGTGCCCGCCACTACGCCGAGCTGCGTACCTTAGGCGTGCCTATTACTACCGTTGATGTCGGCGGTGGTTTAGGTGTGGATTACGAAGGCTCAAAATCACGCTCAGCCTGCTCGATGAACTACACCATGTACGAGTACGCCCGTAACGTGGTCAACGGTTTAAAAGAAGTGTGCGACGAGTACGATTTACCGCACCCGAACATTATTACCGAGTCCGGCCGTGCCATGACAGCCCACCACGCCGTGCTGGTAACCGATGCGATTGATATTGAACGCGCGCCAGGCCTGGTAAATTTACCGGAACCCGGTGAAGACTCCCCCACCGTTATCCTCGGCCTGTGGGAAGCGTACCAGAATGTTACACCGCGCACTGCGGTTGAAGCCTACCACGATGCGGTGCATTATTTTACCGACGCGCATGCCCAGTATGTGCATGGTTTGCTGACGTTACAGGACTGGTCGTTATTGGAGCAAATTTACTTTGCCACCATTAACCGCGTAAAAGCCAATCTGGATTTATCCGCCCGGTCACACCGCGCTATTCACGATGAGCTGAATGAAAAGCTGGCCGATAAATTGTTTGTTAATTTCTCGCTGTTTCAGTCCATGCCGGATGCCTGGGGTATTGACCAGCTGTTTCCGGTGATGCCGCTGGAACGGATGAACGAACCATTGAACCATCGCGCCATTATTCAGGACATTACCTGTGACTCCGACGGCCAGCTGAAAAGCTATGCTGACGGCAATGGTATTGAGTCCAGCTTACCACTGCCGCTGTATAAAGAAGATGAGCAATACCTGCTGGGCATGTTTATGGTGGGTGCTTACCAGGAAATTCTCGGCGACCTGCATAACCTGTTCGGCGATACCGACTCGGTGCATGTGGAACTGACTGATGACGGCAGCTACAAGCTCACCAACATTATTAAAGGCGATACGGTAGCCGATGTGCTGCGCTACGTGCAGTTTGATGCGAAAAAACTGATTGCCTCTTACACGCGGCAGCTGGCAAAGTTAGAGATGACCGACAGCAAAAAAGACGACATGCTGGATGAACTGAAAGCCGGCGTTTATGGTTACACCTATTTCGAAGATTAAGGTAAACTGGTAGCTGATCGGATGTGTTAACAGCAGGCTCGCCTGCTGTTATTATTTTTGCCGGCCGCTAACAACACCGGTAACAGATATCAGGTACTTATTATGTTGCATTTTTTGCCCCGCCCGTTAACCGGTGCACTCTCTCTGCTGTTGTATATCGTTAATACACTGTTCTGGTTTGTGCCGGTAATGCTGTTAGCTATTTTGAAGCTACCACCGGTGACGCGTTGGCAAAGCTGGATGACCTATTTGCTCGACGCCTGTGCTGTGTCCTGGATCAGCGTGAATAACTTTACCACCCGCTTATTTACCCGTATCCGCTGGCATGTGGCGGGGTTGGAAAAACTGTCACGCAAAGACTGGTATTTGGTGCTGGCCAATCATCAGTCCTGGGCCGATATTCTGGTGCTGCAAAATGTGTTTAACCGCAAAATTCCGTTTATTAAGTTCTTTTTAAAAAAGGAGCTGATTTACGTACCGTTTTTAGGCCTGTGCTGGTGGGCGCTGGATTTTCCTTTTATGAAGCGCTACAGCAAAGCCTTATTACAGCGTAATCCGCAGCTGCAGGGCAAAGATATCGAAACCACACGCAAAGCCTGTCGCAAATTCCGCTTTAAACCGGCAGCCATTATGAATTTCGTTGAAGGCACCCGGTTTACCGCAGAAAAACACAAACTACAGCAATCACCCTTTGCGCATTTGCTAAAGCCCAAAGCCGGCGGCGCAGCTTTTGTGCTGGGCGCCATGGGCGAACAACTGCATAAAATTCTGGATATTACCATTCACTATCCGCAAGGCATCCCCAGTTTTTGGGATTATATCTCCGGAAAAGTTCGTGATATAACAGTACAGATTAACGTATTGCCGATTACCCCCGAGCTGTTGGGTGATTACAACGATGCACAATATCGCGAGCGCTTCCAACAGTGGATAAACCAGCTGTGGCAGCAAAAAGATCAACAACTGGCGTTGTTGCAGCAGGGAGTTAAGCAGTAATGTTACATTTTCTACCCGGTTGGTTGTTATTGCCGTTCAGTTTTAGTTTGTTTGCGTTAAATCTGGCCCTGTGGGGCTTGCTGGTTACGCCGCTGGGGCTGCTGAAACTGCTGCTGCCGTTCAGCGCTGCCCACCGTTTGCTGGCCTATGCCGGTAAAGGCTGCTATCGCGGCTGGACCGCGGTAAACACCGCCCTAATCAACCTGTTTAATCAGGTAGACTGGCAAGTAAGCGGTGCGCAAAGCCTGGATAAACACAGCTGGTACCTGCTGATCTCCAACCATAAAAGCTGGCTGGATATTCCCATTGTCAGCACAGTAGCGCACAGCCGCATTCCCGAGCCGAAGTTCTTTTTAAAAGACGAGTTAAAATGGCTGCCGTTTTTAGGCACCGGCTGTTGGGCATTAGATATGCCCTTTATGAAACGCTACAGCCCGGCGGTACTGGCCAAACGGCCGGAGTTGAAAGGCAAAGATATAGAAACCACCCGCTTATCGTGTCAGAAATTTAAAACCGTGCCCACCACCATTATTAATTTTGTTGAAGGCACCCGCTTTACGGCAGATAAAAAAGTACAGAAGCAGAGCCCGTTTCAGTACCTGCTGCCCCCCAAGGCCGGCGGCATCGCCTTTACACTGGCCAGTATGGGCGAGCAGTTTAATGCCATTTTAGATTTCACCCTGCTGTACCCGGACAACCCACAGCATGTTGCCATGGATATGTTAATGGGTAAGTTGAAACGGGTGGTGGTGCAGATAGAGGTGCTGCCGGTAGACCAACAGGTTATCGGTGATTATTTTAATGACGAGCAGTTTCGTGAGCAATTTCAGCAGTGGCTGAACCAGCGCTGGCTGCAAAAAGACCGTAAGTTGCTGCATTACCTTCAGACAGACACCCCGGATCGCAGTACGGAGCAATTGCCATGTTAACCGACGTCCTGACGCAATTGGCGCAGGTGCTGCAATTGCCGCAGCAATGGCATGCCGTGTTTCTGCTGGGCTGCAATATGTTGCTGGCAATTGCGGTGGTGACAGTGTGCTTCCTGCTCAGCCGCGCTTGGCTGCGGCCGGTGCTGGCGCAGGTATTGGATAAACTGGACGGCCGCCTTACCGATGAAACAGCCCGCGAGCGGCGCAAGTTAGCCAGCCATATGGCGCATTTGGTGCCGGCGCTGGTGTTGCAGGCCGTGTCGCCGTTGCTGTTTAATCAGGCGGAACATTTTGCCGTTGTGCTTGGCATTATAGTCTGGCTCTACCTGTACCTGTTTATTGGCCTGGCAATCTCCGCCGCCATTACCCTGATCGCTAAAGGCTATGCTTATCTGGCGCCTAATCCTACCATTCCGTACCAGGGTATTTCGCAGCTGTTGAAACTGCTTACTTTTATTGTATTCAGTATTCTTATTATCAGTACAGCGCTGGACCGATCACCTACCCTGCTGCTAAGCGGCCTGGGTGCGTTAACCGCGGTGTTGTTGCTGGTGTTTAAAGACGCCATTCTCGGCTTTGTCGCCAGCATCCAGATTGCCGTAAACAATATGGTGAATGTCGGCGACTGGATAGAAATGCCTAAATACGGTGCCGACGGTGATGTGCTGGAAATTGCCCTGACCACAGTAAAGGTGCGTAACTGGGACAATACCATTACCACTATTCCTACCTATGCATTGATTTCTGACTCGTTTAAAAACTGGCGCGGCATGCAGCAATCCGGTGGCCGGCGCATTAAAAGAGCCATCAATATTGATATCGGCACTATCCGTTTTATTAAAGCAGACGAGTTGGAGCAATTGCAGCAAAGACGCCGCCTGCAAACCTTTTTTCAGCAGCAGGATGTGCTGGATCTGCTGGCCAGTGACGACGTAACCAATATTGCATTATTTCGGTTTTATGTGCAGTGGGTATTGCGCCGGCACGAAAAAATTAACCAACAGATGACATTAATGGTGCGCCAGCTGCAATCAACCGAAGTGGGCTTACCGGTTGAGATCTACTGTTTCAGTGCCGACAAAAACTGGCTGAATTACGAAGCCATACAAGCGGATATTTTTGATAAGCTGTTTGCTATTCTGCCGGTATTTGACTTAGCAGCCTTTCAGCGTATCAGCTCGCGCCAGGAACTGCCGGCTAAACACTAAGGCTGTTTTGACGCCCGCAGCAGCAAGTTGCGCGGCGTAACCTGATACTGACAAAACTCACTGATACTAACCTGATAGCCATGCTGTTGTAAGTACAGCGCTTTATCTAACGCCAACCACAATTCCAGCGGCCGGCGAAACAAATGCCGCACCAGTTCAATGCGCTGCACCAACGCCGCCCGCTGTGTCGCGCGCTGCAGGTAATGCGGCCAATTCACCAGCGCCGGCAAGGTTAGCTGATGCTGCGCAGCGGCCCAGTGTGCAAAAGCGGCAAAGTCTGCGCTAAACCAGTGTTTAGCCACCGACGCCAGCGGCCGGTAATGCGGCTGTCCGCTAAGCTCTGCACGCAGTTCATCATAAGCCAGCCGCCACAGCACTTCAGTACCACGCAGCTTCTCAACCCGTTCACCGGCAGTAACCTGGCCCTGCACCACCAGTTTTAAATCATCTTTACTCAGGTGCAAATCCAGCTTTGCCCCCGCGTCCGACAGCGGCTGATACTGCGCTTGCGGGATCAAATGATAGCAGCAGGGCACCAGGTGTAATTGCTGACAACCGGCCTGTACAGCCTGCTGCAGCATAGTAATATGCAATTGGCCGCAGGCGTGCAGCGCCACTATATGCTGCTGCGGTTGCAACACCGCAGTTAGCGGTGCGGCCAATACATCGGCGCAAACAAACTGCTGCGCCAGCTGATACTTTGCCGCCAGGGCGCTGCCGTCATCACACAGCTGTTGTTGCCATTCTACACTGGTTACCGGCTGGCCGAAGCGATGCACTAAAATGCGGCCTAAATGGCCTTTACCGGCACACCACTCCAGCACCGGTAAGGCACTGTCCGGCCATTGCCGGCACAGCGCATCAATTTGCTGCAATTTACGTCCGCCAATGCCATTGGCCAGCCAAAACGGTAACGGCACCAGCGCTTCGCTGTCCGGCATTGCAGTTAACTCAGGCAAGGCAAATAAAGCCGGAAAAAATTCAGCGAAATACTGCTGCTGTAGTGCACCGCTGCTATCAATCTGCTTTATTTGTTGCTCATCTAACGCCAGCAGGCATTGTTGCAGCTTTTTATCCGGCCATGGCAGGCTGTCGCAGCTAAACGGCAGCAGTTGCCAATAGTGGCGGTACTGCTGCAATAGCGTACTGAGCTGCTCAAACTGCTGCTGTAACGAAGTGCCCATAAATAACTTGTCCGCCGTTTTGCCAGGCTTGCGCTTGTGCTTTATAGTAAGGCTGTCGCTTAATTTAAGGCCGCTATGATAATTCAACGCGTCAGCAGTACCAGCAATTTTATCACCTGGTTTGGCAGTGCACTGCTGCTGGCACTGTTTGGCTGGCTTGGTTGGCGTGGCTATCAACTTAATCCTTCTGCTGATGTACTGCAGCGATGGGCGCTGGCTTTTTTGGTCAGCGAATTGCTGCTGTTGTTGCTGCTGTCTGAGATGCAGCGCGTTACCCGGCGCCTGATGCGTGAACTACAGCAATCTCAGGAACTGAAACAACAACGCGACAACTTGCACAGCCAAAATTACCAACAGGCACTTAGCACGCTGAACAACATTGCCGCCAGTTTCAACCCCGATTGGCGCGAGCAGCTGCGCCAGGCATTGCAGGTCGCGGCAGATTATCTGCAACTACCCATCGCCATCCTGAGCCGGATCAAAAACGAAGATTATCAGGTGCTGGTGCACAGCGCACCTGCCGGTTTGTTGCAGGACGAAGCCCATTTTACCCTCGGCCAGACTTACTGCAGCCTGACGTTGGCTGCCGATGATGTGTTTGCCGTAAACCGCATGAGCACCAGCAACCATGCGGCTCACCCCTGTTTCAGGGCCTTTGCATTGGAAAGCTATATCGGCTCAGCAGTGCAGGTAGACGGTCGCCCCTTTGGTACCGTCAGTTTTTCCTCCGCCATCGCCAGAATTCAGCCGTTCAGTCAGCTGGAGCGCGACTTTGTCAGCCTTCTGGCACGTTGGATTGGCAGCACTATTGAGCGTCGGCGCTATCTGGAGGCGCAAATTGAAGCGGCCGAGCGGCTGAAAAAAATTGCCGGCCAACTGCCGGGCATGGTGTTTCAGTTTAAACTGACGCCGGATGGCAGTAGTTGCTTTCCGTATTGCAGCGAAGGCATCCGGGAGATTTATCATTTAACGCCGGAGCAGGTAAAGCACAGTGCTGCAGCGGCGTTCGCGCTGATACACCCCGACGATCTGCAGCGGATGCAGGACAGTATTGCCTTGTCAGCACAGCAGCTGTCGTTATGGAAACTGGATTACCGCGTACGCTACAGTGACGGTGAAGTGATCTGGGTTACCGGCCGCGCGGTACCGGAATTGCAAAGCGATGGCTGCGTACTGTGGCATGGCTTTATCAGCGACATTACCGAGCGTAAAAAAATTGAGCGCTTAAAAGACGAATTTGTTTCCACCGTTAGCCATGAACTGCGTACGCCGTTGACCGCCATCAGCGGCGCCATTGGTTTACTGCACGGCGAAGTGTTCGGTGCTTTACCGGAGCAGGCCACGCAGATGACGCAACTGGCACAAGCTAATGTGTTGAAATTGCAGTTACTGATTAATGACCTGTTGGATATGGATAAGCTGATTGCCGGCAAAATGCAGTTTGATATTCAACCACAACCGCTGCTGCCGGTGATTGAAAAATCCTTAGCCGACAACCAAAGCTATGCCAGGCAATACAACGTAAGCTATCAATTGCAGGTTGACGACGCTGATTTATGGGTAAATATTGACAGTATGAGATTACAGCAGGTAATGGCCAATCTGTTATCCAATGCTGCCAAGTTTTCACCAGCGGATACGGCGGTAACTATTAAGGTGCAGCAACAAGGCCAACAGGCGCTGGTGCGGGTCATTGACCGGGGTCCCGGTGTCAGCGAAGCCTTTAAGCCGTATATTTTTGATCAGTTTTCCCAGGCGGACAGTTCCGATATTAAAAGCAAAGGCGGTACCGGGCTGGGGCTGGCTATCAGTAAACAATTAATGACACGGATGCTGGGTGAAATTGGCTTTCACTCAGAAGCCGGCAAGGGCGCAGAGTTTTATTTATTATTGCCGCTGATCAGTACTGCAGACACCACGGAGCTAACGCTATGACAGAATTACAGCGCATTATGCATGTAGAAGATGACCCTTCCATTCAACAGGTGGCGAAAATAGCCCTGGAGGCGGTAGGAGGCTTTACCGTGCATACCTGCAGCAGCGGCCAGCAAGCGCTGACCGACTACCAAACCTTTGCACCGCAATTGATTCTGCTTGATGTAATGATGCCGGGAATGGACGGCCCCACTACCTTGCAACAATTGCAGCAGCAGTATGACCTGAGCCGGGTACCGGCCGTGTTTATGACCGCCAAGGTACAAAGTAACGAAGTGGCGTCTTATAAAGCGCTGGGCGCCGCTGATGTAGTGGTAAAACCCTTCGATCCGATGACATTGTCAGACCAAATCCGGCAGATCTGGTCTGACTTTCAGCAATAACCCGGCCGTGCTCAGCGCGGTAGAATCAATACAGTAAGCTGTATAATTTGCGCCGGTACTGGCTGGCGACACTGTCGCCTTTGGGCAAGGCCGCCAGAATATCCAGATACAACTTCTTGCTACTGCCGTAGTTTAAATCCTGCTGCAAAATACCCAGTAACAGCGCCAGCGCATCTTCGCTGCGCTGTACTGCCTGATACTGCAATGCCAGTTTTTCTTTTAACTCGTTATTGGCCGGCTCTGCCGCCAGGGCCGCTTCTAACGCTTTAATTTCCGGCGTATCTGCCGCTTCTTTGGCCAACTGCAGTTTCGCCAGTACCGTTTTGTACAGCGCATCCTGCTCCGCCAGTTTTATCTCGCCCAACAGCGCTTCGGCCTGGGGTAACTGGCCTAAACTGACAGCGGCGTCGGCCAGCCAGAGTTTTATTTCTGTGCGCTGTGGCGCTAATGTCAGCGCGTCTTTTAGCAGCGGATAAGCGCCGGCATAGTCCTGCGCGGCCAGCAATTGTTCGGCCTGCGCCAGTAATTCATCTTCCGGTTTAGGTAAATACGGTGCCAGCTTGTCACGAATGGCCTGCTCGGTTTCTACCCCGGCAAAACCATCTACCGGCCGGCCTTGTTTAATCAGCATTACCGTTGGCAGCGACTGCACACCAAACTGCATCGCCAGGTCCGGCTCTTTGTCGCAATCGACCCGCGCCAACAGCAGTTGTTGCGGATACTGCTGCACGATACGCTCCAGCAGTGGGCTTAGTTGTTTGCAGCCTTCGCTGCGCGCCGACCAGAACTGGAACAGCACCAGTTTTTGCATCGAGGCATCCAGCACCTCGCGGGCATTATTCAGTGACACATCAACGATAGCGTGTTGCATAAAAAGGTAAATCCTTTGCTGGGGTAATCAAAATCTGTCAGCTACTACTATGTGGGCACTGCCATAGCTTTGCAAGCCTTGTGAATGCTGACAAAAGCAGCAAATTCAGCGGAAAAAGCATCGACATCCGGCCGTCTATCACGTAAATTAACTCTGCGCATAAAAAAATGACTGCACAGCAGCGAATAACCATAGCGCCATAGTTTGAGTTTTACAGCCTTGCCTGTTTAACCCGTCCACGTAGCAAACAGTATAAAGCTGCCGTAAGGCCGCTTTTAGTGACATTAAGCCGCGACTTTGCCTGCAAAGCCGTGACCTGTTTTATTTGCCACAGCAAACTATGAGACACAAAAAATGACCAGCCAGACCCAGCCAGACGATAAGTCAGCCGAGCAAAACCGCAGCACAGAAATGTTGTCCGGTGCCGCCATGGTAATCCGCGCCCTTGCCGATGAAGGTGTGGAATACCTGTACGGTTACCCGGGCGGCGCTGTACTGCATATCTACGACGCCCTGTTTCAGCAAAATAAAGTTAAGCATGTGTTGGTGCGCCATGAGCAGGCCGCCACCCATATGGCTGATGCTTATGCCCGCGCCAGCGGCAAGGCTGGGGTAGTGCTGGTAACCTCCGGCCCCGGCGCCACTAACGCGGTTACCGGCATTGCCACCGCCTATATGGATTCAATCCCGATGGTGGTATTAACCGGCCAGGTAATGAGCCACTTAATTGGCGGCGATGCGTTTCAGGAAACCGATATGCTCGGCATCTCGCGGCCAATTTGTAAGCACAATATGTCTGTGCGCCGCCCCGAAGATATTCCGTATTTAATCAAAAAAGCCTTTCATATCGCGCAAAGCGGCCGGCCGGGCCCGGTGGTGCTGGATATCCCTAAAGATATGACCATGCCAAACCAGAAGTTCCCGTACCATTACCCTACTGAAATTAACCTGCGCTCCTATCAGCCGAAACAGCAGGGCCACAGCGGCCAGATTAAAAAAGCCGTTACAGCATTACTCGGCGCAAAAAAGCCCATTTTATACGCCGGCGGCGGGGTAATTATGGGCAGCGCGTCCAATGAACTAACCGAACTGGCGCAGCTGCTGAACCTGCCGGTAACCAATACACTGATGGGCCTGGGCGCTTACCCCGCCGGAGATAAGCAGTTTATCGGCATGCTGGGTATGCACGGCAGCTATGAGGCCAACCAAACTATGCACCACGCCGATGTGATCCTGGCAGTGGGTGCCAGGTTTGACGATCGGGTAACTAATAACACCAGAAAGTTCTGCCCCGACGCGACTATTATCCATATAGATATCGACCCGGCCAGCATCAGTAAAACGGTAAACGCGCATATCCCGATTGTTGGCCTGGTTAAGCCGGTGCTAAGCGATATGCTGGCGTTACTGAAACAGAAAAAGAAAAAGTTGGACAGCGCAGCACTGGCACAGTGGTGGCAGCAGATAGAGCAGTGGCGCGCTGTGCACGGCGGCCGTTACGACACCACTACAGCGCTGTTAAAGCCGCAGTATGTGATTGAACAGGTAAGCAAAATCACCAAAGGTGAGGCTTATGTCTGCAGCGATGTTGGCCAGCACCAGATGTTTGCCGCCCAGTATTATCCGTTTAACAAACCCAACCGCTGGATCAACTCCGGTGGCCTTGGCACCATGGGCTTTGGCCTGCCGGCAGCGATGGGCGTAAAGCTGAACTACCCTGACGCCGATGTGGTGTGCGTGACCGGGGAAGGCTCTATTCAGATGAATATTCAGGAGCTGTCCACCTGCAAACAATATGGCTTGGGCGTAAAAATTATTAACCTGAATAACGGCTATTTAGGCATGGTTAAGCAGTGGCAGGATATGAACTACGAGTCGCGCTATGCCAGCTCCTATATGGATTCCCTGCCCGACTTTGTCAAACTGGCCGAGGCCTATGGCCATGTCGGTATCCGCGTGACCACACCGGAAGAGCTGCAACCGGCACTGGAGCGCGCCTTTGCGCTGAAAGATCAGCTGGTGTTTTTAGATATTCATATCGACCCGAAAGAGCACGTCTACCCGATGCAGGTGCCGGGCGGTGCCATGAACGATATGTTTTTAAGCAAGACAGAGAGGACTTAACATGCGGCATATTATTTCTGTTCTGCTGGAAAACGAATCCGGCGCTTTAGCGCGTTTAGTTGGCCTGTTTGCCCAGCGTGGCTATAACATCGACTCCCTCAACGTAGCGCCGACGGACGATGCGACCTTATCGCGTTTAACCCTGGTTACCCATGGTAATGATCAGGTGATTGAGCAAATCAGCAAGCAGCTGCATAAGCTGATTGAAGTGGTTAAGGTGTCGGATATCAGTGAAGCGGCGCACATTGAGCGCGAGCTAATGCTGGTAAAAGTAAAAGCCAGTGGTAATCAGCGCGAAGAGGTAAAACGCTGCGCCGACATTTTCCGTGGTCAGATTATCGACGTTACTCCAGCGACTTACACCATTCAATTGGTGGGCACCAGCGACAAACTGGATGCCTTTATTCAGGCGCTTGGCAGCACACCGATAATGGAAGTGGTGCGCAGCGGCGCCTCCGGCATTGCCCGTGGTGAGAAAACCCTGGCGCTGTAAAAACACAGCTTTAGTTGTAATAAACCGGGCTGCAATACTCCCCCCGGCTCGCCACAGCAACTCGCTCACGCGTACGCGTGCGCTCAGACACTCTGTGACGACCGGGATGAGTTTCCAGCCCTGTTCTTTGATCAAACCATCCCGCTAAACCAGGCCAGAAACAACAAGGCAAAACCAATCAGGTACGCCAGGCCAAGCCAGCTCAGTAATTTCAGCGGCGTGCTGAGCACTATGGCGCCGTCACCGCGCATCAGGCTGTAATTTAACCAGGCAAATACCGGGGTGGTTAAAAACGCCAGTGTCATGGCAAAGGTTAACATCGGCGATAGTGCGGCTTTAAAAAATAAAATCAGCGCCATAGCGCAGCCGGCCTGTGCCAGCAGCCAGTAGTTCAACGCCGATTTATGTTTAATCCAGCCCAGTTGTTCAAACGACGCATGTAAGGTGCGGGCATAGCCGTCCAGCACAGTAATGGTAGTGCCAAACATACATAAAAACGCAATTAACGCCACCAAAGGCCTGGCCCAATCACCGATAGTGCTGGCATACATTGTCATCAGCTGCTGGGCAAAGGCGCTGCCGGCCAGGGCTATTGGCTGCTCGCTGCCGTATTGCACCAGAGCGCCCAAGGATAAAAACACCAGCGCTAAGGCGGCAGTAAGCCAATAGCCGAGGTTAAAATCGAACAGGCCCTGGGCGCGGGTAATATGGGTATGGCGCTGCTTGGCCTTGAGCCACAGCGAGCTGATGGCAGAGATTTCTATCGGTGCCGGCATCCAGCCCATTAATGCCACCAAGAAGCCTAAACCGGCCAGGGTCCAGGGCGATGGGCCAACATAACCGGTCGGTGCCTGAGCGCCGTTGTACCAGGCAATAACAGCCGCAACTACCGTGGTAATGGTCAGCAACAGCATGATCAGTTTGGCAACATTATCCAGCGCTTTATAGTGGCCCAGCAGCAAGATCAGCAAGCAAGCCGCCAGGATAAGCCAACACAGCAAAGTAAGTGATAACTGCCCGGGCAACGCATACTGCAGCAAACTGGCGGTCAGCAATAACACCCCAGCGGTGTTAACCACAGCAGCAATAATATTCAGCACAATAAAGCTGTAAAAATAACCGCGGCCCTTGCGCTGATAACCGGCCAGCAGGCTTTCTTTACGCGTCAGGGTGTATTCCACACCAAAGCGGAAAAACGGATACTTCAGCACATTGACCAACAAGATCAGCCAGGCCAGCTGCCAGCCAAATAAGGCACCGGCCTGCGTTGACGCCACCAGATGCGAGCCGCCGATAGCGGCCGTTGCCATTAACACCCCGGGGCCAAGTGCCTGCAGGCGGCCACGCCAAAGGCTAATGTGTTGTTGCATAGTTATTGTTCTGTATGGTTATTTTTACTGTGCTCCAGCTTAGCCAAAGCGCCGGTTAAATACTATTGGCGTAAGCTATTTTCTGCGGACGATTGGCAAGCGACGGCAATTCTTTCATACTGGCGCTACGGCATTGCAACACTGAGGCATTTATGAGCGACGACCTGCTCGACCAGGCCATGTTATTTGAAGTGGTAGAGAACCAACTGGCTGACAATTACCCGAAACAAGTTACCGAAACCTTATTGCGGCTGCGCATGACCGGCCATAGCCGTGAAGACGCCATAGAGCTGATAGCTTGTGCGCTGGCACCGGAAATGGTGGATGTAATTGAACATCAGCAGAGCTTTAATTTAGACCGTTATGCCGCGCATTTAGCACAGCTGCCGCAAACGCCCTGGCTGGAGGATGACGTATGACAACGCCGCTGATCCAACATCAGGCTGAGCAGCAACGCTTTGTGCTGCAATTAGATGGCGCAGAGGCCGTGCTGGATTACAGCCTGAGCGGCAACAGCATTAATTTTCACCATACCTTTGTACCACCGGCGTTTCGCGGCAAAGGCCTGGCAGAAAAACTGGTACGCCACGGTTTGGCGTGGGCCAAAACAGAGCAGTACCAGCTTAGTGCCAGTTGCTCTTATGTGCAGAAGTTTTTACGTTAATGATGTCAGGTATTGTGTCCGCTAACGCAGCAACGAAAACTGATTGCCGCCACAGCTTTGCGCATGCAGTAAGGCTGCGGCTGCTCTTTCAATTAATAAGGCCGCTTCAGTGCCATCTTCCGGATAGCGGCTGATACCGATACTGACCGACAGTGCCAGTTGCTCCTGAACCAGCCCGTTTAATAATGCCAGTTTTTGTATCACCTTTTCTGCCACCAATACTGCATCATAAATACGTGTTACATCGCTTATCAGCAGCAAAAACGCATCATCGGCTTGCCGGCACACACTGTCACAATCACGTACTACTGCGATCAGCCGCGCCAACGTCAGGTCACTCACCTGTTTAGCAAGCTGCACGCCATAATTGTCGCGGATCGGCTTATAATGGTCCAATTGCACAAACAGCACAGCAAAGCCGTTGTTGTAACGCTTGGCCTGCTTCAGCATAAAGCGCAGCAGTTGCTCTGCCTGCAGTGTGTCTGACGTATCCGTATCATTGCCCGACTGCTGGCTTTGCCGCAGCGCCAGCAGTTCACACAAGGTGCGTTCGGTTATGCTTTCTGCCCGTTGCAACGCCTGCTGCAACTCGGCATAGCTGCGCCGCGGCGGCCTGAGTATCTTTGGCTGCTGCGGCAGCATGCAATGAATATGACTGATCGCCCCGGCTTTACTCTGCATATCCGCTCTCCCGCTTAGATCCGCCGGCCACGAATTAACCGCACGGCCACTATCACCAGCGCAATAATCAGCAATATATGAATAAAGCCGCCCATGGTGTAAGAAGACACCAGCCCAAGCGCCCATAGAATAATCAGCAGTACAATGATGGTTTCCAACATAAGGTTCTACCTGTTAACGGTATAAGGGAATTAACTATGCGACAGGGTTGCACTGTTGTATGTGCGCTACACAACACAACAGATTAAAAAAATACCTGAGCAAGCAGCTTAGTGTCGCGAAACTGCAACTCCGTGCGCTGACGCACAGAACTGCCGGCCGCGCTGCCTTAAGCTTGAACTTCAACCCCAATGAGGATCTAACCATGACAGCACGTAATATTTATGCCCTGATTTTTATCGGCCTGTTCGGCCTGACACTGGCAGGCTGCGGCGCCACCAGCACCCGTGAAGGTACCGGTGAATATATAGATGACACGGTAATCACCACTAAAGTAAAAGCGGCTATCTTGAATACGGCGTCACTTAAGGTAAGTGAAATTAATGTCGAAACCTTTAAAGGCGTAGTGCAGTTAAGCGGCTTTGTCAGCTCAGCAGACGATATTAATACCGCTATGCGGGTAGCACGTGAAGTTACCGGCGTTACCTCAGTAAAAAATGCGATGCAGGTAAAGTAAGGCTTTTGTCGTTATGTTCGGTAGCGAACAGAGTTAACAGTCTGTTCAACTATACTGATAATTATCTGATACCACGATAAGGATAACCTTATGCCGCAACCGGCACCACAGCAAAGCAGATCCACTACGTTACATCAGCCTACGCAGAATCACTTGCTTAATGCCCTGTCACCCGAAGTACAACAGCGACTGTTTCCGCACCTGGAACTGGTCGCTATGCCGCTGGGTAAGGTGTTATATGAATCCGGCGATGTGATGCGTTATGTGTATTTTCCTACCAATTGCATAGTGTCATTATTGTATGTGATGGAGAACGGTTCATCGGCTGAAATTTCAGTTGTCGGCTATGACGGCCTGATCGGCGTAGCGCTGTTTATGGGCGGCGAAAGCACCACCAGCCGTGCGCTGGTACAAAGTGCCGGTTTTGCTTACCGTTTACTCGGCCAACGCATGAAAGACGAATTTAACCGCCACGGCGAGCTGCTGCATTTAATGTTGCGCTACTCCCAGGCGTTAATTACGCAAATGGCGCAAACTGCGGTATGTAACCGCCATCACAGCATTGATCAGCAGCTATGCCGCTGGTTATTACTGTCACTGGATCGGTTAAAAGACAACTACCTGGTGATGACCCAGGAGCTGATT
Source organism: Rheinheimera sp. NSM (assembly GCF_052380015.1). Taxonomy (NCBI): domain Bacteria; kingdom Pseudomonadati; phylum Pseudomonadota; class Gammaproteobacteria; order Chromatiales; family Chromatiaceae; genus Rheinheimera; species Rheinheimera sp. NSM. The sequence goes on along the minus strand of NZ_JBQTCI010000001.1, from coordinate 184,338 downwards.
GCCAATATGCTTGGCGTGCGCCGCGAAGGTGTCACCGAAGCTGCCGGCCGCCTGCATAAACAAGGTGTGATTAACTACAGCCGAGGCCATATTGTCGTAACCGACCGGCCAAAACTGGAACAGCTAAGTTGTGAATGCTATGAAGTGGTAAAAGCAGAAACCGACCGCTTACTGCCACCTTACCGGCAACAACCGGAATGTGAAAAAAAGCTTTGTACGCATTAGTTAAAGTGAACCCCGCCGCGGCCCCGCTTATGTACGACATCGCACCGACAACAGACTAACCGCCCTATAGGCTAAGCCACTACCGCTTAAGTCATACTGCAGGTTGCTATGTCTGTTTCAGTGTTGTTATTTTTCCGTACCACTTATCGTACTTTTTGCCGCTTTATTTCCGGCCGCTTGTTAACGCCGTTGACTAAGCTGCGCCTGGGTGCCGACAGCTGGTTTTCTGCTGAATTATGGCAGCAAACCCGGCCGGTGCGCGCCGAACTGTTTAGTGTTGAACGGCTGCAGCTGCATGCGCAGAGCCTGGCGACGGCGCAACCTGTTGTCAGCGATACTACGCTGTTGCAGCAGCTACGCCAGTATTGCCGGCCGGCATTACAGCGCCGGCTAACCGCTAACGCCGATACCCTACTGGCTGCTTACCGCGTCAGCGCCGCTGAATTGCAGGCCGGCCACAATATAGTGCCTGCCGCCGAGTGGCTGCTGGATAACTATCATATTGTCGAGCAGCAAATTCGTGAAATCCGTGATGATTTACCGCCGGGTTATTACCGCCAGTTGCCCAAATTAGCCAGGGGCCCTTTTCGTGGTTACCCGCGGGTATTGGGTATCGCCTGGGCTTATATCGCCCATACCGACAGCCATTTTGATCCGGTTATTTTGCAGCGTTTTCTCAGCGCTTATCAGCAAGTACAGCCGCTGAGCATTGGTGAGCTGTGGGCAGTGGCTATTACGCTGCGCATTGTGCTGATTGAGAATCTGCGCCGGTTAACCGACCAGATCAGCTTAGGCCTGCGCGAGCGCGCAGCGGCCGATCAACTGGCCGATGCCTTATTGAACGGCGCAGACTGGCAACATGCCGTGGCTCACTACAGCAGCACCTTAACTGATAACTTTGCCGCCCAGTTGGCCAAACGCCTGCGCGATCAGGACCCTGGCGTAACGCCGGCGTTAAGCTGGCTTAACCGGCAACTGAGCGCGCAGCATGATAATATTGATGATGTGGTACTGCGCGCTCAACAACGGCTGGGCGCGTCCAATGTCAGCGTGCGTAATGTTATAACCAGCATGCGGCTGATGTCTGCCATCGACTGGACAGAATTGTTTGAAAGCGTCAGCCTGGTAGATCAGCAACTGGCCGGCGGCAGCCGCTTCAGCGAAATGGACTTTGCCAGCCGCAACCTGTACCGCACCGCCATTGAACAGCTGGCACGCCGCGCTAAATGCAGCGAACTGACCGTTACCACAGCAGTATTGCAGACGGCACATAGTGCCGCCACAGGTTGCGATAATCCGGTACAGGCAGCGCGCGAAGCCGACTGCGGTTACCATTTACTCGGCAATGGCCGGCCGGCGTTTGCGCAGCAGTTGGGCATAACACACAGCACCGGCTACCGGTTGCGCCATGGTATCAGCAGCCGCGGCATTAAGGGCTATATCAGTCTGTTTATACTGCTTAGCGCTGCTTTACTGCTGTTAGCGGGCGCGTTGTTGGATGTCAGCGCTGCAGGCTGGCTCTGGCTGCTGTTGTTGGCCGCTATACCACTAAGCGAGTTGGCCGGCGCCCTGCTGCAAAATATGACCAACCGTTACAGCACAGCCAGGGTGTTACCGGCGCTGGCATTGCAACACGGCGTTCCGCCCGAACTGCGCACCTTGATTGCCGTGCCGGTATTGCTTAGCGATGCCACTGAACTGCGCCAGCATCTGCAGCGGCTGGAAGAACACTATCTGGCCGCCGGTAATGGCGATATCAGCCTGGCCTTGCTGTCTGATTTTGCCGACGCTCCGCTGCAACAATTACCCACCGACAAAGCGCTGCTGCAACAGGCGATAGCAGGTATTGCCGGCTTAAATTCGCACTATGGCGCAGGTCCGGCCGGGCCGCGTTTTTTATTATTACATCGCCAGCGCACCTATAACCCCGGGGAGCTCTGCTGGATGGGCAGAGAACGCAAACGCGGTAAGCTGAGTGATTTAAACGCTGCCCTGCGCAGCAATGCGGATGCCGCTGGCAATAACGGCGGCCCAAACCCTTTTTCCGGCGCCAGTGCAGAGTATCCGCTGTTATCCAACGCTGTGCCGCCGCAGGTACGCTATGTTATTACGCTGGATGCCGATACGCGCTTGCCACGCAATGCGGCCGTTAAGCTGGTTGGCAAAATGGCGCATCCGCTGAACCAGGCGCAATTTTGCCCGCAGCAGCAACGTATTATTGCCGGCTATGGTATTTTGCAGCCGCGGGTCACACCGGCGCTGGCACTGGCAGAGCAAGGCTCACGCTATTTGCGCTTAAGCTCCGGCCCGGCCGGTATCGACCCTTACGCCGGCGCAGTATCGGATTTATATCAGGATTTATTTGCCGAAGGCTCCTTCACCGGCAAAGGCATCTACGATGTAGATGCTTTCAGTGCCGCCTTAAGCGGCAGAGTGCCGGACAACAGCATGCTAAGCCATGATCTGTTTGAGGGCATCTTTGCCCGCGCCGGCCTGGCTTCAGATATCGAAGTAGTAGAGGATTTCCCCAGCCGCTACGACGTGGCCGTAAAACGCCAGCACCGCTGGACCCGCGGCGACTGGCAGTTACTACCCTGGCTGTACCGTGCCACAGTCGATCGCGCCCCGGTTAACCGCCACGGGGCTGCAACGGCAAAGCTGCCATTGCTGGGCTGCTGGAAAATACTGGATAATCTGCGCCGATCCCTGCTGGCCCCTGCCGGCTTTGTCGCCTTAACCGCAGCACTGCTGCTGCCCTGGCCGACAGCACTTAACGCCACCTGGCTGCTACTGGCCGTGTTGCTGCTACCTGTGTTACTGATGCGTCGCTTCAGTGTGCTGCCACGGCACAGCATTTTGCAACATGGCGGCGCGATTCAGCTACGCAGCTTATATGGCAACCTGCTGGCAGACCTGGGCCAAACGCTGAGCCAAAGTTTGCTACAGCTTATCTTACTGGCCGATCAAGCCTGGCGCATGAGCCACGCTATCAGCGTTACCTTGTGGCGCTTACTGGTCAGCCGTAAGCACTTGTTGCAATGGGTTACCACGGCGCAAAACAGCGCTAAGCGGCCGCTCAGCCTGGCCGGCTATTACCGCCAAATGGCGCCGGGCTTAATACTGGCCTGGCTAAGCAGCGCGCTGGTGCTGTGGCTGGCGCCGCATAATCTGCCGCTACTGCTGCCATTATTGCTGCTGTGGCAGCTGGCACCGGCGCTGATGTACTGGCTTAGCCTGCCAACTAACCTGCGGCAAACGCAGCCACTGTCCGGCGCTGACGCAGACAGTCTGCGGCTGGTGGCGCGCCGCACCTGGCGTTTTTTTGAGCGTTTCGTCAGCAGTGATGACAATTGGCTGCCGCCGGATAATTTTCAGCAACTGCCACAGCCGGTAGTTGCCCACCGCACCTCGCCAACCAATATTGGTATGTATCTGCTGTCAATCGTTACCGCGCGGGATTTCGGTTGGCTGGGTAGCCATGCCGCTGCCGGCAAACTGGAGCAAACCTTTGTTACCCTGGCCCAACTTGGCCGCCATCAGGGCCACTTTTTTAACTGGTACGATACGCAGACTTTGCAGCCGTTAGCGCCTGCCTATATATCATCGGTGGACAGCGGCAACCTGGCCGGGCATCTGTTGGCCCTGGCCAACAGCGTGGAAGACTGGCAGCAACACTTATCAGCACCACTGGCACTGCAGGGGCTGAACGATACTCTGGCCTTGGCGCAGCTTAGTCTGCAACTGTGCGACCACAGCCTGTTACATAACCGGCAGTTGCGCAGCAAGCTGGATAAAATATCGCAATTACTTCATGCTACGCACCGGCCGGCGCCATTGCATAAAGCCTTAATTCAGCTGGCCGCAGAGGCGCACGCAGAATACCAAAGCGCGGCCGCACAACAACCGGCCGGCGTAACAGAACAAGCGCATTGCGACAACCTGCAGTTTTACCTGCAGGCGTTACTGCATACGCTGCAGCAACATCAGCACGATAACCTCGCCGACGCTGCGGCGCAGCAGCAATTGCGCCAACGCTTTGCCAACCTGGCAGCAGACAGCCGCGCGCTGGCACTGCAAATGAACTTTGCCTTTTTACTCAATACCGAACGTAATTTATTGTCGATTGGTTACACCGTCGCCGATAACCAACTTGACAGCAGCTGTTATGACTTACTGGCGTCAGAAGCCCGCCTTGCCAGCCTGTTTGCTATTGCTAAAGGCGATATCGACAGCAAGCACTGGTTCCGCCTGGGCCGGGGCGCTACGCCGCTGGGTAAGGGGGCAGCCCTGTTGTCCTGGTCGGGTTCAATGTTTGAATACCTGATGCCGTCACTGGTAATGCGCGCTGCTGCCGGCAGCCTGCTGGAGCAAAGCAACCGGCTGATCGTGGCGCGGCAAATCCAATACGGCCGGCAGCACAATATCCCCTGGGGTATTTCTGAGTCGGCCTACAATGCCCGCGATCTGCATTTAACCTACCAGTATTCTAACTTTGGCGTGCCGGGGTTGGGCTTAAAACGCGGCCTGGCGCAAAATCTGGTTATAGCGCCGTACGCTACAGCGCTGGCCGGCATGGTCGATGCGCCGGCGGCTTGTCGCAACTTTGCCAGGCTGGAGCAACTGGGCGCGCTGGGCGATTACGGCTTTTTTGAAGCGCTGGATTATACGCCATCGCGCTCACCCGACCCGGGCCAACCGGTGTTGGTACAAAGTTTTATGGCACACCACCAGGGCATGACGCTGGTAGCCGTGCTTAACACCCTGCAACAGGGCCTGATGCGCAGCCGTTTTCACCGCGAACCGATGATCAGCGCCTGCGAACTGTTGCTACAGGAGCGGGTACCGCGCGATGTCCTCAATGCCCACCCCAGGGCAGAAGCGGTAACCACTGCTGCCGGCAGCAGCGAATCGCTGATTGAGCTCAGCCCCGACCCGGCTGCCGCCGGGGCGCCACACACCCACATTCTCAGTAACGGTCACTACAGTGTAATGCTAAGCGCTGCCGGCAGCGGCTACAGCCACTGGCGCGGTGTTGCCATTACCCGCTGGCGCGCCGACAGCAGCCTGGACAATTGCGGCAGCTATATTTTGCTGCGCGAGCGCAACAGTAAACAGTTTTATGCCACCAGCCTGCAACCTTGTGCCCTCAGCCAGCCGGCAACGTCCGCCGCACCGCCCTCCGGCCATGCAGTAACCTTTAGCGAAGAGGCGGCAGAATTCAGTATGCAGTTCGGCGAACAACAGCAGATCAGCGCGCGGCTAACTGTGGTGGTATCGTCTGAACACAACGGTGAGGTGCGCTGCGTAACCTTGTGCAACCATAGCCGGCGCGGGCAGGAACTGGAGCTAACCTCATACGCCGAACTGGTGCTTGGCAACGCCGCCGCTGACAACGCCCACCCGGCCTTTGCCAAATTATTTGTGCAAACAGAGTTTGTCAGCGAATGCGGTGCCATTATTGCTACCCGGCGCCCGCGCACCCCGCACGAAACACCGCTGTGGCTGGCACATTTTGCGGTGGTAGAAGGCGGTAGCAGCACAGCCTTGCAATATGAAACCGACCGCGCGCAGTTTTTCGGCAGCGGCACCAGCCTGCAACAGGCACAGGCCATGCAGCGCCATCAGCCATTGAGTAACAGCAGCGGTACCGTGTTGGACCCGATCTTATGTTTGCGCCCGACAGTAAGCCTGGCCGCCGGCAAGCAAGTGAAGGTGGCATTTTGGACATTGCTGGCCGGCTCGCGGGACGAACTGCTGCAACTGATCACCCAACATAACGAATACAGTGCCTTTGAACGCGCCGCCACCCTAGCCTGGACGCTGGCGCAGGTGCAGTTGCGTTATCTGGCCATCACGGTGGCTGAAGCAGCGTTGTTTCAGCGCCTTACCGGGCCGTTATTGCACAACGACAGCCGGTTTCGCTCGCCGCCGGCGGCCATCCGGCGCGGTGCCGGCCTGCAGTCGGGTATATGGCAACACGGTATATCCGGCGATTTGCCGGTATTGCTGCTGCATATCGACGACATTGAAGATATCGACAGCGTACGCCAACTGCTGCGTGCGCACGAGTACTGGCATTTGAAACAGCTGCCGGTTGATCTGGTGATTATTAACGAGCGCGCCAGCTCTTACGTGCAGGACTTGCAACAAGCAATAGAGGCTCTGGTACGCAGCAGCCGCAGCCGGCCAACGCCACAAACGGCGAGCGGCCCGCAAACGGCCAATGGCCCGCAATTAACCCGCGGTAATGTTTACACCCTGCGCGCCGACTTAATCAGCGTCGCCAGCCGCAGCTTGCTGGCCGCTATTGCCAGGGTAGTGCTGTATGCCAGACGCGGCACTTTACAACGCCAGTTACAGCGTTTGGCACCACTGCCGGTTGCTATGCCGGCACGGGCGTTACCGCAAACAACAGCCCCTGCATCCCCCTTGCAGCCTGCCGCCGTTGTCAGCGAGGTTAACGCCGGCGTGGTTACACACAGCGTGGTTAAAAACAGTGCCACCGGCAATAGTGACAGCAGCGATAATCAGTACATTGCTTATGTCAGCAGCGAGCTGGAGTTTTTTAACGGCTTGGGCGGCTTTGCCAATAACGGCCGCGAATACGTAACCTTGCTAAACGACAACCAGCGCACACCCATGCCCTGGTTGAATGTGATTGCCAATCCGCAGTTTGGCTTTCAGGTATCTGCCGGCGGCAGCGGTTACAGCTGGGCGCAAAGCAGCCGTGAAAACCAGCTGACGCCCTGGTCAAACGACCCGGTGACCGACCCCTGTGCCGAAGCCATCTATGTGCAGGATATGGCAAGCGGCCAGCTGTTTACCGCCACCAGCGCACCGGTAAATGACGGCGGCCATTACAGTGCCTGCCATGGCTTTGGCTACAGCCGGTTTCAACATCAGGCGGCGGGCCTGCAATTAAGCCTGTTGCAATATGTGCCGCTGCAGCAACCGGTTAAAATTTCCCGCCTGACGCTGTGCAATACCTCAGATAAACACCGGCAGTTGCAGGTAACCGCCTATGCCGAATGGGTGTTAGGCCGTGACCGCGCGGCCTGTGCGCCCTATTTAATCAGTGAGTTTGAACACGAAGCTGCGGTATTGCTGGTACAAAACCCGTGGCAAACCGCTTTTGCCGGCAAGGTCGCTTTTGCCGCACTGGGCGCCAACACGCCGTTGTCGGGCTGGACCGCCGACCGTACAGAGTTTCTCGGCCGCAACCGCAGTACGCAAAGCCCGCAGGCGCTGGTGCAACAGCAGGAACTCAGCGCTGCGGTTGGCGCCGCACTGGACCCCTGCGCCGCCTTACAGCACAGCGTTAGCCTGGCGCCCGGCGAGCAAATTGAGCTGGTGTTTTTGCTGGGCCAAACCGACGATAAAGCCGGCGCGCTGGCACTGGTGCAGCAGTATCGTGCGGCTGATTTAGCAGCAGAGTTGCAACAGGTACAGCAGCATTGGCAGCGGCTGTTGCAGGCCGTGCAGGTCACTACCCCGGATCGCGCCATGGATATTATGCTCAACGGCTGGCTGCTGTATCAAACCATTGCTTGTCGTATCTATGCCCGCGCCGCCTTTTATCAGGCCAGCGGCGCTTATGGCTTTCGTGATCAACTGCAGGACACAATGGCACTGAGCTTTGCCGCACCCGGGCTAACCCGTGCGCATTTATTGCGCGCGGCACAGCGCCAGTTTGTCGAAGGCGACGTACAGCACTGGTGGCTGCCGCACAGCGGCCAGGGCGTGCGCGGCCGCATTTCTGATGACAGAGTCTGGCTGGCCTTTGCCTGTGTGCGCTATCTGGATACCTCAGGCGACAACGCGGTACTGGATGAGAGCGTCAGCTTTTTGCAGGGCCCGCAGTTAGAACCCGGCCAACATGACGCCTTTTTCCAACCCATGCCCACCGACGCTGCCGCGCCCTTGTATGAACATTGCGCCCGCGGCCTGGATCAGGCCATTAGCCTGAGCAGTGAACGCGGCTTACCACTGATTGGCAGCGGTGACTGGAACGACGGTATGGATCAGGTTGGCAGCGCCGGCAAAGGCGAAAGTATCTGGCTGGGCTGGCTGTTGCTTGCCACCTTACGCCGCTTTATCCCGCTGGCGCAAACACGCGGCGACCCGCGCGCTGACGTATGGCAACACCACAGCGATATGCTGCTCAGCGCCATGGAACACTATGGCTGGGACGACAACTGGTACAAACGCGCAACCTATGATGACGGCAGCTGGCTGGGCAGTCAGCACAGCGACGAGTGTCAGCTTGACTCACTGAGCCAGTCCTGGGCCGTACTGTCGGGTATGGCCGACCCACAGCGCGCCGCTACAGCGATGGCGGCCGTCGAGCAGCACTTAGTGCAACGCCGGCAACAGTTGCTGCTGCTGTTTACCCCGCCGTTTGACACCGGCACACACAACCCGGGTTACATTAAAGGTTATCCGCCCGGGCTGCGGGAAAACGGTGGCCAGTACAGCCATGCCGCTATGTGGGTAGTAATGGCCTTTGCTAAACTGGGCCAGGCGGACCAGGCGCAGCAGTTATTCAGCATGTTAAATCCGCTCAACCATGCGTTAACCCCGGCCGGCGTTAGCCGGTATAAGCTGGAGCCTTACGTGGTGGCCGCTGATGTGTATTCGGTGGCGCCACATATTGGCCGCGGCGGCTGGAGCTGGTATACCGGCGCCGCCGGCTGGATGTACCGCGCCGGCGTAGAAAGCCTGCTGGGCTTAACCCGGCATGGCAGCCATATTCATCTTGCGCCTTGCCTGCCGCCACACTGGCCGGGGTTTAGCGCCAACGTAACCATTGGCAACAGCAAGTATGCGCTGCAGATTAACCAACAGGCTAACCCGGTGCCGCAGCAAGCGACATTGACACTGGATGGCGACGAAGTTTCGGCTGACTCAGCAATATTTATCAGCGCCAACTGCATAGCCCTGGCGTTAGATGACAAGCCGCATCAGCTTAGCTGGAATAAGCGCAGTGCTTAAGTGTTGGCAATGAGTGCCTTAGCGCACAGACGCTGCCCGGAGCGGCCACTATGCTGACAGTTCAAGGCTGCACGGCACCTGTCTTGCGCCATAGTGGCAACGCCAGTGCCGGGGGCTCATATTATGTCTGTTTCAACCGTACCACTTATCACCAATCATCTGTTGCAGTTGCTCAGCAGCAAAGAGCGCCACATCCTGTTGCAATACTGCGATGTGGTGCAACTGGAGTTTGCCGATATTTTGTGCGAGCCGAATCAGCGCTATCGCTATCTGTACTTCCCGCTCAGTGGTTTTATTTCGCTGGTGAGTAAACTGGCCGGACACAAGCCGCTGGAGATGGGACTGATAGGCAACGAAGGCATGCTGGGGGTAACCCTGGCGCTGGGCATGACCACAGCGCCGATGCAGGCCGTGGTGCAAGGCAAAGGTACGGCCTGGCGTATTGATGTTGCCGATTTACAGCAATTTTTGTTGCAGTGTCCGCAGTTACAACATGTGCTGCAGCAATACCTGTTTGTGCAACTGGCCCAGCTGTCGCAAAGCGCTGCCTGTGCGCACTTTCACGAACTAAGCCCACGGCTGGCACGCTGGCTGCTGATGAGCCATGATCGCGCTCACAGCAGCCGGTTTTATCTGACGCATCAGTTTCTCGCCGATATGCTCGGCGTACGCCGCAGTGGCGTTACGGTGGCCGCCGGCATTATGCAACAACAACAATTTATCAGTTACAGCAGAGGCATGATTAGTATTTTAGATCGCCCTGCTTTGCAGAATATGGCCTGCGAATGTTATCAGGCCGGGCTGGATGAGTACCTCAGCGTGCTGGGACAACCGCGCACAGAAGACGATATCAAACAATTGCTGCAGCAAAGCGTGCCCTAGCGTAGCAGCAGGAGTGTAGCAGCAGGAGCCCGGCAGCGGGGCAAAAAAACACCCGCAGCTGCGGGTGTTTCGGTAAGCTTAGCCGGCGTCACGGCCGGATGCATCACGCTGCACAGTGCGACGACTTAACCACCAGCTAAATAACGCACCACCGGCCAATGCGATACCAATCGCTAACAGTGGATGGCTGCGTACTTGCGTGCGGGTGTCGCCGGCTAACTGCTGTTGCAGCTGATGCAGTTGTGCCCCCTTTGTCGAGATGGCCTCCGCTGCATGGTGGGCACCATTGGCCATTTTATCCACCGAGCTGTGAGCGCTGCTTGCCATCTGTTTCAGTGCCGGAGAGGCGGCATCAGACGCGCTGTTAATGGCGTTGTGCATAGTAGTGGACGCAACGTCCACGCCACGGTTAAAGGCGTTATTGGCCGTATTTGTGTCTATTGGCTTGTCCATAATTAATCCGCTGATAAGTGACAACCGCCGGATTGCAGTTGTCTTATCTCCAGCATACCTGCCGTTGCGGCGTTAATCGGTGCGCCAGCGCGCTTAGCCGCGAATAGTTACTTTTCCGGATTGGCAATTATCACTTCCACCCGGCGGTTTTGCTGACGCCCGTCCGGCATAGTATTGCTGGCCAGTGGTGTCGTTTCGCCTTTGCCGGACGCGTCCAGCCGGCTACCCGCTACACCCTGCGCCACCAGAAATGCTTTTACCGTATCAGCACGGCGTTGCGACAACAGCATATTGGCCGCGTCAGAGCCGACATCATCGGTATGGCCTTCAATTTGCGCGCTGCGCTCAGGATAGGCATTTAAAAACACTGCCAGTTTATCCAGATGATTACTGCTGCCGTTTTTCAGGTTGGCTTTGCCGGTGTCAAACAGCACATCACCCAGGGTAACAACCAAACCGCGATCGGTGGGCCTGGCATTCAGCTCGGCTATTTGTGCCCGTAAGTCAGTTGCGGTAGCCGCCGACGTGGCAGCTTGTTGCCGTGCGCTGGCAGCCGCAGATAAGGCGGCGTTTTCACGGCCCGCCGCGGCACTTTCTGCCAGCCGTGCACTGCTGGCATCGGCTCTGGCGCTACTGGCCTGAGACCGCGCAAATTCCGCGTCACTGCGGGCACTACTGGCGTCGGCCCGGGCACTGGCAGCCTCGCGGGTACGGGCGTTTAACCGCACATCATCGCGTTTTTGGCTCAGCGCATCACGTTGTAATTCCAACTGCCGGGTTTGCGCCTGAGTGCCGGCCATATTAACTTTGCGCTCAGCCATCACCACGCGGTGCGCCGCCAGCGCGGTGTTTTTCTCCGGTTGCTCGGCCAGCCGGACCGCCTGTTCAGCATCTTTAATCGCCAGTGGTGCTAACATAGCCAGTTGTTGATCGGCCTGCAGCTGTGTCAGTTGCATGCGCACATTGGCGGCGCCATCGGGACTTTTCGGTGCGGCCGCACAGCCGGCCAGTAACGCCGTGGCCAGACTCAGGCCCAGCAGGTTTTTCGTGAAGTATGTGGGTGCTTTCATGGTTTTACTCCTGACAGGTTGCGCTGCGCTTCCTGCTGCAAGGCATCAATGCTTTGCTGCATGTCCTGATTTACCGCTTGCGCTTTAAGCAGTTCAGCCCGCGCTAATGCTAATTCAGCACTGAGCTGAGCCTGCAAGGCTAACCGCTGTGCTTGCGGCATATTTTCCGCCGTAACGGCACTGCGGGCGGCAGTCAACTCGTTGCGGGCGGCGTTCAGTTCAATGCTGGTATAGCGGATCACCTGAGCCCGTTCTGCGTTGGCAATAGCCCGCTCCGCGGCCAGCAATTCAGCTGTTGGTGCCCCGGGCGCAGCGGCGCAGGCGGCCAGTAACACTACTGAGCTCAACAGCAGCACAGCGCGCTGTTGCAGCCTGGTAAAAGGCAGTATTTTGGTTTGATTGATGGAAATATTCATCTGAAACTCCTGCTGGTACCGGGCTGCAGCAAAGGTGCGCCCTGCGCTACTATGACGCAGTACTGCCGGGTTATCAGTGCGCTGGCGCGCATAGCGGCCGGAATTTCAGCAACGAAAGCCGGACGGCCTACCGCGCGCCGGCACCACCTTGTTGCTTTACCCGATACATAGCAGCATCGGCATAGCTGATCAGAGCCTGAGCATTGTCGGCATCAAAGGGGTACTGTGCAATGCCAATGCTGGCTGACAACGATACCGTACCCTGCGCCAGCTGATACGGCTGTGCCAGCAGCTGCACTAATTTGCCGGCAAACAGCGCGGCATCGCGGCCGTGCTTAATATTGTTAAGCAGCAGCAGAAATTCATCACCACCATGGCGGCTAACCGCATCGCTGTCACGTATCGCAGCGGTTAAACGCGCACTGACTTGTTGCAGCACAGCATCACCGGCGGCATGGCCATAGTGGTCATTTACCGGCTTAAACTTATCTAGATCAATAAACAGCACAGCAAAACGGCTGTGTTGGCGTGTTGCCATACTGATAGCCTGGCTAATGCGGTCCAGCATAATGCTGCGGTTGAGGGTTTGCGTCAGCGTGTCGCATTGGCTACTCAGCGTCAGCTGCTGCAGTTGAGCACTGGTATTGACATTCATGGCTCCGGCCTGCAACAGCGCGACAGATAACAATTGGTTATCGCGCAGTAATTTTTGTTGTTGCTCGTTCCAGATATTCTGTTGCAACAGTACTTCGCAGCGCATGCGCACCATTTCGAAGCTCAGCGCATCAAAATGCAATTGCAATACGCTATGGCGCATTATATGCGGATTAGTATGCTGAGGTTCATTCATAACAGCCTCCGTCCTTTTTTGCAGTTCAGGTAGCATAAATAACAGCCGGGTTAAATTGCAGCAGCCAACTTAACCCGAAATGTCACATAACAATGTGCGCTAACCCACATTGATGACTAAAAAGAAACAAATCAGAAAATAAGCTGTTTCGATGACACACTTTTTACGCCGCGGATATTCTGCGCCAGCTCAATCGCCAACGCCTGCTCCACGCCGCTGTCGACTTTACCGGACAGCGTAACTATACCTTTGCTGGTGTTAACAGAAATATCGGCACCGGCCACATTGCTGGAATACAAAAAGGTGGATTTAACCTTAGTGGTTATCCAGCTGTCGGCAATTACGGTGCCTTTTTCCGCATCGGCTTTTTTATAGCTTTTGCCGTCAGCGGTTTTATCACTGACACGCAACTTGTTATCTACCGAGCGCACGCCGTCTGTATTTTTCGCCAGCTTTTCCGCCTGCTGCTTCGCCTGCTGTGTTGCCACAGTGCCGCTTAACTCAACCTTGCCATTGTTGGTTACCACCTTAGTGTCCATGCCTTCGGTGTGCTTGCTCCACAGCAGCTTAGATTTCACGGCGGTGGTAATAGTGACATCATCCACCACATCGCCGTAACCGCGGGTGTTGCTGCGATCTGGTGCTTTATAATCGGCATCTACGCTGATTTGGTTATCAACATCATCAATACCCTTGACGCCCTCAGCAATAGCACCGGCCAGGTCTTTGTGCACATCTTCTGCCACATTACCGCTCAGCGTGGCTTTGCCATCTAACACGGTAACACTAATGTCATTGGCCCGCAGGTAAGGGCTCAGCGCATAGGTGGTCCAAATTTGCGCTTCCTGCCTGGCGTTAACAATGGCCCCGGTTTGTGCTTTGACGGCCATTTTGTCATCAGCCAGCACAGTGCTGCTGCCCAGCGCCAGAGTTATGGCCATGGCCAGTAATAACTTGCGGTTTAATGTTTGCATTTTCGTCTTCCTTTATCAGGTTAGAAGGTAACGCCGGTAGCGAACTACACTGGCGGGAAGCTTACTGTAGCGCGATGTTAAGCCAGGGTCGGTGCGGCAACGCGCATAGGGTGCATGTCAGCGGGTTTCACTCTATAGTAAGGCCTTGTTTAATCCGGATAACCGTTATGTCTGACGCCAACACTGTTGTATCTGAGCGCTCCCTGCCGCGCCATCTGGGCTTATTTGGCCTGTGGTTGCTGGTGGTTAATGGCTTGATCGGCGCCGGCATTTTTGGTTTACCGGGCGGGGCGGCGAAACTGGCCGGTGAATACAGTCCGTTAATTTATCTGTTTTGTGCTTTGCTGATTTTGCCGATATTGCTGTGTATGGCCGAGCTGGCCAGCTACTTTCGCGGCAGCGGCGGCCCGGTACGTTATGGCACAGCAGCGTTTGGCCCCTTTATCGGCTTTCAGGCCGGCTGGTTGTATTACATAGCCCGCTTAGTGTCGTTTGCCGCCAACACGGCCTTACTGGTCGACAGTATTGGCTATTTCTGGCCGGCAGCATCTGCAGGCTTACCCCGTGTTGTGCTGCTAAGCGCTATTGTCGCCGGCCTGACATTAGTTAACGTGCTGGGCTCGGTGCGCGCTATGCGCTCGCTGGCCCTGCTAACCCTGGTTAAATTTGCCGTACTGTTGCTACTGGTGATTGCCGGCGCAAGCTTGCTGGGCAGCGGGCTGCTGCCGGCGTTTAATCCGCTGACGGTACTTAGCAGCCCGTACGATATCGGCGGCGCCACCTTATTGCTGATTTACGCCTTTGTCGGTTTTGAATCGGTAGTGGTACCGGCCGGTGAGGCGAAAAATCCGGCGCGGGATATGCCACGCGCTTTAATCTTCGGCTTATTGATGGTGACTTTGCTATATATCGGCATTCAGCTGGTCAGTGTGGCGGCGGTGCCGGATATTGCCGGCTCCGCCAGCCCGTTACTGGATGTCGCCGCCAGCCTATTTGGCCAGGCTGGCTCTTTTCTGCTGATGCTCGGCGTTGTTGCGTCAGTTGCCGCTAACCTGCTGGGCGCAATATTTTCCACCCCGCGCGCCAGCTTTGCCCTGGCCGAAGATGGCAGCCTGCCGCGCTGGTTTGCCGCGGTACAGCCGCGCTTTTTAACGCCGGCCAACTCGATCATGTTTTTTGGCGCCCTGGCGCTGCTGTTAACCTTATATGGCTCATTTTTATGGCTAGCCGCCGCTACCGTAGTATCGCGCTTGCTGCTGTATGGCCTTACCTGCGCCGCCGTACCGCTGCTACGGCCCAAACTGGCCAATGCCGACAGCTTTGTGCTGCCGCTGGGTTACCTGTTTCCGTTGCTGGGCATTGCCGCCTGCGTTTGGCTGGCACTGCAGGTCAGCTGGTCTGCCATTCTGGCGACAAGCTTATTTGTACTGCTGGGTAGCGCGCTGTATTTTCTGGCGCGGCATCAGGCAAGGCGCACAAATTAATCTACAAACCATTAACCTTGCGCTATAGTACGCCGCAGTATTAGCACCAGAAGGAGTGCGGTGTTGCAAACCAGCCAGTTGCTTATTCAGTTAATGTTGTATGTGTTTCTGCCATTGTGGGGTATTGCCGGTTTTGTTGACTGGTGCTGCCACCGCGCCACCCGGATTGAACATACCTCGGGCTTAAAAGAGTCGCTTATTCACTCGTTAATGGGCATCCAAATGGCGGTGCCGATTTTGCTCTGCCTGTTGTTTAAGGTAAATGTGCTGATTATGCTGATTTGCCTTGCCGCCTGGCTGGCGCATGAAGCGGTAGCCCACTACGACGTGCATTACGCTGCACCCAAGCGCCATATCAGCTTGTGGGAGATGCATGCGCATAATTATTTAGCTACCTTGCCGCTGTATATGTTGCTGTTAATTGGTGTGATTAACTATCCGGTAGTGGTGAAACTGCTGACATTTAACTGGCAGGGCGAGTTTTATTTCCAGCGCATGCCCTACGCCCATGGCGGCGACACTTACCTGCCGTATTATCTGGGCTTTATGGCGATAGTGTGTGTACTGCCCTATATGGAAGAAAACCTGCGCTGCTTAAAGGTGGCACTGCAGCAGCGCAAGGTGAACGCATGAGTGTGTATATCAACAGCACAGGCCACTTTTTACCCGGCCCGGCCATCAGCAATGACGAAATGGAGCCGCTGCTGGGCTACGTGCATGGCAAGCCCAGCCGGTTAAAGCGGCGTATTTTGCAATCTAACGGTATTCATACGCGGCACTACGCTATCGATGCCAACCACAACACTCTCTTTTCTAACGCCGCAATGGCAGCGCGGGCGGCAGAGCATTGCTTAACAGGCAGCTTTATCGGCAAGCGCCAGATTAAGATGCTCAGCGCTGCTACCAGCCAGGGCGATGTAGTGCTGCCGGGCTTTGGCTCTATGTTGCAGGCCGAATTGGCTTTAAGTGATATCGAGCTGCACAGCAGCCACGGCATTTGCTCCGGAAGTATGATGGCGCTAAAAGCGGCCTTTACTAACCTGAAAGCCGGCGAGCAGCCCAATGCGTTAGTGGTGGCCAGTGAGTTGACCTCGCGCTTATTTAAAGCCAGCCGTTATGAAGCCGCCGGCACAGAACTGGATTTTAACGCCGAGTTTCTGCGCTGGATGCTATCCGACGGCGCCGGTGCCCTGCTGCTGGAAACCCGGGCGCGCGGCCGCTGTTTTCGTATTGACTGGATCCGCAGTTTTTCGCATGCCGATGCCTATCCGGTGTGTATGAGCGTGGGTTACCCAACAGATAGCAACCATAGCCAAAGCTGGCAGGATTACGCCACTTATGCCCAGGCTGAAGCGGCCGGCGCCTTGCTTATTCGCCAGGATGTGCGACTGCTGGAAAATATCGTTAAGCTGGGTGTCGATGGTTACCTGCGTTTAATCAGTGAGGGCCGCGTGCAACCGGACAAGGTTGACCACGTACTGTGCCATTACTCATCGCATTATTTTCGCGGCAAAATTTTCGACATGCTGCAGCGCGCCGGCGTTGGCATTGCCGAGCATAAGTGGTACAGCAATCTGTACAGCCGCGGCAATACCGGCTGTGCCTCTATTTTTATTATGCTGGACGAGTTTCGCCGCACACAAAACTATAAAACCGGCGATACCATAGTATGCATGGTGCCGGAGAGCGGCCGCTTTAATAATGCCTATATGCAACTGACTGTAGTGGAGGCCTGAATGACAGCGCACCTATTAAACCCGCAGGGCCAACAATGTTTACAGGCGCTGATGCGGGTGTGGTTTGAATTTGAGCGCCAGCTGGGCCGCGTGCCGCTGTTGCAGCGCTTAGAACGTGGCCAGTTTAGTAAAGCCGATTATTGCCAACTGCTGCTGAACTGGCGCCAGCAGGTAATAGAGGGCTCGCGCTGGATCAGCCGCTGCGCCTCCGGCTTTGACCGCGATTACAGCGATGTGCGCTCAACCATTATCGGCCATGCCCGCGAAGAGCACCGTGACTATGAAATGCTCGAGCGTGATTATGTTGCCGCCGGCGGCAGCTTAAGCGACATCCAAACCGCGCCGCGTAATATCGGCACCGAAGCGCTGCACGGCTTTTTAATGTACCGTGCCGGCCAGCCTAACCCGGTCGATTTAATTGGTGCCATGTGGATCATTGAAGGCCTGGGCCAGAAAATGGCCAACGACTGGGCCGCGCAAATAGATAAAACCACAGGCGGCGATGGCAGCTTTACCCGCTTTATGCGCTACCACGGCGCTAACGATGACGACCATATGCAAAAGCTGTATCAGTTGATCGACCGCTTATGCCAAAGCCCGGCGCAGCTAACGGCCATAGTGCGCACCGCCCGTGTTACCGCCAGGCTATATTGCCTGCAACTGGAAGAAGTAGAGCATGACTATTGAAACCGGCAAGGGCCCAAGCGCCTATTTAAAAGCTATTGCTAAGGATAACTCGCTGCCAATCGAACAAGCAGCGCTGGATCTATGGTTAAAAGATTTACAAAACCCGCTGCGCTGGGGCGTACGGCCATTGCTGCAGTTTATCTTTGCTATTTTGCTGCATATTACCTGGTTGTTTAAGCGCCTGCCGTTGCCGCAATTTAGTGCGCATAACCGCTTACAACAGCTGATTTGCTGGTTTTGCACGCATTTTGTCAGCAAAGAGGCCAATTTACTGATTTTGCGCCACTATGCTACCGAATCTAATGTGCTGAATTTTCTGGCTGCCAATAGCCCCAATAGCGGTGTTAACCCGGTGCAACTGTACCCCAAAAGCATTGCCGATATGCAGCACGCCAGCTTTGTTGAGCACGACCAACAGCTGTTTCGCTTGTTCGCTGAGCTGGGCAGTTGGCACCACCCGCAGCAGCCGTTAACCCCAAACGAGCTTAACTGGCAGCACTGGCAACCTATCGAGATGGCACAGTTTTCATTTACGCAAAAACGTACACAGTGGCTGGATTTTGAAAGCGCCCATGCGCTGTTTATGTGTTTATTCTGCTTATTGCTAACACGGGAAGAATACCGCGATGCGATTAACGGCTTTAACCTCGACCAGTCGATTGCTATCCGCATCGGCGATTTGGTTGGCGATAAGTCTTTGAGCGAAATGGCCTATAACAAATACCCGCATTATTTAGTCGGGCCGTGGAATTTAGGCCAGCGCTTTTTAATGCACGGTTTTTTTACCGAGCAGCTGTATGCGTATCTGGAGCAGCAACGCAAACAACAACAGGCCTGAGCGATGAAGAATGTGGCGCTGGTTACCATTCATGGCATGGGCGAAACCCGGCCGGATTATGCTGATAAACTGTTTAGCCAGTTGCAACAAGCGGCTGGTGCTAACGCAGCGCAGCTGTATTACGGCACCGTGTATTATCAGGATTTGCTGCTGTACAACGAGCAACGGGTATGGCAAGCGGTGGGCTCACGCTTACGCTGGAGCAAACTGCGGCGTTTTATGTTATTTGGTTTTGCTGATGCCGCCGCGCTGGAACATCGTAAAGAGCAACCACATAGCCTGTACCATTACAGCCAACTGAAAATTGCCCGCGCGCTGTATCTGGCAAAACAACAGTTAACCGCCGATGGCAAGCTGGTGTTGCTGGCACATTCGTTAGGTTGCCATGTGTTGTCCTGCTACCTGTGGGATGCGCAGCAAGCCAAAGCCGGCATTAAACCCGCCGCCGGCATCTGGCGGGATATCAAACGCTATCAGGCCGGCATCAGCGGCGATAACCCGCTAACGGATGAGGATATCGCGTTTTTACGCGGCGATCGGCTGCTAAGCCTTATTACCACCGGTTGTAATATCCCCATCTTTGTTGCCGCCCATGCGATGGAACAAATTGTGCCGTTTAACAAACCAAACCGCGGCTTTATCTGGCATAACTACTACGACAAAGACGATGTACTGGGCTGGCCACTGGCCGATTTATCCCCCGGCTACGGCCAACTGGTGACCGATATCGAAGTAAACGCCGGCGGCGGCTTTTTTGGCTGGCTCGCTGCCAGTTGGAACCCGTTATCGCATAACCAGTATTGGCAGGAAAAAAAGATTATCGCAGCGCTAAATACGCAGCTGACAACTTTGCTGCCAGCTGCGATAGGGCTTACACCTTAACCTTGTAACCGCTGTGGAAAATCCAGCAAATCACGCCAATACAGCTGGCCATAAACAGCAAAATCATCGCCAGACTAAAACCGACATTAACATCGGCGACACCGTAAAAACTCCAGCGAAAACCGCTGATCAGGTATACCACCGGGTTAAACAGCGTAATTTGCTGCCACAGTGGCGGCAGCATACTGATGGAATAAAAGCTGCCACCTAAAAAGGTTAGCGGCGTGATCACCATCAACGGCACAATTTGCAGCTGTTCAAAGCTGTTGGCCAGCACGCCGATAATAAAACCAAACAAGCTAAAGCTGATGGCGGTAAGCACTAAAAAGGTT
This sequence comes from Rheinheimera sp. NSM, assembly GCF_052380015.1. NCBI lineage: Bacteria > Pseudomonadati > Pseudomonadota > Gammaproteobacteria > Chromatiales > Chromatiaceae > Rheinheimera > Rheinheimera sp. NSM. The sequence goes on along the minus strand of NZ_JBQTCI010000001.1, from coordinate 164,518 downwards.
AGCATCCATAGCGGGTGCATTATGCTGAAATCGACAAAAAACTGCGCCGTAAACAGGATAATTAACCCCAGTAAAATAGCCTTACTGGCTGCCGCGCCAACATAACCGAGGATAATTTCTACTGCCGATACCGGTGCCGATAAAATCTCGTAAATGGTGCCGGAGAATTTTGGCATATAGATACCAAAAGAGGCGTTCGACGTGCTTTCTGTCAGCACCGTCAGCATAATTAAGCCAGGCACTATAAAGGCGCCGTAGCTGACGCCGTCTATGGCCACCATGCGGGAACCAATGGCAGAGCCAAACACAATAAAATACAACGAGGTAGATAACACCGGTGAGGCAATACTTTGCATCAGCGTGCGCCAGGTACGGGCCAGCTCAAACAGGTAAATGGCTTTAATGGCGTAGAAATTCATGCGGCATCTCCCATCAGGCTGATAAAAATATCTTCCAGCGAGCTTTCCCTGGTGTGCAGATCACTGAACTCTATGTCCAGACTATTAAGCTGACGTAACAAACCGGCAATAGTGGCCTGCTCCTGCTGCGCATCAAAGGTGTATATCAGCTGGTTGTTATCGGCGGATAACTGCAACTGATAGGCCGACAGCGCAGCCGGGATTTGCGCTAAAGGCGCGGCCAACTGCAACAGTAACTGCTTTTTGCCCAGTTTTTGCATCAAGCTGGTTTTATCATCGACCAATATCAGCTTGCCGGCACGGATCACACCAATGCGATCGGCCATATCTTCAGCTTCTTCAATATAGTGCGTAGTAAGAATAATAGTCACGCCACTGTCGCGCAGCCGGCGGATCATCTGCCACATATCACGGCGCAGCTCTACATCGACCCCGGCAGTGGGCTCATCCAGAAACAAAATTTGCGGCTGATGCGCCAGCGCTTTGGCAATTAAAACCCGGCGTTTCATACCACCGGACAATGTCATAATCTTGCTGTCTTTTTTATCCCACAGTGACAAGTCGCGCAGCAGTTGCTGCAAATAGGCCGGATCAGCCGCTTTACCAAATAAGCCACGGCTAAAGCTTACCGTATCCCACACCGTTTCAAAGATACTGACCGACAACTCCTGCGGCACTAAACCAATCCGCTGCCTGGCCTGACGATACTGCTGCACTATATCCTGGCCATCGACCAACACAGTGCCCTCGCCCGGGTTAACAATGCCGCAAATAATGCTGATTAAGGTAGTTTTGCCGGCGCCGTTCGGCCCCAGCAAGGCAAAGATTTCACCACGGCGAATATCCAACTGAATGTTTTGTAACGCTTGAAAACCGGACGGATAGGTTTTGCTTAAGTTATTTACCTGAATAATAGATTGCACTTTACCCCCTCTGTTTAGCATTTTGTCGCTGTTAGTCTAGCTTAACCACTGCCAGAAGCTGGCAGTAGTAAAACACAAAGGCAAGGTTAATATCTTAGGTTAACTTGAGGTCAAGTGTTACAGCCGCTTCTGCTATTGGAACTATATCAACGCCCTCTCGCAGCCCAATGTTCTGTCCATTTTTTATACAAAACTCATTCAAAAGGTTATTAAATATTTACAATAAGACTAATAAATCTGCTACTAAAGCTTAAAAAGCTCTTTTACTAGCTACTTTTTGAATATATGCTCTATAAATCGTCATGATTTTTTACATCTGTAATATTTTGTGATGATGATAATAATAAAGACATTTTAATAATCAGGAAGAACATGTTGAACGCAAATAAATACAGATTAAGCGGCATTGCAGTAGCCGTTGCTTTATCTGTCACCGCATGCGGTGGTAGTAAGAATATTGCACCCGAAGCCTTGAACGTATCTGTTGCTGCCACACAAAGCTGGATCCCTGTGCAGGGCAGCTTTGCAGTAAGTGATGTCAATAGCAAAGATACTCTGAATATTACTGTGATCACTGAAAACGGCGTGACAGTGCAACCAACACAAGGTGCTTATCAGCTAAGTAACGGCGTACTGACAGTACAGGGTACAGACTTTACTTACTTGCCGGTACTCGATCACGCCACCAATATTGAATATACCGTTAGCGACGGTGCGCTAAGTAATAAAGCCACATTAACTATCGCCGCCCCGGTATCAGATCCACTGGCCTATCAACAGTGGCACCTTAATAATACCGGCCAGGCAGCTTTTGCACTTAACCTTGATGCTATAAGAACGTTCCTGATAGAAGAAGCCGGATTCACCGCAGAGCGTGCCGACGAGTGGCTTACCGATCGGGTAGATACAACCATTCTGGCGCCAGGCGAAGATATGAATGTGATAGCCGCTTATCAACAGGGCGTTACGGGCGAAGGCAGCATTGCCGTTGTAGTAGACTCCGGGTTGGAGATTTCGCACGAGGATTTAGCCGCTAACGTACTTGCCAATCGCTCACTGAATATGATGCCAGGTGCATTGAATATCACTGACCCTACCTCGACCAATGAAACCGGCGATCATGGTACCAGCGTCGCAGGTCTCATAGCCGCAACCGGTTGGAACGGCTTAGGTGGTCGCGGCGTGGCACCACATACCAAATTAATAGGTATGAACTACCTTAACGCTCAGTCTGATTTAAACAGTGCCTTAAGCCATGGTATTCCCGGTAGCGGCATTACGGAGAATGAACCGCTAACTGTGTTTAACCGCAGTTATGGTATTAGCTATCCTGCAGTAATTGCCTACGACGAACTGGAAGAAGCAGTACAAAGTTACTCCACGAACTCCCTGCGCAATGGTCTTGGCGCTGTGAACACAAAATCTAGCGGCAATAGCTTCCGTCGCCCAGGCAACAACAGCTGGGCAGGTTCAGTTTGCGCTGATGCTAATGCACTTGGGCTGACATGCCTGAACGGTAACTTTGAGCCATCACAGAACACACCGTTCTATTTCTCCGTTGCGGCAGTTAACTCAAACGGCAAACATACCAGCTACTCTACCGCAGGTGCTAACGTATTGGTATCTGCACCAGCTGGCGAATATGGCGAGTTGGCACCGGCAATGGTCACCACTGACCAAATGACCTGTTTACGTGGTTACAGCGGTTTCCCTGCGGTAGATGCGGGCGGTTGGGCAGAATATGACGCAGCTTTTACCCCGTTTAACTTTCCGGGACACCCTGAAAACGCGAGTTGCAACTATACCAGCACTTTTAATGGTACGTCCTCGGCAGCCCCCAATGCAGCTGGCGTGATAAGTTTGATACATAGTGCTAATCCGCAGCTTTCTTACCGCGATATTAAAGACATCCTGGTAAAAACCAGCACTAAGGTTGACCCTGCTAACGACGCGGTAGAACTTGAAATAGGCGGAAGTAAATTTATCGCCCATGCTGGTTGGGTAGAAAATGCCGCAGGCTATGCACACAACAACTTATACGGTTTTGGCCGGGTAAATGCGGGCGCAGCAGTCACAATGGCGAAGACATACAGTACCGCATTACCAGAGCAGGTTGTTACTGAATGGACTGCTGTTGGCACCACAAATGGTACGGATTCACTAGCTCTTACCATTGCAGACAATGACGCAACAGGTGCTGTACAGACTCTTGAAGTAACCGAAAAGGTAACCATCGAAGGAGTTCAGTTCGCCTTTGATGTGGCAAATGCCGAGCTGCTGTCGACTTCCTGGCCCAGTCAAACAACAGCGGGTATCGATTTGGCAATAGAAGTTACATCGCCAAGTGGCACCCGCAGTGTACTGTTGTCATCCAAGCAAGCGATTGTAGAGCCGACGTTTGACTTTGCCAGCGGCTATCAGGAAGGTTATATTTTGAAAAACGTTATATTCTTGTCCAACGCTTTTTATGGTGAAGAGGCGCAAGGTACATGGGCCATCAGATTGGTAGATACCAACGGTGCCGATTTAAACGTAACTGACTCACAATGGCAGGATGGCTATAAAAACAATGCTGTGCCGTCAGTATTGGAAGGCGTAGGCATCCGGATTTTCGGTCATTAACAGTCAAAGGAATATGTTATGAAGTATAGTTTATCAGTATTATCGGTTGCCCTTTGTCTGTCTGTCAGCAGTGTAAACGCGCAATCACTAAAAGCTGGGTTACAGCAAAATAATGTGCCGGCAGAACAGAAGGTTCGCGTGAATAAAGCCGCTTCGCAATACGGTGTCTATCAATTAAAAACAGAACTGGTCGCAGTGCCACAGGCGCTGGCAGATCGTTCGGTCAGCTTGGCCGATGTAGGCAACATGACGTTAGTTAACCGGGTATCAGCTAACGATGTCGAGCAGTTTATTGATTTCCGCCGCAATGCGGTAGTGCAAAATAGTCTGACCGGCGAACTGGGCGTTGTTACCGGCAATATCAGCTTGCTGCACAGTAAAGGCAGCGACATTCAGAATTTACTACAGCAGTTTAATCTGAAAATCGTGCGTTCGGCCGGCAGTACCGGAGTCTACATAGTGCAGCCGCAGCAAGACGTTGACCTGCTGCAGTTGCTGACACAAATCAAGGCGTCAGGCCTGGTTAAAACGGCCAGGTTGGATATTCTGGAAAAGAAATACTCTAACCAGTAACGTTAATCAAGCCCTGCATTGCAGGGCTTTTTTCTGCCTATCGCACCGGTAAATACACCGTTACCACCAAACCACCATAGGCGTGGTTGTGTAAGGTGATATCACCATGATGCATATCGACAATTTTCTTGATAATGGCCAGGCCTAAGCCGGAGCCACCGCTGCCGCGGGCAACATCGCCCTGGGTGAAGGGTTCAAACATGGCTTTCATCTGGTCATCCGGAATGCCCGGGCCATGGTCACGGATCTGCAGGTAAATACGCTTGCGGTTACGCTCGAAGCCGGTGGAAATTTCAATATCGCCGTCACTGTAGCGCAGCGCATTCTCCAGTAAGTTATTCAATAAGCGTTTAATAGCGATACGCCGCAACATAGTGTCCGGCAGGTTCTCTGCCAACTCAGTCGCTATATGCCGCTGCTGCAAATGTTCGGCCTGCACCAGCTCGCGCACTAAGGTATTGAGGTTTTCTTTTTTGCCCGGCTCTTCTTTATGATGGCGCAGGTAGTCAATAAACTGGTCGATAATGGCATTCATATCATCAATATCATTAATAATGCCGTCACGGATCCAGTTATCCGGCTCCTGCATCATTTCAGACGCCAGCCTGATCCGCGTCAGCGGTGTGCGTAAATCGTGCGATACCCCGGCCATTAACAGGGCCCGGTCTTGCTCTAATTGTCTAATGCCGCGCGCCATATAATTGAAGGCCTTGGTTACGGCAATAATTTCGGTTGAGCCTTTATGTTCAGCCAACGGTGGCGGAAATTCGCCGCGCCCTACCTGTAATGCCGCTTGTTGTAAGCTTTTCAACGGCCGGTTTAGCTGCCGGGCAAATAACCAACCGCCGCTGACACTGAGCACACCGATTAACAGCAGGTAAAAGGTCAGCGGCGAAAAGTCAGTTTCATCCAGCCCGGTTAGCGGCACCTTGACCCAGTACTGCGGCGCTTGTGGCGGCCGCACCCAAAAGGCATAGGTTGCGCCTTGCGCCACCCGCACTTCAGCTTCGCCGCCGAGCTCACGCGACATTAAATCAGAAAAATAAGCATAGTAACTGGCTTCTGCCAGCCCTTGCTGCAATGCTTGCTGCTCAGTATAAACCTCAATGCCGGTGGCCTGCTGAAAACGCTCAGTCAGCTCCGTTGACAGCACCGACTGCTGATGACCGACATCGATAAACACCACTTTAATTTGCTTAGCAATAAGGTGGTTAATTTGTTGGGTGGTGGGCTTGATAACATAAAACGCCACCGACAGGTAAGACACCAGTTGGTTGATCAGTAACAACAAGCCAATCAGAAATACGGTTTGGCCAAAGGCACTGCGCGGAAAACAGCGCATCTACGTCACACTGCCATCCGGCACAAACACATACCCGAGACCCCACACCGTTTGAATGTAGCGCGGGTTAGCGGCGTCGTCTTCCAGCATACGGCGCAAGCGGGATACCTGCACGTCGATACTGCGCTCCATGGCGGAGTAATCGCGGCCGCGCGCCTGGTTCATCAGCTTATCGCGTGATAGCGGTTCACGCGGATGGCTTACCAGCACTTTTAACACCGCATATTCGCCACTGGTTAACGGCAACAGCTCATCGCCCTTACGCATCTCGCGCGTGGCGAGGTTAAATTTAAACGGGCCAAATTCCACCATGCCTTCCGCCTGGCTGGGCGCTCCGGGTAACTCCTTGCTTTTGCGCCGCATGACGGCGCGAATACGTGCCAGCAATTCGCGTGGGTTAAAGGGTTTGGGCAGGTAATCGTCGGCGCCCATTTCCAGGCCGATAATACGGTCGACTTCGTCACCCTTGGCGGTAAGCATAATAATCGGAATTTCATTTTCCTGCTGGCGCAGCCGGCGGCAGATAGATAAACCGTCTTCACCGGGCAGCATTAAATCCAGCACCACCAGATGAAAGTTCTCCCGCTCCATCAACCGTTGCATTTGCTCATAATTCGCTACGCTGCGCACTATATAACCTTGCTCAACCAGATAACGTTCCAGCAAAGCACGTAAGCGCATATCGTCGTCTACAACCAGAATTTTCGGCGTTTCTGAACCGGCCATAGTGAAGTCTCCATAATATTTGCTCCACTATAAACGAAAAAACTGCCTTGGCGAAAAACCACGGCAGTTCTTTATGTTACAAAGTTTGTCAGTTTATTTTTGTTCGCTTACCGGTACCCGTTTCATCGGCGGATTTACCCACACTACGTGGCCGTTATGGGCACTGGTACGGGTAAGGTTGTCGGCTTGTTCGGTTAAATCCGGGTCAACTACATAAGTATATTTTGCCGGCGCGGTTGAACAGCCGGCCAGTGCAACAATCAGCAGTGACGCCGCCAGGCTAAATAATTTTGTTTTCATGCGCTGTTACCTCTTTTATCTGGTAAACCAACTATAGCCAGGAGCGGCCCAGCGGGCTAGCATATTTTTGTTACACCTAAATGACAGTGTTGAAATATTTTATAAATTTTTTAATTTATTGATTTTATTCAATTTAATTATTTAAGCGGCCTTAGCCCGGTAACGAAGTCGTCAAACTTATGACGGCCACATAGCAGTAACTACATAAAAACTGCTACCATTCAGGCCGGAATTCACCCTGATATAGCCCTGTAAAAGATGCGCACCGATTTAATTACCCGCGAAGGCTTCGAAGCCCTGCAACAAGAGCTGAACTATTTATGGCGTGAAAAACGCCCGGATGTCACCGCTAAAGTCGCCTGGGCCGCCAGCCTCGGTGATCGCAGTGAGAATGCCGATTTGTGATTAGTACCACAAAAATAATACTATCTGAGCGCTAGTCTCCATTAAACATGGCCACTACTAATAGTACTGATACTATTTACTACGTACTAATTGTTCCTAAATTGATTGAAATGTCATATGTTGCTGATAATATGCGATAAAACCTTATGGCTTACTATTCATCAATCATTTAAGGAGCTGAAATTTGAAGTTTATTTGGAATACTTTGAAGTCTGGAGCGTTATGTTTCTTTTTCACGCCAGCCCTCATGGCAATTACTGTAGCATTGGTTAAGCTGGAAAAAGTAAATTCAACTACTGAACTCCCCCCTTGGCTAGAAAGCGCGATAAACTGGCGCTATTCTTTTGAAGGTTTTTTCTTGGTTTTTTTTGTGAGCCTTATTGTTTGCTTACTCCTATCTGGAGTCCTTAAAACACAGAAAATTCCGCGAAATGAACAAGTTAAACTTGCAAAATATTTCAATTTCTATGGAGTATTCATTGCGAAACTTCTTCTATTTTGGGGGGGTATGCTTTTTGCTTGGTCATTCGGCAGCAAGTTTGTTGATTTTATCCCACCGGTTGCAGGACAGGAAATAGCAGTATTATATTGCGTTGTCATGGCAATATTATGGCGATATGGTGCTTTAAAATTTAAACACTGGCTGTTAGAGCGATAACGTCACTTTTTTATTGGCTTACTGAGAGGGGAAATAGAGCTTAGTTGGATTTTCTCTCTTTGCAATCAGCAATTTCGAACAAGGCTCGAGATTTTAACCTTTAATAAGCTGATTATTGATGAAATCCAGAACACGCTGCTTTTGCTCTGGAGAAAGGTTGTGAAATGACATTAATAATTGCGCCATATCTTCCGAATCGCAATAAAAGTACGCAACCGGAACGCCAAGCTCATCAGCCATTTTTTTTGCCATGTCATAGTCAGGCAAGTGTCGGCCTTTCTCATAATGGTTCATACGGCTGCTGGCTACACTGATATCCAAGCCAATCCGAAGACCAAGCTCCGTTTGTGTAAGGCTTTTCGCCTCTCGAGCTTGTTTGAGTCTTGCTGGGAAGGGATGAGTTGATGCCAAAAGATAGTCATATTTGATACCTGAATACTTAGATTGTCTAAGTTTTTGATAGTGGAGTATACTTAGCATTCCTAAGGATTGCCATTGCGCTGCTCCCCCTTCCAAAACTGCCAGGTATAAGAAGTATGTCAGTTCGTAAAACCTTGTTAAGTCTCATCCAAAAACATCAATTAAACCATTTTAGAATTAACGACCTGAAGGAATTATGTAGGGGTGTTATTCCTGCTGACTCTGCAGAGCATTTTGGCAATAAAATTTACAAGGGCGTTTGGAATTTAAAGCAGGAAGGTATTTTAGAAGTGGGCAAACACCCTGATGATCCGAAGCAAAACACCTATTTTCTGACGAGACCAGGCAAAGAGTTATACCAATCTGTATTGCCAAAATCAGCTTCCGATGTAGAGTCGCTGCCTGCTCAACCTTCGAAAAAAATACACATCGAGTCACTAAAGCGCAAAATAAGTGACTACAGCAGCGCTCTTGCCTCTGCCAGTGCAGAGGCGCAGGAATATCAGGAGTTGTCCCAGGAATTTCCTGAGCTTAAGCAGAGCCTGCAGACAAAGTTCATGGCGGCAAAAGAGCGTGCCGTAATGTATCAAGGCCGACTGTTTGCAATTGAAAATGTCTTAAAGGATTTTGATTAATGCAGCTTCGTCACTGGCAGGAAAGTTGCGCAACGCTGGCAGTTAAAAAGTTTAAACTGCAAAAACATTTCATGGCATTGGCCACCCCGGGGGCGGGTAAAACAGTAATGGCGGCGGCCGTTGCAAAACGCCTATTTGATGCTAATAAAATTGATTATGTAGTTTGCTTTGCCCCATCAGTTGCCGTACTTAATAGCATGCGCACAACATTTTCTTCAGTACTAGCTAAGCCTATGCATGGCCAACTCGGCGCAGCCGGCGGAGTTTATACTTATCAATACCTCGCGAGCAGTAAGAAAGCTGACTGGAGCTTTTTGAAAACAAGCCGGGTGTTAGTCATTTTTGATGAAATTCACCACTGTGGTGGTGATGAGCCAGAATTGGCTAATGCTTGGGGTCGAGAGGTATTGCGTAATCTGGGTAGTCATGCGAAGTACATATTGTCTATGACTGGCACGCCGTGGCGTAGCGATTTAGCGCCAATTACTCTGGCGAGCTATATCGACCCAGATAAGACGATTCACTGTGATTATGTCTATGGCATTGCCGACGCCATAAATGATGGTGTATGCCGGCTGCCTGAAGTCGTGTTGATCGACAATGACAAGTTGCAGGTAAACGAGGAAACCTACGGCTCGCTTAAGTCGGCGATCGAGCATTCTGAGCTAAGGTATTCAGAGCTCCTGGCAGACAGCCAGGCTTTGCGCTATCTGTTAACTAAAGCGGTACAGCAGCTTAGCATCGCAAGACAAGAGCAAGCGAATGCTGCTGGTTTAGTTGTCGCCAGTTCAGTACGTGAGGCCAGGCGAATAAAACACATATTGCATAGTGAGTTTAATCAAACAGCCGTAATGGTGACCTACCGGGAACCATCTCCTCAAGCAGTTATTGAAAACTTCAGAACATCCGACACTCAATGGATAGTCAGTGTATCAATGGTCTCAGAGGGCACAGACATACCCCGGCTTAGGGTATGTGCACACCTTAGTTTGGTAAGAACCGAATTGTTTTTCCGCCAAGTACTTGGACGGGTACTACGATTAATGCCAAGGGTAGCAAACAATAAAGCATGGTTGATAAGTTTCGCAGAAAAATCCCTACTGGAATTTGCACAACGGCTTCAGCAAGACATTCCGGAAAAAATAATTCGCTTTGAAAAGGAAGATTCGCCGGCAAGCCCTGAGCCGCCTTTGAGTATAGGAACTGGCATTAACTCCTCTCAAAACACTAAATTTCAGGCTTTGGGTGAAAGTTGGAATTGCTATACCTCAGAGCCTGAAGAGAGCTTGGCCAATTCTGCATTACTATTTAGCTTAAAAGGCAGTTACAGGCAGCAAGTTTTCTCGATATTTCAAAAGTGACTAGTAGCGATTCATAATTTGTCATTGGGCTTGTGAACTAAGACTGCCTTTTCAGTTGAATATTCACAACCTAAGAGCTTGTTCTGCGGCTTCTTCCGCGTGGTAAACACCTGCATCTAGCAAGGTTTCGTAAAGTTGCATTGCTCTCTCTTTCAATGGGCCAGGGCTTCGTTGGAGAGTGACAGCAAGCTGCACTAACCCTTCACTATGTTCAAAAGATTGATGTGTTGAATTATCTGACTGCTTCGCCTCTATAAATTTTTGCGCAAGATTTAGAACACATAACTGCAATTTTGGTGAGAAGTTTATTTTCACTAAACAACTGAAAAGTCGATACTTATCAAGTTCTGCAATAATACTGGGGTTTTCTGCAAGCCAAGTAATTACTTCAAAGGTTAATTCATCATTAGGTATCCGTTTATCAAACGGAAATGCCGCATTCAGTGCGATACCCAAACCATCAACTTTATCTTTCAAACTAGACATTAGAATGTTGTGAGAATCTCCACGGATTTTACCGGTTTCGTTCCAACCAGCACACGCCGCATAGACTACTCCACGTCTAAAATTAAAATCTCCGCTATCAAAGCTACGTTGCCAAAATGCTTGCAGATCTTGGTTGGCTTTACCTAATATTATCAAACCCGTCGTCAATTCCCCTGCAACTTGACTTAATGCAGGTGATTTCATGGAAAACCAATAGTCTATTATTTTCAAGACCAGCGCTGGCTGCAGTAGGTCGAAAAGCTCCCAAATTGTCATAGCGATTTTAGGTTCAGAGAACACAGCGATGCTTTCATCCAGTAGCTGCCTCACCAGAGTATTGCATTTCTGTTGATCAGCCCAGAGTAAAGGGTGTGCTTGAAATAGAAGCAAACATTTCCAAGTTTCTACCTCTTTTGAAATGTCAAAAAAAGACAACAGCGCGTCAGCCCAAATATCGCAGTCTGTTGGCTGGCGGCATAGTATTCCATGATAAATTGCAGACATCAGGGCATAGTTCCCGCCTGGTACCAATCGAGAACCATTATTATGACCAAACAACAAGGCTCCGCCTAGCTCTGCACTTGCAGAATCCTTCTCTAATTCGTTTCCTGTATATAGTTCGACATTTAAGTAGCTTTTAAGTAGTTGAATGTCATCCTCTTCCAGCCCATTTTCCCTTATTGCAATTTCTCTAAAAGCCCTTGCGACGGCATTTATCCACTCTTTAGAGTTAAAGTTTCGCTGATTGAGTTCTAAGATAAGGCCTCTTATCTCTGAAGGTGACGCATGCTCTGACTTGGCCATACTTTCTATAGCTTCTGAGACTGAACGCTCATGGACACTAGATTTAAATTTACCAGTAATGATTTTGATTGCGCGCTGAGGACACTTAGCAGCAAACGCACCAAATTCCTGAGCAATTCCTGAATATCTGCGGCGCCACTCGTTGACGTGATTATTTTGGTCCGTTGTTTCATTAAAAAGGTTGATAATATCTGAGTCCTTGGCCTTCATCATCTGTTCTGCTGACATAGGCGAACGGGTAAAAGAGGCTAACCCTACACCGCTTGGTCTCTCACCTATTGCAGGTTCAAAGGTTCGATTTCTTTCTGAGATTTGTCTATGTCTTCGGGAAGAGAAAATTTTTGATGGAAGTCTGGCAAGTAACTTTAGCCGATATTCTTCACAATCGCGGATATTTTGACGTCGCATGTCGACGGAAGCTCCTGACACAGGCTCAGAGACTTCAAATCTTTCAATAGAATCTTTTATGTCATTGAGCTGATCTTCGCTCCAGAAGGCTACAACCTCTTCGATAAGCTGCATTGTGCAACTTCCACTAACTGAGAACATGTAATTATCCGGGCCAGTGAAGTAGCTCTCACCAAGTTGCATTCGATAGTCATTTTCCAGTAAGAAGTCGTAAATGTCGTTTCTAAAATACTCCGCGTTTGCTGCCAGTGATGTTGCAATCATAACCTGTACGTCATCTATCTGAACGGTCATGAATTGTCGTATCAACTCGAGCAATTCATCAGGAGAATTTTTAGCGGCTGTTGTTAATGCTTGGCGCAGTGTGCTAAGTAAATATCCATTTTCGGACTTTTCATCCCAACCATAATCCAGTCTGAGCATACGCCTGAAAGAGCGGTATGAAGTTGTATAAAGATCAGATTGGCCTATCAACTTTACGGCCCAAGGAAGTAGGGCATGAGCTACCTCAATCGAATACTGCTTAGCGAATTTTTCTAGACCATACATTTGCAGAGACATCGCTGTTTTTATATCGACGGAGTCCAGCCAAAGCACGAGTAGGTCTATAGCCTGCTTTGCATGACCCAATTTGAACAACTCTCTGACGTATCTACTTACATAAGATTCATCGATCTTAGTTCTGGATAAAACCTTATCAATTAGCTCAAAAGCTGCTTTGGACGACGGAACAGCTTTTAGCAACACTCTTAAAACATCGCAATCGTAAGTATCGTCTGACCAAAGTCTAGAGATTAGAGACAATACATGATCTTCGTTATGCTTAGCTTCTGCCGCCAGCCACTCAATAGCGCTCTCTGTATGTTCAAACGATCCCATGAGCTCAGGTAAGGTCTCAATCAAAAGCTCGCGCCAATTGTGCCAATTTAATGCAATTTTCCAAAATGCCCGCTTTGCCAACACAGGTTCACCGTGAATTAAACGCAAAACCCGTTGAGCATCATAAAAACTGGGGACGGGAGATATGGCTAATATATCAACCAATAGATGTTGGATATGCCGTCTAGTTTGCCCATTAAATAACAGTTCATCTAAGGTTGAAAGGTATTCTATCGGATTGTATTCGCGCAAGAATTCAATCCCTCGCAAGATTGTGCTTCTGGAAAAAAGCCCATCCTGCTTACGATATACAAACGCACACATATCAGCTGAGCATCTAAAACTTTGTGCTTGAAAATCATCCAGCCAAGTTTGATGATTAAAACCAATATTATCTTCAGACCGTACTATTATTCCCGCAGCCTCTAGGGCAGTAATTGTGGGGCCGTATTCAAGTTGATAAACACTTACTGGACGCCTCAGGACCTCGTGGTTAACCATGTCTTTGGCTAGAAGTTTTAGAAAGTCGAGTTGTCGTGCTCGAGACGATCTATCAGTCAGCTTTTTTTCTAACCAATAATGCAGTAGGTTATTGGAAGTTATGCTGTCGGGAGACTCACCCGCGGTAATCAGACTTATATAGAGGTTCAAAGCAAATGGCACCTGGAGTGCCGGATACATGCTTCTAGGGACCGATGATTTATCGATACCAATATCAGTCAATAGTCCTTCAACCATTTCTCTAGAGGGCAACGACAATTGAATCAGCTTTGCTCCTAACTGAGTAAATCGAGTATCAAAACTGGCTTCGAAAGGACGTGAAGAAATGATGATATGAATAGACTTCCTATTGCTTAGCTCAGAAGCCTCAAATCTGCTTTTAAGCGACAATACAAGGTCAACAAGCACCCTAAAACGGTTTGAGCTTTGGTCCATTACTTCACTGACTGCATCCATCTGGTCAATCAAAAGAACCACTGGCTTAGTTTGCGCAAGTCCAAGCAATGCGTTGGTAATACTTCCATTTAATTTAAGATTTTCAGCAAGATCAGCCAGATCATTGATACCCACATCTAACTCGTCTGCCTTGACAGCTAAAACAGAGTATTCCGTGTCTGACAAGCGTTCATAAAGTGTAGATAACAGCGATGATTTGCCGGAGCCAGCTACACCAGTCAGCAAATAACAATTGCTCTCTCCAGAAGACACTAAGTCTAACAACTGTTGCAACTCAGCCCGCTCAATAAACCTGTTTTCGATCGTCTTTTGCCAGCAAGCAAGCTGACGGCTTGCATGCTTCAGATCATCTTGAGTAATAGTATTAGTGGGCAGTAAAAGACTTAATGGTCTCAGTAGTGAACCTGGAAATTTGAAATGGCGATCTCGAACATCGTTGTGAATACTCAATGCACGATTCAGCTCGTGCGGTCTGAGGAGCTTAAATTCCATCAACATTAGCTTTTGCAACAAAGACGGTAGTGCGTGAGCAAGAACTATTTTTCTTAGTTTGGAATATTTGTTGATGACAACAATCGCTTGTTTTTCAATCTCAGATTGATTGTCTTTTAACCAGGTTTTAGGTGTGCTGAAAAACTCGTCCACTTCACCACTTGGGTCACTGCTAAGCGACAAGTAGAATGTAAAGCCCTCTGGCTTTGGTAAAAGCTGTCGACTTATATCAGTGTATAAAACAAACTTAATAATTTCTCTGAGTGTTTCAGCTAGGCTGATTTTATGAGCATATCGTTTACACTGGACTAAACCAACAGATTGTTCATTCCTAGTTAACCAGACATCACGGCCTTGATCAGCACCACTAATCATAAGCCGTGAGTAATCATGTCCGAGTTCACTCTCGTAGCCACTGCGAAATAAGTCCCATAGCAAACACTCGAATTGCTCAGCAGTCATCGACTGATATGGAAGCGTTTGAGAGCCAGTCTCGATGACAGCTATCAGATCATGCCCGTCAATTTCCTTCTTTATTTCTGACGGTTCGACGAGCTCCATAGTGTTAAGCATTGGCACTCTCACTTCTTCTAATCTCCGATTCATCAAAGCGGGTTGTAATCTCCTAAACTCTCCCGCTCTAAGCTAGAATATCGATATATCAACTATGGTAATGATAATTCCACTCTATTATTCACATTTCTGATTGTCAGCCTCGGCACCATATCCTCGTCTGAGAAGTCGTAAACCAATAGTTCCGGCTGGTACAAATCAAACGCCTGTCCAACAAAAACGCAGACAGCATTTGACGCACATATCAGCAAATGTATTCGCTTAATGGCATAACTATCATGGAGGGCCTGCAATAAGGTATGTAACTCGGTTTTTAACTCAAGTCCGTTATGAGGATGTGGGATCGCAGCGTTACCCATTTGTTTTGCCTGCACCTGAATGACGGGTAACCCAAGCTTACCCAGTTTATTCTTCATTGAATCTGGGTAATTTGTCATCGCAATACTGAGAACCAGCTCATTTACACCCGATAATTGCTTCTCATCCCAATGAATTTGGTAAGGCTTTTCGATTTTTTTTTCTTGTGGCCACATCCAACAACTTCCATCTCTGTAGCGAAGCATAGGTATGATCTCACATTTATTGCCCAGACACGCTCCCAACCCAACCAATGCCGGCATAGGCCCAAATGCAAAAAGCGCTGCTTTGTGGGAAGTATTTTTTGTTTGCTGAATAATAGAGTTAGCTTCTTGCTGAACAATGTCATCCATGTCTCGTATAAAGTTTTCAGGTCTTGCACGATAACTCTTATCATTGCTACTCAATATGTTAAGTGTGCCGAAAATGCGAGCTTTAATATGTGACAGACAAATTGCTATGTCACGCTCATCTGGTTCTGACGAGACATGACCTCCAATCGGCCAAAGGATTGAGAACACCGGAAGGGGTTTGAAGCTTAAACCCTGCAGTAACTTCTCTACATTCCTTTTGAAAGTTTCTCTCATTCTTGATAGGCGACTCGCATCGAAGTCTACTGTAGCAATCTTATCTACCAAGCGATGATGCTTGTCGCACAACATCAAAACATTACTAGACTCATCTGACAACAGTGCAGATAAATACGGTATACCCCTAGGTCCTGATTCAGAAGACGCGACGATATGTGCATTGTAACCATAATTGCCAATGTAACCGGTTAAATCATCAACACTTAGTTTCTCTCCACACCCCTCGAACATGCAATAACCATGACTGTCACGCGCTACTTGATCAAGTGTCTGCTTTGAGAAACCTTTACCTCTCCCTTTTTCGTTTCGAGATTCCAATAGCTGGTTGAAAAATGCTTCATACTGATTAAAAGTTAATTGAGTTGATTGTTTGGCACACGCCTCCCATAAACTCATCAAGTTTTCAATGGTACTGAGGTCACCTGCAGTTACCTGCTTTCCCTGTAAATGACGCACTTCAATTCCGTCATCTGCTCCGAGAGTTGAAAAAGCTTGATTTTTTTCATCACGAGGAAGGTTAAGCCGAAGGCTTATCGTAATATCCGTAGCCTGAAGGAGAAGAATTTGATTTTGACCAGCATCATCAGTTAAAACACCGAGTCTACTTGGCTTTGGCATCTTACCTATTTTAGACAAGAATTCGTTAAGCTTTTCGAGAGACTCAATTGGTTCGAATGCCGCTTGGTGAAAAAGTAAATTTTGCTGAGTCATATACGCTCCATCGTTTTTCTAATCGTTTATCTCAAGCTTTAACTCGGAGATATTCCCTTCATTCAACGTATAGACGGATACTTTCTGTAAACCTACAACAATAAAGAAAAGGGGGCGGTCGGGATTGTCAACCTCATGTTCTCGCCAATCTGTTCTATCTATATTGGACGGCACTGGCTCGGCCTGCGGGTGCGTGTGCCAGGTGCCAATGTATCCAAGTAAGTGATCTGATTCTTCGTAAGCACTGTCCACCTCAATTTGGTGTAGTTTTGCATCCAATCTGAAACTTGTTCTGGTTCTAATATCTGAAGGTTTCGGGATTGTTATTTTATCTACGAGAACATCTCCGTTTTGAAGATAACATCCGATAAGTAATCCCGCTGACTCAACTGATTTAGGCGTGATCTGCCGAAAACTACATAATTCTTGATTAAGCTCCGTTGATATATAAAGGCGCTTACCGTCCTTGCATATATAACAAATAGGCTCTTCTCGATAGCAAACATCACACAAAGGGTGTCTTAACGATAAACTTTTCAACGAGGATTTAAAGTGTTTGTAGCGAGGAGTAACTCTAAGCCCCTCTGATTCCGAATCAGCACTAGCACCTTTCCAGCTCAATTTCTTCGATTCTGATACTTTCCCCTCTAAAAAGTTGACTGATAAATTTGCAGCTATTAGCGCGGTTTGTGCTGAGCTTATTGCACCATATGGAATAAACATCTCACCGCAACCGGCATAGTTTTTAACCACGTTCTGATCTGAAGCAAGGAAGTTCAGGTTAGATGCAAGACCTCGAGTTCCGGTACTGGGCTCGACATATGCACAACGTAAACATCCTTTTGAGTTGGGGATGTCCAAAATAGCATGCCCACCTATACCATATCCCTCTAGCCAGGTGTACACCACAGGTACGTGGATGTTTTCTTTTGTCAGGAATTCATGAAATAAACGCTCATGCGTGGGTGAACCAATCGCAATGATAATAAGGTCATAACCTCTTAGTAGCTCAGCATTTCGATTTTCCAACAATGAGGTAGTCAAACTATTCACACTCACCCAAGGAAACCTAGCCTTTAATTGTAAGGCTACAGCATAAGATTTTGGCCAGTCGGTATAGTGCCTTTCAAGAGTATGTCTGTATAAGTTAGAGGTTGTGAATTTATCAGGATCAGCAATGTCAATGTGACCAACACCAGAGGAACCTAGCTTATGTGCTATTTCACTGCCAACGGAGCCACACCCAAACAGTATAATTTTCTTTCGATCGAGCGTCGGGTTTGCTCCGCTTCTTGGTAACATTAGTTTTTTATTAAATACTTCTACAAAGAATGGCTCAATTTTCCATTGCTCAATTTTCTCGACGTTATTGGGAAACTCCCTCTTTTTATCTCTTCTCAGTAGCACACCAACCCAAGCTTTTCCTGACGATGTTAAAACGTTTAATACGATCCAGAATTCCTTGGCTCTGCGAGGATAAAACTCTCTTTCAAGTTTAGTTTTCAATTCTGATGGAAGAAGTTTGAGGTTATTCAACAACCAAGTTTTTAACCCTGCAGCATCACGGGGTATTTCTGGAGTTACCGATTGCATGGGTATAATACAGCCAGATGCGTCCTGGTGAGCCTTACGCTTATCTATTTGGAAAAATCGGGCTACATTGTCATCATTAACTGAGGCAGGTTGGGCAACAAAAGATGCTGTGATACTCATTACGCTATCTGGCGATAACGGCCTAAATAGGTCAAGTCTCATGTAGTCCGTTGACTCTACTGTGCAATACAACGTTTTCGGGCTTTTGAGACGTAGACATTTGGTATTGGCATACCAATTAGTTCTGAACTCTCTAAGCAGCTCGTTTTGATTGAATTCAGTATCAGTAATAAGCTTTTCTAGCAGTTTTACATGCCGTTTAATAGACTCCTCAAATGCCAATTCTGGTCTTTCAAAGTTTACAGACACGGAGTCCATTTGGTTAACACATATGGAGCCAAGTTCTTCAACGCCTTCAAATGGCAATACATGCGCTAATACTCCGTAAGAAGTGTAATCTTTCAGGAAAAATTGGGGTAGATGCAATATCTCATTAACACAGAAGTGTAACAATGATACAACACGCCCATTGATGTCTACGCTAACTAGTAGAGCATCTAAACTTGCATAGCAAACTGGTTGTACATCAAACTCACTGTCAAGGAAATGTTTGATTACATTAGTATAATCCAGCTTATGCACCTTGTGATGTCCCTGACGCTCCCGATGAGCTCAGAGCAGCAGCACCAAAAGACCTTGTTGCCGACTTTACTTGTGAAGATTGCTCCTCGACTCTAGCTGGCACTTCAAAATCGTCACCAAAAACACTATTTAAAATAATACATTGCTTGATTTCGTCAGTCTCATCTAATGCTTTCTGAAGTTCGGTCTGCAGTTTTAGTAGCTTATTTCGAAACTGTGTACCCACATTTAAGTCGCTACCGTCTGCATAGCCGCCATTCACTTTATGTTGGAATATATCTCGTTTAGGTATTTTGGGTAATCGAACATAAACACGGTATTCGGTTGTTCCCCAGGGAGCCGTAATGTAATCAGCGTTGAGAATCGAATCTATTGTGTTTTTCAAAGCTGTTAAATCATCATCCACTTCTGATGAAAATGAGTTAGGAGCATACTGCTCCTTAATCATTACTGTGAGCCCGATTGAGAAAATTTTCTTTTTAACGTCTGCAGAAAAATTAACATCTCGCCACCTTTTTATATATCGAATTAGGCGCTTCAACTGTTTACGTTTTATAACAGCGCCAAATACATACTCATCAACGCTATCGATCCACTCAATTAAACCTTTTTGATCAGACTCTGACCATGACTTATGATTATCACCTGAACCATTCTTGCCTACTGCAAGGTAATGAGTGTCACCAAAGAACGATGCCTCTTTCTTGTACACAGTATAGTCAATATGCAAGTTAACCGATTGATAATCGGCTGTAACACAAGGTTTTTTAATACGAGGTTCTTTAAAATTACGCTTTACCAGAACATTTTTGATAATTTGTTTGGGAGCTACTGGATCGGTGGGGGCCGTCTCTGAATCAATTACAATGGCACGATCTATATCAAAGTCACCATCCAAACTATTTATCGCAGTATTCACTGCAAATGAGCCCTGCATAAATGTGTCAATAATAGGGTATCCAGCCTCTTTAAACGCAATTTTAATGTCATCGAAAATGCTTAGATCTTTCTCTTTAGCCTTTTTATACCCTTCAGAGTGGCTGGTTAAGTAAATTTTATTATCAAATTTATTGAAGTGGGTTTGTATAGGCATAGATCAGATATCTCCACAGGGCTGATTTTTTAATAGTGGGGACTGTTTCATTAACATGCAACTGGCAGTATGAAAAATGTTCAGCACCTTTGCTTCCAAGAAAAATGCCTTGGTATAAGTAGCATGCAAGGTTTCTGCTGCGCTCGGCAGAGTTGTTTAGTTTAGTTGTCGTTACAAAGTCATTTTCAGCATTAATATTATCTAATGCCAGCTCCTAGCCTTCCCTAAATTCTGAACTTAGCTCGTAAGTTTTATCAAGCAATTCACCAACACAAATCATCGCATCACGGTAGGCTGAAAAAGATTGTCCAACCTGATACCACTTGTTACATCGATACCCAGGTATGAGTACTATGATGTTATTAGAAGCTTCCGCCCTATTTAGTTTCGCTAGAGTAGGTAAGTCATGGCCTATCTCTCTCCATTCACACAACAGAGCTATTGCCTGCTTCTCAGATACTGACGAATATTCCATATTCAGCCCTCAAGGTTAACTTTTGGTAAAATTTAGGTGTTTATATGGTTGATGTAAAGGCGGTGTGAATTTAAAATCGTTGCAAACACCGCAAAATACGCAGGAGCAATTTTTAGCATGAAGCCGAGCCAGTCAAATCAGTATATGAATTTTCCACGACCAGTGAGACCTGAAAACCCATCGCCACTTGAGATGATTATTTATCAGTACGAGCTTAAAGCCAGCGAATTTCATAACGGCAGAAACAGCCAGGCTCCGGCTAACGAGACAACAAAGCAGAGGGCTGATCGCATAGCAAAGCGGGATAAAGATTGGCAACACTTGCGTTTAGAGCGCCGCAAAATTGCTGCGCACATTATGTACCAGGAAAATCTAACGGCTTATCGCAAATCTAATGAGTCCAAGTCTGTTCGAGAACTGGCAACCGAAAACCATCATCCAACAAAGATGTTGGCCAGAAACTTACTTGCCGTGGGTGAGCCGAAACCAACTCCAATCCATGAGGCTCACCATATCATCCCAGGCTCAGGTAAGCACCGCAAAGAGTTGATTATTAGAAGTCGCCTGAATCTGCATGCATTTGGGTTCGGTATCAATGACCCGCTAAATGGCATCTGGCTGCGTAACTTTGCTAAGAACACTGCTGATGACTGGGCAACACCTGAATCGCCGGCACACAGACCAATCCATACCTACAACTATGAAACCTGGATTGCGTCGAAGTTTTCAAACGATAATCTGCCGGAGCGTGTATTCTTGTCACGGCTACAAACAGTAAAGCGTGAACTTCGTACAGGGTCTCACCCGGCTGATATTCTTCAGAGGAAAGCCGGCTGATGGAAAATGAATTAATGGAAAAGACAACAACAGTATATCGGCTAAAGCCTGTCGAAAATTCTTATCAAGTCCCCGAGCTGGATTTATTTGGATTTGCTGACATCCTTGGCGATGAAGATTTATCGCTAGTAAGGCGCCAACCCAGAACCAACGAAAGTTTACTGGAGAAATGGACACCGAGCAGGTGTGAACTGGCTTCAGAATACCATCAAGGATTACCGGTACCGGATGTGTCCTTCTGGGGCTCATACTTGCTGTTGTCAGAAGAGGCTTATAACGCTTTTAAAAACCTGCTGGCTGATGCCGGAGAGTTTTTAGCGCTTCAGGTCGGCTATATGCAGATGTACATTTTTGTCCCGCTGCAGTTTGCAAAAGAGGACACCTCGAAAACCTTACGTCACTATGAAGACGGGTTTGAGTGTGGCGTGGAAACATTGGTATTTGAGCAGTCATCATTGGCAGACAAGTCCGTATTTAAGTCAGAAATGTATGGTACTCATGGCCTGTTTGCAACGGGTAGCTTTAAAGAAGCTTATGACAAGCATGACTTTACTGGTATCGAGTTCGACAAGGATTTAGCTGGCATTTTCTAGCGATTAACTTGAGCGAGCTGTCAATAACGCCCGGTATAAGACCGGGCGCTGCATTAACAATACAGTTAGAATCGAACACCTATAGTGTTGCCGCTGTCGTCTTCAACTGGAAGATTATGCGTATCGAACAGTTCGCCCTTTATCCAAATATAATAAGGTGGCCAAAAGCTATATTCTCTGGCTAGTATCAAAACGTCTTTAAGAGATTTATCTGTGGCATCTTTCAGTCGAAAAAACATAAAGGTAGATTCATCGACGAAATTTTCCCTGAGCTCGTCATCGGGGTAAATCTCTTTATATGGCCTGCGCTTTTCGTCCTCCTCATCTATGAAATTACTGTAGATTTCAAATAACTGATGTTGGGTCAGCATTTCCAGTAGATGGTCTTCTATCAGAACGCCATCAGACGTATCGATATCCATGCCATCCTTGGTGTCAAACGCCAACACATAGCCTTCAGCAAAAGCAGTTTCAGCTGGTATAAAATGAGCATTAGCCTGAACCACTTCATGCCAGTGATTAAATCTGGCCGCCTTGGCTACTTCGTCTAGGGCTTGGGTGTGAGTAATAGCTTTTTCGCGTTTGAGCTTGCGAGCCTTTCGCTTCATCCGCTCGACATTTTGAGTAGAAATAACTTTGATTAATTGCATGACTTAGTTCTCCAATACGCATCTACGGTGCCCACTGCCGCGGTTGCTGAAAAACCTAAGCATTGATAAAAGGTGGTTTGGAGCCGTCATCCCATCCGGGTTTGCTAAAGTGGGCAGCTGGCCATGACTATGCCAATGGCCTAATAATATCTGGGGCGATAAGAATGTCAAACATCTAATGAATTACCACTAACAAAATTGACACCTCTAAGCGATTTCAATTACTTGAGCCTGTTGATATCTTCCTGCGGCGTTCTGATTTGTGCCAATAGCGGGCGTTTCAAAGTGAATTGCAAGTCGGTTCTAATGCTAATGCCAGAACTTTAAGAGCATCAACTGTGTTACTGAGACTTCTCAGTAACGCCCTATTGTAAAAGGCGTGTACACGCTGTAATTTGTTGAAATTAGGGGCGATGTGTAGTCAATCCTCAGTAACGCATCAGGTGTTACTGAAAAGTCTACATAATAACTATTAGAATTCAAAGAGCACTAAGGAGTTGATGTGAAATCCTGCTATATATCAATACCAAGAAAAAGCTGGGTCATCGAACTCGCAGAAGAGCTCAAGCTTCGGGGCATAAAAGCTGTTTTTGCTACTGACCTTGAAGAGTTTGAAGGAAGCTACGCATCTACTGTTGCATCAGTCATAAAATCGTGCGACATCACTTTATGTATTGCGGACGACGAAGAATCTCTAAAGACGGTTCTCTTTGAGGCAGGCATTGCGTTCGGTATTGGTAAAAAGGTCTTGCTTGCAACATCCTACGAAGCTGGAAATATTCCGATAAATTACTCCGAGTTCCCAATTATTCGTTTGGACTCATCTAGGTACATAGAAATAGCCAACTATGTCGAAGAGTTAATGAAATATGGGAAGAGACCCATATCCAAAAAGAAATATAACTTTACACCTAGCAAGCCTATCGGTGAATACTCAAATAAATACCTAGACTCTTTGCGAAAAATTGAAGCAAATCTTACCGAAGGTTCTGATAGAGGAAAAGTATCTCAAGATTTCGAAAAAATAGTTGCAGACGCTATAAGAAAATCTGGTGTAAATATCGTGTCAGAGTTTAGATCTAGAAGATATAGGCCAGACATTGCAATCTGGAGTGATGAGCTTACGTATATTGGAGCAAATCCATTAATCGTTGAAGTAAAGTTAACAATAAAATCTGTCTCGGACGTAGATAGGGTCGCAGATAAGCTAAACCACTACCTTCATGAATCAAACTCTAAATACGGCCTACTTGTTTATTTGAATGGTCCAGATCGTTCTGAGTACTTTTATGAGTTGCCATCAAATATCATTGCTATCTCTGGCTACGAGCTGCTTGAATTACTAAAAAATGAGAGCTTTGGTGAGGTTATTAGAAGTCTGAGAAATCAGCGTGTACATGGCATTAGGAGATAAAGATGGCGACTTTATCTCAGGCAAGAATGCAAGGGTACATTGTGCAGGGCCAATCTGCTACAACAACCAAAGGAAAAGGTGATGCATTTGAAGAACTACTTTCTTACGTAATTGGGAAAGTTCCTGGAATATCTATTACAAGAAGAAATGTACTGAATGACGCCCACTCAGAAGAGGTGGATATCGCTTTCTTTAATGAACAGAAGCAAAAGGGATTTTTCTTTCTTCCTAACTTCATCTTGGCAGAATGCAAAAATTGGTCACGGCCTTTGGGAAGTATCGAAGTTAATTGGTTTGACACAAAGCTAAAAAATCGAGGCTTGAGTTTCGGAATTCTGTTCGCTGCAAATGGTATCTCGGGAGATGCGCCAGAAAGGACAGCAGCAAGAGATGTTATTTCAAATTCCCTCAAAGAAGGGCGAGATATTGTTGTCATAACTCAAGCCGAGTTGTTGGCCGTCCAGGATACTGATGAGCTATGCCAAATGATCAAAGAAAAAATATGCGATTTAAAGGTCAGTGGAACAGTCATTTGAATTCTAACAAGGCCAGCCATAGCGAATGCTTTTTCGTTTCGGCTGAGCGTCCACTGCAAAGCTGCGCAAGCTGGCAACGTTATACATAAGGCAAAACATGGACATCCACACCAATATTAATATTATAAATAATTACAGGTTGAGCTCCTTTCCTGAAGATCGAATTAACACGTTAGTAAGCGAGCTAAATGTCCACTACCAGAAACTAAATGGATATATAGAGCATGAAATATCTGGAGAAAAAATCGATATTGAGCTGATTGATGCCATCTCAAAGCTTTCAGAGATTTCAAGACTTGCCCCAGTAAGAATTGAAAAGAGCGTATTCAGCGGTGATTATAGATTTGCAGTTGAAGTTCTAGAGTCTGCAATAGCCTTGGCTCAATGTTCATCCCAAAGTCCAAGCATCCGCAAAAAAATTATTTCTTTCGGCTGGGAGATGCTTGAAAAAATATACGATTACTCTTTTGAATCCTTAGTAAATGAGTCACTAACCTACCATTGGCTGAAGAAGAGAAACCTTATCACTACTCATGCCATACGATCTAGGTATTCACAACTTCACAAGAATGATAATGCAATAAGGTTTGAGCCAAGCGCGTCAGACCTAGAGGACTTCTACCAAAAAAACAAACAGAAACTCTATGAGTTCATGGTCTTCAACTTGAATCGCTCCACAGAGTTACACGATCCCTTTTCAAATCAGCATGAGTCTGACTACTATCACTACTACAAGACCTTAGAGGGTCTTAATGTATAACAAATCGCTCAAATCGTTCGCTCCGCTCACTGGGGCGGGCTAAAGCCCGCCCCTTAGTCTCGCTCGAAGCGAGCGTTCGATGTGTAGCGTTCAAAGCAGAGTGCCGGCGACGCTGAGACCACACAGAATTTTGGATGCTGCCTATCAGCGTCTATAGAGATTCACTTTTATATCGTTACTAATCAAGCTACCCTCGCTCCATGATGAAATAATGTTTCTTGAGTCAAGCCACCTAACCAATTCTAAATTATCTGAATTGTTTTTCAGCCTAGGCGTAGTAAACCCAGTTTTTATTTCGGAAAATGGCTTTGGTAGATTGACTAAGACCTGACGGACTTCGTCATCCGTCAAAAGAGATTGATATTTGTTGAAGAGTGAAATTTGTGTCGCTGTTGGCGCAGAATACGTTATCAATGCTTTAGCAATACCCCCATTAAGGTTGGATATGTTGGCGTTGGTGTTGTTAATAATTTGGCCGATAAGTGCTGCTCGCTTGGGGAGGTTCACGAGCAGTTCTAGGTCCATTAATTCGACTATCCCTAACTTGGCTACAATATCAATCTCAGACCGAAGGAGTTCCTCTCGGAAGCCATCGTCAAGTCCAAAATTGTCTGGGTTCGCCAAATATGTGTCGATGTTAGCTGCGACAAATAGTACTTCCAAATCCCTATGGTCAGCGAGCGCATCAAGACTCTCCTTGGTGAAAGTAATTTTTCCTTCAACGATCAGGATTCGAAGCTTGGTGGATTCGAGTACTTTGGGTGGGAGATTGAGCGACTTCGGCAATGCTTTAACATATTCTCTGTAGGAGGAATCAGACAGCGAACCCGCATTGAAGAGGAACAGACGCAGTTTCTGTGAATCCGAATCGCTAGGTATAGTGTGTTCGAGAATAACCTTACGAACGTCATCTCGATCCAAATATTCGGCTAAGATACCCGCTTCGAACACGTTTCCTTCAATGAAAGTAAGACAGTTTAACCAAGTTGGTTCAATCTTACTTAACTGAAACAGCATCGAATGAACCCTCTCAGGCACATCCTTTAGAGCTGGCAGCAGTGTTGTCTGGCGTTCAAGAAATACACGAATATCATCTAGAGCAAACGTATCGTGGTGAATCACAGCGAGGATGGCAGAAGCATCCTCTTTAGAATTTTCTTCATGCTCCAAAAGTACATTGCTAAAGTAGCGGTCGAAATCGCGTTCGACCCGTTTCATCAAGGCTGCGTTATTTGTCGCTCGTATAGCCGTGAAATTACTCACACGTATTGGCTCGAGATCGCTCTCTCCCAAAAGCGCTTGATACACGTATTCCAGGTTCGCCATCGTTATTTCGAAAAGGCCCTCCTCGAACATAAATCGTACAATCTCAGAGTGTTCTTTGATTGCAGCCAGATCTCTGACTTCAAAGTTGAGGTATGCAAGTCGTTCCGGTGCTAGTTCAGGTAAATTCACCAGAATCTCCGGAAGATTCGCCGCAACAAATTCTGGTAGCTCGTCAAAATCTCTTGCGAATTTTTTGAGCGAGTTCTCCGGTAAGCTCGCGACTAATTGTGTGACGTGGGAGATATCGTTATCGCTGGCTAAGGCTGTTGGAATTAGACTTTCCCATGCGTTGGCTAGTCCCGAAAGAAGTCCGGCAACATCGCTGCCGCTGGTGTAATAGGCATCGAAAAAGCCCTCGCAGCTCTCAAATTTGGTAGATAGAAACTCTAACAGCTTCTTTGCTTGCCCGCGGTACCTGTTCTGGTCACTTAAGAGACTATCGACGAGCTTGACGTTTAAGATGTAGCTTTGCCCGAAGTCCTCGTATCGCATTGCAGCGATAACTTCTTGAGGATTATCGATCGGAAATCCTGGCTCTGGCGTAACGAATGCACGTATCTGGATCAGAAACTTATTGTCATTAGGCGACAAACGGCCTGAGTGAAAGAGTGAAGTGTATTGGTAGTAGGTATCGTCGAGATGGCCTTCCAAGATCAGAAAGCGGGCAAGCTCTCCGTTCTCCCCAAAGTTCTCTAAAATATCCTGCATGCTTTCCGCATTCAAACGCAACAGCTCGTTGAGTTTGGTCGTGCGAAGCGTTGCGATCTTTGATCTTAGGTCGCGTATTTGACGCAAGCTCTTGTTCTTATTATCAGCCGCCTTATTTTCGATCTCTTCCTTACGTTGCTGATAGGTTTTCTGAGAGTGCACCTCACTTTGCAACTTGGAAACATCGACATGTTGATGGTAATTATAGCCATTGTGATAGAATAGGCGCGTAGCACCAATCAGTTGCTCGAAAGCATCATGGTTCGCAAGCTGAGTAAGCGATATCCATGTACCCTGATCAAGACTGACACTGTTAACATTCGCTGGAATCTTTTCAATTAGAGCCATAGCATAGATTTGCCGCAACTCTTTCAGGTCTGATGGCGTCTGTCGCTCGGCTAATTCAAGTCGCTTTTCGAGTTCTGCGATTTCAGCCCTATACGTAGCTTCACCAGTCCTAATGAGCTCGTCCTGGCGGTTCAATATTTCGGCGAGATTACCTGCGCCGCGGTGCAATTGTTCAAAGTCGCTCGGATAGACATTTTTATAGATCAGGATCGCGAGGAGCTTGTTGGCGTTGAGCAGAACCTCTCCATCAGTTTCCAAGTTAGCCACATATATGGCGTACTCATTAAAGATATTCTGAATCAACCTCAGATCGTTCAGATATCGTGAGACTTCTCTCAGAAACTGCCGATCCAAGCGTCCATCAAGCTCTAGTCTTCTTCCCTGTTCCAATACCATGTCAATCGAATTAGATGTATTTATGATAGGGATGACCGGAATAATGAATTCAAAGAACTTGGTTCGATCGGTGTTGACAAACATGTCGTCGCGCAGCGCATAGAGGAATTTGATGGAGCGCTTCACGCCGGCATTCTCGTTTACGAGCCTATTAATTTCGCGCATAGTTACGAATATTTCAGCATCGTTAAATCTATCTAAATCTTCAATGATTACGAGATCGTAATCTGTTGCTTGGAAGAAGTAGACTATTTCGTCTAGGTGGCGATTTAATATGGACGTCTGGTCATCAAATGCAGGTCGTATCTCAACATCCTTCAACGAGAGACTCTTAAGTGACAGTCCGAAGCTCGCGACATAAAAATGATGCAAAGTCCCCCATAAGAATGTTGCCGCCAGCAAGAAGGCTCCCAGATGGAACCAATTGCTGAGTGCTAACGGCACGAAGAAATTGCCGCTGATGATGTATTCTCTCTGATGGAAAACGTACCAAAGCGCTAGAATTCCAAGCATGATGTAAAGAGATTTAAAGGCCGACCAAACGCCAGGTGACTGAATTCTTTTAAACCTGGACAGAGGAAGCTTGTTTGCGTCAGCACCATACAGCATTTGTTGCAGAATACTTCTTTCAATCTCTTGACGGCTTACCTTCTCGCCTTCCGAATCAGCCTCCGACACGAACGCAGCGAGAGATATATGAAGCGCGGAGCGCCGATATTTCTTCAAAAAAGATTGAATGATGCTGCTCTTTCCTGATCCGTAGGGACCCGTTAGGGCAATATTGGATACCTTCGCGTTGTTTGTCGCAAACAGAATGGCTTCGGAATAAACGCCAGTCTTGTCCGCATCATCAGTTGGCGCAAGGTCTACAAACTTCGATTTCACCTCGGCGGAATGCTCTTTGCTTTCAAGCCAAGACACAAAGTTAATGAGGCTATTGGCAAGCCAGCGTGTTAGGGAGGTGATGGTCTTTATCATAGGATGTTGAACTAACCTCTAATAAACGAAAGGCTGACTTAGATCTGCCCAATTTTGACTGGGCACCAATGCTTATTTAAATTCTATGTTTGGACTCGGATGTCAGATTGAAACTAAGGTTTCATCTCAAAGCATTCAAATCACCAGTGACTATTGAATCAAGATTTTGGGTCGGTGGCTAATCCGTCCGCTATGTGCGAAAAAGCTGCTTCCAAAACCAATATGTAGTGCGTTGTTTAACTTAATAAAAACTATAGTAAGACAACTTAGCTAAAATGGAAACCTATGGGAGAACCACACTTATGTTGCGTATGAAATAGTTAAGACAAACCATTCTTTTGGCCCTGTTGGAGTTGGAACTATAGCATCATCCCCTTCCTCCTTTTTTAACAGAGCTCGTGCCATTGGCGAGTCAATAGAGATGTAATCATTACGGCCATAGATTTCATCAGGGCCGACGATACGGAATTTCTTGGTCTCACCATTAGCATCCTCAACTTCGACCCAGGCACCAAAAAAAACCTTTCCATCTTGCTGGGGTGAGTAGTCGACTATTTTGAGAACCTCTAAACGCTTACGAAGAAAGCGAACACGGGAATCGATTTGTCGAAGTAACCTCTTATTCTCCTTGTAATCGGCGTTCTCTGATCTATCACCTAAGCTTGCTGCCCATGCAACTTTCTGCGTGATTTCAGGCCTATACACACGCCAAAGATGGCTCAGCTCTGCATTTAGCTTTTCGAAACCTTCGCGGGTGATCAAGTTTGTCTTCAAGATTATTCCTACAACTGATTAATCAAAGAAATTGTAAAGCCTTTTTAATGGCATCTATGGTTGCCACAGGCAAAAAGGACTCATTACTATCGGCCGATAATATACTTCCATTTGGCCCTATCACCAATTGATGCCGGCGCTTAAATTCATTAGATAAAAGATATTCAAGCGCATCTCTTTCAAGGCTTGTAAGCCTTTTGGAGAGAGTATCTGATGACTTTCCATCAAAAATCTCTATCACTCGATCGATAGGTGCTATTTCATTAACTAGCCTTTCTGCTGCGACTTTTTGTGAATAAAGGATTCTGGCTTGAAGTTTTACCACCGGATCTTTCAGCTCATCTATCCACGCATAATTTTTGCCATAGCTTGGTTTATTGATGTTTGAAGGTTTCGGGGATTGGTTGGCAAAGCTTGATATTAACGTGCGATAGGCTTCACCTGTTTTATTTCGAATGCTTTGTGCAGCAGGGACACCTCTCCCTTTACCGAGCCGGGCAATGGTAGTGTAGCTAAATTCATCCAACCCCCGCTGCTTTTGCTCATTACAAACTTCATAGATAGCTTGCAGAGTGTGGTGGACTCGCTCTGAAACCTGTGATTTCAGTTGTTCCAAGACGATATCTGGAGATGCTTCATTCATATTATTCGACCAGTTTAAGTGGGGTTGCACCCATGAATAGTTGTTTCAATTCATTCTTAGAAATTCGTTCACTTTCTTCAAAGTCATTTAACGCCAAGCCCCCATCAATAAGGCGGTCGATTTTTTCCCAGCTTTTTAACCTTGTGAGCATCAACTGAGTCAGTTGGTTACCCACTACAAGTTGTTCAGTTTCGTTTAAATGTAAAAAGTGTGGGGCAATACCGTTCTTCACCAACAACTTATCGAGAGCTTGACTCCTTCTCGTCACCGCGTGCTCATCTGTACAACTGTGATAAAGCTCGGCGTTTTCACATATTTCAGATAGTTGTTGAAAACCGCTTACTTCACTGATTTCAAAATTCAGTGAAAAGTCCCTAGGAACAATTAGTTGAAGCTTGGCTCCTTCAGGTGATGAGTCTTGATTAATGATCGATTGACAGTTTAATAAGTATTTATGAAGCGCCTGCATATCACTCATGTACAAATCCATTTTTTTCGCTTTGACTTCAATTTCTGAGTTCAGTTTTCGTCGTGCAGATTGGAGTTTAAGTTTTTCACTCTCCAAATTTGACGCTTGAGAGCTTTGTGATTTCTGCTGATATATTTGATGTGAGATTATGTCTATCTTAGTAACTGTGTTGTCGAGCTCTTTCTCTAAGAGAGTGTAGCGTTGCGATTGAGTATTCATTGCCAAACACAGTTCGTTGAATAAAGCAGCCAATCCCGTCATAAATGCAGGGCCAGTGACAAAAAACCTGCATTGAATACAGTTTTGCTCTCCAAGATAGCCAGCCATTACAGGGTGAAAAATATTGGCTTTCATAGCGACAGCTTCGCCCCCTTCGCTACAAAACCCCCCGCCAACTGGGCATATGCCAAAGTCTCTGAAAAGATAACTGGATGCAGGCCTGGAATTATTAATAGTTGAGAGAAAATCAGCATTGTTAGCGACGAGTTGGCTCTTGCATTGCTCAATTCGTTGGGATTCAATAAAGCTTTTTAGGGTGTCAGTCGCTTTGTTTAATGCTTGCTTTTCACCAAGAGTAACTTTCTCACGGATATTGGCTCCTGACTTGTCGCTCTTAATGTAGTAAATAGACATGATGATCGAAGAATGACCAACCAGTTTCATAATAACTTCAATAGGCAAGCCAAATTCATAAGCGTAGGCATTTATCAGGCTAACCCGCATAGCGTGTGGTGTGTAGACTGATTTAAATGGTGAAAGGGCAATTGATTGCTGTTGCTTGAGTTGAGAAGCACACTCGTTATGATTCTGCCCTGCGTATGTAGCTGAAACGAGTTGGTCGTCAGATGAAAAAAATAACGCAGCCGCGAGTCTAGACGCTAATCTTCCACCAAATATACCGGGCTCACTATCTTGAAAGTCACGAAATAAGAAACAATTTTTCCCCTTTTGTTTCTTTTGGATTTCGTTCAAAGTTACTCTAGTGCATTCTAGCCACTCTGCAGGCCTTACTATTGGGTTGTATTTTTCTTGCCATTTCCTTAATTTGATTAGCCAATACGCTAACTCAATAGGCATAAATGGAATTGCGTAGCCTTTACCATCGAAACTCGTTTTGTTCGAGGTATAATAAACACCAAAATCTCCATCCTTAGTTTTGTTTATCATGCATTGGCAGCTGGTTAAACCTGCCAATTTATTTCTATTTGGGGACCAGATTATTTTCCCATTCTGAAAATCTGGAACTTCGAGGTCTGCTTCTCCAGAGTCGCAATAGACAATTTGCCTTCCTCTTGCAGGTAATTGCATTAACGCATAGGTATAGGTCCAATAAATAGGAAGCCACAGATATGTTTTACCTCCCTCAGTTTTGGTAACACAATCAGGATCTGATGGGTCAATAGCAAAGGAGTCATCAACTTGAATCCAATCGGCCGAAAATTTATGCAGATGGATAAGTTCTGAATAACTAATTTTTTCAAATTGCGCTTGAGGGAAAGCCCACTCGCGACCGCCTTTTACATATTGATATGGCAACGCCAACTTGTTTGTTTCATTAATTGAAGCGGGTGTTTGTTCATCATCAAAATTGATGTGAGAAAACGGATTTTTTGCTCCCTTTATGCGGGAAACTTCACCTGTATCATCGTCCTCTATTGTCAAAAACTTTTTGATGATCCAGTTTAAAAATTCACTGATTGAGAAAAGCCACTTTTTCTTCCGAGTGATAGACACAGATTCAAACAATTCAAGCATGGGTTGAATATTTGTTTTACCGCGAGTGAGGTAATCAAGTGGAGAAGTTTCGAACATATTTGGCTCAATATACTCCCGAACAAACTCACATAAGTCCTTGACTTTAGTACCTCCCCCTTTTGCCATTTTCAAAAACTCGGTTATCAAATCACCCCACTGCTTCCAATCAGGTTCAAAATATTTCACTTGATATGGTCTTTTTAGACCAAAAAAATCATAAGTATTGGTCCAACCTTTGCCATCGTAATATTCAATCGGAGAAGCAGGAATCTTGGGGTCGTTAAGTTTGACTCGCATAACTTTATAATCGTACAGCGATGTGCAACCGTGCAACTTGACTATTTTTATTAATTCATGAAGTTCATAAGGTTTTGGAATATCTAACAAATCGTACCAATCAATCCAATCCTTAAATTTCTTATCAGGTTTTGAGGGGAGTTGAGCATAGTTTTTCTGAATATGGCGGTATTGTTGCGAGTCGCGAATCCCCAGCACTTTGCATGCATTCTTTAATTCTAGAAGTGTATTTATCCAAATAGGCAGTAAAAACTGAGGCCAGGATTGCCAGTCGGCGGCATAGCTCACTTCAGGAGTACTGGGTAAATACGGGTCTTTACGGTATCGCTGCGAGTATCCTGCCTTTGTGGTAATGCCAAGGGCTTGGGCAGCCTGCTGGGCTTCGGCGTAGGAAGCGTACAGAGCTTTCGCTTCCAGGCCTAAAAACTGAGGCCAAGATTTCCAGTCGGCGAAATATACCTTATTCGGATTGCTGGGCAAACGCGGGTCTTCACGGTATCGCTGTAGGTATTCTGTGCTTGAGGTAAAAGCAAGGGCTTGGGCAGCCTGCTGAGCGTCGGCGTAGGTGGCGTATAAAGTTTTCACGTCCCGGCCTAAAAACTGAGGCCAGGATTGCCAGCCGGTAGAATAAGTTGTAGCAGGACTACCGGGCAAACACGGGTCTTCACGGTATCGCTTTAGGTATTCTTTGCGTGTGGTAAAGCCAAGGGCTTGGGCAGCCTGCTGAGCCTCGGCGCAGGAAGCGTACAGAGCTTTCGCTTCCTGGCCTAAAAACTGAGGCCAGGATTGCCAGTCGGTGGAATAAGTTGCAGCAGGATTACTGGGCAAACGTGGGTCTTCACGATATCGCTTTAGGTATTCGGTGCTTGTGGTAAAGCCAAGAGCTTGGGCAGCCTGCTGGGCTTTGCTAAGAGATGCATAAAAACGTTTCCTCATAGACCCAATTCCCTCGCTCTTTCTCTGATTTCATCGTCCTGGGGTTTTATATACACCAAACAACTATTAGGGTTTTTATGGTGCATAGCTTTTTGGATTTCTAATTGGTTGAATCCCGATATCGCGAGCCTATACCCATAAGAGTGCCTGTGAGCATGGGGACTGGTTCCCTGATGCTTATTTGAATCTAGCCCGATACGTTTAATTGCTTTTCTATATTTTTTAATGAAATTTTTCTTGGATTCGGGCTGACCTTTACTGTTGGTAAATAGAAACGGGTGATCACCATCAATTCTTGATGTCAGATAGTCTCTCAGCAGATCAGTAAATTCGACGGCTTTAATGTTGGGAAAAATCATGACATTGAACGAAAGATTGCGGGCTGTAAGTAGTGCGCCTTTCCACCCAGAATACAGTCTGTGCGAGCGGTGATATTCATTTCGCGGTTTAAGGTGAAACTGTCGATTTAAAAAGTCGCGACGATTAGTAAAATCAGACGAAGGACTTGCTCCGTCACTTGGGTGAAATACAGAGATAATCGCTGCGCCTGTTTTATTATCAATCGCAATATCATGGGTATAGATGTGGAAGCATTCGGATAGTCTTAAACCACCATAATGCATAAGCATTACTATGAGTATGCTGCTTAAATCGAATTCTCCATCTGGACTTATAAATCCATATCTTAAAAACCGTTCAAAATGTTCATCTGGAAATCGAGATACAGACTCAACCGAAAGTAAATGGGAGTTTGGAGCTTTTACCCTGCGACTCATTGCAAATTTGTTCGGTGACGGGTGGTTTAAGTGGTTTAAAAAGCAGTTCGATTGACGTTTGTAGTAGGCACACCATAGGATTCTTTCTTCCGCCTTAGTTGATCGCCTTAAAGGATTGAGATTGGGTAATTCGTACCCATAAAGACCATCAATGTAATCACAATACAAATTGACATGACTGAGCAAAACATTCACATCTGCAACTTTTCGAGGGAACCAGTATAGGTTCAATTCATCAGTTTGATTGCAGTCTACAGTTCCAAAGTTTAGGGCATCTACGAAAGTTTCGAGCATCTCTGTCGCTGACATGTCTGAATGTTGATTAGCATTGATAAATTTCAAAAGTAGCTGAATTGCAAACGTATTTCGTTCGAGCCAAGATTGGGATTTATTGCGTTTTGTGTAAAGAAATCTTAAATGGGATATAAGAAGACCATTTTCAGTGAACAGAGCGGGTAGCCTTTTCGCTGAAGCAGCTTGAGAGGCCGTAAACTCAACATTTAGCTTCAGAACAGCAGGCATATTTATACCAACTTATGAATAGTATAGGGTATATAGTCAGGGGTTCTTATTATGTCAAAGTGATAAAGTTTATTAAGACATATGACCCCGCTGAGAAGATAAAGGTATATTTAGTATGATTCTCTTAGGGGTTCTAATATCAATATAATAAAAAGCTGCTGCGCGAAACCGATCGCCGCATCCGTTTTTTACGTAAGCGGCTGGAAGTGCTGCGGGTAGTCGATTACTCACCACAGCAAGATGGTCGGGTGTTTTTTGGCGCCCGGGTTGAAATTGAAAATGAGCAGGGCGAGCAGCTGAGTTTTCGCATAGTCGGGCCGGATGAGATTTACGGTCGTAAAGATTACATTTCCATCGACTCACCGATGGCACGGGCACTGCTGAAAAAAGCTGTTGATGACGAAGTGCTGGTGAGCACCCCTACCGGCAACAAACTGTGGTTTATAAACCATATCAGTTATACCGCGGTGCCTGCTGAGCGTTA
Source organism: Rheinheimera sp. NSM (assembly GCF_052380015.1). Taxonomy (NCBI): domain Bacteria; kingdom Pseudomonadati; phylum Pseudomonadota; class Gammaproteobacteria; order Chromatiales; family Chromatiaceae; genus Rheinheimera; species Rheinheimera sp. NSM. The sequence goes on along the minus strand of NZ_JBQTCI010000001.1, from coordinate 128,872 downwards.
AGCAAATTGGATTTTTTGCCGCTTAAAGTGGACAATCAGCTTATCTTATTGTCTTTAGACTGACGTTTATCACCCACCCGGGTGCTTTTATCAGGAATTTTTTCTTTATGTCTATCATTATCAAGCAAATTGCTGCAGAGATCGCGGCCCGTCCGGAACAAGTCGCCGCTACTATAGCGCTACTGGACGAAGGCGCGACCGTGCCTTTTATCGCCCGCTACCGCAAAGAAATTACCGGTGGTTTGGACGATACGCAATTGCGTCATCTGGACCAGCGCTTAATTTATCTGCGTGAGTTAGAAGATCGCCGGCTGGTGATTTTAAAAACCATTGATGAGCAGGGCAAACTAACGCCGGAACTGAAACAGGACATTCTGGCGGCAGACAACAAAACCCGGCTGGAAGATTTATACCTGCCGTACAAAGCCAAACGCCGCACCAAGGGCCAGATTGCCATTGAGGCCGGCCTGTTGCCGCTGGCAGATGCGCTGCAGGCCAACCCGGCACTGAACCCTGAAACCGAAGCGGCGGCTTACCTTAACGCCGAAGCCGGCTTTGCCGATATAAAAGCAGTATTGGATGGCACCAAGTATATTCTGATGGAACGTTTTGCCGAAGATGCCAACCTGCTGGCACGCTTACGCCGCCACCTGGCACAAAACGCCGTACTAAAAAGCACCCTGGTCGCCGGTAAAGAGCAGGAAGGCGCTAAATTCCGTGACTACTTTGCCCACACCGAAAGCTGGAAAACCACGCCGTCGCACCGCGCGCTGGCGATGTTCCGCGGCCGTAATGAAGGCTTTTTACAACTGCAACTGCTGCCGGATGCAGACGAAACCACAGCACACAGTGTGTGCGAACAAATGGTCGCCAGTCACTTTAATATTAAAGACGAAGGCCGCGCCGCCGACGCCTTTTTACGCACCGCCGTACAGTGGACCTGGAAAGTAAAATTACACCTGCAGCTGGAAAACGATCTGTTAAGTGAGCTGCGCGAAAAGGCCGAAGAAGAAGCCATTAAGGTGTTTGCCCGTAACTTAAAAGACTTATTAATGGCGGCACCGGCCGGCATGCGTACTACGCTGGCGCTGGATCCCGGCCTGCGTACCGGCGTTAAAGTTACCGTGATAGATGAAACCGGTAAGCTGCTAAGCCAAAATACTATTTTTCCGCATGCGCCACAGAATATGTGGGATAAGTCTGTGCGTACCCTGGTGGCACTGTGCCAGCAACACAAAGTGGAACTGATTGCCATTGGCAACGGCACTGCCTCGCGTGAAACCGATAAACTGGCCGCTGAGGTGATCAAAGCCCTACCGGCACAAGCCTTGCAGAAAATTATGGTGTCTGAAGCCGGCGCCTCAATCTATTCCGCTTCTGAGCTGGCCGCGCTGGAGTTTCCGGATCTGGATGTGTCGCTACGCGGTGCAGTCTCCATTGGCCGCCGCTTACAGGATCCGCTGGCAGAGTTGGTAAAAATTGAACCTAAAGCCATAGGTGTGGGCCAGTATCAGCATGATGTAAACCAAAGCCTGTTAACCAAGTCGCTCGATGGCGTAGTAGAAGACTGCGTAAACGCGGTCGGCGTAGATTTAAATACTGCTTCAGTGCCGCTGTTGGCTCGGGTGGCCGGGCTAAATAAAACCCTGGCACAAAATATTGTGTTTCACCGCGACAGTAATGGCCGCTTTAATGAGCGCAAAGAACTGTTAAAGGTGCCGCGGCTGGGGCCCAAGGCTTTTGAACAAGCCGCCGGCTTCTTGCGCATCAATAATGGCAAAAACCCTTTGGATGCCTCAGGTGTGCACCCGGAAGCTTACCCGCTGGTGGAAAAAATACTCAGCGCGCATCAAAAGAGCGTGGAGCAAATCATCGGTAACAGCAGTTTTTTAAACAGCATTGATGCCAAAGCCTTTGCTGATGAGCATTTTGGCGTGCCTACCATTACCGATATCTTAAAAGAACTGGATAAACCCGGCCGCGACCCAAGACCGGAGTTTAAAACCGCCAGCTTTAAAGACGGTGTGGAAACGTTAAAAGATCTGAAAACCGGCATGTTGCTCGAAGGGGTCGTCACCAACGTGACCAACTTCGGCGCCTTTGTTGATATCGGCGTGCACCAGGATGGTTTGGTGCATATTTCCTCATTGACCGACAAGTTTGTCAGTGATCCGCACCAGGTAGTAAAAGCCGGTGATGTGGTAAAAGTAAAAGTGCTGGATGTCGACATTGAGCGCAAACGCATTGCACTCACCATGCGTATGGACGAGCAACCGGCCCCCAAAAATGCAGACAGAGCTGCGGATAAAGCCGCACCGCGCCAGCAAAGTAATAAAACCGCAGCGCCACGTCAGGCCAAGCCGGTCGACAACAATGCTGCTATGGGTAATGCCTTTGCTGAGGCCTTTGCCAAACTGAAGAAGTAAGGTAGACGACGCTGATAGCTACAGCAGGTGCTAAGCCTGCTGCAGCGACTGTCTGACTTGCGGCTCGGTGGCGCGCTGATAAAAACCGGCGATAACATCACGCCGCAGCTGCATTTGTGCGCTGATGGCAAGAGTATCGCGTTGCGGGTAGACAATGGCATTGCTGCTGTCATCTGATACGCGGTAGCTTATTGCTGTTTGCTGCACTTGTTCTGCAAAGCCGGCGCGGCCACTTCCGCTGTCAGCCGCATCCGTTGGCTCAGTATCAACCGGTTTAGCATCAGCAGGCTTAGTTTGCGCTGAGGTTTGTTGCACCAGCTCAGCTTGTGCCTGAATTTGCCGCTGCGCGGCTTCGGAAGCTATGCGGCGGTCTGCTGAGGACGGTTCTGCCGGCGCCAATGCCGCTGCCCGCACCTGCTGCATTTTTTGCACCGTGGCCTGCGGATCGCCGGCTACCGGTGAAATATCAATCGATACTTCCCCACCGACAGCATATTGCTTACCATCCGGACCTAATTCATAGGAGTAAGATGGGGCTCCGGCGTAACGCCCACCCACCGCAGCATGGGCTTGCTCGTGGGTTTTTACTTCCTGGTCGCGCGCTTTAAGCTCGCGTATTTCTGCTTGTTCTTGTTGTTCGGCCTGTTGCTGCTCTGCCTGCTGTTGTTTTGCATCTTGCTGTTCGCGCTCAGCATCCTGCTGCTCTGCAGACTCGTCGCCACGACCTTCTACCGCTTGCTGCGTCTCAGTTTCTTTGCCGTTAGCATCGTATAAATTTACCTGAGTCTGGTTGCCATTAGCACTGCGGACTTTTTCATCGCTAACCAGCGGCTTTTCCGCCGACGATTTTTCAAGTTCTTTTACCGGTTCAAATAAATCCCTGCGCAGCGCATCACGCCGCGCCATTTCAGTCGGCGGATTCGCCGTATTGATACTGACATTAGGATAATTTGATACCAGCATAGTCATCAGACGCGAATATCAATCACGCTGCCGAGCACATCGTCGGCAGTTTGAATACTTTTTACATTCGCCTGAGCATTACGTTGCTCTTGCCCCAGCTGCACTAAGCTATTGGTTAACGATCCCGGTTGTTCCGCGGTTTGTAATGTACGTGGTTGCTCCGTAGCTGCGGTTTGCGCTACAGCTTGCTCAGTCTCATTTTGCCGGTTGGCACGGGTTTGACGGTTGATATCCAGCGTAGCATCCGTTACCCCGGCGCTGGCGCGGGAGAAACCCTGCATACCCGAATACAAAGCAGATTGAATATCCATGATACAACTCCGGTAACCTTAGCAAATACCGGTCAATTATTAACCAAAACGCCGCTAAAAGGAAGCACCGCCTTAGGCTAAAAGGTTTTAACAGCCTTAGCTTTGCTTAACCGACAGGCCTAACCACTGCAATAACCATTGCATAAATTCTGCCGGATGCGAAATAAAAGGCGCATGTGAAGCATGTGCCAGTACAGTAAAATCTGCGGTCGGCTGCAGCTGTTGCAGCTGCGCCGACACCGCCACCGGCACCAAAGAATCCAGCCGGCCAAAAATACCTCTAACCGGCTGCGTTAAAGCCGCGAAGTCTGCGCGTAAGTCGGATTGACTCAGCAACTGCAAAGCACCGGCCACTGCCGCCGGTTGCGCCATCGGGTAGGCCATGATCGCTTGTTTCAACACTTTGGTATCATTACGGGCACTGCTGCTACCCATTGCCTGGATAGCTAAAAAACGCTCTATCGTTTGTGGCAGGTTTTCGCTTAACGCCCGGGCAAACTGCTGCATTACCTGCTCTGCCATACCAGGCCAGCCTGGCCGGGCAATAAAACAGGGCGACGCGGCAACCAGACCAAGCTGCTGCACTTTGTCAGGGTAACGCCCGGCTATCGCTATAGCCAACAGCCCGCCCAGTGACCAACCGCAGACATAACTTTGCCGCGGTATTTGCGCGGCCAGCGCTTCGACCACCACATCCAGCTGATAAGGCTGCGGGTAGTTTTGCTGCCGGCCAAAGCCCGGTAGATCCGGCGTCAGCAGCTGAACCTTATCCGCTATTTGCTCTGCAATACTTTGCCATACGCCCTGGTTTACCCCCCAGCCATGCAGCAACACCAGTGTTGGTTTGTCGGAATTCATTTTCTCTGCCATAGTTACAAAAATGTAAATTAAAACGGAATTTGATTTGCTTAGTGCTTTAATGCGTCAGCTGCAACAACTGTGGCACTTGCTGTTGCCTACGCCCTGCCTGTGGTGCAGCTTACCGGTGCAACGGTTCGACCGCCAGCTGTGCACTGCTTGCCAGCAAACGCTGCCGCAATTGCCACTGGCATTATGCCATTACAATCTTTTGTGGTTGCCGCAAGTAGCACGCGGCTTAACCAAGCCGGGGTTTGATGAGCTGCTCAGCGTCTGCTATTACCGCCAGCCTTATCAGCATTGGTTGCAACGCTGGAAATTTGCCCGCGACTATAGCGCCGGAGACTTACTGCAGCAACAATTTGCCGCCGTATTGCAACAGTATCAGCAGTATAAACACACACTGCCGCAAGCTATTGTGTATGTGCCTATGCACAGCCGTAAGCTGCGGCAGCGGGGCTTTAATCAGGCGGAACTATTAGCCGGGGTAGCGGCGCGGCAGCTACAGTTGCCGATATTACCGCTGTTGCAACGCCGGCAATACCACACAGCGCAGGTTGGCTTAACCCGCAAGCAGCGCCAGCGTAATCTCAAAACTGCCTTTAGCCTGCCAAAAACCACTATGCTACCGGAGCGTATCGCACTGGTAGATGATGTTGTCACCACCGGCGCTACGGCTAACGAAATATGCCGTTTGTTGCGCCGTCACGGCGCCCGCCATATCAGTTTATGGACAGTCGCCGTCACCTTGTTTGATTAATCGGCTTTAGTGCTGAAACTGCTCCCCAGGTACAGCGCATTAACCAGCAAGCGGCTGGAGCCGTAAAAATAGCCACGAAATACCGGGTTGTCGGTCATGCCGATAACCCGGCCGCGACCAACATTATGCGCCAGCAATAGCGCGCTTTGGCTGATTCGCGGTATATATTCGGCAGCAGTATAGCCCGCCAGCTGCGGAGCACGGCTATACAGGGCCACATTAACAAAGGCAGCACTCGCCGGTTGTAATAACAGGGTACTGTTTTTAAACACCGGTAGTTTGGCGTTGGTAATACCAAAGGTCAGCGGGTGGCTTAGATCCAGCTCGGCCTGATAAATCGCTCCGGCAATACGTTGCTTGCCGGCCAGCAGCTCTTTATCGGCATAGCGCAGATTATCTGCGCTGATCAGGCTGCTCATCTCCTCCGGCTGCCACAGCGTCGCTTTTAACAACCCGGCTTTTGCCAGCAAGGCTGCGCCGCGCTTATGTCCCCACAACACGCCGCCCTGTTCCAGCCAGGCTTTTAGTTGGTTAATTTCTGTGTCCTGCCAGTCGGCATAGTTGCCGTCCGGCAACAGAATATGGCTGTAATGGCTCAGATCTAACCGACGCAAGCGCTGCGGTTCTGCCATCGACGGCGAAATACCGGCCAGGCGCTCAAGGTTATACCAAACTTCGCCGGCTTCGGTTGAATTAATACCGGGCCCCGCCAGCAATAGCACCCGCGGCAATGTCACCGGGGTAAATTTATGGCTGCCCAGATCACTGCCTTGCACTGTTAAGCCACTGCTGATGGCATAAAGCGGCAGGTTAAACTGTTGTTGCACCCGTTGCAGCCTGGCAAACCAATCGCTTTGCTGTTGCAGTGCCGCCGGGATCAACATAGCGCCGGCAGTAAGGCTGACATTGCCGGCATGGGTTTGCGCAGTGAAATCATCCAGCGCAGCGCGCACCTGTAACTGCTCTGCCAGCAGAGCCTGCAACAATAACGGTGCTCGTTGATCGCGCCAGTCGAAGGCATAGGCATAGGCGCCTTCCGGCAGCAGCTGGTTTGCCGTAGCTGGCAACCACTGCGCGGTCAGCTGGCTTTTGCCCGGCTCACGGCCAAGCGCAGTAAAGGCAATATTGTATGCGTAAGGCAGAGTCCATGCCGACACATCGTAAAAGGTGTTATCCGGGAAGGTTTTTTCTGTGCTGAACATCGCTTTTATCAGCCGGTATTGCGGCTGTTGCAGCGGTACATAGTAGCTGCTGCCGGCGACAAATTTTTTGTCGTCGTCCTGCCAGTCGCGGGTCAGTTGCAACACTTCAACATGGTGGCGCTGCAACACGTCCAGCAACGCCGCTAAGCGGCTGCTGTCTGCCGTTTCTGTCAGCATATAACCTTTGATCTTGTCGCCACGCGCCTGTTGCCGGGCACTGCTGTAAAATTCCTGCTGATAACTGAGCAGCGCCTCCCGCTCAGCCACGGCGCCGCGGATAGTCGACAGCGAGGCTGTCAGCTGATTTTGAATGGTGGCGGCAAAGCTCAGCGGGCCGTTAATACTGTCCTGCAAATGGCCGCGGCTGCTGGCTTGCTCAAACAGAATACCGACACTGCCCTGTATATCCGGATAGGTCGAGCCTTTACCAACATAAAAGTCGTCAAAGCTCTCTTCGGTGTAATACAACTGCTGTGCCTGGTCAAAGGCTGCGGCATGATAGCCAGCCAGCTTCGCAGTCAGCTCGAAGTTGCGCTGCGGTGTCAGTGGGTAGTTGCGGCTGGGAATGCCGGGCTGAAAAAAATAGCTGCTGTTGGTGCCCATTTCGTGGTAATCACCCACCACATTGGGCAACCACTGCTGATACTGCGCGATGCGGGCGCGGCTTTCCGGATGTTGCAGCAATAACCAGTCGCGATTTAGATCAAACCAGTAGTGATTCGGCCGGCCATTAGGCCAGGGTTCGTTGTGCTCGCGATGTTGCGGATCGGCCACCGGCGCGGCACCTTTATGCATATTTGCCCATAAGGCAAAACGATCATGGCCGTCCGGATTCAACACCGGTTGCAGTAAAATAACCGCATTATCCAACCATTGCTGCACTTCGTCATTGTCGGCTGCGGCCAGGTAATGTGCCAGCAACAAAGCCGCATTGGCGCCACTGGGCTCATTGCCGTGCACGCTGTAACCCAACCAGATAATTACCGGCGCATCTGCCTGGCGTTCCTTACCGGAGCGGGCTGCAGCCACATGCTGGCTGCGTATATGCTCCAGCCGCTGTAAATTCCGCTCTGAAGAAATCACTAACTGTAACAACGGCCGCTGCTCATGGCTGTAGCCGATCACTTCTAACTGCGCCCGGTTTGAGCTTTGCGCTACCTGCTCAAAATAACGCTGGATCTGATCATGCCGTGCATGCCATTGCCCTACCGTAAAACCCAACACCTGTTGCGGTGCCGGCAGGGTTGAATCTTTAACCTGCGGCACATATGTAATGTCTGCAGTGGCGAAACAACTCAGCAGCAACAGCGCCACCGAAAGACAATATTTCATAGTTTAATTCCTCTAAGCTGCCGCTAAGTTAGCCAGATCAAGCGCAAAACTCAAGCGGGACTGGCATCAACGAAACAGGAGGAGTATTATAGCTATTAACCTAGTAATTTAGTCAGGTACTCTTATGATTACGATTTCCGAACAGGCACAACAGCATTTTGCCAAGCTGTTGTCGAAGCAACCGGCCGGCACACACATTCGGGTGTTTGTGGTTAACCCAGGCACGGCACAAGCAGAATGCGGCGTATCTTACTGCCCACCGGACGCAGTGGAAGACACCGATTTAACGCTGAATTTTTCCGGCTTTGATGCTGTGGTTGATCAGGAAAGTCAGCCGTTCCTGGTGGATGCTGATATTGATTTTGTCACCGATCAAATGGGGTCTCAGCTGACATTAAAAGCACCCAACGCCAAAGTACGTAAGGTAAACGACGACGCCTCTTTAATAGAGCGCGTACAGTATGTTATCGACAGCGAAATTAATCCGCAGTTGGCTAACCATGGCGGACGCGTGTCGGTAATGGAGCTGACACCGGACGGTGTGGCAGTACTGCAGTTCGGCGGCGGTTGTAACGGCTGCTCGCAGGTTGATTTAACCTTAAAAGAAGGTATCGAAAAAGAGTTGCTTAACCGCTTCAGTGGCGAATTAAACGGCGTGCGCGATATTACTGAACATCAACGCGGCGAACACTCTTACTATTAAGCTATACCTGACTAAAGCTGCGTTTAGTGCCCGCTTGTGTTATAAAACCGCGTTGTTTTATTAGCTTGCGGGTCAGTGCTTATGAAAATCACCACCTTATGCAGTATTATTATGCTCAGCCTGTTACTGCCGGCTCAGGCTGCTGTAATGCTGATTTATCATCATGTTGCCAGCGACACACCACGGGTCAGCAGCGTCAGCGCCGACGAGCTGCGTGGCCATTTACAGTACTTTAAAGACCATAATTTTCAGGTCATTGGCCTGGATGTATTAATACGCCAGTTACAGCAGGGCGAAGCAATTGCCGATAATGCACTGGTGATCACCTTTGATGACAGCTACGAAAATAATTTCACCACCGCCCACCCTATCCTGCAGGAATTCGGTTACCCCTATACCATTTTTATCAGCCCGGGCAGCATAGATAAGCGTGATGGCCCGTTGTTAAGCTGGGCCCAGGTAAAGCAAATGTCGGACGACGGCGTGCTGGTAGCCAACCATGCGATGTGGCATGAGCATATGGCCAAACCGGACGCCGGTGAAAGCCATAAGCAATGGCGCGAGCGCATGAAACAGAGTATTTTGCAGGCTGAGGATGCGATAGAGCGCCACACCGGCCAGCGCCATCAGTGGTTGGCGTACCCTTATGGTGAATACAGCCGCGAGCTGGAACAGTTGGTCAGTGAATTAGGCTTTATAGGTATTGGTCAGCAATCCGGTGCCATTGGCAACCATACCGTATTAACACGGATTCCACGCTTTCCGGCCGCAGGCCAATATGCCGATTTAAAAGATCTGGCGCAGAAACTACGTACATTGGCGTTTAATATTACCGATGACCATAAGGTTGACCCGGTGATTAGCGCAACTAATCCGCCAAGCTTAACCCTGTCAGTGCAAGTAGCCGATTTCCGTCCGGCGCAGTTGCAGTGTTTTGCCGGCAGTGAGGTCATTCAGCCGCAGTGGCAGAACGACAGCACTTTTAGCGTGACAGCTACAAAGCCCCTGCCTAAAGGCCGCAGCCGTTATAACTGCACGGCACCTTCGGTTAGCAAGAAAGGTTATTATTATTGGTATTCACAGCCGTGGCTTAACCAACCTTAAGCTTTTTCAACACCAATGGAAAATCCGCCAATAGCTGCTCGGTATCAATCACCGGCAGCTCACCCGGTTGCATCGGCGGCTTAAACATCGCCACCAGTTGGCCCTGCGGATTTATCAGCACCACAGACGCACTGTGATCGACCAGATAATCCTCTGCTGTGGTGCTGCTTAAAGCGTACATCAACCCCAACTGGCGCACAAAGGGAAACAGCTGTTCATGCCCGGCTGTCATGCCGACGACATCGGCTTGCTCAAAGTAGCTGACGTAATTATGCAGCTGCTCTGTGTTGTCGCGTTTCGGATCTACCGAAATAAACCAGACTTTTAACGGTTGCTCTACCATCGCAGCCAGCTCCGGCTGCACCCCGGCCAGCTTTGCCAACGTCAGCGGGCAAATATCCGGGCAATAGGTATAACCGACAAATGCCAGCGTCCATTGGCCGTACAGGCGCTCGCGATTTACTGCCTCGCCGAACTGATCAGTCAGGTTAAAATCGGCCAGCACCCTGGCCTGCGGATAAACCAGCGCCAGCTTGGGCTCGGCATTGTATTGCGTGACCCGGAACAACAGCACACCGGCAATCAGCGCGGCGGCGGCAAGCAGAATAATATTCAGGTTACGGAACATAAATCGGCGACACCTTAAAATAATGATCAACCAGCAATAACAGGAACAATAGCATTAAATGCACAATGGAAAACTTAAAAGTAGCCATGGCGGTGCCGCTATCGGCGTTAAACTTCAGTTTCCAGGCATATTGCATAAAGCGCAGATTTAACAGCGCACTGCCAACCAGATAAATAGCCCCGCTCATGCCCACCAGATACGGCATTAAACAGACAATAAACAATAACACCGTGTACAGACAGATCACGCTTTTGGTGAACTCTATGCCATGGGTTACCGGCAGCATCGGCATATTCACTTTGGCATAGTCGTCGCGGCGGTGAATCGCCAGCGCCCAGAAATGCGGCGGCGTCCAGGCAAAAATAATCATCACCAGCAACAGCGCATGGCCATGGATCTCGCCGGTAATGGCTGTCCAACCCAACAGCGGCGGCATAGCACCGGCCAGGCCACCAATCACAATATTCTGCGGCGTGGCGCGCTTTAAAAACATGGTATACACCACGGCATAACCAAATAAACTGGCCAGGGTTAACCAGGCCGTTAATGCATTTACCGCCAGATACAGCAGCACAAAGCCGCATAACGCCAGGCTAAAAGCGAAGGTAGTAGCCTGCGCCGTGCTGATTCGGCCCTTTGCCACCGGCCGGCTGTAGGTACGGGCCATTTGGGCGTCAATACGCTGATCCACCACATGGTTCATCGCCGCTGCAGCTGCCGATAACAAGCCGATACCAAAGGTTGCAGCCACTAAGGTGAGTAAATCCGGCAAGCCGGGTACTGCCAGCATCATGCCAACCCAGGCTGTCAGCACCAGCAATGCCACCACCTTAGGTTTGGTTAGCTCAAGGTAATCCCGTGCGCGGCTGATACCGGTTTGTGATCTGAGTATGGCGGTCATAGGCTCTCCTTGCTTGTCGGTATGCTGCTGTGGCGTAACTGCAGATAAATTACCACCAGCAACATTAACAAGTTTGCTGCAACAAAATTATGTGCCACCGCATTGGCCAACGGTAAATGCAGCACGACATTAAGCACACCCAAACTAAACTGTAGCAGCAATAACGCCGCCGCACCGAGTGTCAGGCGTTTTAATATTTTACTGCCGGCACGGCGCCACAGCTGTAGCAAAAAGCCGGCCAGCACCAGCAGGGTTACCACGGCACCGATGCGATGAAATACATGCACGGTTTGCCGCGCCTCGGCCGACATTACGCCGTACTCGTAATCATCATGGCCCAGATGTAAATCAAAGGCTTCGCTGATATTCAGCCGCTGCTGCCAGCCTGCTTCACAAATGGGCAGATCAATACAGGCCAGCGCAGCATAATTGGCAGCTGTCCAACCACCGAGCGCTATTTGGCCCAGCAGCACAATAATAGCCAGCATGGCAAACGGCTTTAACGGTGCTAACTCTGGCTGTTGCACATAATATTGCGGGTGTAACCTGAGCCAGTGCAATGCTAACAAACTTAGTAAGGTAAAACCGCCCAGCAAATGCCCCATGACCACCAGTGGCAACAGGTTCAATGTAACGGTCCACATGCCAAGTGCAGCCTGAAATACCACCAGCGCCAGCAGTACTGCCGGCACTGCTTTAGCGCTTTGCCGGCTAAACAGCGCGATAAAAAATATAGCGGCAATTAACAAACCCAAACTGCCGGCAAAATAGCGATGTATCATTTCGTTCCAGGCTTTATGCGGCTCCAACGGCCGTTCAGGAAAGGCTTCGAGCGCAGCCGCAACATGGTGCTCCTGCTGCGGGACTTTTAAGAAGCCGTAACAACCGGGCCAATCCGGGCAGCCCAGACCGGCATCGGTTAACCTGGTATAAGCGCCGAGTAAGATCACGCCCATAGTGAGGAAAATAGCGATAGTCGACAGCCATTGTTGCGTTTTCATGCGCTGGTCCGGTGTTTTCATACGCTGGTCCGATCATAGTTAAGCAGTTTAAGTAAATCCTGGCGGATGGCTCTGGCAGTGCTTGCCATATCGGCTTCAACCACCGGCATCGGATAGCTGAGTAACACCAGCCCTTGCTGATCAATCAGTAATATTCTGTCTTGCAAGCTTTGCGGTGCGGCAGCGATTGCCAGCTGTTGCGTAAAAGCGGTAAATTCTGTTGCCGCCGGCTGTGTACTGATAAAGACCGGCTGCACCTGCACTTGTTTACGGCCCAGGCCAACATAGAGTTGCTGTACGGTATGCAAAGCACTGAGACATTGTGCAGCACAATCAGCAGCCGGCATTACGCCGATACGCCAATGCGCTTTTTCAGCGGTAGCGGCCAGCAAAAACACTTCGTTTTGTTGCCACTCGCCGTTACTTGATACACCGCGATTAAACCAGCCGAACTCTAATACCAACTTGGCTGCCAACAACGGCAAAGCGCAGCACAGCACAAATAACCACAGAAACTTCTTCTTATTCATAATTTGCTTTTCCCTGATGACTGGCTGCCAGCGCGACACCCAGTACCGCAATACCCAGTAAAAACCATTGCAGCGCATAACCACGGTGTTTCTCCGGCGACAGTACCACCGGCTGATAGTGCGCGATAAAAGCGCTGTCGTGTTGCTGATAAAGTAGCGCCGGATAAAGCTGCAATGAACTCTGTTCCGATAATTGTGCATAATTAACCTGCTGAATACGCATTGGCCATTGGCCGCTGTCTTCGGCGTTTTGTCCCAGCAGCAATAAACCGTCTACTTCGGTTCGCAGTAACCCATCCAGGTTAAACTCTGCGGCAATTTCAACCTGCGGTAACATATCCCGCCTCTCAGGCGCGGCCAGCCAGCCTAAGTTCACCAGCAGTGGCTGTGCCAACCCTGCAGCCTGTACCGGCACTATTACGTCATAACCTACCCTGCCGCGAACAATCTGATTGTCCAGTAACCAGATATACGGCGCCACCCAGCGACCGCGGCCCTGCAGCGGGGCCGCATCAATATCAGTTGCAGTTAATAAGGTTAATTGCGACGGCTGCAGCGCACCAGCAGCCTGCAATTGAGCAACACGGGCTAACTGTGCGGTTTTATCCGCAGCCCGGTTTAACTGCCACCAGGACAAGTTGATTAATATGGCAAAAGCAGTCAAAGTGAGGATCACCCACAGCGTATTGAACGCAAAAATCTGCTTTGCCAGCTTAATGCGCATCAATCAAACTCCGGAGCTTGTTGCAGATGTTAGTTAAACTTATTGTCATCGCACTACTACTGTTTATTGTTATTAACTTGTTCCGTGCCGGGCTGGTGATGGTAAGACAACCGCAGCCGGAGGTAAAAATGTCACGCTACCTTGGCCGACGGGTGCTGTTTTCTGCCATCGTATTAATACTGATCTTTATCGCTCAGGCGCTGGGGCTCATTGAACCGAACCCCAGGCCGTACTGAGCGTTAAATCACATAAACAAACACGTACAAACACAGCCACACTACATCAACAAAGTGCCAGTACCAGGCTGCAGCCTGAAAGGCGAAGTGTTTTTCCGGGGTAAAGTGCCCCTTTAACACGCGGAAGAACACAAACAGCAAAATAATGGCACCCAATGTCACGTGCATACCGTGGAAACCGGTAAGCAGGAAGAAAGTATTGCCATAAAAGCCGGACGCCAGGGTTAAGCCCAGGTCGCGGTAAGCATGAATATACTCATACACCTGCAAGCTGAGGAAAATTGCGCCCAGCAATAAGGTGATCAGTAACATCAGCTTTAGCTGGCCGCGTTTTTGCTGTTCCAGCCCGGTGTGAGCAAAGTGCAGGGTAATAGAGGAAATAACCAGAATCGCCGTGTTAATCAGCGGCAAACCGGTAGCCGGCATGGCTTGGGTTTCAATACCGCCCGGCGTTTTCAGCAAAGGCCACATGGCTTCAAAGCCGGGCCAGAGAATCTCAAAGGTCATGGCGTTGTTGCTGCCGCCACTGAGCCAGTTCAGCGCAATCACCCGGCCATAAAACAGCGCGCCGAAGAACGCCATAAAAAACATCACTTCCGACAGAATAAACCAACTCATGCCCTGGCGGAAAGAGCGGTCCATCTGGGCGCTGTATAAGCCGCTCATCGATTCATCAATAACGTTTTTAAACCAACCAAACAGCATAAAAATCAGCACCACAAAACCGGCTGCCAGCATATAGCCGCCAAAACCGGGTTGTTGCTTGGTTACTTCGTTGACATAGTTGCCTGCGCCAAAGGCAATTAAAAATAACGCCACCGCACCCACAATAGGCCATGGGCTTTGGGCGGGAACATAATATTTTTCATAGGTTTTATTCATGTTATTCCCCGGGTTGGGATGGCTCTGCACTGTCGCCGGTCCATGCGCTGGTCACGTCATATAAGGTGTACGACAGCGTAATGGTACTAAACTGGCTCGGCAGCGCCGGATCCACATAAAACTGTAACGGCATCAGCATATCTTTGCCACCGGCTAACTGCTGCTGGGTGAAGCAAAAACACTCTATTTTGTGAAAGTATAATGCAGCCTGGCCAGGTGATACCGACGGCACGGCCTGACCCACTATCATACGGCTGGTCGGGTTCTGTGCCAGATAATTCATGATATGAATTTCGCCCGGATGCACTGTCATACGGCGCACCTCAGGCTCAAACAGCCATGGCATTTGCTTGTTCGGCCTGGCAATAAACTCAATCACAATTTCACGGCTGATATCAATTTGTGCAGCCTCTGCCGAAGCGGCAGTTACTGCGGTTTTACCATTTAAACCGGTCAGGTCACAAAACACGTCATACAAGGGCACCAAAGCAAAACCAAAGCCAAACATCGCCAGTGCAATGACGGCTAATTTAACGGTTAACGGTTGATGTTTCAGTGCCATTGCCTGCTCCTACTTAATCACGGGGGGGGTTTCAAAGGTATGGTAAGGCGCCGGTGAAGGCACTTCCCATTCCAGACCTTCAGCCCCCTCCCACACCTGCGCTGTAGCTTTTTCACCGCCACGGGCGCATTTCACCAGCAGCCAAACAAATATCAACTGCGAGGCACCAAACAGGAAGCCGCCAATACTGATAAAGGCATTAAAGTCAGCAAACTGCAGTGCATAATCCGGGATCCGCCGTGGCATACCGGCCAGACCGACAAAGTGCATCGGGAAAAACAGCAGGTTGACAGAAATTAACGAGCACCAGAAATGCCATTGGCCCAGCTTCTCGTCGTACATATGCCCCGTCCACTTCGGCAGCCAGTAATAAGCTGCAGCAATAATGGAGAACACCGCCCCGGTCACCAGCACATAATGGAAATGCGCTACGACAAAATAGGTGTCGTGATACTGGAAATCGGCAGGGGTAATGGCCAGCATCAAGCCGGAGAAACCACCAATGGTAAACAACACAATAAAGGCCAGCGCAAACATCATCGGCACTTCAAAGGTCATCGCACCGCGCCACATGGTGGCCACCCAGTTAAACACTTTTACCCCGGTCGGCACGGCTATCAGCATGGTGCAGTACATAAAGAACAAGGCACCTGCTACCGGCATACCGGTGGTAAACATATGGTGCGCCCAGACCAGAAACGACAGCAAGGCAATACTGGAGGTGGCATACACCATAGAGGCATAACCAAACAACGGCTTACGGGCAAAGGTGGGCACTATGCTGGAAACAATACCAAAGGCCGGTAAAATCATGATGTACACTTCAGGGTGGCCAAAGAACCAGAAAATATGCTGAAACAGCACCGGGTCACCGCCGCCGGCAGCATCAAAGAAGCTGGTGCCGAAGTATTTGTCAGTCAGTACCATGGTCACCGCACCGGCTAACACCGGCATCACCATAATCAGCAAAAATGCCGTGATAAGCCAGGTCCAGACAAACAACGGCATTTTCATCCATGTCATACCCGGCGCGCGCAGGTTAAAGATGGTAACGATAACGTTGATCGCGCCCATAATCGACGAAATACCCATGATATGCACTGAAAACACAAACAATGCCGTGCTGTCGCCACTGTAGGTGGTGGATAGCGGTGCATAAAAGGTCCAGCCAAAACTTGGCCCGCCACCTGGCATAAACAGTGAAATCAGCAGAATCAGGAAAGCGAACGGCAGGATCCAGAAGCTCCAGTTGTTCATTCGCGGCAACGCCATATCCGGCGCACCAATCATCATCGGGATCATCCAGTTTGCCAGCCCGGTAAAGGCCGGCATTACCGCACCGAACACCATGATAAGGCCATGCACTGTGGTCATCTGGTTAAAAAAGTTCGGCTCAACAAACTGCATGCCCGGCTGAAACAGTTCAGCACGGATCACCATCGCCATGGCACCGCCGATAAAAAACATCACCAGCGCGAACACCAGGTACATGGTGCCGATATCTTTATGGTTAGTGGTATAGAACCAGCGCTTTATGCCGCTGGGCTTGTGGTCATGATGCTCGTGATCATGTTCATGATCGGTAACTACTGCGCTCATCCGTTATTCCCCTTTACCTTGCAGCACAGCATGCACATCTGCCGCCTGCACCAGTTCACCGGTACTATTGCCCCAGGCATTACGCTCATAGGTAATTACCGCAGCAATTTCTTTTAAACTCAGCTGTTTAGCATAGGCTTGCATCGAGGTTCCGGCTTTACCGTTTAGCACTATATTGATATGGCCAGGCATATCATTCAGCGCCATGCTACTGCCTTTAAGTGCCGGAAAAATGCCCGGTAAGCCTTCGCCATTAGGTTGATGGCAAGCGGCACAGTAGGCGGTGTAAGTGCGCTCACCGACGCTCATCAGCTCTTCCAGGCTCATATTCATTGCCAACAGCTCCTGCTCTTCTGCTTTAGCTTTGGCAATACGCTCAGCCTCACCGTTTACCCAGCTGTCAAAATCGGCAGGCGTTTTCGCAATAACCACTATCGGCATATAGCCATGATCTTTACCGCACAGCTCTGCGCACTGACCACGATAAGTACCCGGCTCGTCAACACGGGTCCAGGCTTCGTTAATAAAGCCCGGGTTAGCGTCTTTTTTCACCGCAAAAGCCGGCACCCACCAGGAATGGATAACATCGTCAGAGGTCATCAGAAAGCGTACTTTTTTGCCGGTGGGGATCACCAAAGGCCGGTCTACTTCAAGCAGATAGTTTTCACCTTTGGCAAACTTGTTAATGATCTGCTCTTTCGGTGTCGCCAGCAGCGAGTAAAACTCCACATCATGCTCAAGGTATTTGTAATGCCACTTCCATTGCGAACCGGTAACCAATACAGTGACGTCGGCCTCTGTGGTGTCTTCCATCGCAATCAGGGTTTTGGTAGCCGGAATGGCCATAATAATCAGAATGATTACCGGTATAGCAGTCCAGAGTATTTCTACTTTGGTACTTTCATGGAATTGGGCTGGCTGCACCCCACGCGCTTTTCGATGGCGAACGATGGACCAAAACATGATCCCGAACACCACTGCACCAATAGCACAACAGATCCAGAATATCGTCATATGCAGGTCGTATACCTGCTGACTGATCTCCGTTACCCCTTTGGTCATATTCAGGGGCATATCCGTTGCATTAGCTGTTGCAGCTAAAAGCAGGGTTGGCAGCGACCAACGAAGACTACGCGTTTTCGTCACTGGACTTCTCCTCTGTCATTTTGCGAAGCAAACTGCAGAAACCAAGTACACAGTACTACACGGTTCTTACACACCCACACCGAACCTATGTCTGAAGTTTCATCAGTTTATTATTGTTATTATTACCTGTGGTTTCGGGGCTAGCGCTGAAACCAAAACTGACCCTGTTGTTATTTTTTAATCAGTTTCAGCCTAAGAATCATCCAAATTGTGGTCAGTGTAAACCCCTAAATAGCAAAAGCGCCGGCAAACCTCAGTGGTCATACCAGCGCTCATTAACAATTAACCTATTGAGGTTAGTACAAATTATAACCAACTTCCGTTACGAATCACGCCCACAGCCAAGCCTTCAATGGCAAAATGTTGTGCCCGCAAGTCAACTTTGATCACATCAAAATCTTTATTTTCCGGTTGTAATAACACTGTATTACCATCGCGCTGGAAGCGTTTCACCGTAACATCTTCGTCTACCCGCGCCACCACCACTTGGCCCGGTTGCGCCTGGCTGGTTTTATGCACTGCCAGTAAGTCACCGTCCAAAATGCCGATGTCCTGCATACTCATGCCCTGCACCCGCAGCAGAAAGTCGGCATGCGGCTTAAACAGATTGGCATCTACCTGATAATGATCCTGCACATGCTCTGCCGCCAGTATCGGTTGGCCGGCAGCCACTTTGCCTATCAGCGGTAAACCCAGTTGCTCGGGCACATCGTTGTCCATCAGGCGAATACCGCGTGAGGTGCCGGGCATCATTTCAATGACGCCTTTTTTTGCCAGCGCTTTTAAATGCTCTTCCGCCGCATTGGCCGATTTAAACCCCAGTTGCTGCGCAATTTCAGCACGGGTCGGTGGCATGCCGGTGTCCAGCTGATAATCTTTAATCAGTTGTAAAATTTCTGCCTGTCGTGGCGTTAGTGGTCTCATAGTGCTGTTTACCTGTACAGTGAATACTGTGAGTATATACAGGCGTATTACAATTGCAAGTTTCTGTGTAATCAGGCAATTTTCCATGAGGTTTTGCCGTGTTATGCTTAGCACCTTTTTCAGTGGGGGTAGAGGCGATGTTGCGGCCGGTTAAATTGTTTGCAGCTTTATTAAAATGGCCGTTGTGGCCGTTACTGAAGTATAAAGTAGTGCCGGAACAACCGGTTGAAGAGCTGGCGCTGGATAAAAGCCGCCCGTTGTTTTATGTCTGCAGTACAGAGTCTGCCGCCGATTTAGCCGCAATACGCCGTGTCTGTGCAGCGTTGGACTTACCGGATCCGGCTGCCGACGTTAACCTGAACGGCACCGAACACCCGCGCACGCTATTTTTGGAAAAGCCGCACACCTTATTATTTAAGCGTGGCAAGACTACAGCGCTGGCACAAGGCCAGGCGTTGTTGCAGGCGCACCTGCAAGACCCTGCATTAAATGCCCAGTTGGTGCCGGTAGCGCTGCTGTGGGGCCGCGCACCGGGTAAAGAGAATAGTATTAAGTGGTTGCTGGGTGAAGCACATGCACCAAACTGGCTGGCAAAACTGCTAATTGTACTGATTTCCGGCCGTCACAGCTTAGTGCGTTTTAGCCGGGCAGTATCGCTGCAGCAAATGGCGGCCCAGTTTGGCGCCGAAGCGGCCACTGCCCGCAAGCTGCTACGCATGTCACGCTTTCATTTTTACCGCCAGCGTCTGGCGGCTACCGGGCCTAAGCTGGTCAATCGTGCGCAGTTATTTAACTCCTTGCTGGCGGCACCGGCGTTGAAAAAAGCCATTGACGATGAAGCTAAAAGTAAGCGCATTTCTGTAAAAGCGGCACGGCTGGAAGCGCGTAAATTACTGCTGGAGATAGCGGCCGATTACCGTGCCTCTACCCTGCGGGTCGGCGACCGCGTGCTGCGCTGGTTGTGGCATAAACTCTATACCGGCATCAAGGTTAACAATGCCGATATGCTGCGCGATTTAGCGCAAAAGGGCCATGAAATCGTTTATGTGCCTTGTCATCGCAGCCATATGGATTATCTGTTGTTAAGCTATGTTATTTACCAGCAAGGCTTGGCACCACCGCATATCGCTGCCGGGATAAATCTGAACTTCTGGCCGGCAGGGCCTATTTTCCGCCGTGGCGGCGCCTTTTTTATCCGCCGCAGTTTCAGTGGTAATAAGCTGTATTCTGCGGTGTTTCGCGAGTACCTGTGCCAACTGTTCAGTAAAGGCTATTCGATAAAATACTACAGCGAGGGCGGCCGCAGCCGCACCGGCCGTTTGTTGCAGCCGAAAACCGGTATGCTGGCGATGACGCTGCAATCTATGTTGCGCGGGATAGAACGTCCGGTAACCTTAGTGCCGGTATACCTTGGCTACGAACATGTAATGGAAGTGAACACTTACCTGCGCGAATTAAAGGGCTCGGGCAAACAAAAAGAATCAGTGTGGGGCGTGTTAAAAGCGATCCGTAACCTGCGGGATTATGGCTATGGCTATGTCAATTTCGGCGAGCCGGTTACGCTGAATAATTATTTAAGCCAGCAAGTGCCGGACTGGAAGCAGGACATTCATCCGCTGGAAGTGCAAAAACCGCAATGGCTTAACCCGGTGGTGGCGCAGCTGGCTGAACAGATGATGCAGCGAATTAACCAGGCGGCAGCATTAAACAGCATCAACCTGATTGCGCTGTGCTTACTGGCAACAGACAAACATACGTTAACCCGCGCCGAGCTGACAGAGCAAATCAGCTTTTATCTCGACTTACAGCGCACAGTGCCATACCACCACCAGGTAACGCTGCCGGAAGACAACGCTGAGCAGCTGATAGACCATGCGTTGAGCCTGCAAAAAGTACAGCAACATAACGACAGTTTCGGCAGTTTGATTAGCTTGAGTGATGACAACGCCATTTTACTCAGCTACTACCGCAATAATGTTCTGCATGTGTTTATGCTGCCGGCTATTGTCGCCAGTGCGATCTTGCATCAACGTAACCTTAGCCTGGCGCAATTGACCGCCATAGTGCAGCAGCTGTATCCGCTACTGCAACACGAACTGTTTCTGCAACTTAGCTCAGTGGAAACTTACTGCGCGGCGATATTACAGCAGCTTACTACCAGCGGCCTGGCTGAACAGCACGGCGACAGTTACCGCGCACCGGTACAACACAGTAAAGGCTACTTTATGCTGAGCCTGCTGGCACACAATGCCGAGCACACACTGCAGCGTTACGCCATGGTGCTGCAACTTATTACCAGCCAGGGCCCGCAAAGCCGCGGCGAGTTAGAAAAACACAGCCATGAGCTGGCACAGCGCCTGTTACATCTGCATGGTATTACGGCGCCGGAATATTACGACAAACAATTGTTTGCGACCCTGGTAAATGCGCTGAAAGACAACGGCTACACCCACACCGATCAGCAAAGCCGTGTCAGTGCCACTGCACAGTTACAGCAGTTGAATGACACGGTCAGTCAACTGCTGCGCAATGAAGTGGTGCAAAGCATTCACAGCATTTTACCTGCAGCCGCCTCTTAGCGGCTGGTGGGGTAAGCGCGAATCACGCCTTCCTGAATGGTAGACGCCACCAGCTTGCCGTCCCTGGTGTAAAACTGGCCCCGCACCAGGCCACGGCCACCGGAGGCGCTGGGGCTGTCTACCGCATACAGCAGCCAGTCGTCAAAGCGGAAGTCCTGGTGAAACCACATGGCATGGTCAATGGTTGCTACCTGCATATTCGGCGCCATAAACGACTTGCCATGCGGCTGCAACGCCGTAGGCAGGAAGTTAAAATCGGAGGCATAGGCCAGCAAATACTTGTGTACCCGCAGGTCGTCCGGCATAGCGCCGTTAGCTTTAAACCAGACATAACGTTTCGCTGCACTGACCTGGGGTTTAAACGGATTTTGAAAATCCACCGGGCGCATTTCAATCGGCTTTTCACAAATAAATTTACTGCGCAGGCTCTCGGGGATCAGCTCAGCATGTTGCTGATAAAACTCCAGATCTGACACCAACTGCTCAGGGCCCGGTACTTGTGGCATCACGTCCTGATGCTCAAAACCGGTTTCTTCAGCCTGAAACGACGCCGTTAAATAAAAAATCGGTTTACCAAACTGAATGGCGCTAACGCGGCGGGTGCTGAAGCTTTTCCCGTCACGGATATTCTCTACTTCATACACTATAGGTTTGGCGGCATCGCCGGGGCGTAAAAAGTACGAGTGAAACGAGTGCACCTTACGGTCTTCGGCAATGGTTTCTTTGGCCGCCGACAACGCCTGGCCCATAACCTGGCCACCAAATACCGCTTTAAAGCCTAAATCCTGGCTCTGACCGCGGTATAACCCCTGCTCTATGGTTTCCAGTTTTAATAACGCCAGTAAATTCTGTAGTACCTGCATTGCCGCGCCCTCTGTTTCGTTTGGCTGAATTATAATGGTATTCTGCCGCAAACTACGGAGATCAGCAAAGATGGCGTATTGGTTATTTAAAACAGAACCGTCTGAGTGCAGTATCGATGACTTTGCCCGCGCGCCGCATACGCCGGTGGTGTGGGAAGGGGTGCGCAATTATCAGGCGCGCAATATGCTGCGTGATAACGTAAAAGAACATGACTTGGTGTTTATTTATCACTCCAGCTGCAAACATATTGGCATCGCCGGTATCGCTAAAGTGGTACGCGAGGCATACCCGGATCCCAGCCAATTTGACAGCAACAGTGCTTATTTCGACGCTAAATCTACGGCGGATACACCGCGTTGGGTAGCCGTAGACCTGGTATTTGTCGAAAAACTGCCGGCGCTGTTGCCACTGGACAAACTTAAAAGCTCGACTAAGCTCAATGAGCTGCCTTTAGTACAAAAAGGCAGCAGACTTTCTGTTATGCCGGTAACCGAAACCCAGTGGCAAGTAGTATTGGCGCTGAGTTAACCGGCAAACCGATTGCGCCTGAAACCTGTTATCCCTGATGGTTGGAGCCTGTTATGACAAACGAAAGGCGCCAGATGGATAAGGATATACACTTTTTCTGGGACGATCTTAATCTGGCACAAAAATTTTCCGTCGCTGAACTGCAACGGTTCGGCTACGATTTGTTATTTGTTCGTCACATTTCCAATGGCAGCATTGCTGTGTTGGCGGCCGGCGCCAAAATGGCCGCCATAGATATGGAAGGTCAAATCGATATAGAGCCTGCCGTCGTGCTAAGGCACTGACAAATACCTACAGACTACTGACTTTGGCCGGCGGTTCGCCGGCCAAAGTCACTGCTACGCTACAAAGCTGCAGATAAGACATCAAGCTGTTGTTTTGCCACAACGGCGTTAACCGGCTGTGCTTTTTCATCATCAACTCAATCTGCGCCGGCTCTATGCCTTTTTGTCGCCGTAATTGGCTGTTCAGCACCTGTTGCGGTGTCACCGGTCGGCCGCAACACTCTTTTACCACCAGCGGTAAGTTTTGACACAGCAGGCGCACAGCTTCCAGCTCGGCCTTATTCAGTACAGACGAGGCCTCTGACTGCGGCAACTGCATCTCCAACATAGACTTTTGCTGCTCCGCCAACTGGAATGCTGCCTGCTGTAGCTTTAATAACTCCTGCTCCCGCAAGCGCAACTTCATTTGCAGCGCTTTGTTGGTTTTGCCAATTTGTTCCATCTGCCACAGGATGTACAACATGGCTACTACGATTAAGCCGATCAACAACATCCAGATCATGCTGTGTATATTCCTTTCTTGTTATCCGGAACACAACAACCGTAGCGCCATGTCCTATTTTGTTGCCTTATCTAACGTCTGCTGTTGCGCAATATAAGCCCGTACTTGTTGCTCCAGTACCGCTAACGGCAAACTGCCGTTGCCCAGCACCACATCGTGGAATTCACGAATATTAAAACGCTCACCCAGCGCCTGCTCAGCTTCGGCTCTTAAACGCTTAATGGTGATCTCGCCCAGCTTGTAAGACAACGCCTGGGCCGGCCAACTGATATAACGGTCAATTTCAGTGGTCACATTGTGCATCGACAACGCGGTATTAGCCGCAAGAAAATCTATCGCCTGCTGCCGGCTCCAGCCCATACTGTGCATGCCGGTGTCGACCACCAAACGTGCGGCGCGCCACATCTCATAAGTTAAGCGACCAAAATTACTGTACGGCTGTTGATAAAATCCCATTTCCAGACCTAAATATTCCGCATACAGGCCCCAGCCCTCGCCAAATGCCGAGGTATAGAAGCTGCGCCGGTAATCCGGCAGCTCACTGTGCTCGCGTGATAACGAAATTTGTAAATGGTGGCCAGGCACTGCCTCATGCAGGGTTAATGCTTCCATTTCATACAGCGGGCGCCGGTCCAGCGCGTAGGTGTTTACCCAATAAAACCCGGCCTGATCATCACGTGAAGCGCCGGAATAGCGGCCGGTGGTATATTTCGGCGCAATTTCTGCCGGCACCGGCACCACGCCATAGGGCGTGCGCGGCAAGGTTTTAAACAGTTTAGGCAGCTCTGCATCTGCCTTTTTCGATAAGTAAGCCGCATAGCGCATCAGCTCGTCCGGCGTTTTGGCATAAAACTGCGCATCGGTACGTAAAAACTGCACAAAGTCAGCAAAACTGCCGGTAAAACCCAGCTCGTCGATCACCTGCTGCATTTCTGCGCGGATACGCTTTACTTCGTTCAGGCCGATATCATGCACCTGCTGCGGCGTCAGCGCTAAGGTGGTGTAATGTTCCAGCCGGTTTTGGTACCAGGCTGCACCGTTGGGTAGCTCACTGGCAGCGATGCTGTCACGGGCGCCGGGTAGATACTGTTGTAGCATAAAGTCATAAAATGCCTGATACGCCGGGTTTACCGCGGTGCGAATTTGCGTTGCCGCCTGCGTACTCAGTTGCTGCCAATCTGCATCGCTGATAAAGGCCGGCTGGCGTAAAAACGGCCGGTAAAACACGCTTTGTGTCGGGTCGGCTACCACGTAAGAAATAATGCTTTGTTCAAAGCCTTTAAGCACCGCCTTGGGTTGGGTTATACCGCTGGCCAGGCCCTGCCGCATCCAATCCGTTTGCTGTTGCATATAGCGCGGAATCGCCGCCAGCTTTTGTATATAGTGGCGATAATCTTCTGCGCTGCGAAGCACACTGCGCTGCAGCAAAAAGCCCAGGTTAGTATGAAAGCCGGACTCTGCCGTTAACGGCATCAAATGCGCACCAAAGCGGTACTCATCAATAGCATCAGCCAAGCGATATTGCAAAATAGCGTAGTTAATGCGGTTTTGCTCCGACAGTGCGTTTACATCCAGTTGCTGTAACTTAGTCTGCCAACCCAGCCGCTGTTGTTGGCGCCTCTCCAATGCCGCGGCAGACATATCCTGCAACTCTCCGGGCCCTGCTTCAGCCAGCTGTTGTTCTGCTTGCCACAGCTGTTGCGCCAGTTCGGTAAAGTTCTGGTCGGCGTTGTGCCGGCTCAACGCGCAGCCGGATAACAGCAGCGCAAAAGCCAGGTTAATCAGCAATGTTTGTGTTGTGCGTGTGCTTTTCATTTTGGTTCTTTCCACGGTTAAACCTCAGTCGATTGTAACCGCTTTGCAAACAGAGTACAGCAGACTTAACCGGCCAACCTGGTCGTTGATCTTGTTTTTTTTCCAGTGCGCTTTCGCCCCCATATCAGCCGTGGTGCTGATAAAGCAAACGTTCTGCCGGCATTTTCGCCGCTTTAGCCGGCTACCGATACAGAGCTGTTGCCAGTAATAAATATTCGCGTAGTATGGCGTTGTCTATACAGCTTAACATCATGCCGACAGCAGCCTTGCTGCCCGGTAAGCGGAGTTATAAGTGGTCTTATGAAGTATCAGGATTCACTGCAACAAGCCGGCGAAAAAGCGCTGAAGGTAAAAGCGTTTTTACAACGTCTTGCACTGGCTGCTCACCCGGTCAACTATGCCGTTTGCTATGAATATGTCAGCGGCCACAACGTGGCGTTGTGTCAAACCATTGAGCAAAAACTGCAGGCAAAAGTACCGCTGGACGATTTTGTGATGGCGGATTTATACAGCCGCTTTCTAACGCCGGCCAATATGCAACAAGAGCAGCTACTGCACGATGCCGCGAGCATGGTCAGCCGCATGGCTGGTTACAGCGATGTCGCCGCTGAGCAATTAGAAGATTACCTGCAGCAATTAGATCACAGCACAGCACAGCTAAAACACTGCACCATACATGGCGAGCCCGCTTTGCCGGCCCTGGAGCAATTACAGCAGCTCACTACCGGGTTTCGCCTGAGCCAACAGCAGCTTTTACAACAGTTACAGCAAACTCACCAGCAAAGCCATCAACTACGACATGAGCTGGAACAGTTAAAACAACAACGCTTACTCGACCCGCTTACCGGTTTATATAACCGGCAGGCCATGCAAAACCAACTGGATATCTGGTTTAGTGAGCAACCACAACGGCGCATTGCCGCTATTGCGGTTGATTTAGACCATTTCAGCAACTTTAACCACGAATATGGCCATGCTATCGGCGACGTGATTCTGTCCAAAGTGGCGCGAAAAATCAGCAGTTACGTACAAAGCAGTGGTTTACCGGTACGCTCCGGTGGCGAAGAGTTTTTAATCCTGCTGCCCGACGTTGACCTGCGCAGCGCCGGCGAAATTGCCGAACAAGTGCGCCGCGGCGTAGAAAAACTGCGCTTTGTGTCGTCCCGCAGCAAAAAAACCTTACCTAAAGTGACCATTTCGCTTGGCGTATCACTGTATCAGCACAGCGAAAACTGGTATCAGTTTCTTGGCCGTACCGCCGAGGTATTGCAGCTGGCCAAGCAACTGGGGCGCAATCAGGTAACCAGTGAAGCCATGCTGACAAGCTAAACGCAGTAAAAGCCAACAGATAAGTTGGCGACTGCGCCGTTATCTTTTACACTAGCCGCATTTATTTGCCTACAGGCTAGTTGCATGACAGAGCAGAACAACAATACTACCCACTTTGGTTTTAAAACTATCGACGCAAAGCAAAAAGTGTCGATGGTGGCAGATGTATTTCACTCTGTTGCCGCCAGATATGATCTGATGAACGATCTGATGTCGCTGGGCATTCACCGCTTGTGGAAACGCTTTACTATCGACTGCAGCGGCGTACGGCCCGGCCATCAGGTGCTTGATCTGGCCGGCGGCACCGGCGATATCACGGCATTGTTTTCCAAACGGGTTGGGCCAACCGGTAAAGTAGTGCTGGCCGATATCAACGCCTCTATGCTGAACGTGGGCCGCGACAAACTGCGTGACTCAGGCTTGGTCAACAATATTGAGTACGTGCAGGCTAATGCCGAGGCGCTGCCGTTTGCTGATAACAGCTTTGACATTATCAGCATTGGCTTTGGCCTGCGTAATGTCACCGATAAAGACGCCGCCCTGCGCTCGATGTTTCGCGTGTTAAAACCGGGCGGCCGCTTATTGGTACTGGAGTTCTCCAAACCGGAACAACAGTGGCTGAGCAAAGTGTACGATCTGTATTCCTTTAAGCTGCTACCGGCCATGGGCCAGCTGGTGGCGAACGACAAAGAAAGTTATCAGTATCTGGCCGAGTCTATCCGCATGCATCCGGATCAAGAGACGTTAAAAGCCATGATGCAGGACGCCGGTTTTGCCGAAGTCAGTTATCATAACCTGACCGGAGGCATAGTAGCGCTGCACAGAGGTTATAAATTCTGATGTTGCCGCTGCTGCCTCAGCTGCTATGTGCCGTGGCAGAAAAAACGCTGGCGCGCCTGATCGCTATGGACCCCCAGGCCGCCTCCGGTTTGGCGCGGTTGCAGGGCAAGCAGCTATCTTTTCGCATCCGCGAATGGCCGCTGACATTGGTAATAAGCGCCACTGCCGACAGTATCTTGTTCAACCAGCATGACGACAGCGTCGACTGCGCCATTCAAACCGATCTGGCCAGCCTGCGATTGCTGCGCGAGCCAGCCCAGCTAACCCGGTTGATCAAAGCCGACGCATTGCAAATAGACGGCGATATTCAGGTAGCGCAGCAATACAGCCATTTTTTCCAACAGCTGGATCCGGATTGGCAACAAAGCTTGTCCGGTTATGTTGGCGATGCCGCCGCACATAAAATTGCCCTCAGCCTGCGCCAGTTGCAACAGTACCTGACCAGCAAAGGTAGCGCCTTGCAGCAGCTGGGCACCGAACTGGCCCAGGACGAGCTGAAGCTAAGCCCCACCCCTGTTGAAATGGCACAGTTTAGTACGCAAGTCAGTCAGTTAGCAGCACAAGTCGATGTGCTGCTGCAACGCTGGCAACAGCTTCAGGAGTTATAGTGCGTATCAGCCGCTTTTATCACATTCAGAAAACCTTGCTGCAGTATGGCCTGGACGAACTCATTCCGCCGCAGTGGCAGCCCTGGTATGGCAAAGTATTGCGCCACAGCCTGTTCTGGCTGCGTAACCGCCACAAGGATAAAACCGTAGGCGAGCGCCTGCGGCTGGCCTTACAAAGCCTGGGCCCGGTTTGGGTGAAGTTCGGCCAGATGCTATCTACCAGACGCGACTTATTCCCTGCCCATTTGGCCGATGAATTAGCCAAACTACAGGACAAAGTACCGCCGTTTGATGGCAAGCTGGCACAGCAGCTGATTGAACAAGCACTGGAATTGGACAGCATTGATCAGTTGTTTGTCGGTTTTGAACAAACGGCGCTGGCCTCTGCCTCTATTGCCCAGGTACATACAGCACAATTACCGCTGGCCGATGGCAGTTTGGCGGATGTGGTGATTAAGGTGATCCGGCCCGATATAGCACGGCAAATCCTCGCTGATTTAGCCTTGATGGAAACCCTGGCCGATGCAGCCGCGCGCTTTTTGCCGGACGGCAAACGGCTGCGACCACGTGAAGTGGTGCAAGAATATCGCAAAACCATTCTCGATGAGCTGGATTTACAACGCGAGGCCGCTAACGCCATTCAGCTGCGACGCAATTTTGAAGGCTCAGACTCATTGTATATTCCGTTTGTTTACAGCGATTACAGCCGCAGCAATGTGATGGTGATGGAGCGTATTTACGGCATTCCGGTGTCCGATATTGCCGCACTGCAAGCTCAGGGCACCGATATGGAGCTGCTGGCCAAACGGGGCGTCGAAGTGTTTTTTACCCAGGTATTTCGCGACAGTTTTTTTCATGCCGATATGCACCCGGGTAATATCTTCGTCTCGCGTGAAACCCCGGCCAACCCGAAGTACATCGGCATCGACTGTGGTATTGTCGGCACGCTGAACGCCGAAGATAAACGTTATCTGGCGGAGAATTTTGTCGCCTTTTTTAACCGTGATTATAAAAAAGTGGCGCAATTGCATGTCGACTCCGGCTGGGTGCCGGCGCATACCAAGGTTGAAGAGTTCGAAAGTGCTATCCGCACCGTTTGTGAGCCGATTTTCCAGAAACCACTGGCTGAGATTTCGTTTGGCAATGTATTGCTGAACCTGTTCAGCACCGCCAGACGGTTTGATATGCAGGTGCAGCCACAACTGGTGTTGCTGCAAAAAACCCTGCTGTACATTGAAGGCCTGGGCCGGCAGTTGTATCCGCAGTTGGATTTATGGAAAACGGCGAAACCCTTCCTGGAAAACTGGGTCAAACAGCAGGTAGGTTTACCGGCCGTATGGCGCCAGGTAAAAGAAAATTTACCGTTTTGGGCCGAAAAGTTGCCGCAAATGCCTAATCTGCTGCATCAGTATCTGGAACAAGGGCCGAAACAACAACGCCGGTTATTACTGCAGTTGCAGCAATTAACCCAGCAACAGCAACAGGCGAAAGCACAAATAGTTGCGGCAACTTTTGCTGCCGCCGGCCTGATCAGTGCTAGTATAGTGTTCATTCATGGCAGTCAACTTATTGCTGCCGCCTTGCTGTTGTTCAGTGTGGCCTGTGGCATTAAAGCTGCAGGAAAATAACCGGATTGTCACAATAAAGACATACAGTAGCAGCGGCGATTACGCCGTCATTTAGTATTCAATGAGGATAAACCATGTTCGGTAATATCAGTATTTGGCAGTTACTTATTGTGTTAGCCATTATCGTGCTGCTGTTCGGCACGAAAAAGCTACGCGGCATAGGCTCAGATCTTGGCTCAGCTATCAAAGGCTTTCGCAGCTCAGTCAAAGATGATACAGACAAAGACAGCGACGAACCTCCGGCGCAGTTATCTGAACAAGCCAAAACTGACGCCGATAAAGCCGCGGCCACGCACACCGCACCAAAAGATAAAGTGTAAGTTATGGGCTTCTGGGAGCTGGTCATTATTGGCGTAGTCGCCCTGTTAGTGCTGGGGCCTGAACGGCTGCCCGGTGCCATCCGTTCGGTGCATAAAACTGTACGCAGTGTGAAGCAATTCGGCCAGCAAATGCAGGCCGAGCTGAATTCTGATCTGCGCGCACATGAGCTGCACCAGAAACTGAAAGATGCAGAAGCTAAGGGTTTGCTTAATCTGACAGCGCAGGAACAAGCAGCACTGGATGAATTAAAGCAAGCCGCAGCCGATGTAAATGCACCTTTATCCACTAGCAGTAACGAAAAAAAGCATGAGTCTTAACGCCAGCCCCGACAGCCTGCTCGGGCACTTAATTGAGTTGCGTAATCGCTTACTACGCTGCGTAGTTGCGGTAATCATCGTATTTGCCGCCTTGGCCTCTTTTGCCCAGGAGCTTTACCATCTGCTGGCTCAGCCGCTGATGGCAGTATTGCCGGAAAACAGCAGCATGATAGCCACCGACGTTGCAGCACCGTTTTTCGCCCCCTTTAAACTGACCTTTATTGTCGCTATCTGTCTGGCCATTCCTTATGTGCTGTACCAGGTTTGGCAGTTTGTTGCCCCGGCGTTGTACAAACGCGAAAAACGCCTGATGGCGCCCCTGGTGATCAGCAGCACACTGCTGTTCTACAGCGGTATAGCCTTTGCTTACTTTGTGGTATTCCCGATTATTTTCGGCTTTTTTACCAGTGTGGCGCCCGAAGGCGTTACCGTTGCCACCGATATCAGCAACTATCTGGATTTTGTCCTCAAGCTGTTTTTTGCCTTTGGTTTATCGTTTGAAATTCCGGTCGCTATCCTGTTAATGGTTTGGACCGGAGTCACCACCCGCGATGCGCTGGCAGAAAAACGGCCTTATATCGTGGTCGGCGCTTTTGTTCTTGGCATGCTGTTAACACCACCGGATGTGCTGTCACAAACCTTGTTAGCAGTACCCATGTGGTTATTATTTGAACTGGGCTTAATGTTAAGCCGGTTTTACCAACCCCGTTCGACAGAAGAAACAGAAAAACAGGAAGAACAGTTATGAAGCGTTTTTTAGCCAGTTGCATTATTATTGCCATTCTGCCGCTAAGTGCCGGTGCTGCCATCCCGCTTGATCAAGCGCTGGAGCTATGTCGCGCCGAGCAAAATGCACTGCGCCGCCTTACCTGCTACGACGCCATTGCGGCCACCGAAGCTTCCCCCACAGCGGTAACCGGCACAACGGCAAGTGCTGAGCCGACCGCAGTACAGACACCGGCAGCTACACCGGCAAGGTCAGCGTCAAAGGCCGCCAAAGCTGAAGCAAGCACTACAGCGCCCGGTGAAAGCGACTTTGGTATGGAGCACCGTAAATCAGCTGAAGACGCACCGGAGCAAATTTATCTGCAGGTCAAAAGCGTACAGTATAGTCCGCGCAAAGAACTGATAGTTGAGTTTGATAACGGTCAGGTATGGCGTCAAAACGGCACTGATTACTACAAAATTGCCGTCGGGGAGCAGCACTATGTTAAACGTGGTGTATTGAATTCATTCTTCCTTGGCAACGACAACAATAACCGCACTATCCGCGTACGGCGCGAAAAATGATTTGGTGTGATATCGGTGTCAATTTGTTCAGCAACCAGTTCAAGCAGGATCGCGCTGCGGTAGTTGAACGGGCAGCGCAGGCGGGTATCGGCCAGTTGCTGTTAATTGGCAGCGATATTGACGAGAGCAGACAAAACATTATTTTTTGCCGCCAACACAGCGGCTGCTTCAGTAGCGCCGGCGTACATCCGCATCAGGCGGCTAAGGTTCAGCAAGACTGGCTGCTGCAGTTGTCCGCGTTGCTCAACGAAGATGAAGTGGTTGCCATTGGCGAGTGTGGGCTGGATTTTAACCGCGACTTTTCGCCGCGACCACAGCAACAAGCTGTGTTCGCAGAACAGTTACAGCTGGCCGGCCGCACCAATAAGCCGGTATATTTGCACGAGCGTGATGCCTTTGATACCCAGTTGGCGATGCTGCACGAACAGCCGCCGACGAAAGGTGTGGCGCATTGTTTTACCGGCAATACGACACAGTTAAAAGCCTGGCTCGACTTAGGCCTGTATATCGGCATTACCGGCTGGCTGTGCGACGAGCGTCGTGGCACGGCGCTGCGTGAGGCGGTGACGTATATTCCGCCCGATCGCCTGCTGCTGGAAACAGATGCACCCTATTTACTACCGCGTAATTTACACCCCAAGCCTGCCAGCCGGCGCAACGAGCCGGCCTTTTTGCCTGCCATCGCCGCCATGGTGGCGCAATTGCAACAAACCGATATTGCCTTACTGGCAGAGCAACAGTGGCAAAACTGCCAGCGTTTGTTTAGCACCCGGCCTGATAACCTGCTGCAAAGGAGCCTGAGCCATGGCTGATATATTGCCCTACTTTTTAGCGGGAATAGTGGCTGGCGCGGCGTTAACCGGTATAGCTGCTGCTATTAAACTGCTGCGCTGGCAAAAAACCGCTGCTGAATTGGAAAGCCAGCTGCGCTCACACAGTTTTGAGCTGCAAATTACGCTGGATGAGCTGGCAGAAAAGAATCTGCAGTTGGAACAGCAAAGCCTGACCGACGCCTTATCCGGCGTGTATAACCGTGCTTATTTCGACCGCCAGATGCGCGCAGAATTAAAACGCAGCCGGCGTGAATTACGCACTTTGGCTTTGGTACTGCTGGATATTGACCATTTTAAGCGGCTGAATGACAACTTCGGCCATCTGGTCGGCGATCAGGCCATTACCGCCGTGGCGCAGCTGATAAAACAACAGTTAAAACGCCCGGCAGATAAGTTATGCCGCTACGGTGGTGAAGAATTTGCTTTAATTTTACCCAATACCGGCGCGGAAGGCGCGTTACAGTTGGCAGAGCAGATCCGCCGGCAACTGGCTGCATCACCGCTGCTATGTAATCAGCAAGCCGTGACTATTACCCTCAGCGCCGGCTGTTACGCCGCCGTACCGGGTCCGGACAGCGACAACGACGAATATATTGGCTTTGCCGACAAAGCCCTTTACCGCGCCAAAGCAGCTGGTCGCAACCAGGTGCAAAGCTATCCACCGATCACTGTACCGCAGCGGCCGGAAGCAGTTACAGGAGATGTAAATGAACACTAACCGTTTTTTTCCCGCCAGCCGGTTACGCCGTATGCGCGAACACGATTTCAGCCGCCGCTTAATGGCAGAACATCAGCTGACGGTGAATGACTTAATTTACCCGATGTTTATTATCGAAGGTGATAGCAAGCGCGAAGCCATCGCCTCTATGCCGGGCATTGAACGCCTTAGTCTGGATTTATTATTAGCCGAAGCCAAAGAGCTGGTCGCCCTGGGTATTCCCGCCATTGCGCTGTTTCCGGTCACCGCCAGTGACAAAAAATCACTGCAGGCAGAAGAGGCTTGGAATCCGGATGCCTTAGCCCAACGCGCTGTTCGGCTGCTAAAACAACATCTGCCTGAACTTGGCATTATAACGGATGTAGCACTGGACCCGTTTACCACTCATGGCCAAGACGGCATTATTGACGATAACGGCTATGTATTAAATGACATCACTACTGCTGCACTGGTAAAGCAAGCATTGTCGCATGCGGCTGCCGGCGCCGATGTCGTCGCCCCTTCCGATATGATGGACGGTCGTATTGGCGCTATCCGCGAAGCGTTGGAAGAGGCCGGCTTTGTTAACACCCGTATTATGGCGTATTCGGCCAAGTATGCATCAAGCTACTATGGTCCGTTTCGCGATGCGGTAGGTTCGGCCGGCAATTTAAAAGGCGGCAATAAAAAAACCTACCAGATGGACCCGGCCAACAGCAATGAGGCGCTGCATGAAGTGGCACAAGATCTGGAAGAAGGCGCTGACATGGTAATGGTTAAACCCGGCATGCCATATTTAGATATAGTGCGGCGGGTAAAAGATGAATTCGGTGTGCCGACTTTTGCTTACCAGGTCAGCGGCGAATACGCGATGCATATGGCGGCGATTCAAAATGGTTGGCTGGCTGAGCAGCCGGTAATTATGGAATCCTTACTGGCTTTTAAACGCGCCGGTGCCGATGGCATTTTGACTTACTTTGCGAAAAAAGCGGCAATCTGGTTGCAGCAGCGTTAATCTGCCGGGCGCGAAATATGCAGCTGCGCCAGCAAAGGTAAATGATCCGACGCGACTTTCACCAACTGCGAGCTGGGAATTTCAATGGCGGTAACGGTGACTGCATGGCTGACAAAAATGTGATCAATACGCGCTGCTGCAAACCGGCTGGGAAAGGTGCCTCCGGGCCGGTGTTGCGCCACTGCTGTTTGCACATCCTGTAATTGAGCGCCAAGACGGCGACATACCGCTGAGGTTGGCTGCGCATTTAAATCACCACAAAATATCACCGGCGCCTTACAATCCGGGTGCGCCAACCAGTCTTGTCCCAACAAACAATTAATTTGTGCCAGCCGCTCACGACTATTTAACCCCAAATGGGTATTAATAATATGCACCTCCTGACCATGAAATTGCACTGCCGCCCAGATCGCGCCGCGCGGTTCCAGCTTCGGTTTGTCCGCCAGCCCGGGTAAAGGGCCCGCTTTAACTAACCGCAGCGGCAAATGGGTTAAAATGGCGTCGCCGTAGCGCTCCTCTTCCATATGCATCGCCGGATGAAAATGAAACTCCATTTCCAGATAGCGGGCTATCAGTTGAGCCTGATCCAGCCCCAAACTGCGGTCACGGCCCACATCCAGCTCTTGCAGCGCAACGACATCCGGATTGGCCAGCGCAATGACTCTGGCAATACGCTCTGCATCCACTTTACCATCCAAGCCTATGCAGCTATGCACGTTGTAGGTCATTACCCGTAAACTATCTGTTTTTGCTGCAGAGCGCCCGGCATACCTTGCTGCCGCCTGCCGCGGCGAACGTCCCAGATGCTGCAATGCCGCCTGATATAAATCGTACGGACGGATATAACTTTTGTCACCGGATGGCAAGGTTACGTCAGCTGGCAGCAGCGCAAAACCATTGGTTTCTTCCGGGGTGGCACCGGCATGGGCGCCGTTTTCAGCAGCAAAGGACAGTGGCGTAACGCCTTTGCGCCAGCCCATGACAACCAAATCGCCGGCATCGGCATGCTGACACAAGCGCAACAGGTCTTCACTGAGGCTATCCAGAAACGGATGCTCAGCACCAAATAACTGCGCAGCATCTTGCGGCAAATAAAAGTCGCCTTCATCGGTAGTTGCACGCAGCCGGTCTTCCGCTTCAACCTTCAGCACAATTGGCACTTTATGCTTAACTGCCAGCTCAGTGGCAACATATTGCAGCTCCGGCTCCGACAACGGCTGCACAGTATAGATATGGCCGACCGGTCCAAGAGCGGCAACCTGCAGCGAAGTAGCTGTGCCACTGTCATCACTGCGTTCCACCGCAAATAAGCGTTGTATCCGCTTACCACCAAGTAACCTGACACGCTGAGTCTGAATACCACCGGCTACCGGTTGCCGGGCGCTGACCGGCAGGGTTGTTAAGCTGTCAAAACATTGCTCTACCGCCTGCTGCAACGGGTAACCGAGTAATTGAGTATATTGGCTGACTTTTGCCTGGCCATGATCAGAATGGATCCATACTTCGTAATTACGCCACTCAGAGCGATGAGCGGCCCGCCACAGCCGGGCAATGCTGTCGTCAATGCCTTTCAGCGTCCAGTGCGCAAAACGCGATGAGGGCCCGCGACGATGTGACTGCTCGTCGTAACCGAGAAAATTAATATGCACTACCGGCATGCCACGGCTAAGGTCAATTTTACCGCCGATAACGCATAGCTCCCGCAGCACTATAGAAATAGCCACCCGGGTTGGCACGAATTTCAGTTCGCTGAGAAAATCATGCCCCTTTAATAAGCCACGGAAGAAATCGCGCAGCGCCAGCCCGACTTCAAGACAAAACAGGCCGAGAATACGTAGTACGCTGTAAAAATTGGTCACAATCAGCACCAGCAGCACCAGCGGATTGGCACTGCGCAGCGCCGGCCCCCAACCCAGAGCCGACGCACAAAAGTGCGACTCAGCAGCACCACCGGTGTACATATCGGCATAGGCACTGCCGTCTTTTAACAGCGCAGCCTTCGTTTGCCCGGCTAACCGCTGCTCTACCTGTGCCGCGATATCGGGTTCCAGCATCCGCACCACCCGGCCGCAGCGGTGATCACAAAAAGAAAACGCCGGTACCGCCCCGGAAATGCCGTAAAACAGCTCAGCCTGTACGGCTGGCGTAGTTGCCGGCAGGCCTGAGTACTGCGCTTGTAATTTGTAATGCTCGCGCTTAAGCAAACGGCGTAAAAAGGGCATTTCGCCGCGGTCCAGCGCCCGCTGTAACTCAATCTGCGACAAACCGTCTATTTGCAGCATAATCAACCCGGGCCGAACAGCAGACCCTTTCGATACCGGCAACTGCAACAACCGGGCCAGCCAGCGGCTGCGACTAACTGCACGCCGCAACCAGCGCAACCATACTGAAACACGGATAATCATACCCCTCCCGCTTCATTCCATGGCATTCACACCGGCAGCACGATATTACTCTTCGCTGCCGGCAAATAAGGTGCTGCCGACAGCGGCAGTACCTGCTACCGCAACGCTGCGCAGAATATCCCATTCCGCTTTAACCCAGGCCAGCACATCTTCCCAGTCACGCTCCGTCCCCGTGCCGGCTGGCTGGCTATCCAGCAAAATGCGAAAACACTGCAGGGCTTTAGCGGCCGAACGCGGCATGGAAAAAGCTTCAGCTGTCGCCCCGGCATGCTGTCGTAACGCCTGCAGTTGTTGCGCCGGAGCATCAATCAACTGTCGCAGCGCCGCGCTGAACGCCAGCGGGGTGTTGTCATACAGCAACAAGCCATTATCACCATGTTTTACCACTTCGCGCACGCCGGGCGCATCCAACGCCACCACCGGTAAGCCGGCAGCCATGGCTTCTGTCAGCACCATGCCCTGGGTTTCACTGCCTGAGGCAAAAGCAAATATATCCATCGCATGCAGCGCATCGGTTAACTGTTGTTGCTGCAAAATACCGGCCATATGCAATCTGTCAGTGACACCTGCCTGAGCAAATATAGCCCGTATCGCTTGCTCAGACGGGCCGGCGCCCACCACCAGAAAGTGCACGCCGGCGCGCTCAACTGCGACATTTGCCACGGCGTGTGCGAGAAACTCAAGGTTTTTCTCCGGTGCCAACCGTCCCATGTGGCCAATCACAAAGGC
Source organism: Rheinheimera sp. NSM (assembly GCF_052380015.1). Lineage (NCBI taxonomy): Bacteria > Pseudomonadati > Pseudomonadota > Gammaproteobacteria > Chromatiales > Chromatiaceae > Rheinheimera > Rheinheimera sp. NSM. The sequence continues at coordinate 91,496 of NZ_JBQTCI010000001.1, read as the reverse complement.
ATCTGCCGGAATAGCCAACTGCCGGCGCACTGCACTACCCTCTCCGTGCGCAAAACGCTCCGGGTAAACCCCGGTTGGGATCACCTCAACCGGGGTGACAACGCCGCGCTGCGACAGCAGTTCAGCAATGCTTTGGCTGGGTGCAATAACCTGGTCGCATAAATTGGCATACCGGGTAGCTAGTTCAATGGCAAAGCGCTGCATGGTAGCCGAATCTCCCGGCACGTAATGCGTATACTGCTCATACAAAGTGTGGTGGGTAAACACCAACGGCAGTTGACGGTAACGCGCGGTGCGCAGTGCCGTCATCCCCAGCAGAAAGGGGTGCTGTGAATGAATAATGTCCGGCGCAAACGCATCCAGTATCTCACTAAGCTGATCATGGATCGGCAGGGCCACTGAGAAATCACTGGCATTGAAATTCTGGATCGCCGCAATACGCACCACATCGGTTTCATGCTGCGGCATGTCGGCAAACTCAGGTGCGACCACCAGCACCTTGTGGCCCAGCTTGCGATACTCAGCCACAAAGGCTTCAACCGAACGGGCAACCCCACCAACATGCGGGGTAAAGGTATTGGTGAAGATGGCAATATTCATAGCTTATGTCTCCAGTCTGTTTAAGGTGACAGAGCCCTGAGCAGCTTGTGCAGTAACCGCCTGATATCCCGGCAAGGCAATGTCCAACGCAGGGGGAGTGTCGTTATGCCAGTCTGCTTGCCAGTTCACCACAACACCATGTTCTGCATCAGTGATGATCTCGATACTGATACTGCCAAAGCTGGTTGGCGCCGGGCCAAACTGTATCGGGGTACGTTGCGCCAACCAGCGCTGCGGCACGCCGCTACCTAATACCAGGCGCTGGCCTTCCTCGCGCACAAAACAGTTTCTTAGCATCAGCAACCATTCTGCAGCTGCCCAGACGTGATGGCCATCGCCCATGCAACCGCCGCCGGTAGCCGGATGAATAGCCTCCGGCCACTGTCCGGTGGGCGACGCCAACGCGGCTACTGCGTCCATCAGCGTCAGATAGCGCGGGTCCTGCGCCCGCAGCAACACCTGTGCCACATGCAGCGTTAAATAGGCATTTAGGCCCGAATGGATCATGTCCTGATAAAAAGCGTCTTTAACAAAGCAGCGCTGCAGTAGAAACTCCACCGTATCCAGCAGCCGTGGATCGTCCTGCGCCCACAACTGCGTTGGATAACCGGCTGCCAGCGAGCCAATAGCGCCGGCATCCAGCCGCCGGTAGGGCGAAGCCGGCATACCGGGCCGCTTTAAGCGCGCAGCACAATGGGCCAGACTGTTATCTATCGCTGTACTAAAACTGCCGGCAGCATCGGCAAACTCCTGCTGCCGGTGCAAATCTGTGGCACCGAACAAGGCTGCAGCCGCTTCTAAACCGGCGACACCCCAAAAATCATCCCAGTAGTAATAATCATTCGGGCCAAGGTGCTCAGCGCTGAAGCCCGGCGGCAGCAAGCCGGCATGCGGCGCATCCAACTTATCTGACAGCCGTTTACGGATAATCCAACGGGCACCGCTCTGCACCGGACCTTGCCAGTCTGCCGGCAGTTGCCGGCCGGTCATGTCGAAATAGCGTTTGAGGATCCACAATACTTCACCGTTGGCATCCCACTCCCCTTCCTGTGAGCGAAAATAACCCAGTAACGTCTGCCGCGGCGGAAACTGATTCAGTGCCCGTTCGGCGCGTTCAGTCAGGCCGGCACAGAGCAAAGCATGAATAATAAAAGCCGCATCACGGAACCAAAAACGTTTATAGGTATAAGGACCAGGATAAACATCTTCCGGTGAGTGCAAAATGAGCGATGTAATGGCGGCTTCATATAAAAACTGATAGTGCTTATCAGGGCAAATCAGCTTGCAGGTTTTCTGTTGCTCCTGCGGCCAGGCGTCCGCTTGCAACTGTGCATTGCGCTCCGCCAGCAACGGCACCGAAACCTCCAGTTCCTGCCATTCATCAGCCGGCAGTGCAAACAGTGCTGCCGCAGTCACCATACCGACATCACATACACCTTCGGTCTGGTCCTGCGCATCGTTCAGATGAATATAGACATCGCCGCGGTGATAGGTAGAAACATGATGCCGCTGGGCCGCACGGCTGAACTGCACCCTTTTATTGTCATCCACCTGCCAACCAGTGTGCTGTGCATTGAGCTTTACGTGATGAATAAAGCTAACCCCTTCCGGGTTTTGCGGCCGCAGCGCCAGGATCAGATGACCTTCGCGGTCTGACTTTGCCCGTAATCGTAGCTTGCACACCGCGATGCCGTCTTCCAGCTCGACCGACGCCTGGCTTATCAGTGTCATACCCTGCAGCGAGGTTTCTGTACGGATGCTGACATTACCGGCCACGCATTGTTGCTGCTGGCACTGCAGTGCTCTGGAGGGTAGCAGACACTCACCCTGCTGCGGCATGATCCACGCATCCAGCGACCAGCCGTCCAAAAACGGCGTTAGCAAGCCTCTGGGATCGACTATCGGTAACTCCGCGCAGTCCGGTAAGCCAATCGCCGTCCAGTTGCGGTGCGTCAGATTAATATGGGTAATGGAAAATGCCCGCGGAATAAATGAGGCGTCGTAAGGGTCAAATTGCCGCTCAATCCAATACGGCCATACCCAGTCCAAATTATGCTGGATTACCCGGCTGTTAATCAGGCCGCGGGCATGAAACACCACTCCGGCGCGCAACAGCTCGATCGGTTCACCCACTTCTGACGGCTGGGCAAAGTTATGCAACCGTGCCAGTAACGCTATCGGGTCAATAAAGCCATGTTTGTGTGCGACATAACGCACCACATAGCGCCAGGGCAGCCATTTTAACCATGTCATTGCTCAGGCTCCTTATCGGTGTTTTGCCCGGTGTACCGGGCCAGCGCCCGGCTGGCCAGACGATTAAGATAGACAATGATTGCCACCGCTGCGATCAGGCCGCCGGCATATAAGCCCCATTCCCACCCTGAGCGCTGACCTGAGGTCAGATCAAAACTGGAGATATCAGCAATTAAAGAACCAAGATAGACGTTGTGCACACTGAACGGAATAAAACCCAGTAGCGAACCGGCCAGATAGCCGCGCAACGAGAACTGGGTTAAGCCAAAAAAATAGTTGGAAAGTTTGCCGGGGAAGAACGGGATCAACCGGGTTAACAGCACGATTTTCCAACCATTTGGCGTCAGCTCATCATTTACCAGGCGTAACTTCGCCCGGGCCAGCACAAACTCTCTGGCGCGCTGGCCGAAACAATAGCGGGCCAGTAAAAAGGCTACCCCTGCCCCTGCTGTTGTACCCAACACCACATAAACAGAACCTGGTATAACACCAAATACAAAACCGGCCCCCAGCGTAAACAAGGCGCCGGGCAGCAGTAACACTACAACAGCTGCCATTATCAGCATAAACAGCAATGGTGCCCAGGGCCCCATTTGTTTAAACCATTCCAGTAACTGCAACACGTATTCGTGCACATCAAAATACACCAGTACCGCCAGCAAGACGGCGACAAACAGCAGGCTGCCGGCCATGCTCAGTAGCATAGATTTGCGCCTGAACTGTGGTTTATCGTTGCTGGCGGCGCTTTTAGTGTGTTGTGCAGAAGTCACTATGCTTACCCTCTGTTGGTGGCGGCCGGTTGGCTCAGGTCACGGGCTCAAGCTTGCTCAGTACCGCGCGTAAAGCAGAAAAATTCTCTGATTCTGAAGCGGCGTGTGATGCCCGCGGCGAGATATACAGCCGGCATTGTGCCAACCGTTTCGCCAGTTGCCAGGCGGTACTGCAAGGACAAATGGTGTCAAAACGTCCTTGCACAATGTCCACCGGTATCGTCTGCAATTGCGGACAATGCCGCAGAATATAATCCGGTGATAAAAAGCCCTGATGCTTAAAATAGTAACTTTCCAGTAGCGCCATTGGCACGCCGGAATCGGCCTGAGCGAAGCGCTCAAGCGTAGCTTCATCAGCGTTTAAAAATGAGTTTACTGCCTCCCATCTGACCCAACTGGCCGCGGCCGCCCTCTGCTGCTCTTCGCTCCCCGCTGACAGCAGCTCAAAATATGCGGCAACAGGATCAGCAGCCTGATCTACCTGCCGGACAAACTTCTGATACTCCTCCGGGTACAGCTGATTAGCACCATGCTGATAGAACCAATCCAGTTCTTGCCGTCGGCACAGGAAAATGCCCCACAGCACCATTGATGCGACATTCTGCGGATAGCGCAGGGCATACAACAAACTTAAAGTGCTACCCCAACTGCCGCCGACTAAAATCAGTTGGGGCACCTCCAGAGCACAGCGCAGTGCTTCAATATCTTCAATCAACTGCTCTGTTGTGTTAGCCACTAAGCGTTGCTCAAATTGGCTGTTACCGCAACCGCGCTGGTCATAGTAAATAACTGGTCGTGTCAGGCCTGCAAACAGTGCTTTATCGGCTTCGCTGACGCCCGCCCCCGGTCCGCCATGCACAAACAACAGCGGAGCCGCGCTGCGGATATTACCTGCAAGCTGATAATGCAGCTGATGGCCTTCGCCTACGTTAAGATAAGGCATCTGAAATCTCCGGCAGGCCTGTCATTTTTTCACCCAGTTGCCAGATTCATTCTTGCTATAACTGTTTTTCACCGCCGCCCAAGCCACTTTATGCGCAACTTCTTCCCGGCTCTGTTCGCCACGCCGCTTAGCCGGCTCATCGTATTCATCCCAGGCGCTGTTAAATGCCGCCTGATAAATCTCCTGCGCATGCTTGGGCAAATTGTCTTTAACCGAATCCGGCAGTTCACTTAATTTGTCGTAGGGCATCAGCAATCTCCTGCAGCAAAGCCTGGTTAGAGACATGTAACGCAAAGCTCATGCCATCTTGGCAGCGGCAGTTCTGGCGCCGAACTTGCACTGGCTTAGCAGTTGTTTCACTGAGTTAAAACGGAGGAGGTATTATGAAACTGTATATATTGGCTATAGCCACTGCCGGCTTGCTGTCAGGCTGCGAGCCACAACCTAATCCGCCGGGCGTACCTAAGGGCGAAATCACCCCGGCCGCTGCGCCTGAACCGGCAGCTCAGCAGCGCGGTAACAGCATTACTGTGCAGATGAACAAAGTCAGCGCTGACGGTGTAGGCGACAGTGCCGGTAGCATTACCATCGCTGAAATGCCGGGCGGATTGGTGTTCAAGCCCGCGTTACAAGGGTTGGCGCAGGGTGAGCATGGCTTTCATCTGCATGAAAACCCCAGTTGTGAGCCAGCCATGAAAGAGGGTAAGCGTCAGGCTGCAGCAGGCGCCGGCAGTCATTTCGATCCGGCCAACACTGACCGGCATGCAGGTCCGGACGGGAATGGACATCTTGGTGATTTACCCAGGCTACGCATAACAGATAACGCTTTGCAGCAGGACGTTGTCGCCAAACAGCTCACCTTAGATGATATAAAAAACCGCGCGCTGGTGGTGCACGAGGGCGCCGATGATTACAGCACAGACCCGGCCGGCGACAGCGGTACACCAATTGCGTGTGGTGTGGTGCAGTAAACCGCTAGCGGCGTTATGCAGCACAGCCCGTTTTCACTACCCGGTGGCAGCGGGTTGCTGAGCAAAAATTACACAGCACGGCGGTAATATTTACCCGTTCCACAGCCGCCGCGTTACTTTATCGTCAGTTCCCAGCCGGCTTGTTGTTGGTACTGTACTTCCTGTTCCAGCTCAGCCCGCATCAACGGATGCTGCTCCAGCCAGCCGACCGGCATTTGTAACAGCAGCGCTTCGCCTTTGCTGCTGATAGTCACCTGCGGCAGCACTTCGTGCCGGCGGCGCATGGATAAAATCACTGCCAGCCGCAAAATACGCGTTAAACGCACCGTTAGCAGTACTGATGTCATAGTCTGGCGGGCAATAATCTCGCGGCTGATATCGGCACGATGGTTATGCACCAACGCCATCACAAGTTGCTGCTGAGCGCGGGTAAAACCGGGTAAATCAGAGTGGTTAATAATGTAAGCACCATGATGGTGATGATTTTTATATTCAATTAACAAGCCCAGCTCATGCAGCAAAGCACCGCTTTTCAGCATGCTGTGGCCTTCAAACCTGTGTAAATCCCAACGGCTTTGCAATTGTTCCGCCAGCTCACAGGCCATTTCTGCTACGCGCTCGGCGTGGCGCTGGTCAATAAAGTAGCGCACCATCAGGCTGTTTACTGTACGGTTGCGCACATCATTGTTTTGCAGTTGCGGCAGCATGCTGTACAGCACACCTTCGCGCAGCGCGCCACCGGACAAGGTCATACCGCTAATGTTTAAGCGCCGGAACAAGGCAATTAAAATCGCCAGCCCGGACGGGAACACCTGCTTACGCTCCTGGGCCAAGCCAACAATGTTCAGCTGCTCCATACGGCCGCACGCCAGCGCCTGCTGCATAATGTCTTCCAGCCGGCTTAGCGTAATTACTTCGTCTTTACCCTGGGCTACCAGAATTTCCTGCATCGCCTGCACAGTGCCGGACGCACCTACCGCCAGTTGCCAGCCGGTGTGCTGATATTGCTGTGCAATAGACTGAGTATGCTGCTCTGCTGCTGCTATAGCCTGGTTAAAATTGTCTTCGCTCAGCTCATCATCGCTGAAGTATTTTTCCAGATAGGTTACGCAGCCCATATTCAGGCTGGATAACAGCAAGGGGGTAAAACCGGCGCCAATCACTACTTCAGTACTGGCGCCGCCAATATCGATCACCAGCCGGTTACTGTCACTGTTTGAGGTATGGGCTACACCGAGATAAATAATACGGGCTTCATCTTCACCGCTTATCACGGTAACTTTTTGTCCCAGTATGGCTTCGGCTTCTTTGAGAAAGGTTTTAACGTTTTTCGCCAGCCGCAGCGTAGCGGTGCCGACAATACGGATATTTTGCGGTGGGATGTCCTGCAAGCGCTCAGCAAATAACGCTAAGCATTCCCAACCGCGTTTCATCGCTTTGCGGCTTAACACCAGATTTTCATTTAAACCGGCGGCCAGACGTACTTTGCGCTTTACGCGACCAATAACCTGTACCGAGCCACCCACCACTTTTACCATCAGCATATGGAAGCTGTTAGAGCCAAGATCAATCACCGCATAAATATCCTGATGCGGTGATTGACCGGCAGTAAGGGCCGGATTAACGAGGGCGGTTGCGAGGAGCTCTTGCGCCATTACTGCTACGTCCACCCGGGCCGCTACGGCTGCCGGTTCTGGCTTGACCAGCGCGACGGCGCACCCGCGGTTTGGGCGCTTTAATATCGTCCAGCAACACGCTGGCATCGTACTGGCTTACCGGTACCGGATGACGGATATAGTCTTCAATCGCCGTCAGGTTAAGCGCGTAGCGCTCGCAAGCAAAGCTAATGGCTTTACCGCTTTCGCCGGCGCGGCCGGTACGGCCAATACGGTGTACGTAGTCTTCGCAGTCGTCCGGTAAGTCATAGTTAAACACATGGCTTACTTTAGGGATGTGCAAACCACGGGCGGCAACATCAGTAGCCACCAGAATATCCAGTTTGCCGCTGGTGAAATCTTCCAGAATGCGCAGGCGCTTTTTCTGGATCACATCACCGGTTAGCAAACCAACACGGTGGCCGTCGGCTTCAAGCCAGGCATGCACTTCTTCACACCAGTGCTTGGTGTTGGCAAAAACGATGGCTTTATCCGGCCACTCTTCTTCCATCAACGTGAGCAGCAACGGTAGCTTATGCTCGTCTGACGGATAAAACAGCTCTTCACTGATGCGGCTGCCGGTCATTTCTTCCGGCGCAATATGGATATGCACCGGTTGGTTCATTTTCTCAAACGCCAGTTCCTGTACCTTATAAGACAAGGTAGCTGAGAACAACAAGCTTAAGCGCTCTGTCGCCGGCGGCATACGGTTAAACATAAAGCGGATGTCTTTAATAAAGCCCAAATCGAACATGCGATCAGCTTCGTCCAGCACCACCACCTGAATTTGTGATAAGTCGTACAAGCCTTGCTTTAAGTAATCTATTAAGCGGCCTGTGGTACCAATTAAAATATCTACGCCATTTTCCAGCAGCTGGCGTTGAGTATCGTACCCCTCGCCCCCATAAATTAAGCCAAGACGTAAACCGGCTTTATCGGCCAGTATTTTTGCGTCCTGATGGATCTGTACCGCCAGCTCACGCGTAGGTGCCATGATAATGGCACGCGGCTGACCAGAACCTTTGGGTTCATGGGTAAGCAAATGGTGGAAAGTGGCTGTTAAGAATGCCAGTGTTTTACCCGTACCCGTTTGGGCCTGGCCGGCAATATCTTTCCCGGCAAGTGCCAGTGGTAAACATTGGGCCTGAATGGGCGTACAATAGCCGTAACCTTGCGCGGTTAACGCGTCAAGAACCTGTGGCGCCAATGCGAAATCGGCGAATTTATGCGAAGTTAAGTGTGTTTTATTCATACGGCGCTAAGCATAACCGTTACGCTTGCAATAAGGAACAGCCACGTTTAAATTGATAACACTTTTTTGCAGCAAGGCTGCATAGCACTAGCGGAGACATAAATGAGCGAACAAATTTTACAGGTTTCTGACGACAGTTTTGAAACCGACGTACTGAAAGCCGACGCACCGGTACTGGTCGACTTCTGGGCGGAGTGGTGTGGTCCATGTAAAATGATCGCTCCTATTCTGGAAGACGTGGCAAAAGAATATGCCGGTAAAGTAACCGTGGCCAAGGTAAATATTGACCACAACCCGAACACGCCGCCCAAATTCGGCATTCGTGGTATTCCTACCCTGCTGTTATTTAAAAATGGCCAGGTTGCGGCAACTAAGGTTGGCGCTCTGTCTAAAACCCAGTTAAAAGAGTTTTTAGACGGTAACATCTGAATAAACAGAAAAAGGCGTATTTTTATACGCCTTTTTCTGTTTCATCGCTGGACGCACCTGTAGTCAACTGCTATTGTGTAGCCAATAAAACGTTCTAAACCACGCTTGTCTGTCGAAAAACCACTTCCAAACCTTATACTATCGAACCGATAAGCATTACCCTGTTTATATATCAACAAGAAACCCAATCAATATGCATTTAACAGAACTGAAACTGAAGCCAATTAGCGAGCTGGTTGAATTGGCTGAGTCTATGGGCCAAGAAAATATGGCCCGCCTGCGCAAACAAGACATTATTTTCGCCATTTTAAAATCCCACGCCAAGAACGGCGAAGAAATTTTCGGTGATGGTGTACTGGAAATCCTGCAGGACGGTTTCGGTTTTCTGCGCTCCAGCGACAGCTCTTATCTGGCAGGTCCGGACGACATTTACGTTTCGCCCAGCCAGATCCGCCGCTTTAACCTGCGCACCGGCGACAGCATTTCCGGTTTAATCCGCCCGCCTAAAGAAGGCGAGCGTTACTTTGCGCTGCTAAAGGTAAACGAAGTTAACTTCGGCCGGCCGGAGCAGGCACGTAACAAAATTTTGTTTGAAAACTTAACCCCGCTGCATGCCAACTCACGTTTGCGCATGGAGCGCGGTAACGGCAGCCGTGAAGATATCACCGCCCGGGTTCTGGATTTAGCCTCACCAATCGGTAAAGGCCAGCGCGGCTTAATCGTGGCGCCACCAAAAGCCGGTAAAACCATTTTGCTGCAAAATATTGCCCAGTCTATTGCCGCCAACCACCCGGATTGCGTGCTAATGGTATTGCTGATTGACGAGCGGCCGGAAGAAGTTACCGAAATGCAGCGTCTGGTTAAAGGCGAAGTGATTGCCTCTACCTTCGATGAACCGGCCAGCCGCCACGTCCAGGTGGCTGAAATGGTAATCGAAAAAGCCAAACGCCTGGTTGAGCACAAAAAAGACGTTATCATCCTGCTCGATTCTATTACCCGTTTAGCCCGTGCTTATAACACCGTGATCCCAAGCTCCGGCAAGGTATTAACCGGTGGTGTTGACGCCAACGCCCTGCATAAACCCAAGCGTTTCTTTGGTGCGGCGCGTAATGTTGAGGAAGGCGGCAGCTTAACCATTATTGCTACCGCGCTGGTGGATACCGGCTCGAAGATGGATGAAGTTATTTACGAAGAGTTTAAAGGTACAGGTAATATGGAACTGCACCTGTCGCGTAAAATTGCTGAACGTCGCGTATTCCCGGCCATTGAGTTTAACCGCTCCGGCACCCGGCGCGAAGAGTTGCTGGCCTCGGCAGAGGAACTGCAAAAAATGTGGATCCTGCGCAAAATTCTGCACCCGATGGATGAAACCGAGTGTATGGAATTCCTGATAGACCGTCTGTTGATGACCAAAACCAACGACGAGTTCTTCGATGCCATGAAACGGCAAAAAAGTTAACTGAACAAACCGGCCTTCGCGCCGGTTTTTTCTTGTCTGCGTTTTAGCAGCAAGACGTTGTACTGCTTTATTTTTTACAGAAGGAAGTAGCATATGACACGCCCGCGCATAGTGGTTATTGGCGGCGGCGCAGGAGGCCTTGAGCTGGCCACCCGCTTAGGCAATAAACTGGGCCGTAAAGGCAAAGCCCATATCACCCTGGTAGATCGCAACCATACCCATATCTGGAAACCCTTATTGCACGAAGTGGCCACCGGCACCCTCGACGTTGAAATAGACCAGCTCAGTTACCGCGCCCATGCCGCTACCCACGGCTTTGACTTTCAGCTGGGCAGCTTTTACGGCCTGAACCGGCAACAACAACAAGTTATTTTAGCCGCGATATATGCCGATGATGGTGAAGAAGTGCTGGCGGCGCGCGAGCTGACTTATGACTACCTGGTGCTGGCCATCGGCAGTGTGTCTAACCACTTTAATACGCCCGGGGTCGCCGAACATTGTATCTTTTTAGACAGCCCGGCTCAGGCGCAGCGCTTTCACCGCCATTTGCTGGATGCTTATTTAAAACTGAATTCGCCCGGCCACCCGAAAGATAAATTGAATATAGCGATAGTGGGTGCCGGTGCTACCGGGGTTGAGTTGGCAGCCGAGCTGTATCATGCTGCAGCCGAGCTTAACCTGTACGGCTTTGCTGATCTGCGCAAAGACCGGTTAAATATCAGCGTAATAGAAGCCGGTCCACGTATTCTGCCGGCACTGCCGGAACGTATCGCCAATGCGGCGTTAAAAGAGTTGCAAAAACTCGGCGTTAAGGTGCGTACCAGCACTAAAGTTACCGCTGCTGACGCCCTTGGTTTGCAACTGGGCGACGAACATCTGGATGCCGAGCTGATGGTATGGGCCGCCGGCATTAAAGCACCGGACTTTTTGCATCAGCTCGACGGCCTGGAAAATAACCGCATCAATCAGTTGCTGGTAAACAGCAAGCTGCAAACCACGCTGGATAGCCGCATTTATGCCATTGGTGATTGTGCCGGCTGCCCATTACCCGACAATAAATGGGTGCCGCCACGGGCGCAGTCGGCGCATCAGATGGCCAGCCTGGTCGCCACCAATATTATGGCGGAACTGAAGGGCAAAGCGCTGCGCGATTTTAATTATAAAGATCACGGCTCGTTAATTTCACTCAGCCGCTTTGGTACTGTCGGTAGCCTGATGGGTAACTTAATCGGCGGCGCCATGATGATAGAAGGCCGCATTGCGCGGCTGGCTTACATTTCGCTGTATCGTATGCATCAGGTGGCGCTGCACGGCTGGACAAAAATGCTGGTGATCAGTTTAGTTGCCCGTATCAACCGCATCGTCCGGCCGCGGCTTAAGCTGCATTAGTGCCTGTTGTTGCAGTTGCTGCAGATCAGTGCTCAGCCGTCGCCGGGCACTGTCATCCAGCCAACGCTGCATCGCCTGCACATACTCTGCTTGTTGCCACAACTTGGGTAACAGCTTATTCACTGCAGTTATTGCTGCCTGCCCCACCTCGTCTGTACTGCAGGTAATATAAGACACACTGGCAACATTAGCGCCTACTATCGCCCGATGTTCCAGCATTGCAGCTTGCGGCAACAGCAGATTGTAGTACTGCATCCGTTCCGGATACTCCACCACATAGTCCACCCTGTTACCGGCCAGCAAGCCGGCTGCATTAACTTCACTGGTAAAGGCATGGCTGGTGAGATTAGTGTCAGGGTGTTGCAGCAGCGGCTCGATAATATCAGGATACAAGCGGTTCGGCTGATACGCCCCTGTCAGGGCCCTGTCCAGCGCCAACTTGTGCATATCGGCGCCGTTGTCCTGCATCGCCGGATGTGCCGTCAGTTTACCGGCAATATAGCCCACCGCCAGCGCCGGTCCCACCGCCATAGGACCGGAAAACAGCCGGCTTTGGGCGCGCTGCTCTGAGTACAAGGTGCCCAGTGCACAAAGCGCCGGTTCCTGTTGTAAGAATGCCTGCTCCAGCCGCGCCAGATTAACTAACCGCGTTTGATGCTCAAACTGCGGCATAGCGGCGCTTAGTTGCTGTAACAACAAATCGAAGGTACCCTGGCCCTGAAACGGACCGCTGACAATCTGATGCGGCGGCCAGTCGGTTTGCAGCCAGGTAAGTTGTGGCTTGGCGTGCGCACTGCCGGCTAACAGCAGTAACAAACAACGTAATAGCATGGCTGTGCCCCGAAATGAATTGCTTTAACTGTAGCCAATAACGGGGCACAACGTCAATCAACCGCTTATTCAGCCACTCATTCAGCCAATTATATGATGCACCAGCGGATAAGGCTCTGCTGCGGCTGCCAGATGCAAAGCCGCCAGATACTCAGCAGCCGCTACCTGCGCGGCGTCTTTGCCGGCGGCATGCACTTTGGCAATCACATCGCCCTGCTGTATCTTGCTACCTGCGGGCAGAATATGGCTAAAGCCTACTGCAGGGTCAATTTGCTGGCTGGGGTGTGAACGGCCGCCACCTAACCGTACTACCGCCATGCCCAGACCAACAGTGTCGTGGTACTGCAGATAGCCGCTTTGCGGCGCGACAATATCCTGTACCAGCGGCGCAGCGGCCAGATACTGCTGCGGCCTTTCCATTAAATCGGCCGGGCCACCTAAAGCCGCCACCATTTTAGCGAAAATTTCCGCCGCTTTACCTGAGCTTAAACTTTGCTCCAGCGCAGCTACCGCACTGGCTTTGTCCGGATAAAGCCCGCCCAGTTGCAGCATATTGGCGCCCAGCTCCAGCGTAACCTGATGCAAGCGTGGCTCACGGTACTTGCCGGTTAAATAATCCAGCGTTTCCATCACTTCCAGCGCATTGCCGGCTGTGCTGCCTAAAATTTGGTTCATATCTGTCAGCAGTGCCCGTGTTGGCACGCCAGCGCCATTAGCTACGTTGACAATACTGCTGGCCAGCGCCGAGGCGTCATCAACAGTGCGCATAATGGCACCGTTACCAATTTTGACGTCCATTACCAGCGCATCTAAACCTTCAGATAGCTTTTTCGATAAAATAGAGGCAGTAATCAGCGGAATAGACTCCACCGTGGCAGTAACATCACGAATGGCATATAAACGCCGGTCGGCCGGTGCCAGCTGGCTGCTCTGGCCGACGATAACACAACCTAATTGCGGTAATAACTGCTGAATTTTCTCCAGGCTCTGGGTGCAGCTGTAACCGGGAATAGTTTCCAGCTTATCTACTGTGCCACCGGTATGGCCCAAACCGCGGCCGGCAATACTGGGCATAAAGGCACCGCAGGCCGCCACCATCGGCGCCAGCATTAAGGTGACTTTGTCACCGACGCCGCCGGTGCTGTGCTTATCCACCACCGGGCCATTTAACTTGCCCTGCCAGTTGAGCACCGTGCCGCTGTCGCGCATTGCCAACGTTAGCGCAACAATCTCATCAACACTCATGCCATTCAAGTAAATAGCCATCGCCAGCGCAGCCACCTGACCTTCACTGAAGCTGTCATCGGTTAAGCCGCGGACAAACTGCTGAATTTCGGCCTGGCTTAAGTTGCCACCGTTACGTTTGGTTTTAATAATTTCCTGCGGGATCATGTATTAAGCTCCAACTTTTGTGCTGTTGGCTAAATAGGTTGGCGTAAAGGCTGCCGGCAATAACTCGCCCAGCGTCCAATGTTGCTGTTGCTGCAAATGGTTACAACTGGCGATGGGAGCATCGGGCGTAAAAAACTCAGCAATGACCTGCCGGCAGATACCACATGGCGGCGTTAGCATCTCTTGCGGCGTATACACCAGCAGTGCGGTAAATTTTCGCTCTCCGGCCACTATGGCAGCGCCTATGGCATTGCGCTCGGCGCACACTGTGCCGCCGTATGAGGCGTTTTCCACATTGCAGCCGGTGTAAATGTGACCGCTGTCGGCCAGCACAGCCACACCGACGGGGAATTTGCTATAGGGCGCATAAGCCTGCGCGGCGGCTTGTTGTGCTGCCTGTTGCAGGGCAGCCCAGTTAATTTCGCTCACTGGTTAAACTCATGTTAGTAATGGGCATACAGTGTTACTGCGAAAACCGGCAGCGTCAAGCCTGTCGCGGCTGACGCCGGCTTTAATACGGCTTATAATGGCCGGGACATTAAACCGGGATAACATTTTGCACACTATTAATTATCTGGCCGGCTATCCGCAATCGATCCAGCAACAGGCAACCGAATTGCTCAACAGTGGTAAGCTGGCGCAGTATCTGGATAGCAAATACCCGCAACCGCATCAGATGCAAAGTGACAAAGCGCTGTATCACTACGTTAATGAGCTGAAAAACAGCTATATGCGCAATAGCCCGCCACTAAGCCAGGTGCGCTACGACAGCAAGCTTAATGTGTTAAAACAAGCGTTGGGCATGCATACCTTTGCCTCCCGGGTGCAGGGCAATAAGCTCAAAGCGCACAATAACATCAGCATAGCCGCACTGTTTAAAGATGCACCGGCCGAATTTCTGCGCATGATCGTAGTGCACGAGTTAGCCCACTTTAAAGAGAAAGACCACAATAAAGCCTTCTATAAACTGTGCCAACATATGGAACCGGCCTACCACCAGTTGGAACTGGACACCCGGCTTTGGCTATTATGCCGCGATCAGGCCGGTGCGGTGTAACAGCCGTTATTGCTTATGCCGTTACGCCAGCGTGTGCCGTTAAGCCAGCCGGCGCCGCTGCAGCATGCGGCTAAACAACCACAGCATGGCCAACAACCAACAGCACGCTAACGGCACCAACATAAAGGCCTGCGCTATACCGGCGTGCTGCGCCCAGACACCGGTGGCCACCCCGGCAAACTGAAACCCTATTGAAGTACCGATACTGGCCAGACCCGACAGCACCGGGCCATTATCGGCATCCAGATCCATAGCGGTAGATAACATTAGCGGAAACAAGCCACCAATACCTAAACCCAGGGCTAAATTACCCAGCGCCACCGGCAGATAACCCCGGGTCAGGATCAGCAGCACAGCGCCGCTCAGCGCGCAAGCGCCCAGTAACAGCATCAGTTGGCCCGGCTGCAGCCAGCGCAGCAACAACGCAAAGCCCAGCCGGCTTAACACCATGCCGCCGGTAAACCAGGCCAGCAACAAACGGGCACTTTCGGCCTGATAACCTATGCCATCTACGGCATAACTGACAAACCAGTTGCCCTGGCCCCACTCCGCCGCGCCATAACCTATCATCACCAATAACATAATAAAAAACAGCGGCTGGCGCAGCACTGCCAGATAAGACAAGCTCTGGCCGCTATTACTGCGGGCGGGCGCCAGCA
Source organism: Rheinheimera sp. NSM (assembly GCF_052380015.1). NCBI lineage: Bacteria > Pseudomonadati > Pseudomonadota > Gammaproteobacteria > Chromatiales > Chromatiaceae > Rheinheimera > Rheinheimera sp. NSM. Next base: position 75,836 of record NZ_JBQTCI010000001.1, on the reverse strand, counting down.
CCGGCTGTAGTTGCGCTACGCGCCAGCTGTACAAGCCCACCAGCAATAAGCACAAGGCGATAATACGCACCGGCCAGCGCCAGTCATCCAGCCACCAATACAGCATCACCACCCATAACGGCGCGGTTAAGGTACCCAGGCTAAACATAAAATCCATTAAGCCCATCATAGCGGCGCGTTTGTTGACAAACAGCCGCGCGATTAAGGTATGGCCAATAGTAAACATCACCGAGTATGTCAGGCCAACCAACAAAATCAGCGGCAGTAGCAGCTGCCAGCTGTGCACCAGCGACAGCAACAGCAGTAACAGCGTTTCACCGATGGCCAAAAATGCGAATAAGCGCAAAAAATGAAACTTCTGCACATATTTGCCGCCGATAACAGCACCGAGAATAGTGCCGACAGACATTAAGCTGAAAAACGCGCCGCTAATGGCCGGAGCCATCTGCAGGCTTTTCGCCATATCCGGCAGCAACATGCCCCAGAGAATAATCAGGTTACCTAATAAGAAAAAACCGCTGAAAATCACCGCGGTCGGGTGTAAGCGCGACATAGCCGCTCCTCGTTAATGCCGGTATGTTAACAATGCAGAAGTGAGAAAAGATTAGCCCGGTTGAAACGGATCAGCGTCCAGATGGGCCGGAAATTGTTGCCGGTACTGCACCAGCTGTGCATAGTCTAACGTAGCACACAGTACGCCGGCTTGCTGTGGGGCCAATTCTGCGACAGGCTGGCCGCAATAATCGACAATCAGGCTGTCACCGCTGTAAGCCACGCCATTGCCATCGCTGCCAACACGATTACAGCCCAGCACAAAGGCCAGGTTTTCTATCGCCCGTGCCTGCAATAAGGTGCGCCAGGCATGAGCCCGGGCAGCCGGCCAGTTAGCAACATAGAGCGCGATATCATAATCGTTACGGTTGCGGCTGAATACCGGAAAGCGCAGGTCATAACATACCTGCAATAACAAGCGCCAGCCGCGGTACTGCACGACCACCCGCTGCTCACCGGCAACATAAGCCTGATGCTCACCGGCCATACGGAACAAATGTTTTTTATCATAAACACTAACATCGCCGTCCGGCGTAACAAAATAACAGCGGTTAACACAGCCGTGCGGGGTGCGGGTAGCCACCGAGCCACACAACGCCGCCCCGCTTTGCACTGCCTGCAGTTTAAGCCAGGCAAGCGTTTCACCTTCCGGCTCGGCAATATCCCGGCTTTGCATCGAGAAACCGCTGCTAAACATTTCCGGCAGCACGATAAGATCGGCGTCAAGCTGTGCTATCTGCAGGGCTAGTTGCCGGCGGTTAGCCTGCGCATCCTGCCATACCAGCTCTGTTTGCAGCAACGCGACCTGAAGCGGCCTTACAGCTGACATAACGCCTCCGCCGCCGCTTGCAAGGTACTGTGTTGTTTGGCAAAGCAAAAACGGATAATGCGGCTTTGCGGCGCTGTCTGGTAAAACACCGATAGCGGGATCGCTGCTACTTTGTGCTCAATCGTTAACCAGCGGCAAAAAGCAACATCATCCAAATCGCTTATCGCACTGTAATCTGCCAATTGAAAATAAGTGCCCTGACAAGGCAACAGCGTAAAACGGCTGTTGGCCAGCAGCGTGGTGAAGCTATCGCGCTTTTGCTGATAAAATGCGGCTAAACCCTGCACCTGCCCGCTATGCAGCTTCAGCATATCGGCAATGGCATATTGTGCCGGGGTAAAGCTGGAAAAGGTGACATACTGATGAATTTTGCGAAACTCCACCGTCAACGTCGCCGGTGCGACGCAATAGCCCAGCTTCCAGCCGGTAACGTGAAACGTCTTACCAAAGGACGACACGATAAAGCTGCGCTGCGCCAGCTCAGCAAAGTTATTGGCGCTAAGCTGCGGCGCGCCGTCAAACACCATATGCTCGTACACTTCATCGCTGATGCAGTACAAATTATGCACCAACACCAGTTGCTGCAATGCCAGCCAGTCATGCCGGCTAAATACCATCCCGGTTGGGTTATGCGGGCTGTTCACTATAATCAGTTTGGTGCGCGCTGTGATGGCAGCGGCCACCTGTTGCCAGTCAACACGGTAATCCGGTGCAGTCAGGGCAATATGCACTGCGGTGCCTCCGTTTAATTGGATCGCCGGTGCGTAGCTGTCGTAGGCCGGGTCAAAAATAATCACTTCATCACCCGGGCTGACTATAGTGCTGATAGCAACAAACAACGCCTCAGTGGCACCACTGGTTACTGTTACTTCCTGCTGTGCGCCAACACTGCGGCCATAACAGCGCTGGATCAGCGCAGCAATTTGTTCACCCAGCGCCGCTATACCCGGCATAGGCGCATACTGATTCAGGCCCTGTGCGCTGTAATCTGCCAGTGCTGAAATCAGCACAGGGCTGGCAGCAAAATCAGGAAAACCCTGAGATAAATTAATTGCTTGCTGCTCAACTGCCAGTTGTGACATCTGGCTGAAGATAGTGGTGCCAAGCTGCGGCAGTTTGCTTTTGAGTGTCATAACGGCAAGAAAAAGTTGCTAAAACCGGCTTGAATGCTATCATTTAGCCCGTTTTATGTATAGACATCTAAACGTTCAAACGTATAGCAACCAGGTTTATCTTATTATGAATAATACTGCCCAACTGCATCAGCTTAATCCAAACGCCATCGCCTTATGCGCGCTGGGGCGCTGGATCGCCAACCGGCATTGGGTACCGGCCACCGGCGGCAATTTTTCTATCCGAAGCGGCGAGCACAGCGCCCTGGTTACTGCCTCCGGCAAAGATAAGGGCGAACTGAGCCCGCAAGATTTACTACCGGTAAGTTGGCAGGACGGCAGTTTAAGCTGCCCCGGTAAGCCTTCGGCCGAAACCGCACTGCATGCGCAGCTGTATCAGCTGGATCCGGCTATCAAGGCGGTGCTGCATACCCACTCGGTGCAGGCAACGGTGTTTTCCCGGCTGATCAGCGACGACAGCTACCTGTTCCACGGCTATGAGATGCAAAAAGCCATCAGCGGCAATAATACTCACGACGCGCCCTGTCCGCTGGCGATATTTGACAATACCCAAGATATACCGGCATTAGCGCAGCAGGTGGCACAGCGCTGGGCCCGGCAGGGCTTAAATTTTGGCTTGTTAGTCCGCGGCCATGGCCTCTATGTCTGGGGTTATAGTCCGGATGAGGCAAAAAGGCATTTAGAAGGCTGGGAGTTTCTTATAAACTGCGAGCTGGAAAGGTTAAAGCTAGCAAGGTAAGCCGTGAAGTACTCTGCCATTATTACCGACATTGAAGGCACCACCAGCCGTATCAGCTTTGTCACAGAAGTGTTATTTCCTTACGCCGCCCGCGAGTTGCCGGGCTTTATCCGTGCCAACGCCACCGAAGCGGCCGTTGCGGCAGAGCTGGATGCTTGCCGCTCCCTGATGCAGCAAGCCGACGCCACTGTTGACACCATTATCGCGCAGTTGCAGCAATGGATAGCGGAAGATCAGAAAATCACACCGTTAAAAACGCTGCAAGGTATGGTGTGGCAGTATGGCTATCAAAGTGGCGCCTTTAAAGGCCATGTGTATGCCGACGTGCATAGCGCGCTTACATGCTGGCAGCAGCAGGGTATAAAGCTGTATGTTTACAGCTCCGGCTCGGTACAGGCGCAACAGTTATTGTTTCAATACAGTGATTTTGGCGATCTGACACCGCTGTTCAGTGACTATTTTGATACCCGCATTGGCGCCAAACGCGACATATCCTCTTATGCCGCTATTTTGCAGCAATTACAGTTACCACCGAAACAAGTGCTGTTTTTATCAGATGTGGCGGCCGAACTGGATGCCGCTAAAGTACTGGGTATCGCTACAATTCAGATTGTCCGCGACGGCCAGGCGGCAGGCAACCACGCCATCGCGCATAACTTTAGCGACGTCGGGGAGCAAATCACATGAGCCAGCTAACGGTATTTACCAGCAATAACCCGGCGCAGCCGCTGCTGCACACGACAGACAGCACTGTTATCCAGCGCGAACTGGCCGGCGCCGGCGTGCGCTTTGAACAATGGCAGGCCGACGCACCGCTAACAGCGGACAGTAGTGCAGAGCAAATTTGTAGCGCCTATGCCGATGATATTGCCAAACTGCGGGCCGAAGGCGGTTATATTACCGTCGATGTAATCTCCCTTAGCACCAGCCATCCGGATAAAGCCGCGCTCAGGCAGAAATTTCTGGCTGAACATAGCCACAGCGAAGATGAAGTGCGATTTTTTGTCCGTGGTCAGGGTTTGTTTTGCCTGCATATCGCCGGCAAGGTATATCAGGTGTTGTGTCAACAGAATGATCTAATCAGCGTACCGGCCGGCACACCTCATTGGTTTGATATGGGCGCTGAACCGGAATTTACTGCCATACGTTTATTCAATAACCCCGACGGTTGGGTCGCTAACTTTAGTGGCAGTGATATTGCCACGCGTTTTCCGCTATTAACGTAAACAGCTGACGAAAACAACACGCCGGCTGCACACCGTTGGTGCAATACGCCATGGCGGCTGCAGAATTGCGTGATATAACAAGTTTATTTTCAATTAATTACCCGCAGCAGTTGCACTGGTGTAACTATTGCTTAAGCTTGTCATATTCAGCTGTAACACTACAGCTGCCACTTTTTAGCCAGTTAAGCGGATAATTTATGTTACCACTGCACACACCAATGCGCGGCCTGCGCTGTTTTTGTGTCGCTGCCGAATGTTTAAGTTTTAAAGAGACAGCAAAAAAGCTGTATTTAACACCATCTGCGGTTAGCCATCAGATTAAACAATTGGAAGACAACCTTAATTTAACCTTGTTTGAGCGCAAAACCCGCGCCATCGTGCTGACCGAAACCGGCAAACGCTTTTATCAGGCGATAGCACCGCTGATGCAACAATTGGCCACCACCATTGGCGAGTTCAGCCAGGCAGAGCGCATGCTGGAAGTCAGTATTTCAATGCCGGAGTTTTTCGCCAGTGAGCTGTTTGTGCCCAGGTTAATTGGCTGGTCAGAACAATATCCAAACATTAACCTGACACTGGAAACGGTAAAGTCGCGCCGTGACAGCCCCAAATACACCGACTTGTCGATCATACTGTCCGGTAAAAAGCCGGAAGAAGCTGTAGCTTACGATTTATTCCCTATCAGCTATGTGCCGGCCTGTAACACCGCGCAGTACAACAAATGGCACAGCAAAGGCTATCGCATTTTAGAACAGGTACCGCTGATACTGCACCAGGCCAGGCCGCATGCCTGGCATCAATGGGCAGAGCACGTTGGTTACCATAATTTTCAGCCGAAACAAATTATGCAGCTCGACAGCATGTTCAGTGTAGCCCGCGCAGCGCAGCAGGGTTTAGGTGTCGCACTAATTCCGCTGCCAATCAGCAGCAGTTGGTTCAGCAACGGCAGCCTGCAGCGTTTATTTGAGCAGGAATTACTCAGCCGCGACCGTTATTACCTGGTGCGGCACGACGATGATGCTAACCGCGAAGAAATTCAGCTGTTGATAGACTGGATACTGCAAAGCTTTCTGTTAAAGACCAACAGCCCCGTAGAGACTATTGCATGACACCTTGTAGTGCTTTTAAACGGCCAGAACCTAACCAAATGTTCGTTCTGGCCTGAAAGGCGGTCTTCAAATCGCCATATGTTTTTCCAGAAAAGCCAGCATACGCTGCCAACGCTCAATGTTGTTTTCCGGTTTATAAAAACCATGGCCTTCTTTCTCTTTTATCAGCCACTCATACGGATGACCGCGCTCGTCAAAGGCTTTTTTCAACACCTCTGCCTGCACCAACGGTACACGTTGATCTTCCTCACCGTGAATAATCAATACCGGAGCTTTCAATTTATCCAGATTGTGAATAGCAGACTGACCCTTTAACACCTCATCACTTCGACCAATATAGGTTTCCAAGGTGTCAATGCCCAAATTGTGCTCTGTTGTATCTCCCTCTTCGTACATCAGTGACAAATCTGACATGCCAACAAAGTTAATAGCACAACGATAAAGCTCAGGCTCACGGATAGCACTCATAAGCGACGCATAACCTCCATAGGAACCGCCGTAAACTGCTACTCTGCGCTCATCGGCAATTCCTTGCGCAATGACATGACGCACACCATCGGTCATATCATCGATCATTAATGTGCCCCACTTTTTATAGCCTGCTGTTAAAAATGCCTTACCAAAACCGTCTGAGCCACGAAAGTTAGGCTGTAGTACCGCATAACCATTTGCTGCCAGCACTTTGGCATCTTCGTCCATAGTAGCCATTGAGTCACGGACACCATGCGGCCCACCGTGCGGCATCAATATCAGCGGCAGGTTTTTGGCTTCACGACCCTGAGGCAACGTCAGCAGAGCAACAATTTCCTGCCCGTCACGTGTTTTGTAAGTAATACTCCGGGTTTGCGGTAATGCAGCGTTGTTCGCCAGCCACGGCGCTGCATTCAATAAAAAGCCAACCTGTCTTTTCTCTGTATCAAACAGGTAAAAGGTGCGGGGATCATTCACAGATGCAACTTCTAAAACCATCAGTCTGCCGTCCGCCGTCGCAGATGTCAGGCTCACCTTTTTGTTCGGGAACGCGGCTACCAGTCCCTGTATAGTGGAGCTTGCAGCCTTATCCTGCACATCGGCAATAAAATGGCTGTCTATCCTGTCGTACTCGAAAGCAGCCCCTATAAGTTCGGTAACACGGCCACCTTTAAAGCTGAAAATCGGGTTGATATCTACAGTTTCATTGACCATTAATAAGGTTTCTTTAGCTGTCGCTATATCGAGCTTTGCCAGTGCCATTGTATTTGTTGTCGTATCAGACAGGCCGTACACAGCAGTATCATCTTGCGAAAATACCAGTGGCGAAAAGCTACCAATCTTACGCTGATATGAAGCGATAGTGCGCCATTCACCGCTGCGCTCGGCGCGATACATAATCAATAATTTATCATTGTCTTGCGGATCCAACCCCGCCACCAGCTTAGGATAACCTTCAGAGTCAGTCAGTGCTGTCATCTGCCCGGCTACGGCACGGATAGGTGCATTACCAAGACCCTTTTTGCGGCCACTGCGGATATTCAGTTTATGAAAAGAGATATAAGGGTCTGTGCTACGCCAGTTAAATGCCGCAATAACAACGCTATCTTCTTCCTGCGGTAGCCAGTCGATCACTGTCGACACCGTAGTACTTTTGTCTTTAGAGCGCATTCCGGTAAGAAACACAGGTAGTTTACCATTCGCATCTACAGCAAAAAGCTCACCGGTCGGTACCGGTTTATCCAGTGTCCCCCCTTCACGCACCATAGTAATTAGCAGACGCTCATTGTTGGCCCAATCAAAACGGCCAATAGAATCTTTACCGGAAAAATGTCGTTGTGATACTACCTGCATTTTTTGACGGTCAATAACCACTAACTCAACCTGACCATCAGCACTGCGACGTGTTGCTGCCAAGTATTGACCGGATGGCGAAATCTTAACTTCGATAAACTGTTCATGCCGGGCAAAATCTTCCAGGCTAATCCCCTGCGCTTGCACCGACATACAGAATATGTACAGTACAGCTGCAATCCATCGTTTTAACATTGCTGGTCCTCTTTATTTCTTTTTGTATTTAACACCTTGAAACATCCTATCAAAAAGAACATGCCGGAAATAACACTTATTTACCCTGACGCTAATTTTCAGATATCTCACAGGTGAATATTTTTCACTTGTCGCATTTTTTTTTATCGTTTGTCAGATTTAGTGCTTTTGCTCAAACTTACACCTGCAGACCGATAGCGGCTGCCTGGATGGGAAATTGGGAGCAACACATTATGAAAGCGAGCGCAATTAAATTAGGCAGTTCTTTGGCGTTGATGCTGATGGCCTCAGGTTCATTCCTCGCATCAGCCACCACCAACGGCTATAAAATGGTACTGATTGAAGATACACCTGGCGTGGCCGCCTTACAGGCCGGTCAATTTGACCAGGGTATCAGTGAAACACTGGCCAGCAACAGCGCAGAAGTAGATAACTTCTCCCGCCAAATGAGCCTGTGCGTTGGTTTTACCAAAAGCGGCAAGCTGGAGCAGGCCACCGGTGCATGCGACAGCGCAGTATCTGCCGCCCAGCAGTTCCACCATGTCAGCAACAGCGACAAGCGCGAAATGCGTGCTTATGCCCTGACTAACCGCGGCGTACTGCGTTTACTGCAAAACAACAACCTGGCGGCATTGGCCGACTTTAAACGCGCGGCAGAATTAAACCGCAGCGATGTAAGTCAGCACAACCTGCAACGCTTAGAGCTGGCGTTAAACAACGCCAACAGCGGCCTGGATGTTGCTATGGTATCAGCAGAGTAAGCACCTGCGGATATAGCGTAAAGAGTATCAGCAGAGTAAGCGCCTGCTGTTACCTGAGTTACCCGGTGTGGAGTAAGCGCCCACGCCGGTTTAGTTAAGATTACACCTCCCCGTGTGTCTGCAGAGTTACTACTCCCCGGTGTAACTCTGCTTTTTTTTGTACTAACCCCGGTAATTCAACGGTTGCAACACTCGCTCTGGCTCGCCACAGCAACTCGCCTTTTACTGTCGTAACGGCTCAGACACTCTGTGGCGCCCATTTCGAGGTTCCAACCGTTTGCTATCGCATAAGGCAACTGTTAGCTCAACCAAACTGCTGTAGCACGCCTTTGGCTATATCAGCCTGTGAATATACGCCGCTGTCCAACACCCAACCGGTAACCAATGCTGCCGGGGTTACATCAAAAGCCGGGTTAAATACCGGCGCCTGCTCCGGTGCCCAAATGGCGTGGCCAAAACCGCCGCTAACACCGCGCACTTCATCGCCATGGCGCTGCTCTATCGGGATGGCGCTGCCATCACTGCAAGCTAAATCCACCGTAGTATGCGGCGCGACCACGTAAAACGGCACCTTATGGTAATGCGCCAGCACTGCCAGCGAGTAAGTGCCTACTTTATTGGCAAAATCGCCATTGGCGGCGATGCGGTCGGAGCCGACAAAAATACGATCGACCTGGCCGCGCGCCATTAACATCGCCGCCATATTGTCACAGATCAGCTGATACGGAATGCCCAGTTGTTGGCACTCCCACGCCGTTAAGCGCCCGCCCTGCAACAATGGCCGGGTTTCATCTACCCACAGGCGGATATTTTTGCCTTGCTGATGCGCCAGGTTAATCACACCCAGCGCCGTACCGACACCCGCGGTGGCCAGGCCGCCGGTATTGCAGTGGGTTAATAGTTGTTCGCCCTGTTGCACTAAGGCAGCGCCATGTGCCGCCATGTGCTGGCACAGTGCCACGTCTTCGGCAAACAGCTGTTCTGCACAAGCAATGGCCGCCGCTTTAAAATCTTGCTGTTGCAGCGCCGCTATCATGCTATCGAGGTTATTCATCAGGTTTACTGCGGTGGGTCTGGCGGCGCGCAGCACTTCGGCATCCAGTAACAATTGCTCGCGGCTGTCACCCACACCGGCGCGGTACGCCAGCAATAAACAGGCACCGATACCAATGGCAGGTGCACCGCGCAATTGCAGTGCTTTGATCATGCTAACCATCTGCGCTACCGTTTGGCAGGGTAACCACAATTGCTGCTGGGGCAACTGCGTCTGATCCAGCACATACAGCTCACCCTGTACGGTTTTCAGACTTAGGGCGGTTAAGTTTTTCATAGCTTATTCCTGTTTGGCGTTGCAGACGTCTATCAGGTTTGCGATTATGCAGCCCAGCTATTTTCAACACAAGTTAAGAGACCACACTATGGCCGGATACCACACCTTTACCACTGATGATGCAATGCGTTTTGCCGATGAACACAGCGGCTTATTTGGCGATCACAGTAAATTAAGCTGTGAGGAGTTTGGTGACGGTAATCTGAATCTGGTATTTCGGGTTGAAAATGATAAAGGCACCAGCCTGATTGTAAAACAAGCCCTGCCCTATGCCCGCTGCGTGGGAGAAAGCTGGCCGCTGACCATAGAGCGCGCGCGGATTGAGGCCGAAGTATTAATTGCCCACCGTAAGCTGTGCCAGCAGCATACAGTTGAGGTGCTGCATTACGACCCGGTGCAGGCGGCTATTTTAATGGAAGATTTAAAAGACTACCGCATTTTGCGCGCTGAATTGGTGGCGGGGCGGCAATATCCGCATCTGGCGCCGCAGTTGGCAACTTATCTGGCCAACACCCTATATTACACCAGCGATTTTGCGCTAACCGGGCCGAATAAAAAACAGCAAGTAGGCAGGTTTTTAAACCCAGAGCTGTGCCTGATCACTGAAGATTTGTTCTTTACCGACCCTTACTGCAACCACGAGCGCAATAATATCAACGGCGAAATACGCAACGATGCCCAGCAGCTATGGCATGATGAAGCCTTACAGGCCGAAGTGGCACAGCTCAAAGCTGACTTTTTATCCAAACCGCAGGCGCTGCTGCATGGTGATATGCACAGCGGTAGTATTTTTGTTAATGATGACAACTGTAAAGTAATAGACGCCGAGTTTGGCTTTTACGGCCCGATTGGCTTTGATGTCGGCAGTTTGCTCGGTAATTTACTGCTGAACTATCTTGGTCATTTTGGTTTAACCGCCGACAATACAAAACGGGAGCAACAGCAGAGCTATTTGCTTAACCAGATTGATATGCTGTGGCAGCAGTTTGCACAGCAGTTTAAGCAATTACTGAGCAATGAATGCCGTGAACCGGCACTGCAAAACAGCCTGTACCAACAACGCTTTATGCAGCAAATTCTTGCCGACAGCCTGGGTTACGCCGGTTGTGAACTGATCCGCCGCACTGTAGGTTTGGCACAGGTTGCCGATTTCACGCAGATAACTGACACCAGCACCCGCGCGCACAGTGAGCGCAAAGCGCTGCAATTGGGCCGCGAGTTGATTATGCAACGCCATGAGCTCAGCAGTATAAACCAGTTGCTAACCCTGCTGCGTTACCTGAAGTAACAACAAAATTAAAGCAAACACCGTAAGGTGTCGCTTGTTGGTAACAATGGTTGCACAGCTTCCAGAGACGTCAGCGCAAGTATTGTAGTGAACAGTTAGTTACATTTAAGCGCTGTACCCTAACGGCAGTAGCACGATAAGCTGCGGCAACTATGATTGCCGCTGGTGGTTTGAGGTAAGTTTGGCACACTGGGTATATCACAGGTACTTTGCCGGCATTGTTGCTCTGGCTGCGGCGTTATGCCTCAGTGGCTTACTGGCATTTGCCGTGAGCCGTGCGGTGCATTTCAGCCTGCAGCAAAGTGCCACCGGCTATCTGCTTAAAGTGGATGCCATTGCCCGCGAAAGCCAGCTCACGCTGGATCAGTTAAACCAACGGCCGCCGCACGACTGCAGTGCAGTAGATTTAGCCGCCATGCGCCGCTTGCTGATTAGCGCACGCTACATTCGCGACATTAGCTACTATGGTGATAACGGCGCTTTATGCTCTGCCAGCTCCGGCAAACTCGATTTAGCTCAACCGCACGGTAAACCCAGTTTTTATTCACTGCAAAACAGCAGCATCTGGCTGGATCAACCGCTGGGCGACTTCAGCCAACAAGTCAACGGCACTGTAGTGCGGCAAAAACACTACAGTGTCAGTATTGTCAGTGATATCGACCGCGCCCCGCCGCGCAATGATGTACGTTGGCAAACGGTGAATATTGCCGGTAGCACGCCAGCCCATATTGCCGGTGCAACAGGCTTATACATTGCCTCTGCCACGCAAACTACGCTGGCACAGCTGGCCTGGCCGCATTATTTTTATCAGCAGTGCAGTAGCTACTCGCGCTTTTGCCTGAGCCAACAGTTCAGCTTTTATACCTTGTTACAACGTTACCCGCTGCAAAGCGCTATTGTGCTGCTGGCCATACCCGCCCTTAGTGTGTTGGCCTGGTTTGGCTGGCGCCAACTGGCCGTGCGCCGCCACAGCTTGCGCTACCGCGTACGCAACGGCCTGCGCAAAGGCTATTTTTCGGTGGTATTTCAACCCATTATGGATTTGCAGCACAACCGTCTTATTGGCTGTGAAGTGCTGGCGCGTTACCGCGATCCACTGGGCACTTTATGCCCGCTGCAGTTTATTCCGGTGCTGAGCCAATTGGGCTTAAGCGGCCGGTTCACCTGCTTTATCGCCAAACAGGCGCTGACAGAGCTGAATCAGTTACATAATTTACCTGAGCAATTTCATCTATCACTGAACGTGTATCCGCGTGATATTGCCAGCGGCCAGATCCTGAATTTACTGCAGTTACCTGAGGTGCAGCAGCGCCGCATTAAGCTGGTGCTGGAAATTACCGAGCAACAAGAGCTCAGCTTCAGCAGCGCCACTAAGCATCTGGCCGAACTGAAAGCCGCCGGCCTGCAACTGTCGATAGACGATTTTGGTACCGGCTACTCCAATCTGACCAGCTTACGCTCGTTAAATGCCGATTACCTGAAAATTGATAAAAGCTTTATTCAGGACATGGAAGCAGACAGCATTAAATCGACGCTGATCCCAAAAATCCGCGATATCGCCAGGTTATTAAATTACAGCATAGTGGCAGAAGGTATTGAGAACTTGTCACAGGCCAGCCTGCTACGCGCTTTGGGGATTGAACTAGGCCAGGGTTGGCATTTTGCCAAAGCCATGCCGTTAGCCGAGTTTGACCGCTGGTTGCAACTTAATGCGCCGCAGCAACAAGGCGATATCAACCGCAAAAAAGCTTAGCCCTGCTGCCGGCCGGTTGGCCGTGACTGCAGGGCTGGCTCTGGCATGATGCTTAGTATTTTACGCTGCAGCCATAAGGCTTGGTTATTGCCGGGTCCGGCTTTTTACCCGACAGTACAGCCTTAGCGGCATTGGCAAAGTACGGTGTGGCTTTAGCAATATCGTCCACTTTAGCCGACGGAATACTGTCAATACCGCCCATATACTGCAGTACACCGGCTTTATCTATGACATACATATGCGGTGTGGTTTTGGCGTCATACGCTTTACCCACTGTACCGCTTTCATCAAATACTACGGCGGTAGGCATAGCACTGCGGCTGGCCGTTAAAGCATCAGCCTCAGCCCCACTAACATGGCCCTGCTTGCCGGGTGCTGATGAGATCACGCTAAGCCATACTACATCCTGTGCTTGCATTTCGGCCTGCAGCGCCTGCATATTGCCCTGATAATGCTTTTTCACAAACGGACAATCGTGATTGGTCCACTCCAACACTACATTTTTGCCGGCAAAATCGCTTAGCTTGTGGCTTGTTCCTTTGGAGTCGACCACGCTGAAGTCCGGCGCCGGCGCGCCTGGTTGCGGGGCGGCAGATAACCCCAGTGACAACAAGGCTGCTGAAGCAGCCAGTACCAGTTGACGTAATTTCATCTGTATTGCTCCTGTTGAGTATCGGTCATAGGACCGTTAATGTTAAGACTGCGGTTGCCGACTCAGCCGCGCCAGCGTTTGCGACAACGTATCGGGCGTTAGAATTTGCGGCAGCACTTCTGGCGGCTGCCCCGGCCAATACAACACATACAACGGAACACCATCGCGCTGATACAAACGCAGATACTCTGTTATAGCGGCATCACGCAGTGTCCAGTCACCTTTTAAATAGGTAACATCGTACAGCGCCAGCGCCGCCTTGCTGCTGTCGGTATTCAGCGCTACCCGCTCATTCACCAGGCAGGTAATGCACCAGTCGGCTGTCATATTCACCAGCACCGGCTTGCCTTCAGAACGCAACTTATGCAAAGTAGCCGCCGACCAGCTTTGCCAATGCGCTCCGGCCGTTTGCGTCTTTGCTTGGTCAACTGCCGGCTGCGGCGCCAGCGCCGGTAACACCAGTGCAATAATCAGCAGCAGTAAAACTGCGACCACACTTGCAACACCTTGCTGCGTCAGTTGCCTGCGGCCCCACAACCAACACGCCGCCGCGATACACACTACGCCAATTAACAACAGCGCCTGCGCATCCACCCCGGTTTGGCGGCCAAACACCCACAGCAGCCATACTGCACTTAGATATAACGGATACGCCAACCACTGTTTCAGTGTGTCCATCCAGGCGCCGGGCTTGGGCAGCACCTTTGCAATGCCGGGCACAAAAGCCAGCAGTAAAAACGGCAGCGCCATACCCAACCCTAATGCGGCAAACACCAGCAGCGCCACCAGGGCACTTTGGCTTACCGCATAGCCCAACGCTGAGCCCATAAAGGGCGCGGTACAGGGGCTGGCGACCACCACGGCCAGCACACCGGTAAAAAGCGAGCCTTTTCCACCCTTTGCCGTGGCCAGCGCACCACCGGTGTTCATCAGGCCAAGGCCAAACTGCACTACACCGGACAAACTCAGCCCCAGCGCAAACAGCAGATACACTAACAGTGCCACCAGGTAAGGGTTTTGCAACTGAAAGCCCCAACCCACCGCTTCACCGGCAGCGCGCAAGCCGATAAGCAGCAGCGCTAACAGCACAAAGCTCAGCACCACACCGGCACTGTAATACAGCGCATCGCGTTGTTGCTGTGCCTGTTGTGCGCTGTTAGCCGCAATACTCAGCGCTTTGAGCGACAATACCGGAAATACGCACGGCATTAAATTCAGGATCAGGCCACCGGCGCCGGCCATCAGCAGTATCAGCCATAAAGCGTTGTCGCGCTGCCTGCCCTGCGTCACCAGAATTTCAGCCGCCCCCGACCCTGCCTGTGTCAGTTGCACAGTGTAAGCTGCGTTGGCGGTTACCAGTACCAACTCAATTTGCGACGCGACGCCGGAAAAATACGTATTCAGCGGTTGTTGTAACAGCAGCTGGTTACTCTGCAGGTTGATTTGCTGCGCCGCCGCGTGATCGACCAACTCCGTTGCGGCGACAAAAAAGGCTTCTACCTGTAACGGTTGCGGCAAATCGACAGTGGCAGAAAAAGCGCCACCGGACGTATCAAAACGGCCGTAGGCCTGCAATGTCTGCGGCAATTGCTGCCGCGCCTGTTGAAACAGCGCCGCGTAATCTGCCGCCACTACGGCGCTGCTGCCAACCGGCAGGATCAGGCTAAACTGCGCTTCGGCCGGAATACACACTTCTTCACACACCAGCCAGTCGGCCTGCAACTGAATATCAATGCTGCTGGCTGCGTAATCCGGCGCAATGCTGAGCTCTGACAACAACACAGTGGCGCCTTCAAAACCATAATTCATCAACGGCGGTACCGCTATCGCTTGAGGTGCAGGCCATTGAATATCGCCCACTGTAACGCCGTCCGGCAATTGCCAGCTTAAGCTGGTAGCTAAACCGGAGTCGCCGGGGTTTTGCCAGTAGGTATGCCAGTGCGGGTCCGGCACAAAATGCAGCGCCAACTGCAGCTGCTGACCGGCACTAACCTGCTGATACTCGCTGATCAGCTCTGCCTGCAAATGCTTTGCACTTTGCCAGCCGCTGCTGGCAGCATGAGCAGGGATGAGCAAACTGCAGCACAGCAGTAAAAAAATCACACTACGCATAACACTCTCAACAGTTGGCGAATAAATACCCATACGAGACTACACGGCTTTAGCTCATCTTGCTGACAGAATGATGACAAAACTACGCCGGGTTGAGCATTTTGTGCGACAAACTGCTATATTAGCCCACGTTTGTCCAAACGATTCGCTGTGGTCACTCCAGCAAACTAATCGTTACATAACACACACAAATCATCGTAAATCATCAATATAAGGTTCACCTTAATGAAGCCATATACTAAGTCAGTGTTGTCAGCGGCCATTCAGGCCGGCCTGTTTAGTGCAGCTGTTGGCCTTTCTCCCGCGCTATTGGCGCAGGAAAGTGACAAAGGTCAAAATGCGAAACAACAGGAACTGGAAACCATCACCGTTACCGCGCAAAAGCGCAGCCAAAGCATTCAGGAAGTGCCGATTTCTATCGCTACCTTATCGGGCGAAAAGTTGGACGCGATTTTTTCCTCCGGTGATGACATTACCGCACTGGCGATCAAAGTGCCGGGCCTGTACGCCGAATCGTCTAACGGTCGGGTAGCCCCACGGTTTTATATCCGTGGTTTAGGCAACACCGATTTTGACTTAGCCGCTTCGCAGCCGGTATCCATTATTATGGATGAGGTGGTAATGGAAAACGTGATCTTAAAAAGCTTCCCGCTGTTTGATGTGCAGCAGGTAGAAGTGATCCGTGGCCCGCAAGGTACCTTATTTGGCCGTAATACTACGGCCGGTATCGTTAAATTTGACAGTGTAAAGCCACGCCAGGATTTCGATGCTTATGTTAAAACCACTGCCGGCACCTTAGGCATGTTTAACCTGGAAGGTGCTGTAGGCGGCGGTTTAACTGATGAATTATCCGCGCGTATTTCACTGCTATCACAAAACCGCAGCGACTGGATTGATAATGCTTACCTTGGCGAAAGCGATGCTATGGGTGGCTACCAGGAGCGCGCCGGCCGGATGCAGTTTTTATATGAAACAGCTGACTTTAACGCCTTATTAAATTTACACAGCCGCAATTATGAGGGCACCTCATCAATTTTTCGGGCTAACGTCTTCACTAAGGGCAGCAACAAGCTGAACGAAAACTATGACCGTGATACAGTGTACTACGACGCCACCAGCAATAACCCGCAAGAATACGACAGCTGGGGCGGTTCACTGAAACTTGATTTTATGCTGGACGGTATGACCTTAACCAGCATATCGGCTTATGAAACAGCGTCCGGCTTCTCACGTGGTGATATAGACGGCGGTTATGGTGGTTTGTTCGTTAACCCTGACCCCGATACCTATGGCCCCGGCGTTATTATGTTTCCGTCTAACACCATGGACGAGCTACGCAACTTAAAGCAGCACACTCAAGAAATTCGTTTAGCCAGTGACACCAGTAATGCTCTTAGCTGGCAGGTGGGCGGATTCTATTTCGATTCCACCTTCGGCGTAAATACGGTTGGCGGCGTGATTGATCCGGCCATGGTGTTTCACGGCAACAACAGCTGGGCGTTATTTGGTCAGGGTACTTACCAGATAGATAGCAAGTGGAACGTTACTGCGGGTATTCGTTATACCGATGATGTTAAAACTCTCAGCACTACAGTGCCAGGTAACGAATCGTTGAAGGTATCGGATGATCAGATCAGCTGGGAGCTTAGCACTAACTACCGCTTGACTGACAAGACCAGTCTGTTTGCCCGTATTGCAGATGGTTTCCGCGCCCAGTCAATTCAGGGTCGTAATATCGCTTTTGCGGAGCCCGCAACAGTAGCAGATGCAGAAACTATTATGTCCTACGAGTTTGGCGTAAAAAGCGACTTACTGGATAACACCCTGCGTCTGAATGCCGCTGTGTTCTATTACACCATTGATGATATGCAAATATCAGTAATTGGCGGTGAGCTGAACGGCAATACACTGGATAACGCAGACAAAGGTGTAGGTTACGGCTTCGAAACAGATTTTGATTACCGTGTTTTGCCAAACCTGAGCGTGGGCGGTGGTTTTAGCTACAACAAGACCGAATTTAAAGACAACAACACTGTAGTAGGTGGCTGTGGCTTCGGTAACTGCACCATTCTGGATCCGGTTAATAACGAAGGTCGGCCGTTTATTGACGGTAACCCTTTTGCCCAGGCACCGGAAACTATTTTGACGTTAAACGCCCGCTATGACTACCCGGTTGCCAGTGGTGAAGTCTATGTTTATACCGATTTCGCGCTGCAGGGTAAAACCAACCTTTTCTTGTATGAATCGGCTGAGTTCCGTACCAACAACCAGCACGAAGCTGGTTTACGTGTGGCTTACATTAACTATGACGGTAACTATGAAGTCGGTTTATTCGGCCGCAATATTACTGACCAGGACAATGTAAAAGGTGCTGTCGACTTCAACAACCTGACTGGTTTTGTTAACGAACCACGTACCTTTGGTGTCGACTTTAAAATCAGCTTTTATTAATCGCTGAGCCAGTACGAATAGACTTGCTCTAAGTCAACCGTTGAAGGCATGGATGCCTGAGTCGAGCCCCCATGGAAGGGTTTACGGCGCGTTGACGTGGGCAAGCCGGTTCGTACTGCCCTCCGACTCAGCCGCTTCTGCTTTTAGTTGCTTATTTCTTTCCGGCGACAAATCCGGTTATTTAACCCATTCTGATTGCGCAACCTTTCAGGCCGCCTTAGTCTGTCAGCAGCATAACTATGGAGTGCAACATGCCGGATTTTCGCAGCGATACCGTAACTCAACCTTCTGTTGCCATGAAAGAGCGCATGTTCAGCGCCGCTTTGGGCGATGATGTGTTTAACGACGACCCCACTACCCTGGAATTACAGCGCTATGCGGCAGAACTGCTCGGCTTTGAAGCCGCCTTGTTTGCCCCCAGCGGCACTCAAACTAACCTGATTGCGATGATGAGCCATTGCCAGCGCGGCGATGAGGCCATAGTCGGCCAACAGTGGCATACCTACAAATGGGAAGGTGGCGGCATGGCGGTATTAGGCTCAATACAGCCGCAACCGCTGGAACTGCAAAGCGACGGTACCCTGCTACTGAGTGATATCGCCGCGGCGATAAAGCCGGACGACCCGCATTTTGCCCGTACCCGGCTTATCGTGATTGAAAACAGCGTCGGCGGTAAAGTATTACCGTTGCAATATATGCGCGATGTTGCCGCTTTGGCGAAAAACAACAACCTGGCTTGCCATATAGACGGCGCGCGCTTAATGAACGCCGCGGTGGCATTGGCCCCCTTACATGGCTTAACGCCGCAGCAGATGGCGCGCGAGCTGTGCACGGGCTATGACTCGGTATCTCTGTGTTTATCTAAAGGCCTGGGTTGCCCGGTGGGGTCTTTACTGTTGGGTTCAGCCGGGTTTATCGCCCGCGCCAAACGCGTACGTAAAATGCTGGGTGGCGGTATGCGCCAGACCGGCATATTAGCCGCGGCTGGCTTGTATGCTCTGGAAAACAATATTAACCGCCTGGCCGATGATCACGCCAACTGCCGCCGCTTAGCCGACGGCCTAACGATATTGGCCGCGCAAATGCCGGCCCTGCAGGGGCAACTGAGCGTATTACCGGTGCAAACCAATATCTTGTTTACCGATATCAGCCTTGAGCTGGCTGAGCGCTTGTTAACTTATCTGGCCGATTGCGGTATCAAGCTTACTGCCAGCAATTATCAGAGCACAGACGGCTCGATAAAACGCGTGCGCTGGGTGTGTCACCTGAATATTAGCAGCGCCTATATTGAGCAAGCGCTACAAGCTGTGGCAGACTTTGCTCACAGAACATTATGACCCGTCTTACTCACACCAACACGCCGTAAACCCATCCCCGGGGGCTCGACTATGAACTTCGTCCATGAAGTTCACCCTTGCGGGCCAGCGGAGCTGTTCAAATTCGCTCCTGGCGAATTTGTCACGCATCCCTGCGTTCAACGGTTGGTTTAGAGTAAGTCGGCTCACCTTTTCAAGTATTGAAAGCAATTGCACCTTTTGCCTGTCTATTGCGTATATACAACCACGTGATAACAGGCAGAGGTAACTATGACCCTGGCTTCCGTTTTAAAACTGTACGCAGCCGCTCTGTTGCTCGGTGGCACTCTTGGTAACACACTGCAGGCAAAAGCCGATACTATGCCGGCCACCACACATCTGGATTCAATAGTAGTCGGTGCCGGTTGTTTCTGGGGCGTGGAAAAGCGCTTTGAAGCTATGGACGGCGTCGCCGATGCAGTCTCCGGCTATGCCGACGGCACCGGCGTAGAACCGACTTATCGTGTCATTACGCAGCGGCGCAATCAGCACAACCCCAACAACCATGCCGAAGTGGTAAAAGTAACCTTTAACCCGGCGGTGATTAGCCTGACCACCTTGTTACAGCGCTATTTTGAAATGCATGACCCTACGCAACTAAACCGTCAGGGCAATGATATCGGCACCCAGTACCGCTCAATTATTTTAACCAACAGCCAGACACAAGCCGATACCGCACAACAAGTGCTGGCAGCTTACCAACCGCTGCTGAGCCAGGCCGGCTATGGCGCCATTACAACGCAGATAAAACCGCTGCGCGAATTTTTCCCGGCCGAACAATATCATCAGGATTATATTGCGAAAAACCCCAACGGCTACTGCCCGGATCACAGCACTGGGGTGCGATTTAACCCGCAAGAGCAAGAGCAAACAGCCGCTGTCGACAACAGCGCGCTGCTGCAGGGTAAACATATATTGGTTATCGACTCTGAAAGCTACTGCCCGTACTGCGAGAAATTTAAAGCAGAGGTCGCTGACAGCTATAGCGGCGATATTCCGCTGCAGTTTCGTTATGCCAGCCAGCTTGCAGGGCTAACGCTGAAAACCGCCACCTGGGCCACACCGACCATTATTTTGCTTGAAAACGGCAAAGAAGTATTTGGCCGCCAGGGTTATTTAGGCCCGGACGAGTTTTATCTGTTACTGGGTAAATTTAAACTCGGCGACACTGAGGCTTTTGATGTCGCGTTTGATAAAGGCACCGACGGCCGCTTTTGCCAGCAATATGAAATTTTTAAAAACACCCCGGATGGTGTTTTTACCGATAAGTTAAGCGGTGCAGCGCTGTTTGACACCCGCGACCGCTTTGACTCCGGCACCGGCTGGTTGTCCTTTACCAAAGCCGTTAACGGCGCGGTAATTGAAAAGCCGGATAACCGCTATGGCATGCGCCGCACTGAAATCCGCGCCAAAGTATCCGGCATTCATTTAGGCCATGTGTTTAACGACGGCCCTAATGGCAGGCCGCGCTATTGCATTAACGCTACCGTGCTGGACTTTGTGCCGCGTGGTTAGCGCGGCAGTGTTTAGTAGCGCCAGGTAACCGAAGCTTGCCACTGACTTGGTGCACCATAGTAGGCCTGAGTCCAGTACAGGCTTTCGTAGTACTTTTTACCGGTAATATTGCTGCCATTTAACGTCAGCGACAGGTTGTCGCTAAACTGATAACGCACAAACAGATCTAACAGTGCATAGCTGCTCTGAGTAATGGTAATACCGGGCTCGGGGCTGGTATATACGCTGTCCTGCCAGTGAATGCTGGCTCCTACAGACAATGCAGGTGCCAAATCAGGGTAATAAACACCAGACAGTTTCAGCAGATTACGCGGCACATAGGTGCGTACTTGCTGGCCAGCATCACCCTCAACACTATTAAGCCAGGTGTAACCCATACTCAGATTTAGTTGATCAGTAACACTGCCTATCAGTTCCAGTTCAATCCCTTCTGAGCTGTAGTCCAACCCATTGTAGGTGTTTACACCATTTATCACGCCAGCAAACTCGCCAACATTATTTAAATCAGAGCGGAACAGCGCAACACTGGCAATGGCGCGGCCATCATTCAGTGACACTTTACTACCCAGCTCCATATGTTCACCGCGCGCTACGCCCAAAGCATTAAATTCAGCATCAACAAAAGACTGGGGCGTAAACACCTCACTGTAACTGCCATACACAGAAAAAATACTATTTAGCTGATACATGGCGCCAATATAAGGTACTGTTTCATCAGCATCGGTAGATGCATCGACGCCGTAGTTATAGCCGCCTTGTTTAACCGACATCATTCTGGCGCCTGCCAGCACCGTTAAGTCGTCTGTCAGGTGTAATCGGGTAGCCAGATACGCCGACTGATGAATCTGCTTATCTTTATGGCCAGCACTGTAGGGGTCGGTATCATCAAATACCCCTTTCACTGTGTTGCCCTGCCCCCAGTCGCTGCCCAGTACCGGGTAGCCGGTTTCATAGTCATAAAATGACTGACCAAACAGATCAATATGGGCGTAGTTCAACCCCAGCATCAGTTCATGCTGACGGCCCGCCAGGCTATATTGTCCAGTAAGGTACACATCAGCCATTTTTTGTGTTTCGTCCAGCGTATAGCCATAAGCTGACCCCAGCAAGCCCAGTTCAGAACCTCGTTCCGGAGTGCCGTATACATAAAAAAGTTCAGAGTCCATCTTGCTGTCGGTTTGCGTTAGCATCAGGTTCAGGCTCCAGTTGCCTGATAATTGCTGGCGAACCTGGGCAAAACTTTCTTTAGTCTCAACATCACGGTAAGCCCAGTCGGTCGCGGTGTTGGTAGCAACGTCATAATCGGTCGGACTGCCGTCGGTGTAATACAGCGGCAAAGCCCCGGACATACTGCCATCTACCTTATTTTTGTTTGCACTATGACCCAGCGTCAGTAAGGTATTACCGGTCAGATCATATTCTCCCACGAGATAAAGCAGACGGTTATCATCAGACTTACGATCCAGATAGGAATCGGCAGAATCTAACGCCACCACCGCACGGCCACGCAGACCGGCCGTCAGGCTACCGGAAATATCCCCCTCGGCCCGGCGCATACTGTTTGAGCCGGTATATAAGGTGCTATAAGCAGCTAAATCTTTCGTAGGCCGTTTGCGGATAAAATTGACAGTTGCTGAAGGATTCGCCAGGCCGGTTACTAAGCCGGCAGCACCTTTGATTACCTCAATTTGCTCATAAGCTGCAGTGTCAAACTGTCCGTTAGTTAATCCAGAGGAAAAGGGCACGCCTAAGCCGTCATACTGAAAGTTCACTACATCAAAACCCCGTGCAGTGTAGTAAGTACGATCCGTTTCAACACTTTCTACCGTCACGCCGGGTGTATAACTCAGCAGATCATTGATGGAATGCAACGAAAAATCGTCAATCTGCTGCCGGGATACCACTGTTATTGTCTGTGGTGTTTCATAAACGCTTAAGTCCAGCTTGGTTGCTGTGCGGCTGGCGCCCTGATCACCATATACTGCTATCACCTCTACGTCAGACTCTGACGCTATAGTATCTTGCGATACAGCACCAAAGCTCAGGCTACTTGCAGTAATAGCAAAACAAACACGCATTGCTTGGGTAAAAACCAGGCTACGGGCGGCATAATACATTTGGCATATCCCTTAATAAAAAGCGGCAATTAAATGGAAACTGCCGAATTTTACCGACGCAACAATGCAAATGCAAACAATTATCAATACTGATAAGGCGGGGAGAGGCCAGCCAGCCCAATTCAAATCCAGTTACTAATTTCAGGCC
The DNA here is from genome assembly GCF_052380015.1 of Rheinheimera sp. NSM. Taxonomy (NCBI): domain Bacteria; kingdom Pseudomonadati; phylum Pseudomonadota; class Gammaproteobacteria; order Chromatiales; family Chromatiaceae; genus Rheinheimera; species Rheinheimera sp. NSM. Next base: position 52,747 of record NZ_JBQTCI010000001.1, on the reverse strand, counting down.
AGCTTACGCCCGTTAAAACCAGCAGTACACCGCGGTGCCGGACTTAGTGCCGCACACAAAGCTAATTAACTTAAGCGCTGCCGGCGCCGCTTTCTTTGGCCGCTGGCAGTAGGTTTTCCTCGTCTGACTGGCTTAATTCAGCATTAAGTTGCTGCTCAATACTGTTATCGGTACTTACATCTACCGTTGGATCAATACTGCCTGGCTCCCCGGGCCCGGCAGGAGCAGATACCACAAATTGCGCCGGTGTCTTGCCGCTCCCGGCGTCAGCGTCAGCCATATGGATGCGGTAAATCGGTTCCGGCATTTCAATACCAGCGTTATCAAAGGCGGCTTTAACCAGCCGGATAGCCTCGCTGCGGGCTTTTAAAAAGTCAGTTTCGCGCTGATCGATCCAGGCAAATACGCGCACGGTAACAGCACTGTCGCCTAACTCCTGCACCAGGACACGGGGCCTGGGCTCAGTTAAAATACCCGTCATCTGCTGCAAGGTGGCGATTGCCAACTGGCGTACCGTAGTCAAGTCCAGATCGACAGATACGCCAACGCTAAATTCAAACCGGCGCAGTGGGTTACGGCTGAAATTAGTCATCGGCGAGGTAATGATTTGGCTGTTAGGAATGCGTAAGTGGTTACCATCCTGCGTCATCAGCACCGTATCACGCGATGTTAAGCGCACCACGCTGCCGCTCATATTGTCGATCTGAATAAAATCGCCGATGGCAAACGGATTACGGGTACTAAGCAAAACACCGGCCAGATAGTTTTCCACAATATTGCGAAAAGCAAAGCCCAGCGCAATGCCAATTACCCCGGCCACCCCCAGCACAGCACTAACCAGGGCTGTGGCATCCAGTAGCTCCAGCGCTATCAGCACACCGATACCGCTGATCGCCACACGGACAAAACGCATACCTAAATTAGACGCCAGCTCTGTTAAACCAATATGACGTAACCAGGCCCCACGTTTTGCCGCCCAGCCCCCGAGCAGCCAAAAACTGACAAGGGCCACTAACGCAACTAACAGCAGCGGCAGCATTTGCACTGTGGTGGTCAGCATTTCGCTGAACTTTTCCGCTGCCGGCGCCAGCCGCGACCGAACCGCCAGCTGTTCCTGCAAGCGGTTTTGTACATACACCACCCCTTCCAACCGGCTGGCAATGGCGACAGCTTCACTTTTCAGCTGGGTATTGGCCACTTCTCCGCTCAGCGTCAGCACGCCGGCCTGCACACTGACTTCGACAAGCTCCATACCGGCTATCGCCCTGATGATAGCGTTTAGCCGTTCGGCAATCGCCTGATCTGTTGCAGCATTAACCACTTTAATTGGCGCTTCAGCATCGTCCTGCTGCATGGCCATGCCATAACCCGGCAGCCAAAGCAGCAGTACTGCCAGCAGCAGTGATTTCATCCGTTCTCCGTTTTTGCGTTAGTTAACCGTGATGTAACTATAGCAGCCGGCCAATTACAACTGAGCGCGCTCAGCCAATACAAGCACGGCAGGGGCCGGTTTATGCCGCAGCGCAAGCAGCAAGCCGGTAAGAATAATCAGCAGCACGCCACTAAGTTGCAGGAGGCTTAAGCTTTCGTTAAACAGCCACCAACCGGCAAGAATTACCGTTACCGGCTCCAGATAGGCCAGGGTGGCATACACGCGGGTGGGCAAATGCTGTAGCGCCACTATGGCGCAATAAATGGCAATAAAGCCCGGGAAAATGCCGGCCAGTGCTATCCAGATAATATCATCCGGTTCAGGTAAGCTGATGCCGGTTAAAAACGGCAGCACACAACAAGCACCGATGATCAGCTGATAAAAGGTGCGCTGCAATTGTGAATGCGCCGGCAGAGAACGGCGGTTTAGCAGTAAAAAGCTGCTGTAAGCACACAGCGACAATAAACCCAGCAGCAAGCCGGGCAGCTGCGCTGCATCTAACACCAAATCAAACTTAAATTGCTGCAACATAGCAAAGCCAAGGAACGACAGCACTATCAGGCTGCTGTCGGGCAAATCCAGCCGTTCCTGCAATAACCAGTGCGCAATAAAGGCCGACAGCGGCGGTGCCAGGTACACCAACATAATGGCGTTGGCCAGGCTGATATACTCAATGGCGCTTAAAAAGCTCAGCATAAAACCCGCCAGCAGTACGCCGTTTACCGCCATACGCCAGTCGGGTTTGCCTTTAAGTTGCCTGATACGGCCGGTTAAGCCGACAAACAGCAGTAAACACAGGCCACCAACCGCCAGCCGGTAAAAGGTTAACTCAGCCGCCGCCAGGCCACTAAAGCGGGCAATAATGCCACTGCTGGCCATCGCCACAGCCGAAACCAGTGCCAGTAACGCATAAGTGAGCATAATACCCGATTGTCCTGTGTCATCGGGATTCGGTTCACTCACACCGACACGCCGTAAATACGTCCCTGTAGGCTCGAATTATAAACTTCATCCCTGAAGTTTATCCTTACGGACCAGCAGAGCTGTTCAAATTCGCTCCGGACGAATTTGTCGGCACCCATGCCGTCAACGGTCGGCTTAGAGTAAACCCAATCCCTCGCCTTAATTCCGGCTCACATTATGCTGGTTCTGCATTTAATAAACGAGATGGCCTAGCCGGAATTTCGCATCCCGGCGGCAATACCGGCGATGGTTACCATTAAGGCGCGGCTAATCATCGGGTTTACCCGCTCCGGCTGGTGGCGCACGCGGTACAACAGCTCAGCCTGCAGTATATGCAGCGGGTCCACGTAAGTATTGCGCAGCATGATCGACTCTCTAATCCAGCTCTCTTTTGCCATTAACGTATCGCTGTGAATAAGCTTCAGCAGCAGCTCGCGGTCAGCGGCCAATTGGCTGCGCAGGCTCTGGCCTAAATGCTTCAGCTCGTCCGGCACCAGCACTTTGTCGTAGTAAGCGGCTATGTCGCTGTCGGCTTTTAAAAATACCATTTCCAGCATCGACATACGGGTGGCGAAAAACGGCCATTGCTGCTGCATTTCATCCAGCAGCGCGGCGTTGTCCTGCTCTGCCGCTTTAGCTAACGCCGAACCGGCACCCAGCCAGGCCGGTAACATTAAGCGGTTTTGCGACCAGGCAAAAATCCACGGAATCGCCCGCAGGCTTTCCACACCGCCGGTTGGGTTACGCTTGGCCGGCCGGCTGCCCAGCGGTAACTGGCCCAGTTCCTGCTCGGGCGTGGCCGCACGGAAATAGGCAACAAAGTCTTTATTGTGCCGCACTACAGCACGGTAGGCTTCGCAGGAGTCATCCGCCAGTTGCTGCATTAAACTGCGCCAGCTTTGTTTTGGTACCGGCGGCGGTAACAGCATGCCCTCTAATACCGCGCTGGCATACAGCGCCAGGCTGCGCTCGGCCAATTTGGGCAAGCCGAATTTAAAGCGGATCATCTCGCCCTGCTCGGTTACCCGTAAACCGCCGGCTAACGAGCCCGGAGGCTGCGACAAAATAGCAGCATGAGCCGGACCGCCGCCACGGCCGATAGTACCGCCGCGGCCATGGAACAAGGTAAGTTGCACTTTGGCCTGCTGACAAATCGCCACCAACGCCTCTTGCGCACTGTATTGCGCCCAGGCCGCCGCGAATACACCGGCGTCTTTGGCTGAATCAGAATAGCCAATCATCACTTCCTGTTTGCCGTTTATGTAACCGCGGTACCAGTCGATGCTAAGCAGCTTGCGCATACAATCCGGCGCATTTTGTAAGTCACTTAAGGTTTCAAACAGTGGCGCTACCGGCATGGCAAAGCTGATACCGGCTTCTTTTAACAGCAATTGCACTGCCAGCACATCAGACGGTTTACCGGCCATTGAGATAACATAGGTGCTTAGCGCCTCACTGCCGTGGCGCGCCACTATATCGCAGGTATCCAGCACTTCCTGCACATCGGCAGACGGCTGCCAGCTTTTCGGAAATAACGGCCGCCGGTTAGCCAGCTCGGCCAGTAAAAAGGCCTGGCGCGCGCCCTCGTCCCAGGCGCTGTAATCGCCCAGCCCCAGATGCTGCGTTAGCTCAGCAAATACCTGCGCATGGCGGCCGGCATCCTGGCGGATATCCAGCTTTAACAACGTAACGCCAAACGCATAGGCGCGGCGCAGAGTATCGAGCAATTTGCCGTTGGCAATCACCGCCATGCCGCAGTCGAGTAATGATTGATAACACAGCAACAAGGGCTCCAGTAACTGCTGGTTATGCCAGATTAAACCTTGCGGCCGTTGCAGCCGGTCGTGCTTTAACGCTTCGCTCAGCCAGTCGCGGGTGTGCAACAAGCCATTGCGCAGCTTGTTCAGCACCTGGCGGTATGGCTCACCGGCTTCGCCCGCCGCTTCGTGCAGCGCCGCATTGGCCTGATACATCGACAGCTCGCTGCTGAGTAAATCCAGATCCCGGGCAAATAAGTCAGCAGCTTTCCAGCGGCTGAGTAATAACACCTGACGGGTAACCTTAGCGGTAACAAAGGGGTTACCGTCACGATCGCCGCCCATCCAGGAAGAAAACTTTACCGGGGCCGCATCCAGCGCCAGGCCTTGGCCGGTGGCATCGATCAGCTTGCTGTCCAGCTCGCGCAGAAAATCCGGTATTGCCTGCCATAACGAGCTTTCAATTACGGCAAAGCCGGATTTGGCTTCATCTACCGGCGTAGGCCGTTGTTCGCGAATTTCATTAGTATGCCAGGCCTGGGCAATCAGCTCGCTTAAGCGCAAGCCAATTTGCTGTTGCTGCTGTGGGCTAAGTTGCTGCTCTAATTCGGTTAAGCAGGCGGCAATCTCGGTAAGTTTATGAATAAGGGTGCGGCGCGATACTTCAGTCGGGTGCGCTGTCAGCACCAGCTCTATCGATAAGTTGGCCACCGCCTGTTCTACCGCAGCAGCGTCTGACTTTTTTTGCGCCAGCAAGCTGAACAATTCTTGCAGCGGCTCCGGCTTTTCAATGCTGGCGTGACCAATGCGGCTGATGGTGTGATGTTGCTCGGCCAGGTTAGCCAAATTAAGAAACTGGGCAAAAGCACGGGCTACCGGCAGCAACTCATCGTCGCTTAAACTGCGCAGTACCTGCTTAAGTTTATCGGCTTGTAATTCTTCGCCCTGGCGCGCGGCTTTGGATAACAGCCGGATTTGCTCTACCCGCTCCAGCACGGCGTCGCCTAATTGGCTGCGAATGGTGTCACCCAGTTTAGTACCGAGCAAACCAACATTGGCTTTTAATGCTGCGTAATGGTCCATCTTCGTTGCCTCTTTAGCCATTTGTTGCCCCACCCTAGCGCGTTATGTAGTGGTACTCAACTATGATTGATTACAAAACGGGCAACACAATTGGTAATACCAAATAACCAGAAAGTTAAGCAACAAAAAAACCCGCCATTAAGGCGGGTTTTGCATGACAACAGAAGTTGGTTAGAACTTGTAGCTTACGCCGGCGAAGATCTGACGACCGATAGTGTCGAACACTTCCGGTACTGTGCCACCGTCGCTGCCATTGGCTACGCGTGATGGCTCTTCGTCAGTCAGGTTTTTCACACCCAGTGACACACTGAAACCATCAGTGATGAAGTAGTTAGCTGATACATTGTGGTACAACACAGCATCGATACGTGAACCGTCGGCTAAGTACTCTGTTTTACCGATATAACGGTTGAAGTAAGTTACGCTCCAATCGCCCTGGCCGGCCTGAATGCTGAAGTTGTTACGCAGTTCAGCATAGCCGCCGAAGTTACCGTCGATGGTGTTGGTGTAATCCAGGCCATCTTGTTTAAACTCCAGTAACCAGGTGGTGTCGTTGTTGATATTCCAGGTTAAACCCAGGCCTTCAAAACGGTACGCCACGTTTAAGTCGATACCGCTGGTATCCTGGTTACCGACGTTAGTCAGCGGGTTGGTGAAGTTGGTTAAATCACCGTCCGGTGTAATGCTGAAGGTTTCACAGGCAACAGCATCGCCGGCGAAACAGTTGTTTAAACCCGCCTGTGCATCTAAACGCGTAATAGCGTTAGATACTTTAAAGCGCCAGTAATCGATAGTCATCGACAAACCTTCGATGTCCGCCGGAGATAACACCACACCGGCAGTGAAAGATTCAGACTCTTCCGGCTGAATATTGGCATCTGAGGTGTAATTTACCAGGATTTGCGGGTCTTGCTCGTTGCCCCACGGATCGTCCAGGTAATCGTATGAACCAGTGTTACCACCATATAATTCGCTTACGTTAGGGGCACGGAAACCGGTAGCCGCAACAGCACGCAGCATTACTTCGTCAGTGGCTTCATAGGTTAAGCCGACCTTCCAGGTGCTGGCTTTACCGAAGGTAGAGTAGTCGTCAAAACGCAGCGCGAATTCACCGGTCAGCTTGTCGCTGAATGGCACGCTGACTTCCTGATAGAACGACACTACGCTGTAGCTGCCCTTGGTTGGGTCTTGCTGTGCGGCTGTACCTTCACCGGCCACAATCACCGGATCCGGGTTGTAGAAGCCGCTGTCGCGACGGTATTCCGCACCGATAGCAAAACCTACAGCACCGGCTTCCAGGTCAAATAAATCACCGCTTAACACGCCGGAAGCAATATGCTGCGCATTACCGCCGTCTGCTTTTTCCAGATAGCCGATGTCGTTAACAATGGCAGTTGTCAGTGGTGCACCACTAAACCAGGCGGCCTGATTGGCATACACTGAATTTTCCATTTTAACGGCGTTAATAGAATTGGCTACCGAGGTGTCCGCTTCGTTTTTACCGTAAGTGTACGACAGATCCCAGTTCATACCGGTGTGTACGTCAAGCGTACCGGCCAAACCGGCAGATAAGCGTAAAGTGTCAGTGTCCTGCTCATATACGCGCGGACCCACATCGTTGGTACGGCGGCGGTAGTTAATACGGCCGGTGTCATCAGCAGCCAGGCCGCCAGCGATCATTTGCGGTGTCAGCGTAATACAGCTAACCAGATCTGCGCCAGGTGCGCCGCATACGTCCAGCATAATATCGCCCGGTTGCGGTGCCAGTTGCTGATCAGATTTACGCTTGGTGTATAACACGTCTGCAGTAAAAATCAGGTCGTTGCCAAATTCCTGCGTAGCATTGGCAAACAAGCTGTAACGTTTGCTTGGTGTTTGGTACCAGCTGTCTTTGGTGTAATCGTAACCGGCGCCGCGGGCTACCCATTCACCGTCTGCGTTCTGTACCTTGCCACCCAGGGTACCGGTTGGAATAAACGAGCTGTCACCCGGCTCTGTCCAGTCACGGTCGGCTTGAATAACACCTTTACGGTCAGAATAAGCCGCACCAAAGGTATAATTACCACGGTCGGTGCTAAAGCCATATAAGGCACTTAATTCGCCGGTTTCACCGTCACCTTTGTCAGTGCTGCTACCGTTCAGGTCCAGTTGAAAGCCTTCAAAGTCTTTTTTGGTGATAATATTTACCACCCCGGCAATGGCATCTGAGCCATATACCGCTGAAGCGCCGTCTTTCAAAATTTCTACCCGCGCAATCATCGCCACCGGGATAGCGTTTAAATCTACTGCACTGTCGGCACCTGAACCGGAGTTCACCATACGGCGACCGTTTAACAACACCAGAGTACGCTGAGAGCCCATACCACGTAAATCTACCTGAGCAACACCGTCTGCACCGTTATTGGTGGTTGAACCTACTGCAGCGCCGGCCATAGAGGTTTGTGCCTGTAGCAGTTGGTCAACAGAGGTAAAGCCCTCTACGCGAATGGCCGCCGCATCGATAACCGTAATAGGTGAAGCCGTTTCCATATCCTGACGTTGAATACGTGAGCCGGTAATGGCAATACGTTCAACTTTCGCTACTTCTGCTTTTGCTACTTCTTCCTGCGCCAGCACAGCAGAACTGAAACCTGCAGCCGCTACCGGTGCTGCCAACATGGCAAAGCGTACCGCTTTACCTAATAAAGATTTTTGCATGTTATTCCCCCTGGACGCCTTCAATGAGACTGCCGTTGTTATAGTGGTGGTTTTTCCGGCGCTGACGCTACTGCTATTTTGTTGCCAATACCAGAACAAATACGCCGCGGGCATGCATTATGGGTTAAGCGGAGGATAAGCAGTTTTTGTCGGTAATAACTGTATTTATTTGTACCGTGCATTTAATAAAAAAGGCTTCCACAGGGAAGCCTTTTTATCCATTTTAACTAAAGCACTGCTCAGAACTGATAGTTGACACCTAAGGTGACACGCTGACCAATAACATCGAACGCTTCGCCGTAGCTGTAGGCAGTCGGCTTACGCGGAGGATTACGATCAAACATGTTTAATACTCCACCACGTACCTGCAACGCATCTGTCAGGTTGTACCGTGCCGTTAAATCAAACACTGTGTAAGACGGAATATCGTTATAATTGTTCGCTTTTGGCGACCAATCATTGCTGGTAACTGTAGCTGAGCGGTGGCTCATGCTCAGCACTGCAGAGAAATCATTGTAGCTATATTCCGTGGTAAAACGATGCTTCCATTCAGGCCGTTTCATTTCACCCAGTTCGTCAATCAAATCATCAGCAAAACCTGTTGGATTGGTATCATATTTGCCGGTGTAAGTACTAATTAGACGCAGGTTAAAATCGCCCACTTCTGTACCGAAACGGTATGAGGCCTCCAGGTCCACCCCTTCAACATTGCGTGAAGCAGAGTTAAAGGGTTTTTCAAAGTAATTAGTTATTTCGAATGTATCGGCATCACGCTGCAACAATGGGCAGAACTGGTTATCCAGTGATGATGACTGATAGCAGTATTTGATCACATCTGGCCCGTTAAAGCTGTTGATCACATCTGTCAGCTCAAACTTCCAGTAATCGACCGTTAAGCCAAAGCCATCCAGAAATGCCGGGGTGTAGACAAAGCCAATGGTAATGTCTTTGGCCACTTCATTTGTCAGATCAGGATTACCGACAACAAAACCAGGGCGGGTTGCGCCTTTCCACTCAGTTGACGGTTCAAAATCTGCCGGTACACCTGCAGCCGCGCAATTTGCCAAAATAGTCTCTTTATACTGCGGGTTTAAACCATCCCGCTGACTCACAGCACATGGATCAGTCATAGAGCGGAAAGTTTGACTTCTTGGGTTGTACAATTCGCCAATATTAGGCGCACGTACTGACTTTGCTGTGTTTAAACGAACACGCAGCTCGTCATTCACTTCCCAGTTTAAACCCAGTTTCCAGGCGCTATCATTACCGGAAGTGGAGTAATCCATAAAACGTACTGCCGTTTCAAAGGTCAACGTTTTGGCAAAAGCAACATCAGCAAGCAGCGGCACCGATAGCTCTGCAGAGACTTCAGCCACATCAAAGCTACCCTTCAGCGGTTGCGATTGGTTGTTAAACAGCAAGCCGGCACGCATCGCTGGATCCGGCAGGCTGTCAGCTGCCTCTTTGCGATACTCGGCACTGAATGCGGCCGCGATAAAACCTGCAGGCAATTCATATAGATCACCACTAAGGGTCGCCGAAGCTACAGATTGGGTAATGGAAGCGCGGCGTATGGCGTCGGTAGATACCCAATCATAAGCATCCTGGTCATAGATACCACGGCCATATATGTTTAAAGGCAAACAGCCGTTTGCACGGGCAATGTCATCACGGCAAACTATATCGCCATTCGTATCAACAACAGCGTCAATAGCGTCGTAGAAACGTTGTTCGAACATTTCGCCGTACCATTCAGTGTCAGCCTGCACGCGGCCGGTAGCAGCATAGACATCATATGCCCAGTTGTCCGTCAGATAGCCTTCAAAACCCAGAGAAATACGCGCCAGGGTTCTGTCCTGGCTGTATTGACGATTACCAAAATCAGATGCCAGATAGCCCATTACGGGGTTCACCGTCTCACCTTGTGCATTTACAGTTGTGGCTGCCTGCACCAGTTGTTGTGCTTGTGGCGATAACAATGCGTTATCTGCCCGGACCCTATACTGCATAAACGCCGGAGAACTCTCACCGTAAGCCTGTGAGCGTGATAAATTCAGCTCCATCGACATACTGTGGTTGTCATTAATTTCATAATTCATATTGGTTACGAAGTTAATGCGCTCTAACGGCGTTCGCATAAAAGAGTTTTCAGCAAAGCTGTAGCCTTCTCCACCCAGATAGTCTACCCGACCACCTACCAGCGGAGGCAAGGCTTCGCCCAGTTGCATTGGCCGCACAGTGCCGTCATCTGCAAAAGAATAACGTGTTCCACCTGAGACAAAAGTACCGGTTTTACTATAGGCCGCCAGAACTTGCTCACCATAACCCCATATCACACGCTGTGGGCTGTTTGGATCATCTGCCACAAAATCAGGGTTTTGCACAGCAATAGGTGCATCGCGCAAGTAGTCGCGATCCATGTATGAGATCTGGCCTTGTTTAGAAAAACTCAAATTAGATATGAAGGTGGCTTTACCCACATCAGAACCAAATGTTAACGATGCATATTCTTCCTCACCGCCACTCTGAGTTGGCCGCGTTGTTGAAACATCGATAGAAATACCGTCAAATGTCTTTTTGGTAATAATGTTAACTACGCCCGCCACTGCGTCAGAACCATAAACCGCAGAAGCTCCGCCGGTGGTAATTTCAATGCGTTCGACCATGGCAGTAGGAATGTTATTTAAATCAACCGCACTGCTGCCCGGCGCGCCCGACACAAAGCGACGACCGTTAACCAGTACTAAAGTACGACTGGATCCCAAGCCGCGTAAATCAGTGTTATTTAAACCACTGGCAAACACATTGTTGTTTGTTGTTTCCGGCGACAACCCCACTAAAGTGTTAGGCATTTTATGCAGTAAATCTGCAACGTTCACCACACCGGCGCTTACCAGATTATCACCGCTGATTACCGTAACCGGTGTTGGCGCCATTTCACCAATCCGTTTAATGCGCGAACCGGTTACCTCAATACGTTCAACCTTTTGTACTGCTTCCACCTCAGCAGCTGCTGTACCCGGAATTGCGCATAACAGCAGTGGCGATGTCATTAGCGTGACGCGCACAGCGTTTGTCAGTTTATTCGTTCTCATTTTGTCCCTCTGGATGCTTGTAAAGCAACATTTACGTAATTTATTGTTATTAATATGGAACTTTTTTAGTCCCTCGATGACGCTAGCTTTAACATGTTCCCAACTCAACAACAATTACACCAAAGCGGGAATTTACGTGACAGAAAGGGCCATTGGCACCACAAGAAAATGCTTTGTATAAAAATGTTAACTTTTTTGCGGTGAAACACCGGTTTTGCACTGCCAACACAGTGCAACCGGCGGCGTTGTTTTGCTACACTGCGCGCCCTTTTAGCCCCACACAGCAGGGAACTGATACTCTTCATCCCGGTCAGAGCTGCTGTGCGTTGCATTATTCTTCGAGTCGGATATGAAACTAAGCTGTTTAATAGTGGACGACGAACCTTTAGCCAGGGCTGGCATAAGACACCTGCTGAGTCAGCAGCAGCAATTTGAAATTACCGCAGAGGCCGATAACGGCACTGAGGCATTACGCCTGGCACAGCTGCATCAGCCGGACATTATTTTTCTTGATATTCAGATGCCTGGCCTCGACGGCCTGAGTGTATTACGACAGCTAGCCAATAAACCGGCGGTTATTTTTTGCAGTGCCTATGCCGAGCATGCCGTTACCGCCTTTGAACTGAGCGCGGTAGACTACCTGCTTAAGCCCTTTAGTGCCGAGCGCTTTCAGCAAGCCTTATTTAAAGCCTGTGGCAAAATTATTCACGGCCTTAGCCGCCAGCCTGAACCGGCAGCAGAGTATATTGACCGTATCACCATCCGTGATCCCGGCCGCTTACGGATTGTTGATGTCAGTGATATCAGTTGGATTGAAAGTGCAGGTAACTACGTCGATATTCATGTGTATTCACAGCAAAAAAGCTATCTGCTGCGCGATACCATGGCCGCGATAGAAAGTAAGCTGGACCCGGCGCTGTTTGCCCGCATTCACCGCTCATCGATAGTGCGTAAAAGTGACATTGTGGAACTAAGGCCCGGCGATAAAGGCGATGCCGAAGTAGTGTTAAAATGCGGCGCCAGCTTAACCATGTCGCGTCGCCATCGTACAGCGTTGGCCGGATTATTTGGCCTGTAACAGCCGCCACTTTTGCGCCGGCAAAAAAAAGCAGCATAATTTATGCTGCTTTTGCTGTAACGCCCTGCCGGCTACTCCACAATTATTGCAAATAAACCGCGCATATTGGCGCTAACGTAACTGATTCTCGCCAAAACGATACACCAGGCCCAGTGAATACAGGTCAATGTCGCCATCGTTACCTACTAAATCATCCATACGGTAGCGCTCGGCTTCCAGCCGCAGCGTAAAAGCCGCAGAGATATCGTATTGCAAACCCAGGCCGTATTTGTGTTTGCTGTAATCGTCACTGTAACGTGCAGTGTTGATTAAGCCATTGCTGCTAAACCGCGTTTCCGACTCATTTCGCGTTACACCCAGCCGGGCAAAAGCGGATAAGCGGGCGGTTAACGGCAAGGTACCGACCAAATCCAGATTCCAACCCTTTAGTTTGGTGTAGCCGCCATAATTCGTTACCGGCACGGTATCGGCCATAAAACGAAAATCGCCCAGATCAAAGTAACCGCCTTCCAACCCAATATAACGGCCGAACTGATAGCCAAGGTAAACTTTGTAGCCTTCATTACGGCTGTCTTTATCAATTGACGTCACGGCAAAGCCATTATTTTCCAGCGCGGTTCTGATAGCTGCACTGTCAATATTGGCGCTGGATTTACCGATACTCATCCCGGCAGACCAGCCATTTTCTGTGTACCCGGCATCATCTGCAGCCTGGCTGCTAAACGACAGTACAGGCAAACAACCGGCGGCGAACAAGGCGACTGTCGCCCGGGTTAACGCTGTAGTATTTTTCATATCTTTATCCTTTTTATCGACGTGTCACAGCCTATTCAGGCTTGGTCACGGTATTGGCATCCAGGGTGACCTGCTCAGTCACTGAGAACAAGCGGCCTGTTACATCAGCCCCTGTACTCAGGTTAATTTGTGGCCAGGCCAATACATTGCCGGCAAAGCTGGTATTGCTGCCAAGCATCGTTGCGCCGCCGGTGCGCCAATACACATTGTCAGCTTTTGCACCACCGCTTAGTACCACGTTGCCGCCCGGAGCCCCGGTGGTAAAGGTACCTGCGATAACAAAGATAAAGACAGAATCCGGATCACCTTGTGCATCCAGCGTCAGGTTGCCTTGTTGAATAATGACATTACCGGCATTGCGGTACACGCCGCGGGTCAGCACCAGGCCGCCCAGTTCTGCCGGCAGCGCCTGCGTCGCTACGGCGGGGTTAGGATCGGCAGCCAGAAAGGTCGCGGCTACGCCCAGGTCTGTGCGTACCTGGTTGATAAAGGCCACCATGGATGCATAAGGCGCCGGCACCACATAAGGCGGAGTGCTGTCATCCGGTGCAAAAGACACACCGTTAGTCAGCTCGGTAAATTGGCCGGCTGCAGCACCGGCGGTAAAACCGGCATAAGATGAGCGTGCCAGATCCAGAATTGCCAGATCGCCATCCGCTATCGCCGAACCGGCGGTGGTGGTAATTGCCTGGCTGGCGATAATGATAAAACGCTGTAACTCACCCATAACCGGCGCTTGAGGATTGTCAGCTAAGGCAGGGTTAACGCTCAGCTCTGCACTGCCCTGTACCGCGCCCAAGGTGGCGCTGATGTCCGTCGTGCCGGCGGCGATAGCGGTTACCAGGCCACTGTTGAACTGACCGCTGGCGTTCAGCACGGCCACCGCGGTATCGGCAGATGCCCATACCACAGTGTTGCTGATATTCGCTGTGCTGCCATCACTGTAGCTGCCTGTTGCGCTAAATTGCTCAGTCTCATTCACCAGCGCAGCAGCATTAGCCGGGCTTACTGCAATAGACAGCAAAGTGCCGGCTGTCACTGTCAGCGTGGTGCTGGCTTGAACTGCAGCGTAGCTGGCCTGAATCTGCGCCGTACCGGCCGCCAGCCCTGTGGCCATGCCACTGTTTGCTGCCTGACTGGCATTCATAGTGGCAACAGCAACATTATCTGAGGTCCAGCTGGCCAGCGTGGTTAAATCCGCGGTACTGCCATCACTGTAACTGCCAATAGCATTAAACTGTCGCGTTAACCCTGCTACTACCGCAGGGTTCTGTGGCATAACACTGATACCGGTTAAGCCGGCATTAGTAATGGTAAGCGTTGCTGCGGCTGACATGTTGTCAAGCGTAGCGCTGATTTGCACCACACCCGGCGCTAAGCCTGTCGCTAAGCCACTGTCAGTACTGCCGTTTGCGTTCAGCGTGGCCGTTTGGCTATCTGCCGACGCCCAGACTACCGTATCGCTGATGTCGACAGTGGAACCATCGGAGTAGATGCCGGTGGCGGTAAACTGCCTGGTTAAACCCAGCGCTATTGAGGAAGTCAGCGGGGTGACACTGACAGAACTTAAGCTTGCCGTGGTTACGCTCAGCGTGGCTTCTGCAGTTACGCCCGCCATGGCGGCACCTATTTGCACCGTGCCGGCACTAAGCGCGGCGATTAAACCGCTGCTGGCGGTCATATCGGCGCCGGGTAACGCCACGGCATTGTCTGACGAGGTCCAGCTGACTAAAGCGGTCAGATTTTCTGACGAGCCATCGGAGTAAATACCTGTGGCCGTATACTGTTTATTTTGGCCGGCAGCAAGGCTGCTGTTTAGCGGGCTTATTACCAGGCTATCCAGGGTGGCATCGGTAATAGTGAGCTCAGCACTACCGGAAACAGCCGCCAAAGTGGCGATAATTTGCGTTGTGCCCATAGCGTTACCTGTGGCAAGGCCGCTGTTTGCCGCGCCACTTTCGTTTACTGACGCAACCTGGCTGTCGCCGGAGGTCCAAACCACAGAGCGGCTGACATCAATAGCACTGCCATCGGCATAGTTGGCCGTTGCAACAAACCGGCGCGATACGCCAACTACGGTAGTGGCATTAAAAGGCTGCACCACAATGCTGCTTAAACTGCTATTGCTAACCGTTACTGTGGTTTGCGCAGAAATACTGCCCAGGCTGGCGCTGATTTGGCTGCTACCTGCTGCCTGGCCAGTCGCAACGCCATAGGCGGCATCCGGGGAGCTGGCAATAGTGGCTACAGCAACACTGCCGGACAGCCAACTGACTGCCGCACTGATATCGCTTGAGGTACCATCTGCATATACGCCAATGGCGCTGTATTGCCAACTGACACCGGGATATAAGGTGGCATCAACCGGTGCCAACTGGATCGACACTAACGCCACATCACTTACCGTTAACAACGTATCGGCCGATACACCACCAAAAGACGCGGTAATAACCGAGCTACCGGGCTCTAATGCCTGCGCCAGCCCCTGCTCACTGATGCTGGCTACCGCTGTAGTGGCGGAGCTCCAGCTTACTTCGTTGCTGATATCCAGCGCGGTACCATTGGCGTAAATACCGGTTGCACTGAACTGTTGGCTTAAATCCAGCGCGATAGTGGCGTTAAGCGGCGATATTACAATAGACACCAGGCCTTCTACCGGCTCCGGGCTAAGCACAGGGTCTTTTTTATCGCCGTTACAGGCGGCCAATAGCGTGAGCATCAACAGGCCAAATAGCCACCTGCCACTTGCGCCCAACAACCTTGTTTGATATCTGAACATGATATTTATCCTTTGTATGTTTGGCGCCCCTGCGCAAAACATCTTTCAGTTGCCACGCTTGTACCATGCGGTTGGAAGGGAGTCTGTGTGATGGCGCTCTTATAGGTTTTTATAAGCAGAACGGCGATAGCTTGGTATACTGTGGCCACACTAACGCGCGGATAAACATTAATGACAACGCCACAAAACCCTCAGCCAAAGCAGAAAAAATCAGGTTTTCTCAGTAACTTGCTGATTAACGTCGTGCTGCCTGCAGTGATTCTCAGCCGCTTTAGCGGTGACGATGCGCTGGGACCGGTGTGGGCGGTAGTGATAGCGCTGGCGTTTCCACTGCTGTTTGGTTTGTGGGAGTTAAAACGGTCCGGTAAGGTAAATTTTTTCTCGGTACTGGGTATCATCAGTGTGCTGCTTACCGGCGGTATCAGCCTGCTGCAGCTGGACCCGGCTTATATCGCCATTAAAGAAGCACTGATCCCGGGTTTAATCGGCATTATTGTGCTGGTAAGCCAATATACGCCTTATCCCCTGGTAAAAAAGTTGCTGATCAATCCTGAATTACTGGATATAGCCAAGTTACAACAAGCCTTAGCCGAGCAAAACAATACCTCACTGTTTGACCAACGCATGGCACGGGCCGGTTATATCGTCGCCGCTGCTTTTTTTATGTCATCTGTGCTGAATTACCTGCTGGCTAAAGCCATCGTGGTCAGCCAGCCCGGCACCACAGCCTATGCGGAAGAACTGGGCCGGATGACCTGGCTTAGCTATCCGGTAATAGTGTTACCCAGTATGGTTATGTTGTTTGGCGCCATTATTTATATGTTTCGCCAAATCGGCCGGCTGACCGGCCGCACGCT
The DNA here is from genome assembly GCF_052380015.1 of Rheinheimera sp. NSM. NCBI lineage: Bacteria > Pseudomonadati > Pseudomonadota > Gammaproteobacteria > Chromatiales > Chromatiaceae > Rheinheimera > Rheinheimera sp. NSM. The sequence continues at coordinate 36,211 of NZ_JBQTCI010000001.1, read as the reverse complement.
GGACGATTTTATTCTGCAGTAGAGGATTTTACAGTAACGGATTCTGCAGCAGGCGCTGACAATTGCGAGCGCAGCAGGCTCAGTTCCTGCTGCAATTGCTGCATCTGTTGCAACAACTGCTGCTGCGTCGCCTGCTCAGCATCATGTTCGGCCTGATGTTCCTCGTCGTGCATGCTTTGTACTGCGTTTACTATTACAGCAATAAACAGGTTTAACATGGTAAAAGTAGCGATCAGAATAAAGGGCACAAAAAACAGCCAGGCATACGGAAATTGCTCCATCACCGGCCGCGCTATACCCATAGACCAGCTCTCCAGCGTCATCACCTGAAACAGCGTATATAAGGACGCACCCAAACTGCCGAACCAGTGCGGGAAGGCCTCACCAAACAGCTTGGTTACCATTACCGCCGCCACGTAGTACACCAGCCCCAGCACCATAGCAATCGACAACATACCGTTGAGAGACTGCATCAGCGCACCAACAATTTTGCGCATCGACGGCACAAAAGTCAGCACCCGCAGTACCCGCAACACGCGTAGTGCCCGCAGTACCGAGAACGGCCCGCTGGCCGGCAGTAGCGCAATAGATACCACCACAAAATCAAATACACTCCAGGCATCTTTAAAAAATGCCAACCGGTGCGCATACAGCCGCAGCAGTATCTCCAGCACAAATATCGTTAAAATGGCTTTATCCAACAAATGGATAGCCTGCCCGGCCACAGCCATCAGCGCCGGCATGGTTTCCATACCTAAGGTAACGGCATTAATTAAAATAAGCGCCAATAAAATGCGCTGCACCATACTGTGCTCAACAAAGGCTTTAATCCGCTGCTGCATTGACGGCAGCTGCGCTACGACTTCACTACTCATGTTGCACCTCAAAACCCACTGCATCCGCTAATTAATCCGCCGCTATTGTATGTCAGGCGGAAAAAACAGTGTTGATAAATTTATTACACGGAAAAATATTACAAATAATTTACCTATACAGATCAATATATTGCATTAAACCCTAAGCCGGAATTCTGATATCCGCCGGCTGTTCCAGATATGGAATAGCCAGGCAAGCCGCGCTGTTGCAGGCTTAGCCGGCCCCGGCTGTAACGGCAAGGGCAATAACAAGAAATCAACAGAGGATAAGACAGATGCAATATGGCAAATCAATACGCTTGTCAGTGCTGGCTACTGCACTGGCATTTTGCGCTGCAGCGCACGCCAACAACCTGGCCATTACCGGCCCGGGTGCTGGTGCCGACGGTTCAAGTAAAGCCAGTGGCACCAGCTACGGCGATATAAAAGATGCCAATTTACAGACCTACTGGCAGCCATCCGGCAATAATGGCCAGCGGGTATCGGTAAAATGGAGCAGCGCTGTCAGCGCTAATCAGGTTGTACTGCGTGAGCAAGGTAATAATATTACCGGTTGGCGGCTGGTTAATAATGACAACGGCGCTGTACTGGCCAGCGGCAGCAGCATTGGCAGCAGCAAAACGGTTAACTTCAACGCCGTTAGCACAAAAAAACTTAACCTGGATATACTCAGCGCCAGCGCTGCGCCACGGATTGCCGAGTTTGAAGTGTATCTGAACACCGACGGTGGCAACCCGACAGACCCTACCGAGCCGGGTCCGGTAACGTCCTGTGCAGCATCACCCCAGGGCTACGCCTCGCTTAATGGTGGCACTACCGGCGGCAGCGGCAGCAATGCGGTAACCGTAACGGTAAGCACCGGCGCCCAGCTGGTGGCGGCACTGCAAGACCGTGATCTAAACCGGCCACTGACTATCCGCGTTAACGGCACTATTACGCCGGGTAATTCCGGCGGCGTCAGTAAGTTTGATATTAAAGATATGGATAATGTCAGCATTATCGGCGTGGGCAACAATGCGCTGTTTGACGGTATCGGCATTAAAATCTGGCGGGCGAATAACATTATTATCCGCAACCTGAAAATCCGCTACGTTAACATCGGCGATAAAGACGCCATTTCCATTGAAGGCCCGGCACGCAATATCTGGATTGACCACAACGAAGTGTACAACCGCTTAAATGTTGACAAAGACTTCTATGACGAGCTGATTAGCGGTAAAAAAGATATTGATAATGTCACCACCTCTTACAACTACCTGCACGACAGCTGGAAAACCTCGCTGTGGGGCAGCAGTGATTCCGACAACTACAACCGCCGTATTACCTTTCACCACAACCACTGGCATAAGGTAAATTCACGCCTGCCGCTGTTCCGCTTTGGTCAGGGCCATATTTATAATAACTATTACAACGACATGCAGGAAACCGGTATTAACAGCCGGATGGGCGCGGTAATTCGCATTGAAAACAATGTGTTTGAAAACGCGAAAAACCCGATAGTGTCGTTTTACTCCAACGCCATTGGTTACTGGGATACCCGCGGTAACAGTTTCACTGATGTGACCTGGCAGGAAAACCCCGGCAGCGGCATTATCGCCGGCCCCAACGTCCAGGCCACAGCCGTGCTGAACCTGCCCTACAGCTTTAACCTGTTACCCACCAACCAGGTAAAAGCCCACGTACTGGCCAACGCCGGCGTAAATAAATGTAGTTTCTAACCAAAACAGCAGGCGGCAATGCTGCCTGCTTACCAATACCACTCCAACCTTAGCGGTTAAAATCCTGTTGATTAACGTGGTGTTATTCGATAGCTTGATTTTATTTACATAGATTAGCAGGGAACATTCTTTGCGGAAGCGTGTATGGTCCCTCGATGCTAAGACGTTCCGATTAACGGTATGGCGTTTAAAATTACAGCTATTCTGGGTGCCGTACTTGTGGGGCTATTTGGGTTATTGTTCTTTACCCGTTTGCATGGTTTATAAATGCACTTTAGCAATCACCTTCGAAAATTCGCCCGGCGAGCCGAGTGTTATAAATATAGGGAAATTTCTGTTATGAAAAATTATGTAGGTTGTCTAATCATCACTCTTATTACAACTGGCTGCGCATCTACAAAAGTAGAAAATGAACATGAATATGCAGATTTACCTGTAACTCAGAACGAATTACAGTCTTCCAAGTGGAGTGAACTAGTCAGATTTCCTGCCCGGTATCCAATAAACGCAGCCATCAACTCTCTTGAGGGATGCGCAACGATCGAATACGTAGTAACACCACAAAATGAAATTAAAGATATAAAGATGATTGCTACAACGGACAAGCAATTTGGAATAACCGCAGCAAAAGCGGTTCAAAGCTGGAAGTGGTCAGATGTACCCAAAGACATCATTACGCAGCCGGTAAAAACGCAAACCAGATTTGATTTCTGCCTGGACAAACCAGATCAACCTTGTACTACAAGTACACCAAATTATTCATGTCCAAGTGACGACATTCTCTATTCTACTGGCGTGCGCGTCAGGTAATTGCGAGATCAATACTGCGCGACAGCACATTAAAAACAATGAGATATAACAATTGCCATCAAAAACGCGCCGTTGGGCGCCCGGCTTACAACAAGTTGTTCGCGTTTGTACCCGGCGTTATTCCTACCCTGTTACATGTTAATTAAGAGTTTAGTATTCAAATGAAAGAAAAAGAGTTATTACGTTGGTCTGAGCAACGCCGGAAAGGGCTCCGGAAATTTATTCTGCTTAACGGCGTTTTATCTTGGGGCCTGCCCATGCTAATCGCAATGGCTTTTATTGGTAAGCCATTTGAGCAGGGATTTACAGCTAAAGCCATCACTATTCATTGCCTTGTTTGGGTATTTGGCGGCGTACTTTTTGGTATTGTATTGTGGTTTATCAACGAATGGCGTTACAAAAAACAAATGAGTAAAAATGCAGCTTAACGCGCCCCAGCAACTCATTGAGAAAAACCCAAGAACAGAGCAAGAGACAACGCAGCAAAAAGCTATTGCCGCGGAACTGCATCAGCAGGGATACATACGCAACGTCAGCAAGCTCAAGAGAATAAACGGGGGCTGGTAAAAATTAAACAACTGAAAAATATACGTTTAATTTCAATATAACCCCAATTATCTTAACCTATGTAGTAGAGCAAAAAACACTATGAAAATTTTGAACGTCTTAATTCTTTTATTCATGCCATCGTTAGGATTTTCTGATCCTTTGGCGAGATTTATGCCTGAAACTGTGGTTGGCTCTGTTGCGCTAAAAAACAAGCTTGTTGGTACTACCTGGGTTTATAAATGGCGGGGCAGAGAATATCTTTTTAGCTTTGATGCTGATGGCTCCATCTCTAAGCTGAAAAGTTGGTCAATGGTCAACTGGGTGGTAACAGCACCAAACGAAGTGGTATTGGAAGGGGTATCTGACCGTATGGTGCTGTTATTTAATGATCAAGCTACGGGCTTTACATCAATAGACTGGGACGGCCAAAAAACCAGCGGTGAAATTGCTTTTGAATAAAACATATCTGTTTGTAGTTTCGGCAATCTTTGCATTAAGTGCTTGCTCGACAGTAAAACCACCAGAAGTAACAGAATATGTGGATTTAGTTGGCAATAAAGAGGCTGTAGCTGATTATTGGGCGGTTAAACGCAAAGCTGTTCCTGAGTATCCGCCTATGGCAGGGCAAAACGGAATATCGGGCTGTGTTGAGTTTTCACTTTTAATCGGCACGGATGGAAAGCCGCAGAATATGACAGTAATTAAAAGCTTTCCGGGTGAGATGTTTAACAAAAAGCGTTGAGACAATGGCAATGGCTTCCCGCCGCCGCCAATAAGCAAAAGCAACCGGTTTTAACCACGATACAATTGGACTTTACTACTCAAAAGTCAGTAAACCACGAAGAAGCATACAAAGCGTGCAAAATTTAAACTGCTCTAACAAACACATATAAGCCTTTGCGGCGTCAGTAGGTTCTGGCCGCTTTTCAGTTATGTTTAATGCCGGCGATGTCGGGAAAATCCTTTTGCGCCCCCAAGCAATGAGCCTGGTGCTATTGTTAATCTTACGAACCACGGGGAAGACATTTATGGACTTAGAACAATCAAGTTTTGCTGTTGCATTCTTGTCCCTTCTTATTGCTTTAGTTGCATTAATAAGAGAACGAAGAGCTAATAAGCGGGTGCCTGTTCTTGAGGCAATTGCAAAACAACAAGAACTAAGAAACAGGCGGGTTGTGAGCAAGCAGATGATATCCATTTTGTTAACAAGATTGGCCTGGTGACAGATTCCGCTTTGGCGAACTTTGCCAAAAGTCTGGCGTCTCATTTCGTATCGGCCCGGGTCGCAGGGATAAGTTATTGCAGCACGCGTTACTGGTAGTAAATCCGCACAGCCGGAATGGCCGGGCGGAAGAGTTAGACGAAGCCGTTAAATTGCTTGAGGCATCCGGCATTGCGGTGTGCGTTCGCTTATCACAAAGTGCTGCGGCCATGGTGGCAGAAATTGAGGATTACCAGCGTAAAGATGGTATCGTTATTGTTGCTGGCGGCGATGGCACCATTAGTGCTGCTCTGTCGTCTGTTTATAAGCACCAACACACGCTGGCGATTCTGCCGCTTGGCACAGCTAATGACTTTGCCCGTTCTGTTGGCGTGCCGCAGGATATTTCAGAAGCAGCCAGGGTAATTATTGCCGGCAAGCGCGAACGGATAAATTTAGCACAGGTCAATAATAAGTACTTCGTCAACGTCGCTCATATAGGCTTAGGGGTGGATGTAACTCATGAACTGACCCCTGAAACGAAAAAATACTTTGGCGTATTTGCTTATTTGGGGGCGTTTATCAGAGCAATTAAGCGTAACCGCAGTTTCAGAGTTCATATGAAAGCTGATGGTTGGCAGTGCTCAGTGAAAGCCATTCATCTGGCAGTCGGCAATGGCCGCTATTATGGTGGCGGCAATATTGTGGATGAACACTCAACGGTACTGGATGGCCAACTGAATTTATTCTGCATTAAACCGCAACGCTGGTGGCAGCTGCTGTTGCTGGGGCCCGGCTTACGTAGCGGCAACTTGCAAACGGCAGACCGGGTTATTTGCAGAACGGCTAAAGAAATCAGTGTCAGAACGACCAGACCAAAAGAACTTGAAGCTGATGGTGAATTTAAAACGAAAACGCCGGCAAAGTTTACTGTGCTCCCACAGGCGATAGAGTTGATTGCAGGCACTATACCGCGGCCAGATACTAACAAGGTTTAATATGTCCATTATACGCACCGATAATCAGGCTGATGGCCTGGAAATTCTGAAATTGGTTATCGAAACAGCTGACTACTATCGTGAAATGGCTGAGCTGCTGGAGGAAGATAATCTTGATAACAGCCTGACTAAGCTGGCTCGTGAACGGGAAACCTTTAAAGCACCGTTTCGGAAAGTGGTTGAGCAGTTAGATGAATTGCCAGCCAGGCCAGATCCCGATAAAGAACTGATGCAAAAGCTCGGCGGCAAGATAACCAAATTACTCTCTGCTGATGCAAGAAATGCTATTTTGGACAAATGCCTGCGCGAAGATGACAAACTGGCAGATCTTGTCAGACATACCACTTTGGGGGAGAAATCTGCAGCATTTCAAAAACTGCTCGATGCGTTGGCTGACAACCTTAATGACGCAAAAAAAATAATTCAGTCTTTAAAAAATTAATCTGCCCCTGCAGAGAGCTTTTGGCCGCGCTAGCGGCCAGTTTGTGGTGCAACCTCCGTCTCAGCTTGCCTGATTAAACCGGCTAAACGCTGCTTCTAAATCTGCCAGCAAATCCTCTACATCTTCCAGGCCGATATGCAAGCGGATTAACGGGCCGCTGTAGGGCCATTTGGTCGCTGTACGCAGGTTTTGTACTTTCATGGTAGCGGTAATTAAGCTCTCATAACCGCCCCAGGAAAAGCCCATTTTAAAATGCGCCATGCCCTCGATAAAAGCCTCTACCTGTTGCTGGCTGCCCTGCTTTAACACAAAGGAGAACAAGCCGTTGCTGCCGCTGAAATCGCGCTGGAAAATGCTGTGGCCGGAGTGTGATGGCAGTGCCGGGTGCAGCACAGTTTCAACTTCCGGCCGCTGCGCCAGCCAGTTGGCTACCTTAAGCGCACTTTGCTCATGCTGTTTTAACCGCACCGACAAAGTGCGTAAACCACGCAGTGCGGTGTAGGCGTCGTCGGCCGAGGCGCAATAGCCCATTAAGTAACTGTGCTCGCGCAATTGCGGCCAGTGTTTTTCATTAGCGCTGGCGGTGCCCAGCATGACATCGGAATGGCCGACAATATACTTAGTGGCCGATTGCACCGACACATCTACTCCCAGCTCAAATGGCCGGCACAAAATGGGTGAAGCCCAGGTATTATCTAACATAGTGACAATATTGTGCTGTTGCGCCACAGCGGTAATGGCCGGAATATCCTGCATTTCAAAGGTCAGTGAGCCTGGTGATTCGAGAAAAATCACCCTGGTATTGGGTTTGATTAAGCCGGCAATAGCGGCGCCAATTTGCGGGTCATAATAGGTAGTTTCTACTCCCAGCCCGGCCAGTAGCTTGTCGCACAGCGCGCGGGTGGGCTCATAGGCGCTGTCTACCATTAGCAGGTGATCACCACTTTGTAAAAACGCCAGCAAGGCGCCGCTTACCGCTGCCGCACCGCACGGGTACAGCGCGCAGCCGGCGCCGCCCTCCAGCTCACAAATCGCCTCTTGCAGAGCAAAATGGGTGTCGGTGCCACGCCGACCGTAAAACGGCACGCGGTTACCGCGGTTTTGCGTGGCGTGTTTTAACTCAGCAAAAGTATCAAACACTATGGTGGACGCCCGCACCAGCGGTGGATTTACCACACTGCCGGTATAACTTTTACGGCGGCCGGCATGAATAAGCCGGGTATCTTTTTTCATTCGCTGCCCTTACTGAGTAAACCATTACGACTTAAGTCGGGTATGTAAGACATCTGGATGTCTATACTATAGCCGTATAGTGCCACAATGTTAAACGCTTGTCGTCGGCTGCAGTATCTGTCTGAAGCGTACCAAACCCCTGCCGGCCGCAAGCCCCGTTTGACAAAGGGTAGCGCGGCGACCAGGCTTTATGCAACAACAAGGAGAACACAGATGCGCAACTTTAGCCTTACGCCATTAACACTTGCCATAGCCGCCGCTTTAATTAGCCCCGGTTTAGCTGCCCAGCAAAGCAATACCGACACAGCCAGTGACGACGCCAAAATTGAACAAATTGTGGTTACCGGTACCCGTGTGGCCGGCCGCTCGGTGTCCGATACCGCAGTACCTATTGATATTGTCGGCGCGGCCGCGCTGGAACGCTCCGGCAATACCGAGCTAAACCAGGCGCTGTCTATTGCGCTGCCGTCTTTTAATTTCCCGCGGCCGGGCCTGGCCGATGGTACCGACACTGTGCGCCCGGCAACGTTACGCGGCTTAAGCCCGGATCAATCGCTGGTCCTGGTAAACTCTAAACGGCGCCATTCCGCGTCCTTAGTGAATGTAAACGGTACCGTAGGTCGCGGTGCTTCGGCGGTGGATTTAAATACCATTCCGATGGCGGCGGTCAATGCAATAGAAGTGCTGCGCGACGGTGCCTCAGCGCAGTATGGCTCTGATGCCATTGCCGGGGTATTAAATGTGCGCTTACGTGAAGCCAGCGAAGGCGGCAATGTTACCGCTTCCTATGCTTATCGCGACAGCAACTACAGCACCCCCACCACCACACCGCCTGCCGGCGCCACCTGGAGTGCACCGGGCCAGATTGAACGTGCTGTCAGTGACGGCGAAACGGTTAACCTAAGCGGCTGGAAGGGCTTTGCGCTGGGAAATGATGGCTATGTCACGGTATCGGCAGAATATAAAGACGCCGAACGTACCGAGCGCGGTGGCTACGATTACCGCCAGCAGTACCCGTTAGTGGATGGCGAATTTGATCCGCGCGAGCAAACCATCAACCGCTTTAATGCCTGGTACGGTGAACCGGAAATGCAGCAGTTTACCCTGTTTGTTAACGCTGGCTTAAATGTCGGCCCGGGCAAGCTGTACAGCTGGCTCAGCTACCAGGACAGAGCAGCAAAATCCGGCGGCTTTTACCGCCGTGCCATAGATGACCGCAACGTGATTGAAGTGCACCCGGATGGTTTTTTGCCGATTATTGCCCCGGATGTCACCGATACCAGCTCGGCGGTGGGTTATGAATGGGACAGCGGTGACTGGAGCTTCGATGCTTCTGTGGTATACGGCTTTAACGAAATGGAATTTACCATTGAGAACACCGTTAACCGCTCGATTGGCCCGGCCAGTAAAACGGTGTTTGATGCCGGTGGTTTTAACTACGACCAGATAGTCGGTAACTTTTCTGCCGTTACCTCTTTTGATGTTGCTGCGCTGGCCTCACCGGTAAATATTGCCACCGGGGTTGAGCTGCGCCGCGAAAGTTACACTATTTTTGCCGGTGAGCCGGACTCTTACCGCAATGGCGGCGTGTTATTGCCCAATGGCAACCCAACCCAATCCGGTGCTCAGGTGTTCCCCGGCTTTCGCCCTTCTAACCAAACCAACGAAAGCCGCCGCTCTGTCGGTGTTTTTGTTGACCTGGAAGCTAACCTGACCGACGACGTACTGGGCTCTGTCGCCATGCGCGCCGAGGACTACTCCGACTTTGGCAGCAACCTTACCGGTAAACTGGCGCTGCGCTATGATATCAGCGACAGTTTCGCGTTGCGCGGCTCGCTGCAAAATGGCTTTCGGGCGCCGTCTTTGCAGCAGCAGTACTTTACCACCACTTCGACTAACTTTGTTGGCGGTGTACCCTTTGATATTACCACCTTCCCGGTAGACGACCCGGTGGCGATAGCCCTGGGCGCCAAACCGCTGGATGCGGAGGAATCGGTAAACCTGTCACTGGGTGCGGTAATGCGCTTTGGCACTGTGTCTGTCACCCTGGATGGCTATCAGATTAATATTGATGACCGCATTGTGTTGTCAGAAAACCTCGGCACTACCGCCAGCCAGGCCAATGTTGGTGAGTATCTGGCAGAGCAAGGCTTTATCGGTGTTGCCGGCGGCCGGTTCTTTATCAACGGTGTTGATACCGAAACTAAAGGTGTAGATTTGGTGGTGAACTGGTCACTGCCTACCGATGCCATCGGCGATTTTGACCTGACCTTTGTGGCGAACTACAACGAAACAGAAGTGACCAGGGTGCCGCAAACTGCCGAACTGGCCGCACTGGACCCGGCACCGACACTGTTTGGCCGGCTTAATATACTGGCACTGGAAAAAGGCACGCCGAAAGACAAACTGGGCGCCATTGTAAACTGGAACCTGGACCGCGTAAGCGCAACCTTGCGTGCCACCCGCTACGGTGAAGTGTTAACGCCGGATAATAACCCCGACCGCGATTTTACCTTAGGCGCCAAAACCCTGGTTGATATTGAAGGCCGCGTTGAAGTGACCGATAACTGGCGCCTGGCGCTGGGCATGGATAATATCTTTGACCAGTACCCGGAAGCGTTTCCGGTGAATTTAAACTCGACCGGTAATACACCGTTTTCTAACTACTCGCCTTATGGCCGCTCCGGCCGGCTGGTTTACGCCAAGCTAAGCTATAACTTCTGAGTAACAGGCGCCGCAAGGCGCCTTTTTAATTCAGATTGCTGATTTGTGATATATCAACCAGGTTTTCCAACTCTGGTTTGGCAAAATAGTAACCCTGAAAGTAGCGAATACCCACAGCGCATAAATAATCCAGCTCGGCTTTGCTTTCCACACCTTCGGCCAGCACCTTAGTGCCCTGCAACAGGCACTGGGCCAGGGTTTTTTCCACAATGCTTTGCTTAGCCGCATTCTGGTCGATATTCCGGATCAGTTGCATATCCAACTTTAAGATATCGGGTTTCAGTTCTATCAACCAATCTAATTTGGCAAAGCCGGAACCATAATCGTCAATCGCGGTATAAAAGCCCCGTTTGGAGTAACTACGGAAAATACGGTTTAAATGCTCTTTATCAGGAATTTGCTCGCCTTCAGTCACCTCAAACACCAGCTTGCGTAGATCAAAACCGTATAAATCTGCCGCTTCAATAGTGGCCTTAATACAGGTTTCCGGGTTATATACCGCATTAGGTAAAAAGTTAATGCTGAGCAAGGTGTTACAACCCAGCCTGGCCGCTGTTTCAATGGCTTTTACCCTGCAGGCCTGATCAAAATAATATTTATTGCTGTCATTGATATGCTCAAACACCCAGGCCGCGCCCTGACCTTCAGGCCCGCGCACCAGGGCTTCATAGGCAATAATGGTTTTACTTTGCCAGTCAATAATCGGCTGAAAGGCCATACGAATTTGAAACCCCAGCGATTGGCCGCTTAAACAGTCACTGCAGGTTTGTTGTTTAATACTGGCAGGAAATTGCATAAATAATCATTGATATCAAGACACTGGTGGTATGACTTTAGCGCGCGATCTGCCGGGTTGCCAGCACTGTTACGCAGTTTTGCGCTAGCTTGGCTCAGCACCACGTTTGAGTGCCGCAGCATAAGCCCTGATTAAGCGCTGTGCGGCCTGCTCTGCGCAACTACCAAAGGCCACTACGCCATCTTCATGCCCGGCCATGGTAAAAATACCCTGCGGCAATACGTTAGTAGTACCAAATAACCGCGCCACTTCTGCCGCCATCGCTACTGTGCCGTACGGCACTTCTGCGCGGGTTTGCGCCAGCCCCAAAGCACCGGCCTGCTGCCAGATCTGCGGGCAATGGGCATGAATAATAAAGTTTATGCCGGCACTTAGCTGATACAGTTGGCCATGCGTCATCGCTTCCGACGACGGTTTGGTTTCACCCACAGCCACAATGCGGTTTTGCTCTGGCTGACACTGGCTTACCAGCGCATAGTCGGCCGCGCACATCTGCGCGATACCGCCGGTTTGGGTGCCACTGATAATAAACTGGTTTTGCGCGCCAAAACGCTGGCTGATATTACCAAAGCCATAGTTGTCGTAGCGCGATGGCGTTTGGCCCAGCATGCCCAGCTGCAGCATAATAGTGCGCCAGCTGTTGATCTCCGCCACATCAGCCGCCTTTAGTGCAGCTTGTTGGCTAAAATCCAGCTGAAATTTTATCACCCCTTCCTGTTCTGTCATCGTATTGCCCGCTGTAATGAAAACCACTGTATTATAAAACGCGATAGCCACCTGCCCCAGCCGCTTAGCAGGCCAAAACTGGTAAGGGCGGCACAGAGCTGTATAATAGCCGGCATTGATTGACAGGGCCTGATGGCAAGCATGAAATATAAAGACCTACGCGATTTTATTGCCCAGCTGGAGCAGCGCGGCGAGCTGGTACGGGTAACAGCTGAAGTAGACCCGGTGCTGGAAATTACCGAAATTGCCGACCGTACCCTGCGTGCTGCCGGCCCGGCGCTGTTGTTTGAAAATGTTAAAGGCCACAGCATGCCGGTACTGGCCAACCTGTTTGGCACCCCGCAGCGGGTTGCGCTGGGTATGGGCCAGGAAGACGTATCGGCGCTGCGCGAAGTAGGCAAGTTACTGGCGTTTTTAAAAGAGCCCGAGCCACCAAAAGGCTTAAAAGACGCTTTCAGTAAACTGCCGCTGTTTAAGCAAGTACTGAATATGTCACCAAAGCAGGTGAAAAAAGCGCCCTGCCAGGACATAGTCCTCAGCGGCGATGATGTCGACTTAAACCAACTGCCGATTATGACCTGCTGGCCGGGCGATGCTGCGCCGCTGATCACCTGGGGTTTAACCGTCACCAAAGGCCCGCATAAAGAGCGGCAGAATTTAGGCATTTACCGCCAGCAACTACTGGGCAAAAACAAACTGATTATGCGCTGGTTGTCGCACCGCGGCGGCGCGCTGGATTTTTACGAGTTCCAAAAAGCTAACCCCGGGCAAAACTACCCGGTATCGGTAGCCCTGGGCGCAGACCCGGCCACCATTTTAGGCGCAGTCACCCCGGTGCCGGATACGCTGTCAGAATACGGCTTTGCCGGCTTGCTGCGCGGCGATAATACCGAAGTAGTAAAATGTATCAGTAATGATTTACAGGTACCGGCCAGTGCCGAAATTGTGCTGGAAGGTTATATTGCGCCCGGTGAAATGGCGCCGGAAGGCCCGTACGGCGACCATACCGGTTACTACAACGAGGTAGATAACTTCCCGGTGTTTACCGTTACGCATATTACTATGCGCAAAGATCCCATTTACCACAGCACTTACACCGGCCGGCCGCCGGATGAACCGGCAATACTGGGCGTGGCGCTGAATGAAGTGTTTGTGCCGATACTGCAAAAGCAGTTTCCGGAAATTACCGACTTTTATCTGCCGCCGGAAGGTTGCTCCTACCGCTTAGCGGTAGTGACGATGAAAAAGCAGTACCCCGGCCACGCCAAGCGGGTGATGATGGGCGTTTGGTCATTCTTGCGCCAGTTTATGTACACCAAGTTTGTTATTGTCTGCGATGACGATATTAACGCCCGCGACTGGCAAGACGTAATTTGGGCCATTACCACGCGAATGGACCCGGCGCGCGACACTACCTTAATTGAAAACACGCCGATAGATTATCTGGACTTCGCCTCGCCGGTATCCGGCCTTGGCTCAAAAATGGGTATGGACGCCACCAACAAATGGCCGGGTGAAACCAGCCGCGAATGGGGCGAACCTATCGTTATGGACGAAGCGGTTAAACAGCGAGTGGATAGCATCTGGGATAGCCTGGGTATACCGCTGCCGGCTAAGGATGCCAGGCTGTGAGCTATCTGGTAACCATAGCCCCGGCGCAACTGAGCTTTACCGTGCAGGAAGGCGAAACCATCCTGGACGCGGCGCTACGCCAGGGTATCGATTTCCCTAACCGTTGTCGCCAAGGCGTTTGCACCAGCTGTGTTTGCAAGCTAAAAAGTGGTGAGGTGCGCTATAACGCACCGCAGCCACTGACCGAACTGGACAAACAACAGCAGTTTACCTACTGTTGTTTAGCCTACCCCAATACTGATCTGGTATTACACCACCCTTTTATCCGTGGCTAAGCCGTAAGGCCATTGCTGAGAGCACTATGACGACTATTGCCTGTAACGTAGATTTAATTGAAGCCCTTACACCCACCGTAAACCGCGTGGTGTTAACCCCGACACAGCCCTGCAGTTTTGTCAGTGGCCAGTATTTACAGCTGTGTTTAAGCGACAGCGATAAACGGCCGTTTTCGATTGCCAGCACGCCGGCGCAGCCGCAGTTGGAGTTGCATATCGGTGGCAGCGTGGCAGACCAGTACGCCAGCCAGGCGTTAGCGCACCTGCTGCAGCAACATCAGCTACAGCAACCGGTACAAGCTGAAATAGGCCTGGGTAATGCGCAGTTTCGCGCCGACAGTGAGCGACCACTGATCTTGGTCGCCGGCGGCACCGGTTTCTCTTATATCTACAGCATTGCGCAAACCATTGCTGCTGCCAAACTGGACCGGCCGGTTTTTGTATATTGGGGCGTGCGTGAGCACAGCGCGTTGTATCACCACACGGTAATGCAGCAGTGGGCGGCACAAAACAGCAAGTACCGCTTTATTCCGGTAGTACAGCAGCCGGATGACAGCTGGCAGGGCAGAACAGGCATGGTACATCATGCCGTGCTGGAGGATTTTGTCTCGCTGGAAGCCTACGATATTTATGTCGCCGGCCCCTTTGCCATGGCCGGCGTAGTACGCGACGCCTTTATAGAACAAGGTGCACATCGCGAGCATATGTTCGCCGATGCGTTTGCCTATATCTAAACTGGTTTGGCCAGTAAAGTTATGCCACAATCGCTGCACCTGAAAGATGCACGGAGCCCGGATATGACACATAAAACCTTAATTAAAGTACGCGGTTATCACTTAGATATTTACCAACACGTAAACAATGCCCGTTACCTGGAGTTTCTCGAAGAAGCGCGCTGGGGTTATCTGGAAGACAGCGGCGATATTGACTGGTTTGCCAAACATAATCTGGCGTGGGTGATTGTAAATATCAATATTAACTACCGTGTTGCCGCTACCATGGGTGATCAGCTGGAAGTGTTTACCCGCTTTAGCAAAGTAGGCGGTAAAAGCGCCGTGGTAACCCAGGAGGTGCGTATTGCCGGCAAAGATGCCATAGCAGCCGATGCTCAGGTAACCTTTGTCTGCCTGGACCAGAAAACCGGTAAGGCAGTGGCGATTGAAGGCGAGCTGAAAGCGCGTTTAGAGCAGCATATTGCTGAGGCCTGATTAACGCTTACTGTGTTTTTCCAGCGCCTGTTTCAATAAGGCGCTGCTATCCTCCTCGTCGCCGCAGGGCACTACCGCGCTAGAGGTCATCAATGCTTCAAAACCTTCTTTAGCCGGGTCAGCGAAGCGACATCCCCCTTTGGTGCGGATCAGCTGCAAGCCATTATCCAGCCGTGCAAATACCTGCTGCGCCGGATCAGTGCTTAGCTGCTGATGGCGCTTGTTTACCGTCATTTTTGGCTGTCGTTGCAACTGTAGAAATTGCTGATAACTTGCTGCCGCGGCCTGCTCCATAGCTGCAGGAGTTGTGGTTGCCGCCCGTTCCAGGCTGCGCTGTGCAAGGCCGGATTGCGGGACAGCCACAGGCTGACGGACCGACTGCGTTGTCGGCGCAGGCGGAGTATCCGCTGGAGCTTGCTCAACCTTTTTGCTATCTGCAGTGCGCAGTGATCTTGAAGATGGCTTTGCAATAACGGGTTCTGCGTTCGGGGTAACCGGTTCTGGTCCTGTGTCAGCTTCCGGCTGTGCTTGCTGTGTGCTTACAGGCGGCTGATATAAATAAGATACTACCGACTCAACGTCCGGTGGTTTAACTGCCGGCGTAAACCGCACTTGCAGCAAAGCTGCCAGCAGTACCGCATGCAGCAACAGCGCAGGCAGTGCCACGCGACCATAGGTCTGCAGCAGGCGCTTTAACGTAGTAGTAACACCAGACAAAGAATGGCTGTCCCTGCATCTGCTGTGGTTAAGTCAGCATCAGACCAGCGGGACAGCAATAAATTCCGCTATCGCAGCAACTTAGCAGCGATAGCGTTTAAGCTCAGTACGGATTGGTCGGGCTATAAAAGCTGCCGCTGCGGCCATCTATGCTTAACCGGGTTGGGCTTACTGCCGTGCTGTTATTCAACAGGTTATAACTTTGGCCCGGCAACAGCTTATAACGCAGCAGGTTATTAATAATCACCGGCTGGCCACAGCTGATTTGCTGGTAGTGCGTTTGGCTGTCGGCGCGTAATACATAAACTTCATGGCTGCCATCTACCACAGCGTTGCCGTTGGCGGTGACAAATAACGAGGTTGCTTCAGATACTGCCACTACGCGGCCACTGCTGCCAAGCTTAGCCTGAAACACTGCCGAGCGGCCCATGCGGTCGCGCTGTTTAAAGTGAGTATCGGTAATAATGCCGTCTAACAGCGGCAATGCGAGAAAGTTGCTGCTGATATTCACCGTCTGATGGCAAAAATCGGTTACCGCTTCTGAGCTAATCGCACCCGGCACACCATCCGGGTCGTAAATAAACTCGCCCAGTACATGATTACCGGCAGAAGTGCCGCCCACGGCCCCACCTTTGTTATACACATGCATTAACGCATCCTGTACTTTAGTGCCCTGCCACTGGTTCAGGTAGTCTGATTGATCGCCGCCGGCAATAAAGACAAACTCGGCACTGCGGATGGCCCAATCGACATAATCGCTGTTGGCCTTGGTGCGGGTGTTAACGATCAGCGTTTCAACCGAAGCCGCATTTGTCAAACCTTGCAGGTAATCGTTATAGGCTGCCGTGCCGGAGGTACGCAGCACCACTATATTGCCGCCCCGGATATGCGGCGCAATGCGGTTAGCAAAAGCGGCATCAACATCAGCACCACCGCCCATCAGTAACAGCGCCGGCGAGGTTAAGCTGACGCAAACATCGCTGCTACCACCCAGCAAGGTTGCTGACAGACCGCCCGGTTTAGCCGGCCGTGGGCCATAGTTACAGTTCTCCGGCTCTGGCTCCGGGTCGGTACCGCCACCGCTACCACCGGCGAAATTTACCGTCAGTTGATAGTTGCCGGTACCGCTATAACGGGTGACTTTAATAAAATGCCGCCCGGCCGGTGAGGCAACATAGGTACCGGTTTCCGGATTAGCGCTGCTTTGACCAGAGGCAATGTAGCTGCCACTGGCCCGGTATAAAAACCAGTCAAAGTCGGCATTGTTGCCATGGCTTAAACTGACGCTGATATCGCCGCTGGCGGCGGTATCAAAATAGAACCAGTCCTGGTCGGTGCGGCTGCCAATGGCTGCCTGTACCGTTGTGCCGCTACACAGCGGGCCATCGGCCGCGCTTTCGTTATTGTTACTTTCGCTTTCTTGTTGCAAACAGGCCTGCGCATTGCCACATAGCAATAGCGCAACTACGCCTAACAGACTTAGTGCTTTCATTTTTAACTTCCTGCTTATTGTGTTGTTTTAGGAAATGGCCAATTGGCCGCAGTATTTCGCGCAGCAAAATGCCGTGCGAAAAATTCTGGTATTAGCTGAAGGGGAAATTGCTACTCGTCAAACCACTCTGACAGGTGGTAGTCCGTTGAACAGTCGTGCAGGTTTGCGGGCCGGGCGACCCACTGCTGATAGCTTACAGCGCTGCATAACATTATTGGCATAACACAGCCGGTTGACAGTTCAATTACTAATCAATATTGTTTGCTGCGCCGGATCTGTCAAGCTAATAACCGGCTTTATGTAAAAAAAGCCGACACGTACCGAAATCAACCAAACACAACAGCTAACGCAAATAAGCGCTAAGTTGGTGCCACTGTTGCAGTTTGTCGTTAAAGCTCAACGCCGCATGCGCCGGGCTGGTAGAGGGTAAGCTAAGCAACTGCAACTGTGGCGGCACTATATGTAATGGCAGCACATGGCGTTTAAAACTCTGCAAGGCTTTAGCACCGTTAAAACCAATGGCCGCCAACTGTGGCTGAGCGGCAAAAAAGCCGGCGAAGTCATTTACCTGCTCATCGCGAATGGCACTGTCTAAACTGCCGGCACGGCGGCAACTGCCAATTACATCCCACAAGGCAACGCCGGCGCCGGTCAACGCCTGTACTTTTTCGTCATAGGGTAAGGCAGCAGAGAAGCCGGCCAGCTCTGCCATAACCGGCCAGAACAAATTACGCGGATGGGCATAATATTGCTGTTGTGCCAGCGAAGCGGCGCCCGGCATGCTGCCAAGTACCAATACGCGGGCGCCCGGCTGGCTTAGGGGCGCCATGCCGGTTAGCACATTGTCAGCCAAGCTTTGGCTCATACTGCCGCGCTTTTTGCAGCGCCAGTTCCGCCTGCTCCGGCTCACCTTCCTGCTCGGCAAGGTAGGCCAGCAATGCATAAACATAGCCATTGCTATGATGATCGCGCAGCCAGCTTTGTGCTTGTTTGCGTAGTTTTAATACCGATTTACCCAGCGGGATCTGGCGTAAAAAGGTTAGTGTCAGCGGTAATTCTTCTAAATGCAGGTTACTTAACAACAGTTTTTCTGCCGCCTCACTCTGGCCATTTTGCGCCTGCGCCCAGGCAAGGCCGATATTGGCAGCAGTAGACTTACGCTCTTTTGCCGGCAGGTTTTGCCAATAGGCCGCTGCTTCATCAAAGCGTTGCTGCTGGCTGAGCTGGCTAACCGCAGCAGGGTAAATATTAAAGCGTTGCCGGCGCCATTTATCTTTGTCAAACCACTGTTGTTTCAGTGCTGCCGGCACCATTTGCAATAACTGCTGCCATTGGCCGGCTTGCTGCAAGGCGTATAAATACAGCTGGCCTAAGCCTTTATCTTCAGTGTCTGCGTTAACCTGCTCAGCTAACAATACGCAAGCCTGTGCCGCCTGGCCTTGTTGCAACAGTAAGTCGGCCTGCACAAAGCAGCTGCTGTTGTCTGCTGCCGGTAAAGCCGCAACATGGCGGTTGGCCTGGTCAGTATTGCCGGCATAAAACGCCGCATAAGCCGCCAGCAGGTGTTTTTCGTTGTGCATAAAATCGTCGGCAGCGGCTTTGGCTAAATGCGCACTTGCCAGTTGCCATTGCTGCTTGGCATAGGCCTGTAACCCCAGCTCAAAGGCTTGCTGCGCTTTACGTTGGCGGCGCCAGCGCAAAAAATTAAACGATACATGCTGTAAACGCAGTAATTTTCGCAGTAGCACACTGACCAGCCACAGCGCCACCGCAGACAACACCAGCATCACCACCAAGCCCAATGCGGTGAATTCAAACACGCGGCCGGCCAGAATAACTTTAATATAACCCGGGTTATTCACCAACGCGGGCCCCAGTACCATGGCAGCGGCCAGCACCAGGACTAACAACAGCCAACGGATCATAGGCTGCTCTCCGTCAACTGCTGCTGATACTGTTGCAACTGCGGCAATGCAGTTAACGGCGCAGGCGTAGCTACTGCTACCTCAACCGCAGCCAATGCAGCCAGATCTGTGCTTAGCTGTAAAACGCCGGCATCATCGCTGTTAAAATAGCGCTGCAGCTGATCAGATGCTTGTTGCAATGCCGAGGCATATACCTGTGGCTGATGCTGCATAGCGGCCAATTCGGCCAGCAGCAATTGCTGGTTTAAGCTAACCCGCAGCATTAACTGCTGCTCAGTGGTTAAACTAAAATAATCTTCCGGCACAGCACTGCGTACCCGCACCAACTTGCTCCAGCTTTGCTGCCAATAATAACTTAAGGTAGCGCGCCAGTTACTCAGCTCTGTGCCGGGGGCCGGCTCAAGCTGTTCAGGCTGCTCCTGCTGTTTCAGTGGTAACAGCATGCTGTGCTTGCGCATTTGTTGCAGTTGAATATGCACAGCCGTTAAATCGGGTTGATGTAACCGGCTTAACTGCTCCAGATCTGTGGCCAGGGCCTGACGCACCGGCAGTAAGGACGGGTCGTCCAGCTTAAGCAATTTTTCATCGGCGCTGGCCAGTAAGGCACGTGCGGTGGCAAAATCCTGCTCCAGCCAGACTTTTTGTGCCGCCAGTTGCAGTAAATACTCAATCTCGGCCAGCAGCCAGTGTCGTGGCGGCGCACTGTCGCGCTCCTGCACTAACTGACGTAATGCCTGAATTTGCGCCTGGTTTTGCGCGGCCAATTGCTGCTGTTGCTGCTGCAGGTTTTGCTCCAGCTGCGCCAACCGCTGTTGTTGCTCTGCCAACAATTGCTGTTGTAATTGTTTGCTGCTGTCCAGTTGCTGCGTGCTTTGCTCGGTTAAGCGCTGCTGATTTTGCTGCAGGCTGGCGGTTTGCTGTTGCAGGTTTTGCCATTGCGGCCACAGCCAATAGCCGCCGGCACCAATAGCGCTGCCCAGTGCCAGCACCAGTAACAAACTTAAACCACCGCTAAAGCCGCCGCCCTTACGCGGTGCCGGCTCGGCGTCAATTTTCTGCTTTAGTTGCTGCAACGGCGCGTCCATTTCGGTAGCGCGCTCTAAGCTGTCACTCATTGATATTTCCTCTTAAGCTGGCTGATGGCAGCCAGTAATGCGCTGTCGTTGGCATTGTCGGCAAGGGTAATGCGCTCTGCCGCTATGCCCAGCGCTACAGCACTATCCTGCATGCGCGGGCTAACCAAAATCCAATCGCATTGTTGCAGCCAATGGTGATGGGCACTACTTACCAGGCTGAACAATTGCTGTAAAATTTCATTGCTGGTGGCCACAATACAACGAATACCGGCCAGCTGCCACTGCTGACACAGCAAGGCGCCGTCCAGCGGCAACGGCAAGCGCTTGTAACTTTGCACGTAACGCACTACCGCACCACGCGCCACCAGGCTTTGTTTAATCAGTTCGCGCCCGGCATTACCGCGCACCACCACAACCTGCTTACCGGCTACCTGTTGCAATTGCGGCAATTGCAGCAAGCCTTCGCTGCGCTGATCAAGCGGTACTGTTACCTCCCGCGCCAGCCAGCGTTGCAACGCGAGGGCTGTGGTTTGCCCCACGGCAAACAGCGGTGCCTGCAATATAGCTGCGTCACACTGGCTTTGCAGGCTGTTTACCGCACTGACGCTGACAAAAATCAGCATATCGGCCTGCTGTAACAGCTGTTGATCCTGGGCTTTTAAACTGACTTGTGCCGTGGTGATCAATGGCTGATACAAATAGGCAATACCGCTTTCATCCAGCGTGGCCAGCAGGTTATCAGCCTTACCGGCCGGCCGGGTAATTAAAAACGGGATGCCCTGCGGCGCAAACTCTGTCATGGCGCAGCCTGATATACCGCCTGTAAAATACGGCCCGCGCCCTGCGCCAGCAAGTACTCTGCCAGCGCAGTGCCTAACTGCTCTGCCTCGGCAACCGGGCCACGCAACTCATGGCGGATAATTTCACTGCCATCCACCGCGCCAACCAGGCCGCGCAGCCACAGGCTGTCACCGCTGATTTCGGCATAGGCGCCAATAGGTACCTGGCAGCCGCCTTGCAATTTACGGTTCATCGCCCGCTCGGCCAGCACGCAGCTACGGGTAGGTGCATGCTCCAGTGGCGACAACAGTTGCTGCACGGCGATATCGTCGCTGCGGCATTCAATGCCCACGGCACCCTGGCCATTGGCCGGCAGGCTGGTTGCCACCGGCATTAAACCGGCGATGCGCTGTGCAAAGCCCAGCCGGATCAAACCGGCAGCAGCCAGAATAATAGCGGCAAATTCACCGTTATCCAGTTTGGCCAAACGAGTGTTTACATTACCGCGCAGGTCGCGCACGGTTAAATCGGGCCTTAAGGCTTTTAACTGGCACTGGCGGCGCAGGCTGGAAGTACCCACTACCGCACCCGGTGGTAATTCATCTAATGATTTGAATTGATTGGAAACAAAAGCATCCTGCGGGTTTTCCCGCGGGCAAATGATATGCAGCATTAAGCCGGCCGGAAATTCCACCGGCACATCTTTCATACTGTGCACAGCAATATCGGCGCGGCCATCCAGCATGGCTTGCTCCAGTTCTTTAACGAACAAGCCTTTGCCGCCGATTTTTGCCAGCGGGGTATCAAGAATTTTATCGCCTTGGGTCGACATCGGTACCAGCTCGACACTTAGCTGCGGGTGATGCCGCTGCAGTTCAGCTTTAACATATTCGGCCTGCCACAGTGCCAGCGCACTTTTACGCGTTGCAATACGGATTAGGTTCATCTTAGTTGGTTACCTGAGTCAATAAACGCCGCTGGATAAAGCTGCTGATATCGGCCACTTCCTGGGCGCAAACACTGTGCTGCATGCGGTAGTCGTGCCAGCTGACATTAAAACCGGCATTTTTCAGTGTATGGTACGCTTGTTGCCCTGCCGCCATCGGCACCACCGGATCCTGGCTGCCGTGCGCTACCAACACCGGCGTGGCCTTATTAATATTGTTACTTTCGTCTTTTAACTTATCCGGTGCACACATATAGGTAGACAACGCCATTACCCCGGCCAGTTTATACGGCAAACGCGGCAGTAAATGCAGCGCTATAACGCCGCCCTGGCTAAAGCCGGCCAGAATAATGCGCTCGCTGCTAATACCGTCGCTAATCAGTTTATCCAACAGCTGTTGCACTGCCGCGGCAGATTCCCGCACCCCGGCTTCGTCGGCACGATTGGTTAAATCCATGGTTTTAATATCGTACCAGGCCCGCATCCGCATGCCGCCATTTACCGTTACCGGCCGCTCGGGCGCGTGCGGAAATAAAAACCGGATGCCGGCGTCTGCCGGTAAGCGCAGTTCAGGTACTATAGGGGCAAAACCGTGGCCGGAGTCGCCAAGGCCATGCAACCACACCACGGCGGCGCGGCTGTCGCCTTGCGCCTTAACATCAACAAAAGGAAGTAACGCCATTACAGATCCTAAAAAAACAGCAGCGCCTAAGGCGCTAAATTAAGCGCTTTACCCGCCTGCCTGGCGGCAGCATCGTTCAGCAGTTGCCAGAATTCGGCGCCACTGCGGTTATCTATCCACTTGTCGCCACGCAACTCAAAATGGTGACCGTTAAATTTGGTGGCCAACCATAACTGCTGCAGCGGCGGCTGCTTATTAATAATGATTTTGCTGCCATCAGCAAAACTGATGCTGAGCAAACTGCCGTGTGACTCATAATCCAGGTCGGCATCGGCATTTTCTACTGCCAGCTCTACCGCCAGCATAATACTGTCGGTTAATTCTTCATATTCCAGATCATTCATCTGCTTCACCTGTTTGCTTTTATCGCTAAGGATGCGATTATAGAACGCAACCACCATAAAAAAATAACATCATGCACGCTTTTACAACCCGAGGTCCGCTGTTAACTGTTACTGCCGTCATTTTGCTGTGCAGCTTACTGAGTGCGTGTGGTCAAAAAGGCCCGCTTACCTTACCACAACCGGCACCGGAAGTGGCAGAGCCACAGCAAAACAACGCTAATCCAACCCAACAACCGGATGAACAACGTGGACCATTTTAATTATCAGCACAACCGCCTGTTTGCGGAACAACAACCACTTAGCGACATTGCCAACCAATTCGGCACCCCTTGCTATGTTTACTCGCGCGCTACCGTAGAGCGGCATTATCAGGCCTTTGCCAGCGCAGCAGCAAAACACCCGCACAGTCTGGTGTGTTATGCGGTAAAAGCCAACAGTAACCTGGCGATACTCAACCTGCTGGCGAAACTGGGCAGTGGCTTTGACATTGTTTCCGGCGGAGAGTTGCGCCGTGTTATTGCTGCCGGTGGCGACGCGAAAAAAGTGGTGTTCTCCGGCGTAGCAAAAACGGCAGATGATATGCGCTTTGCGCTGCAGCTGGGTATTAAATGCTTTAATGTCGAATCTATTGCTGAGTTGGAGCGCTTGCAGCAGGTTGCCAGCAGCCTGGATAAAAAAGCTCCGGTATCGATTCGGGTAAACCCGGATATCGACGCCAAAACCCATCCGTATATTTCTACCGGCTTAAAAGCGAATAAATTTGGCATTGATATTCTGCAGGCGCGCGATATTTACCGGCTGGCTGCCAGCTATAGTCACCTGGATGTAGTGGGTGTGGACTGCCATATCGGCTCACAACTTACTGAAACCCAGCCGTTTTTAGATGCACTGGAAAAGCTGCTTAAGCTGATTGACGAGCTGGCAGCCGACGGCATCAAGCTAAGCCATATCGATATCGGCGGTGGCTTGGGTGTAACCTACGATAAAGAAATCCCGCCCTCGCCGGCCGATTACATCAGCAAGGTCGTAGAGCGGCTGCAAAGTTATCCGCAGTTGGAACTGATTATGGAACCGGGCCGTGCCATTATGGCCAATGCCGGCGTGCTGCTCACCAAAGTAGAATTTTTAAAGCCGGGCCAGGAGAAAAACTTCGCCATTGTCGATGCCGCCATGAACGACTTAATCCGCCCTGCACTTTACAGCGCCTGGCAGGCCATAGTGCCGGTAGACATTAATACCACGGCCACCGCTGCGGTATATGACATTGTCGGCCCGGTATGCGAAACCGGCGACTTTCTCGGTAAAGACCGCGAACTGGCGATAGCTCAGGGCGATTTACTGGCGGTGCGCTCAGCCGGCGCCTATGGTTTTACCATGAGTTCAAACTACAACAGCCGCCCGCGCGCTGCCGAAGTACTGGTAGATGGCGATAAAGTGCATTTAATCCGCGCCCGTGAACAGTGGCAGGATTTATGGCGTGGTGAACAGGTTGTCACCGATTAATTAAGGGCGCTGATGTTGTTACATTTCACAAAAATGCATGGCCTGGGCAACGACTTTATGCTGGTCGATGCGGTAAGCCAAAATGTGTTTCTGACCAAAGAGCAGATTAAAGCCCTGGCGAACCGCCATACCGGTATTGGCTTTGATCAGCTGCTGATGGTAGAACCGCCCTATGATCCTGAACTGGATTTTCATTACCGCATTTTTAACGCCGATGGCTCTGAAGTAGAGCAATGCGGCAATGGCGCGCGCTGCTTTGCTAAATTTGTCCGCGCCCGCGGCTTAACCAACAAACATAAAATTGGCGTTAGCACCAAATCCGGCAAAATTACCTTATACGTTGAAACCGACGGCCAGGTAACGGTGAATATGGGGGTGCCGCAACTGGACCCGGCGCGGGTGCCGTTTAAAGCGCAGAAGCAGGAAATTACCTATATTCTGCGCGCCGAAGAGCACACTATACTCTGCGGGGTAGTATCAATGGGCAACCCGCATGCAGTAGTGGAAGTGGACGACCTCGACAACGCCCCGGTGCAGTTACAAGGCCCGCTGTTTGAACAGCACGAACGCTTTCCGGAGCGCGCCAATATCGGCTTTATGCAGGTATTAAACCCGGGCCATATTAAGCTGCGGGTGTGGGAGCGTGGCGCCGGCGAAACCCAAGCCTGCGGCACCGGCGCTTGTGCGGCTGTGGTAGTAGGCCAGTTACAGAAGAAATTACAACAGCAGGTACGGGTAGATTTACCCGGTGGCAGCCTGCACATTCGCTGGAATGGCCCGGGCCAGCCGCTGAAAATGACCGGCCCGGCAGAACATGTTTACGACGGACAAATATTGCTATGAACGATAGCCTGAGCAAGGACAAAGACCTGCTGGCCGCCCATGTGGTGTACGACTATTTGCAGGACCACCCGGAATTTTTTCAACAGTATCCGCAATTGCTGGCCAATCTGCGCTTGCCGCACCAGCAGCGCGGCAGTGTGTCGCTGGTAGAGCGCCAGCTGGAGCTGCAGCGCGAGAAAATTCAGGCGCTGGAAGACGACATTACGCGGTTAATGTCGGTAGCACGGCAAAACGAGCAAATTTTTCTGGCGTTTAATCAGCTGCAAGCCCAACTGTACCAGGCCGGCAGCTTGCAGGATGCGCAACACAGCCTGCAGCAATTTACCGCAGCCATGCCAAATGTGCAGGAATGCCGCTTGTTGCGCTTTGACGATGCCCAAAGCAGCAGCCCGTTTCAGCTGTTGCTGTCGCGCCGGCTGAATCAGCATGGCGTGTACTTAGGCCGGCTTAACAAAGAAGAGCAGCAAGGTTTGTTTGCCGGCCATATTCACTCTGTGGCGCTGGTGTTAATCAGCGACAAACAGCAACCACTGGCACTGCTGGCCTTTGGCAGCGAGCAGGATGATCACTTCCAGCCGGCGATGGACAAGCTGTTTATCAGCCATTTAGCCAGCATTTTAGCTCAGTTGTTACCGGGTTATGACGCTGCCTGACACCCCGTTAGCGCCGCAGTGGCAACAACCGCTGCAGGCGTTTTTGCAGTATTTGCAGTTTGAGCGCGGCTACAGCAGCAAAACCTTAGACAGCTATCAGCGCCAGTTGCGACAACTGGCGCTGGGCGTAGCGGAAACTGATGCTGACAGTCACTGGCTTAACGTTACAGAAGAGCAATTAAAACAGCATATTATCGGCCTGCGCCGCAGCGGCGCCAAACCGCGCACCATAGCGTTAAAAGTAGCGGCGCTGCGCAGCTTTTTCCGCTATCTGCAAGCACAGGCTAAGCGCACAGACAACCCGGCGCAGTATTTATCTGTCCCCAAGGCAGCGCGCAGCCTGCCAAAAAACCTTAATGTTGATCAGCTGAATCATCTGCTGAGCTTTGACAGCAACGACGATATTCTTGCCTGCCGCGATAAAGCTATGCTGGAGCTGTTTTACTCATCCGGCCTGCGCTTAGAAGAACTGGTAAATGCCAATATCCACGATATTAAATGGCATGAGCAGTTAATCGAGGTAACGGGTAAGGGCAGCAAACAACGTATAGTGCCGGTAGGAAAAATCGCGCTGACAGCATTACAAGACTGGTTAAAACAGCGGCCGGCTTTTACGGCAAAGCTGCCGCAAGAAGATGCCAATGCGTTGTTTATCAGCAAACAGCATAAACGCATAAGTAGCCGCCATGTGCGCGAGCGGGTGCAACTGTGGGCGAAACAGCAGGGCTTAAACCAGCATGTACACCCGCATATGCTGCGCCATTCCTTCGCCAGCCATATGCTCGAATCCAGCCAGGATTTACGCGCCGTGCAGGAACTGCTCGGCCACGCCAACCTTAGCACCACCCAGGTCTATACTCATCTGGATTTCGCCCACCTGGCTAAGGTATACGATAGCGCCCATCCAAGGGCAAAGAAAAAATAAACGCCCGGCAGAACCGGGCGTTTTTCTTTGTTACTTAGCCTTAGCTAAAACGCTTGGCCAACAGGTTATCGATTGAGACTTTACCGGCACCGCTAAACAGCAGCGATACGCTGGCAGCTAACAGGGCTAAACCAAATTCGTAGCCGTTGTTACTCATAAACATGCCGTTTGGCAGGTGCACGGCAACAATCGCCACTACCATGGCCATGCTTAGTGCCAGTGCGGCCGGCCGGGTTAACAGGCCCAGCACCAGCGCGATACCGCCGAAAAATTCTGCCGCACCGGCTAAAAACGCCATGACAATACCCGGCGATAAACCTATGCTGTCCATCCAGCCACCGGTACCTTCCAGGCCGTAGCCGCCAAACCAGCCAAACAGCTTTTGCGCACCGTGGGCGGCAAAGATAATACCAACCGGAACCCGCAATGCTAAAGCGGCGAAGCCGGCGTTTGAGCTTAAAATTTTGCTTACGATTGAAGTAGCCATAATATCACCTGTCAAATTGTTTAAAGTTAAGTTTACTGCCGCTCGACAGCACACTTTGCGTCGATGTAGTCACTATAGCCGGATAATTTTTGCGGTAAAAGCGCAATGTTTTGACTACACTATTCAAAATATTTGAATTTAGCCTTAAACGAGCCTGCTATGCATAACGTACTGAGTTTAGACGCTTTAAGAGCACTGGATGCGATAGAGCGCAAAGGCAGTTTTGCCGCCGCCGCTGAAGCGTTGTACAAGGTGCCTTCAGCGCTGAGCTACACCATTGCCAAGCTGGAGTCTGATTTAGGCGTAGCCTTGTTTGACCGCAGTAAACAGCGGGCGCAGTTAACCCCGGCCGGGCAGTTGCTGCTGGAGCAGGGCCGTACCTTGCTACATGCCGCTAACCAGCTGCAAAATGCGGTAAAGCAGCTGGATACCGGCTGGGAAACCCAACTGATGATTGCCAAAGACAGCATAATTCCGAATGCTCCGCTGTTGGATGTAATTGGTCAGTTTTTGCAGCTGGGCAAAATTACCCAAGTGTTGGTAAAAGAGGAAGTGATGGCCGGCGGCTGGGAGGCATTGCAAACCGGTCGGGCCGATATTGCCGTTGGTGTATCCGGCGATTTACCCAAGGGCCAGTTTAATTTGCTGCCGCTGGGTGAAGCGGAATTTGTGTTTGCCGTAGCGCCGCATCACCAATTGGCAGCGTTAGATCGCATTGTTGGCATCGAAGATGTGCAACAGTTTGCCGCCATTGTTGTAGCCGACTCGGCACTGGACGCGCCCAAGCGCTCGTCCGGCTTGTTCGACACGCGGCAGCGCGTGATAGTCAGTAATATGCAGGCAAAAATAGACGCGCAAAAACAAGGCCTGGGTATTGGCTTTGTACCACGCCATCTGATCAGCGAAGAGCTGGCGCGTGGTGAACTGGTCGCCAAAGCCAGCAGTATTCCCAGAGATAAAGTTCCGCTGTATATGGCGTGGCAAAAGCACAGCCAAGGCCAGGCGTTAAGCTGGTTTAGTCAGCAACTGGCGGCGGTAAGCTGGCAGCAGGTGTTTCAGCCAACAACATGGTAGCAACTATGCAATTATTTAAAGCCCTAAGCCCGGTTAGCGTATTGTCGTTTGATTTAGACGATACTTTGTATGATAACAAACCGATTATCGACGCAGCCGAACAGGCCATGCTGAGCGCTTTGGCGCAACAGGCTCCGGCAAGTAAAGCCACAGACAGTGAGTTTTGGTGGCAACAGCGGTTAAAGCTGGCCAGTATTGAGCCTGAGATACGTCATGATATTGGTCGCTGGCGTCTGCTGGGAATTGAAGCCGGTCTGATTGAATTGGGTCTACCCCGTCCTGAAGCGCGGCGCGCGGCGGAACATGGTTATGCTGCTTTTCTTGATGCCCGCACCAGGATCACCGTATCACCTGAAGTAACGCAGCTACTCTCTGCGCTGGCAAAACAGTATCGTTTAATCGCCATTACCAATGGTAATGCCTGTATTAATAAAATGGGTATCGGCGGGTTATTCGAATTCAGCTTGCAAGCCGGGCCGGATGGCCGGATGAAACCCTATGCCGATTTATTTCTTAGCGCCGCTGCACGCCTGCAGGTAGCGCCTGCGCAAATACTGCATATTGGCGACAGCCACCGCGCCGATGTAATGGGCGCGCTAAGCGCCGGTTGTCAGGCCGCCTGGCTGGATCATTATCAAACTGACATTGCGGTATTGCCACATATCCGGCTGACTGATGTGCAGCAATTATCTGCGCTGTTGTGATTTAACAAGCCAAACTATCCCCGCCTTCTGCAGGCAGCTTTAAACAAGGAATGCTGTGAATGTCTGATTATTCTACCCACGCGCCGCAGTCGCGTATCTCCACCGGTGAATTTACCTTACTGGTGGCGCTTATGATGTCTATTGTTGCCATCTCTATTGATGCCTTATTGCCGGCACTGGATGCTATTCGTGCTGATATTGCGATGAGCCATCCGAATCAGGCGCAGTTGGTGGTCAGTGCTTTGTTTTTCGGGATGGCGATAGGCCAGCTGATTTGCGGCCCTTTGTCAGACGCTACCGGCCGCAAAAAGGTACTGAACGGCGGCATAGCGCTGTTTTTAGTGGGGACAGTGATATGTTATTTCGCTAATGATATCAATATCTTGCTATTGGGTCGTTTTGTTCAGGGTTTAGGCGTTTCCGGCCCTTATGTTTCGGCTATTTCTATAGTGCGGGATAAATACTCCGGTAATGATATGGCGCGTATTATGTCGCTGGTGATGATGATTTTCGTCATGGTGCCGGCTTTGGCGCCAAGCCTGGGGCAGGCCGTGTTATGGGTTGGCTCATGGCGTGATATTTTTCTGCTTTATGTCGGCTATGCGCTGTTAATCGTAGTATGGATTTTTTGCCGCTTAGAAGAAACTTTGCCCAAACCGCATCGTATCCCGATGAGCAAAACAGGCTTTGCCGAAGGCTTTAAAGAAGTTATCCGTAATGTACCTACCGTATGCTACATGATTTGTATGGGATTGTTTTTCGGCAGCTTTATTGGCTACCTGAATTCGTCGCAACAAATTTTTCAGGATTTATTTAAAACAGGCGAGCTGTTCACGCTGTACTTTGGCTTGCTGGCGATTGTATTTGGCGCAGCCTCACTGGTGAATTCACGCCTGGTACAAAAATGGGGCATGCAGCGATTATCTGATAGTGCTGTCTGGGGCATCATTGCAAGCTCAGCCCTGTTTTTAGTGCTGCATTTAGTTATTGAAATACAGCTGTGGATGTTTTTACTCTACGCTGCGGTGCTGTTTTTTTGTTTTGGTCTGGTGTTTGGCAATATCAATGCGATGGCGATGGAACCTATGGGGCATGTGGCAGGCATAGCTGCCGCTATTATAGGTGCTACGTCATCCATTATGTCGATGTGTATAGGCACAGTAATAGGCCAGATGTATAACGGCAGCCTTATTCCGGTGACTGCAGGTTTCTTTATTTTTGGCTGTATCAGTATGGCAATTTTAACCTTTGCCAATACCTATAAAGCAAAACATCAACAGTAGCAACAGAATGCAGAGGCCTCATTTGACTAACTGGTTATATATCCACTAACTGCGCTTGGCGTGCACAGCCAGGCTGCTATAATGGCCGCCATTGTGCTTAGCGAGACTTTCTGATGGATGTATCTTACCTGCTGGACGGGCTGAACGATAAACAACGCGATGCGGTGGCAGCATCACCGCAACATATGCTGGTACTGGCCGGAGCCGGTAGTGGCAAAACCCGCGTGCTGGTGCATCGCTTAGCCTGGTTAATGCAGGTAGAACGGGTCGCGCCTTACAGCTTGCTGGCGGTAACTTTCACCAATAAAGCCTCGCAGGAAATGCGCAGCCGGATTGAAAGCACCATAGGCGTCAGCTTAAACAACTTGTGGATGGGTACCTTTCATGGTTTGTCGCACCGCATGCTGCGGGCGCATTACCAGGAAGCCGGTTTACCGCAGGGCTTTCAAATCATCGACAGCGACGATCAGTACCGGCTGGTAAAGCGGGTATTAAAAGCACTGAACCTGGATGAAAAACACTGGCCGCCAAAGCAAATTCAGTGGTTTATTAATGCCCGCAAAGATGACGGCCTGCGCCCTGGCATGATCGACGCCGCCGGCGATTTCAGTCTGCAGCAGATGGTAAAAATTTATGCTGCTTATCAGGATATGTGCGACCGCGCCGGTTTGGTCGACTTTGCCGAAATACTGCTGCGCAGCTTTGAGCTGTTAAAACAGAACAGCGACGTACGCGGCCATTATCAGCAGCGTTTTCGCCATATCCTGGTAGACGAGTTTCAGGATACCAACGCCATTCAATACCAGTGGCTGCGGCTGTTAGCCGGCAGCAGTGCCAAAGTGATGATTGTGGGTGACGATGACCAGTCTATTTATGGCTGGCGCGGCGCCCGGGTAGAGAATATCCAAACCTTCTTAAAAGATTTCCCCGACGTTGAAACCGTGCGGCTGGAGCAAAACTACCGCTCTACCGAAACCATTTTAAAAGCCGCTAATGCGGTAATTGCCAATAACACCGATCGGCTGGGTAAGGATTTATGGACCGACGGCGCTCAGGGCGAAGTGATCTCACAGTACACCGCCTTTAACGAGCTGGATGAAGCGCGTTTTATTGTTGGCCGCATCCGCGATTGGCACAAGCAGGGCGATCGCTTAAGCGAAGCAGCAATTTTGTACCGTAATAACGCCCAGTCGCGGGTACTGGAAGAAGCGTTAATTCAGGAAGGTTTGCACTACCGTATTTACGGCGGCCTGCGCTTTTATGAACGCCAGGAAATTAAAGATGCCCTTGCTTACCTGCGCCTGTTGCATAACCGCCAGGATGACGCCGCACTGGAACGTGTTATTAATACCCCGGTGCGTGGCATTGGCGATACCACCTTAAATAAAGTACGTGAACACTCCCGCGCCCAGCAGCAAACACTGTGGCAAAGCCTGCAGCAGATGCTGGCGCAAAAGCTGCTTACCGGCCGCGCCGCCTCTGCCATCGATAACTTTATGCAGTTAATTGAGCAGTTAGATACTCAGGTGAAAGAGTTACCGCTGCATGAGCAAGCCGAACATGCGATTAAGCAGTCTGGTTTATATGCCATGTATCAGGCAGAAAAGGGCGAAAAAGCCGAAACGCGGATAGAAAACTTAAACGAGCTGATCACCGCTTGTCAGAACTTTGATGAGCGCCGCGCCGAGGATATGACACCGCTGGCAGCGTTTTTATCACAAGCCGCGCTGGAAGCCGGTGAGTACCAGGCCGAAGAGCACTCGGATGCAGTGCAGTTGATGACATTGCACAGCGCCAAAGGCCTGGAGTTTCCGCTGGTGTTTATCTGCGGCCTGGAAGAAGGTATGTTCCCCAGCCAGCAAAGCGGCGACGATCCGACCCGGTTAGAGGAAGAACGCCGGCTGTGTTATGTCGGCATGACACGGGCAATGAAAAAGCTGTATTTAACCCATGCCGAAAGCCGTCGTTTGTATGGCCAGGAGCAATACCATAAGCCGTCACGCTTTATCCGTGAAATTCCGGCAGAATATGTAGAAGAAATCCGTCTGACCACTCAGGTTAGCCGGCCCACCCAATTTAACCGCTTTGGTAGTGCCGCCTCGCATGGCGCCTTTGAAAATACCGGCTTTAAGCTGGGCCAGCGCGTGTTGCACGATAAATTCGGCGAAGGCACAGTACTTAACTATGAAGGCACCGGCAGCCAATCGCGTATTCAGGTTAATTTTGACAATCTGGGCAGCAAGTGGCTGGTCACGGCTTATGCCCGGTTACAGGCGGTTGGCTAAATGCCGTTAACTGCGCTGCTGGCTCAGCTACAACAGTGGCAGCAACAGGCCGCGCAGTTGCATATCCGTTTGCCGGTTATTTGGCAGGGCACAGCAGATGCCCTGCTGTCGCACACTACGGCATTACTCAGCACTATTAGCTACGATAAGCTGTATTGGCTTGGCGCTGAGGCGCCTGCCGATGCCGTTAACTTAACCGGCAAACAAAATTATCAGCTGCTGGGCAGTGAATGCGATATTTTAGTGATCAATGCGTTCAGCGGCTTTAATGCCGATCTGGTGGCAGCTTCAGCCGGTTGCGTTAAAGCCGGTGGCATCTGGTTGCTGCTCTGCCCGCCGTTTGCAAAGTGGCAACAGGAAGCGAACCCGGCACACAAAAGCCTGTTACCTTACCCGCTGGATGCCGCCAGCCACCAGGGCCATTTTGTCGCCTTCTGGCAAACGCAATTAGCGCAACAAAACAGCGTGATTATCGACGACGAACAAATAAGCCGCCAGCTTAACTGGCCAGCCGCTGCGCCGCTTACCTTTGTTGCCGCACCTTATATCAGCACTGAGCAGCAAACAGCAGTTGAGAGCATCTTGCATGTGGTCAGCGGCCACCGGCGCAGACCGTTAGTACTGGCTGCCGACCGTGGCCGTGGCAAATCTGCCGCCCTGGGTATTGCTGCTGCACAGCTGGCAACCACAGGTAAGCAAATTATACTTACCGCGCCTTCACCACAGGCAGCGCAAACCGCTTTGCAACATTTTCGGCAACTGACAGAGGCCGCACTGCATAACCGCCTGCAGTTTGTGCCTTTTGATCAACTGTTACGCGCCGATAGCAACGCCGATTTGCTGCTGGTAGATGAAGCCGCCGCTATACCAACACCGGTGCTGCAGCAGCTGCTGCAACGTTTCAGCCGTATTGTGTTTGCCAGCACAGAGCATGGTTATGAAGGCACAGGCCGCGGCTTTCAGCTGCGGTTTCAACAGCATCTTAGTACACAGTGCCCGGGCTGGAAAAAGCTGCAACTGCAACAACCGGTACGCTACCAGACAGGCGATCCGCTGGAACAGCTGATCTTTGCCGCTTTTCTGTTACAGCAACCGGCAGATGAAGCGCTATATGATGCTAATGCGGCTGTTCATTTCGGCCATTACCACAGCGCAGACTGGCTGAGCTCAGCAGCAAAACTGCAGCAGGTATTTCATCTGCTAAGCCAGGCGCATTACCAAACTCAGGTTAAAGATTTAGCTGCATTGCTGGATAACCCACAGCTGCAGGTTATGACGCTGGAACAACACGAACAGGTACTGGCCTGCGCACTGATCAGCAGTGAAGGTCAGCTGCCGGCCGCACTTGCGACAGCCATTTATCACGGAGAGCGCCGTGTTCAGGGGCACTTGCTGGCACAAAGCCTGGCCTTTCATTCAGCGCGGCCGGAACTGGCCGCTTTACCACTATGGCGGGTAATGCGTATCAGCGTGCAACCGGGGTTGCAACGCCGGCAGCTGGGCAATCAATTACTCAGTCATATCAAACAGGCGGCACAGCAGGCCGATATCAGTTATTTGGGCAGCAGCTTTGGCGTAACAGCCGGCTTATTGCAATTTTGGCAGCAAGCCGGCTACGTAACAGTGCGCTTAGGCAGCAGCAGCGATAAAGCCAGCGCCGAATACTCCATACTGATGCTGCAAGCCGTTACAGCATCTGCGGAGATATGCCATCAGCTGCAGCAACAATTCAGTACAGCTTTGTACAGCAACTTAGCGCTGCTGTATCCGCAGTTAAGCGCTGAATTGGCCTTAGCTTTGGCAGCACCTCCGCAGCCGGCAGCGCTCAGCACTACAGAGTTGGAACAACTAAAATTATTTAGCGAAGGTAAGCGACCGTTCGAGTTAATCAGTCATCTGCTGTTAAGCTGGTTTAACTTACATTACCGCCGGTTGCCAGCAGAGTTTAAACAAACACTTTGTGCGCTGTTATGGCAGCGACGCAGTTGGCCGGAAATACTGCAACAAACCGGCCTGCACAGTAAAAAAAGCTGTCTCGATTGGATTGCTGCACAGCTGGCTGTAAACGGGCTTTAACGCAGCTGGCCGCGGCTTTAACTGTTCACACCAGTATTCACTTTCCTTTTTTGCTCAGTCAGGCTAAGGTGCCGGCAACATTTTCCGGATGCAATTTATATGTTAACTGTTCTCCCGCTTCTTAGCGCACTTTCGGCCGTACCGGCCATAGCCAACAGCTATTCAACATCGGAAAAGCGCACGCTGCAATCGGCTATCAGCAGTGCTTTGCATTCGGCAGAGGTCCGTAAGTATTACCTGCAATGTAAGGAGCTGCCGGCTGAAGGCGAGCCATCAGTTTTAGTCACAGATAAGCAATATCATCGCCTGCAGGCTTTGTTACAAGAAAAGGTACATAGTAGTGATGTAGAAAAGCTACTGCAGGCAGATGCAAAATTAACGCACAACGTAAGACGAGGCATTACTGCGCCAACAGATTGTAGTGACAGTAAAGCCTACCTCGCCCTGCTGGATAATTACGAGTTGGCGTTGTTTTCGTTAGAGATCGCCATGCCGTTATCGAAGCCGATAGCAAATGCCGCAGCAGCAAGAAGCCGTCAGGCATCAGCACAACGCAATGAATTAAATCAGCTGATTGCACGCAGTAATAGTATTGCTCTGGTCAGTGTCAGTGATAAACAACTGCTAAGCCCGGTGCAACAAGCCAATTTTTTGCATCCGGATTATCAGGGTCGTTACATCTTCAAAGTAGAGCAAGGCTGGAATAACAGCCTGCCAAACTATATGGGGATGCATGTCTTTATTGCTGAAGCCGAGCTAAGTAAAACTGCTAAGCAATGGCTGGTTTTTCTGGATAAGAACAATCACTTTATTAAAGCTATTGCACTGGATAGTGCAGGTGCTTATTTAACCGCGCTGCAAGAACCGCATTGGCGCTTTGATGTGCATGGGAACCTGCACCGCAATAAGTAAGAGTTACGGCAAAACCAGCCCGCTTAATGCGGGCTTTTTATTGTCGGTTATTTACATAAATCGAGAGATGTTTGGCGGTGGAGTACTGGCGGTGAACTACATTGCTCACCCCGTCCATGGGGTTCGCCGCTTCGAGGCCAGCCGTTGGCTGTCCCAGTTCGTTCCGGACGAACTGGTCGCATAGCTTTTCGCTCGCTCGGGCAGGTAACCAACCGGCAATACCAATAAAAAAACCCTTCGTTTTCACGAAGGGTCTGTTTATTTGGGAGCCTGGCGGTGAACTACTCTCGCATAGCGAATGCTACACTACCATCGTC